>JBCNOW010000015.1:0-190690 GCA_039593635.1 Enterobacterales bacterium
AGAGTCCGGGGCTTTTTTACGTCCGTACTCCGGCAAATTTCCCGCTAAAAACCGCGTGATTAGCGGTTTTTAGCCACTCCACAATAAACTCTGCAATCCTCATCCACATCATTTAAATCCAGCACCGGAACCTCAAGCGCTAACGCTACATCCCTGGCCACCGCAATCACCCAGTCGTCCAGCAATTCATCAATTTCCCCCTTAACGCCGCGCCGGCTCACTTAACAGCGGATCTTTGCAACTGCCTCATGCTTAAACCCCTCAACCAGCACCAGATCCAGCGTGGAATGATCCATCCGGCTGACCAGATACGCGAGATCCAGCGGTGCTGCATCGGCGTTTCCGTCATCAACGCCCAGCGCTGATCGCTTGCCACCATCGTTTGCGCGGCACCCGCTTTACGCAGCTCATAGCTGTCTTTTCCCGGCTTATCGACATCCATATTGTGGTGGGTATGTTTGATCAGCCCGGGGCGAATGCCTCTGCGCACACAGTAGCGGGTATCAGCTGTTGTAAGCAGGGTGGTTTTCCCGGTGCCACTCCAGCCCACCACCGCAAGTAACGGCACACTCATCACGCACTTTCCTCGTTAACCAAATCGTCAGGCGTATTGATATTGCGGAAGGGGGCTTCATCATCATCAAACAGTACGCCGTGTCCGCCATGTTCACGCATAAACTGCATCAGACGGCGTTCTCCGCGCAGCAGCCACGCTTCCAGATCATCGGCCAGCGCACGATGCACCAGGGCCAGCGCCGGATGATCACGCTGACCCGATGTCACCCACACGGCGGCGGCTGCACCACGCTGCTGCCACAGCCGTGCAACAAAATCCTGCGGTAGCCACGGCGTATCACAGGCGCAAAACGCCACCCATTCGGTCTGGCTGTGCCGCAGGCCGCTGAGCATGCCTGCCAGCGGACCGGGATAATCAGGCAGCGAATCACGAATTACCTGACAACCACTTGCCTGATAACGATCAATGTTACGGTTGGCGCTAATCAACACAATATTGACCTGCGGCTGTAAACGCTGCAGAACGTGCTGATAAAGCGGTTTGCCCTGTAATGGCAGCAAGCCCTTATCCTGACCTCCCATACGGCTGCCTTGCCCGCCTGCGAGGATCACACCGGTAAATGCGGTCATCTTCGTCTCCCTGTTTATTCTGGACGATACTTAACTCGCGGTAGCGAACCACCTGCGCAAAGGAATCAATGATGAAATATCACCGACTCAATGAACTGCTCGAACTGCTGCAGCCTGCCTGGCAGCAAGAACCCGATCTCAACCTGCTGGCATTTTTACAAAAACTGGCGCAGGAATCAGGTTTCAGTGGCCCATTAAGTGAATTAAGCGATGACGTATTGATTTACCATCTCAAAATGCGTGATGCCGGTAGTCAGGCTGTGATCCCGGGTCTGAAGAAAGATTATGAAGTGGACTTCAAAAGCGCGCTATTACGTGCGCGCGGTGTGATCAAGGATGATGAGTAGTGTTATCCTTGCGCCGTTCAATCGCCACAAGATGGTAACCTGATCATTGGCACAATTTCGGATGAGCGGAGAAGACCAGGCTTTTAATTTTCAGACGCTGAATCCCGACGTCATCCTCGATGCGCTCTGGGATGCCGGTCTGCGGGTCGAGTCCGGCTTAACCGCCCTGAACAGCTACGAAAACCGCGTCTATCAGTTCAGCGATGAGGATAAGCGACGCTATGTCGCTAAGTTCTATCGTCCGCAGCGCTGGAGCGCCGCGCAGATCGCTGAAGAGCATCGGTTTGCTCAGGATCTGCTGGACGATGAAGTGCCGGTTGCCGCACCGCTGGCGCTACAGGGCACTACGCTCAATCAGCACGCTGGCTTTATGTTCGCGGTGTTTCCCAGCCTCGGTGGCCGGCAGTATGAAACCGACAATGAAGAGCAGATGGAGTGGGTAGGTCGTTTCCTTGGCCGTATCCATCAAACGGGACGCCACAGCCCGTTCCGCCAGCGGCCCACTCTGGGCCTGCAGGAGTATGTGGTTGAGCCACGTCTGCAGCTGGAACAGAGCACGCTGGTGCCCGCCTCGCTGAAGGATGCGCTACTGAAGGCGTTAGATAAACTCAGCGCCACGCTGCAGCAGAGCTGGCATAGCCAGTGGCAACCTCTCCGACTGCACGGTGACTGCCATCCCGGCAATATTCTGTGGCGCGATGGGCCGATGTTTGTCGATCTCGATGACGCGCGCACGGGCCCGGCTGTGCAGGATTTGTGGATGCTGGTCAACGGCAGCCGTCAGGAGCAATTGATCCAGTGGGATATTTTGCTGGAAGCGTATAACGAATTTGGTGATTTCGATTTACACGAATTGACACTGATTGAGTCTTTACGCGCCATGCGCATGGTTTATTATCTGGCCTGGGTGGTACGCCGCTGGCAGGATCCCGCTTTTCCGCGCGCCTTCCCCTGGATGACCGATGAGGACTTCTGGCGCCGGCAGATTGCACTATTTATCGAGCAGGAAAGGCTGTTACACGAACCGCCGTTACAGCTTAGCCCGCAATTTTAATGAAGTACTCAGGAGATGTTCTCACGATGAAAAAGATTTGGTTTGCGCTGGTAGGTTTGATGCTGGCATTTAGCGCCTCAGCGGCACAGTTCAACGACGGTAAACAGTACGTTACGCTGCCAAAACCGGTCGCCGGTGAGCCGCAGGTCATGGAATTCTTCTCCTTCTTCTGCCCGCACTGCTACCAGTTTGAACGCATTTACCACGTCAGCGATGCGGTAAGAAAGAATCTTCCAGCGGACACTAAAGTGACCAAATATCACGTTGATTTCCTCGGCGGCGACTTCGGTCCGGTGGTCACGCATGCGTGGGCAGTGGCAATGGCGCTGGGTGTGGAAGATAAAGTGACCGCACCGATTTTCGACGGCATCCAGAAGACCCAGACCATTACCGACGCAGCCAGCCTGAAAGAAACCTTCATTAAAGCAGCGGGTATTACCTCTGAAGATTACGATGCAGCGTGGAACAGCTTCGCCGTGAAGGCACTGGTTGCACAGCAGCAGAAAGCGGCTTCGGATGTTAATTTGCAGGGCGTACCGGCGATTTTCGTTAACGGCAAATACATGGTTAACAACGGCGGCCTGGACACCAGCTCAATGGATAACTTCGTGGCGGATTATGCCAACGTCGTGAAATTCCTGGTTGAGAAAAAGTAATTAAGCGCTGAAAACGCGATGGCTTATGCTGTAGCGGCGCGGTTATCACCCGCCGCTACAGTGAAACCAACCCACACCACATCCTTAATTCACTGAGCCATTCATCCCTCACCGCCAGCGTTTTTGATTACCCTTTCGCTTAATATCCACATAGACGATCGCCTTTTTAAAAAGGTGTTTCGTATCACGGCAATATTATAACTGACTGATTGTAAAAGTATTTTAATCGTAAAATGATTGCAATTAACGTAAATAACAATACGTTATGAATTTTACGCACAAAGTTATCCACAAGATGATCCTTGCGATCCGCGCCGCGTAACCGCGAAAAAGATCCTCACTTTCTGCTGTTACTTCAACATTGTTCGCTGGTTGTGGCATCCTTATAACCCTGATTATCGCAACGAAGAAAATACAAACCTATGGCGCAAATTGCAGAAAACCCTCTTATTCTCGTCGACGGCTCTTCTTACCTGTATCGGGCATATCATGCGTTTCCTCCTCTGACCAATAGCGCAGGGGAACCTACCGGCGCCATGTACGGCGTGCTGAACATGCTGCGCAGCCTGATCCTGCAGTATCAGCCCACCCATGCGGCTGTCGTATTTGATGCGAAAGGCAAAACCTTCCGCGATGAGCTGTTTGAACATTACAAATCCCATCGTCCGCCAATGCCTGACGATCTGCGTGCGCAGATTGAGCCGCTGCACGCCATGGTGAAAGCGATGGGCCTGCCGCTGCTGGCGGTTTCTGGCGTGGAAGCCGATGACGTCATCGGCACGCTGGCGCGTGAAGCCGAAAAAATGGGCCGTCCGGTGCTGATCAGCACCGGCGATAAAGATATGGCGCAGCTGGTGACGCCGGGTATCACCCTGATTAACACCATGACCAACACCATTCTGGGGCCGGAAGAGGTCGTGGCACTAAATATGGCGTGCCGCCAGAGCTGATTATCGACTTCCTCGCGTTGATGGGTGACTCCTCGGATAACATCCCGGGCGTTCCGGGCGTGGGTGAGAAAACCGCGCAGGCGCTGCTTCAGGGGCTGGGTGGTCTGGATACGCTCTACGCGGAATCAGACAAAATCGCCGGGCTCTCCTTCCGTGGCGCAAAAACCATGGCCGGGAAGCTGGAGGAGAATAAAGAGGTGGCTTATCTCTCCTATAAGCTGGCGACCATCAAAACCGATGTGGAACTGGAGCTGGCCTGTGAGCAGCTGGAAGTGCAACAGCCTTCCGCTGACGACCTGCTGAGCCTGTTTAAGAAATACGAATTCAAGCGCTGGACCACTGACGTGGAAGCCGGTAAATGGCTGCAGGCAAAAGGGGCCAAACCCAGGCGCAGAAAGGTCGACTGCCGGATGAGACGCCGTCGTTGATGCCGGGAAGGCGGAAGACGGTCAGCGTGCTCTCCTTCGACAACTACGAAACCATTCTTGAAGAGTCGACAGCTGGTCGCCTGGATCGAGAAACTGAAAAAAGCGCCGGTGTTTGCCTTTGACACGGAAACCGACAGCCTCGATAACCTCACCGCCAATATGGTGGGCCTTGTCCTTCGCGACAGAGCCGGGCGTGGCCGCTTACGTTCCGGTGGCGCATGACTACCTGGATGCGCCGACCGCAGCTGGATCGCGCCGCGAGCGGTGCTTGAGCTGCTGAAGCCGATTCTGGAAGACAGAAAAGGCGCTAAGGTCGGGCAAAACCTGAAGTACGACCGCGGTATTCTGCAAAACTACGGCATTGAGCTGCGCGGGATCGCCTTCGACACCATGCTCGAATCTTACATTCTGGACAGCGTCGCGGGCCGTCATGATATGGACTCCCTGTCTGACCGCTGGCTCAAGCACAAAACCATCACTTTCGAAGAGATTGCCGGTAAAGGTAAAAATCAGCTCACCTTTAACCAGATCGCTCTTGAGGAGGCGGGGCGCTACGCGGCGGAAGATGCTGACGTCACGCTGCAGCTGCACCTGAAGATGTGGCCAAAGCTGCAGCAGGAAGCCGGTCCGCTGAACGTGTTCCAGCATATTGAGATGCCGCTGGTGCCCGTGCTGTCCCGCATTGAACGTAACGGCGTGAAAATCGATCCCAACGGTGCTGCATAACCACTCGGGGGAGCTGGCGCAGCGTCTGACCGAGCTGGAGCAGAAAGCGCACGAGCTTGCAGGCGAGCCGTTTAACCTCTCCTCCACCGAAGCAGCTGCAAACCATTCTGTTTGAAAAGCAGGGGATCAAGCCGCTGAAGAAAACGCCGGGCGGCGCGCCATCAACCTCTGAAGAGGTGCTGGAAGAGCTGGCGCTGGATTACCCGCTGCCAAAAGTGATTCTGGAGTACCGTGGTCTGGCGAAGCTGAAGTCTACCTACACCGACAAGCTGCCGCTGATGATCAATCCGAAAACGGGTCGCGTGCACACCTCGTATCATCAGGCGGTGGCGGCCACCGGACGTCTCTCCTCAACCGATCCTAACCTGCAGAACATCCCGGTGCGTAATGAAGAGGGGCGCCGCATTCGTCAGGCGTTTATTGCCCGCGCGGATTATCTGATTGTCTCGGCTGACTACTCGCAAATCGAACTGCGCATTATGGCGCACCTGTCGCGTGACAAAGGCCTGCTGACGGCATTTGCGGAAGGTAAGGATATCCACCGGGCGACCGCGGCCGAAGTCTTTGGTTTGCCGCTGGAAAGCGTGACCAACGAACAGCGCCGCAGTGCGAAAGCAATCAACTTCGGTCTGATTTACGGCATGAGCGCCTTTGGTTTTTCACGCCAGCTCAATATTCCGCGTAAAGAGTCGCAGAAGTATATGGATCTCTACTTTGAGCGTTATCCGGGCGTGCTGGAGTATATGGAACGCGTACCCGCGCGCAGGCGAAAGAGAAAGGTTACGTTGAAACCCTGGATGGCCGTCGTCTCTATCTCCCGGACATCAAATCCAGCAATGCGGCCCGCCGTGCAGGTGCAGAGCGTGCGGCGATCAACGCCCCGATGCAGGGAACCGCGGCGGACATCATCAAGCGCGCCATGATCGCCGTGGATGCCTGGCTGCTGAAGGAGAAGAGTGACCGCGCGTGAAAATGATCATGCAGGTACACGATGAACTGGTGTTTGAAGTCCACAAAGACGATCTCGATCAGCGTGTCGAAGAAGATCCACGAACTGATGGAAAGCAGCATGACGCTGGATGTGCCGTTGCTGGTGGAAGTGGGAAGTGGTGAAAACTGGGATCAGGCGCACTAAGGGCCTGTTGCCCGCCCGCGGGGCGGGGGGGCCGGTTCGCCGGTCCGCCGGTTCAGGTTAAGCAACTGCTTATCGGCGTAACGCGTTTTTTTGGTAATTAAGCAACATAACCATCGCGCGATTTTGTGACGAAGCTGGTAAAATTCCCTATGTAAAGAATGAAAAAAAACTACAAAAAGTGCTTTTTCTACAGCAAAAAAAGGGGTAGAGTTATCGGCGTAGGGTACAGAGGTAAGATGTTCTATCTTTCAGACCTTTTACTTCACGTAATCGGATTTGGCTGAATATTTTAGCCGCCCCAGTCAGTAATGACTGGGGCGTTTTTTATTGCGGCAAAGAAAATTTCAGACAAAAAAAAGCGCGGACGGAAATGCCGCGCTCTGGCGTTACTCTGCGCGCTTCGCGTCGGCTTCCTGTCGCCGGTGTCAGCTCGTTAAACCAGCTATCGAGCTTCTGACGCAGTTTATCCACGCCCTGTTTTTTCAGCGAAGAGAAGCGGCTCTACCTGTACATCGCCGTTAAAGGCCAGCACTGCTTCGCGAACCATATTCACCTGCGCTTTACGCGCGCCGCTTGCCAGCTTATCGGCTTTGGTCAGCAGCACCAGAACCGCAATATCGCTTGCTACAGCCCAGTCGATCATCTGCTGATCGAGATCTTTTAGCGGATGGCGAATGTCCATCAGCACCACCAGACCTTTCAGGCCCCTGGCGTTTTTCCAGGTATTCACCCAGCGCACGCTGCCATTTGAGCTTCATCTCTTCCGGCACCTGCGCGTAACCGTAACCCGGCAAGTCGACCAGGCGTTTGCCTTCAGCCACTTCAAACAGGTTAATCAGCTGGGTACGGCCAGGTGTTTTTGAGGTACGCGCCAGGTTCTTCTGATTGGTCAGCGTATTCAGCGCGCTGGATTTCCCCGCATTTGAGCGGCCAGCAAAGGCCACTTCAATGCCGGTATCAGAAGGCAGGTGGCGAATATCGGGCGCACTGGTGACAAAATGCGTCTGTTGGTAGTTCCAGGTAGTCACGTGTCTCGACGTCCAGCAGAATGATCGGGTAATCTGGGGGGATTATACCTGAATGCGGGCAAAAGGCTTTTTTTTTTTGCGGCCGAGCAGGCGTAAGCCTTAAGCGCGCCAGTTTTGTGAGAGATCGCCGCTAATGTTGCTACCAGAGATTTCAGACGAATTCAGGTGCAACGTTCAGGTTGCTCTATAATACTGTTTATTTTCATTTGCTTATTTTCGGTTAATTGTCTGAAAAAGACCGCTCTAAATTTGGACCGTTTCGTTACTTGTTCAGTTTGAGCTGAATTTGGTCTACATTTGTTGTCAGTGCACGGCAGCACCCATCAGGATGATGAGCTCAGGAGCGTCGGGGATGACCGCGAGCATGGCAGGAGAGCGATTCAGGCAGGAATCGGACAGGGACAGGGATTACTCGCAGGGAGCGATGTGGCGATGGAGCAACCGGGACGTTGTGAGCCGTAAAGGATTTGACGCGTGTTTCCTTCGTATGAAGGTGCGAAAAAAGGCGACAGATTGCTCTGTCGCCTTTTTTCTTTGCTTGCTTTCTGCTAGATTTCGCCGCAATTCTATACTGAAGAAAACGACTTAAAGATAAAACATCATGAAAAAACCAACCTCCGCTGCGGGCGCTAAACGCCCTGCAAAAGCACGCCGCAAAACGCGCGAAGAACTGAACCAGGAAGCGCGCGATCGCAAACGCGATAAAAAACATCGCGGCCATGCTGCGGGTAGCCGTGCAAACGGTGGCGGTGGTGCAGCGGGCGCTTCTGCAAAAAGCAAGCAGCAGAAAGATCCTCGTATCGGCAGTAAAACTCCCATTCGCGCTGGTGGCGTGACGGCAAACCCTGCCCGGGAACAAAGTGGCAAGCACAAAGCCCAAAGAGCGAGAAACCTATGCTTTCACCGCAGGCTGAGCTGGATATGCTGGAGAACGATGAGCGCCTGGACGCGCTGCTGGAACGTCTTGAAGAGGGTGAAACCCTGACCGCAGAAGAGCAGTCATGGGTGGATGCCAAACTGGACCGCATTGATGAGCTGATGCAGAAACGCTGGTCTGTCTTACGATGACGAAGACGACGAAGAAGAAGACGAAAAGCAGGAAGATATGATGCGTCTTCTGAAGGGTGGAAACTAACCGCCATTTTTGATCGGCATGCGGCTTTGCGCATGCCGCGCTAAACAGGTATTCACCTATGTTTTGGCCTGGTCTTATAACCCTTCCGGTTATATGTTATCTGGTGTGGTTATTCGTTAAACTACGGCGGTTGTCGCGGCGGAAATCGCGCTTACGGCGGCGTTCCGCCCGAGCGCTTGGTCGCCGCGATGGGGCCAGAACGGGCCGCCGTATACGAACGCGACACCAACGGAAGGAGTGAGCATGTCAGCACCAACTATCGACTGGGATTTGGCCCTGATCCAGAAATATAACTATTCCGGGCCGCGTTATACGTCATACCCCACCGCGCTGGAGTTCTCCGATGCCTTCGGCGAGGGCGGATTTTCAGCAGGCCGTTGCGCGCTATCCTGAGCGCCCGCTGTCGCTCTACGTCCATATTCCGTTCTGCCATAAGCTCTGCTACTTCTGCGGCTGCAATAAAATCGTGACCCGCCAGCAGCATAAGGCCGATCAATATCTGGATGCGCTGGAACAGGAAATTCGCTCACCGCGCGCCGCTGTTTGCCGGCCGTCACGTCAGCCAGCTGCACTGGGGCGGCGGTACGCCAACCTATCTGAATAAAGCGCAAATCAGCCGCCTGATGGCGCTGCTGCGCGGAAATTTCGATTTCAATGACGACGCAGAAATCTCGATCGAAGTCGATCCGCGTGAAATTGAACTGGATGTGCTGGATCATTTACGCGCGGAAGGCTTCAACCGCCTGAGCATGGGCGTGCAGGATTTCAACAAAGAGGTTCAGCGTCTGGTCAACCGCGAGCAGGACGAAGAGTTTATCTTCGCCTTACTCAACCATGCGCGTGACATTGGGTTTCACCTCAACCAATATCGACCTGATTTACGGCCTGCCAAAGCAGACGCCGGAGAGCTTCGCCTTTACGCTGAAGCGCGTGGTTGCAGCTCAACCCGGACCGCCTCAGCGTCTTTAACTATGCGCACCTGCCGACGCTGTTTGCCGCTCAGCGCAAAATCAAAGATGCGGATCTGCCTTCTGCCCAGCAGAAGCTGGATATCCTGCAGGAAACCATCACCTCGCTGACCGGAGCCGGCTATCAGTTTATCGGCATGGATCACTTTGCCCGTCCGGATGACGAGCTGGCCATTGCCCAGCGCGAAGGGGTACTGCACCGCAACTTCCAGGGTTACACCACCCAGGGCGATACCGATCTGCTCGGCATGGGCGTCTCTGCCATCAGCATGATTGGTGACTGCTACGCGCAGAACCAGAAAGAGCTGAAGCTCTACTACCAGCAGGTTGATGCAACCGGCAACGCGCTGTGGCGCGGCATCGCGCTGATCCGTGACGACTGTATTCGTCGTGATGTGATTAAGGCGCTTATCTGCAACTTCCGTCTCGACTTTAGCGACGTGGAAGCACAGTGGGATCTGACATTCAGCGAATATTTTGCGGAAGACCTGAAGCTGATTGCGCCGCTGGCGAAAGACGGGCTGGTGGATGTGTCAGAAAACGCGATTGAGGTCACGCCGAAAGGGCGTCTGTTGATCCGTAATATCTGCATGTGCTTTGACGCGTATCTGCGCCAGAAGGCGCGTATGCAGCAGTTTTCACGGGTGATTTAAGGCGCAAAGCCGGGTAAGGCGAAGCCGCTACCCGGCTTTTACATTTTAACCTGCTAGCTAAACAGCCCAACCAGCGCCGCACATAATACCGCAGCAACAGCGGTTTGCGGCGTGTGGCTTTCAGCTGCTCCGCTCGACAGTAAAGTCACTAATGATTCCAGCATGATGGTTCCCCCAATTTCCGGGCACGATCATACAAAACTCATCGGAACAGTAAAGCGCAAAATAACGGCAATTTGCGCTCAATTAATAACCTTTACACAAGCGCGGATATTACTCCATTCCCAGCTCTTTCAGCTTGCGCGTCAGGGTATTGCGTCCCCATCCCAACAGGCGAGCGGCTTCCTGCTTGTGGCCCTGCGTATGACGAAGCGCGGTAGTTAACAGCGTACGCTCCATCTCAGGCTGCGCTTCAGACAGCAGGTTTTGATGACCGGAACGCAGCGCGCGGTCGGCCCACTGCGCCAGCAGCGTTGCCCAGCTGTCCGGCAGCGCGTGCCCGGTGCTGCTTTCGGGCGCGGTGGCCTCAAACAGTTCGGCAGGGAGATCCTGAATCAACACTTCCTGTCCGGCGGCCATCACGGTCAGCCAGCGGCAGGTGTTTTCCAGCTGGCGTACATTGCCCGGCCACGCCAGACGGGTGAGGGCGGCATCGGTTTCCGGGTGAAGCTGCTTGGCTTCCACGCCCAGCTCGCGGGCCGCCACCTGCAGGAAATGACGCGCCAGGCGCGGGATATCTTCCCGACGCTCGCGCAACGGCGGCAGGTGGACGCGGATCACATTCAGGCGATGGAATAAATCCTCACGGAATTTGCCCTCCTGCACGCGCAGCTCCAGGTTCTGGTGCGTCGCGGCGATAATACGCACGTCCACCTTCACCGGCGCATAGCCGCCCACGCGGTAAAACTGCCCGTCGGCCAGCACGCGCAGCAGGCGAGTTTGAACGTCCAGCGGCATATCGCCGATCTCGTCCAGGAACAGCGTGCCGCCGTCAGCCTGCTCAAAGCGCCCCTGGCGAATGGTATTCGCGCCGGTAAACGCCCCTTTTTCGTGGCCGAACAGCTCGGACTCAATCAAATCCTTAGGGATCGCCGCCATGTTCAGGGCGATAAACGGCGCTTTTGCCCGCGGGCTGTGGCGATGTAACGCATGCGCCACCAGCTCTTTACCTGTACCCGATTCCCCGTTAATCAACACGCTGATGGACGAGCGGGACAGACGGCCAATAATGCGAAACACGTCCTGCATCGCCGGCGCTTCGCCGATGATGTCCGTCGTTGGCCCAAAATCGGGCGCGTGGCGGGGCTGTTGCTGCTCCTGGTAGTGGCTAATCGCACGCTCAACCAGTGCCACCGCTTCGTCGATATCAAACGGTTTGGGCAGGTAATCAAACGCCCCTTGCTGATAGGCGCTCACCGCGGCATCCAGATCGGAGTGCGCGGTCATTATGATGACCGGAAGCATCGGGTGGCGTTGTTTGATCTGCTTTAACAGCGCCAGCCCGTCCATGCCCGGCATACGAATATCCGACAGCAGAACATCCGGCGTTTTGGTGGTGAGTGCGTCGAGCACTTCGCTGCCGCTCTCAAACGTCGTGCAGCTTAATCCTGCCCCTGTGAGCGCGCGTTCAAGCACCCAACGGATGGAGCTATCGTCATCGACTACCCAGACTATCCCTCGTTGCATAAACGTCACCTTTATTTTTTAATCGGCAGGAAAACCGAAAACTCGGTATGTCCCGGCCAACTGGTAAATTCAATTTTTCCAGAGTGTTGATCGATCAAACTGCGGGCGATAGATAATCCCAGCCCGGTACCGCCTTCGCGCCCGCTGACCATCGGGTAGAACAGGGTGTCCTGCAGATGCGACGGAATACCGGGCCCGTTATCCTCAACGTCGATACGGGCCGCCAGCCGATAGCGCACGCCGTGCAGCGTGAGCTGGAAGGCGGTACGGGTACGTAAAATAATCTCGCCGCCTTCCGGCCCCAGCGCCTGCAGGGCATTGCGCACAATATTCAGCAGGACCTGCTCAATCTGGTCCGGGTCGTGCGCCAGTTCCGGCAGGCTGGGGTCGTAATCACGCACCAGCGTGACGTTCTCCGGCAGCTCCATCGACACGAGCTTCACCACCCGTTCAGCCACTTTATGGATGCTTTCGGTAACGTGCATTCCGGGCTGCTGCGGCCCAAGAAGACGATCAACCAGGTTACGCAGGCGGTCGGCCTGCTCAATGATGACGTTGGTGTACTCCGCCAGCGCAGGGTCGGGCAGCGCTTTGGTTAAGCAGCTGCGCCGCGCCGCGTAACCCGCCCAGCGGGTTTTTGATTTCATGCGCCAGACCTCGCACCAGATCACGGGCGGCAATTTGCTGCGCATGCTGAAGCTGTTCCTGGCTCAGGCGGCGCTGATTATCCATCGGCGCCATTTCCAGCAGGATCAATCCTTCGGGAAGACGTTGCGCGGTAAGCGACAGAATGTGCGAGCGCCCGTCGATCACCAGCGTCACTTCGTTATCGGTAAACCCCTGGCCGGCCTGCAAGCTTTCCTGCATCAGGCCAATATTCAGCGAAAAATAGCTCAACAACTCAGGAAGCGGGGTGCCAAACAGTTTGCGTGAACTCTGGGCGAGCAGCTGTTGCGCCGCCGGGTTGGCGTAATGGACGGCCAGCTCGTCGTCGACCAGCAATATACTGTTAATTAAAGAATTGAGGATCTGCCCAGCATCGGGCAGCGTGCCAGTTGCCATTCAGCAGTCTCCTGGAGTTGGTTGCACTAATTTAGTGCAGTATAGCTTTTTCGTCGTAAAAAGCGCGTGAGATCAGGTTGTTGGTGGAGAAAAAAGCCCATCCGGAGATGGGCTGAAAGTTTCCACGGCAACAAAAAAAGCTTTCGGGGCCGCGCCTGAAGAGTGGCGCGAAACCCGTTGTAACTTAAACGCTGTAGTACAGTTCGAATTCAACCGGATGCGGAGTCATGCGCACGCGGTCGTTCTCTTCAGTACGCAGGGCGATGTAGGCATCGATAGCGTCATCAGTGAATACGCCACCCGCAGTCAGGAACTCGCGGTCTGCGTCCAGCGCCTGCAGGGCTTCTTCCAGAGAACCCGCAACCTGTGGGATCTCTTTCGCTTCTTCTGGCGGCAGGTCGTACAGGTTTTTGTCCATCGCTTCGCCCGGGTGGATCTTGTTCTTGATACCGTCCAGACCGGCCATCAGCAGTGCTGCGAAGCACAGGTATGGGTTAGCCGCTGGATCCGGGAAGCGCACTTCGATACGACGCGCTTTAGGAGAAGCCACCACCGGGATACGGATAGAAGCAGAACGGTTACGTGCAGAGTAAGCCAGCATAACAGGTGCTTCGTAGCCTGGGACCAGACGCTTGTAAGAGTTGGTGGTTGGGTTCGCCAGGGCGTTGATCGCTTTAGCGTGTTTGATTACGCCGCCAATGTAGTACAGCGCCTGCTCAGACAGACCTGCATATTTGTCACCAGAGAACAGGTTGGTACCGTTCTTGGACAGGGACATGTGGCAGTGCATACCGGAACCGTTGTCGCCAAACATTGGTTTCGGCATGAAGGTCGCGGTTTTACCGAAGCGGTGCGCAACGTTGTGCACAACGTATTTGTAGATCTGAATTTCGTCCGCTTTTTTGGTCATGGTGTTGAAGCGGGTTGCCACTTCGTTCTGACCAGCAGTCGCTACTTCGTGGTGGTGCGCTTCAACAACCAGGCCCATCTCTTCCATCACCAGACACATGGTGGAACGGATGTCCTGTGCAGAGTCGACCGGAGGAACAGGGAAGTAACCGCCTTTCACACCAGGACGGTGACCTTTGTTACCACCTTCGTATTTGGTGGAAGAGTTCCATGCGCCTTCGATGTCGTCGATAGCCACGTGGGAGCCAGAAATAGAGGCACCGAAGCGGATGTCGTCGAACAGGAAGAACTCTGGCTCTGGCCCGAACAGAACGGTGTCTGCGATGCCGGTAGAACGCAGGTACTCTTCAGCGCGTTTAGCGATGGAGCGCGGGTCGCGGTCGTAGCCCTGCAGCGTGCCTGGCTCGAGGATGTCGCAGCGGATGATCAGGGTTGGTTCTTCGAAGAACGGATCAATGACCGCGGTGGTCGCGTCCGGCATCAGAACCATGTCGGATTCGTTAATGCCTTTCCAGCCACCAATGGAGGAGCCGTCAAACATTTTGCCTTCTTCAAAGAATTCGGCGTTCACCTGATGAGCAGGGATTGTGACGTGCTGTTCTTTACCTTTGGTATCGGTGAAGCGCAGATCAACAAACTTCACTTCATGTTCGTTCAGCATCGTCAAAACGTGTTCAGCGGACATACTTAACTCTCCCGGATTGGTCATTGTCGTCGTGGTAACGAGGAACTTCTGTTGCCGGGAATGTGTCACGACTACTGCCTGCCGTCTCGGCGAGGTCTTCAAATATCTGTTGTTGCCACTGTCGTAGTTTCGCTTAAAATATATAAAGCGAAATCTGTGCCAACTTTTAAAACACCCCAAAAAGGCGTTATCATGCGCACCATAGTGCAAAAGGGCTGCACCATGATGGATTTGTTGCACCAGTATAGTGCTTCATTGTGAACGTTGAGCACCATATTGGTGCAATTTACGTTAAAGTGCCCTTTTACCGCTCCGTGAAAGCGATCACAAAGCATCTCTGCAATACTTGTTTGCGGGGGATGTTTGTGATCCTGTTTTGTAGTGCGATTAATCCGTGTACAATAACGCGCTATTTCTATAATGCCTGAGGCAAAGTTGTGATCGAAAATTTGCGTAACATCGCCATCATCGCGCACGTTGACCATGGTAAAACTACCCTGGTTGACAAGCTGCTGCAGCAATCCGGTACGTTTGATGCACGTGCCGAAGCGGACTCAGAGCGCGTGATGGACTCCAACGATTTGGAGAAAGAGCGTGGGATTACCATCCTCGCGAAAAACACCGCGATCAAATGGAATGACTACCGTATCAACATCGTTGATACCCCAGGGCACGCCGACTTCGGTGGTGAAGTTGAACGTGTAATGTCCATGGTAGACTCCGTTCTGCTGGTCGTTGACGCAATGGATGGCCCAATGCCACAGACGCGCTTCGTGACCAAAAAAGCTTTTGCCCATGGTCTGAAGCCAATCGTTGTTATCAACAAAGTTGACCGCCCTGGCGCGCGTCCTGACTGGGTTGTTGACCAGGTCTTCGACCTGTTCGTTAACCTCGACGCGACCGACGAGCAGCTGGACTTCCCTATCGTTTACGCTTCTGCGCTGAACGGTATTGCAGGTCTGGACCACGAAGACATGGCCGAAGACATGACCCCGCTGTACCAGGCGATTGTTGACCGTGTTCCTGCACCAAACGTTGATCTCGACGGCACCCTGCAGATGCAGATCTCTCAGCTCGACTACAACAACTACGTTGGCGTAATCGGCATTGGTCGTATCAAGCGCGGTAAAGTGAAGCCTAACCAGCAGGTTACTATCATCGATAGCGAAGGCAAAACCCGTAACGGTAAAGTCGGTAAAGTACTGACCCACCTGGGTCTGGAGCGTATCGACAGCGACATCGCTGAAGCGGGCGACATCATCGCGATCACCGGTCTGGGCGAACTGAACATCTCCGACACCATCTGCGACCCGCAGAACGTGGAAGCGCTGCCGGCCCTGTCCGTTGATGAACCAACCGTAACCATGTTCTTCAACGTCAACACCTCTCCGTTCTGTGGTAAAGAAGGTAAGTTCGTTACCTCTCGTCAGATCCTTGACCGCCTGAACAAAGAGCTGGTGCACAACGTTGCGCTGCGCGTTGAAGAAACCGAAGACGCTGATGCATTCCGCGTTTCCGGTCGTGGTGAGCTGCACCTGTCTGTTCTGATCGAAAACATGCGTCGTGAAGGTTTCGAGATGGCGGTTTCCCGTCCGAAAGTTATCTTCCGCGAAATCGACGGCCGTAAACAGGAGCCGTTCGAAAACGTGACGCTGGACGTTGAAGAGCAGCACCAGGGTTCTGTGATGCAGGCGCTGGGCGAGCGTAAAGGCGACCTGAAAAACATGAATCCAGATGGCAAAGGCCGCGTACGTCTCGACTACGTGATCCCAAGCCGTGGCCTGATCGGCTTCCGTTCTGAGTTCATGACCATGACCTCCGGTACCGGTCTGCTGTACTCCACCTTCAGCCACTACGACGACGTTCGTCCGGGCGAAGTGGGCCAGCGTAACAACGGCGTACTGATCTCCAACGGTCAGGGTAAAGCGGTTGCGTTCGCGCTGTTCGGCCTGCAGGATCGCGGTAAGCTGTTCCTGGGTCACGGTGCGGAAGTTTATGAAGGCCAGATCATCGGTATTCACAGCCGTTCTAACGACCTGACCGTAAACTGCCTGACCGGTAAGAAACTGACCAACATGCGTGCGTCCGGTACTGACGAAGCAACGGTTCTGGTTCCACCGATTAAGATGACCCTGGAGCAGGCTCTGGAGTTCATCGATGACGACGAACTGGTAGAAGTGACGCCGCAGTCAATCCGTATCCGTAAACGTCACCTGACCGAGAACGATCGTAAACGCGCAATGCGCGGCAGCAAAGAGTAAGCGAAATTTCTCCTCTTTTTGATCAATGAGCCCCGGATATCCTTCGCGGGGCTTTTTTTTTGCCTGCCGTCTGAGGCAGCGCGACCCGCACGAAATCAGACCCCGCTTGCGGAATGCGGATTTCCCCTAAGCGTACCTGTTCAGGCTTGCCTTTTACCGCTACAGTTAATTCTCCACGGCTGGCAAGGAGAGGTGACATGCTCTATATCTTTGATTTAGGTAATGTGATTGTCGATATCGATTTCAATCGGGTGCTGGGCGCCTGGAGCGATTTCAGCCGTGTGCCGCTGGCGACGTTAAAACAGAGTTTCACCATGGGCGAGACTTTCCATCAGCATGAGCGGGGAGAGATCAGCGACGAGGATTTTGCCAAAGCGCTGTGTGAAGAGATGGAAATGCCGCTGAGCTACGAGCAGTTCTCCGCCGGCTGGCAGGCGGTGTTTGTCGCTCTGCGTAGCGATGTTATCGACATCATGCACAAGTTGCGCGCGCAGGGGCATCGCGTGGTGGTTCTGTCGAATACCAACCGCCTGCATACCACTTACTGGCCGAACGCAGTATCCGGAAGTGCAGCAGGCTGCTGACCATATCTATCTTTCCCAGGAAATGGGGATGCGTAAACCCGAAGCGCGCATTTATCAGCAAGTATTATCACTTGAAGGCTTTTCTGCCGACGATGCCATCTTTTTCGATGACAATGCTGACAATATTGATGCGGCGCAGCGCAGCTGGGTATTGCCAGCATTCTGGTGACCGAAGGGGCGAAAACGACGATCCCCGACTATTTTGCGAAGCAGTTATGCTGACGTTGACCATGCGAACTCATCTGCGCCACTCGGCGCATGCGTATTGTGGTCCTGTGGTTAAAACTGCTCTGGCACCGCATTGATGAAGACAACATGACCACGCTGGCGGGTAATCTCGCCTACGTGTCGTTGCTCTCGCTGGTGCCGCTGATCGCCGTGATATTCGCGCTGTTTGCCGCCTTTCCGATGTTTTCGGACATCAGCATGCAGCTGAGGCATTTTGTCTTTGCCAATTTTATCCCGGCAACCGGGGATGTCATTCAGAACTATATTGAGCAGTTTGTGGCCAACTCCAGCAAAATGACGGCTGTGGGGGCGTGCGGGCTGATCGTCACCGCGCTGCTGCTGATGTACTCCATCGACAGGGCGCTGAACACTATCTGGCGCAGCAAGCCGGTTCGCCCGCATGGTTTACTCCTTTGCGGTGTACTGGATGATCCTCACGCTGGGGCCGCTGCTGGCAGGTGCCAGCCTGGCCATCAGCTCCTATCTGCTGTCGCTGCGCTGGGCGAGTGACCGGCGTCACCAGCCTGATTGATGATGTGCTGCGGATTTTCCCGCTGATTTTATCGTGGCTCTCTTTCTGGCTGCTTTACAGCATTGTGCCGACGACGCGCGTGCCGAACCGCGATGCGGTGATCGGGGCGCTGGTCGCGGCACTGCTGTTCGAGCTGGGCAAGAAAGGGTTTGCCCTCTATATCACCATGTTCCCTTCCTATCAGCTGATTTATGGCGTGCTGGCGGTGATCCCCATTTTGTTTCTCTGGGTTTACTGGACCTGGTGTATCGTCTTGCTAGGTGCCGAAATAACTGTCACTCTCGGTGAATACCGCGAACTTAAAAAAGCAGCAAAGCTGAAAAAGAAGCAGACCAACCATGATTGCATTGATCCAGCGCGTTACCCGCGCCAGCGTCAGCGTGGAGGGCGAGGTGACGGGCGAAATTGGCCCGGGACTTTTGGTGTTGTTAGGGGTCGAAAAGGATGACGACGAACAAAAAGCGAACCGCCTGTGCGAGCGAGTGCTGGGCTACCGCATTTTTAGCGATGCTGAAGGACAAAATGAATCTGAACGTCCAGCAGGCAGGCGGGAGCGTGCTGGTGGTTTCGCAATTTACGCTGGCGGCGGACACTGAACGCGGCATGCGTCCCTGGGTTTCTCAGTGGCGGCGCGCCGGCGGAAGCGGAAGCGCTGTATAACTACTTTGTCGAACGTTGCCGCAGCCAGCAGATGGAAACGCAAACCGGGCGATTCGCTGCCGATATGCAGGTTTCGCTGGTCAACGATGGTCCTGTCACATTCTGGTTGCAGGTATGAGCCAGTTTCAGCCGAGCGGCCCAGGGATCAGCCACGCAAGCTCCGAACGAGAGAACACCGCTATGTATCACCTTCGCGTACCGCAAACGGAAGAAGAGTTAGAGGGGTATTACCAGTTCCGCTGGGAAATGCTGCGCAAGCCCCTGCATCAGCCAAAAGGTTCCGAACGCGATGCCTGGGATGCCATGGCGCATCACCAGATGGTGGTGGATGAAGAGGGCAACCTGGTGGCGGTCGGCCGGCTGTATATCAACGCCGACAATGAAGCCTCAATTCGTTTTATGGCGGTGCACCCTTCCGTGCAGGATAAAGGGCTGGGCACGCTGATGGCGATGACGCTGGAGTCCGTTGCCCGTCAGGAAGGGGTCAAGCGCGTGACCTGTAGCGCCCGCGAAGATGCCGTAGAGTTCTTTGCCAAGCTCGGTTTTGTTAATCAGGGCGAAATTACCGCCCCGCAAACCACGCCGGTGCGCCACTTTTTGATGATCAAACCCGTGGCCACGCTGGATGATATTCTGCATCGCGCCGACTGGTGCGGACAGCTGCAGCAGGCCTGGTACGAGCACATCCCGCTGAGCGAAAAGATGGGCGTGCGTATTCAGCAGTACACCGGGCAGAAATTTATTACCACCATGCCGGAAACCGGCAACCAGAACCCGCACCACACGCTGTTTGCCGGCAGCCTGTTTTCGCTGGCCACGCTCACCGGCTGGGGGTTGATCTGGCTGATGCTGCGCGAACGACATCTTGGCGGCACCATTATTCTGGCCGATGCACATATTCGCTACAGCACACCCATCAGCGGGCAAGCCCAGCGCCATTGCCGATCTCGGTTCGCTGAGCGGCGATCTCGACCGCCTGGCGCGCGGGCGAAAAGCGCGCGTACAGATGCAGGTTGAGCTGTTTGGCGATGATAAGCTGGGCGCGGTGTTTGAAGGTGTCTACATCGTGTTACCCGCCGATCCCGACGGACCGCTGGAAGAGGGCGGTTCAGGCGCGCGTATTAATTAACCACGCAGCGCGCAAAAAACCACAGGGTCACTCTGCATGGCGTAATGTTTGCCAGCTAAGATTCAAATGCATGCAACAACAGTTGCATTTTTGGTAGCGGCGCAATTTATTGCGCGATAAATCGCGCCGCTACAAATATTGTGCGATTTGTGATGGCCTGACGCGCCCGCATCGCGCTTTTCAGCGCGATCGGTCATGCAATCATCACTGCACCTGCCCGCCACGCATCGTCTGCTGCAGCGACTGCGTATCCGTCGTCACCGACAAACTGCCTTCTGCGCTGGCACGCAGCGGGGCGCCAGCGCTAAGCGAGCCCTTCAGCTGCAGCTGCAAATTACTGCTGCCGCTCAGCGGCAGCGCAGGCCAGCCCCAGTTTTGCAGCACGTTTGCCGGTACCGCCTGGCCTTTCAGGTTCAGTGTAAACGGACGCTGTGCTTCCTGTCCTGCGGTTGCCGTGCCTTCCAGTAATCCGCTACCGTTGAAGGCGCTCATCTCGCTGACCTCAATCTGCCGATCGCTGGCGTTCAGGCTAATCGACGGATGGCGCAAATCGGTGCGGTTAAAGGTGGCTTCCGCCGCGTTAAAGCTGGCTTTGCCCGCCCAGATGCCCCATTGATGCTGGCGCGCCAGCAGCAGATTCTCTGCATTACCGTCGAGCGCGGTCATCTGGAACGGGAAGGCCGGATTGATATCAATCACCAGGTTACGGTTAGCGGTCGCACGCTTCACCAGCACGCTATCCAGCCAGCCCGGCAGCGTCTGCTGCCAGCGATCGCGCCAGTTTTGCGGCAGCGTGTATTCCAGGCCGGCAATGGCTAAATCGTCAAGCGTCAGGCGCTTATCGCTGCGCGTCCAGCTGCCGCTGGCGCGAATCACGCCGTTGACCCAGCGGGAGCTGAACTGCGTCAGCTGAATGCCCTGCGGTGAGAATTCGGCGTTGACGATCGGATCGTTGAGTTCAACGCTGCCGTTAATAAAGTTGCCGGCGTTCATGGCCAGCGAACCGTCGTCGCTCTGCCAGTCATCGCCGCGCAGCGTAATGTTCTTCAGGGTCAGATCGAGATCGGTCACCGCCCAGTCCGGGCCCTGCAGGCGCGCATCGGTCATATCCAGCCGGTTGATGCTCACCGAAGGCACGTCACGCAGCGGACTGAGGAACTCGCTCAGGCTCTGTTGGGTTTGCAGACGAATATCGTTAAGACGCAGCTGGTTGATTTGCCAGTTACCCTGCGCGTCGCGCTCGGCCCGTCCGGTCATTGAGCCGCGCGCCAGATCGGCGCCGATATTGCTCAGCACCAGCCGGCGTTTGGCGATATTGCCCTGCAGCAGCACGTTGTTACCGGCGACGCCGTCCAGCGTCATGGCACCTGCGCTCATCTGGAACTGCGCATCGCTGCCCAGCATATCGTCAGGCGTGGGCTTCCACGGCACAATGCCGCCGTTGACCCGCTGCGCCGCCAGCGGCAGGGCGCTGTGCGGGCTTTCGATCTGCACGTTATTGAGCTGCAGCCGGTTGGCCTGAATCGGCAGCGTGGTTTGTGGTGACTGGTTAGCGAGGTTGATGTCGCCGTCGCGCACTTCAATGCTGTCGAAATGCAGCGGATCGCTGAACTGCACCAGTGCCAGACCGAGATCGACGCGCTTCGCCACCAGTACCGCCGGCTGGCCGTCGTGGCCGAAGCTGAAGTCATCCAGGATGATGTGGGAAGGCGAGGAGAAGTTGTGCTCAATCTTACTCAGCGACAAATGCCAGGCGGTTTTATCGCTTACCCAACGGCTAAACCAGCCTGCGCCCCACTGGGTTTGCAGCAGCACATAGAGAACCACCAGCGCCAGCAGAATCAGCAGTAACAAGGTAAGGAAAAACTTGCCTAAAAATTTCATCGCATCCATCCATCCCGATATTTATCCGGTGAGTGGTTGTTATGCCTGAATTACCGTTACAGCTCAACAGCCTGGATGAAAAAGCGGATAAATAACAGGCAGGCCGTAGCCTGCCAGCAGCATTACTTTTCCTGCGGAAAGACGAGGTTCAGCACGATAGCGGTGATACCGCCCGCGGCGATGCCGGAAGAGAGCAGGTTTTTCACCCAGTCCGGGGCAAACTGCAAAATCATCGGCTGCTGGGAGACGCCAAGCCCTACGGCGAGAGACAGCGCAATAATCATGATTGCGCGGCGGTTCAGCGGCTCGCGGGAGACGATACGCACGCCGGAGGCCGCGATAGTCCCGAACATCACCAGCGTTGCGCCGCCGAGCACCGGCTCAGGAATGTGCTGCACAAAGCCGCTCACCGCCGGGAACAGGCCGAGGACGATCAGCATCAGCGCCACCACGAAGCCAACGTAGCGGCTGGCCACGCCGGTCAGCTGGATCACGCCGTTGTTCTGCCCGAAGCAGGAGTTCGGGAAGGTATTGAATACGGCGGAGACAAACGAGTTCAGGCCATTCGCCAGTACGCCGCCTTTCAGGCGCTTCATGTACAGCGGGCCGGACACTGGCTGCTCAGAGACGTCGGAGGTGGCGGTGATATCGCCGATGGTCTCCAGAGAGGTGATCATAAAGACCAGCATCAGCGGCAGCAGCAGACCCCAGTCAATGCCCAGGCCGTAGTAGAGCGGCGTGGGGACGGTGATCAGCGCGCTGTTGGTTGGCGCGGTGGTATTTTCCGGCAGCATACCCAGCGCCCAGGCCAGCACATAACCCACCGCCATGGCGATCACCAGCGAGGCGACGCGCAGGTAAGGGTTACGCTGACGGTTGAGCAGAATAATGATCGCCAGCACGACACCCGCCAGCAGCAGGTTTTTCGGCGCGCCGAAGGTGTGATCGCTCATCGCGGCAAAGCCGCCGCCGATGGAGGTCAGGCCCACCTGGATCAGCGACAGGCCGATAATCATCACCACCACGCCGGAAACCAGCGGGGTGATGATGCGGCGTGCCAGGTGCAGCACGCGGGAGATCACCATCTCGGTACAGCTGGCCAGCATCAGGGTGCCGAACAGCGCCGCCATCATGGTCGGTACATCCGCACCGCCGGTTTTCAGCGCCGTACCGCCCATGATCAGCGGCGCCACAAAGTTAAAGCTGGTGCCCTGAATCGACAGCAGTCCAGAGCCCACCGGACCCCAGGCTTTAATTTGAATAATGGAGGCCACGCCGGAAGCGAACAGCGACATGCTGATGATGTGCTGCGTGTCCTGCGCCGGTAAGCCGAGCGCCTGGCAGATCAGCAGCGCCGGGGTAATCACCGCAACAAACATCGCCAGAAGATGCTGGCAGGCAGCAAACAGCGTCTGCGGCAGCGGCGGGCGATCTTCAAGACGGTAAATCAGTTCACTTTTGCTCTCGCCTGGCGCAGTGGCAGGCTGGCGGGATTCAGCAGTATTGACGGACATGGTGGCTTCTCAATAACAACAAAGGGGCGATTTTAAACGGTTGCGTTGTGAAAGCAATCGTTTGCAATGCCCCTTTTAGTTGCGATTGATCTAGAGCGTAAACACGGTGCGGCAGCGGCTGTCATCCTGCTGCCACGCCTGCTCTACCTCACTCAGCGGACGCTGCTGAAAAGCGATGGAGAAGTGACTTTCAGCGGCGGCGTTCAGCATCTCACCAATACAGGCGATCAGTTCGCTGTCAGAGACGCTGCCCAGTCCGCTGCCCATCAGCGTCAGCCCGGATGAGCGCAGCAGTTTACTGTGCAGCGCGATCTCCTGCCCGCTGAGCGAGCCAATCTGCACGAAGCGCACCGTTTTCTCACCGCCGGCCACCGCCGCGTGCATGATGTCGAGCGCACTCTGGCCCCACAGATAATCCAGCACCACATCAATGCCTTGCTGCATCAGCGCTGGCAGCGCGCCGGGCAGTTCATCCAGCGTCAGGATGATATCCGCGCCCTGCGTGCGCAGCTGCTCCAGCACCGCGCGGTTACGGCCGGTGGCGATGATTTTCCCGGCACCGAGGTGACGCGCAATACGCACCGCCAGCCCGCCGGAGGTGCCGGTTGCGCCGTTGATCAGCACGGTTTCACCCGCCTGAAACTGCGCGCGACGCGTCAGTGCGGCCCACGAGGACATGCCGGGATTGGCGATTGCCGCAGCCAGCAGCGGATCAAGCGTCGGCGGCAGCGCAACCACCGCCGCAGCCGGCACCCGGGTCTGCTGCGCCATACTGCCCCACGGTGCGCTAAAGGCGAGAAAATAGACCGGATCGCCGTTGCTCAGCGTGCCGGTGCCATCAATACCGGCGATAAACGGATAGTGGCTACCGGCGCTGTAATGGGCACCGGCAGCTCGCGCTTTCGCCAGCTGGCTGATGGCGGCGGCCTTCACCGTTACCACCACATGCTGTTCATCGGCCTGCGGTGCCGGGAAATCGCCCCATACCGGTTTCTCACCTGCGGCACTGACAATAGCTGCTTTCATGTTTCACCTTCAGTTCATCGGATAATATGTGTAATATGCACACATTAGGCCTGCTCTGGGATGACGTCAATGAAAAGCGTGCAAAATACACATAATAATGCCGGCTTCGATGATTTGCACAACGCGCTGCTGATGATCGTCGGCACCTTTAATCGTCCGCAACGCGATGAATTATTAATAAAAGAGTCCGGTATCCAGCTGGATCGCGCCCTGTTTCCGTTGCTGATCCAGATTGGCCGCTTTGGTCCCCTCGGCGTGGTCGAGCTGGCCGATCGCGCCGGGCGCGATTACACCACTGTCAGCCGCCAGGTGGCGAAGCTGGAAGAGCTGGGGCTGGCGCAGCGGCAGAAAAATGCCAGAGACAAGCGGATCAATGAGGCGGTGATCACGGCGGCGGGAAAAGCGATGACGGACAAAATCGACGCGGCGCGCACGCAGATCTATCAGCAGCTGTTCGCTGGCTGGCCAGCTGAAGAGCGCGCGGAGTTAACGCGCCTGTTACAGCGCTTCGTCGGGGATTTTATGGCGGTGGATCGACAGCCGCAGCTGGATTAAGCGTGGCTGTAGCGTTCGGTTTCCGGCATCCAGCGTTCAATTAACGCTGCCGCCTGTTCGGGGTAGCGTTCATGAATATGGCGGGCAAGGCGCTGAACTTCGGGGATCATCGGCCTGATCGCGCAGCAAATCCGCCACTTTGAATTCCGCGTTCCCCGTCTGGCGCGTGCCCAGCAGTTCGCCCGGGCCGCGGATCTCCAGATCTTTTTGCGCAATGACAAAACCGTCGTTGCTGTCGCGCAGCACCTGCAACCGCATCTGCGCGGTTTTTGAGAGCGGGGCTTTGTAGAGCAGGACGCAGTGGGAGGCTACCGCGCCACGGCCAACGCGCCCGCGCAGCTGGTGGAGCTGCGCAAGGCCCAGCCGCTCCGGGTTTTCGATGATCATCAGGCTGGAGTTGGGCACATCCACGCCCACTTCAATCACCGTGGTCGCGACCAGCAGATGCAGATCTCCCCCTTGTTTGAAGGCCTGCATGACCGCCTGTTTTTCCGCAGGCTTCATGCGCCCGTGAACCAGGCCCACGTTCAGCTCCGGCAGCGCCAGTTTCAGCTCTTCCCACGTGGCTTCGGCGGCCTGCGCTTCCAGCAGTTCGGACTCTTCAATCAGCGTACAGACCCAGTAGGCCTGACGCCCTTCGTGGGTGCAGGCGTTGCGCACGCGGTCGATGATATCGCTGCGGCGCGTGTCAGGAATGGCGACCGTGGTGACCGGCGTACGGCCCGGCGGCAGTTCGTCGATGGTGGAGGTATCCAGATCGGCGTAGGCGGTCATCGCCAGGGTGCGCGGAATCGGCGTGGCGGTCATGATCAGCTGATGCGGATGGAAGCCCTGCTGCTTCGCCTTTTTCCCACAGCGCCAGACGCTGATGCACGCCAAAGCGGTGCTGCTCATCGATAATCACCAGCGCAAGGCCGTTAAACTGCACCTGCTCCTGGAAGATGGCGTGCGTGCCGACAATCATCTGCACCTGGCCGCTGGCGATGGCCTCCTGCTGCGCAAGGCGCGCTTTGCCTTTTTGTTTTCCGGCAAGCCAGCCCACTTCAATGCCGAGCGGCGCAAACCAGTGTGCGGAAATTGTTGGCGTGCTGCTCGGCCAGCAGCTCGGTCGGTGCCATCAGCGCCACCTGCTTGCCGTGGGCGATGGCGCGTGCAGCGCGGCCAGGGCGGCAACCAGCGTTTTACCGGAGCCGACATCGCCCTGCACCAGGCGCATCATCGGCACGTCGAGCGCCATATCGCGCTCGATCTCGGCGGTGACCACGCGCGCCTGCGCGCCGGTGGGCTTAAACGGCAGCGAGGCCAGCAGCTTATCTTTGGGCATCAGTTCATGGCATGCCGGCTTATGGGCAGGGCGTGATAGCGCTGCGCGCCGGCGCGCAGCGCCAGCATGCTCAGGTTATGCGCCAGTAATTCCTCAAGGATAAGACGCCGTTGGGCGGGATGTTTGCCGCTTTCTAAATCGCTGAGCTGCAGCGTTCGGCGGCGGGCGGTGCAGGGTGCGCAGCGCCTCCGGCAGGCTCATCATGCCCTGCGCCAGCTCGGGCGGCAGCAGCTCGGTAATGGCGCAGGTATCCAGCAGCTCCAGCGCCTGATCGGTGAGCTTACGCAGCGTCGCCTGCTTAATCCCTTCGGTCGTCGGGTAAACCGGGGTGAGCGTCTCCTGCAGCTCCGGCGTGCTGAGATCGCCCTGCACGCGGTACTCCGGGTGGATCATCTCTGCGCCGTACTTCCCGCGTTTGGCTTCGCCATAGGCCAGCACCCGGCGGCCCGTCGCCAGGCTGTTTTTCATCGCCGCGTTGAAGTTGAAGAAGCGCATGGTGAGGATGCCGGTGCCGTCGCTGATCTGGCAGGTCATCATCCGGCGTCCGCCGAAGGTGATGTTGCAGTTCAGCACTTCGCCTTCAACGGTGGCGTAAATGGCGGGCAGCAGATCGCCAATCTTGTAAAGTTGGGTGCGGTCTTCGTAACGCAGGGGGAGGTGAAGCAGGAGATCCTGCACGGTGTGCAGGCCAATTTTTGCCAGCTTAGCTGCTTTGCGCTGCCGCGCCCACGCCCGTCAGGCTATTGAGCGGGATGGCATCCAGCAGGCGGCCTTTCATCGGTTACCCGGCGTACTGCATGGTGGCCCACCACTCGGCATCGGCTTCGATTTCGCCCTGCGCGTTGACGTGGGGGTAAGGCAATTTTTTCTGCTTCGCAACGCGAGCCAGCACCGGATAGCCGCCTTCAAACAGCAGGCGCTGCTGCTCTCCTCTTCCAGCAGGCCATGCTGTTGCTGCGCTCGTACATCCCGGCGTTCTGACGCTGGCGCTGCGCTTCATACAGAATGAGCGCGGAGGCCACGGAGACGTTGAGTGACTGGACCATGCCAATCATCGGAATGATGATGTCCCGATCCGCCAGATCCAGCGCTTCCTGGGTGATCCCGGTTTTCTCCTGGCCCATCAAAATGCAGGTCGGGCGGGTGTAGTCGATCTCGCGGAAATCTACGGCTTTAGCGGACAGGTTAGTGGCGAGGATCTGCATCCCGCGCCCTTTCAGGTGCGATACGGCTTCGCCAATGGTGTGATGATTTTTGACAGACACCCAGCTGTTGCTGCCTGCCGCCGCCGAGACCGTATTGCGCATACGGCCGTCCGGCCAGACGGCGTGCACTTCATGCACACCGACGGCATCTGCGGTACGAACGATAGCAGAGACGTTATGAGGTTTATGCACCTGCTCCATGCAGACCGTCAGGTCAGGCTGACGCCTGGCGAGCATTTCGCAGATACGGGCATAACGTTGTGAATTCATACACCTAGTTTCGGTTTCGGGTGACTTTAATCACGTCCGGCATGACGCGGATCTTGCGCATAATATTTGCCAGATGCACGCGGTCGCGCGCGGTCAGACGAATAAAGGCGCTGTACACGCGGCCATCTTTTTCTTCCGTATTCAGGCTCTGAATGTTGGAAGAGGCCGTGTTGATTGCTGCCGTCAGGTTCGCCAGGGCACCCTGGTGGTTGAACATATCCACCTTAATTTCGGTGATAAATTCCTGCGCGGTCTCTTTATCCCACTCGACCGCCATAAACTTCTCGGCTTCTTTCTGGTAGCCGCGAATGTTACGACAGGATTCATGGTGGATAACCAGCCCTTTGCCCGGACTGACGTGCGCAATAATCGGGTCGCCAGGGATTGGACGGCAACATTTTGCGAAGGTGATCAGCACCCCGTCCGCGCCTTTGATCGGCAGATGAGCATGGCCGGATGCGCCTGGAGCAGATGGCGTCGCTTCGCCCTGCTGCAGGTTTTTCGCCACCACGACGCTCATCGCGTTACCCAGACCAATTTCCGCCAGCAGATCGTCCAGAGACGTGAGCTTCATACGGTCGAGTTCACGCTGGATATGCTCCGGCGGGATCTCAGCCAGCTTGCGGCTGCCGCCTAACGCGTGGTTGAGCAGACGACGCCCCAGGCTGACGGAGTCGTCGCGCTTGAGGTTTTTCAGCAGCTGACGGATTTTTGCGCGCGCTTTGGAGCTCACGACAAAGTTCAGCCAGGCCGCGTTCGGACGTGCGCCCGGCGCGGTAATAATTTCCACCGTCTGGCCGCTGGAGAGCGGCTGAGACAGCGGATAAGGCTGTCGGTCGACGCGCGCGCCGACGCAGGCGTGCCCGATATCGGTATGCACGGCGTAGGCGAAGTCGACCGGCGTCGCGCCCGCAGGCAGTTCGACAATGCGGCCTTCCGGGGTGAAAACGTAAATCTCATCCGGGAAGAGATCGGATTTAACGCTCTCGATAAATTCAAACGAGCTACCCGCACTCTGCTGCAGCTCCAGCAGGCTCTGCATCCAGCGCTGGGCGCGGATTTGTGCGGTGGTGCTGCTTTCGCCACCGTGCTCTTTATAGGCCCAGTGCGCGGCCACCCCCATCTCCGCCATCTGGTCCATGTCTTCGGTGCGGATTTGCACCTCAACAGGCACGCCGTGCGGACCGATCATCGAGGTGTGCAGAGATTGATAGCCGTTCGCTTTTGGAATGGCGATGTAATCTTTCATGCGTCCGGGACGCGGTTTGTAGAGGCTGTGCATCTGCCCCAGCACGCGATAGCAGGTATCGAGGTCGTGGACGATCACGCGGAACGCGTAGATATCCATGATCGAGTGAAAACGCTGCTCTTTGAGCACCATTTTGCAGTAGATGGAATACAGATGTTTTTCGCGACCGCTGACGCGGCAGGGAATGCCCGCTTCCTGTAAACGCCCTTCGATTTCCGAGAGGATCTTTTGAATCATCTCTTTACGGTTACCGCGCGCGGCTTTCACCACCTCTTTAATCACGCGATAGCGGTTCGGGTACAACGCTTCAAAGCCCAGCTCTTCCAGCTCGGTTTTGATGTGGTGAATACCTAAACGGTGCGCCAGCGGACTGTAGATTTCGAGGGTTTCACGGGCAATGCGGCGACGTTTATCCGGGCGAAGTGAGCCCAGCGTGCGCATGTTGTGGGTGCGGTCAGCGAGTTTGATGAGAATGACGCGGATATCCTGCACCATCGCCATAATCATCTTGCGGAAGTTTTCGGCTTGCGCCTCTTTCTTGTCGCGGAATTTCAGCTTATCAAGCTTGGAGACCCCTTCCACCAGCTCGGCAACGCTTTTGCCAAACAGCTGTTCCATATCCTGGTAGGTGGCAGGGGTATCTTCGATCACGTCGTGCAGCAGCGCGGCCATCAGCGTTTCGTAGTCGAGTTTCATCTCGGCCAGAATACAGGCCACCGCAACCGGGTGCGTGATATAGGGTTCACCGCTTGAACGTGTCTGGCCCTCGTGAGCGTCACGTGCAACGAGATACGCCTGCTGAAGACGCTTAATCTGGTCTTCAGGCAGGTAGGTTTGAATCAGTTGATTCAGGCTTTCAAACAGATACAAGGGCGACCCGCAGGTTTAATTAACGACGACCTTCAGCAATGGCGGTTACGGCCTGCAGTTCTGCGGCTTCCTGCTCTTGCTGCTCCTGGCGCTCACGCACGTCGAGGATCTGGTTGTTGATCAGACCTTCTTCGATTTCGCGAAGTGCAATAACGGTGGTTTTATCGTTTTCTTCCGGTACCAGCGGATCTTTACCGCCTACCTGCATCTGACGAGCGCGACGCGCGGCGACCAGCACCAGGTCAAAACGGTTACCAATTTTCTCTACAGCGTCCTGAACAGTTACGCGTGCCATACTTAATGCTCCACAGGTGAAGAAATGACTGGGCATGATACTGAAAGTGGGTTCAGTCTGCCAACAGTTTGGTGATTAATGCGTCATGTCGCTGCTTCTGGCGGCTCATACGCAGTCGTTCTGCGCGAAGAATGGTTTTGAGATCGCTCAGCGCGGCATCAAAATCATCATTCACAATAAGGTAATCATATTCCGCGTAATGGCTCATTTCTGCAACTGCCTGCTCCATACGCTTTGCGATGACCTCTTCGCTGTCCTGACCGCGGCCACGCAGGCGGCGATCCAGCTCATCTTTCGACGGCGGTAAAATAAAGATACTGCGCGAGTCAGGCATTTTCTTGCGAATTTGCTGTGCGCCCTGCCAGTCGATATCGAGGAACACATCCACGCCGGTCGCCAGAACCTGCTCAATGGTTTCACGTGAGGTGCCGTAGTAGTTACCAAACACTTCTGCGTGTTCAAGAAACGCGTCTCTGCCGATCATCGCTCTGAATTCGTCGTGATCCACAAAGAAATAGTGTTCACCGTGCACTTCACCCGGACGCGGCGCTCGCGCGTGGTGTGAGAAACAGAAACCTGTGTGTCGTACAACGGTTGGGTTTTTAACAGTGCCTGAATAAGGCTGGATTTACCCGCGCCACTGGGGGCAGAAACAATATAAAGCGTGCCTTGAGCCATGGTTATCTTGAATTGAGTAAAGAGCGGAGTCGATTTCCTGCACAGTATACACGGCTTAAGCGCAGCGTGACGTAGCCTTTGTCACACTTTTTCACGCGGCAATTATTTGAATTCTGTGCGTGCCGTTTCCAGCGTTTTGCAGCGCAACTTTCTGCAATTCGCACAAAAATCCGTCAGCCTCGCTCCACAATCGGCTTTTTAACGCTGGTGTCACTCACCGCGGCACGCTGCAATCAGCAAAAAAGGAGGCGACGATGAAAGGATGGAGATGGCTGGGTGCGATGTTGCTGGCGGGATGTGCGAATGGGATGGCGGTTTGTCCCAACTGGTCACCGGTGCGCGCTGAACAGGAGATGGGCGTGCTGCACAACCAGCTGCGCCACTGGGATGATGCCTACTACCGTCAGGGGCAAAGCCCGGTAAGCGATGCCGATTACGACAGCCTGCAGCAGCGCTTACAGCAGTGGCAGCGCTGCTTCACGCCGGCGTTGCCCGGCTATGCGGCACAGCTCAGCACCGACGGCAGCACGCTGCACCCGGTGGCGCATACCGGCGTACGCAAGCTGCGTGACAAGCTGGCGGTGAGCCAGTGGATGCACGGCCGGAAAAACCGGCGCTCTGGATGCAGCCAAAAGTCGATGGCGTGGCGGTGACGCTGGTGTATCGCCACGGCGAACTGGCTGGCCTGATCAGCCGGGGCGACGGACTGCGCGGTGAACAGTGGCTGGCGAAAGCGCCGCACATTGCGGCGATCCCGCAGCATATCACGACCGACCGTGAGGAAGTGGTATTGCAGGGTGAGCTGTTCCTGACGATGACCGATCACCAGCAGGTGCGCGATGGCGGTCAGAATGCGCGCGCCCAGGTGGCGGGCGCCATGATGCGGCGCGAAGCCAGTCCGCTGCTGTCGCGCATTGGCGTGTTTATCTGGGCATGGCCGGATGGGCCGCCGATGATGCAGGCGCGGCTGGCACAGCTTACGCAGTGGGGCTTTGCCCTGACGCAGCAGTGGAGCCGCCAGGTCAGTAATGAAGAGGAGGTCGCGGCCTGGCGTGAGCGCTGGTATCGCCAGCCGCTGCCTTTTGTCACCGATGGGGTAGTGATTCATCAGTCACCGCAGCGCGTCGGGCGCGACTGGCAGCCCGGGCAGGGCAGCTGGTCGGCCGCGTGGAAATATCAGCCTGCCGAAGTCAGCAGCGAGGTGCTGTCGGTGGATTTCAACGTCGGACGCACCGGCAAAATTGCCGTGGTGCTGAATCTGCAGCCGGTGCAGCTGGAGGATAAAACCGTCCGGCGGGTTAACCTGGGCTCGCTGCGTCGCTGGAAGCAGTGGGATGTGATCGCCGGCGATCAGGTCACGCTGTCGCTGGCCGGGCTGGGGATCCCGCGGCTGGAACGGGTGATCTGGCGCGTGGCGCAGCGCGACTATCCGCCGCCGCCGCAGGACGACGCATTCAATCCACTGAGCTGCCTGCACTTCAGCCCAGGGTGCCGCGCGCAGTTTCTGTCGCGCCTCAGCTGGCTGAGTCACAAGTCAGTGCTGGATATTGCTGGCATGCAGCGCAGTAGCTGGCAGCGCCTGCTGGACGGCGGCAGCGTCAGCCACCTGTTCTCCTGGCTGACGCTCACGCCAGAGCAGATTGCGCAGGCGCAGGGCATCTCCACCGAACGCGCCCGGCAGATCTGGCATCGTTTTAACCTGACGCGCCAGCAGCCGCTGCGCCGCTGGATCAGCGCGCTGGGCTTACCGCTGCCGCGCACGGCGCTACAGGCGTTGCCCGATACGCAGTGGTCGCAGTTGCTGGCGCGTTCAGCCGACAGCTGGCAGCAGCTGCCGGGTATCGGCAGCGTACTGGCACAGCGGCTGGTGACGATGCTGCAGGATGCGCGCCTGCAGTCGCTGATTCACTTTCTGCAGCAGCAGAATATCCCGGCGCAGCCGTCAGTGCTCGGGGTGGGGGTAGTTGAAAATCGGCAGACCGAGGCGGAAGCGCAGCGCCAGCAGGCGGGCGAAGAAGCCGAACAGTAGCGTGATGATCACCACCACTTCATGCGCCAGCGGTGTTTTCAGCAGCAGGATATACATCCAGCCGGAGGCAAAAGCGATGCCGGCGTACAGCTCTTTCTGGAATACCAGCGGAATGCGGTTGCAGAACATATCGCGCAGCACGCCGCCAAAAACGCCGGTGATGACTGCGGCGATGGCGGCGATGATCGCTGCATGGTCGGAATCCAGCGCAACCTGTGCGCCGATAATCGAGAACACCACCAGACCCAGCGCATCCAGCACCAGAAACACTTTACGCAGATGATTCATCAGCGGCGCGACAAAGGTGGTGACCACGGCCGCCGCCGCGACGATCATGATGTATTCCGGGTGTTTCACCCAGCCGAGCGGATAATGGCCCAGCAGAATATCGCGCACCGAGCCGCCGCCAATCGCCGTGACCGACGCAATAATAATGACGCCGAACAGGTCCATTTTGCGTCGGCCTGCCGCCAGCGCACCGGTCATTGCTTCGGCGGTAATACCAATGATGTACAGGACGGTTAATAACATAGAGCACTCCAGTAAACTGGCGGCAAGGCTAAAGATTTCCCAGAGTGTAGACCACTGAGATTTTCTAAAAAAATGTTTTCGGATTAGCCATGCTGATGGTGAGCCTGCTGATGGGCTTGTTACAGAGGAACTGCGGTTATCAGCCGGTGTTTTCGCATCAATAAAAATGATGCGAGACGGCGGAACGACCCTGATTTAAGTTTCGCCGATGATGTGTCGTACCTGATTAATGCCTGCTCATTCAGGCTCATCATTTACGGGCGCGACGTGCAGCAACTCTGGACAGGCATGAAAAAACACAGCGAAGACATCCTCTATTACTCCTCCGATAAGCTGGCGGCACTCGGGCTGGAAAGCCTGCTATCAGCGTTACCGGTGGGCTGCCGGGTGCATGAACTCTGGTCGCTCAGTACCGTCATCTCGCAGTGTGAAAGAGTGCGGCCGCGGTTACTGGTGTTTATTTTTCACGAGAATATGCCGCTGGCTGGCACCTTCAAAGTGCTGTATGCGCTGCAGCAGCAGTTTCCGGCCATGCAGATGCTGGTGCTGACCCGACGTCTGTTGCCGATGATGCACGCTCTCAGTCGTTATCTGCCCGGACTCAGCGTCCTCGATTTAAAGTCCTCACACACCGCGCTGCGTCGTTGCCTGCTGGCCTGTATCGCCGGCGGGATACCGCAGTTGCAGGAGGGGGCTGACATTCTGCTACCGGACCGGCAGCTACGGGTGCTGCTGATGATGGCGTGGGGCTACAACACGGAGCAGATTGGTAACCGGCTCGGTATCAGCCATAAAACGGTGAATGCACACAAGCTAAATGCGCTTACCCGCCTGCAGGTGAAAAGCAAAAACGATATGGCCGATCTGTTTATGGTGATTGACGAGCTGCGCATGCTGGTGGGATGGCTGCGCCTGCACCGCAATGGCAAGCTGAGCGAGCTGGCTTATCATTCGCTGGAAGAGTTACTGGAAGCATAAAAAGAAAAAAGCGTGCTGGTAACCAGCACGCGAACGCATCTTGCAGATGCCCAGAGCCCACCATACAGACTTGTTGTTATTATCCGTTTCTTGCTCGCACTGCGGCGAAAGCTTTCAGGCTAAAACGGTACTCCGGCTGGAACCAGGGACGTCCGTAGTAGCAGTAGATCAGCATTCTGATGGAAACCATCGCCAGGTAACCCCAGATGGCGCACAGTACTGACGGCGTCAGCCACACGGTAAACAGCGTGACCGCCAGCCCTGCCAGCACGGAAGACGTTTCCGTAAAGGCAATGCGCGTAAATTGTTTTTCCCGTTGCAGGATAGCGCGATAGTGCTGCCCCTGCGGAATAATAATAAAGATAACGGAAATCATCTCCAGCATAATTGCCAGTTCCGGCTGTCCCATTACTCGGCTGTAAATGTCACTACCGATAAATAGCGCGGCAAAAATAAATAAACCGCTTAATACATTACCCCAGTAAAGCGTCGAGAGTTCGCTGTTATTTAAACTTTGATAGCGAATAAGTGCGTTACCAAAGCCGCGATCGGCTAGTGTATCAATCACTAATAATATCACTACGGCAATCGCGAGCAAATTGAGCTCATTTGCCTGCAGGATTTGCGCCAGCAGTGAAAGCTGTAATACCCCAATGCCAACGATTTTTATGGATGACAACACTGACCATTTGGCGCTGGCCAGATTTCTTTCGCGTATCGCCATACTCTGCTCATTATGGTACATGTACCAGTGCAATTAAGGGTTCACCCGGGCGGCGGCCCAGAGTACAGATCACATCAATGCAGCGCTTCCTGTCGCAGTCCTGAGATACCTTTCAGTGCCGGCCACGTCGCGATGCTGTTAATTAAGTGATGCTCTGATAATAAAATGATGCCCCTGGCGCGTAATTGTTGTGGCGTCTGCGCGGTATCTCCTCCGGTCAGGAGGAAATCCGCGAGATCGTTATAAAATCCTTTTGCATTATTATATTTTCCGGCCAGTATCCGTCTGGCAACCTCAACGAATTCTTTTTCAGATAACAAAGGATAGGTTGAGCGATCCATGTTATGTCCCTGCTGTTTTTATTATTAAGTACTGCTGTGTGTGAAGGAGTTATACCGTGTTTTATTTAAATTAACACCATAAGAAAACTCCTATAAATCGACTGCAGGAATAAATGGTTTCAGAATATGGATGTGAATATATAAGTTCTGGTCTTTACAATTTATTAGTCCTTTTCCACCTTTTATGGCGCTGCAAAGTTGAACAAGTCAGTGCACAGGAAAAAACAGAGATAAATCAGAAGCACTCAGCTCTCGCCAGTCCGGCACGACCAGGAATTTTCCCGGTTATGACGCTTTAGCCAGACTGGTGAATGGTGCGAAAATGCGCTTTGCGCGCGGTGAAACAGTTAAACACCGCTGCGCGAAAAAAATGCCGCTTTTTAGCGATTGCGTCCAGCGCAGGATAAAGGGCGGCTGGTGGGATAATGCATTGATTCTAATGGGTTAACAGATGCAGGAGACGCTCGAGATCGCGTTTTACCCAGGCAACATCCCCGGCGAACTTCTCGTCAGACATCAGCGGCTGGCGATAAACCACCATGACGACTTCGGCACCCTGCTCGTTGGCAATGACCCGCATCGGCATATAAATCTCTTTACCGCTGCCGGTGTCGATCCAGTGATCCATCACGCCAAACGGGTTATAGGGAGTGAAACGAATCTTCACTGTGCCTTCCGGGCCTTTCGCTTTCCAGTACTGGCCTTCCTGCGTCAGCGTTCTGCTGCTCAGGCCGCTGGCCCACTTCGCAAAACATTCGGGTTTCCAGATGGTTTCGTACAGATCTAACCAGTTACGGGGAATGGTGAGCGTCACTGTCTGAGATGGCAGCATGGAGCCTCCGCGGGGCAGGTAAACGACAAATTAAACCTGAAACATCGCCTGTCACCTTAACTGAAGGTCACCGGACTGCAAATGGCCCGGTGACGGAAGTGTGCTGCAACAGCGTTTTCTGTCAGATAAAACGACCGCGGCCCTGAATGTCATGCAGTCCGGCGCTGCCGTCGGGCTGACGCAGCACGAAGCGATCGGATTGCGCCACCACCGCGCAGCTGTGGTTAGGGAAGATGCGCAACAGGGCGCCAACCGCAGGCGCATGTTCGCCATAGGTTAAAAAGCCGTGCTCTTCCGACAACTTCTGCACTTCATACTGATGGCCATGCTCGTCCACCGCGATGCCGAAACCGCTGGCATTGGTGCCGTGCGGGCCTTTGTCCGAGCTCAGCATTTTGGAGCCGGCATCAATGATGGCGTAATAAGGATTAACGGCCACCACGCGCGTCACGACCGTTAACGCCAGCGCATCCGCCTCACACAAGCCCAGACGCCAGGCAGTGAGATCCAGCAGGGCATAATTGCCGGGACGAATTTCATCGCTGCCAGCGGCTACCGGTGCCGCCAGCGCCGTGGGCGTGGAGCCAACCGAGATGGGACAAGGAACAAAGCCGGCATCCAGCAGCCGCCGTTGCAGGTCACGCATCAGCGCGATCTCCTGCTGCGCCACCTCAGCTATCGCCGTGGCATGACCCGCAGCGTACGCATGACCCGCATGCGAGATCAGCCCGGCGAAGGGCAATCCGCTGGCGACAATCTGCTGCGCCAGCGTCAGCGCGCTATCGCTATGCGGATCGACGCCAACGCGATGCAGACCCACATCCACTTTAATGGCGATCGCCAGCGCGCAGTCCGGCTGCTGCTGATGGGCGGCGGCAATGGCGCTCACGCCCGCCGCGCAATCTGCGATGCAGGTAATGCGTGCCTGATGCTGTGCCGCCAGCTGCAGCAGTTCGGTCAGCGCGGCGGCGTGCACCACGGGATAGGCCAGCAGCACATCGCGTGCCCCGCCGAGCACAAAAGCCACGCCTTCGCTCGGTTTCGACACGGTAATGCCGCGCGCACCCAGCTGGCGCTGCTGTTCAGCGATCCAGACGCTTTTATGGGTTTTAATATGGGGACGCAGCGCGACGCCGGCGGCATCGGCTTTCTGTTGCATCCGTTGCAGGTTACGCTGCAGGCGCGCAGCATCAACTTCCAGGTAGGGCGTAAGCCGGTCGGCGTGCAGCGGTCGCAGCCAGCCTGCTGTCTCAGTGTGTTCCATTATAATAGTCCGCAGGTTATGTCTTGGTGCGGACTATCATTCACGAGCGCTGGTTAGACGTAAAGTGAAGCTTCGCCTGGCGGACGGGTTTTAAAGCGGCGATGCAGCCACAGATATTGCTCAGGCGCGCGCAGAATTTCTTTCTCAATCACCCGATTCATGTACGCCGCGGCGGCCGCTTCATCATCATGCGGGTAGTTTTCCAGCTGCGGCTGAATGATCAGCTGATAGCCGTCTTTGCGCGCATTACGAATCAGCACGATGGTCAGCATCGCCGGTTTCGCCAGCCGCGACAGCACAAAGGTGCCATTGGTGGTGGCCGCTTTCTCGACCGCGAACAGTGGAGCAAACACGCTGCCTTTCGGGCCGTAGTCCTGATCCGGCGCGAACCAGACGGCTTCGCCCTGTTTCAGCGCCTGAACCATGCCGCGCAGATCGCGTCGATCAATCATTGCTTTATTGGATCGCATGCGCCCTTTGGTTTGCGCCCACTCCATCGCCTGATTATTGTGCGGGCGATACATGGCCATCATCGGCTGGCACAGTCCGGTGATACGGCCACCCAGCTCCAGCGACATAAAGTGCACGCCAATCACCATCACGCCGCGCTGCTGGCTCTGCGCATGCTGAAGATTGGCGATGCCGTGCACCTGAAAAAGTTGACGCACGCGCGCATCGGACCAGAACCAGGCGATGCCGGTTTCCGCCAGCGCCATGCCCAGCGACTCAAAATTGCCGGCAATCATCATCTCTTTCTCGGCTTCATTAATGTGCGGGAAGCAGAGTTCGATGTTACGCCGCGTGATGCGTTCGCGCCGCTTCAGGAAGTGGCGTGATAGCCGGCCCGCTGTCGCACCCAGCCGGATTAATAAAGGATAGGGGAGCTGCACCAGCAGCCAGAGCACTGCCAGCCCGAACCAGGTAAACCAGTAGCGGGGATGCAAAAGTTTGGAACAGAACTGCCCGGTTTTCTTCATAGCGCCTTCATATCAGGAGTGAATGTAACGCGCGAAGAAGTCGGTCCATGGTTCCCGGTGCGGTACAACTGTAGTTATTACGACCGGCACTTTAGCAAATAGTGCCGTATAAGATATGTAAACTCTGCAATCTTCAGGATTCAGATGATTGATGGATCGTGCACTAACTGGCGTGAGAATGAAATCGGATTGGGTTTAAACTGCTTAAAAACAATAGGTTGGTGGATTGGCTGGCCAGATTTATATGTCATTTTCGGTCAGTAACAGACACAGTTGTTCATCATTCAGGCAATAATCCTTACATTGCGAAAATTAAATATTGGTCTACCACTGCAACTGGTAGCTTCTGCAAGCCAGTTCCAGACACAGTAATGTCCATTTGACGCTAAAAAAGCCATGCTCAGACACTATTGTGTCTATATGGAAGCGTTATAGCTCAATCAGGCTTACCCTATGGCTACGGTGTGCAGCAAAATCTCACCGCATACCTGCGGCAGGCCGTAAAACCGTGCGATCCAGCAACCAGGCGCTATACAAACCGGCGTAATGGCTGCTGTTAGCAAGGAAAGATAAAGCCCTGAGCAGGGCTTTACAGAGATAAGCGTTACTCGATGTTCTGGATCTGAATGTTGATTAAAATAAAATAAATGCTATTTATCATAACCTTAATGATTTTATCTGTGACGGGTTTATCATTTTACTCCCCAATCAACTCCCCATTTATAACAGTGGCAAGCTGTTCAGCTTGCCAGGTTACGATTACATATGTCATTGAATGGTTGTCTTTGATCTTTCACCTTGCATGAGTTCACCAGAAGGTTTCCGATAGTAAGATTCGGTTCCTATTCGGTAATAGGTATAGCCATCCTTTGTCTTAGTTATGTCCATGATCCAGTTAGACTTTTCAATACAATTTTCTTCTGTATTCATGTCATCAAAACATAGTAAATAATCAGTATCATGATCTGGAAAAATACCTGAATTTTTAGGAGCAAGCTTTTGATATTTTCCGTCAAACTTCCAGATTGAAACAAAGTAAGTTTCAGCGGATGAGAGAGTTTTAGTTCCATTATTATCCCACCACTCAATTTTACTACTATCACTGAAAGGCATGTTTTTAACTAAAAACTCTTTATTAGAGCCAGCTCCGTGAACGGCAAGGACCTTAGTAGAATTAAAAAAATTCAAATAAAAAAACACAAGAATAATAGCTGATAATATAAATATTATAATTTTTCTGGCTTTCATCCATTCCTCCGACTACTAATTTCAAACTCGGCTTTCATATTTGTAAAAAAAGGTTTAAATGCAAATTTTTCCCATCGTTGGAGCACAAACCAGATGCGGAATGCCCTAATATAGTGAAACTTCATATTCATAATGTCAGTTTTGTCGAGACCAAAATGGTCTTGTCCTGTAAAAGTTACTTTCGCTACATAACCACTCTCAGTGATATCAAGTTTAGTGAGTTGAATCTTTGTGGCATATATGTCATGTATAGACATTCCTAACCCATTGAAGCTATCTGCCCATCTGTTGAACTTAGGAAGTATTGAATTTCCTATTGCTTTAGTTATTGAATTTTTGTCGGCATCAGATAAGCCATTTTTTACATCAATGGCAACCTTGTCGAGCAAAGACTGGATTATTTTTAGTGAAGATGATGGAGAGGATTGTTCGTTTAAAATTAAACTTTTATATGCACTATCAAGAAAAGGGCTGGAATAACTTTTTCCATTACCATGATAAAAATGTTTTACAAGATTATTAAATAAATTATGTTGTCCTAAATAATGTGTAGGCAATGAAGACCGAAGAAACTCATCGAAAAGAATTTGAGCAATTTCCGTTTTTGATTTTGGTTGTGATTTACGGAAGGAACTAAATATTGAGATTTCCTCTCCAGTCCACGGATCGACAACATTAGATACATCATCAAGACCTAAATCGCTTCTAAGCTGTTTTTCAGTAAGATCGCCACATTGCATATCATCAGAGCTGTGGTCATTGAACTGATGCTTAGTCTGATAAAGTGTGGCTGGGAACACAATAGCTGACATAATAACTTCCTTATGATATTAATTTTCAGACCAGATTCTTACTTGTGAAGGTAGATCCAAATCTTTAAATATCGTCATATCTGTAAACTGAACTCCTTGTTATTACAGGTAAATTTATACATTACTGATTCATGAAATTTAGCTGGCTCGTTTAATTCTAAACGGCTTGAAATGGAAAGTGAAGTAGAGTGAATCTCGTCTTTTTCTCAAAAAAAGCAAGTTGGTAAAGCCTTATACCCATCCCCGCATAAATTTTCATAACCTACAGACAGAAGTTGGTTTGGATGACCTTGGTTAAAGAATTACGATTGAACCAACCATCTCAGTTCAAGCCGAAGTCTAAAGGTTTAAACATCCAATCTGAGATCAGTTCGATTGGTTAGGGGTTTCGTCGAAGAGCGTGCAGAACCCCCATTAAAAGCATTTCATAGGCTGTTTTGACAGGTTTAATCGAATTTCATCTGATTCATTTACGGCACATCATCTGTATGGTCTGTGTGAGGTCTACTTTGGGAAAAGGGTTGCATAACTTGTAAAATTGATCAATTTTTAATCAATTAAAATCCATAGTGATCTCATAAGGTTTAGCAATGAAAAACGAAATCATTGAAAATCAGAGGATTAGAAGAGCGGCTCAATACCTTAGGATGTCTACACTCAACCAAGAGTTCTCTCTGGACAATCAAGCTCAGTTCATCAAGGAATATGCCAGTAAGCATAATTATGAAGTTGTTCACACCTACGATGATGCTGGTAAGAGTGGAGTCACAGTTTCGGGGAGGCATGACTTCAACAAGCTAATGGACGATGTGATACTCAAGAGAATCAGTATTGAAGCAATCCTTGTATACGATGTGAGTAGGTTTGGCCGTTTTGAAGATCCCTCAGAGGGTTTTTTTTATAAATATCTTTTCGAAAAACAGGGTGTAAAAGTTATCTTCTGTGCTGATAATATTCCAGAGAATGTAATTGAAAGCCCCTTCTTTTTATTAATGCTTATGTATGCAGCGGGTTCTTACAGCAAAAATCTATCACAGAAGGTTTTAGCTGGTCATATTAACCTTGTGAACAGAGGGTATTATCAAGGCGGTCCGCCGGGATATGGATTGGAACGAACTCTTGTCGATAACAATAATCAATTTAAAATGAAACTTAGATCGGGAGAGCGAAAAAGTTTAACAACTGATCGGGTTGTACTTTCACCCGGTAAGAAAGAAGAAATAAAAATCGTTAGAAAAATATTCGATATGTTTGTTTTTAGGGGATTAAATGAATATTTAATATCTGTTAATCTTAACAGGGAAGGGTATAGATACCGTGATGGTAGTCACTGGAACAGGAGTCGTGTTCATTCTGTTTTGATAAATGTCAGATACACAGGTAAATATATTTATAACAGGTCATCAACTAAGTTACAGACTAAAAAAACGAAAAACCACGAGAGTCAGTGGGTAATGCATGAGTCATTTTTCAAACCGATAATATCTACTGAAAAGTTTAAATTGGCTCAAGAAATTATCAATGCAAGATCGAAGCAAATGAGCAACGATGACATTTTGCTATATTTAAAAAGGAAATTACAAGAAAATGGTAAAATATCTGGATTTATTATAGACCAAGATGATTCTGGACCTTCAAGTAGTGTAGTTGCGAATCGTTTTGGGGGATTAATAAATGCTTATAAACTAATAGGTTATACTCCTGAGATAGACTATAGCTTTTTAACTATAAATAAAATGCTTAGGTTGAAAAACGAAGAATTGATAAAAGAAATAGAAAGAAAGTTGATAGAAATTGATGTGTCTGTTAACGATAAAAAACTTGTGAAAGTAAACAAATCTCTCACCTTTTCCATAGTCGTATCAAGATGTAGGAATAAGGGGAATGATAAATACCAGTGGCTCGTGAGGTTAGAAAGAAGTCTAAATACAGACTTCAATATTGTAGTAAGAATGAATAGCTTGAACACAAAACCTGTTGATTATTTTATCCTTCCATCATTAGAAAATTTTGAAAAGGAACTGAAAATTAAAGAGCAAAATACTATGCTCTTTGAGTTATATAGATTTGAAAATATAGATTTTTTTCTAAATATGTTAAAACCAACATTTATGGAGGCATCTTAAATGAAAGAAGGTAAAATAAAAATGATAAAAGCATCATCTATAAAAGTTGTTTTGCCAAGAACAAGAAATAAATTTAAACATGCTGAGATTACAGAAAGTATAAATACAAGTGGTATAAGAAAGCCTGTTACTGTAAGAAGAATAAAAGATAGCAAATATGAATATGCTTTGATATGCGGACAAGGGAGGCTTGAGTCCATATCTATGCTAAATGAGGAACTAATACCAGCAATTATATTAGATGTTGATGAAAACACAGCACATATAATGAGTCTTGCCGAGAATATGGCCCGTGTTTTACCAAGAGCTGGTCAGCAGTATCTCAGAATAAAAGATATGAAAGAACAGGGGCTTAGTAACAAAGAAATTTCAGAGAATACTGGGTTATCAGTTAACTGGATAACAAGTTTAACCATGTTAATTGAAAAAGGAGAAAATAAGTTACTTTCTGCTGTTGAAAACGGAACGATGTCAATTTCTCTTGCCGTAGAAATTGCACGAGTAGACTATAAAGAGGGACAGGAGCTTTTTATCAAAGCTTTTGATGAGGGAAAGATCAAGCATAAAGATGTGAGCAAACTTAGAGAAGTTTTAGATTCAAGAAATGAAGGCTTAAAAGGCATAATGAGCACAGAATTCAAGAGAGATTACAAAAGTAAAAAATTGACTACAGACCAATTAATCAAAGTCTACGAAGATAGTATCAAAGAACACAAAAATTTGATTCACAAAGCATCATATTTAGAGTCCAATTTATTGCTTGCCAATTCAATTTTCAATGAGCTTAACAAAAATAAAGATTTCAATGATTTAATTATAAGCGAAAATTTAAATGACATCATTGGTGTAATATTTAGAAACTCTGCTAAGGACTAACAAAATGATTAAATGTTGCTTCAGTGATAATACTTTAAGCTTAAATATAAGTGAGCTATTACCTACTAAAAAGCTTCTTATAAATTATGAGAGTAGCGAAAAGTTCTTACAAATAAAATGCACTTTGAAATCTATAGGATTAATAGAGCCTATTTTAGTTTTTATTGATTCAGTAACTAATGAAATAAAAATATTGGATGGGCATATGAGAATAGAGGCCTTAAAAGAATTGGGTGAAACCAAAGTAGAATGTCTTGTTTCTACAATATATGATACATATACACCTAATAAGAAAGTCAACCAAGTAACAATAATTCAAATCCAAAAAATGTTAAAGGAAGCTATAAAAGCTGGAGTTCCTATTGAATTACTCAGTGCTTCTCTAAATATTTCTGTAGATTCTTTGAAAGGCAGGATATCTGTATTAGATGGAATTAGTCCCCAGGTAGTTGAGATATTAAATGATAAGGTTGTTCCCAAGGCAACATTCTTAGCTTTAAAAAAAATGGTTCCATTGAGACAACTCGAATGTGCTAACCTCATGATAAGGTTTGACAATTTTTCAAAAAATTTTTCACACTCACTTCTTCAAAGTTCACCTAAGGAAACATTGATTGAGTCAAAAAATACCAAAGGTAATCATAAAACAGCGCAAAGAAAAATGATTGATAGGCTCGAAAAAGAAATGGCACATGTTCATATTGATGCAGATAAGCTCAAGGAAAACTATGGATCTACAAGCTTAAAGTTAACAATAGTAATATTGACCTGCTCCCCATTGATTAACACACCGCGATGTTAGTAATGTCTTCATAAGCCACATGAGGACATCCCCATGAAGAAGCGTTTTTCCGACGAACAGATCATCAGTATTCTCCGCGAGGCCGAAGCCGGGGTTTCTGCCCGCGAACTCTGCCGTAAGCACGCCATTTCCGACGCCACGTTTTATACCTGGCGTAAGAAGTTTGGCGGCATGGAAGTACCTGAGGTAAAGCGGCTTAAGTCACCTGAAGAAGAGAACGCCCGCCTCAGGAAGCTGCTCGCCGAAGCCATGCTGGATAAGGAGGCACTACAGGTGGCTCTGGGCCGAAAGTACTGACGACAGACCAGAAGCGGGAAGCCGTGGCGTTGATGTGTGATGCGACCGATCTGTCGCAACGTCGTGCCTGCAGGCTGACAGGTTTGTCCCTGTCGACCTGCCGCTATGAGGCTCAGCGCCCGGCTGCTGATGCGCATTTATCAGGGCGCATCACCGAACTGGCACTGGAGCGCAGGCGTTTTGGTTACCGCCGCATCTGGCAGCTTCTGCGCCGTGAAGGCCTTCTGCGTTAACCACAAGCGCGTGTACCGCATTTATCATCTCAAGGGCCTGGGCGTAAAACGCAGACGGCGCCGTAAAGGGCTGGCAACTGAACGGCTTCCGCTGTTGCGTCCGGCAGGGCCCAACCTGACGCGGTCAATGGATTTTGTCATGGATGCGCTGGCCAGTGGTCGCCGGATTAAGTGCCTGACCTGCGTTGATGATTTCACGAAGGAGTGTCTGACGATCACCGTTGCTTTCGGGATTTCAGGCGTTCAGGTATCACGCATTCTGGACAACATTGCGCTGTTTCGTGGCTATCCGGCGACGATAAGAACAGATCAGGGGCCTGAGTTTACCTGCCGTGCGCTGGATCAGTGGGCCTTTGAGCATGGTGTTGAGCTGCGGCTTATTCAGCCGGGCAAGCCGACACAGAACGGATTTATCGAGAGTTTTAACGGTCGCTTTCGCGATGAATGCCTGAATGAGCACTGGTTCAGCGACGTCGGTCATGCCAGGAAGCAACCATCAGCGAATGGCGGCAGGACTATAACGAATGTCGGCCTCATTCTTCGCTGAATTATCAGACGCCGTCTGAATTTGCAGCGAGCTGGAGAAACGGGGAATTCTGAGAGTGAAGGATCCGACATTACTAACTGATTTTTGTATTTAATACCGGGGGCAGGTCAATATCTCACATAAAAACCTTATTAGAGAATCAAGCTTTATTTAGATGGTTACATAAACACAAACCTGAACTCCTTAATGAACTGATAAAGATCTCTGAAATCAGGAGTTTAAATTAAGCTCTGAAAATCTCAATCAGTTTATCAATAGACGAATTTACATAAATACTTGATTAGGAGAATATCCCTGTTTAAACTCATCAAGTTAAGTTCACAACCGCTAATAATTAATTAGGTAAAGCATCTTATGAGTAATGCGCTCCAAACCCTTAACAACATTCGCACCCTCAGGGCACAAGCTCGTGAGACTTCACTTGAGCAACTCGAAGACATGCTTGCTAAGCTCACTACAGTTATAGATGAGTTCCGTGAAGAGCAAGCATCCGTCATAAAAGAGCGAGAAGCAAAGCAAGCTAAGCTTGAAGCTATCCGTGCTCAACTTCTTGAAGATGGGATAGATCCTCAGGAACTTCTAAACGGACTTTCTTCTAAACATAAGGTCAAGGCTAAGTCTACTCGTGAAGCTCGCCCGGCAAAGTATAAATATACCGATGAGCAAGGTAATGAGAAAACCTGGACTGGTCAGGGCAGAACACCAAAAGCCATTGCCGATGCTATTGCCAGTGGTAAAAAATTGCAGGATTTTGAAATTTAAACTCTAATGTTTTTGATAACTCAAGAGTAAGCGCCTCCTGAGTTATCATTATTTACATCATTCTTTTTCAAAAAAATGGGAAATGGTTATAGATAACGAAAAGACTACTAAAAAGATGCAAAGTGAAATGCCGAAGATAATTAATCCAATATTATTTTGGATTAATATAATTATGTTGCCGGTATTTCCGTAAGAAATTTGACCGATCTCAATTTTTGCCACTTGGTCATCACTACCAATTTTTATTTTATCCTCATCAAAGCTGTCGCCTTTTATCCAGGCCCATATTCTATAATGACCTCCTTGTCTAATAGACGGTATCACATATCGTGCGGTCAGGTTTTTCTCGTTAGAATAATCACCTTTATCATCCTCAATCATCAACAGAACTTTTTGAGGATAATCGACATATACGTTTTTAGCAATTGCATCACCGTCATTTTTGACATATATAAAAACCTGTTTTTTATATTCTGCCAATCCATTTTCAAAAGGCGTAGTAAAAGGGATTCTCAAATATTCTAATAACTTAGTAACAAGATTTTTCTTATCATCAAAGCTGGCAGATTTGGAAATACTATCTATTGAATCGTAAATATTTCCAAAGTCAGATTTATTAAGGAGTTCTGCCATTTTATTGTCATATTGGGGTGGGGTATAGAATATATCCTTGTTTACATAGGCTGTAAGTGAAGCTTTAGGTTTGCTAACTTCATGATAAAGACCGCCAGCAGTTGCTAAACTCGATAGAACAGCAAAAAGGAAGCCTATTTTTTTAATTAAATTTTGATTTTCCATATGTGTATCCATGCGCTTTATTAATTAATAATACTTCATCCTATCTATAGGTGTAAATGAAATATTTTTAGAACCTATTGTGAATCCCCATAAAAACACAAATCGAAAGTAAGAAGTATTATTTTTAGTGGTAGTTGTTGTATAAATAGGGGAAATGAAAGGAAAAAATATGAAAAACTGGACTACAGAGCATACGAAGGAAGTTAAGGGGTGGTTCTTTGTAGGAAACTATGAAGTTTTCAAAGAGCTAACTTTGAAAGCTTTTTACCATGAACTGTGGGCGAGAGCGATTTGGCACAGACCTTGGCCTACAGAGGAGGAAGGGAGAGACCTCATTCAGGTAGGTATCAAAGTCTTTGGGGGAAATCCGGTGTTATATACTTCAAGGCAACTTGAATACACGGACCGTGATGATCGCCTCTACGAACCGCCTCATCTCCATCTTACAACAACGAAGAGGATTGCCCAGCTTGGCATCAATAGCATGGTTGCAGGACTCTTTTCATGGGATGGAGGAGAGCAATATCGTATGGTGCCTGATTATGCTGAAGCCTTCATCTCAGACATCTTCGATGAGAGCATGGCGAAGGGCACGGTGATGCTGGAAGTAGACCTGGCAAGCGGAACAGATGAAGAGATAGCTGAAGCTCTTAAGACTGCTTTACCGCAATGGAGAAGAATCAAAGGTATTGAGCCGGACATGTCGGGAGCAGTTAGGTTTGGTTATGGCACAATCAAAAAGCTCATCAGCTATCGAATCATGGCCATGCTCGATATCCTTATGTGGGCAAAGATACATAAGGTAAGGATTTCTGACGACAGGTTATCTCGTCTCTTATACACCGATGAGGATGAGGAGGATGAAACCCGCCTAAGTAACCATATCCGTGATTCAGACCGTCCACTCGCTAACAAAGCAGCAACTATCAACTTCATCAGGCAATTCAACTACTTCCTTAATAAGAATCCCCATTTGAAAGACATGAAGGTCTCAGAAGTCATAAAACTCAGTGACTAAGCGAAAGGCACCGTCAGTTACGGTGCTTAAAAACCTGTCGGCATGTGCACAGCATCCTCTCATCCTCTTTTATCAAAGTTAAGAACTCTGACCCAGATGAAGTTCTTGAAGTCTATCCTGTATGTTACAAAATAAACTGGGAAAGCGGTAACAGTTGTCGTCACTGGAGTCACGAAGCTCTGTCCTTTCTTTGCTCACCTTCCCTTACTGTTGATTCATCAGAGACAAGGTGAGGAAGCAAACATGAAGAAATCAAACATCCGCTTGATAAGAATGCCCGAGGTGTTATCAAAAACCGGATTTAAGAAATCTTGGGTTTATCTATTGATATCAAATGATTCATTTCCAAAACCTATCAAAGTGGGGGCGAGGGCTATAGCTTTTGTAGAGGCGGAAATTGATCAATGGGTTGAAGATCGAATTAATGAATCTCGGATTAATAATAGCTGATTTTGATGATCGAAATATTATCGTAAAGTTTAAAAATGAAAATAGGATGATATTTAACGAAATTCTTAACAAAAATATTCGCACCGCTTTATCAGTCAGGCTTTGAGATGATTTCTAAATATCGGGTATGGATACAAAGAACTAGCCGTACCGGTTTCTTTCACGTGAAAGAATTTTTTTTAAGTTATTAAATAATATATAAATAAACCAGAAATAGCAGAAATAAAATTGCAAATTTAAAATCTATAAATTACATGATAAGCCGGAACGATTAATAATTGTAAAATTTACGGAGGGTTATTAAATTGCAATATAAAACTAAGAAGTTTGTAATGGAAAGTGGAGAACGCAACTGCATTATCCTTGATAAAGAAACCGGACTTCCAGCTTACTATGAAAACCTATTTCTCACCACCAAAATACGAAATAGAGGTTATACCGTTTCAACAATTGAAGTAGTTGCAACGAAACTTATCATCTTCAAAGAGTTTTGCAAAAATAACCAAATCAATTTACATGAAAGGATAATGAGCAAAGAGTTTCTCAATATATTTGAGATTGATAATCTTGTTAGATATTTAAATCTAAGATTTGATAATAGAGAAAATCCCGATATTAACAAAAAAGAATTTAAATCTATCTCTAAAAGAACATTTAATTATAGGCTGCATGTTGTTGCGAAATACCTTGAGTGGCTTTGCGAAGTGATTCACTCAATGGATAAAATTAATGCAAAAAACGAAGTAGATACCTTCATTAAGAGTATCGAATCTCATAAATGGAGTGTACGAACTCTGAAGCTACATGATAGGCCTGATAGAGCGCTTGAAGAAAAACAACTTATTGAGCTTTTTAAGATAGTTGAAATAGGGAGTGAAATTAATCCATTCTCAAAAGAGGTTCAAAGTAGAAATAACCTCATTTTTAAGATTCTAATAAACTTGGGGTTAAGAGCTGGCGAATTACTAAACATTAAGATTGAAGATTTAGATCTTTATGAAAATACACTTTATGTAAGGAGGCGACACGACTGCAACAAGGATTCCAGAATCTATCAACCTCTTGTTAAAACGGAAGAAAGGGTGCTTAAACTTTCTGAAGGTTTAGCTAAGGAAATAGATGACTATATGATTTATGAAAGGGAATTATCCACAAAGCGGAAAAGACATAGTTATCTTTTTGTAACTCATGGAAATTCAAATACAGAAGGCGAACCTCTCAGTATTTCAGCATACGAGAAAATAATTTCAACCATTAAGAAGAACAGTAATTTACTAGCAAATTTATCAGGGCACAGATTAAGACATTCATGGAATTACTATTTTTCAAAGGAAGCTGATAGCTCACAACTAAGCGGTCATGAGCAAGATTCTTTTAGAAAGTATTGTATGGGATGGTCTGACTCCTCGAAAATGCCTGAGGTATATAACAGAAAAATGACTTCTGAAAAACATAAAGAGATTATGCTTAAGATTTTCAACACCACTGAGAGAATTATAAAAGGGGAATAGGTATGAATTTGTCGTTAAAGGTCGAAGAAGCCTCTTACAAAGCGAAAATGAATGGTTATTACTTCAAACTTACAGATAAAAAATGGAAACTTGATAAAAGTATAACTATATCTCCCATTGAAGTGATCAAAAATGCATCATCAGATATTCAATCTGGATATATTCATACTCTTGCATATTTTGCCTCAAATTTTAGTGCAGGGTATGTAAGTGCTATTAACACGTCATTTAAGAAGTTTTTCACCACCTCGCAGACAAATGTTATCGATGGTGAAAGTATCTTGAGATTTAAAGCTGGGCTGAAAGAGCATGAAGAATATTGTTTATGCTGCATGAAGAGCTTTCTGGATAGGTGGGTAAATTTTAATTATCCAGGCATACATTCATCTTCAGTGGCTGTTTTCAATAATATGAGGGTAAAACGGGGAGCTATTGGTGAAGCAGTCAAAAGAAGGGACCCAAATGTAGGGCCTTTTACAGATAATGAATTGTATATGCTTAAAACTAAAACCCAAGAATTGCTCTCTGAAGGAAAGGTTAACTTGTCTTTATTTTGTTTCTTGAACCTCTTGATCAGCACAGGTAGACGGCCAGTGCAATTGACATCATTAAAGCACATTGACCTTAAGAAAGATGATAAGTGTGTATATATTAATATCCCAAGAGTTAAGCAACAGCTTACATTCAGAGAAAGTTTCACTTCAAATATTCTTGCTGAGAGATTGTTTTCTTCACTATTGCAGTTAAAAGAGCAAACAATAAAATACATCGAGACTAAGTTTGGAGAGGAATTAGAACAGCATGTAAAAGATCTATTGCCAATTTTTCTTAATAAAGATGCTGTCAATTCGTGCACGAGCCTCTTGGATCTGAAGCAAAAAATTTACTCAGATTTTCTTCATGCACAAAATGAGTTGCTGACTAATAAGCTAAGGAACATGGCCAAACAATATGGGCTTATTTCAGAAAGGACAGGTAATATTATCAAATTAAATCCAAGAAGGTTTAGATACACTTTAGGCTCAATCCTCGCAAAAAACGGAGCATCAATTAGTGAGATTGCTCAAGCACTGGATCACAGCGATATAAGTTCAGCGGGAATCTACATTAAAAATGTCGCTGACAATGTTGCCAAGATCGACTCACACATGAATAAATTCCTTTCACCACTATCCAATGTCTTCATGGGATTAGATGTTGAATCCAATTCTCAAGAATTCATCAATGTCATTAAGGATGCTTTTTGTATAAAAGAAAGTGTTCAAAATGAAATCAAATGTTTTGAGTGTAAAAAATTCAATCAGTGGAGAACAGAAGATCATGTCTAATGTAATATCTTTCAAACCCGATGGAAAAAATCCCGCTATTAATAATGTTATTTCTTATGTGGCCTTCTACCGTAGTATTATTTCTGATAACGAAATAATTAAAGATTGGAATGCACTTTCTTGGGGGGGTATTTACAGGTTTACGAGGTTTGATTCCTGTGACAACCGTAATTGCAATGAACCCCTTAATGAAAACTTTATTGATTTTGCAAAAGCCTATATCAAATGCTCTATTTTATTTGGAAAAAGGAAAGAGCACACAAAGGCATTGAGAGTGTTAAAAGTTCTTGAGTTCGTTCTTCTTGACTTGGTTGGAAATGCAAATGTCAATGAATGTAACTATATGGTTTTAGATAAATGTGCCAGTATTATCTATGGGAAATATACTAAATCAGTATCGGCTAATACATGTAAAGAATTGGAGAAGATTATTAATTTCCTAAAGTTAAACAGGATGATTGATTTGCCACACTTAGATTGGGTCAGTCCACTTAGGTTTAAAGCTCGAAAGAGTTGGGATGGTTATGATAAAAATCTTAAAGGGCATAGTAAGTTGCCAGACATTGAATCGTTATTAATTATTGCAAGCATCTTTGCTAAAAAGGATGAAGAACTTTCTCAAAGAGACATGTTTACCACTTCAGTTGTGGCACTACTCTGCTGTGCACCCAGTAGGATTTCTGAAATTTTGGCTTTACCCAGCGACTGTGAGATTTTAGAAAACGATTCCAGAGGCATTAAACGGTATGGCCTTAGGTTCTTCTCGGGTAAAGGATATGCAGGCGATATCAAGTGGATTCCAACTGAAATGATATCTGTTGCTCAAACTGCTGTAAGAAGGCTAAGGATGCTGTCTAAAAACGCCAGAGAACTCGCCATAAAAATGGATGAAGGTTATGAAAAATTCCAATCTCAGATCCTCCTTTCTGTAATAGATGAGAATAAATATCTTACTGCTAAACAGGTATGCGAGTTTTTAGGTTTTTACAGAGAGATTAGCAATGATTATCGAAGAAAGATTAAGGGAATTACATTAAATGGCAGTGTGATAAATCATCAAGATTATACATATACTTTAAAAGAATTGAAAAGGTTGGTCTATGATTCTAAACCTAAAGATTTTCCTTGGTTTGATAAAAAGAAAAATATCAAATATTCAAATGCCTTATGTCTTTTAAACCGATTTCAGCTTAACGAAATCAATGATACCTATAATTTTGTTTTTGAAAAACCAACAGTATGTCTATTCTCTGCCGATATAGCCAAGTCTGGATACTCTGATAAAAGATTCATAAACATTTTTGAAAGGTATGGTTTCAATAACAAAGATGTTAAGGACTATAAAATTAATTCGCATCAGCCAAGACATCTTCTTAATACAATAGCTCTTATTTCAGGCATGGATGGTTTCGATCTTGCTCGCTGGTCAGGACGACAATGTATTGCTCAGAACAGATATTATGATCACCGTAACCATGCTCATATGCTTAGTTTAATGAGGGGCAGAGAGATTAAAGTTGAAAATGAAAAGCTTCCTGAAGCTCGAATTGATGATTTGAATATCCTGAAAAATGGTGCCGTGATGGTCAGTAAGCACGGATATTGCAGACATGCCTATGCTTCAGAACCATGTGCATTTTACCCTGAAAACGAGTCAGGGATTAATGGGGAAAGATTTTCAAGCATACATCTAAGAATACGAGAAAAAGCAATTTCTGATAGAGAGGAAGGGCATGAAAGTGCTCGTAAGTGGTGTGAATTCCATGAAAGAATAAAAATTAAGGAGTTATAAATGGCAAAACATATTAGTATTATTCAAATTAGATATATTGTAGGAGTAATAAATAGATGGTCTCAGAATGAAAAGCTGACTTGGGATGCTTTGTGTGACAAGGTTTCATCAGATATTGGTAAAAGACCATCTCGTCAGTCTTTATGTAGTCATAAATTTATAGAAGAATCATTTAAGCTAAAGAAAGAAAAGCTAAAACATGGTGAAGATAAGACTATCAGACCTGCAAACATAAATGCCGCTATTAAAAGGATAAAAAGGCTTGAAGCTGAAAATAAAGCATTATTAAAGGAAAATACCCGATATCATGAGCAGTTTCATAGGTGGCAGTATAATGCTCACATACGGCAAATAACTCTTGAAGATTTGAATAGTCCATTACCTAAAAAATACGATGATAAATTTGATAGGTTTTAACTATTGACATGATTAAATTTTATGATATTTCTTTTAGAGTCAGGATGACATTTCACAAATAGCAAGGATGCTTATTATGAATAAACTAAATAGATATTTACCCGATCAAAAGTTCTTGATACTCCTCAATCGCTTCATTCTTAGATACGATGAATCGGACTGCAATAAAGAAAAGATCGTAAAAGATGCATATCTTTTTTGCATCGGATATTTTCTAAAGTATCAGCAGGATTATGAGAACCCAAGCTTGAAAGGGTCGAGTAACATTTTAGCTGTTCTCACTTCAGCCTTACTCAGTCCAAATTTTTACACTATACCCAATACCATTAGCCTTGAACGAGTTCTGTATTTTTACAAATTCATTGTCGAATACATTGTCTGGAATGAGTATGAAGTGGAAAGCATATATAAAAAGCATACGAAAAACTTCAATTTAAAAAGCTCACCATCGATAGCTTCTAAAAAAATAAATATCTAATTCTTATTTGTTATCAAGAAAAGTGCTATTTTATAGGATAGCACTTTTCTCGTTCAAGCATCAGCTTTCATAATATAATTAAAAATATCAAGGCATTAATTTTCATTATTCTCATATTTAGGATGAACAAATTGTATTAATGATGTATTTCCCTGTATGTGTAAAATTCTGACTTCCATGAATACACCATCACAATCCTCAAGCTCTAAAGGAGTATCGATCTCGAATGTTACTGGCTGTTTTAAACCCCCGTTAATTGCTATATTATTAGCATAGATATATGTCCTGTTACTTGTATCAAGTATAGGGTTTAGCCTTCCTTGCAATCCTGGGATATAGCCCGTTCCCATGCATATAATTGATCCAGTATTTTCAGAGGAAGCTAAAGTGATTTTTATATCTTCACCAGAATCCCAGTTATTAATGATTGCTGCTGGGTAATCAGGATGTGCAACGAGTAATTGATATTTTCTTCTTGTTGAAATTTCTAAAGCACCTAAGCCATCCTTGTCTGAATGAGCTGACTTAGTTGTGTCGTTATCTGCTATTGCTACTATAGTAGCGCCTTCAATAGCTTCACCAAAAGTGTTAGCTATACTTATTAATGACTTGGAAGGCTCGGATTTTGGTATTGATTTAGTAGAAAATAATCTTTTTCTGATATTAATTGATGGTATGGTTAAACCACTATTAATAAGTTTCTTATGAATTATTTCAACAAGCTGTTGTGGTGACATGTTAGAAAGATCTAAATAACCAGTTGTTGGTAAAATGCCTGGGATAGGAGTTTCATCAAACCTCACTGGGAGAATGTATTCCTGGTTTTCTTGAAAAGCCCTTGCTTGCATACTTTGCCGTTCAAGATTAGTCCATCGTTTTTTTGAGTAATTTTCCGATATGAACATTATAGTATAGCGAGCTTGGTTCATATAAACATCTGTAAGATGATCATATAGGTTTTTGCCCCATAGATCATCTTGCTCAAAAAAGTCATAAAATATTTTTACACCTGAATCCCGAAGCTGGTTTGCTACTTGCTCTACATAGCCCCTGTCTTCTCCTGCAAAAGATAATGCTATGTCAAACTGTCTAACTTCACTCATATTGAACCTCATTTTTGTGGGAAAGATAAGTGTATTTATAAACAATAATTGAGGTGTTAATTACAAATTCTTATGCATGAAATTATTTCTTATCATCAAATGTTGTTTTTGACAAGGGCTTTTAAATTTTCAATAAAAAAAACCAGCATTTAGCTGGTTTTTCATTTATCTTCGAAAGGGACTATTCAATTTCTATTAATAACTTTATCGAAAATGTGCATCCACCGTTTAAGTTGAAGCTCAGTATCTCGAATACCCTCATGCGAATTGAAGTCGCCCTGCTGCGGGAAGAACATAACTCTCCACTCAGGATACTGCACATCGTCTACAGAGATGTAAAAACCTGACTCTCTGAAATCGTGGGTGCGATCCAGTTCCTTATCAAGACCTGTTCTTTGTCTCGTAGTAGACAAATTGTATCGCCATTCTTTGATGGCTGAGAAGGGATATGTTTTCTGTTTATTCTCTTCCTTGAGATGAATTAGTCCTCGTTTTTCATCGAGCTTCATAGCAGTAGGACCGAACTCGTGACTCCACATGCCATCAGACTCTCCGAATACATCTCTGGTGCTGGCATTCCACTTCTTGATGCGGAATTTTTTATAGGCAAACATCAAAAGCATAATGCTTGCGAAAACCCATACGATTGCAAGCTGAACCAAACCCTGAACACCTGAGAAGTAGAAAATGACAATCGGAAGTGCGATGGCCATCCATACCCTCTTCATCATCAAAAAGTTCGGCTGTTTTACTTCAGTAATTGCTGTCATGTAAGTGTCCTATTTGAAAGAAACCAAATTTTGGGCGCAAGTGCCCGTCAGCATTTTTGCCGATAATTCAGTAAGCTACATCGCTTCTTTTGAAGTTACATTACGACTCAGAAACAAGGTCTAGCAAATCATTTGTACCGATCGATCGCTTTCTTTTGATAGTCTATAGCTATCATGTGAGAATAATTGATCAGTGATAACGATCGATCGATTTTACCTATCAATTTGAAAATGAATGAAAATATTTATGGGATTTGGCTTAAGGAATGAATTTAACCCACTGAAAACTATTCGGTTAAACAGGTTTGAATTGCGATTTTCTTACCAAATCTTGAGAATCCACTTCCGAAAATTGCAGAGGTATTGGATTTTCATCCATGATTTTCTTAATGAGGCCGGCTTTCTTAGCTGGCTTGAGAATTGTTGAGCCTATAGCTTTCATACTGCTTAGAAACTCATCAAGGTAAGGTATCCACTGTAACCAGCGAGACCGAGTATGATCGCTGGAATTTGCCGTATGGGGTGTAGATTTGGATTGAACTTCAATGGGAGTTGAAACGTTTTCATTGATGGTAAACGATACAGGAGTAACTGCATCCATTGGTTGAGTCACAATGATTCGCTTGCTCAGGCTTGACCAACCATAAGCTTTGCCGAGCTGTGATGCCTTAAATGCGACACCACCATATTCGAACGAGAAACCGTTCATCTTGCCTGTAGATGCAACATTGGCTATCGCTGAAATATTTTGCTTTTGCAGTTCATGTATGAAGTCCTCGATAGTGATTTCATTGAAAAAGGTGAGAACTGCATCTATAGCTTCCTGTATCACTATCTTGGGAGCTTTCTCCTTTGTTCTGACCTGCATCATCTTTTCGTTACGAGTGAGCTTCCTTTGCTTCTGGGGCTGTTTAGCAGGAGAAGGACCTTTCGTTCTGGTGAGCTGATGATCTCGTTCAAGCTCTTGAATGATACGAGTGCTGATGAGGTTCTCGTTCCTGCCGAGATAAAGTTGACCATCTACCAAAACATTTATACGAGAAGCAATGATGTGTATGTGTTGACCAGCTTCGTCGTCATGCAGAACATAACAGCGCAGATGAGTGTCTGAGAAACCCATTCGCTTCATGTAATCGTCAGCAACGAGCTTCCATTGCTCTTTAGAAATTGATTCACCGACAGGGAGACGAAGGGAGTTGTGCCATACCGGTTTCGCAACATCTTCTCTCAGTTGCTGTGTTCTGGCGAACTCTACTTTCAGCTCTTCTACTGTGATGCCCACAAGATTGCCACCAATCACCAAAGGTGTAGTTTTATGGTGGGGAGCAGGGGCAAGAGCATACGAGACGACACCACGAAAGTTCTTACCCCGGCGAATCCTGTTCATTCCCTTCATACAGGATGTTTACTCATTGAATGTCAGCAGAGCATCTCTTACATGCGACAGCTTAACTTTTAGTGCATTCACTTCTTGGGATAGAGGCTGAGCATCTTCGCCTCTACGGAGCAGGAATGACCCCAGATCGTTTAGTTTCTGTAGTGAGCCAGTAAGCTCCTGCCAGGCTTCTTTGTTGATTTCGGGAACAGAAGGGGGAAGTTGCTTGAGAGCTGAGGATCTCAGCCAACAGCTTTTACTCAATTGGTTTCGAGAGTCATTTACTTGCCTGAGTTCTAAATCACTAAGACGAACCGAAACGGTATGTTTGCGAATGCGGTTAGGTGGTAATTTCTTTGCTTTTGGATCATCACTGAATGACGAAGGGAAATCGTCGTCCAATATATTATTAAATTTTTCCATATCAACTCCTTTTGATTATGTGGTTTATAGCAAGTCCGTATGCTATGAATAATTAACTATCATAATATGTAGGTGTGTCAATGCCTTATGTGTTGATTTCGATTTTTTTTTCTTTTTCAACCACAGGGCAGAAAAAGCAAGGCAACTCAAAGATGCGGAGCATCTATGAGTTAGCCCTTGCTACATTAGATAATTGACATATAAATTTTTAGAGTTATATATAAACTAAAAAATAAAAAAGGATAAACCATGTCGGAAACTACAATTTATATATATGTCATAATATTGAATCTATTATCTTATCTCTTTACTACACTAACTGGACTTATAGTTATAATTGATATTTTTGTGGTTTTATCATATATCACAAGCTGTATTATGGATAAATGGTATTTTAATGGTCGTTAGGGTTATGCTTATTCCGCAGAACAGTTAATATATTTATTTCTAACATTAATTCTTTAATGAGTGTTTCTTTTGTGCTGGATTTTGTTTTAAGCGATATAAATAACTCGTTTTTAAATTCACATAATGAAATCAAGAATTTAGCGAAGCTACAAAGCAAAATAAGGCTTTTAAATATTGCCAATGTTTCGATACTTATTATCTTATAAAGGTTAGAAATAAAATCACCTTCTGGTAAAGTATATGATTGATAAAGTACAATTGCGGCAGGGAAAAACAAGAAGAAATCATTTGCTGCCTTAATGCATTTCCCAATCGTTAAATATAAAGCCGATATTGCAATTCCCCCTATAAAAGAAATTCCTAAAAGGATGTTATTTTTATATATTTCTCGTATTGTTTTAAGATCAATAGATTGTGAACCTTTTTTTAGAATAAACTCTAAGCCTTGCTCACATAATATTATTATAACGATCAGGGATAAAATAAATATAATTCTTTTGTTTTTTTGCATGAAGTTTTGTTTGTTATTTTTTTGCTCATTCTCAATTTTTTTTATGCACATGAATTTATCTCCAGTTTGACTATCTAAACCAATTAATAATAAACTCTATAGAATTGTTCAGGGTATCTTTAAATTGATAGAGGACGAAAAGAAACCATACAGAACATCCAAAATAAATTAGACCCTCAAGGTTTGATAAGATTTTATCAGCAGACCTTTTCTTCTCTTTTAATTTCATTAAAGCATCGCTTATTACACCGTTTACTTTTTGAGTTAAAACAAGATCCGTATCATCGGAATTTTCTTTACTAAATAGCTCCATAGTTTTATTTGAAGACTCAATAATGTCATTTAGGGAGTTCTTAGCATTATGGATGCCTATAATAACTACAACACAAGTTAGTAACATAGCTACAAAAATAAGTAACAATCCTGATGGAGTCCATCCTTTAATTATCGCTGTACTGACTAATACAGCAGGGATTGTTAGTGATTTAGTTTGGTGCTCCTGAACTAATGAGTTTAATTTTGAAAGGAAATCTAACTTCTGCACTTCTACATCATTAATTATTTTATTAATTGAATATTTGTTGATGTAGATTTCATAGTTTATTGCGAATAAGTCCCAAAGTTTTTTTGGCGATTTTAATAGAGATGAGAGAAAGTCATTTTTGGAGTCACAATCATTATACAGCTCAATTAATGAAGATCTCATTACGAGTTTTCTTTCATATGAATGGAGGTCAATGTTTGTAAGGCTCTTAATATCGCAAGGTTCAGTATCTATTTCACATAAAAAGCCATCTTCTAAATTTTTCAAGGGCAGCTTATAGGTGGTTATCTTTTTTGATTTACCACCTTCCATAACGAAAATATAGTTAGGCCATGCTCCTGAGTTTTCATATTCAATATGATCAGAGATACGTGACAAAATCTCACACCATTGAGAATAAGCTTTAACCGATTTGCTAACTTTTAGTATATCTTCGTCTTCAAAATCATTAATATAAAAATAGTTCGGAAAATCTGTTTTATTTTTAATTGATACTCTTAATGTTTTAAATAGCTCTGAGATAGAATAAAACCATCCAATTGAACTTGTCAGTAAAATAGATAATTTTATAACGGTATTTTCTTCAGTCTTTTCTAATGCTAAAGAATCTATGTTCTGGGCTTCTTTAAAAGACTCCTCTACTTTTGAAAAAGAATTGGAATCGTAGATCCACACTTGATATGGATCTTCGTATTCGATTGAAACTACATGCTTTTTCATATTGAGCAGTAGTTTCATTAATTCTTCATTCTTCATTTGCTAGCTCTGATAATTTAGCAATCAATATCGGATCGGTTATTTTTTGCACTAATGTCACTTCATGCGTATATTTGTCAAATATCAATGGCTTATCTGAATTAGGTAGACCAATCTGATGCTTTCGGACACTTAATTTTGCAATAGGGGTTTCAAAATCCAGCCACTCAAGCTGTTTCTTATCACTTGCTAAAACTTCAAATTCTTCATTTACTTCAAATGCATTTTCATTTACAAAATCTACAAAAGTATTTTTAATATCTGCTTTATCTATAGGTAAAATAGCATCAATCTGAATTTGTATTTTATCGAGGGAAATGGATTGCCCTCTTTTACAGCTATCAAAAAGTTCTTTTACTTTTGATTCTAACCTTTCTTTAAGAGCACGGTTTAAGCTGTTTTTCTTTGCAAAAGATTCGATGGCTTTAATAACCTGCTCACTACTTTTTTTATTTGATACAATCTCATCTGCACCGATTGAAGAGGTGAAATACTGTCTTACTTCCCCACTACCCCGAATAAAGCATAAATTGTTTTTATTTTCTCCATCATCTACTGCTTTAAATCTAATCAAATCGACTCTGGCACCTTGGAGAAATTTATCTAAATCAATAATATCTACTGGGTTAAGTTGTAGATTATCTTTGAATCTAAGAGCATCTGTATTTTTTAGCATTAATACTAAGATTCGTTCAAAATATAATTCAGAGGTTCCATCTTCTCTCAAGTTCTCAAGCTTATAGTGAGTAAAAACTAAAACTGCTCCGTTACTGGCTCGTGATTGCTTTGCTTGAGTTATTAGTTTTGTGCTTACAAATTCATCCACGAAGTTTTGAAAAGTGCTTTCATCTTTAACATAATTTGAAAGTTTTGCAGGGAATGAATTGAGAGGATATGGTTTAAGAAATTGTGCATGAGTTTTACTGCTTTTATGGAATCTGGCATCAACTCGTGTGGTAAAAGTAATAACTTCACTCTGGTCTATAGGCCAAGGCGCTCCTACTGTATATGACCAATCCTTTTGTTCCTCTTTTGGGGGAACAATCTTTACAGCTATAGCATTAAGAACTTGGATAGAAGCCACTTTAACCCCGAATTGTTGATGTGTAGTAATTTAGAAAATTTTTTTCAGTATATTCTGATTTTCATAAAAATCTCATTGCAGGTAAAGAAATATTTAAGTATTCATAGGGTTAAAACTTGTTAAATCTATGTATTTTAAGGTTATTTATTTTTGACTGAGAATTGCAATGGCATAACTCAATGATATTGATAATGTTTTTAATGCATTTTCCCTTTCCTCAAAGTAATCATATCTGTCATAAATACCCTCAACACCTTTGAGTTTATGGTTCAAGCATCTTTCTGCTACATGTGGAGGAACTGCCAGTGAAGCAAGCAGGCTCCGGCTCGTTCTCCTAAGGTCATGGACGGTAAAATACTCAATATCGCCCATAACATTTTGCGGTTGCTTCTTCCTGCCTGGCTCGATACCGAACAGTTTCGCTATGGCTCTGTTGAGAGTGTCTCTTCCCATGTGCTGGGACTTGCTCACACGGCGATTAGGGAAGACATAATGCGAATCCCATGCTCTGACCTTTAGTTCTTCCAAAATCTCCATAGCGAGCGGTGGAAGTGGGATGACGATGCCAACACCGGATTTGCTCCTTTCCTTAGGTAAGAACCATTTTTTTTCTTCTAAATTAAATTCTGACCAAGGAGCCTCTGTAAGCTCACTTTTGCGAACAGCGAGAAGCAGTAGCAGGGCACATGCCAGATAATTATCACGAGAGAAGCTGTCAGAGTGTTCTCTGAACACTTTAAAAACATGAGCAATCTCTTCTAAGCTCAATGCTCTTTCTCTGCTCTTTTCAACTCCTCCGGCATCGTTTACTCGGAATGCTGTGGCGGGATTGTTCAGGACAAGACCGAGTTTGATACCATGATTGAAGAGCTGTTTCATGTAGAGAAGGGCATCATTTGCGATAGTAGGTCTGCCACTTTTCGTAATAGTTTGCAGAATTGATCTGACGTCGATGGGAGTGACTTTGCTTAAGGCAAGCCTACCAATAGTAGGAGCTATGTCTTTTCGGTAAACTCTTTCTGGTATGCCCGGATATTTTAATCTTTTAACAAGATCCTTATGCCAGTCTTCGAAAAGCTCGTTCACTGTAGTCAGTAATTTTGGACGATTGAGCTTTCGTTCTGCAATTGGATCTTCTCCGGCCATAACCTTTTTGCGAATATCTTCTGCAAGGCTACGGGCTTCTGCGAGTGACACTTTAGAAACCTTGCCTAAAGTAATTTCTCTTCTCTTTGTGTGTGCTGTGTATCTCAGCATCCAGTAAGGTTCACCTTTGGATGGGATCTTCAGGTATAAGCCTCGCTCATCTCCAAACTTACCAACTCCGCCCGCTTTTATCAGAGACTGAACGGCTTTTGCTGTTAGTGAACCCATATACCTGACCTGCTAATCCTAAGTGGGGGGTATTTGGTTATAAACTGTTATTTTTGGCTAGTAAAGCAAAAAAACTCCCCACTCTACCCCCCGATAAATCGTGGATATTGATGGAGAGATATGTTTATTGGTGGAATTTGACGGCAATAAAAAAGCCCATTTAACATGGGCTTATGGATATTCATGGATGGGAGTGGAAATTATTCGATATTCTGAATCTGCTCGCGCATCTGTTCGATCAGCACCTTAAGCTCAATCGCTGAGGCGGTGATGTCCGCATTGATCGATTTCGATGCCAGCGTGTTCGACTCGCGGTTGAACTCCTGCATCATAAAGTCGAGGCGGCGGCCCACGGCTTCTTTCTTCTTCAGAATGTTGTAGGTCTCTTTTACGTGCGCTTCGAGACGATCCAGCTCTTCGGCTACATCAATACGCTGGGCCATCATCACCAGTTCCTGCTCAAGGCGATTATTCTCCAGCTGAACCTCAGCTTCTTCCAGCTTGCTCACAAGACGCTCGCGCTGCCATTTCAGCACTTCCGGCATCTGTGCACGCACTTTGCTGACCTGATCGGTCACGCCCTGCAGCCGCTGTTCGATCAGCGCTTTCAGCGCGTTGCCTTCACTTTCACGCGCAATGATGAAATCGTCCAGCGCACCATCCAGCGCCGCCAGCAGTTCCGCGTTGATGGCATCCAGATCCTGCTCCTGCGCGGTCATCACGCCCGGCCAGCGCAGAATATCCAGCGGGTTAACTGCGCCTTCATCACTCTGCATTTTCACCCAGTTCGCCGCCTGCACCAGCTGTTTAGCCAGCGACTCATTCAGCTGCAGCTCACCCTGGGCGCTGGCATCGGCGTCGAAGCGCAGGTTGCACTCGATTTTGCCGCGCGTCAGGCGGTTGCGGATGCGTTCGCGGATCACCGGCTCCAGACTGCGAAACTGCTCCGGCAGGCGGATATAGGTTTCGAGATAACGCTGGTTGACGGAACGCAGTTCCCAGGCGGCGCTGCCCCAGCTGCCTTTGGCTTCACGGCGGGCGTATGCGGTCATACTGCGGATCATAAGCTTCTACTCATTCAGGAAATGTTCTTCGAATTATAGCGAGGGTGCTCCCGGCATGATAGGTGTAAACGCACAGCAGGGTGCCAGGCCTTTGACAACCGCGTTTATTGTTATTTACCGATGTTTTCAGGCGATAAAAATATCAAGGTTGTGAATGCAGAGATAAATAACGTTTTAATCTGGCGAAAAAATAGCTACTGCGTGAATTGACCTGCGGTAATTATCGCCAGCTTGTGAACGGGCAGGGTTTTTCCCTTGATTAAAATCATTAAAACACTGATGCAAAGCTGTGAATTGTGTCAATTCATTGATTTTAATGCCTTTAATAACCGTTAAAACATAATGGATTTGTGAGTGTTGTTTTTGATCATATATAACGAAAATACCGTTGCGCAGGGCAAAATTGATCTCTATCGTTGGCACCACTTGAGGACGACAACCACAAAAATGATGTGGACGGCCATCAGGAAAAATATAAGTAATTAAATTTTTCTATACACAGCAAATTGAATAAGACCGACGCAGAACGCGCTCCTTGTTTTATTCACCTAAATGGAAATCAGCAAATGAACATGAACAAAATCGTTGTGGCTTTAGGTCTGTCTATGTCTCTGGTGGCGGGTTCTGCAATGGCAGCAGGTGAAGGTAACGGTACTGTGACGTTTAAAGGTGCGATTGTTGATGCGCCATGCTCCATCGAACCAGGTTCAGTCGATCAGACGGTTGAGCTGGGTCAGATTTCCAACCTGGCGCTGAAAGACGGTGGCCGTTCTACACCGCGTCCATTCCAGATCAAACTGGAAAACTGCGACACCGCAACCAAAAAAGAAGTGACCGTGACCTTTGCCGGTACTGGCTCTCAGGTTATCCCGGGCAAACTGGCTATCACCGGTACTGCATCAGGCGCGGCGATCGGCATCAACTTCGGCGATACCGAAATTGAACTGGGTACCGCAACACCAGCGCAAAAACTGATGGACGGCAACAACCAGCTCTCCTTCGCAGCCTTCCTGCAGGGTGGCGGCGCTTCTGAGACTATCGTCCCGGGCGAATTCCAGAGCGTGGCTGACTTCGCACTGAACTATCAGTAATGGTCAGAGACTGGCGGGCTTCCTTGCCCGCCACTCTATCTTTTCGCTTAAGGAACTGCGGCGATGAGTCGTTTTATGCCTGCGGCGATAGTTTCGGCATCGGTGCTTTTCATCAATGACTGCCGCGCCGAACAGTTGATCGACCGCGGCCGCGTTGCGTTACGCGGCGCCATTCATCAGGGTGCCTGCGCCATTAAGGTCGATGATGCTGAACAAACCATCGCGATGGGGGTGCTGCCGCTGGCGCGCCTGCAACGTGACGGTAAAGGGCCGGGTTTTCCCTTCTCTATCCAGCTGGTCAATTGTCCGGTGGAGTACAGCGCGTCGGGAGGCGTGGCACGCACCTTTTCTATCACCTTTGACCACGATGGCCCGCCGGGTCAGCAGCGTTTTGCTGTGTATGGCGATGCCAAAGGGGTAGAGCTGATGATTACGGATACGCAGGGCAACACCATTGCTCCCGGTGAGGCGCAGCCGATCGATCAGCATCTGACGCAGCAGCACGACCTGCGTTATCGGCTCACGCTGGTCAGCAACCAGCAGCAACTGCACAGCGGGAGTTACGCCGCCGCGATTCGTTTTCACATTAATTACAACTGATCTTTCACGGTTTACGGACACCGCTTGCCATGAAAAAGGCTTCATTAACTGCGCCAGTCTCATGCGTGCGCAGGCAGCGTATCAGGCTGACGCCGCTCAGCGTGGCGTTAATGTTAGCCCTCGGCTACAGTGCTCCGCTCTTCGCTGCCGGTGCGGTCTCATTCAACACCGATATTCTTGATCTCAACGATCGGCAAAACATCGATCTGTCGCAGTTTGCTCAGGCCGGCTACATCATGCCGGGCGAATACATGATGGAGCTGCGCGTCAACCAGACACAGATTCCGGAAATGCTGGTGCGCTACTACGCGCCCGAAAATGCGCCGAATGAAAGTCTGCCCTGCCTGACACCCGAAATGGTGGATAAACTGGCGCTGAAACCGGAAGTGCTGAAAAACGCGTCGTGGCTGCAGGACGGCCAGTGTCTGGCGGTGGATTCCATCTCCGGCATGCAGGTGCGCGGCAATCTGGGTGAATCTCGCCTCAACATCACCATTCCACAGGCATGGCTGGAGTACAGCGCCGCCAACTGGGAACCGCCGTCGCGCTGGGATAACGGCGTCCCGGGCCTGTTAATGGATTACAACCTGTTTGCCTCCACTACGCGTGCGCAATACGGCGCTAAAAGCCAGAGTGTGAGCGGCAACGGCACCGGTGGCGTTAACGCCGGTGCCTGGCGCCTGCGTGCGGACTGGCAGATGCAGCAAAATCGTGGCACGGGCAGCAATCGCCAGGAATTCACCTGGACACGCTTTTACGCCTATCGGCCGCTGCCTTCTCTCCAGGCGAAAGCCACGCTGGGCGAGAACTATCTCGATTCCGGCATGTTTGACAGCTTTCGCTATCTTGGTGCGGCGATCACCAGCGATGACAACATGCTGCCGCCCAACCTGCGTGGCTATGCGCCGGAAGTAACCGGTATCGCCAAAACCAACGCCAAAGTCACCATTAGCCAGCAGGGACGGGTGATTTATGAATCGCAGGTGGCTGCCGGTCCATTTCGTATTCAGGATCTCAATGATGCCGTCTCCGGCCAGCTTGACGTGCGCGTCGAGGAGCAGGACGGCAGCGTGCAGACCTTTAGCGTCGATACCGCCACCATCCCGTATCTGACCCGTCCGGGCCGCGTGCGTTACAAATTCGCCAGCGGCAAACCAGGCAGCGAAGAGCACAAAACGCAGGGCCCTACGTTTGCCACCGGCGAATTCTCCTGGGGGATCAGTAACGGCTGGTCGATGTACGGCGGCGGGCTGGCCGCAGGCAATTACAAAGCGTTATCGATGGGTCTGGGGCGCGATCTGCTGTTGCTGGGCGCCATTTCGTTTGATGCCACCCAGTCACAGGCTGGCTTACCGCAGCAGGGCAACAAAAGCGGCGGCTCTTATCGCCTGAGCTATTCCAAACGCTTCGAGGAACTTGATGGTCAGGTGACGTTTGCCGGCTACCGCTTTTCGCAGCGCAACTTTATGAGTCTGCCGCAGTATCTCGACGCGCGTTATCGCAACCAGCAGGTTTCTAACAGCAAAGAGCTCTACACCATTACGCTCAACAAGCACTTTCGCAGCCTGAACCTGAGTAGTTACCTCAGCTACAGCCATCAGACCTATTGGGATCGTGCCCCGCTGGATCGCTGGAGCTTTTCCACTTCGCGCTACTTTGATGTCGGCCGGTTTAAGAATCTGAGTTTAAGTCTGTCGCTCAACCGGACGCAATATAACGGCAAAAACGATGACAGCGTTTACCTCAACTTCAGTATGCCGATTGGCGGTGACAGTAGCCTGAGCTACAGCCAGCAAACCAGCGGTAAGCAAACCACCCACTCGGCCAGTTTTTATGACCGGCTGGACAGTAATAACAGCTACAGCCTGAGCGCCGGCCTCAATAACGATCGCCGTCAGTCGTTCAGCGGGTTTTACAGTCATCAGGGCAGTCTGACCAGCATGACGGCCAGCGCCAGCGCGCAGCAGGGACAGTACCGCAGCGCCAGCCTGTCACTGCAGGGCGGTTTAACGCTCACGCCGCAGGGCGCGGCGCTGCACCGGCTGGGCATGCCCGGCAGCACGCGTCTGATGGTCGATACCGATGGCGTCTCCGGCGTGCCGGTCAACGGTGGTGGCAGTAACACGTATACCAATTTCTTTGGCAAAGCGGTGATTTCGGATGTGAACAGCTACTACCGCAACACCGCCAGTATCGATGTCACCGGACTGGCCGACAACGTGGAAGCGTCGCGCCCGGTAACCCAGATCACCCTGACCGAAGGTGCCATCGGTTACCGGCGTTTTGGTGTGATTAAAGGTATCAAAGCCATGGCCGCCATCCGGCTGGAAGATGGTAGCTGGCCGCCCTTTGGTGCCAGCGTCCAGAGTAACGGACGCGAAGTGGGCATTCTGGATGATGACGGCCTGGTATGGCTGAGTGGCATTGAGGCCGGTGCCAGCATGGATGTGCGCTGGAACGGCGAAACCCAGTGTCAGCTGGCATTGCCCGATCCTCTGCCGCAGCAGTTGCTCGACGAAGGACAGAACTTGTTATTACTTTGCACGCGCCGCGCAGCGCCTGCTTATTCAACGTAAGGAAAGAGTTAATCATGCTGGTAAAAACGCTGAGCAGCGCCTTGCTGCTCTCCACGCTGACGCTATCGCTGCAGGCTCACGCGGCGATTGCGCTTGATCGCACCCGGGTCATTTTTAACGGTAACGAAAAAAACGTCTCACTGAATATCAGCAATGAAAACAAGCAGCTGCCTTATCTGGCGCAGGGCTGGATTGAAGACAGCAGCGGTAAAAAAATTACGTCACCGCTGGTGCTGCTGCCGCCGGTGCAGCGCGTCGAACCGGGCGAACGCAGCGTGGTGAAAGTGCAGGCGCTGCCCGCCATCAAGGCGCTGCCACAGGATCGTGAATCGGTGTTCTATTTCAGCATGCGTGAAATCCCGCCGCGCAGCGAGAAGAGCAACGTGCTGCAAATCGCGTTGCAGACGCGTATCAAGCTGTTCTATCGCCCGGAAGCGATCGTGGTGAGCAATCCGTCAGTGGTGACGCCATGGCAGGAAAAACTGACGCTGACGCGCAAGGGTGCACGCTACCAGCTGAATAATCCCACGCCTTACTTCATTACGCTGGTGGATGCACAGCCAGCGAAAGGCCAGTCGCTGAAGAAGAGCTTTGAACCGGTCATGGTCGCGCCAAAAACCAGTATCGATCTGGGCGTGAACGCAGCAGAACTGGGCAGCGCGCCGCTATTAACCTACATCAACGACTACGGCGGCCGTCCAACGCTGGCGCTGAAGTGTGCCGGCGACAGCTGCAGCGTCGTCAGTAACAAGGTGGAGCAGTAAGCGATGCGTGTGCTGTTGCTGGTGCTGACGCTGTTGAGCCTGACTTTGCAGGCAGCAACCAACGGCGTGGTGCATGTGTATGGCGCGCTGCAGGAGAGTCCATGCTGGCTTGACGTCGGTAACAATGATCAGGCGGCTGGCCTCGATACCACGCCGACCGCCGCGCTGCAACAGGTCGGCGAGCAGGTGATGAAGCAGGCGTTAACGCTGCATTTGCAGGACTGTCCGTACAGTATCCGCAATGTCGCCGATCCGCTATGGCTGCAACATGTGCCGTCCATCAGCATCGACTTTTTTGCCCCGCAAAGTCTGGCCGACCCGCAGCTGATTCGCGTACAGGGCTCTGACGGCGTGGGCCTGCAATTGTTTGATGAGAACCATCAGCCGCTGCCGCCCACCTTCCGCAATCTGCGCGTGCCGCTCAGCGCCGGTAGCAATGTGCTGAGCTGGCTGACGGTAGAGGAACGCACCGCGCTGCCGCTGCAGCCGGGTGCCTGGTCAGCCAGCGGTCAGTTACAGGTGAACTATGACTAAGCATCGACTTGTTCCGTTGATGAAGTATTACAGCAGGCTGCTGATCGGTAGCCTGCTGCTGTGCATCTGCTGGCCGCTGCATGCGGTGGAGCTGCGCCTGCACGGTACGCTGATTGAGAATCCGCCCTGCACGCTGAATGACAACCAGAGCCTGATGATTGAGTTTGGCGATGCGCTGAGCGTGAAAAAGATCGATGGCGTCAACTATCTGCAGCGTAAGGCGATACCGGTCAAGTGCACCGAGGATCCGGGTGCGGCATTGCAGGTGCGTCTGACCGGTACCGCTTCCGGATTCGACAGCAGTGCGCTGCTCAGCAGTGTGAGTGCGCTGGGTATTCGCTTTTATCTGGCCAGCAAGCCGCTGGCGGTCAACAGCACGTTGCCGATTGTTTTCCCCGGCACACTCGATCTCGGCGCGGTGCCGGTACAGCAGCCGGGCGTGACGCTGGAGGGTGGGGAGTTCACCGCCAGCGCGGCGCTGCTGCTGGAATATCAGTAAGGAGAGGCGATGAGAGCGGGAGTAATGCTGGTACTGGGATGGCTGCTGGTGTCACAGGCACAGGCGATAGAGATGCAGCTGCACGGCACGCTGGTGGCGGAACCCTGTTCTCTGGAGCCGGATCAGCAGCAGCTGGAGCTCAACTTTGGCGATATCGTTGCGAAATCGCTGTATCAGAATCCGCGCACGCCGGCGCGTCCGCTGGTGATGCGTCTGAGCAGTTGTGATACCGAACTGGGTAAAGACGTCGAGCTGGTGTTCAACGGTATTGCCGATGCCGAGCAGCCCGATCTGCTGGCGCTGGCCGGTGATGCCGGTGCCAAAGGCGTGGCCATTGGCCTGAGTGATGCGGACGGAAAGCTGGTGCCCATTAACCGCGGCGTGATGCATTTTCCGCTGCAGCAGGGCGACAACCAGCTGCAGTTCAGTGCCTGGCTGCAGGCTTCGGCGAGCGCGATTGCCGAGCGCACCATTGAGCCTGGCAACGTATCGGCGATTGCTACTTTTTATCTGAACTATCCCTGAGTGCCTGTTATGTGGTTGATAAATCAACATATCACGTTTGACCCGGATCGGCGCCTGTTGCGCGATCGGCATGATAACGAGCTGCTGCTCAACCAGAGCAGCGCACGCTGCCTGGCGCTGTTTCTGCAAAAGCCGGGTGAGGTCATTAGCCACGAAACGCTGCTGGATGAAGGCTGGCGTAGCCAGGGGGTGCACGTGACGGAAAACTCGCTGCGCCAGATGCTATCGATGCTGCGCAAGCAGTTTCTGCAACTGCGGGTTGAAGGAGAAACCTTTGTCACCGTTCATCGTCAGGGCTACCGGCTGCATGAGTCGGTGCGGGTGGAAGCCTGTTTACCGCTGGCTGAAGCCGTAGAAGAAGCGCGCATTGCGTCGGAAGCACGTATTCAGCCGCTGGTGACCACTCATGTGCACACGGCGCCGCTGCCGGTGATGGTGCAGCCGCCAGCCACCGCCACCGTGGAGGAGGAAACGACCGCTGCGGCACCACGCAGCCGTTCCGGGCTGGTGTTAATCGGCATGTTGATCAGCGCGGTGTTGTTACTGGTGCTGGCCTTACTCGGTATTAAGGTGCTGGAGATTCGCGACGTGGTGACTGTGACCTATGCACCCTATCGCCACGTGCAGGGCCGGCAGTGGTATATCCAGGACGACTTCAGCGCCACCGAGCGTGAAGAGATCGATCAAAACCTGCAGCTGGTGAGTGACAGCATGGCGCGCTTTATCCAGCTGGCCGAAGAGGAACGCCACATCTATATCAACCGCACCAAGCTGGCTGACCGTTACAGCTGGTTTATCTGTCAAAACCCCATCGAGCAGAAGGATGCGTTATGTCGGTCAGCCATATATTTCGTCGCCGAGTAACCTGGGTGTTGCAGGGGGGATTACTGATGCTGGCGCTGGTACTGGCGGCTATCCTGATTTATCAGCTGTCGCGCCGTATCCCTCATTGTGAAGCAGATTCGATTCTGATTTCCAGAGAGGCGGGACAGCTGGTGGTGTCGCATGGGCAGTGGAAAGTGCAAAACAGTCTGTTTCAGGCCACCGGCAATTACAGCGGCATGATCAGTTATTACTCGCCACAACAGCAACTGCAGCGCCGCGAACCGGTAGACGTCTCTTTTGAGCTGCGCCACAGCTTCTCCGGCGCCGCGCTGCGCAGCGAAACCACTGCTATCTCCTACAACCTCGCTAATCGTGCCTCACCACAGAATATTGAACGCTATATCTCCGCCGGCCTGGCGCCCGGCCATGTCAATTACGGCTGGATTTATCGTCTGCAGAATGTGCGTTATGTGATTGGCAATAATGCGAATCCGTCGGTGATTTGTAAAAAATAACTTATGGTTATACAAATGAGTAAAATTATATTTTTCGGTTTCTTATGTTTTATTTTGATAAGAATGAATAGTGCTATAGCAGGGTTAGAAGAATCTTGCTGGACTGAACCGACTCAATTAATGGTTCTTGATACTAAGGCGTTAAAATTCAATAGTTATAAGAAAGGTGCAGAAAGCTCCCTGGGCAATAGGACTTTATTACCCCGCATATTCCCTGTTATTTGTAATAAGAGCAAAATCACGCGGCCTCCGGGTAATCTTTCAGATGTTCTTTGGTTGGAAGGTGACATGGGTCCATTGCTAACTCCTTCTGATCAGAACAATAGGTATTATAAATTAACTGATGATATTGATGTGGCTGTCTTGATTTTAACAAATGCGGGCACTCGTCGTAAATATCTTCCCGTAACTTTTAATGACGATATAATGCGAGTTATAGATGCATTCGTTCCTGTTGGCAGAAATGTCTCATCACAAAGTCCAGACTTTTCGAGCGAAACTATATATTTTAAATTGCGACGTGATGTTATCGGTGGGGCAGTAGTGATACCAGGTAATATAGTTGTAGCAACTTTATATTCCGTTGACAGATTTTTTGTGCCGCTTCCTCCGCGGCCAGACAAGCCTTTGGCTCATATTATTACCGATCCTCTTGGGGTTGTTATTCCTGTGCCGATAGTTTGTAATATTAATGAAGGTAATGCTTTAAATGTTGAGTTTGGTCGTATGGTGGTTAGTGAAATTCCTGATGCACCAGTAAATGACAAATATAGCCAGGACGTACCCCTGCACATAAAGTGCAACTCTCTCCTTAATCAGGACGCAGCAATCCAGTTAGCGACTGGGGTAACCGATTTCTCCAGCGACCTGATTGCTACCAGTAATAAGGATTTAGGTGTGGCAGTGTTTCACCGTGGGCAGCTAATGAAACCTTACCAACCTTCACCTGTAAAGCTGGTTAATGGCGAAGCCCTGGAAACTATTACACTCTCGCCGGTTAAAAGGAAAGGTGCGAAACTTTCCGGTGGTGAGTTTACTGCTTCAGCCACGGTAATTGTCACAGTAATGTAATAAATTAAAAAGAAGATGGGCCGAATTTATGAAGACTAGTACGGCTGGATGTGTCCTGAGTAAATTCAAAGCCAATTGTTAATTGCTAAGTGTCTTTATTATTTTAACTGGATATGCGTATTTATGTTATGAAAACCAAATTGTCGCGAAGAAAATGCGTGTTATTTATTATAAAATTTATTTTTATGAGCACCTTCTCCGGTCAGGCTCATGCTGGTCTTGATTATGCCTGCTGGACCGACCCCTTAGCGGTAATGGTGTTGACATCTGGCCGTTTGGCTAGCCACAGCATATCTCCTGTAAAAGGAGTACACGGCAGGTTATTCTTTGATGAATCATTAGGGGGGTTTTCTGGCATATGTAATAATCCCGGTAAATATGAATGGTATAACTTACTTATTGAGGCTGATCTGGGTGCACATTTTATCCCTTCTTCTACAAATATCGGTTATTATAAACTCACTGATGATGTTGATGTGAAGGTGCAAGGCTATGCTCCAAGCTGGTATCCTTATCCAATGACTTTCGAGGACCGTAGATATAAAAATCCTGGTCGTGGGACAATAAAGCCTGGGCTGGGAATGATTCATGATGTTTTTTCGGCTTCTTCATTTCTTTTAACTGATTTTATTATAACAAAAGATATTATCGGTGGAGCGATTTTTGTCCCGCCTGATGTAGAGATGGTGACCATTTATACGATTGGTTATATGAGCCCGCCTTATCCTCCGAGACCCGAAAAACCCTTGCTAAAAATCGTTATCGGACCTCACGGCATTATCATCCCGGTACCCATTGTCTGCGATATCAATAACGGCACGGATATTAACGTTGAATTTGACCGCATCGCGGTAAGCTCCGTTTCTGAATCAGTGTCCAATACCGCCAACTACAAAGATGTGCCGTTAGAAGTTAAATGCAGTTCTGCATTAAATCAGGAAGTCAATTTACGCTTAGTCGCCGGAACCCCCTCTTTCTCGAATGAACTCATCGCCACCAACTATCCTGATCTGGGCATTGCGGTTAAACATAAAGGACAATTGCTCAAACCGATGGGCACTTCTGCTGTCCGGTTAATCAACGGCATGGCTTCAGAGGTCATCACCGTGTTCCCGGTGAAAAAGAAAGGACAACCGCTGAGCGGTGGTGAATTCAATGCTTCAGCAACATTGCTGATCAGCCTGCCTTGATGATGCTTTAATCCGCGTTATTGATATTAATGTTAATTAATCTTTTTATGATGGTTAAAGTTAAACACTTATCAGAGGGAGATCGGCTTAACCTGCAGCGATACAGATTAACGGTGTTTGAAAATATTTTTCATCATCACAGCTGTGTGAATCACCATGATTCACGGGGGTTTTCACACCATTCACAGCTTTTTGGCCGTACATTTTCTGTAGCCAAAGTCTATCAACCATTATTCAACGAGACAGTTTTTGGCCTGTTTCGGCAATTGGGTTTGCTATGCTCTTTCTCTGTTTTATGTCGTGGTATCTGTCCGGACGAGACCCGCGCGTCACGCCGCCTTTGCTGATGCAGCAATTTCTGCAGCGGCGGCGTTGGGGACAGTGCGGTGAGAAAGTCGCTTCTTTCCCTTTCGCTTCGCTGGCCTGTCTAATCTGTTTCCTCCCCACGCTGATTTATCTGCCCAACAGTGGTGGCAATAGCTTTGATCTGCCGCTGAATTTGCTCACTGCAGGCTGCCTCGCGCTGCTGGCGGCCACGCTGCTGTTGAAGAACTGGCGCCAGCCGCGCGATTTAATTGATGACAACGTCATGACGCATGCGCTGTTGCTGATGCTGTTTTGCTTTGCGCTGGCGGTGATCCTGCAGGAGAACGATAACGGACTGCTGACCGGCGTTATCCGGCTACTGGGGCTCAGCGCCATACTCATTATGTGGCTGCTGCTCGGCCTGATGCCGCAGCTCTGGCAGCAGCGTCAGCAAATCATTGCCGGCATCGTATTGCTCAGCACCTTGCAGGCGCTGCTGGCGATTGCGCAAACCTGTTTTCCGGCCCAGCTGCAAACGCTGATGGAGTTTCGTTATCACGCCGGCCAGATTCGCCCTTACGGTATTTTTCAGCAGTTCAATTTGCTGGCCAGCTTTCTGGCGACCGGTCTGGCGGCAACGGTCTGGCTCTGTCTGCAATCTGACATCAGGCACCGTTTCTTACTACTGCCGGCAGTGCTGATCAACAGCCTGGCGCTGCTTCTGACGCAGTCGCGTACCGGTGCGTTTGGCTTTGCGCTGGCGCTGCTGGTGATGCTGCTGGTGTGCGATCGTCGCCAGCGCGCGGTAATCATCAGGATTGTCATGGTGATGGCGCTGGCCGTGCTGTGCGCCCTGCTGCTGCGCAATGAATTAGCGCCGGGCATGCGTGAATTTGCGTCGTCCGACCTGGCGCGCCAGCAGCTGCTGGAATACACGCTGCGCATGATTATGGAAAAACCGTTCAGCGGCTGGGGCTTTGGTCAGTTTGAGTATCATTTTTCGCGGATACGCATGGTGGACGCGATCCACCTGAAAGATTTCAACGCCACCCATCCCCATAACGAGTGGCTGTATAGCTGGGTGGAAGGCGGTGTTTTGCCGATGGTAGGCTTCACCGCCGTGTTGCTGGCATGGCTGACGCCGCTGTGGCGCTGGCGCAGTCAGCCGCAGCGCCTGATGCTGTGGAGTCTGACGCTGCCCGTCATGCTGCACACCATGGTCGAGTTTCCGCTCTATCAATCGCTGCCGCATCTGTGGCTGCTGATGCTGCTTACCCATCTGGCGTTACGTCAGCCCGAAGATCGATCAATGATTGAACCTGCGACGCCGGGGCTGCCGTCGCGCATGCTGCGCCTGAACATGGCCGGCGGCGCGATTGCGCTGATGCTGTTTTTCTTCAGCGGCCTGCAGACCAACGCGCTGCTCACCCAGGCGGAGCGCGGTCAGTTTCTCTCGTATCCTTCACGCGATCAGCTGTGGAATCCGTGGATTCAGGGCGAGCGCTATGAGTTTGGCGAAATGGTGCATTGCCTGATGCGCTACAACCAGACGCGGGATGAGCGCCTGCTGGCGCGCTTTGTGCAGCAGTCATCGCTGTGGCTGGAGCGCCATAACGATCTCAACGTGTTCCGGAATGCGGTGATGATTGAGTGGCATCTGCGTCACTATCAGCGCTCGCGCAGGCTGCTGCGTCAGGCGCTGACCCTCTATCCGACAGATGAAAGTCTGCTGCAGCTGAAAGCAAAAATGATGACGGAATGGTCATCGGCGGCCTATGCTGTGACAGATGAGACAGGCAACTTCTGAGGCTAAGATGTTGAATAAATGGATGAGGCCGCTGGGCTTCGCCATGATGTTAAGCGGATGTCAGACTTCTCCGCCCACCCCGCAGGTTATTCCGCCGCACACCGCGCCCGTGGCCGTGTGCGGGGCCGGCGAGATGATGATGCAAACCACGCTGTGGTTTGATCTGCCGTCCTCCGCTGGCGCAGCGGCCTGGTCGCAGTTTGCTGAACGCGACATCACGCCGCACTTTCCCTCGCCGCTGACGATTTACGATGCCCGCGGCCCGCAGGGCAATCGCAAGGTACTGGTACTGCTTCATCCGGCGGATCGGGCCAGCTCCGAAAGCATTAACGCGCTGCGCGACAAGTTTAAAAATCGTTTTGCGACACAACCGGTGACGCGTATCGACTCGCTGGTGTGCGCGGCGCTGTAACACGCGCTGCCTGCACGCGGGCAGGACAGCCGCCTGTGAAGTCCGTATAATGCGCAGCCAAACCCAAGCAAGCCGGAGAGAAACCATGCGTCCAGCAGGCCGTAGCACTTCTGAAGTGCGTCCCGTCACCCTCACTCGTCACTTTACCAAACATGCGGAAGGCTCGGTTCTTGTCGAGTTCGGCGAAACCAAAGTCCTGTGCACCGCGACCGTTGAAGAGGGCGTGCCGCGTTTTCTCAAAGGCAAAGGTCAGGGCTGGGTAACCGCAGAATATGGCATGCTGCCGCGTTCGACGCACAGCCGTATGGCGCGTGAAGCCGCCAAAGGCAAGCAGGGCGGACGTACGCTGGAAATCCAGCGCCTTATCGCCCGCTCGCTGCGTGCGGCGGTTGATCTGCAGGCGCTGGGTGAATTCACCATCACGCTGGACTGCGACGTGATTCAGGCCGACGGCGGCACGCGCACCGCGGCGATCACCGGTGCCTGCGTGGCGCTGGCGGATGCGCTGAACGCGCTGGTGGCAGCCGGTAAACTGAAAGCCAGCCCGCTGAAAGGTATGGTGGCGGCGATCTCGGTCGGCATCGTAGCCGGTGAAGCGGTGTGCGATTTAGAGTATGTCGAAGACTCCGCCGCTGAAACGGATATGAATGTGGTGATGACCGAAGATGGCCGCATGATTGAGGTGCAGGGCACCGCAGAAGGCGAGCCGTTCAGCCATGACGAATTGTTGCAGCTGCTGGCGCTGGCGCGCGGCGGCATTGAGCAGCTGATTCAGGCGCAGAAAGCGGCGTTAATTGATTGATGTAACAGGCGACCACAGAGTCGCCTTTTCTTTATTTGAGGAGTGAGAAATGAAAGCCTGGCAGCGTCAGTTTATTGAGTTCGCCCTGAACAAAGGGGTGCTGAAGTTTGGTGAGTTTACCCTGAAGTCCGGCCGTAAAAGTCCCTATTTCTTTAATGCCGGTCTGTTCAATACCGGGCGCGATTTAGCGCTGCTGGGCCGTTTCTATGCGCAGGCGCTGGTGGATGGCGGCGTCGATTTCGACCTGCTGTTTGGCCCGGCTTATAAAGGCATTCCGATTGCGACCACTACTGCCGTGGCGCTGGCCGATCATCATGACCGCGATGTGCCGTACTGTTTTAACCGTAAAGAGGCCAAAGATCACGGCGAAGGCGGTTTACTGGTGGGCAGTCCGCTGCAGGGCAAAGTGATGCTGGTTGATGATGTGATCACCGCCGGCACGGCAATTCGTGAATCGATGGACATCATCAATGCCCACAACGCCACGCTGGCCGGCGTGCTGATCTCACTCGACCGCCAGGAGCGCGGCCGTGGCGAGATTTCCGCGATTCAGGAAGTGGAGCGCGATTATCAGTGCAAGGTCACGGCGATCATTACGCTGAGCGAGCTGATTGATTACCTGGCGGAGAAGCCAGAGATGGCCGACCATCTGGCGAAGGTGAAGGCGTATCGCAAAGAGTACGGCATCTAAGGTTTGCCGCGGTCGCCATGAATGGCGACCCTACAGTAGCAGGATGTTTGAGCGTAGGGTGCGCATTGATGCGCACCTGGTGGCAAAGGTGAAGGCGTATCGTAAAAAGTACGGTATTTAAGGTTTGCTGCGGTCGCCATGAATGGCGCCCCTTATATCCCGATCATTCTCCTCCGGGTATGATGATCCCCGACTGATCATCGGGAAGTTGCTGGTGAGATGGGGGCGCCCCCTGGGCATAAAGCCTGCTTCGTAGATTCATCCCCGGCAACTTAACTCCCGCCTTCAAGACCGGACGGTATCCTGTGCCCCGAGCACGCATCCATAAGGATGGTCATGGCGGTTTCCCTGTGCTGTTAAGGAGAATCTATGCAAACCCGTATGCCTGTCGGCATTGATGTTGCCTCCGGAAAGTTTGATGTGGCCGTCTGGAAAGGCGACACGTCTTACAAAACCAAAGTCTTTCCCAACACCCCTAAGGGCTTTATCGCCCTGAAAAAATGGCTGGAGCCGTTCGGCTGCTGCCATATCTGCATGGAGGCTACCGGCGCGTACAGTGAGCCGCTGGCCACCTTCCTGCACGACGAAGGCTATGATGTCAGCGTGGAAAATCCCGCGCGCATCAGGCGCTTCGGACAGGCGGAGCTGAGCCGTAACAAGACGGATAAAGACGATGCGCGCATGATAGCGCGCTACTGTAAACTGCACGGCCCGTCGCTGTGGCAGCCGGCGCCGCTGAATGAACGCAGGCTGAAGGCGCTGGTGAAGCGCCTGACGAATCTTCAGGAAATGCGGCAGATGGAAGAGAACCGGCTGGAGGTCTCGGATGCGGTGGTGCAGCCCTCAATCCGCGTGGTCATTGCGGCGCTGGATGCGCAGATAGACGAAACGAAGCGGGCAATAAACGACCATATCGACAATGATCCGGGCCTTAAAAAGAACAGGGAACTGCTGGAGTCCATCCCGGGCATCGCGGGCGTGCTGAGCAGCACGATGCTGGCGTATCTGGGGGACATGTCGAGGTTCAGCAGCAGCAAGGCGCTTGTGGCGTGGGTGGGTCTGAATCCGATGCGGCAGGAGTCCGGTGAGTGGAAGGGCAAAAGCAGGATATCGAAGATGGGCAACAGCGCGATGCGCAAGGCCCTGTACATGCCTGCGATAGTGGCGATGAAGTGGAATCCGGCGGTGAGTGCGCTGAAGAAACGGCTGGATGCGGGTAAGAAAACGGGAAAAGTCGTGGTGTGCGCGGCGATGAAGAAGCTGCTGCAGCTGGCTTATGGCGTGCTGAAATCGGGTCGTCCGTTCGATGCCGAAATATGTCTTGCCAGGTAACCGGCAAGACGGTATCTACAGTAGCAGGATGTTTGAGCGTAGGGTGCGCATTAATGCGCACCTGGTGGCGAAGGTCGGGGCGATTGCAAAGAGTACGGCATTTAAGGTTTGCCGCGGTCGCCATGAATGGCGCCCCTACAGTCGCAGGATGCCAGGGCGTAGGGTGCGCATTGATGCGCACCTGGTGGCGAAGGTCGGGGCGATTGCAAAGAGTACGGTATTTAAGGTTTAGCGCGATATTCAGCGCCGCACGATAGCGTAGCGGCGCAATTTATTGCGCGATGGATCGCGCCGCTACAAATCCGCTGTGCGTATTAAACCAGCTGTGCGGCAATCAGCGGCCAGCGGGCGTCGAAATCGTCCGTTGGGCGGTATTTGAACTCACTGCGCACAAAGCGGGAGAGCATCCCTTCACAAAACGCCAGGATCTGGCTTGCCAGCAGCGTCTCATCCGTATTGTAACCTTCGCCTTCACGCATTTTCTTCTCGCGCAGCACCTGGCGCAGCTGCGCTTCAATACGCTCAAAAAGCTGATTAATGCGCCCCTGCAGGCGGTCCTGCTCAAACATCAGCGCGTGGCCGGTCAGGATACGTGTCAGGCCCGGATTACGTTCACCAAAGCCCAGAATCAACTGCACAATCAGACGCAGACGCGCGGTGGTGTCTTTTTCGTCTTTCAGAATCAGATTGATGCGCGTGATCAGACTGTCTTCAATAAACTCGATCAGGCTGTCGAACATCCGGGTTTTGCTGGGAAAATGACGATACAGCGCCGCTTCAGACACGCCCACAGAGGCGGCCAGTTTAGCGGTGGTGATGCGTTGACTGCCATCGCTGGATTCAAGCATCAGAGCCAGAGATTGAAGTATTTCTTCGCGACGATTCCTTTTCGCGGTTTGTTTTTCTGCCATGTTACAAAATACCCCTGAAATTCACCAAAAACAGGCAATACTGCCATCTGCACACAGCGACCGTAAAGCGGCCTGTTGCGGTTTGTTATTACATTATGGCGCTGCGAGATACGTGTCTGTCGGGCGGTTATTTGCGCCCGGAATGGCCGAAGCCGCCTTCGCCACGGTCGGTGGCATCAAAGTCTGCCACCAGGTTAAATTCTGCCTGCACCACCGGTACAAAGACCATCTGCGCGATACGCTCGCCCGGTTCAATGGTGAAGCTGTCCTGGCCACGGTTCCAGACGGAAACCATCAGCTGGCCCTGGTAGTCGGAGTCGATCAGGCCGACCAGGTTACCCAGCACGACGCCGTGCTTATGACCCAGACCAGAGCGCGGCAGGATCACCGCCGCCAGTGACGGGTCAGCAATGTGAATCGCCAGGCCAGTCGGGATCAGGGTGGTGGCACCCGGAGCCAGTTCTACGGCGTCATCGAGACAGGCGCGCAGGTCAAGACCGGCGGAGCCGGAGGTGGCATAGGTTGGCAGCGGGAATTGCTCGCCAACACGCGGGTCCAGAATCTTAACGTCGATTTTTTTCATCATAACGGGTAACGATCTCGTCCAGTAATTGTTGGCCCAGGAGTTCCTTGCGCTCAAGCGGTAAGATTTTATCTCCATCCTGCCAGAAAAGGTGCAGTGCGTTGCTGTCGCTATTAAATCCTTGCGTGGCCAGCGATACGTCGTTCGCGCAAATCAAATCGAGGTTTTTGCGGGTACGTTTTTGCCGGGCATATTCTTCCACATTATTCGTTTCTGCGGCAAATCCAACAACGTAAGGACGATGGTTTTTTAGTGCGGCGACCCCAGCAACAATATCCGGGTTTTTCACCATTTTCAGTGTTAATTCATCGCCTTGCTTTTTGATTTTAGCTTCGGCAATGGTCTCGGCGCGGTAGTCTGCCACGGCCGCACAGCCGATGAAAATATCTTGTTGGCTGATTTGCGCCATCACGGCGGCTTCCATCTCCAGCGCGCTGTGTGACATCAATACGCTGCACAAAGGGTGGCGTAGGCTAACGAGACCGGGCCGCTGACCAGCGTGACGTTCGCGCCGCGTTTTGCCGCTGCGGCAGCAATCGCAAAGCCCATCTTGCCGGAGCTGTGGTTGGTGATGTAGCGCACCGGATCCAGCGGCTCGCGCGTGGGACCCGCGGTAATCATGATGTTGAGATGTTGCAGATCGTTGACGGGGGCGGCCCACTCCAGCGCATGCGCAACGATCGTCAGCGGGTCCAGCATGCGGCCCGGGCCGACATCGCCGCAGGCCTGGCTGCCGCTGTCCGGGCCCCAGATCAGCAGGCCGCGCGGGGCCAGCGTCTCCAGATTATGCTGGGTGGCGGCGTTGCGGTACATCTGCTGGTTCATGGCCGGCACAACGGCGACAGGTGCAGGGGTGGCCAGGCAAATGGTGGAGACCAGATCGTTTGCCATGCCGGCGGCCACGCGGGCAATCAAATCGGCCGTGGCGGGGGCAAGAATAACCAGATCGGCCCATTTCCCAAGCTCAATATGGCCCATCGCGGCTTCGGCGGCCGGATCGAGCAGGCTGTCAGATACCGGGTATCCTGAAACCGCCTGCAGGCTCAGAGGGGTGATAAAGGCTTTGCCGCCTTCGGTTATCGCGACCCGCACGTCCGCCCCGCGCTCGCGCAGACGACGCACCAGCTCCGGCGCTTTATAGGCAGCAATACCGCCGCTCACGCCAAGAACGATTTTTTTACCGGCCAGGCTCATCATGATTCTTTCCTGTTGGGTTTCACCAGAGAGCGGGCATTTTATCACAATCCCAAATACGGGGGGACATGTGCCTTTTCACTGCCTGCGCCCTTTGCGAGGCGTAGCTAGCAGGAATATTGTCACGCGCCGCTGGTTGGCCTGGCAATGGCACCGGCGCATAATGGCAGGCATTGCAAGGAGGGGGCATGGAACGATGACGGAACTGCTGCTACCGCGCGAAAAACTGCTGCTGCTTGGCGTCGAGGCGCTAAAAGATGACGAACTGCTGGCGCTCTTTTTACGTACCGGTACGCAGGGCAAAACGGTATTTACGCTGGCGCGAAGCTGATGCTGACCATGCATTTTGGTTCACTGTATGGTTTGCTGACCGCCGAACTGGAGGAGTTTGCGCACGTAGAAGGCATTGGCGTCGCGAAATATGCCCAGTTACGGGGTATTGCTGAACTTGCCCGGCGATTTTATGCCAGGCGCAGCTGGGGCGCGAAGATCCGATCCTGACCCCTGCAGATGACGCGCGAATTCCTGCAAAGCCAGCTATCCGATCTGGAGCGCGAGATCTTTATGGTGATCTTTCTCGACAACCGGAACCGGGTGTTTGCAGGCGCAGAAGCTGTTTTCCGGCTCCATTGAGCCACGTTGAGGTGCATCCGCGTGAAATTGTGCGGGAAGCGATAAAAGTGAATGCAGCAGGCGTGATCCTCGCGCATAATCACCCCTCTGGCTGTGCAGAACCGAGCAGAGCGGACAAAGAAATCACCGAGCGCATTATCAAATGCTGTCAATTCATGGACATTCGTGTGCTGGACCATCTGATAATTGGCCGCGGAGAGTACATTTCTTTTGCAGAACATGGCTGGATTTAGGCTATTTCTGCGCGATCCATCGGGATCTTTGTCTGTTCGGGACTTGAGCACACCGCCGAGTCAGCGTATACTACGCCACCTTTGAGAATCTCGGGTTTGGCATTTGGGCCTGGCAATCGAGAGTTCACTTAGAACTATGCGATGACCGGGCTGTAAAGCCTGACGAGGCGCCGATACCCCATACGAAGCTCGAGCTAATTTGATTTTTGGAGAATAGACATGTCCCGAGTCTGCCAAGTTACTGGCAAGCGTCCGGTGACCGGTAACAACCGTTCCCACGCACTGAACGCGACTAAACGCCGTTTCCTGCCGAACCTGCACTCTCACCGTTTCTGGGTTGAGAGCGAGAAGCGTTTTGTCACCCTGCGCGTATCTGCTAAAGGTATGCGTGTAATTGATAAGAAAGGCATCGATACAGTTCTGTCCGAACTGCGTGCCCGTGGCGAAAAGTACTAAGTACTTAAAGAGGAAATAAATCATGGCTAAAGGTATTCGCGAGAAAATCAAGCTGGTTTCTTCTGCTGGTACAGGTCACTTCTACACCACCACGAAGAACAAACGTACTAAGCCGGAAAAACTGGAACTGAAAAAATTCGATCCAGTTGTACGCCAGCACGTACTGTACAAAGAAGCTAAAATCAAATAATTTTAGTCTCCTTGTATTGAAAAACCCCGCAACTGCGGGGTTTTTTGCATTCTGCATCTCAACGGAGGAACATGCCTGAATTACCTGAGGTAGAAACCAGCCGTCGCGGTATTGAGCCGCATCTGGTCGGCGCGACCATTCTTCATGCTGTCGTTCGCAATGGGCGTCTGCGCTGGCCGGTTTCCGATGAGATCCACGCGCTGAGCGATAAACCGGTCCTCAGCGTGCAGCGCCGCGCGAAATATCTGCTGCTGGAGCTGCCGGACGGCTGGATCATCATCCATCTGGGCATGTCCGGCAGCCTGCGCATCCTGCCCGAAGAACTGCCGGCTGAAAAGCACGACCACGTCGATCTGGTGATGAGCAACGGCAAAGTGCTGCGTTATACCGATCCCCGGCGTTTTGGCGCGTGGCTGTGGACCAAAGAGCTGGAAGGACACAACGTGCTGGCGCATCTTGGCCCTGAGCCGCTTTCAGACGCGTTCAACGCGGACTACCTGAAAGAGAAGTGCGCGAAGAAAAAGCACGGCGATCAAGCCCTGGCTGATGGATAACAAGCTGGTGGTCGGCGTGGGGAATATCTACGCCAGCGAATCGCTGTTTGCCGCCGGGATCCATCCCGATCGGCTGGCCTCTCATCGCTGTCGGCGCAGGAGTGTGAGCTGCTGGTTTGCGGGTCATTAAAGCCGTACTGCTGCGCTCGATTGAGCAGGGCGGAACCACGCTGAAGGACTTCCTGCAAAGCGACGGTAAACCGGGCTATTTTGCCCAGGAGCTGCAGGTGTATGGCCGCAAAGGCGAGCCGTGTCGGGTCTGCGGTACGCCGATCGCTGCCGCAAAGCACGCCCAGCGAGCCACGTTCTACTGCCGTCAGTGCCAGAAATAGCGCTACTTTAGCTTGTCCATCAACGCCTGGTGGACGTTATCCGGCAGGAAATGGGTAACGTCCCCGTGATGGCGCGCCACCTCTTTCACCAGCGTGGACGAGATAAACGACCACTCTTTGGATGGCATCAGAAACACGCTTTCCAGCTCCGGCATCAGATGGCGGTTCATGTGCGCCAGCTGCATCTCATACTCGAAGTCTGCCACCGCGCGCAGGCCGCGGATCAGAATATTTGCCTGCTGCGCGCGGGCAAAGTTCGCCATCAGATCGCTGAAGCCCACCACCTCAACATTCGGCAAATGGGCCGTAACCTGGCATCGGCGCCAGCTCGACGCGCTCGTTGAGGTCAAACATCGGCTTTTTGCTGGGGCTGGCGGCAATGGCCAGATCACCTTGTCGAACATGCACGCCGCACGGGTGATGATATCAAGATGACCGTTGGTGATCGGATCGAAGGTACCCGGATAAATCGCTTTTGTGCTCATGTACGCTGGCTCTCGTTTTCTCTGAGTAGCCGCGGCAGAGCGCCCACAGCTCGGTGTATTTGTTGAAAGTATACTGGGCATTCACCACCGCCAGTAACCAGCCCTGTTTACCGTCCAGCACGCCGCCACGCAGCAGCAGCGTTTTCAGAAACGCGCCCAGCGTGTGGGTGAAGATGCCCGGCAGCGTGGCTTTCTTGCCGCGCTGATGACGCTCCTGCGCCCATGCGGTGGCATAGTTGAGCTGCTTTCGCTGGAAGCTGGCGAAATCACGGCAGGTCAGGTGCAGCAAATCGCCCGTCAGGGGGATGACCTGGGCGCTGTCGCGTCTCCAGGGATTCATGGACCAGATTGTCGTTGTACTGATAGCGCTCGCGCTCGTAGAGGCGCATCACGCGGTCAGGATACCAGCCGCTGTGGCGCATAAAGCGGCCGAGGAAGTAGTTGCGGCGGGCGATGCTGTATACCGTGCCAGGCTTGGGCGAGGACAGCACCGCCTGAATGGCTTGCCGCAGCTCCGGCGTGATGCGTTCGTCGGTATCGAGCATCAGAAACATAATCACCGGTGGCATACCCCTGCGCGCGCTGGCGCTGGATGCCATAGCCTTGCCAGTCGGTATGCCTGATAGACCTGTGCACCGTGCGCGCGTGCCACCTCGATGGTCGCATCGCTGCTGCCGGAGTCCAGCAGGACGATTTCGTCAGCCCAGGCGACGGACGCCAGGCAATCCGGAAGCAGGTCGGCGGCGTTTTTGGCGATCATCACGACCGACAGACGCGTTGACATTAGTGGCTCCGCTGAGGCAGATAAGGTTGCAGAAGCTGCAGCAGACGGGTGCAGTGCGCCCTGATTCTGGTGCAGCACTTCGACGGCGTGGCGACCGTACCACAGGCGGTAATCTTCGTCCGTCAGCAGGGTCGATACCTCTTTGACCACCGAATCCGCATCGGTCACGGTAATTAACCCATCGGCCTGCTGCAATTTTGCGCAGATATCTTTGAAGTTAAAGGTGTGTGGCCCCATCAGCACAGGAATGGCATGGGCAGCGGGCTCCAGCGGGTTATGGCCGCCGCGCTCCACCAGGCTGCCGCCGACAAAGGCGAGGTCAGCAATGCCGTACAGCAGCATCAGTTCGCCCATGGTATCGCCAATCACCACCTGGGTGCTGCCGGAAGGGATCTCGCCGCTGCTGCGCAGGGTGAAGCTGAAGCCGCCTTTTTGCACCATTTCGCGGGCATCTTTAAAACGTTCCGGATGGCGAGGCACCAGGATCAGCAGTAAATCGGGGAAGTTTTCCAGCAGCTTGCGGTGCGCCTGCAGGATGATGGCCTCTTCACCCTCATGCGTACTGGTGGCAATCCAGACCTGACGGCGCGGCGCCCACTGGCGGCGCAGCGTGATGGCGCGGGCGGCCAGTTCAGGCGTAACGGAAATATCGAATTTCAGGCTGCCGGTCACGGCAAGCTGGTTGCGTTTCAGGCCCAGCGCAGATAAAGCGTGCCGCATCTTCTTCGTTCTGCGCGGCAATCAGCGTGATTTTGCTCAGCAGGCGGCGCATAAATTTGCCCAGCTTGCCGTAGCCTTTCGCCGAGCGCTCTGACAGGCGCGCGTTGGCAATCACCAGCGGAATTTTACGGGCGATGCAGAAGGGCGGAAATCATGTTCGGCCACAGCTCGGTTTCCATCACGATCACCAGCTTCGGGCGAACGGTATTCAGGAAACGGTTCATGGCGCAGGGCAGATCGTAAGGCAGATAGACGTGATGAACGTCTTTACCAAACGCGGACATCGCGCGCTCCGAGCCGGTTGGCGTCATGGTGGTGACGGTGATCGGCAGTGACGGGTAGCGATGGCGCAGGGCGCGAACCAGCGGGATCGCCGCCAGCGTTTCACCAACAGAAACGGAATGCAGCAAAATACCGTCCGGCGCGACTTTATTGCGGCAGAAGCCATAGCGTTCAGCCCAGCGTTTACGATACGCAGGCGCTTTACGGCTACGAAGCAACAGTCTCAGCCACACCAGTGGCTGAATGATATAGAGCAGGGCGGTATAGAGAGTCGTCATAGTTAAGGTTACGACCAGTTCGCGTCAAAAAACACAGGAAAGGCGGCATGTTAACAGAAACTGACCGCCTGCTCATACCACTTCGTCAACGGGTTTGCAGGACGTGCTGATAAAGCGAAGTCAGCGCCTGCGCCAGTCTTTGCGGACCATAAGGTTCAATTTTGCGACGTGCGGCTTCGCCCAGCGCCGGATTGAGCGAAAGTGCGGGCGTTGCGATTACCGCTTCGTTTAACGCTTTGATATCCAACGCATCGCAGACAAAACCCTGTTCACCGTTGGTGATAAATTCTGCGCCGCCGCAGCCGGTGCTGGTAATGATTGCCAGCCCGCAGGCCATCGCCTCCAGCACCACATTGGGGAACGGATCGTACAGGGTTGGCAACAGCAGCGCATCGGCGGCGTGATAAAACGGCTGAACGTCCTGCTGCACGCCCGCAAAGCGCAGGCGGTCAAGACAGTTAAGCTGGTTCGCCAGCTGCTGATAGCGCGCCAGCTGTTTGTCCTGGCCGACCACCACCAGGTAGCGATCGCTATTAGCGACCGCTTCGATAGCGGCCTTTAGCCCTTTGCGTTCGAAGCCGGAGCCGACGTAGATCATCACCGTGGCGTCCTGCGGCAGGTTGAGTCGCTGACGCGCGGCGTGACGCAGCGTATCGCTGGCAGGCTGAAAACGCTGGCTATCAATGGCGTTGTGAATCACATGGATTTTGCTGGCGTCCAGCGCGAAGTGACGCAAAATATCCTGCTTCACCATGTGTGAATTACAGATTACCGCTTTCAGCGAGGGCGCGTTGAACATCTCCGCTTCCGCCTGCAGCACATAGCGATGGTACGGGCTCAGGCTGGCGCTCAGCCGCTGCCACGGCGAAACAATGCGCGCGCGCTGCTCCAGCCATACGCGATGCACACCGTCGCCGGCGCGGAAAATATCGCAGCCAGCGATGCGCTCGTGGCTCTGTACGATATCGAACTTTTCCCGCTCCCAGCAGGCGCGCGCCGCGCGGGCAAAGCCGCGTTCACGCGAAATGCGGCCGAATTTTGCCGGATTGCAGATGTGCAGGTGCCAGGCCGGGTTCGGCGTGCCCTGCCAGCTGCGGGTAATAATGTTGAGATCGAGCTGCTCGCCGTCCAGCGCTTCCAGCGCACGTGAGATAAAGCGCTCGGCACCGCCGTCCGGCCGGTATTTCTGCCGGACAATCGCCAGCCGTAACTTAGTCATGCAAAAGGCTCCTGGCGGCGGCAAGCACATCCTCAACCGGGATGGCAGACAGATAGCGCTGCTCGGTATTGGTATTGATCGAATCCGGTGACGGCAGCGGCGCATAGTCGCCCGCCCAGATAACGCGGTTATTGTCGCCCCACGGGCGCCAGTGCTGCAGCTTGGTCGGGCCGAACAGCGCCAGGCACGGCGTCTGCAGCGCCGCAGCCATGTGCATCGGTGCGGAATCGACGCCAATAAACAGCTGTGCGGCGTCGATCAGCGCCGCCAGCTGCGGCAGCGAGAGCTGGCCCGCCAGCGACACCACGTTCGGCGTGCGGCACAGCGACTGGATATGGGCGATCATCGCCAGCTCTTTCTGATCGGGCGCGGCGGTCAGCACCACGCTGCGACCATCAGCGGCCAGCGCATCAATCAGCTGCGCCACCTTTTCATCTTCCCAGCACTTAAAAACCCAGCGCGAGGTGGGCTGCAGCACCACAAACGGGCCGGTAATCGACTGCTGAGCGAGGACATCCTGCACTTTTTGCTGGTCGGCGGTGCTGAAATGCATGGAGGCTGTCGCCCCGGCGGTGGGAATGCCGAGCGGCTGCAGCGCCGTCATGTTTTGTTCCACGGTGTGCAGCTGATGGTGACGGTCGGTGGAAACCAGCTGGTTATGGCACCAGCGCCAGAACGCGTTGTCGCGCTTGCGGTACGCAAAGCCAATGCGCACCGGGGCACCGGACAGGCCGGTAATAATGGCGCTGCGCCACTGGTCGGCCAGATTAATCACCACATCGTAATGGCAGGCGCGCACCGACCGCACCAGCGCGACCTCATGGCGAAACTTCTGCCAGCCGCCTTCCTTTTTCCAGTTGCGATCGATGATATGCAGCTGACGGATCGCCGGATGCGCTTCCAGCATCGGGCGCGTCTCTTTATACAGCAGCACATCAATGTTGGCCTGCGGATAGCGCTGGCGCAGCGCATTGATGGCAGGCGTGGTCAGCAGCATATCGCCATGATGACGCAGCTTTATCAGCAAAATATTTTGCGGTGTAAAGTGGGCTGGAATCGGGCTTGCCATACTCAAATCATCTCAAAATTCAGTGAGCTGATTGTAGGGCAAACCCTGGAGGGGTTAAAGCCGCGGCGGGCGCTTATTTATTGCGCCAGCGATAAATGCGGCTCAGCCACAGCAGCAGCTGATACCACTGACGCGCGCCGCGCGCATTGCGCAGCATGCGTTTGTGCGTCTGGCTGCTAAACAGATCGGCGATCATTGCCTGGCGCGCTGCGGCGTCCGGTTCGCGCCGGATAGCGTGGCACACGCTGAGCGCTTCGCGGGTAATCTGCGCGTGGAAGCTCGGGTAAATCTTCACCTTGTGACGATAGCGCGTATTAATCTCTTCCAGCATGCGCGCGATTTTCAGGTAGTGACGCTGATAGTCGACGTTGTGCTGGCCGGTGCGCTTGCGGTTGCTGATCGACGCATCGTGCATGTAGTAGCGATACAGCACCCGATCGGTGTAGCGCACGCGCTGTACGTTGAGCATGAACTCAGTGGTCCACGGGATGTCCTGATGATGCAGACCGGGTTCAAACTGCAGATTAAGCTGTTCGATCAGCTCACGGCGGTAGATACCGAGCCACACGACGTGCAGGTAACGCCGGGTTTTCAGCGCCTTGTTGAGCCACTCCGGCCCGCTTAATACGCCGGTGCTGGTGAGGCGATCCCGCGGAATCATCGGCTTAATTGTCTGGCTGGCCTTGAAAAACCACTCGGCGTTGCACTGCGCAGCGTCCAGCCGATCGCGCTCCGCCATGTCGACCAGCGTCTGGTACATCGCCGGGTCCATGGTGTCGTCGGCGTCGGGAAAGCTGACGTATTTACCCCGCGCCACGGCCAGCCCGGCATTACGCGCACGCGACACGCCACCGTTCGGCTGATGAATCACCTGAATATGCTGGTACTGCTGCGCCAGCGCGTCGGCGCGCTCGCCGGAACCGTCGGTGGAGCCATCGTCAACAATGATGATCTCCAGCGACGTCAGGGTTTGCGCCAGCAATGCATTGATACAGCCAGTAAAATCAGCACCAGCGTTAAACATCGGGATAATGAGACTGAGTAGCGGGGATGAGTTATCGGGCTGCGCTGTCATGTTCTTCGTTGTTCCGTCGCGCCAGGCGCTGCTGCTGCCGGGTGCGGATAAAATCATGGATATCATTTAGCTTGCGTTCATCCAGCTCGAACAGCTGTTCAACCGGATGGGCAAATTTGTATTGCGCAGCGAACACAAACGAAGAGGGCGCGATGTGGTTCGGGCCAATTAAGAGCACGTCACCCAGCGGCCTTTGCTCCTCTACGCAGCAGGGACCATAAATTAAAATCACCGGTACCTGTTGCGCGTCGGCAATATACACATTGCCGGAATCCGAGGCGATATAGAAATCCATCTCGTTAATGGCGGCAGGCAGCGCCTCGAGCGGAATTTTACCTACCAGACTCACCAGATTGTTTCGCTGACCGGCAACTTTAAACAACTCCTGAACGCGTGATTGTTCATTCGGTGCGCCGAAAGCAAAAAAAGTGCAGGGGAGATTGCTCAGGTGATCGAAAAGCCGACACCAGATTAACGGCGGAATGGTTTTGGCCTGATTTCCTGCCGTTACGCTAATACCAATACGGATGCCCGGCGCCTGCGTAATTTCCGCGGGCAGCGTTTCCGGTTGCCACAGTGGCAGGGTGGCATGTTTGGGATAACTCTCTTTGGTAAAAGAGCGATCGGCCAGTTTCAGGTAATTTTCCAGCGTTAAGGTATTTTTCTCGTGATAAACCACGCCGCTGGCCGTTAAATAAAACAGGCCCTGATAGCCTTTGCGCCGATAGCTGGAAAGAAATTGTTTGTTGCTGGCATTGCAGCAGGCGGCAATAAATAAATTGAGATTGGTGGGATGCAGCAAATAAATATTGTCGTAGCGATTGAGCAGCTGCCACACCAGTTTTATTTTTTTCATCAAACCGGAGCGATGATCTTCGATATACCAGATGTGCTCCAGCGTGGCGTCACGTTCAGCCAGCGGGGCGACACTATAGCTCAGCAGGGCATCGCTTTTTCCCAGGTGGGATAATAACGGCGTGATATTAATATAGTCGCCGATTTTAGCGGTTTGTATCACCAGGTTTTTACCGGTGCGGCCATGGACAAACTTCATCACCCATTTGACCGGCGAAAAAAGAATAAACAGTAGTACGTACGTCAAGTAGTCATCCCCATGATTCGGTCACACCGTCATGGGGGACCTGTTAACCTGAAACGTGCTGCGTGGTTGAAAATGACGTCTCCGCCACCTGAATAAGCTGCAGGTATTGCTGGCAAACAACGCTCAAACTATAAATGCTTAAGTCCAGATGTTGCAACCTGGGGGGAGTTGTATAAATTTCTCGCATTTTTTCTGCCAGCGATGTTGCATTCATCTCTGCCAGACCGCGTGACAGTTCGCCGGTGAGGATCGAAACAGGACCGCCCGGACAGCGCGTACTGACCACCGGGGTGCCGCAGCTCAGGGCTTCGACCAGCACATTACCAAAACCTTCACTGTCGGAGCTGACCACCAGCAGGCGCGCGTGCCGTATCCAGGGATAAGGATTGCGCTGAAAACCTTCGAAGCGCACGCGCTCCGCAATGCCTGAATTCTGCGCCTGCTCACGCAATTTTTGCGTTATTTTTTCGCTTCCCTGTCCCAGCAAAACCAGCGGCGCGGTGATGCCACTCAGGGCATAGGCTTCGAGCAGGCGGTCATGGCGTTTGGTTTCATGGAAGCGTCCCACATGCACCAGGAAATCGGTGCCGGCTAACGGGCAGGGTTCAGCCGCCAGTCGGGCGAGGCTGTCAAAATCGAAAGGATTAGCGATCACTTTGGCCTGGCGGGGCTGTACGCCAATGTTTTGCACCATATCGTCGATGACGTACTGCGAAACCCCGACGATTTGGCGATCCTGATAAACGTGACGGATTTTCAGACGCTTCAGCCACAGCGAGAAGCCGGTTTTACGTGCCAGATACGAAGCAGAAAACACGCCGTGCAGACAAAACCAGGTTCTGTCTCCATCGAGCGCAGGCGTTTGCCTGACAATGCGGTCAGTTTTATGCAGATGAGAGAGGATCAGATCAAATTTGCCGTGCCGCGCTTCACTGTCGCGCACCGCACGATCCAGCAGGCGCGCGCGGCGCCATGTTTCTGTCAGCTTGCGCCACGGGTGGTTACAGCGATCAAGAATCACCTGGTAATCCACGCCAGCCGGAATTGGGTAATCACATACCTTCCGCAATGAGAAAATCGAAACCTGGTGTCCCTGACTGAGGAAGCCCCCCGCCAGAGTCAGTACGACTTTTTCGGCGCCGCCGCCCGGCAGGCCATCAATCACCATTAAAATGCGTTTCGACAAAATTTTTTACCCCTACATGCCAGTCTGCTGTAAAGACTTAGCTGCTATCATTCCCGGTGCTATCAGGACTTAATATAAGAAAATTCAATTAATTATTTTTATGGCCAGGTAATTTTACACGAACGTGCGCTCGGTTAATTGCTAAAATTCAGGCCAGTGAAGAGTTTAAATTATTCTAGTTTAACTAATCTTATACCGCTATCGACTTCCCCCTGAACCCGCATGGGAAAAGTTTGCGCCCGTCAGGAGCGTTGCGTACCATAGCGATTATAACACTGTAATTCACCGGATAAGTTATGGAAAAACCTGCCTTTTTAATTACCCTTGATACCGAAGGGGATAACCTGTGGCGCAATCGCAGCGGCAAGGTCACTACCCATAACGTCCGGTTTTTACCGCGCTTCCAGGCGCTGTGTGAGAAATACGCTTTTAAACCGACCTGGCTGACCAACTATGAGATGGCCAGTGACCCGGCTTATGTCGAGTTCGGGCGCGATCTGCTGGCGCGCGGTCAGGGCGAAATCGGTATGCATTTACATGCCTGGTACAGTCCACCTGAATATGCGCTGACCGACGATGAGTGGCGTTACCAACCTTATCTGATCGAATATCCGGAAAACGTCCTGCGCGATAAAGTCGCCTTTATGACCGATCTGCTGGAGAACGCTTTTCAGCGTAAAATGACCAGCCACCGCGCTGGCCGCTGGGCATTTAATGAAGTGTACGCCCGCGCCCTGATCGATCAGGGCTATCTGGTTGACTGCTCGGTTACGCCGCGCGTGAGCTGGCGTAATGCGCAGGGTGCACCGCAGGGACAGGGCGGAACGGATTACAGCCATTTCCCCGATCGCGCTTATTTCCTTGATGAACAGGATATTTCCAGGCCGGGAGACAGCCCGCTGCTGGAACTGCCAATGAGCATTCAGTATCGCTATGGCGCGTTCACCAATCAGCTCAAACAAGTGTGGAATGGCATCCGCGGCAGGCAGCGTGGACCTTCAGTGAACTGGCTGCGTCCGGTGGGGGGAAATCTGGCCCAGATGAAACAGGTGGCAGAACAGACGCTCGCACAGGGCAACGACTATGTGGAGTTCATGCTGCATTCATCCGAGTTTATGCCAGATGGCAGCCCCACGTTTAAAACGGAGGCTGATATTGAACGCCTGTATGACGATCTGGAAGGCCTGTTCAGCTGGCTGGCGACCAGGACGCAGGGCATGACGCTCACGGAATTTGCCCAGATGAAGCAACAGCAGCGCTAAGCCGCCCAATCGCGTTACAGCGCGATCTCAGCCAGCATGGCCATCACGTCGTCAGGCTGAATGTCTGCCATGCTGCTGCCCTGAGCGGGCCGTAACGCATGCTGATTTTTGCCGTAGCCACCAATCAGGCCCGGATCGGTCGGGCCAAAAAGCGTGATGTTGGGACGATCCAGCGCCGCGGTTAGATGGCTTAAACCCGTATCCACGGAAACAACGGCGTTAGCGCCCGCCAGCTCTGCGGCCACCTGCGCCAGCGTGAGTTTGGGCAAAACCTCTACGTGAGTAAACCCTGCTGCCAGACGCTCCGCACGCTGCCGCTCATGTTCAGCGCCCCACGGGAGTTTAATATGGATGCCGGAGGGTTGCATTAGTTCAATCAGCCTTCGCCAGTGCGTTTCCGGCCAGTGCTTATCGTCGCGCGTTGTGGCATGCAGGAAGACAAGATAAGGCTGGCTATCCAGGGGTCTGTATTGCGCAAAAAATGCTGTGCAATGGCATAGTCGCCCTGGGTTTCCGGTTTCGCATAGCCGAGGCTTTTTGCGAACAGCTCGCGGGTGCGTTCCACGGCGTGCTGCTGTTTTGCGATGTGGTGGCGGCGGTTATAGAACAGGCTCGCCAGCGGTTCGCGGGCGCTGTGCCAGTCCATGACCGTGCTTTACGCCGTGCGCCAGACGCGTCACCAGCGCGGCGCTTTTCACCAGCCCCTGCGCGTCAATGATGGCGTCGTACGCTGACGTGGCCTGCACCGCTCGCGTTTGAAGGCTTTGCACGGCGGCTTTTCGCGCTGCTTTAATCGGCGCGGAGAACCACGCTTTGCGCCAGCGGCGAATCGCCACCGGGATCACGCGGTCAACGGCTTCATGCCAGGTGGGGATCTGCGCGAAGCCCTCTTCCACCACCCAGTCAAAACGGATGCCGGGAATGGCCCGCATGGCGTCCGTCAGCGACGGCAGCGTATGCAGCACATCGCCCATTGAGGAGGTTTTAACGATCAATACCCGCATCCGTTATCCTTCTTCGCTCAACAGCAGTTCGTTGAGTTCTTCGAGAACGCGCTGCGGGGTGAATATCGATCAGGCTCTGATGATAGCCTTCTGCGGCATCGCCTTTGCGCACTTTGTGGTAGCCGGTGATCAGGCGGATGACGCGCGCTTTATGCGACAGCGGCGGCGTGAAGTCCGGGCTGCTTGGGCCATACAGCGCCACCAGCGGACGGTTGAGCGCGGCGGCGACGTGCATCAGGCCGGAGTCGTTGGTGACCACCGCTTTACAGGCGGCAATCAGGATAACCGCCTGTTCCAGCTGCGTTTCCCCTGCCAGGTTGCGGCACCAGGCCTGTTGTTCATTGCTCAGCGTGGCGAGGATCTCGTTGCCCGCTTCGTGGTCTTTCGCCGAGCCGAACAGCACCACCTGGTAGCCTTCGTCAATCAGCTGTTTTGCCAGTTCGGCATAGTGATAGTGCGGCCAGCGCTTTGCCGGACCAAATTCGGCGCCGGGGCAGAAGCCAATCATCGGGCGTTCAGACGAAATGCCAAACGCGTTGCAGGTCGTGGGATTTTTCCCCGTCGTTGACCTGCAGCTGCGGCCACAGCAGCGGCTGCGGCAGGTTCTTTCGCGCTGCGCATCACGCCTTTGTCGTAGGCCAGCGCCACGTAGCGCTCCACCATCAGCGGCCAGGCCGCTTTATCCAGCACCCGCGCGTCGTTCAGCAGGCCGTAGCGCATTTCACCGCGCCAGCCGGTACGGTGTGGGATGCCGGCAAAGAAGGGCACCAGCGCGGATTTAAAGGAGTTTGGCAGCACGTACGCGCGATCGTAGCGCTTTTCCCGCAGGCTGTGGCCCAGTTTGCGGCGCTCGCCAATTTCCAGCGCCCCGTGGCCGAGCGGCATCGGGATCGCCTCGTTCACTTCCGGCATGCGTGATAGCAGCGGACGGCACCACGCGGGTGCCATCACGTCGATTATCGCCTGGGGATAACGCGCCTTGAGCGTGCGATAGAGACTTTGCGACATCATCATGTCGCCCACCCATGACGGGCCGATCACCAGAATTTTCATACTTATGCGTCGCGGTTCAGCCAGGCCATATATTCCGTTACGCCTTCGGCAACGGTTTTGAACGGCTTGTCATAGCCCGCGGCGCGCAGGTTGGTCAGATCCGCCTGCGTGAACGCCTGGTAGCGGCCTTTCAGTTTGTCCGGGAACGGAATGTACTCGATGCTGCCTTTCTTGTGGTACGCCAGCGTCGCATCAGCCACCGCCTGGAAGGATTCCGCGCGGCCAGTGCCGCAGGTTGAAGATGCCGGAAACGCCGTTTTCCCAGAACCACAGATTCACGGCGGCCACGTCGCCCACGTAGACGAAGTCGCGCTTAAAGCCGTCGCTGCCTTCGAACAGTTTCGGGCTTTCGCCGTTGTTCAGCTGGGTATTCAGGTGGAACGCCACGCTCGCCATGCTGCCTTTGTGGCCTTCGCGCGGTCCGTAGACGTTGAAGTAGCGGAAGCCGACGATCTGGGAGTTCGCTTCAGGCAGGATCTGACGCACGTACTCGTCGAAGAGGAACTTGGAGTAGCCGTAGACGTTCAGCGGCTGCTCGTACTCGCGGGACTCGATGAAGTCCGAGGTACGACCGCCATAGGTTGCCGCCGAGGAGGCATACAGGAACGGAATTTCACGCTCCAGGCAGTAGTGCAGAAGCTCTTTGGAGTACTGATAGTTGTTGTCCATCATGTACTTGCCGTCCCACTCGGTGGTGGAGGAGCACGCACCTTCGTGGAAGATGGCTTCGATCTCGCCGAACTCTTCACCTGCCATAATCTGGATAAGGAAGTCTTCTTTATCCATGTAGTCAGCGATGTTCAGATCCACCAGGTTGACGAACTTGGTGCCGTCTTTCAGGTTGTCAACCACCAGGATGTCGGTGATGCCTTTGTCATTGAGAGCCTTAACAATATTGCTGCCGATAAAGCCCGCGCCGCCGGTAACGATGATCATAACTGTAACCTTTGAAGTGTGGAGCCCGGGGACAATCCCGGACGCTAATATTCATATCATATCATTAGTATGGCGACCCTTCAGCCATTCACCGATATGCAGCAGGGTTACACGTGATTTATGCTGCAAAAACGAGAAGAGATACTGCGTCATCTCGTCATGAACTATAGGTTTGGGTAATATGTGCCGAAATTTGCCGAGTCTGGAGAATTGCAATGCGTGGTGATTTTTACAAACAGTTAAACAGCGACCTCGACACCGCACGTGCGGAAGGGTTGTTCAAGGAAGAGCGTATTATCACGTCTGCCCAGCAGGCGGACATCACCGTTGCCGACGGCAGCCATGTGATCAACTTTTGTGCGAACAATTACTTAGGTCTTGCGAATCACCCTGAGCTGATTGCCGCGGCGAAAAACGGCATGGATACCCACGGTTTCGGCATGGCCTCCGTACGTTTTATCTGCGGTACGCAGGACAGCCACAAGCAGCTTGAGCAAAAGCTGGCGAGCTTCCTCGGAATGGAAGACGCGATTCTGTACTCCTCCTGCTTCGACGCCAACGGCGGGCTGTTTGAGACCCTGCTCGGCGCAGAAGATGCCATTATCTCCGATGCCCTGAACCACGCCTCCATCATCGACGGCGTGCGTCTGTGCAAAGCGAAGCGCTTCCGCTACGCCAACAACGACATGGTTGAGCTGGAAGCGCGCCTGAAAGAGGCCCGTGAAGCGGGCGCTCGCCATGTGCTGATCGCCACCGACGGCGTGTTCTCGATGGACGGCGTGATCGCCAACCTGAAGGGCGTGTGCGACCTGGCGGATAAATATGACGCGCTGGTGATGGTCGATGACTCTCACGCGGTCGGCTTTGTCGGCGAAAACGGTCGTGGTTCCCACGAATACTGCGACGTGATGGGCCGCGTGGACATCATCACCGGTACGCTGGGCAAAGCGCTGGGCGGCGCGTCCGGCGGTTACCGCCGCGCGCAAAGAGGTGGTTGAGTGGCTGCGTCAGCGCTCCCGCCCGTATCTGTTCTCCAACTCGCTGGCACCGGCGATTGTTGCCGCCTCCATCAAAGTGCTGGAGATGGTGGAGTCCGGCGCCGAGCTGCGCGACCGCCTGTGGGCCAACGCCCGCCTGTTCCGCGAAAAAATGAGCGCTGCAGGCTTTACCCTGGCCGGTGCCGATCACGCCATTATCCCGGTGATGCTGGGCGATGCGGTCGTGGCGCAGAAGTTTGCCCGCGAGCTGCAGAAAGAAGGCATTTACGTCACCGGGTTCTTCTTCCCGGTGGTGCCAAAAGGCCAGGCGCGTATCCGCACCCAGATGTCTGCGGCGCACAGCGCCTGAACAAATTGAACGTGCGGTGGAAGCCTTTACCCGCATCGGTAAACAGCTGGGCGTAATTGCCTGAGGACGTGTGATGAAAGCGTTATCCAAACTGAAAGCGGAAGAAGGGATTTGGATGACCGACGTGCCGGAGCCGGAAGTCGGTCATAACGATCTGCTGATCAAAATTCGTAAAACCGCCATCTGCGGCACTGACGTTCATATCTACAACTGGGACCAGTGGTCGCAAAAAACCATTCCGGTGCCGATGGTTGTCGGCCACGAATATGTCGGCGAAGTGGTGGGCATCGGTCAGGAAGTGAAAGGCTTCAAGATTGGCGATCGCGTCTCCGGTGAAGGTCATATTACCTGCGGCCACTGCCGTAACTGCCGCGGTGGGCGTACGCACCTGTGCCGTAACACCATCGGCGTGGGCGTAAACCGTCCGGGCTGCTTCGCGGAATATCTGGTGATCCCGGCGTTTAACGCGTTCAAAATCCCGGACAATATCTCTGACGATCTGGCCTCTATCTTCGATCCGTTCGGCAACGCGGTGCATACCGCGCTCTCCTTCGATCTGGTGGGCGAAGACGTGCTGGTCTCCGGCGCGGGCCCGATCGGCATCATGGCGGCAGCCGTGGCGAAGCACGTGGGCGCGCGCAACGTGGTGATCACCGACGTGAACGAATACCGCCTGTCGCTGGCGCGTAAAATGGGCGTTACCCGCGCGGTGGACGTCTCTAAAGAGAGCCTGACCGACGTGATGGAAGAGCTGGGCATGACCGAAGGCTTTGATGTGGGTCTGGAGATGTCCGGCGCGCCACCGGCGTTCCGCACCATGCTGGATACCATGAACCACGGCGGGCGTATCGCGATGCTGGGTATTCCGCCGTCGGATATGTCCATCGACTGGAACAAAGTCATCTTCAAGGGGCTGTTCATCAAAGGCATCTATGGCCGTGAGATGTTTGAAACCTGGTACAAGATGGCGGCGCTGATTCAGTCCGGTCTGGATCTGTCACCGATTATTACGCACCGTTTCTCCATCGACGAGTTCCAGCAGGGCTTTGACGCGATGCGTTCCGGCCAGTCAGGGAAAGTGATCCTGAGCTGGGATTAAACAATCAAAAAGGGGCCAGCGGCCCTTTTTTACTGATTCTTTTTCTCTTCGTCCGTCAGGTAACGCACCTTGCGGGTGTAGTCCTGCCCTTTGAATAACAGCTTATTATCTGGCGATTCAAGATACTTTTGCCATTCGGAAAGTGGGAAACCACCGTGCGCGCCAATCACCTCTTTCGGCACAACAGCTTCCTGTCCGCCGATCTTCTTGGACACCGGCCAGTTCATCCAGTCGCCCAGATTAACCGTTTTTAAATCCAGCATGTCCAGCAGCGCGGCGAGCGGCAGCTGATCGGTTGGCGGCTGCGTGTCGTCCATCAGTTCCCAGGTATCCTGGAACAGCGTCAGCCACAGCGGGCAGATACGGCGCCAGGTCTTTTTGGTGGCCGCAAGAAACGCGCCGTTAACGTGATCGACCAGATACGGGCGCACCGTCTCTTTGTAATACGCCGGCACTTTCTCCGCTGGCGCACCGTCCAGCTTGGCAATCATTTTGCCCTGACGGAAGCTGGAGTAGATGTGCATATCGGCCATGTTAATTTCCGGCATTTTCAGCAGGTTGAGATCGGAATCGATCATCAATACGCCTTCACCGCGCGCCTGTAACGGGGCGTTCAGCTTCACCAGACGGCTGAGGTAGATCTGCTTATAGCGGTAACTTTCCTCGCGTACCGGAAGGGTAAGCGTGACGACGCGGGTCTTTGGCGGGAGTTCGCCGAAAGCGGATTCAGGCTGATCGCTGACGATAACAATTTCGCTGACGTCGGTGGCGTAACGTTCTGCAAATGTCGCTGACAACAACGCTTCTTCAACGAAATCCGCGCCCGTACACGGGATCACGATGGAACCGACGGCAATTGTGATCCCGCGCAACCGGAAGCGTGGCGTACGGAATGTTATGTCGCCCGGTGATGTGGCGGTAGCGAGCATTCAGGAATTTAAACATGTTGTTCTCGTTTGGTTATTGCGCGCCAAGAACGGCCTCGACACCGTTAACATAGCTTTCAATGCTGTAGCGCTCGCGCACCCGGGCGGCGGCGGCGGCGATTAAACGCTGACGCAGTACAGTATCCTGCCACAGCGCGCTAAGATGCTGACTAAGCTGTTTCGTATTGCCATCGCTCAGGAACAGTAACCCGGTCGCCTCGTGGTCGATCAATTCTGCCGTGCCGGTCACCTTTGAACCAATGACGGGGATATTCAGCAGCATCGCTTCCAGCACGACGCGCGGCAGCCCTTCACTGGCTGAGGCCAGAATAAACGCATCGAAGGTAGCGAGGTAGTCAAAAGGCGTGTTCTGAAAGCCGGTAAAAATCACCTGCCCGGCAATACCCATCTTTTTGTGCCAGCTGCCGCCAGCGCTGCCGCGTCCGGCCCTGCACCGACGATCACCATTTTCCATTTAGCGGCAGGATGCGCGCGGCTGAACTGCACCAGCGCCTCCAGAGTATGGTGGTTGGATTTACGCGCAATCAGGGAACCGATGGAGCCGAAAATAAAGGTATCCGCGGGATAATCAAAGCGCTGACGCACCGCCTCACGCACCGGCAGCGGCTGATGAATATCGATAGCGTTGGATACGGTAAAGCAGCGCTGCGCATCAACACCGCTTTCGCTTAAGGTGCGGTGTACGCCCTGTGACACGGCAATCACCGCATCACAATGCCGATTAATCATCTTGACCAGCGCATTATTGAGTAACGGGTCAATGCGGCAGTGCTGAATTAACGCCACGTGAGTCTGTTCAGCGGCGAGATAGCCTTCAACGTTGGTGCTGGGCTGATTATTCATGTACAGCGCATCATAGCCACCGTCGCGTAAAATCGTCGCGATTTGGCGGGCGTTAGGCTGCATGCGCCACTGGCGATCGATGCGGTCGATGGCGCTTTTTTTCACCGCGCGGTTAAAAAACAGCAGGGTGCGCAGCAACTCTTTGGTGATTTTTGCCCAGAGCGGCTGGCGGCGCTGCGCAATAAATAGCACCGGAATGCCGATCGCGTCTAATACCGAGGCAATGGTCTCCTGATTGCCACGCGCATAATTCTGATAAAAACAGCAGGTGATAGCGAAACGCTGGCGATCGATGCGCTTGAGTAATTCCAGCATGCTGTTGGTGCCGCCGCCCCATTCGCGCCCGGTATCCAGCAGCAGAATTTTCTTTCTGGTTGACGTCATCTGTTCCGATATCCTTGCGCGGAAAAGGTGTGGCGTTAAATAAGGCGCAGCCCGCTGCGCCTGATAATCAGAATAGCTGTTTAAGCGACTGCACGAGTGAACTGCCGGTAATGCTCTCTGTCACCACCTCCACCGCACGACTCTGCGGTACGGCAGGCAGCGGCTTGCCCGGCTTACACACGCCAGGCGCGCGGAATACCGGGGTACGCGGTTGCACCGGCGTGCTGGCCGGCGGCGTAGCGCCCTGGCGCAGCGGTTCGTTGAGCAACTGGCTGGGGCGGACCAGCGTGATATCGGCAGGTAGCGTGGGCAACATCTGCTGCAGCACCCGCACCGTGGAGGGATGCGGATGCCCAATGGCAATGGCGGAACCGTTACGCTGTGCCAGCTCCACCGCGCGGGTAAACTGGGTGCGGATCGCCGCTTCATTCTGGGAGTCGTCGAGGAAGACGCGCCGCTTAAGGACCTTAACCCGCGTCCCCTGAGCGGCCGGCACCGCCTGGCTGTTGCCAATGGTCATGCTGTCGAGGAAGTAGAGATTGTAGCGCTCCAGCGCCTGCATCACTTTCAGCATGCCGTACAGGCTGGAGGTCATCGCGCTGCCCATATGGTTGTTCAGGCCCACGGCATACGGCACTTTGTTGTAGGCGTCACGGATGATGCGCTCGATCTCATCGCTGCTCATATCCGGGCGCAGGGTATCTTTTTCCAGCGGCTGCTTGCTGAGCGGGGCCATCGGCAGGTGAATAAGCACCTCATGACCGCCCTGGTGGGCTTTGGTCGCCATCTCGCGCGCGTGAGGCGCGTTGGGCAGGACCGCCACGGAAATGGCGGCGGGCATCGCCAGCACCTGATTTTCATCATGCGGACGATAACCGAAGTCATCAATCACAATAGCCAGTTTTCCCGCATGGGCGGTAAAGGTGAAAAACAGCCCGCACAGGGCGGCGCGAATCTTTCGACGAAACTGAAGCAAAACTTATCTTCCCAACCACGGCTGTGGATTGACCGCCTGACCCTGACGACGAATTTCGAAATAGAGTGACGGGCGGCCCTGACCGCCACTGCTGCCCACGAGGGCGATGGGTTGGCCGGCGCGCACCTGCGTGCCGACGCTGACCAGCGCGCTCTGGTTGTAGCCGTAAAGACTCATGTCGCCTTTACCGTGCTCGACCACCACCACCAGCCCGTAACCCTGCAGCCAGTCGGCCAGGATCACGCGGCCATCGGCGATGGCTTTCACTTCGCTGCCTTCAGACGCACCGATAACGATCCCTTTCCAGCGTAGCTCACCCTGCAGTTGTTCGCCATAGCGATGTTCAATGCGACCGCGCACTGGCCAGATGGCCTGTCCGCCCGGCCGGCCAAGGCCGCCGGTGCGCGCCATCAGCTCGCGCTCGCTTTGCGTAGGGGAATAGCTGGAGCCTTTGGCTTTTGCCTGGGCCTGACGCTGGCGCACTTTTTCCGCCTCGCGCGCTTCGCGTTGCGCCCGTTCGCGCGCCTCACGTTCGGCTTTGGCAATTTTGTCCTGCAGGCGGCTTTCGTTCTGGCGCATCTCGACCAGATCGGCCTGGTCTTTCTCCAGCGCGCTCTCCAGCGCGGACAGCGTTTTCTTGCGTGCGGCGCTGGCGGTTTCCAGCTTGTTCTGTTGCGTCTGCTGCTGGGCTAACAGCGACTTTTGCTGCTCCTGCTTGCCCTGCAGCGCCTGACGCTGCTGCGCCAGCTCCTGCTGAGTCTGCTTAAGCTCGTCGATGTTTTTCTGCCGGGCGGCATTGAGGTAGCCAAAATAGGCCAGAATACGTTCGCTGCGCTGTGCTTCTTCACCGCCGAGCAGCAGTTGCACGCCGTTGTGCTGGCCCTGACGAAACGCGGCATCCAGCTGCTGCGCCAGCAGTTTTTCCTGCTGCGCCTGCTGCTTTTCCAGCCGGGCAATCGCGGCGGTGGTTTGGGCGATTTCGCCGTTCAGCGCGCTCAGGCTGTTGCGGGTTTCACGCAGCTGGCGACTGGCCTGGGCAATCACTTTTTCCTGACTCTGCAGCTGATCGAGCAGCTTACTGCGCTGCAGCTTCTGCGCTTTAACGCTTTTCTCTTTTTCGGCGATGTCCTGCTGAATGGACTTTAGCTGCGTTTTGCTGTCATCGGCGCTATGCGCGGCGACGGGCAACAGCAACGCACCCGCACAAAGCAGGCTGAGGGAGATATCGGACCAGCGAAATGACAACGGAGATGCCGGGTCGTTGTAACGGGTCCTTGTGTGTGTAACGGTCGCTTTTCCCTTCATAGTCGATAATTATTCCACGATGAACAGCCGCTTACCAGTTATCCCGGCCGGGTTTTGCTTTACGAAAGATGTCGGCCACAGCTTACCGGGATAAAGATTGTCTCAATTTTGCGATTAGAACACTTTTTTTGGAAAATGACGCACAAATCGTAACTCTGCCCGCTTCGCGACTGTACATGCGAAGTGGCGCAGGTATACTCAGAACCCTTGTTTTAGCTTATTAGCCCCGGTCTGGAGTCGTTACCCCTCATGCAAGAAATTATGCAGTTTGCAAGCAATCACCCCATCCTTAGTCTGGCATGGGTCGCTTTACTTATTCTGGTGATTGTAACCACCGTTAAAGGAATGTTCTCTAAGGTAAAAACCATCAGCCGTGGTGAAGCAACCCGCCTGATCAACAAAGAAGACGCGGTGGTGGTCGATGTGCGTCAGCGCGACGATTTTCGCAAAGGACACATTGCAGGGGCTATTAACATCGCCGCAGCCGATATCAAAAAAGGCAGCTTCGGCGAGCTGGAAAAGCACAAGTCGCAGCCCATAATTGTGGTATGTGCCACCGGCCAGAGCGCCGCAGAACCGGCAGCCACCCTTAGCGCAGCGGGCTTCGAAAAAGTAACCGTGCTGAAAGATGGTATTTCCGGCTGGAGCGGCGAAAACCTTCCTCTGGTTCGCGGTAAATAATGAGGTCCGTCATGGCCAATATTGAGATCTACACCAAAGCGACCTGCCCGTTCTGCCACCGTGCGAAAGCGCTGCTGAGCAGCAAAGGCGTCACGTTCCAGGAATTGCCGATCGATGGTGACGCGATAAAACGCGAAGAGATGATCCAACGTAGTGGCCGTACGACGGTTCCGCAGATTTTTATTGATGCGCAGCACATTGGCGGCTGTGACGATTTGTATGCGCTCGACGCGCGTGGTGGACTCGATCCCTTGCTCCGCGCATAAGATACTTTAGGACAATTTTCACTTAAAGGATTCATTTCCATGTCAGAACAAAACAACACCGAAATGACTTTCCAGATCCAGCGCATTTACACCAAAGATGTCTCTTTCGAAGCGCCAAATGCACCGCACGTTTTCCAGAAAGAGTGGCAGCCGGAGGTTAAACTGGATCTGGATACCGCATCCACCCAGCTGGCGGATGACGTGTATGAAGTCGTACTGCGTGTTACCGTCACCGCCTCTCTGGGCGAAGAAACCGCATTCCTGTGCGAAGTACAGCAGGGCGGTATCTTCTCCATCGGCGGTATCGAAGGCACCCAGATGGCGCATTGCCTGGGTGCATACTGCCCGAACATTCTGTTCCCGTATGCGCGTGAATGTATCACCAGCCTGGTTTCTCGCGGTACATTCCCGCAACTGAACCTTGCGCCGGTTAACTTTGATGCGCTGTTCATGAACTATCTGCAGCAGCAGGCTGGCGAAGGGCGAACAACATCAGGATGCCTGATGAGCACAGTTAATGCGTCAATGACTGTGATCGGTGCCGGCTCTTACGGCACCGCTCTTGCCATCACGCTGGCAAGAAATGGCCACCCGGTGGTCCTGTGGGGCCACGATCCCCAAAACATATCGCACGCTGCAGCGCGACCGTTGCAATGTGGCGTTTCTCCCGGACGTTCCGTTCCCTGACTCTCTGCACCTGGAAAGCGATCTGGCGACCGCGCTGGCGGCCAGCCGCAATATTCTGGTGGTGGTGCCGAGCCATGTGTTTGGCGACGTGCTGCATCAGATCAAGCCGCTGATGCGCCCGGATGCACGCATTGTCTGGGCGACGAAAGGGCTGGAAGCGGAAACCGGACGCCTGCTGCAGGACGTTGCGCGCGAAGTGCTGGGCGATGAGATCCCGCTGGCGGTCATCTCCGGCCCGACCTTTGCCAAAGAGCTGGCGGCGGGTTTGCCGACGGCGATCTCGCTGGCCTCCACTGACGCGCAGGCCTTTTCCGACGATCTTCAGCAACTGCTGCACTGCGGCAAAAGCTTCCGCGTTTACAGCAACCCCGATTTTATCGGCGTGCAGCTGGGCGGCGCGGTGAAAAACGTGATTGCGATTGGCGCCGGGATGTCCGACGGCATTGGTTTTGGTGCCAACGCGCGTACGGCGCTGATCACCCGCGGTCTGACGGAAATGTCCCGTCTGGGCGCGGCGCTGGGTGCCGATCCGGCCACCTTTATGGGCATGGCGGGTCTGGGCGATCTGGTGCTGACCTGTACCGACAACCAGTCGCGCAACCGCCGCTTCGGCATGATGCTCGGACAGGGCGAAAGCGTGGATGGAGGCGCAAGGACAAGATTGGACAGGTGGTGGAAGGCTACCGCAATACCAAAGAAGTCCGCGCGTTGGCGCACCGGTTTTGGCGTCGAAATGCCAATAACCGAGGAAATTTATCAGGTATTGTATTGCGGAAAAAATGCGCGCGAGGCAGCATTGACCTTATTAGGTCGTGCGCGCAAGGACGAGCGCAGCCAAAGCTAGTCGTAAGCATTGTCACCTGAATGACCCAGCCAGCGCAGAACTGGCTGGTCATTATACTATCGTCTGGAGTAAGCAATGCCGTGTGAAGAACTGGATCTGGTCTGGAATAATATCAAAGCCGAAGCCCGGGCGCTGGCCGACTGTGAGCCGATGCTGGCCAGTTTTTACCATGCGACGTTACTCAAGCACGAAAATCTCGGCAGCGCGCTGAGCTACATGCTGGCCAACAAGCTGGCTTCCCCGATCATGCCCGCTATCGCCATCCGTGAAGTGGTGGAAGAAGCCTACGCCGCTGACCCGGAAATGATCGCCTCTGCCGCCTGCGATATTCAGGCCGTGCGCACGCGTGACCCGGCGGTCGATAAATACTCCACGCCGCTGCTCTACCTGAAGGGCTTCCACGCCCTGCAGGCGTACCGCATTGGCCACTGGCTGTGGAAAGAGGGCCGCCGCGCGCTGGCGATCTTCCTGCAAAACCAGGTTTCGGTGACCTTCCAGGTGGATATTCACCCGGCGGCGAAGATCGGCCGTGGCATCATGCTCGACCACGCCACCGGCATTGTGGTTGGTGAAACGGCGGTGATTGAAGATGACGTCTCGATTCTGCAGTCGGTTACTCTGGGCGGTACCGGTAAAACCAGCGGCGATCGCCATCCGAAGATCCGTGAAGGGGTGATGATTGGCGCGGGAGCCAAAATCCTCGGCAATATTGAAGTCGGGCGCGGTGCGAAAATCGGCGCCGGTTCGGTGGTGCTCCAGCCCGTGCCGCCGCACACCACCGCCGCTGGCGTACCGGCGCGCATCGTCGGCAAACCAGACAGCGATAAACCGTCGATGGATATGGATCAGCACTTCAACGGCATTCACCATACGTTTGAGTATGGCGACGGCATTTAGCCTCTGAGAATGGCGCCCGGATAACCCAGCTGGCGCCAGGCTTCATACACCACCACCGACACCGCGTTCGACAGGTTCATGCTGCGGCTGTCCGGCATCATCGGAATACGGATTTTCTGCTCAGCGGGCAGGGCATCCAGAATCGTGGCCGGCAGGCCGCGGGTTTCCGGGCCAAACATCAGATAGTCACCCGCCTGATAGCTCACGGCGCTGTGCGCTGGCGTGCCTTTGGTGGTCAGGGCGAACATGCGCTGTGGCTCTTCCGCTTCCAGAAACGCGGCGTAATCGTGCTGGCGAACCACCGCGGTAAATTCATGGTAATCCAGCCCCGCGCGGCGCAGGCGTTTGTCATCCCACGTAAAGCCCATCGGCTCGATGATGTGCAGGCGAAAGCCGGTGTTGGCGCACAGGCGGATGATGTTGCCGGTATTTGGCGGAATTTCTGGTTCAAATAAAACGATGTTTAGCATAAGGCCCCCGGAAACGAGGGCCGCAGCATAGCAAATTATTGCCGGGCGGAGTACAGCGGTAGCCACAGCGTTAACCGCAGCCCGCCCAGCGGGCTGTCGTCGGCTTTCACCCAGCCGCGGTGCTGCTGCATGGCGGTTTCTACAATCGCCAGCCCCAGCCCCGTGCCGCCGGACTCACGGTCTCGCGCTTCGTCGGTACGGTAGAACGGACGGAAAATCTGCTCGCGATCTTCCGGGCTGACGCCAGGACCGTCGTCATCAACAATGACGGTGATCCCGTCTTTATCCACCGAAAACGCCACTTCAATCTTCGTGTGCGAGTAGCGCAGGGCGTTACGCACGATATTCTCCAGCGCGCTTTCCAGCGTGTTGGGGTTACCGTACAGCGGCCACGGGCCCGGCGGGAAGTTGACGGTGAACGATTTACCCATCTGTTCAGCTTCGAACGCCGCGTTGTCCAGCACCTCATGCCACAGGTGATTGGCTTTCACCGTTTCGCTCACCAGCGCGTTTTTCTGCTGATTGCGCGACATCACCAGCAGATCGTTGATCATGCTGTCCAGACGCTGGGCTTCCGTTTCGATACGCTCCAGCTCTTTGCTTTCCCCGCTGCGGCGGCGCAGCAGCGCGGTGCCAAGCTGCAGGCGCGTGAGCGGCGTGCGCAGCTCGTGCGAGATATCCGACAGCAGACGCTGCTGGGCGGTCATCATGCGATCCAGCGCGCTCACCATCTGGTTGAAACTGGTCCCGGCGGCCAGGAACTCCTGCGGCCCGGCTTCCAGCTCAGGATGCTGCCGCAGGTTGCCCTGCGCCACTTCATCCGCGGCATTTTTCAGCTTACGCGCCGGTTTTGCCAGGCTCCACGCCAGCCATAGCAGCAGCGGGGAACTGACCAGCATCGTGACAATCAGCAGCAGAAGCGGACGGTCAAACAGCAGGTTGATGAAGTCGGACTGGGAACTGCTCGCGGGGCGAATCAGATAGAGCTGGTAGTTATCTTCCCCGTCCCGGACCGAGAAGGGACCGACCATCTCAACCCGACCATATTTTTTCTTCTGCGGATGATCGGCGTTATCCGCCTGGCCAATAAAGTTGCGGATAATCTGCATTTCATTGCGATCGGCGCCAATCACGCGGCCTTCGCTGGTCACCAGCAGCAGGCGTTGTCCGGGAGGCGCCCATTTATCGATAGCGCGAAACAGCCTGCGCCACCACATCAAATCGTTCGGCGGATCGTTTGCCAGCTCCGCTTCCACGTGCTGCTCGATCATCACGCCCTGACGTTGCTCGCTGTCGAGAAGCTCCGTCATCTGGCGTGAGTCGAGTTTTGGCAACATCAGAACGAGCATTAAAACCAGTGCCAGCGTCAGCCAGAAGATGGCGAAGATGCGGGCGGTTAAGCTTCCTATCATGAAGCGGAAACCATCAGATAACCGCGACCACGCAGGGTTTTAAACCACGGGTGACCGTCTTTACGCTCCGGCAGCTTGCGGCGCAGGTTAGAGATGTGCATGTCGATGGCGCGGTCAAACGGGGTCAGGCGTTTGCCCAGCACTTCCTGGCTTAGATGTTCACGCGATACCACCTGGCCGAGATGCTGCGCCAGCAGATACAGCAGGGTGAACTCGGTGCCGGTCAGCTCCAGCGTTTGGCCGTCAAAGCTCGCTTCCTGGCGGCCCGGATTCAGGCTCAGGGAGTCCACTTCCAGCGTCGGTGAGCTGTTGTCGGTATTTTGCTGCTGCTCGCTCCAGTGGGAACGGCGCAGGATCGCGCGAATACGGGCCACCAGTTCACGGTCGTTGAACGGCTTCGGTAGATAGTCATCCGCACCCAGCTCAAGGCCGAGAACGCGGTCAAGTTCGCTGCCGCGCGCGGTCAGCATGATTACGGGGGTCTGGTGTGTCTGGCGAAGCTCTTTCAGCGTATCAATACCGTTTTTCTTCGGCATCATGACGTCGAGCAAAAGTAGATCGATGCTGTCGTCAAGGAGACTCAGCGCCTGCTCGCCATCATGGGCAACCAGCACGTTGAAACCTTCCATGTCGAGCAACTCCTTTAAAAGGGATGTGAGCTCTCGGTCATCATCAACTAACAGGATTTTATTCATTGTTTAAATACCTCCGAGGCAGAAATTACGACATCAAGGCTATCTAATCCATGACTTTACGTTGTTTTACACCCCCTGACGCATGTTTGCAGCCTGAATCGTAGACTGTCTCTCGTTGAATCGCGACACGAAAGATTTTGGGAGCAAGTGATGCGCAAAGTTACCGCTGCCGTCATGGCCTCAACGCTGGCGTTCAGTGCGTTTACGCCAGCCGCTGAAGCAGCAGTCACGTCGGCGATTAACGAGTGCCTCATAAGGGCGGAGACGACAGGCAGTAGACGCAGCACAGCAGCAAAGCCATATGTTTGACGGCATAAGTTTAACCGAACATCAGCGTCAACAGATGCGAGATCTGATGCAGAGGGCACGACACGATCAGCCCCCTGTTAATGTTAGCGAAATGGAGACAATGCATCGCCTTGTCACCGCAGAAAATTTTGACGAAAGCGCTGTGCGCGCTCAGGCCGAAAAAATGGCACAGGAACAGGTTGCCCGCCAGGTAGAGATGGCGAAGGTCCGCAACCAGATGTTCCACCTGCTAACGCCCGAGCAGCAAGCGGTTTTGAACAAGAAACATCAGCAGCGAATGGACCAGCTGCGTGAGGTTGCACGGATGCAGCGAAGCTCAGAAACAACGTTTTTCAGTAGCAATAGCAGTACCCGTAGTAACCAGTAAACCCTGTTTTCCTTGCCATAGACACCATCCCTGTCTTCCCCCACATGATGGGGGGGTTTTTTTGCCCTGCATTCTGGTTTGTTAACCGTTTATTCATCCTTTCACGCGTCTCCCCACGGTGTAACCTTGCCGTTATACTAGCATGGCATGCGCAGCGCATGACGAGGCAAGCGTTTATGAATCAATCCTATGGAAGACTGGTAAGCCGGGCCGCCATTGCGGCAACGGCATGGCCTCTGGCCTGCTGCTCATCAAAATTTTTGCCTGGTGGTACACCGGCTCGGTCAGTATTCTGGCGGCGCTGGTGGATTCGCTGGTGGATATTGCCGCCTCGCTGACCAACCTGCTGGTGGTGCGTTACTCGTTGCAGCCGGCGGATGAAGAGCACACCTTTGGACACGGCAAAGCGGAGTCGCTGGCCGCGCTGGCGCAAAGCATGTTTATTTCCGGCTCGGCGCTGTTCCTGTTTTTGACCGGTATTCAGCATCTGGCTTTCGCCTTCACCGATGAACGATCCCGGTGTCGGCGTGGTCGTCACGGTAATTGCACTTATATGCACACTTGTTCTGGTAACGTTCCAGCGCTGGGTGGTTCGCAAAACCCAAAGCCAGGCCGTACGGGCGGATATGCTTCATTATCAGTCTGATGTTATGATGAATGGGGCTATTCTTATTGCGCTCGGTCTGGCCTGGTATGGCTGGCATCGGGCCGATGCGTTGTTTGCGTTAGGGATTGGCATCTATATTTTATATAGCGCCCTGCGGATGGGGTATGACGCGGTGCAATCGCTGCTCGATCGCGCGCTTCCGGACGCAGGAACGAGATGTTTTTTCTATCGTGACCTCCTGGCCCGGCGTCAGCGGTGCACACGATCTTCGTACGCGGCAGTCAGGGCCGACCCGCTTTATTCAGATTCATATTGAAATGGAAGACAACCTGCCGCTGGTTCAGGCTCACGTGATTGCTGAGCAGGTCGAGCAGGCGATTTTGCAGCGTTTTCCTGGTTCAGACGTCATTATTCACCAGGATCCCTGCTCGGTTGTACCCGGACATCGCTGGGTTTTCGTAATTCGTTGAAAAAAGTGAGCCAGGCCAGCATTTTGTGTATAAATTACCGCCATTTGGTCTGACCTGAATCAATTCAGCCGGAAGGGATTGATATACTATTTGCAGTATTCGTTGGTCGATAAGTTTCTTCCGGCAACAGATTTCAATTTTGCATTCCTAAGTTCAGAGGTAGTCATGATTAAGAAAATCGGTGTGTTGACAAGCGGCGGTGATGCGCCGGGCATGAACGCGGCAATTCGTGGGGTTGTCCGTGCAGCGCTGACGGAAGGTCTGGAAGTTTTTGGTATCTATGATGGTTACCTGGGTCTGTATGAAGACCGTATGGTTCAGCTCGACCGCTACAGCGTGTCCGACATGATCAACCGTGGCGGTACCTTCCTCGGGTCTGCGCGCTTCCCGGAATTCCGCGACGAACACGTCCGTGAAGTGGCTATCGAGAACATGAAAAAGCGCGGCCTGGACGCGCTGGTGGTTATCGGCGGTGACGGTTCGTACATGGGTGCAAAACGTCTGACCGAAATGGGCTTCCCGTGCATCGGCCTGCCGGGCACCATCGACAACGACATCAAAGGCACTGACTACACCATCGGTTACTTCACCGCGCTGGGAACCGTTGTGGAAGCGATTGACCGTCTGCGTGACACCTCTTCTTCTCACCAGCGTATCTCCATCGTTGAAGTGATGGGCCGTTACTGCGGCGACCTGACCCTGGCGGCGGCTATCGCCGGTGGCTGTGAGTTCGTCGTGGTTCCGGAAGTGGAATTCAGCCGCGAAGATCTGGTCGCTGAAATCAAAGCGGGCATCGCGAAAGGTAAAAAACACGCGATCGTGGCGATCACCGAGCACATCTGTGACGTTGACGAGCTGGCGAAGTACATCGAAGCCGAAACCAAACGTGAAACCCGTGCGACCGTTCTGGGTCACATCCAGCGTGGCGGTTCCCCAGGCCCTTACGACCGTATCCTGGCATCCCGTATGGGCGCGTACGCTATTGAACTGCTGCTGCAGGGCCACGGCGGTCGCTGCGTCGGTATTCAGAACGAAAAGCTGGTTCACCATGACATCATCGACGCGATCGAAAACATGAAGCGTCCGTTCAAAGGTGACTGGCTGGACTGCGCGAAAAAACTGTACTGATCAACGATAAATCGGGCGCGATCGCTTTCGCGCCCTTTTTTATGCCTTGCTATATTCTCCATAGTTATAGCCAATCTTTTTTTATTCTTTAATCCATCGATTCGCTTTCTGGCACGCTGCATTCATCAAAACACTACACAAGAGAGCTGGGCGATGAATAAATGGGGCGTGGGTTTAACGTTATTGCTGGCATCGACCAGCGTTCTGGCAAAGGACATCCAGTTACTGAACGTGTCTTACGACCCGACACGTGAGCTGTACGAGCAGTACAACAAAGCATTTGCGGCGCACTGGAAACAGGAAACCGGCGATAACGTGGTGATTCGTCAGTCTCACGGCGGCTCTGGTAAGCAGGCGACGTCCGTGATCAACGGCATTGAAGCCGATGTGGTGACGCTGGCGCTGGCCTACGATGTGGACGCCATCGCCGAGCGTGGTCGTATCGATAAAAACTGGATCAAACGTCTGCCGGATAACTCCGCGCCATACACCTCGACCATCGTCTTCCTGGTGCGTAAAGGCAACCCGAAACAGATTCATGACTGGAACGATCTGATCAAACCGGGCGTTTCCGTGATTACGCCGAACCCGAAAAGCTCCGGCGGCGCACGCTGGAACTACCTGGCGGCCTGGGGCTACGCGCTGCACCACAACAACGGTGACCAGGCCAAAGCGCAGGAGTTCGTCAAAGCGCTGTACAAAAACGTTGAAGTGCTGGACTCCGGCGCGCGCGGCGCCACCAACACCTTCGTCGAACGCGGCATTGGCGATGTGCTGATTGCGTGGGAAAACGAAGCCCTGCTGGCGACCCACGAGCTGGGTAAAGACAAGTTTGAGATCGTGACCCCGAGCGAATCGATCCTCGCTGAGCCGACCGTTTCCGTGGTCGATAAAGTGGTTGATAAGAAAGGCACCAAAGCGGTGGCGGAAGCCTACCTGAAGTATCTCTACTCGCCGGAAGGCCAGGAAATCGCGGCGAAGAACTTCTATCGTCCACGCGATCCGGCTGTGGCGAAGAAATACGAAAGCGACTTCCCGAAACTGAAGCTCTTCACCATTGATGACGAGTTCGGCGGCTGGACGAAAGCGCAGAAAGCGCACTTTGCCGACGGTGGCAGCTACGATCAGGTCATGAAACCGTAACCGCGTTTTCATCATGACGAAACGGTCAGCCCTGCGCTGGCCGTTTTGCTTTACGGCGCGGAAAAAGCCGTGACTTTCCGCTGGCGACAGGTGAGGATGCTGACAGCTCATCACTGAGGATCTGGCCATGCAGGCGCGCCGCCGTAGTCTTACGTTGCTGATTATCGCGTTCATCCTTCTGATTGCCGGACTGATCGCCGGTGCGGTGCATTTGCATAAAAACGCCGACGCGCTGTGGCAGATTGTCAGCGAAAAGTGCGTACCGGACATGACGCAACGCGGTAATCCTGCCCCCTGTCAGCAGGTCAATCTGGCGCAGGGTTACGTTACGCTCAAAGATCTGAATGGCCCGCTGCAATATCTGCTGATGCCGATAGCAAAAATCACCGGCATGGAGAGCCCAATCCTCCTCGAACCCACCACGCCGAACCTGTTTGCTGCCGCCTGGCAGCAGCGCCGCCTGCTGGCGCAGAAGCGCGGTGCGCCTGTCGACGACCGCGTGCTGTCGCTGGCTATCAACGCGCAGTATGGTCGTACGCAGAATCAGCTGCACATTCATATCTCCTGCCTGCGACCGGATGTGCGTCAGCAGCTGGATACGCTGGCGCCGAAGCTGAATGCGCAGTGGCAGACGGCAACGCTGCTGCGGCATACCTGGCTGATTCGCACGCTGAGCACTGCCGAACTTGCGCAGCAGAGCGTATTTATCCGGCTGGCTGAGGAGGTGCCGCATGCGCGCGGTGAGATGGGCAAATACGGGCTGGCGCTGGCCCGGTTGCCGGATGGACGCCTGGCGCTGCTGGCGCTGGAGCGCAACTGGCTGAAGCTGAATCGCGGTTCGGCGGAAGAACTGCAGGATCACCAGTGCCGTTTGCTGGAGTGAGTGGCACCGCGACCGATTAAGGCAATAAAAAAGGCGGCTCATCAGCCGCCTTTCTCTGCGTGAGAAACTTACGCGTTTTTCGCTGCTGCAGCGGCTTTGACGATCACCGCGAAAGCGTCGGCTTTCAGAGATGCACCGCCCACCAGCGCGCCGTCGATGTCCGGCTGGGTGAACAGTTCTGCGGCGTTTTTGTCGTTAACCGAACCGCCGTACTGAATGATTACCTGCTCAGCGACTTTAGCGGCATCTTTCTTCGCGATGTGGTCGCGAATGAATTTGTGTACTGCCTGCGCCTGCGCTGGGGTCGCTGATTTGCCGGTACCGATCGCCCAGACTGGCTCGTAGGCGATAACCGCGCCTTCGAACGCTGCTGCGCCCTGGGTTTTCAGCACGGCGTCGATCTGACGTGCGCACACTTCTTCAGTTTTGCCCGCTTCGTTTTCCGCTTCGGTTTCACCGATGCACAGCACCGGTACCAGGCCTGCGGCCTTCAGCACGGCGAATTTCTTCGCGATGAACTCGTCGGATTCTTTGTGGTAGGTGCGACGCTCAGAGTGGCCGATGATGATGTATTTCGCGCCGATGTCTTTCAGCATTTCGGCAGAGGTTTCACCGGTGAAAGCGCCAGACAGGTTAACGTCAACGTTCTGCGCACCCAGCGCAATGTGGCTGCCGGAAATGGCGTGTTTGGCCTGATCCAGATAGATCGCCGGCGGAGCAATCGCCACACCGCAGCCTTCCACACCTGACAGCTCTTTGCGCAGGCCTTCAATCAGCTCGCCCGCCATGTGCTTGCTGCCATTCAGTTTCCAGTTACCCATAACCAGTGGATGTCGCATTCTTTCCTCCGCATAACGCGATTCATGAAATAGCGCTGCCATCGGGGCAGCGATGTCTGCCAGACAGTATAGAGATCAAATGGGGCGCTGGCTTTGCTTTTCGTCATTTTTGCCGGGGAGATCAGGGGCTAGCGAGCGCCAGTTTGATGGGCTCAACGGCGAAGGTCAGCCCTTTGTCGCCGTTGTCTGCGACCACGAAGCGCAGTGCACCTTCGGTGCGGGAAAAATAGCGTGCGCCCTTGCCAGCGCTGAGCAGGCCATCAAGCTTCTTGTGCCCCTCCTCCGCTGACAAACCGGGCACAAAAAAGCGCAGTAGTGCAGTCATGTAATCCATGGCGCGTGTCTGTGCCGCTTTCATATCCGGGCCCGGCACCGGCAGCCAGGTAATCTGCAGCGTTTTAATCTTGCCGGTGCCCTGTTCCAGCGCGGTAGAGGCATACAGCGTTTCGCTGATTTTGCTGGCGGCTCGTGTCAGGTGACTCTTGTCATCGCGGTTATCGATGGCGCGATACTCCTGCAGCGGCAGGTCAGGATTGGCGGCGTTGTACTTTTCGCGGAACTGCGCGATGGTCATATCAAAGGTGGGCGCACCCGCCAGCAGATACGGCGCCGCAGGCAGGTGATCGTTGCGATCCTGCGCGGGCGCGTCCTCCGCCCAGGCGGGAAATGTCAGTGCGACGCTGAGCAGCAGCGCGACTGGCAGATTCTTCATTGCTTCGGCCCTAAATCATTCACTTAGCCCACGATTAGAACGGTTTTTACCGCTGAAAGTCAAAACCCGCGCCGGGAAAAATCTGACATTTTGCTGCCGGCACGATTACCAGTAATGCTCGCTGGTCATGTGGCCGGGTTTACGTTTGAAATGCTTACGCATATCGCGGCTATCTTTCAGCAATTGCTGGGTATCGCGCACCATCTGCGGGTTACCGCACAGCATCACGTGGCTGGTGTCGGCGAGCATCGGCAGGCCCACGGCGTTTTCCAGTTCTCCGCTCTCGATCAGCTGCGGTACGCGGCCATGCAGTGAACCGGGCATCTGCTCGCGGCTGACCACCGTCTGAATGTGCAGCTTGCCCTGATAACGCTGCTGCAGTTGCTGCATCAGCGGCAGAAAACTCAGGTCGGCGGCATAGCGCGCAGCGTGAACCAGCACAATGTTGTCGAAGCGCTCCAGCCCTTCGCCCTGTTGCAAAATCGACAGATACGGGCCGATCGCCGTGCCGGTCGCCAGCATCCACAGCGTCTGGCAGTCGGGGATCTCATCCAGCACAAAGAAACCGGCCGCCTCTTTGGTCACCATCACCTGATCGCCGGGCTGCAGCGCCTGTAAACGCGGGCTGAGCTTCCCTTCCGGCACCGTTACCAGATAGAACTCCAGCAGCGGATCGTGCGGCGCGTTGACGTAGGAGTAGGCGCGCTGCACGCGCTCGCCGTCGACTTCCAGCGCCAGCTTGGCAAACTGGCCGGCGGTAAAAGGGTCGATGGGCGCCATGACGCGCAGGCTGAACAGTGCGTCGGTCCAGTTTTTCACTTCTTTTACTTCTGCATTGACCCACTCTGCCATGTTCGCTCCTGATGATTGATAATTGGTCTCTTTCTATCTTCGTCAGCCCGGCACCAGATTTCCAGCCCCGCAGCGGTCAAAGGGCTCTCTGCGACAAATCGTCCGCACACATCAGCAACTGTAGCGGCCACGTTACAGCCTGGTACAGAAGCTTGACGGTGCCTGTGCTGCCGCTTTACGCCCGCCTCTCGCTTTGTGCGCAATTCCTGATATTTTTGCCGCCATAACTCTCCGGCAGCCCTGTTTAGTGCTGTCATTACTTTGTTTCTCAGGCAGACATTTTGTTCCATGATGATGAGTAATACGCAAAACCGCTTCCTGCTGTTCATGCTGATTGTGCTGGTGGCGGTCGGGCAGATGGCGCAGACCATCTATGTGCCCGCCATGGCGAACATGGCAGAGGCGCTTAACGTACGCAGCGGCGCCATGCAGCAGGTGATGGCGGCCTATCTGATGACCTACGGCGGATCGCAGCTGATCTACGGGCCACTGTCGGACAGCATTGGCCGGCGTCCGGTGATCCTCGCGGGCATGACGATCTTTGCGGCGGGCGCGCTGATCGCCCTGTTTGCGCCGTCGCTGAGTGTGCTGGTGCTGGGCAGTGCGGTGCAGGGACTGGGTACCGGCGTGGCTGGCGTGATGGCGCGCACCATGCCGCGCGATCTTTACTCCGGCATTGCGCTGCGTCAGGCCAACAGCCTGCTCAACATGGGCATTCTGGTCAGCCCGCTGCTGGCTCCGGTAATCGGCGCGCTGCTGACCCATCTGTTTGGCTGGCACGCCTGCTTTGCTTTCCTGCTGCTGCTGTGTGTTGGCGTAACGGCGGCGATGGCCCGCTGGCTCCCGGAGACCCGTCCGGTGGATGCGCCCGCGACACCGTTTCTGCGCCGCTACATCACGCTGCTCAGCGACGGCAACTTTGTGCGTTATCTGCTACTGCTGATCGGCGCGCTGGCGGGCATTGCGGTATTTGAAGCCAGCTGTGGCGTACTGATGGCGGGCGTGCTGGGGCTCGACGGGCTGACGGTGAGTATTTTGTTTATCCTGCCGATTCCGGCGGCCTTTTTCGGTGCCTGGTTTGCCGGCCGCGAGCAGAAATCCTGGCATACGCTGATGTGGTACGGCGTGAACAGCTGCCTGCTGGCGGGCCTGCTGATGTGGCTGCCGGCTTGGTTTGGCGTGATGAATATCTGGACGCTGCTGGTGCCGGCCGCGCTGTTTTTCTTCGGCGCAGGCATGCTGTTTCCGCTGGCAACTTCTGGCGCGATGGAGCCCTACGCGTGGCTGGCCGGCAGTGCCGGTGCGCTGATTGGCGGCCTGCAGAATCTGGGTTCCGGTGTGGTGGCGTGGCTCTCAGCGCTGCTGCCGCAGCACGATCAGTCGAGCCTCGGTATGCTGATGTTTGTGACGTCGCTGGTGATGCTGCTGTGCTGGTGGCCGCTCTCGCGTCATCCGGAGAGCGGCAAACAGACGGTTACAGGATAAAAGGGTGCAGCGCCGGGTCTTTGCGGTCGAGATAGTGGATCGACTGAATGCGGCGAATGGTGCGCGATTTCCCGCGGATCAGCAGCGTTTCGGTGGTGGCCATATTGCCCTTGCGGGTAATGCCGTCCAGCAGATCGCCTTTGGTGATGCCGGTTGCCGCGAAAACCACGTTATCGCTACGCGCCATCTGTTGCAGCGCCAGCACTTGCTCGGCTTCGATGCCCATTGCGGCACAGCGCGCCAGCTCCTGTTCGCCGATACGGCGGTTCTCTTCGTCGCTGTCGCCTTTCACCTGATGGCGCGCCAGCAGGCGCGCCTGCATGTCGCCATCCAGCGCGCGGATCACCGCTGCAGAGACCACGCCTTCCGGCGCGCCGCCGATGCCGTACAGCACGTCGACTTCGCTGTCCGGCATGCAGGTCAGAATCGAGGCCGCGACATCGCCGTCCGGAATGGCAAACACGCGCACGCCGAGCTTTTGCATCTGTGCGATGGTGGCATCGTGGCGCGGTTTTGCCAGAATGGTCACGGTGAGTTCGCTCAGCGGTTTATTCAGCGCGCTGGCGATTACGTGCAGGTTCTCTTCCAGCGGCAGGTTGAGGTCGATAGCGCCTTTCGCGCCAGGGCCGACAATCAGCTTTTCCATGTACATATCCGGCGCGTTCAGGAAGCAGCCTTTATCGCCCACGGCCAGCACCGCCAGCGCATTGGCCTGGCCCATCGCCGTCATGCGGGTGCCTTCGATAGGATCGACCGCGATATCCACCGCATCGCCTTTGCCGGTACCGACTTTTTCACCGATGTAGAGCATCGGCGCTTCGTCGATCTCGCCTTCGCCAATCACGATGGTGCCGTCGATGTTGACCTGGTTGAGCACAATGCGCATGGCGTTGACGGCTGCGCCGTCGGCGGTATTTTTATCGCCACGTCCCAGCCATTTATAGCCTGCCAGGGCCGCCGCTTCGGTGACGCGGGAAAATTCGATAGCAAGTTCTCGTTTCATAAGGGACTACTCGTGACAATCAAAAGGAATTGCACGAAGTTTATCACAGAGTGGGGAGGGGGACGGGATCCCCACCCAAACCCTCCGGCAGGGCGCCGCGGGTGAGGGGGGACAGTTTGTCTTACTCTTCGTGCTCTTCCCACGCCAGGGCGCGTTTCACCGCTTTTTTCCAGCCGCTGTAGCGGAAGTTGCGCTCGGTGGTTTCGATGCCAGGGCGGAATTCGCGTTCGATGACCGCTTTTTCCTGCAGTTCGTCCAGATTCTGCCAGAAGCCGACCGCCAGACCGGCAAGGTAGGCCGCGCCCAGCGCCGTCACTTCGCGCACTTCCGGACGTTCCACGCGGGTGCCGAGAATGTCGGACTGGAACTGCATCAGGAAGTTGTTGGCCACCGCACCGCCGTCCACGCGCAGGGCGCGCAGGCGATCGCCGGCATCGTGCTGCATCGCTTCCAGCACGTCGCGCGTCTGGTAGGCGATGGATTCCAGGGTGGCGCGGATGATGTGGTTGGCCTTCACACCACGGGTCAGGCCGAACATTGCGCCGCGCGCATACGGGTCCCAGTAGGGCGCGCCGAGACCGGTGAAGGCCGGTACCAGGTACACGCCGTTGGTGTCTTTGACTTTGGTGGCGAAGTATTCGGAGTCGAAGGCATCGCTGATCACCTTCATCTCGTCGCGCAGCCACTGCACCGTGGACGCGCCGCCGATGAACACCGCGCCTTCCAGCGCGTAGTTCACTTCGCCGCGCGGGCCGCAGGCGATGGTGGTCAGCAGACCGTGGGTGGATTTCACCGCTTTCTTGTCGCCGGTGTTCATCAGCATAAAGCAGCCGGTGCCGTAGGTGTTCTTCGCCATCCCCGGTTTCACGCACAGCTGGCCGAACAGCGCGGCCTGCTGGTCACCGGCGATCCCGGCGATAGGAATACGCGTGCCGCCTTTACCGCCGATGTTGGTCTGGCCGTAGACTTCGGAAGACTTGCGCACCTCCGGCAGCATGGCGCGCGGAATATCCAGCGCCTCCAGCATCCGTGCGTCCCAGTCCAGGGTGTGGATGTTGAACAGCATGGTACGCGAGGCGTTGGTGTAGTCGGTGACGTGGACGCGGCCCTGGGTCATCTTCCAGATCAGCCAGGTGTCGACGGTGCCGAACAGCAGCTCGCCGCGTTTCGCACGCTCGCGGGCGCCTTCCACGTGGTCGAGGATCCACTTCACCTTGGTGCCGGAGAAGTACGGGTCAATCACCAGCCCGGTGGTGCTCGCGGATGTACTCTTCCAGCCCGTCGCGCTTGAGCTGCTGCGCAGATCGCCGCGCTGCGCCGGCACTGCCAGACGATGGCGTTGTAGATCGGTTTGCCGGTCTCTTTGCGGTCCCAGACCACCGTGGTTTCGCGCTGGTTGGTGATACCGATGGCGGCCATCTGGTCGGAGCTTGATGTCGGCCTGCGCCAGCACCTCGACCAGCGTGGAGCTCTGCGAGGCCCAGATTTCCATCGGATCGTGTTCGACCCAGCCGGCCTGCGGGTAGATCTGGGCGAACTCGCGCTGTGAGACTGGCTGACCATGTTGGCGTCGTGATCCATGACGACGGCGCGGGAGCTGGTGGTGCCCTGGTCGAGCGCGACGATATATTTTTTGTTGTGCTTGTCGGTCATGGCTGTGGTGTCCTGGTGAGTAACGCAGGAAAGGAACGCTTTGGCTGGTCAGGGCGCGCGAACCGGTTTTTCTTCGTTTTACTGGTTTCTGCACGGCGTGTCGCGGCGCTCGGCAGATGGCGGCCAATCAGTTCACGATAGCCGAAGGCGCCGAGGCAGGCACCGACGATCGGGGCGAACATCGGCACCAGGAAGTAAGGAATATCTTTGCCGCCGGTGAAGGCGACGTGGCCCCAGCCTGCCAGGAAGGCGAACAGCTTTGGGGCCGAAGTCACGCGCCGGGTTCATCGCGAAGCCGGTCAGCGGGCCCATGGAGCCGCCGATCACCGCGATCAGCAGACCAATCAGCAGCGGCGCCAGCGGGCCGCGCGGAAGGCCGTTGCCGTCGTCGGTCAGCGCCATGATCACCGCCATCAGAATAGCGGTAATCACCATTTCGACGAGGAACGCCTGCGCCACGGTGATGTGCGGGTTCGGATAGGTGGAGAAGATACCGGCCAGATCCAGACTTTCGACGCTGCCGCGCACCATATGGTGCGTCTGTTCGAAGTCGATGAAAAGATTGTAGTAAAGCCCGTAAACTAGCGCCGCTGCGCAAAACGCGCCGGCAAACTGCGAAATAATGAAAGGTACAACTTTGCGCCCGTCGAAGCTGGCGAACAGCCACAGTGCGATCGTCACCGCCGGGTTAAGATGTGCGCCGGAAACCCCTGCAGTCAGGTAGATGGCCATCGCCACGCCCAGACCCCAGATGATGCTGATTTCCCACTGGCCGAAGGCTGGCACCCGCCACTTTCAGTGCAGCGACACAGCCGACACCGAAGAATATCAACAACCCGGTACCGAGGAACTCGGCAATGCACTGGCCTTTTAAGGTTGATGTCTGACTCATAATCGGAATCCTGTAAAGCGAATGGTTAAATTTTATCAGTTTTTGTTCTCAATCCTTGAGTCGCCCAGCTCTAATGTAGGGTTGATGTTAATTTATCGTTAACGAGCAAAAACGAGAAATATCGAAATCAAAATGTGTGTTCTGTGTCAATAAAATGAGCGTTTTCGCGCCAAAATTTTGCGTGTTTTTTGGGCACATATCGAAACGCCCGGTGAGCTGAATCATTTCTTTAACGAATGGGTTAACTTCACTTAGCGCAACAATTGCCGCGAAGTTGCGCGTTGTACCAGGAATAAGGACCGAAAAGTGTTGCAAACGCCGCCATCTGCGGGCCGTGTGCCGCTGGACGGGGCGGGCGCTGCGCTCCATACAATCGGGACATACGTGGCTGGACGCGATTATTTTAAGGCGTCGCCGGTATTAGGGACGAAGATTTACCTATCAACGCCTTGCAATTCAGGAGAGGTAAGAAACATGTCTTTAGAAGTATTCGAGAAACTGGAAGCGAAAGTACAGCAGGCGATTGATACCATCACGCTGCTGCAGATGGAAATTGAAGAGCTGAAAGAGAAGAACAATAGCCTGGCGCAGGAAGTTCAGAACGCTCAGCATAGCCGCGAAGAGCTGGAGCGCGAAAACAACCAGCTGAAAGAACAGCAGCATGGCTGGCAGGAGCGCCTGCAGGCGCTGCTGGGACGTATGGAAGAAGTTTAAGCCTCATTGCGCTTAACTGACTTTCAGGACGGTGTTGGGCGGCGCCGCGCACCCGGCTTGTTATTTATGGTTACGCTGTCGCTTTTTTTTTATATGAAATCGTTCGGATCGGATAAGCGAAGCGTTGTTTGGTAAAGGGGGGGTTTTTGGTTTTTACTCGATATCGAGCGGATCTTCGGAAAGGATAATGCCGGTGTTGTCGGCGTAGAGATGGTCGCCGGAGAAGAAGGTGACGCCGCCGAAGTTAACGCGCACGTCGCTTTCGCCGATGCCTTCACCTGCTGCGCCAACCGGAATGGCCGCAATCGCCTGAATGCCGATATCCAGCTCTTCCAGATCGTCCACCTGGCGCACGGAGCCGTACACCACAATGCCTTCCCACTCGTTTTGCACCGCCAGTGCGTGCGAGCTCGGCGTCAATCAGCGCGCGACGCACGGAACCGCCGCCGTCGACCAGCAGGACGCGACCACGGCCGTTCTGTTCGAGCAGATCGTACAGCAACCCGTTGTCCTCGAAACATTTCACCGTGATGATTTGACCGCCAAAAGACGACCGCCCACCAAAGTTGGAGAACAGCGGTTCAACAACGTTGACCTCTTCCTGGTAGATGTCACAAAGCTCAGAGGTATCGTATTTCATAGGGATGTCGTCTGTTTGCCACAGGAGCGGTAAGTATATCGCTATCTGACGATTGTTGGCAAAATCATCAACCGCCAAAAAAAGCGCTGCATCAATATCCTGCGTAATATTTTGTCTGCGGCGGAGAGAACAGCGGCGCGTGGCAACAGCGCCGCAGGGGAAGCGTTACACGGCGGGCTTCTTGAAAGCCTGCTTGTGCGAGATACGGGAAATCAGCTCAGTCAGCGAAAGCACCATGGTGGAGCGCACCATCTGCAGGTAGCGCTGCTGCTGCATGGCGCGCAGCGCGGCGTCGTCGCTGGTATTCGAAATTGCGGGGTTGCGGCGGCCAGGGCGGCCACGCAGTGCAGCTCGCCGAACGGGCCGAGAATTTCATCATCGGTAAAGGTGTACTCATTACCGTCATGATTGAGCTCTTCGCGCAGCGCCATCAGCAGCTCCGCATCTTCATACTCTTGTCGGTTGAGCACGCCCAGGCCATAAATCAGCTTCAGGCGCACCGACAAATCGCCCAGCGGTCCGTCTCCGTCCAGTAACGGTTCTACAGCATATTTTACCGCGTAGTCGTCTTTGCGAAACACCTGAAGCACCAGGATATTCACCGCCTCGGTTAACAGCTCGACGGCGGCAATCAGGAAACTTCGTACGGTTTTGCCAGCATTCAGACGCTCAAGCACACGATTTTCAAAGGCCTGGGTTTGTTCCATTATTGCCTGCATATCTGACAATCTGTTATTCGGGCGCAGGCTAACCTGCGCCGGACTCTGTATCATTTGGTTGCGTTATATGCGCTTACCGCCTCCGCCACCACGTCGCTGTTGGCGTCCAGACCGGAAATCTGCGCCAGCGCAGCCTGCGCGCCGTTGTCATCAATCAGCTGAGCCAGCTCTATCGCCTGCGGATCCTGCTCGCTGCGGTAGTGCATTGCGGCCGCGATCCCTTTCACCAGGTTGGCGTGCGGCAGGCCGTATTCCAGCGTGCCCAGCAGCGGCTTAATCAGGCGATCGCCCGCGCTCAGTTTACGCAATGGCTGGCGGCCCACGCGCTCAACGTCATCTTTCAGATACGGGTTTTCAAAACGACCGAGGATTTTCTGGATGTATGCTGCGTGTTTATCAGCATCAAAACCGTAGCGTTTGATCAGCACCGCGCCGCTCTCTTCCATTGCCCCTTTTACCACCGCGCGGATCTTCTCATCGAGGATCGCGTCACGAATGGTCTGATGACCGGCCAATTTTCCGAGGTACGCGGTTATAGCATGCCCGGTGTTCAGCGTGAAGAGTTTGCGTTCGACAAATGCCATCAGGTTATCGGTTAATTCCATGCCCGGAATGGTCGGCAGCGCGCCTTTAAACTGGGTTTTATCGACGATCCACTCGCTGAAGGTTTCCACGGTCACTTCCAGCGGATCGTTGGTGGCGGATTCTGACGGCGGAACGATGCGGTCAACGGCCGAATCGACAAAACCAACGTGCGCTTCCACCCAGGCTTTATCTTCTTCGGCAGCGGCCGCCAGTACGTGGCCTTTCAGCTGGGTGGTGCCGCGCACCATGTTTTCACAGGCGATGATGTTCAGCGGACGGATCATTGCCCTGCGCCTTACGTTTTCGCCAGGCCTTTCGCGACCGCTGGAGCGATACGCTCAAGTACCACCGGGCCCACCGCGGTGGTCACCAGATCAACGCTGGCGATCAGGTCGATAACGTCGTCGCCGATGCTGCTGACCGCGTTGACGCCAGAAACGGTTTCAACCTGCTCGTTTTCTCCCACCACGTGAACCTGATAGCTATGACGGGCATTCAGGGCATCCAGCACCACCTGATTCACATCGGCGAATGTCAGGGTAATGCCCGCGTCTGCCAGCAGTTTACCGATAAAGCCACGACCGATATTACCTGCGCCAAAATGTAATGCTTTCATAGTGTTAACCTTTATCAATGTTTTTACCCGAGAGGGGCTGGGGGGCATGTACCGTTCCCCGGAACGTGGGGACCGCCCTTGCCCTCTCCCCAAGGGAGAGGGAAAGCCGCGAAGTGTACGGGCGTTGGGATTGCTTGCCAGACAGCAGGGCCAGCACTTCTTCCACGCTGGTGGTGTTAGCCAGACGCTCAATGACGGTCTCGTCGTCCAGCGCGTTGGTCAGGCTGGTAATCACCTGAATGTGCTCGTTGTTGCGTGCGGCGATACCAATCACCAGACGGGCGATGTCGTCCTCTTCTTCACCGAAGCGCACGCCGTCCGGATACTGGCAGAACACCACGCCGGTTTTCAGCACGCGGTCTTTCGCTTCCACCGTACCGTGCGGAACCGCGATGGATTCACCCAGGTAGGTCGGCGTCAGTTTTTCACGTTCCAGCATCGCTTCAACGTATTCTGGCTGAACGTAGCCGCCTTTCACCAGCTGTTCACCAGCAAAGCGAATCGCCTCTTCTTTAGTGGCCGCGGTACGACCGAGGAAGATGTTCTCCGCGCCCAGCTTGAACAGGTGAGCATTGCTCTCGTCAAAGCTGTCCTGCAGGCTGGTACGCACTTTCACTTCATTATCTTCATGACGCTGCGCGGCAACCAGACGTTCGGTCAGGCTGGTGTACAGGCCGCTGTCGAGGAAGTTGGTCAGCGAAATGTGCTGTGCCTGTGGTACCTGACGCATGGCGCGTTCGGTCAGATCGCGGTGCGTGATAACCAGGTCAACATCCGGCGGCAGGCTGTTAATGGCGCTGTTGGTCACGGAGATGTTGGTCAGGCCCGCATCCTGCACTTTCTTACGCAGCACGCCTGCACCCATTGCGCTGGAACCCATACCGGCATCACAGGCAACGATGATTTTACGCACGTGGCTCAGGTCGTTGGTGACATCGCCAGCCGCCAGCGGCGTTGCGCCTTTGGACTCGGCTTTCATGTCGTGCATACGGCGGGTTGCCGCTTCGATATCGTCTTCTTCTTTCACTTTGCTGGTTTTCAGCAGGATAGAAGAGACCACGAAGGAGACGGCCATTGCCGCACAGATAGCCGCGATGTTAGCGAAGTAGGCACCTTTCGGCGTCATCGCCAGCACCGCCAGGATAGAACCCGGAGAAGCCGGAGAAACCAGACCGCCGCCCAGCACGCTCAGGGTGAACACGCCGGTCATACCGCCGAGGATAACGGCCAGGATCAGACGTGGGTTCATCAGCACGTACGGGAAGTAAATTTCGTGGATACCGCCCAGGAAGTGGATGATAGCCGCACCGCCAGCAGACTGCTTCGCGCTGCCGCGACCAAAGAACATGTACGCCAGCAGAACGCCCATACCCGGACCCGGGTTCGCTTCAATCAGGAAGAAGATGGACTTGCCGAGTTCGATGAGACTGCTGAATACCCAGCGGCGAGAAGATACCGTGGTTGATGGCGTTGTTCAGGAACAGGATTTTCGCCGGTTCAACAAAGATAGACGCCAGCGGCAGCATGTCGTGCGCCACCATGAAGTTAACGCCCGCCGCCAGAATTTTGGACAGCACTTCAACCGGCCGGGCCAATGCCGAGGAACGCCAGAATCGCGAGGATCATCCCGATGATGCCCGCAGAGAAGTTGTTCACCAGCATTTCGAAGCCGGATTTGATCTTGCCATCAACCCAGACGTCGAATTTCTTAATCGCCCAGCCGCCCAGAGGACCGGCAATCATCGCGCCGAGGAACATCGGCATATCCGCACCGACGATAACGCCCATGGTGGTGATGGCACCCACTACGCCACCACGGTCACCGCCCACCAGACGACCACCGGTGAAACCGATGAGCAGCGGCAGCAGATAGGTAATCATTGGGCCAACAAGTTTCGCCAGCGTTTCGTTAGGCAACCACCCTGTCGGAATGAACAATGCGGTGATGATACCCCACGCGATAAACGCGCCGATATTTGGCATCACCATATTGCTGAGAAAACGACCAAAGCTTTGAACTTTGATCTTGATAATCGGATGACATAAAACACCCCTTATTGAGACGCGCTGCAATAAGAGAGCGCGTTTGTTTTTGTTAAGACGTTACGGCGGGGGCCGTGGCATTACTGTATGCACGCGGACTCTAGCACTAGTTGATTACACTGCGTAGCGTCAGGAAAAAGTGTGATACATATCACGCTAATTTGGGGTGGGCAGGGGGATTAAAGGTGACTTTGATCACAAAAATACCCTGTAAGAAAGCAACGCTGGCGAAAAAATGCGCGCAACAGCGGTAGAAATGTGACAAAAATCACCTTTCACCTGGGCCGGTTTGTTTCACAAATGTGATTGAGATCACAAACTATTTTTGGTTGAAAATGCGCCAGATCACACTCTGTGCTGACAGAAAAAGCCGATGTAAGGAAGTGACGAAAATCTGAAAAAGCGGGCAGTGGAGAACTGCCCGCTGAGCGGCTTACTGCAAACCGCCCTGTACGGCATTTTGTGCCTGGGTCAGCGCCTGCGTGTTGCTGGCAAGATTGCTCATCAGCGTGTTGTACTGCGTGGCCTGCTCCTGCGTCGGGAACTGAACGCCGCCGTCATTGAAGCTGACGCGCGCGCCCTGCGATTGCAGATAATCGCCGGCCTGAACTGCCGACTGGCTCAGCGCCTGCAGCTGCGGCAGCAGCGGGATCAGCGTGCTGGCTGGCTGCGTCACCACTTTGGCGTACACGCTGTCGTACACTTTCTTCAGATCGTCCGGCTGCTTCAGCGTGGCTTTGCTGCTGTCGGCCTGCATCTTGGCGCTCTGAATCTGCTGCGTCAGCACGCTCAGATTGCCGCTCGCCTGGCGCAGGCTGTCGCGGCGCGTCAGATAATCCTGCGGCACGCGAATGGCCGCCAGCTCATCAACCACCGGGCGCATGCCCTGATCTACCGCCTGATTCACCTGCTGCGAGAAGCCATACAGGATGGCGTAATCACTGGCGTAATTACCGAAGGTTTGCTTCTGGTTTTCGCTCAGGCTGGGCAGATGTTCACCGCTGCGCATCACGGTGTTTTGCAGAAAATCAGTAAAGGCTTTGCGCTGATCGCCCTCTTTATCGCCGCAGGCGGTAAGCTGCAGCACAAGTAGCACGCCGGTCAGCAGCATGCCGCTACGCATCCAGATGCGGGAAATTCCTGACGCCATAATTCAACTCCTGTTGTGACGATGGCTAAATTCGATTCGCTGGGAAAGGTCCTAAAGAATAGTGCAATGGCCCCGGCTGTACAACGGCTGGTCTGCAGTGCTTCACGCTGGTGCGTGCCTGCTGCACAACTGTGCAGCGCAGCCTGCCTGCAAGCGCAGCGCTGTGCAATAACGCATGTAATTCAGGCTGATAGCAACCTGGCATTGATATTGCCTGCTTTCTGGCAGATGCAGGAGCGATCGCGGGCAACCGACGTCGCCACACAATTTGCAATGGGTCACTAGGGTTCCGATCGCGAGATGCTGGTCCGAGAGTGACCGACCGTCCTCTGACGGTTACACGGCGGGAAAAAAAGCCCGGGAGGAAAGCGAGAACGTTGCTCGCCGCCTCCTGCCTGATTTTCGTCCGTTAACGCCAGAGGAATCATCATGATTAAAGCCTGTCTGCGCCTGCTGCTGATTTGCAGCGTCGCCCTGTTCAGCGTTCCGTCGCTGGCCGCCGTTAAACCTTCCTTTAAGCTTTGCTGGTCCATCTACGCTGGCTGGATGCCGTGGGATTACGCCCAGCAAAGCGGCATCGTGAAAAAGTGGGCCGATAAGTACGGCATCGATATTCAGTTTGTGCAGGTTAACGACTATATCGAGTCGGTCAATCAGTACACCGCAGGTGGCTTTGACGGCTGCACCATGACCAATATGGATGCGCTGACCATTCCGGCGACCGGCGGCGTCGACAGCACCGCGCTGATTGTCGGCGACTACTCCAACGGTAACGACGGCATTCTGCTTAAAGGCGCGGACAGCGTCAGCGCGCTGAAAGGCAAACCCATCAACCTCGTCGAACTCTCGGTCTCACACTATCTGCTGGCGCGCGCGCTGGAGAAAGCCGGCATGAGCGAGAAAGACGTCAGGGTGGTTAACACCGCCGATGCCGATCTGGTGGCGGCGTTTGGCACTGCTGACGTTAACGCCATCGTCACGTGGAATCCGCTGCTGGCGGAAGCAGAGAAGCAGCCGGACAGCCATCTGGTGTTCTCCTCGGCGCAGATCCCGGGCGAAATCCTCGACCTGCTTGTAGTTAACACCGCCACGCTCAACAAATATCCTCAGCTCGGCAAAGCGCTGACCGGCGCCTGGTACGAGACGCTGCACAGCATGGCCGGACAGAGCGACAGTGCCAAAGCGGCGCGCACGCAGATGGCGCAAGCATCCGGTACCGATCTGGCCGGTTTTGATCAGCAGCTTGCCGCGACACACCTGTTCAGCGATGCCAAAACCACGCTGGATTTTGTCGACAGCCCGCAGCTGAAAGCCACGATGCAACTGGTGGCCGAATTCTCCTTTAAACACGGCCTGCTGGGCGAAGGCGCGCCGGGGGCCGATGCGGTAGGGGTCGCTACCCCGGCCGGTAACTGGGGCGATGCCGGCAACATCAAACTGCGCTTTACCGACACCTTCACCAAACTGGCCGCCGCCGGTCAGCTGTAAGCGAGGCGCTGCCGATGCGTAAATTGATCAACTACCAACCGCTGCCGCTCGGCCGCCTGCTGCTTGGCATTCTGCCGCTGCTGGCGGTGCTGCTGGTCTATCTGTTCGCGTCGGATGCGCGCCTCAGCCTGAACGCGGCAGACAAACTGCTGCCGGGATTCAACGCCATGGGGGAGGCCATCAGCCGGATGGCGTTTCAGCCCAGCCCGCGCACCGGCGAGTATCTGCTGTGGAGCGATACCGCCGCCAGCCTGCTGCGTTTGCTGAGTGGCGTTGCTATCAGCGCGCTGCTGGCGCTGGCAATCGGCCTGTTCACCGGCGCGCTGCCGGTGGTGCGCGCGGTGCTGGCGCCGCTGGTGACGCTGTTTGCGCTGGTGCCGCCGCTGGCAATTCTGCCCATTCTGTTTATCTGCTTTGGCCTTGGCGAAGTCTCCAAAGTGGTGCTGATCGTTATCGGCATCACGCCGCTGATCGCCCGCGATCTGCAGCTGCAGGTGCAGAAAATCCCGCAGGAGCAGCTGGTTAAAGCGCAGACGCTCGGTGCGCATAGCGCGCAGATTCTGTGGCGGGTGATTCTGCCGCAGCTGATGCCGCGCCTGTGCGATGCGGTGCGGCTGTCGCTCTGTTCGGCGTGGCTGTTCCTGATTGCTGCCGAAGCGATTGCGGCCACGGAAGGACTCGGTTACCGCATCTTCCTGATGCGCCGCTATCTGGCCATGGATGTGATTCTGCCGTACGTGGCATGGATCACCCTGCTGGCCTTTGCCCTCGACCTGCTGCTGCGGCTCGTCAGCCGACGCTGCTGGCCGTGGTATCACGCCAAATAAGGAGCGCGCGATGCCCTTACTGCAACTGAAAAATCTGGAAAAACACTACGGCGATCAGGTGGTGCTGGAGCGCCTGAACATGCAGGTCGAAAGCGCGGCGAGTTCGTGCGCGATGGTCGGCGCCTCCGGCTGCGGCAAATCCACCTTCCTGCGCCTGCTGCTCGGCACCGAAGCGCCGACCAGCCGAGGCGAGCTGCTGCTCGATGGCGAACCGCTGCCCGGCGAGCCGGACGCCCAGCCGCGGCGTGGTGTTTCAGCGCTACTCGGTGTTCCCGCATCTGACCGTGCTCGACAACGTCGCATGCTGGCCGACGAGTTCAGCAGCGCACGCTGGCTGGGACGCGTCTGGGGGCGCAAACGTCAGGCGATTCGCCAGCGCGCGCAGGCAATGCTTGCGCAGGTCGGACTGGAACAGGCGCAGAGCAAATATCCGCATCAGCTCTCGGGCGGCATGCAGCAACGTCTGGCCATTGCGCAGGCGCTGATGATGCAGCCGCGCGTGCTGCTGCTCGATGAACCTTTTGGCGCGCTCGATCCCGGTATTCGCAAGGACATGCATCAGCTGATTACCCAGCTGTGGCAGCAGCACCGGCTGACCGTTTTCATGGTCACCCACGATCTGACAGAGGGCTTCAGCCTCGCGTCCCGCCTGCTGGTGTTCGACAAAGTCCGCCACGACCCGCAGGCGCCGCACAGCCTAGGGCGCCCCTATCACCTACGACCTCCCGCTCAACGGGATCGCACTCAGCCCGCCGCTGAAGTGCTGTCCGCCGAACGCAGGTGGCTTATAAGGAGCCCGCCATGCACGATTGCAGCCATTTTACGCAGAGACCCTGCTGCCCGCCGGGGCGCACTGGTCTTTTGTCATGCGCAGCGGCAGCGCGCTGACGCTGACCGATATGGAAGGCGGCGCCAACGTCAGCCTGCTGTTGTTCAACGCCGCCGCGGAAAACCTGCTGGAGCGGCTAGAACCCGCCGGACACGCTCAAATGCCAGCACACCGCCCGGCTCACCGCCGGCCACTGCCTCTACTCGGACATGGGCCGCATGTTCTCGCGGCATTGACCGCCGACAGTTGCGGCTGGCACGACAGTGTGTGCGGCACGCTGAACGCGGCACAAACGGCCGCGCGCTATGGGGTCAGCGACTATCAGCAGGCGCGCAACCTGCGCCATCAAAACGGCTACGACAGCTTCCTGGTCGAGCTGGCGAAATATGGCCTTGGCCAGCGCGACATGGCGGCCTGCCTCAATCTGTTTGCGCAGGTACGCGCCGATGACAGCGGGCGCTTAACGCTGGAGCGGCAGGGCCAAGCCGGCGCGCAGGTTCGGCTGCGTTTCGCCATGGACACGCTGGTGCTGCTGCACACCTGTCCGCACCCGCTCAGCCCGGCGAGCGATTATCCGCGCCAGCCGCTGCAGCTGACGCTGGATGCGCAGCGTGCGCCGCTGCCGGAAATCTGTCTGCAGCGCGCGGAAAACCAGCGCGGCCTGCGCAATAACGCCCTCTATCAACTGCAGGGAGAAGTGTGATGATCAAAGAGAGTGAACGAAACCCGGCGCAGGCGCGTCTGCAACAGCAGATCGACGCCGGTGATTACTGGCTGCAGCGCATTGCCGCCGGAGAAACGCTGCGCATTCTCGACCTGGAAGGCAACCAGGCGGTGGACACGCTGTTCTTCAACGCCGACGATACCGCGCGAGCGCTACAGCATGAGCGACACGCTGCGCGGCCAGCACAACGTGTTTCTCACGGCCGGCAGCGTGCTGCGTTCTAATCTTGATCGGCCGATGCTGACCATCACCGCCGATACCTGCGGCCGTCACGATACCCTCGGCGGTGCCTGCGCGCGCGAGAGCAACACCGTGCGTTATGCCCTCGAAAAGCGCCACATGCACAGCTGCCGTGACAACTGGATGCTGGCGGTCGCCGCGCATCCGGAGTCTGGCCTGACGCGCCGCGATATCACGCACAACATTAACTTCTTCATGAACGTGCCGGTGACCCCCGAAGGCGGCCTGACCTTTGAGGACGGCATCTCCGCGCCGGGTAAGTATGTCGAGCTGGTCGCGCAGATGAACGTTCTCGTGCTGATCTCCAACTGTCCGCAGCTCAACAACCCCTGCAACGGCTGGAACCCGACGCCGATTGCCGTCAGCGTGTGGTGATTCTCTGACGCAACGGGACGACCCGTTTTACGCCGTCACAGCTGGTGCAGGACGACCTGCCGCAATAAGAGTATTCAGTCATGATTGATCGCGTATTGATTGCCAACCGTGGCGCGATTGCCGTGCGTATCATCCGTACCCTGCAGGCCATGAATATCCGGGCGATTGCCGTCTATGCCGAAGCCGACCGCCATGCGCGCCACGTGCGGCTGGCCGATGAAGCCTGGGCGCTGGGCGAGGGCCAGGTGCGCGACACCTATCTCAACCAGGACAAACTGCTGGCGATTGCCGCGCAGAGCGGCGCGCAGGCGCTGCATCCGGGCTATGGCTTTCTCAGTGAAAAACCGGAGTTTGTCACGCGCTGCGAAGCGGCGGGCCTGCATTTTCTCGGGCCGGATGCGGCGCAGATGCGGGCGTTTGGCCTGAAACATCGCGCGCGCGAACTGGCTGAGCAGAACGCGGTGCCACTGCTGCCGGGCAGCGGCCTGCTGACCTCCCTGCAGCAGGCACAGGCCGCCGCGCAACAGATTGGCTATCCGGTGATGCTTAAAAGCACCGCCGGCGGGGGCGGTATCGGGATGCAGCGCTGCAACAGCGCGGACGAGCTGGAGGAAGCCTTTACCCGCGTGAAGCGGCTGGCAGGTAACAACTTCGCCGACGATGGCGTGTTTTTAGAGAAATTTATCGCCCGGGCGCGCCATATCGAAGTACAGATTTTTGGCGATGGCCAGGGCGACGTGATTGCGCTGGGCGTGCGCGACTGCTCGGTGCAGCGGCGTAACCAGAAGGTGCTGGAGGAGACGCCCGCGCCCACGCGGCTCAGCGATGCGGTGCGCGCGCAGTTGCAGGCTACCGCCGTACGGCTGGCGCGCGCGGTTAACTACCGCAGCGCCGGCACGGTGGAGTTTGTCTACGATGAGGTCAGCCAGCAATTCTGGTTCCTCGAAGTGAACACCCGCCTGCAGGTCGAGCATGGCGTCACCGAACAGGTATGCGGCGTGGATCTGGTGCGCTGGATGATCGAACTGGCGCAGCAGCGTCTGCCGCCGCTGGTGACGCTGCAACCGGTGGCGCAGGGCCATGCTATTCAGGTGCGGCTGTACGCTGAGGATCCGGCGAAGCAGTTTCAGCCAAGCGCCGGACTGCTCAGCCACGTGCAGTTCCCGACGGCGCTCGATCACGCTACGCTGCGCATCGACAGCAGCGTAGAGAGCGGCATGGAAGTTTCACCGTTTTACGATCCGATGCTGGCGAAGATCCTCGTGCACGCGGCCGATCGCCAGCGCGCGCTTGATGGCATGATCGCGGCGCTGGCGCAGAGTGAGCTGTATGGCATCGAGACCAACCTGCGCTGGCTGCGTCAGCTCTGTACGCTGCCGGACGTGCAGCAGGGACGCATCATTACCGCCACGCTCGGCAGCGTGGCGTGGCAGCCGCCGACGCTGGATATCCTCAGCGGCGGCACCCTCACCACGGTGCAGGATGCGCCGGGCCGCGTCGGCTACTGGCACGTCGGCGTACCGCCTTCCGGGCCGTTTGACAGCCGCGCCTTCCAGCTCGGCAACCGCCTGCTGGGTAACGAGGCACAGGCGGCCGGGCTGGAAATCACGCTGCGCGGTCCGACGCTGCGCTTTAATCAGGCATGCAGCTTTGTGCTGAGTGGCGCGCCGCTGGCAGCCACCCTCGACAGTCAGCCGCTGGCGATGCATCAGGTGCTGCATGCGCAGGCCGGGCAAACCCTGACGCTGGGCGACGTGCGCGACGGCTGCCGCAGCTATCTGCTGCTGGCGGGCGGGCTGGATACACCGCGCTATCTGGGCAGCCACAGCACCTTTACGCTGGGCCAGTTTGGCGGTCACGCCGGGCGGGCGCTGCGCGCCGGCGACGTGCTGCATCTGGCCGCGCCGCGTCAGGCTGCGGCGGCGCGCCTGCCTGAGACGCTGCTGCCGCCGCTTAACGGTGAATGGCAGCTGCGCGTTATTTATGGTCCGCACGGCGCGCCCGCCTTTTTTACCGATGACGATATAAGCGACCTTTTTCGCCACCGAGTGGGAGGTGCACTTCAACTCCAGCCGCACCGGCGTGCGCCTGATCGGCCCGAAACCGGAATGGGCGCGCAGCGACGGCGGCGAGGCGGGCATGCATCCGTCCAATATTCACGACAACCCCTATGCCATTGGCGCGGTGGATTTTACCGGTGATATGCCGGTGATCCTCGGCCCGGACGGCCCTACGCTGGGCGGCTTTGTCTGTCCGGTGACGGTGATCGAGGCCGATCTCGTGGCAGCTGGGCCAGCTCAAAGCGGGCGATCGACTGCGCTTTGTGCCGATCGCCCTTGCTGATGCCGATCGTCTGGCGCAGGCGCAGCGTCACGAGATCGCGCATCTGCAACCGGAAGCGGTGCGCGTGGCGCCAGCACTGCCGCTGATCGATCCGATATTGCACCAGCATGCAGCAACCGCCGGGCGGCCTGCACTGTGCGTGGCGCGCCGCGGGAGACCGTCTTCTGCTGGTGGAGTATGGCGCGCTGACGCTGGACATTGCGCTGCGTTTCCGCGTTCACGCTCTCATGCAGTGGCTGGAGGCGCATCCGCTGGCGGGTCAGCTGGAACTGACGCCCGGCATCCGCTCGTTACAGGTGCATTATGATGCGCAGCAGTGCGCAAGAAGTGAGCTGTTGGCGCAAATTTTGCACGCTGATAATCTGCTGGGCGACCTCGCCGACGCGGCTGTGCCGTCGCGCATCGTGTGGCTGCCGCTCTCCTGGGACGATCCCGCCTGCCGTGAAGCCGTCGACACACTATATGACCAGCGGTGCGCCCGGATGCGCCCTGGTGCCCGAGCAACCTGGAGTTTATCCGCCGCATCAACGAGCTGGCGAATAGCGTGGAGGCGGTGAAACAAACGGTGTTCGGCGCCCCCTATCTGGTGATGGGGCTGGGCGATGTCTACCTCGGCGCGCCGGTGGCGACGCCGCTCGATCCGCGCCACCGCCTGGTGACCACCAAATACAACCCGGCGCGCACCTGGACGGCGGAAAACTCGGTGGGCATCGGCGGCGCGTATCTGTGCGTCTATGGCATGGAAGGGCCGGGCGGCTACCAGTTCGTCGGACGGACGCTGCAGATGTGGAATCGCTATCCGCCGCACCGTAGCGCCTTTGACGGCCAGCCGTGGCTGCTGCGCTTCTTCGACCAGATCCGTTTTTATCCGGTCTGTGCCGACGAACTGCTGCAAATCCGCGAACGTTTCCCGTGGGGCGATTATCCGCTGCGCGTGGAAGCCGGTGAGTTCCGGCTCGCCGAGTATCAGGCGCTGCTGACTGCCCAGGCGACGGAGATCGACGCGTTCCAGCAGCAGCGTCAGCAGGCGTTTGACGCCGAGCTGGCACGCTGGCGCGCCGATGGCCAGTTCACCTTCGACAGCCAGCTGCAGGCGCAGAGCAGCGAGGAAGTGGTGGTGCCGGCGGGCTGTCACAGCGTCGAGAGCCAGGTGGCGGGTAGCGTGTGGCAATGGCTGGTGGAGGAAGGCAGTGACGTAACCGCGGGTGCCACGGTAGGCATTCTCGAATCCATGAAGATGGAAATCCCGATCGTGGCGCCAGTCAGTGGCAAAATCCACAGCCTGCAACGCCAGGCCGGGCAGCAAGTGCAGGCGGGTCAGTTACTTATGGTGATCGATCCGTTTGCAGTATAAGAAAGAAGAAAAAATAATCAGGAAACAGGCAGCAAAGCCGGGGATCTGACCCATACTTAGAGACCCGGTTCAATGTTGCATTGCCCTGACATCTTTTCGCAGTGTGCAACAGGCTGTGTCCCGTAACGGTTTCATTAAAACACTATTTTCGCCCTGATAAGGAAAAACTGTTTCGGGATACAGCCTGATAAGGCCGGTTTCAGCGCCTGGTGGCGCTTACCTCTCTACTTTCACGTGCTTCATAGTGAGTTTTAAGGAGTTCTCTATGGAAATAAAAGATCCAATGGTCGAATTACTCAGCAGTCTTGAGCAAATTGTTTTGACACGTGATGCACAGACTCCCGTATCAGAAATTGCACTCAATACCGTTTCCGTTCCCGAACCGCAGCGTTTACGCGAGATGACCGGCATGCAGGTGGATGAATTCGCCCGCGTGATGGGGGTGAGCGTCTCGTCAGTAAAAAGCTGGGAAGCGCAACGTACGCGCCCATCCGCCACGGCTCGCAAACTGATGAAACTGCTGCAGGCCAATCCGTATCTGGGCCGACAGCTGCTGGAATAACGCCGACTATCGGTTCTCTGTGACCCGCCTGCACGGCGGGTTTTTTTCAGCTTAAGCCACCGTATTTCGCCGCCTGTTTGACAAACCAGCTTTCCGGCACGCTGTACGGCGGTTTTGCCAGCTGCGCGATGCCCTGTTCAATGATGTGATTCGCCTGCTGCCATAAACGCCGATCCCCCTGCTGTAACAGCTGAATCTGAATCTGTTTCTCGACCAGGTAAACCCGGGCAAAGTTGGGATCGAACTGTACGATGGCACGGGTGTTATCGATGATATCGGCCAGCTTGATGGTTTGCGCCTCGGGCGAGGCTTCGGCAGTGTGGCGAAAGTGTGCCAGCTTACGGGCGGTACGATTTTTCGCCTGCGGCTGGGCGCTGTCAGTAAGCATGTCCACCAGGTGTGCAACGCGCGCACCAAAGTGTTCTTCAATATCCTGTAAGGTACTGGCGGTGTCCTCCACCGTGTCGTGCAGCCAGGCGGCAGCAATCATCGCTTCGTCATCGCTTACGCTGCGTACCAGCTCCGCGACGGCAGCCGGATGCACAATATAGGGTTCGTCGGTGTATTTGCGACGCTGGCCCGCATCGGCATGTGCCTGCGTGGCATAACGGCGCGCCTGCTCTTCCAGTGAATCACGCATCTTCACACTCCAGGAAAAAGTTGCTTGCAATTATCTAGCGCGCTATTTATATTGAGTCGCATGAACAGTAATCAAGATGACAAAAAAGTGAAGCCTGCGCCACTCCAGCTTGATCAGCATCTGTGTTTCGCGCTCTATTCAGCGAACCTGGCGATGCATAAAGTCTATCGTCAACTGCTGGCGGCGCTGGAGATCACCTATCCGCAATATCTGGTGATGCTGGTGCTGTGGCATCAGGATGATCTGACGGTATCGGAGATTGGTGAAAAGCTGTTTCTCGATTCGGCCACCCTGACGCCACTGCTGAAACGACTGGAGAGTGCTGGTCTGCTGCGCCGCCAGCGTTCGCGTCAGGATGAGCGCCAGGTCGTGGTCACGCTGACCGACCAGGGACGCGCGCTGCAGGAAAAAGCCGCCAGCATTCCGGAAGCGGTACAGTGTGCGACCGCCTGCGATACCGACACCATGGCGGCGCTGAAACAGCAGCTGGACGATCTGCGCGGCAACCTGAATCGCGCCACCTGAGCATCAGGGATGTCGCTGCGGCGGCATCCTGAGAGTGAAGTTTTCCCCTGTGCCTTATAAATAGCACGCGATTGTATAGCGAATAGTGAGGTTATGATGTCTTTAGAAAAAGTGATTTACACCGCCAAAGCCAAAGCAACCGGTGGCCGCGATGGCCGCGCCACCTCGTCTGATAACGTGCTGGACGTGAAGCTGGGCGTGCCAAAAGAGATGGGCGGCGCGGGCGGCGAGGTGACGAACCCGGAGCAGCTGTTTGCTGCCGGCTACTCTGCCTGCTTCCTCGGCGCGATGAAATTTGTCGCCGGCCGCGACAAAATCGCCATGCCAAAAGACGCGTGGATTGAGGGCGAAGTGGGGATTGGTCCTATCCCCACCGGTTTTGGCATTGAAGCAAAACTGAATATCCATCTGCCAGAGATGGACGCGGCGGAAGCGCAGAAGCTGGTTGATGCGGCACACATTGTTTGTCCGTACTCAAATGCGACGCGCGGCAACATCGACGTGACGCTGAATATCATCAACTAAGTTGATGCATGCATAAAAGGCTCCTGCGGGAGCCTTTTTTATCACGAACACCATCCCGCATCCCATCGAACTAAAGAATTTTCTGGTCTTACCATTGGTTAAATGTTCTACTGCTGCGCTCCGTGCATCATCGTAATTATTTGGGTTCAGATTCGTCCCGATCCTACTCGCCAGGTCACGCTTTTCTGCTACGCAAGCGAACCTTACGCTCTTTGCACAGTCACATTTACGGTTGAAGCATCGACACCAGGTCGGGAACAGAAATTTATATGAATTACATTAAAAGTTTAACGCAGCAAAAGTTGTCGCTTTTGCTGGCGCTCTATCTTGGCATCTTGTTGAATTTGCCAATCTTTTATCGCCGTTTTGACGGCTTCTTAACGAAATCCACCGTCACCAACTGGTTATCCGCCGCGGCGGAAGTGACCGCTGCCGTACTGCTGACCTTCTTCCTGATGCGACTGCTGTCGCTGGGTGGCAAATGGTTTTATCGCGTGATCGCCAGCCTGCTGGTGGTGATTTCGGTTGCCGCCGCCTATTACATGGCGTTCTTTAACGTGGTGATCGGTTACGGCATCGTGGCGTCGGTCATGACCACCGATGTCGATCTCTCTAAAGAGGTTATCGGGCTGCACTTTGTATTGTGGATGGTGCTGGTGAGCGCACTGCCGCTGCTGCTGATCTGGCGCAATAACCTGAGCCTGACACTGATTGAACAGCTGAAAACCCCCGGTCAGCGTCTGAAACCTACAGTGATCCTGCTGCTGAGCGTGGCGCTGGTATGGCTGCCGATTCGCTACTTCGACAAGCTGCAAAAAGCCAATGAAGAGATCACCAATATCGACCTGCCAAGCTATGGCGGCGTAGTGGCGCACTCTTATCTGCCTTCGAACTGGATCGCGGCGCTGGGCCTGTTCGCCTGGACCAAGGTGGATGAGAGGCTGGACAGCCAGGAGTTACTCGATCCGGCGAAGAAGTTTACCTATATAGCGCCGCCTGGCATTGACGATACCTATGTGGTGTTTGTGATTGGCGAGACCACGCGCTGGGATCACATGGGCATGCTGGGCTATAACCGCGATACCACGCCGAAGCTGTCGAAGGAGAAGAATCTGGTGGCATTCCGCGGTGAATCCTGTGATACCGCCACCAAGCTGTCGCTGCGCTGCATGTTTGTGCGCGAGGGCGGCACCATGGATAACCCTGGCCGTACGCTGAAAGAGCAGAACATTTTTGCGGTGATGAAAGAGCTGGGCTTCACCTCCGAGCTGTTCGCCATGCAGAGCGAAGTGTGGTTCTACGACAACGCCGATGTGAATAACTTCTCGTTCCGCGAGCAGATTGGTTCTGAGAAGCGTAATCAGGGCAAAGCGGTGGACGATATGCTGCTGGTGCCAGAGCTACAGGCTTCACTGCAGCGCTTCCCGAAAGGCAAGCATCTGGTGGTGTTGCACACGAAAGGTTCGCACTATCTCTATTCACAGCGTTATCCGCGCGAGTTTGCCCGCTATCAGCCTGAGTGTATTGGCGTGGACGATAAGTGCAGCAAAGCCCAGCTGATTAACGCCTACGACAACTCGATTCTGTATGTTGATACCATGCTGGACAGCGTGCTGGATCAGCTGCGTGATAAGAAGGCGATTGTGTTCTATGCCGCGGACCACGGTGAGTCGATCAGCGAAAATATGCACCTGCACGGTACGCCGCGCGAGATGGCACCGCCGGAGCAGTTCCGTGTGCCGATGATTGTCTGGGCGTCGGATAAGTATTTGCAGGACCCGACCAACCGCAGCAACTTTGAGCGCTTGCAGGCGCAGCAGCGCGTCGGCAAAACCCATCGTCACGTCGAACTGTTCGACACCATTTTAGGGTGTCTGGGTTACAGCTCGCCGGATGGCGGTATTAAAGCGGCGAATAACTGGTGCCAGGCACCTGCCTCGACCAGCAGTGCAAAAGCGTTGTAATTCGTGCCTGGATCTTATTGAGCAGGCAGGTGTTTAAGGCACTGCTTGCTTTCCAGGCAATCAGGCGGATTTTCGGGAAAAGGGATTGACGCTCTAAAGTCACGGCAGTAATATTCGCTCCCCATTCGGCGAGTAGCGCAGCTTGGTAGCGCAACTGGTTTGGGACCAGTGGGTCGGAGGTTCGAATCCTCTCTCGCCGACCATCATTTAAGAAACCTGCTTTGCAAAAAGCAGGTTTTTTTTCGTCTGTCGTAAAAGAGGATGAGAACCTCCGAAGGAGGTTTGAGCCGAGCGAAGCGAGACCACTGTGTCTGTCGTTTTTGCACTCTCAGGGTGAAATACAGGACCGCTCCGTAAAGACGCTGTCTCATCCCTGATCGCTCGGCACACGCCATCCATGGCGTGTGACGCTTTACTCCACGGCCCCGTATCCCACCCTTTATCCGGCTTCGGTGATGGCTGAAGGTTTACTGGCTGCCGTGCACATCCCCAGGTGCGTATAAATACGCACCCTACAAAAGTGCATAATCCTGTAGGGGCGCCATTCATGGCGAGCGGACGGCCACGCCGGAAGCCACGCCCATCATTCAGCAGCACGTTCCCTGTAGGAGCGCCATTCATGGCGACCGGACGGCCACGCCGGAAGCCACGCCCATCATTCAGCAGCACGTTCCCTGTAGGGGCGCCATTCATGGCGACCGGATGGCCGCGCCCGCATCCACGCCCATCATTCAGCAGCACATTCCCTGTAGGGTCGCCATTCATGGCGACCGGATGGCCGCGCCGGAATCCACGTCCATCATTCATGGCGATCTGATGACCTTCCCTGAACCAGACTCACATTCTCGCAGCCATCAAGCAAAGTCATCAATTTACGCGTTCCATTAATCATCACCGGGATAAACCGTATTATCCTTCAACACCGCTCTTCATCCCTTGCTGCATCAAAGCACCTCTCTTAATTCGCGACACATTCTGCTTATGACCGGCTTTTGCTTTTTGCTGATTTCTTATGCCATTACGCCAGCATATTTCGCTGCCTGAACGTCATAACGCACGGGGAATCGTTCAGATATTCAACATTTACCGACAACTTTAAGACGTTTTTTAACGGTGATAATCACTGTCATCAGGCGCTATTGCCAGAGAATCACACGGCATTGCGCGCTTTATCACCTTTTTAAATTTTGGCTTAGCGTGCAAACACTGTTTTTTATCGTTGCTTGCACTTACTCACACTCTGTGTAAATAACCCCACGTTGTATTGACGTTCATTGCAACTGTTGACAAATTGATGCGTCAATAAGATGCAGAGACGGTCAGCGCTGGCAGGTTCCACGGCGTCAGCGCTACAACAATAACCGCTCGCATTTTGGTCATTACATAACTGACCTGCCCGAACCGCATAAAAAAATCAAAGGTCTGGCGGCGTAACACAACAAAGCAAAACATCACATTGGAGCAGAATAATGAGTATTTCCTTGAAGAAGTCAGGGATGCTGAAGCTTGGTCTTAGCCTGGTGGCTATGACCGTGGCAGCAAGCGTACAGGCAAAAACCCTGGTTTACTGTTCTGAAGGCTCGCCGGAAGGCTTTAACCCACAGCTCTTCACCTCTGGTACCACTTACGACGCCAGCTCTGTACCGATCTATAACCGTCTGGTTGAATTCAAAACCGGCACCACGGAAGTGATTCCGGGTCTGGCCGAGAAGTGGGACATCAGCGAAGACGGTAAAACCTATACCTTCCACCTGCGCCAGGGCGTGAAGTGGCAGGACAGCAAAGAATTCAAACCAACGCGCGACTTTAACGCCGACGACGTTGTGTTCTCCTTCGACCGTCAGAAAAACGCCCAGAACCCGTACCACAAAGTCTCTGGCGGCAGCTATGAATACTTCGAAGGGATGGGCCTGCCGGATCTGATCTCTGAAGTGAAAAAAGTGGACGATAATACCGTTCAGTTCGTGCTGACGCGTCCGGAAGCACCGTTCCTGGCTGACCTGGCCATGGACTTCGCCTCAATTCTGTCCAAAGAGTACGCGGACAACATGCTGAAAGCCGGTACGCCGGAAAAAGTGGACCTCAACCCAATCGGTACCGGTCCGTTCCAGCTGCTGCAGTACCAGAAAGACTCCCGTATTCTGTACAAAGCCTTCCCGTGACGGTTTCTGGGGCACCAAGCCGAAGATCGACCGTCTGGTCTTCTCCATCACGCCTGATGCGTCCGTGCGTTATGCCAAACTGCAGAAAAACGAATGCCAGGTTATGCCGTACCCGAACCCGGCTGATATCGCCCGCATGAAGCAGGACAAAAACATCAACCTGCTGGAGCAGGCTGGCCTGAACGTGGGCTACCTCTCCTTCAACACCGAGAAGAAACCGTTTGATGACGTGAAAGTGCGTCAGGCGCTGACCTACGCGGTGAACAAAGAAGCGATCATCAAAGCGGTTTACCAGGGCGCTGGCGTGGCGGCGAAAAACCTGATCCCGCCAACCATGTGGGGCTATAACGACGACGTTAAAGACTACAGCCTACGATCCGGAGAAAGCGAAAGCGCTGCTGAAAGAAGCCGGTCAGGATAAAGGCTTTACCGTTGAGCTGTGGGCGATGCCGGTACAGCGTCCGTACAACCCGAACGCCCGCCGTATGGCGGAAATGGTTCAGGCTGACTGGGCGAAAATCGGCGTTCAGGCCAAGATCGTGACCTACGAGTGGGGCGAGTACCTGAAGCGCGCCAAAGCGGGTGAACACCAGGCGGTGATGATGGGCTGGACCGGTGACAACGGGGATCCGGACAACTTCTTCGCCACCCTGTTCAGCTGCGCGGCGGCGAAAGACGGTTCTAACTACTCTCGCTGGTGCTACAAGCCGTTTGAAGACCTGATTCAGCCGGCGCGTGCCGAACCGACGATCACAACAAACGTATTGAACTCTACAAGCAGGCTCAGGTTGTTATGCACGACCAGGCTCCGGCGCTGATCGTCGCTCACTCCACCGTGTACGAGCCAGTGCGTAAAGAAGTGAAAGGCTACGTGGTTGATCCGTTGGGCAAACACCACTTCGAAAACGTGTCTATCCAGGAATAACCTTTCGGATTATCGCGGTCAGGGCCAGCATGGCTGGCCCTCGGGCGGCACCTTCGCCGCCCGTACTCCGCACTTTATTTCCGGCTAATTTCTTATAAACCCTCAATTCATTGCGCTGATGCAGCGTGAAGTATGACGGGGATTTTGAAGCGCTTCTTGCGTCGCGTCCGGCTATGCCGGCTGCGGATTGTGAGCAATACAGCGTCAGCGCGCCACTGGTCGTTGCGCCATCGGAAAATGACTGAGAATCCGGGTTATGTTGCAGTTCATCCTCCGACGTCTGGGACTTGTTATCCCGACGTTTATCGGTATCACCCTTCTCACTTTTGCCTTCGTTCATATGATCCCCGGCGACCCGGTAATGATTATGGCGGGCGAGCGTGGTATTTCCCCTGAACGTCATGCGCAGCTGCTGGCTGAACTCGGCCTCGATAAGCCGATGTGGCAGCAGTACCTCCATTATATCTGGGGCGTCATGCACGGCGACTTAGGGATTTCACTGAAAAGCCGTCTTCCGGTGTGGGACGAGTTCGTGCCGCGTTTTAAAGCGACGCTGGAGCTTGGCATCTGCGCCATGATTTTTGCCGTTGCGGTGGGTATTCCGGTGGGGGTACTGGCTGCCGTCAAACGTGGCTCTATTTTCGACCATACCGCGGTGGGCCTGGCGCTGACCGGCTACTCCATGCCGATCTTCTGGTGGGGCATGATGCTGATCATGCTGGTCTCGGTGCAGCTGAACCTGACGCCGGTCTCCGGACGCGTCAGCGATATGGTCTTCCTTGACGACAGCAATCCGTTAACCGGCTTTATGCTGATCGACACCGCTGCTCTGGGGCGAAGAGGGCAACTTCATCGATGCCGTCGCGCACATGATCCTGCCGGCCATCGTGCTGGGCACCATTCCGCTGGCGGTGATCGTGCGTATGACCCGCTCCTCGATGCTGGAAGTGCTGGGCGAAGATTACATCCGCACCGCGCGCGCCAAAGGCCTGACGCGCATGCGCGTGATCATCGTGCATGCGCTGCGCAACGCCATGCTGCCGGTGGTGACGGTTATCGGCCTGCAGGTCGGCACGCTGCTGGCGGGCGCGATCCTGACCGAAACCATCTTCTCCTGGCCGGGCCTCGGCCGCTGGCTGATCGACGCGCTGCAGCCGCCGCGACTATCCGGTGGTGCAGGGCGGCGTACTGCTGGTCGCGACGATGATTATCCTCGTCAACCTGCTGGTCGATCTGCTCTACGGCGTGGTGAACCCGCGTATTCGTCATAAGAAGTAAGGGGCCATCATGTCTGCTGTTGATCCTGCAAAAGCGTCACTGCTGCACCGGTGCCGATGACGCCGCTGCAGGAATTCTGGCACTACTTCAAGCGCAACAAAGGCGCGGTTGTCGGCCTGGTTTACGTCGTTCTGATGCTGCTGATCGCGGTGTTTGCCGATGTGCTGGCGCCGCATAACCCGGCGGATCAGTTCCGCGATGCGCTGCTGCCCCCGCCGGCCTGGCAGGAAGGCGGCAGGCTGGCCCTTCCTGCTGGGCACCGATGATGTGGGCCGCGACATGCTGTCGCGCCTGATGTTCGGCGCCCGCCTGTCGCTGCTGGTGGGCTGCCTGGTGGTGGTGCTCTCGCTGATTATGGGCATCGTGCTCGGCCTGGTGGCCGGTTATCTCGGCGGCGTGGTGGAAGCAGTCATCATGCGCCTCGTCGACATCATGCTGGCGCTGCCAAGCCTGCTGCTGGCGCTGGTGCTGGTGGCGATCTTCGGCCCGTCGATCGTCAACGCCGTCGCTGGCGCTGACCTTCGTCGCGCTGCCGCACTACGTGCGCCTGACCCGCGCGGCGGTGCTGGTGGAAGTGAACCGCGACTACGTCACCGCCTCTCGCGTGGCCGGTGCCGGCGCGCTGCGCCAGATGTTCGTCAATATTCTCCCGAACTGCCTTGCGCCGCTGATCGTTCAGGCGTCGCTGGGCTTCTCTAACGCCATTCTCGATATGGCCGCCCTTGGCTTCCTGGGCATGGGTGCGCAGCCGCCAACACCGGAGTGGGGCACCATGCTCTCCGACGTGTTGCAGTTCGCGCAGAGCGCCTGGTGGGTCGTGACCTTCCCGGGTCTGGCAATCCTGCTGACGGTGCTGGCATTTAACCTGATGGGTGACGGCCTGCGTGATGCGCTCGACCCCAAACTGAAGCAGTAAGAGGCACGAGATGGCGTTATTAAATGTAGATAAATTATCGGTGCACTTCGGCGACGAAGGCACCCCGTTTCGCGCCGTGGACCGCATCAGCTACAGCGTAGAATCAGGGCGAAGTGGTTGGCATCGTCGGCGAGTCCGGCTCCGGTAAGTCGGTCAGCTCGCTGGCGATCATGGGGCTGATTGATTACCCCGGCCGCGTGATGGCGGAAAACCTGCAGTTCAACGGTCAGGACCTGCAGCGCATTTCCGAAAAAGAGCGCCGCCAGCTGGTGGGCGCCGAAGTGGCGATGATCTTCCAGGACCCGATGACCAGCCTGAACCCGTGCTACACCGTCGGCTTCCAGATTATGGAAGCGATTAAGGTGCATCAGGGCGGGAACAAGAAAACCCGTCGTCAGCGCGCGATCGACCTGCTGAAGCAGGTCGGTATTCCCGATCCGGCCTCGCGTCTGGACGTCTACCCGCACCAGCTCTCCGGCGGGATGAGCCAGCGCGTGATGATCGCCATGGCGATTGCCTGTCAGCCAAAGCTGCTGATTGCCGATGAGCCGACCACGGCGCTGGACGTGACCATCCAGGCGCAGATCATCGAGCTGCTGCTGGAGCTGCAGCAGCAAAGAGAACATGGCGCTGATCCTGATCACGCACGATCTGGCGCTGGTGGCCGAAGCGGCGCACAAAATCATCGTGATGTACGCCGGCCAGGTGGTGGAGACCGGCAAAGCGCACGATATCTTCCGCGCGCCGCGTCACCCGTATACGCAGGCGCTGCTGCGTGCGCTGCCGGAGTTTGCCGCAGGACAAAGCGCGTCTGGCGTCGCTGCCGGGCGTGGTTCCGGGCAAATATGACCGCCCCCAGGGCTGTCTGCTCAATCCGCGCTGCCCGTACGCGACGGACAAATGCCGGGCGGAGCAGGAACCGGCACTGAACACCGTCGATGGCGGCCGTCAGTCCAAATGTCACTACCCACTCGATGATGCCGGGAGGCCGACACTATGAGTACGCAACAGGCCACGCAGCAGCCGCTGTTGCAGGCTATCGACCTGAAAAAACACTACCCGGTGAAGAAGGGAATGTTTGCCCCGGAACGCCTGGTGAAGGCGCTGGACGGCGTCTCGTTTAACCTCGAGCGCGGTAAAACGCTGGCGGTGGTGGGCGAATCCGGCTGCGGTAAATCCACGCTCGGCCGTCTGCTGACGATGATTGAAACGCCGACCGGCGGCGAGCTGTATTATCAGGGGCAGGATCTGCTGAAACACGATCCGCAGGCGCAGAAGCTGCGTCGGCAGAAAATCCAGATTGTGTTCCAGAACCCGTATGGCTCGCTGAACCCGCGTAAAAAAGTGGGGCAGATTCTGGAAGAGCCGCTGCTGATTAACACCACTCTGAGCAAAGAGGAGCGTCGGGAAAAAGCGCTGGCGATGATGGCGAAAGTCGGCCTGAAAACCGAGCATTACGATCGCTATCCGCATATGTTCTCCGGCGGTCAGCGTCAGCGTATCGCTATCGCCCGCGGTCTGATGCTCGATCCGGACGTGGTGATTGCCGACGAGCCGGTTTCGGCGCTCGACGTCTCCGTGCGCGCTCAGGTGCTCAACCTGATGATGGATTTGCAGCAGGATCTGGGGCTCTCTTACGTGTTCATCTCCCACGACCTGTCGGTGGTGGAGCACATCGCCGATGAAGTGATGGTGATGTATCTCGGCCGCTGCGTGGAAAAGGGCACCAAAGACCAGATCTTTAACAACCCGCGTCACCCGTACACTCAGGCGCTGCTGTCTGCCACGCCGCGCCTGAATCCGGACGAGCGCCGCGAGCGCATTAAACTGACCGGCGAGCTGCCAAGCCCGCTGAATCCACCGCCGGGCTGCGCGTTCAACGCCCGCTGCAGCCGTCGTTTCGGCCCCTGCACGCAGCTGCAGCCGCAGCTGAAGGAGTATGGCGGGCAGCTGGTTGCCTGCTTTGCCGTCGACCAGGATGAGAATCAGCCGGTGGCGACGCCGTAATTACGGCCAGTCAGTGCGAAAGGCTCCTGCGGGAGCCTTTGTTATTGGTGGCCTGATACATGAGTAAAATTAACCTGACGTGTCTTAATCGCCTGCGATGGCAGAAATGTATTACGCGACTGAATCTTTAAATCGCTGGTCCTGAACCACAGCGAAAAGGTTAAGGCAAATTCTGAATCCGTGCCGCATTGTGTGAGCGTCGTCACGGCCAGAGATAACTGCACATTTCAATGATATGTTGTTTATTATCAGTGCATTACTTTAATTATCTTCCGGCTGCTATTTCCGTTAATCGATTTTTATTAATCCTGCTCAATTAATCAGTGCATGCTTTTTGCATCTGCATATTTTCAATCTTTCAGATAAAACTCTTTTGTCGAATCTGCGGTTTTAATAATCAGAATTCTCTCACCGTGTCTTAACGTGTGTGTTATATTCGCGGAAATTACCCCTCCGCTTTAACAGGCTCTGATCATGAAGAACTACGACGATCTGCAGCGTTTCCAGGAAAAAACGCAAACGCTGGACATTGCTTTTAAGGATATGTCCGGGCAATCGCTGGAAGCCGATCACAGCCAGTGGGCGATCATCCGTCAGCTGGCGACGGATGATGAGCCGGAGCTGGGTAGCGGCCAGCGCGTCGATCTGCCGCAGCCGCAGCCGATTCGCGGCGATGAGTTTGTCGCGCCGCCGCAGGCTCTTAATCCGGCGCCCGTCGCCCGCAGTGAAAAGGCATCGCTGCTGCAGAGCCTCGCCGCCAGCGCGCCGGCACCCGACACAGAAACACCGCGCAGCGCGCTGTTTCCACCGGCAAGCAGCGCGCCCACTGCCGCATCCGTGTCGTCGCTGGCACCGGCAGCCACGCACGTAGCGCGTCAGGCGGCCACTTCACTGTTCCCACCGCCGCCGGTCAGCGCGCCGGTCGCTGAACAGGCGGTCGCCCCTGCTGCCGCAGCACCGGCCACTGCGCCCGCCGTGGCGCAGCCGGAGCCTGCTACGCCCTCGCGCTTTGGCGCACTGTTCCGCTCGCGTGCGGCGGAACCGGTTCATTTATCTAAAGAAACACTGCTCAAACCGTTACTGGAGAAGATCGCGCTATGCCATTAGTTTGTGTGTGCTCGCCAAAAGGGGGAGTAGGAAAAACCACCATGGCGGCCAACCTGGCCTGGAGTCTGGCGCGTGCCGGCAGCAAAGTGCTGGCGATCGATTTTGACGTACAAAATGCGCTGCGCCTGCATTTTGGCGTACCGCTGCACGACAGCCGCGGCTTTGTGGCGCGCTCGGAAGAGCAGGCTGACTGGAGTCAGTCGATCCTTACCACCGGCAGCAACATCTTTGTCATGCCTTACGGTGAGGTGACTGAAGCGCAGCGTGAGCGCTTCGAACACAACCTGGCGCACGATGCCCATTTCTTAAAACGCGGTCTGGATACCGTCCTGAATTATCCGGGTCTGGTGATTATTGCGGATTTTCCGCCGGGACCCGGTCCGGCGCTGAAAGCCATGCAGGAGCTGGCCGATATGCATTTAGTGGTGATGCTGGCGGATACCGCCTCGGTGGCGCTGCTGCCGCAAATTGAAAACCATCGCATGATTGGCCAGCCATTAAATAATCAGCACGGTCATTATTTCGTGCTCAACCAAAGTGATAATCGCCGGAATATCAGCCGTGAAGTAACCGCATTTATGCAGCAACGGCTGGGCGATAATTTACTTGGCGTGGTGCACCGCGATGAAAGCGTGGCTGAGGCCAATGCCTCGCAGCAGTCAATCTATGATTTCAGCCCGGCTTCGGCAGCGGCGTTTGATATTGAACTGGTGGCAAAACGGGTGGCGAATATCCTGAATATCAACGTAGGCAACGGCGAAGTTCAGGCACCGATCCGCAGTCATTATTAACAAGCCCGGCCGCCAGCGGCCTGGTTCAAATAATAACAACACAGCTTCTTCAGGGTGAATCATGAGTAAACTCGGGTTTTACCTGCTGCTGCTGGTGCTTGCACCGGTCGCTGCGGTAATCGTCATCACGCCTATGGACAGCCAGAAACAGTATATTTTTGGTTTGATCAGTATTGGCATGATGTTTTTACTGGGCTTCAGTAAAAGCCGTAAAATAACCATTGTGATGGTTTTTCTTTCCGCGCTGATGTCGACCCGATATATCTGGTGGCGCACCACGGAGACGCTGCAGTTTAATTCCGAGATTGAAGCGATTCTCGGTATCGGCTTATATCTGGCCGAGCTGTACGTGTGGCTGATCTTAATTCTCGGCTTCCTGCAAACCAGCTGGCCATTAAAACGCACCATCGAACCGCTGCCGGATGATACCCGCTTGTGGCCGACGGTCGATGTCTACGTGCCGACCTATAACGAAAGCCTCGATGTGGTGCGGGATACCGTGCTGGCGGCGCAGTGTATTGACTACCCGCGTGATAAGATCAAAGTCTACCTGCTTGATGACGGCAAACGCAGCGAGTTCGCGGTATTTCGCCGCCGACGTTGGCGTCGGCTATATCACCGCGTGACGATAATCCGCCACGCCAAAGCCGGCAACCTGAACCACGCCATGAAACTCACCCAAGGCGAGCTGATTTGCGTGTTTGACTGCGACCACGTTGCCACGCGCACGTTCCTGCAGGCTACCGTCGGTCCGGGTTCCTGAAAGATCCGAAGCTGGCGCTGCTGCAGACGCCGCACTACTTCTATTCGCCGGATCCGTTCGAACGCAACCTGTCGCGCCGCGCGCAGCATCCCGAATGAGGGCTCGCTGTTCTACGGCCCGGTGCAGCAGGGCAACGACAACTGGAACGCCACCTTCTTCTGCGGCTCCTGCGCGGTGATCCGCCGCAGCGCGCTGGAACAGATTGGCGGTTTTGCGGTGGAAACGGTGACCGAAGATGCGCATACCGCGCTGAAATTGCAGCGTCTCGGCTGGGGCACAGCGTTTCTGGCTATCCCGCTGGCGGCGGGACTGGCGACCGAACGTCTGGGACTGCACGTGATCCAGCGTACCCGCTGGGCGCGCGGCATGACGCAGATTTTCCGCGTCGATAACCCGCTGCTGGGCCGTGGGCTGAAGCTGGCCGCAGCGGCTGTGCTACCTCAACGCGATGCTGCACTTCCAGTTTGGCCTGCCGCGCGTGGCGTTCCTCACCGCGCCGCTGGCTTACCTGCTGTTTAACCTGAACATTATTCACTCGTCGGCGTCACTTTGATCTTCGCCTACGTGCTGCCGCATCTGGTGATGTCGCTGTACGTCAACTCGCGCATGAACGGCAGATTCCGCTACACCTTCTGGGGTGAAATCTACGAAACCGTGATGTGCTTCCACCTGGTGATTCCGACGCTGCTGACCCTGCTGTCGCCAAAGCACGGCAAATTCAACGTGACGGATAAAGGTGGTCTGCTGGACCAGGGCTTCTTTGACTTCCACATCGTGCGGCCTCACGTCATCGTTGCCGCGCTGCTGTCGATTGGCATCGTGGCCGGCGTGGTGCGCGCCGTGGCGCATGATTACTTCGGGGTGGACCCGTATGTGATTGCGCTCAACGTCGGCTGGGCGGTGTTCAGCCTGATCATCCTGATGGCGGCGATTGCCGTGGCGCGTGAAACCAAACAGGTGCGTAAAACCATTCGTATCGAGGTGCAGATCCCGGCGGTGATTCACTATGCCAGCGGCATCTCTTCGCGCACGCAAACCAGCGATCTGTCGATGGGCGGCGCGCAGCTGGATGCGCCGGACAACCGGCATGAGCACGATGAAATCGAAGAGATCGATCTGCTGCTGAAATCGGGTGCCATCACCATTCCGGTGAGCAAGATCTCCGGTGATGATGAGACCATTCGCCTGCGCTTTGGCGCGATGCCGCTGGCGCGCCGCCGTGAACTGGTGCGCGTGGTGCTGGCGCGGGCCGATGCGTGGATCCAGCCGGAATATAAGCAGGACAACCCGCTGGTGTCGCTCGGCACCATCATCCGTACCGTCTTTGAGCTGTTCTGGCTGAGCTGGAAAGATCGCCGTGAGGCGCGCAAGCGTGATGGCCAGACAACGGCCAAAGAGGACAGCGCAGCATGAAAACATTGACGTACACGTTGCTGGCCAGCGCGCTGACCACCACGCTGCTGCTCGCCCCTGCCTGGGCAGAGACGCCGGCGGTAACCCAGGACAGCGCCGCGCTCTCTGACGTACCGCCGCCGCAGGGGCTGGATGGCAGTGCCGATCCGCAGCTGAAGCAGGCCGCGGGCGACGCGCCGTACACGCCGGGCGATGCAGCGCCGCTGCAGGAAAATACAGCACCCGCACAGTCGGCAGAGTCAGCACCGCCGGCAGAGGCAGCAACGCCAGCAGCATCGGCGGCGCCTGACATCGTCATACCGCCGGTGGCTGCGGAGGCACCGGCTGCCGCTGATCCCGCTGGCGCGCTGTTAAACCAGCCGGTGAGCAGCACCATTTCGGTGGCGCAGATGGGGCAGCCGCGCGGCATCACCCTGACCGGCGGCCAGCTGCAGTCCGGTATTCTGTTTACCCTGCCGGGCGATGAGGTGATCACTAATGCGCGGCTCAACCTGTCGCTGCGCGTCTCTGCCGCGCTGGCGGCGCGCAACACGTCGCTGCAGCTGATGCTCAACGGCCAGCCGCTCGGCACCCTGCCGCTGGGTGCCAGCGACAGCGATGTCAGCGACTATCAGCTGGATATTCCGGCGGCGATGGTGGTTTCCAGTAATAACCTCAGCTTTAAAATCAACGATGCCGACAAGCTGCTGTGCGAAAAAGAGAGCGCGCAGCAGTATCAGGTCACTATTCTGCCGAAAACCACGCTGAGCCTTGAAGGCCAGCAGCTCAACATCGGCACCAGCCTGCGCAACTTCCCGCGTCCGTTTATTGATGTGCAGCGCATGACGCCCGCCAGCGTGACCTTTGGTTTTGCCGCTAACGTTTCGCCGGATAGCGTCAGCGCCGCCGCGCTGGTGGCTTCCTGGCTCGGCATTCAGTCGGATTACCGTGGCATTCGTTTCCCGGTGGTGCGCGGCGATCTGCCCGAGCACAACGGTATCCTGATCGGCCATCCGGGTGACAAAATTGGCAGCGTGACGCTGCCTGCGGCGAAGGGTCCGCTGCTGCAGGTGATCGATAACCCCAACAATCCGGTGTACAAACTGCTGCTGGTGGTCGGTGCGGATGATACCCAGCTGCGCCAGGCGGCCAACCGCCTGACCACGCAGCCGCTGGCCACCGATGCCAGCAGCCTGAACGTACCGCCGCAGCCGATTGGTACGCGCAAACCGTACGACGCGCCGCGCTGGATCAACACCAGCCGCCCGGTGCGCCTCAGCGAGCTGCTGCGTAAAGATCAGAGCCTGACCACCACCGGTATCTGGCACGATGCGCTGCGGGTTAACTTCCGCGCGGCGCCGGATCTGTTCCTGTGGGACGGCGACGCGATTCCGGTCAATCTGCACTACCGTTTCCCGTCGGAAAGCTGGATCGATGAAAACAATTCGTTCCTCAACGTCACGCTGAACGGCACTTTCCTGCGCAACCTGACGGTGAACAAAGTCGGGCTGCTGGAGAGCGCCTGGCACCGGCTGGGCGGGGATGCACGCCAGGAGCAGTACACGCTGAAGCTGGAGCCATACCTGATTTACGGCGACAACCAGCTGGCGCTCTACTTCAACATCATGCCAAAGGCGGATGCGCCGTGCGGCGTGCTGCTCAACAACAACATCAAAAGCCGCATCGATGAGGATTCGTGGATCGATCTGAGCCACACGCGCCACTTTGCGCCATGCTGCCGAACCTCTCGTACTTCGTCGGTGCGTCGTTCCCGTTCTCGCGGCTGGCGGATTTTTCGCAGACCACGCTGCTGCTGCCGGAGGCGCCGGGTGATGCCGAGATCGCCACGCTACTGGACATGGCCGCGCGCGCCGGTAACGCCACCGGCGTGCCGCTGGTGCAGAACCAGGTGTTGTTTGGTCTGCCGAACGGCGGCACCAATCTGACGCGCCTGCAGCACAGCGATGTGCTGGCGGTGAGCACCATGCAGCACAGCGCCTTCACGCAGCAGATGCTGGCCGGCACCGCTTACCAGACCAGCGGCAACACGCTGGGCGTCAAAGAGCCGACCACCGTCGATAAGCTGCGCGGCTGGCTGACCGGTGACTGGTCTCGCCAGCAGCTGGATGCCGATCGCTACTTCTCTTCGAATGAAGCGTGGCGCGGCTTTGTCAGCTATCGCTCACCGTGGAGCGCCGATCGTCTGGTGGTGATGACGGTTGCCACCAGCGATCAGCAGCTGCTGCGTTTGCACGATGATTTGAATTCGGCGCGCATCAACGCCGGCATCCGCGGTGATACCGCCATCATCACCGATGAGAACGGCATCCGCAGCTTCCGCGTCGGGCCGAACAGTTCCCGAGCGGTGAAATGCCGTGGTACATGATGGTGGTGTGGTATGCCAACCAGCACTCGGTACTGATGGCGCTGGCGGCGCTGCTGCTGTCGGCGCTGATCGGCAGTGCGGCCTGGGTGATGCTGAAGCGCCACGCGTGGCGCCGTCTCCACCCGAAAGACGATAGCCACTCCGGCCGGAAGTAAGGATAAAAATAATGAAAAAACAGCTGATAAGTGCCGGTATTCGTCAGGCGTTGCTGCTGGGCGGCGCGCTGACGTTCTCACAGCCGCTGCTGGCGGCGGAGAGCACCAATCCGGCGTTACAGGCACTGTTCGACCAGGCGGCCTACTGGCATCAGAAAGCGCATGACGATCTGGCGAAAGCCTCGCTGCAAAAAATCCTGATGGTGGAGCCGAACAATACCCAGGCGCTGTATCTGCTGGCGCTCTATTCACAGCAAAGCGGCAACGCGGCCGATGCGGCACAGTGGCGCGCCCGCCTGAGTGCGGTATCGCCCAACGATCCGCATCTGACGGAGCTGGACAACGCGCGGCAGCTGCAGCGCATTCCGCAGGCGCAGCTCTCGCTGGCGCGTCAGCAGGCGCGCAGCGGCAACATCGCCGCCGCGCTGCAAACCTGGCGCAACACCTTCAGCGGCAACGAGCCGCCACCGAGCGTGGCGGCAGAATATTATCTGACCATGGCCGGCGACCGCACGCTGCTGCCCCAGGCGGTGGAGGCGCTGCGGCAGTTTGCCGCTGATCATCCGCAGGATACCGGCGCTCAGCTGGCGCTGGGCAAAGCGCTGACCTATCAGGAAGCGACGCGCCGCCAGGGTATTGATGTGCTGGCCAGCATGGCGGACGGTAATAAAGAGGCCGATCGCTCGCTGCGTCAGGCGCTGCTGTGGCTGGCGCCGCAGGCGTCGGACGCCGCGCTTCTACCAGACCTGGCTGCAGCGCCATCCGCAGGACAGCGCCGTGGAGGATTACTACCGCAAAAATGTCGGCGGCGCGGAGAAGGGCGCGGGCTTTACCGCGCTGAACAGCGGCGACGTCAGCGGTGCGCAGAAGCGGAACTTTGAAAAGGTGCTGCAAACCAACCCGCAGGACGCCGATGCGCTGGCGGGTATGGGCTACGTGGCGCAGCGCGCCGGACGCTACGCCGAAGCCGCCGATTATCTGACGCGCGCCGCACAGCTGGGCGGCGATCAGAGCCAGCAGCGTCAGCAGCAGGCGGCCGACGCCCGCTTTTACGCGCAGCTGGCGAATGCCCAGCAGGCGCTGAAAAACGGTGACAGCGCGCAGGCGCTGGCGCTGAGTGAGCCGCTGACGCAGGCCGAGGGCGAAAAAGGCATATCGGCGAAGCTGTTTCGCGCTGATGTGCTGCGCCGCAGCAATCAGCTGCAGCAGGCGGAGCAAACCTACCGGGCCATTCTGCAGAGCGATGCCGATAACCGCAGCGCCAAAGAGGGACTGTTTTACGTGCTGCGCCAGCAAAACCGCAGCGCCGAAGCCAATACCCTGCTGGCATCATTGCCCGACAGCGTGCGCCAGAGCGTGGCACCGCGCGGTAACAGCAGCGATCCGCTGCGTGCGCAGGCAAAACGCGAGCTGGCGGCAGGCAACCGCAGTGCAGCCATCGCCACGCTGAACAGCGCCATTCAGCGCTATCCCAGCGACGGCTGGCTGCGACTCGATCTGGCGCGCATCTACCGCGCGCAGGGCGATAATTTACTGGCCGCCAACGTCATGCAGCCGACCCTGCGCAGCGGTGCCAGCACCAGCGAGCTGTATGCCGGTGCGCTTAACGCCAGCGAGAGCGGTGCCTGGCAGCAGGCCAGCCCGTTGCTGTCGCGGATCTCGCCCGCGGCAGCAAGAACAGCCAGATGCGCGAACTGGCGCGGCGGGTGAATTTCAACCTGCAAATGGCCACCGCCGATCGTTATCTGGCACAGGGCAATACTGACGCGGCGGCGGCCAATACGCTGCGCGCGCTGGCCGCCACGCCGCCAGCCAATCCGGTCGATGCCGGGAATCTGGCGCAGAAACTGGCCAAAGCCGGCGATCTCACCACGGCGGTGTCGGTGGTGCGCGGCAATATGCAGCGGGGCGTGCAGGGCAACGCCGGGGATTACGCCGCGCAGGTGGCGGTGCTGAATCAGGCGGGACTGACGACCGAAGCACAGAGCTTCCTCAGCAGTCCGGAGCTGCAGGCGCGCAGTACCCCCACGCAACTGGCGGGCATCCGCAACGGTTATCTCATCAATGAAGTCGATCGTCTGCGTGAGCAGAAGCAAGTACGCCGCCGCCTATGACAAGCTGGTGGGGGCGCTGCAGCGCGATCCGCAGAACCCCGATCTGATGTTTGCCATGGCGCGTCTCTATCAGTGCGGCAAGATGAACAAAGAAGCGGGCGTGGTGTATGACTATCTGTTGACGCGGGATACGCCCACTCAGGATGCGCGCACCGGTGCTATTGATGTGGCGCTGGCGCAGAACGACATCGACAAAGCGAACACCTTAACCCGCGGCCTGCGCAATGAGCAGACGCCGGATCGCCTGTTACTGCTGGCACGCGTGGCGGAAGCCAACGGCGAGCACAGCCAGGCGATGAGCTACCTGCGCAGCGCGCGCGGCCAGCTGATTGGTCTGCAGGGCGCACAGAGCGGCAGCGTGCCGACCGTTGGCGGCCTGGCGCTGGCGGACAATCCGTTTATCAACCGCAGCACCTCGCCAGTGTCCGGTTCGCCTTCCAGTTATGGCACAGTGATGCCTTGGCAAACGGCACCGGCCACCAGCAGCAGCGCGCAGGACGTCACGCTGGCGAGCACCACGCCGGAGGTCCGGCAGAGCCAGACGCTGCGTCAGATTGACGAGATGATGGACAATCTGCAGGAGAAAACCGGCACCTGGGTACAGGGGCAGATGCAGGTTCGCGGACGCGACGGCGAATCGGGCCTCAGCAAGCTGACCGAAGCCAAAGCGCCGCTGACCTTCTCGACCGTGCCGTTCGGCGAGTCGCGCTTCGACTTTACTATGACGCCGGTGTCGCTCACCGCTGGCAGTGCGGCTGGTGATGCGTGGCGTCGCTTCGGCAGCAACGCGCTGGAGATGCAGCGAGCAATGTGGTGGCACCTCCGGCAGCAAGGCCAAAAGTTAGACGACAACGGCCGTCAGCGATAAATTTACCGATCTGGCAAGCTACGCCGATGCCAGCAAACTGACACCGTTTTTCGGTGGGGGTTTTAAAAACTTTTTTTTTTTTTTGGGGGTGGGGGCGTGTTTAAAGTGGGGGGTTTTTAAAAAAAAAAAAAATTATTTTTAACGCCTCGACCGATTCGCAAAAGGCCACCGGCGTGGAACTGAATATGGCGCTGAAGGGCGACAGCTATAAGATCGATCTCGGCAGCACGCCGCTCGGCCAGGATCTCAGTACGCTGGTGGGCGGCGTGCAGTGGTCACCGAAGCTGACCGATTTCCTGACGCTGATCCTCACCGGTGAACGCCGCGCCATGACCGACAGTCTGCTGTCGTACGTTGGCGTAGAGGACAAGACCAGCGGCAAGCGCTGGGGGCGCGTCACCAAAAACGGCGGCAACGCCATGCTGAGCTTCGATAACGGCGACGCGGGTTTCTACGTCGGCGGCGGCGCTTACAGCTATCTGGGCGAGAACGTGGCGAGCAACAACAGCGTGCAGGCCACGGCGGGCGCTTACGTGCGGCCTTACCACTACGACGACCGCGAGCTGAAGGTCGGCATGAGCCTGTCGTGGATGGATTTCTCCAAAAACCTGAGTTACTTCAGCTACGGTCAGGGCGGCTATTTCAGTCCGCAGAATTATGCCGCGGTGTCGTTCCCTGTCGACTTCAGCCGCAAGTTTGATGACCTGAAAGTCAACGTTGGCGGTTCGGTCGGCTATCAGTCGTACAGTCAGGACAAGAGCGCATATTTCCCCAACGATCCGTCGCTGCAGTCCCAGCTGCAAAGCCTCGCCGATCAGGGCTTTGTCAAAAGTGCCTATTACAGCGGTGAGAGCAAAAACGGTATCGGCTATAACCTGCACGCCGGTGCCGATTATAAGATTAATAAAGATGTCACCATCGGCGGCCAGCTCGGCTATGACACCTTTGGCGATTACAACGAAAGCACAGCCAATCTGTACTTCCGTTATCTGTTTGGAGACAACTAATGAGTGAGCAACCGGGCGCACGCATCAGCCATCCGTATCAGCCGGGCTGGTTTGATCTGGTCAGCGTGATGATTGAGAGCATGCTGGATAACGCTGGCGCGGAGGCGGAAGCCTTCCTCAACGGCGTGGGCGAATTGCTGGCAACGCGCTATCCTTTGCCGGAGGCGCGCACCGTGCAGGATCTGGAGCGCGAAATTAATCTTCAGCTGGCGCGCTTTAACTGGGGCTTTGTTCAGCTGCAGCCGCAGCAGAACGCGATTATGCTTGAGCACCATGCCCTGCCGCAGCAGGGCGACAGCCAGCTTGATGCAGAACGCTGGCAGCTGGCGCTGAGCGCAGTGCTGGCCGGCGTGTACGCGCAGTGGCTACGTGCGCAGGGTGGCAGCGCGGCGGTACCGCTGACGCTGGAAAAAATCGACGGCGGCACGCTGCATTATCGATACCAATAGGAAGCTGTGATGAGAGTGATGCGGTTCTGGCGTCAGTGGATGCTGTGTTTCATGGTGATATTTTTCAGTGCTCAGGCGGCCGCCGATGGCTGGAGCAGTTACAAAAGCCGCTTTATGAGCAGCGACGGCCGCATCAGCGATACGGCCAACAACAACGTCAGCCACACCGAAGGTCAGGGCTACGGCATGCTGCTGGCGGTGGCGTATAACGATCGCGCCACCTTTGATTTGCTGTGGCAGTGGACGCGTACCCATCTGCGCAATCCGCAGAATGACCTGTTCTACTGGCGCTATACGCCGGGCGCAGCCGATCCCATCGCCGATAAGAATGATGCCTCGGACGGGGATGTGCTGATCGCCTGGGCGCTGCAGCGCGCGGCACAGAAGTGGGGCGGTGATTATCAGCAGGCGTCGGATCGCATTCAGCGCGCGGTCATCAAGCTAACGGTGATCGACTACGCCGGCCGCAAGGTCATGCTGCCGGGCGCGCAGGGCTTCAATAAAACCAGCTATGTGGTGCTTAACCCTTCCTATTTCCTGTTCGCCGCATGGCAGGAGTTTGCGCAGCACAGCCATCTGCGCGTGTGGAACACGCTGATTGATGATGGCCTTGCGCTGCTGGGCGACATGCAGTTTGGCAAAACCGGCCTGCCGCTGGACTGGGTGGCGCTGAACGCCGATGGCTCCGTCGCGCCGGCGGTCGGCTATTCCAACCGCTTCAGCTATGACGCGATCCGTATTCCGCTGAATATCTGGTGGTACGATCCGCAAAGCCTGCGGCTGGTGCCCTTCCAGCGCGTCTGGCAGGGCTACGCGCGCGACACCACGCCCGCGTGGTTTGATGTGCTGGCCAACACCCCGGCGCCTTACAATATGGAAGGTGGCCTGACCGCGGTGCGCGACCTGACGCTCAACCAAACCGGCTACCTCAGCGACCGCTTAGCGCCGGAGCAAAACTATTTCTCCGCCAGCCTGCAACTGCTGACCTGGCTGGCTTATCAGGAGAAGCGATAGCCTCTCTGTGCCGGACGGAATTAACCTTCCGTCCGGCCGATCACCATCATGCCCGCCCGCCTGGTTTCAAACCGCTGTTCCAGCGTTTCACTCGATTCCAGACCTGTCTGTATTTCATTTCATTCCTGTACTGACCGCGCAGCTATTGCGCCCGATCAACACCATCAGCGCGTACTACACGCAATTTGTCATGCTAAAATGTATAGACAAAAGTGTATGATAAATGCAAACGGAACCGGAGTTTGAGTGGGATACCACCAAGGCGGAAACAAATTTCCGCAAGCATGGTATCCGCTTTGAAGTTGCAGCCCGCGTGTTTGAGGATCCTTTCCACCTGTCGGTGCAGGATCGTTATGAAAATGGGGAATATCGCTGGCAAACCATTGGTAATGTTATGGGGCATGTGGTCATTCTGGTGGCCCATACGGTGCGCTTCGAAACAGATGTTGAGCGAATAAGGATTATCAGCGCACGCCATGCAACGCGTATTGAGAGGAGGCGCTATGAGCAAAGTCAGGTTTAAACGCAGTGAATTACCGCCGCTCACCGATAAGCAACAGGCGGAGCTGGATGCTTTGAGCCGGAAACAGGACAGCGACATCAAGTGTGATGATATTGCGCCGTTAGACGACAGTTTCTGGCAGGCTGCCGAACGGGGGCGTTTTTACCGCCCGGTAAAAACCCAGGCTTCGATCAGAATCGATGCGGATATTCTTGAGTGGTTAAAGGCGCCTGGCAAAGGTTACCAGACGCGCCTCAACGCGATCCTGCGAGCCGCGATGCTAAGAGAACTGCAGGGTAAATAGTGTGCTTATTTAAAATCCGCATACGGTTCCAGTGGCTGTGGTGGCATATCCATGTCGCCGTTCCAGCCGGCCATTGAGTAGCGCACATACAGCAGTCCGTGGCTTGGGGTGTAATCTTTCGCCTGCTGAATGTCCATGGCCAAACCCAGCGACCAGTGCGGCGTGATGCGCCGCTCTATCAACGCCTGCACGGTATAGCCGAAACCGCGTCCGGAACTGCTGTCCGATGACGGATTGCTGGCCAGCGTAAAGCCGGGATTCACCGGGTAGCGCGCCTGAGCGTCGGTGGTTGACTGTGACCACGACACCGAGCCGCCGAGTTCATACGACCAGTTTTCCGTGCGCTGACGCCAGGTCAGCGGCACCGCCAGCGAGAAGTAGCGCTGCGGGCTGTAATAGCCGCCCTGGCCAAAGGTGTAGTCGCTCAAATCTTTCTGATAGTGCCACAGCATACTGTTCAGGCCGATGGTGGCGCGCTGGTTGTCGCTATTGATCAGCTTGTAGTAGTAGCCTGCCATCAGCCGTTCGCGGCTGTTGTCCGCCACGTTTTCACCGCTGATTTGATGGGCGCTGAGATCGGCCCACACCCCGTGCGCGCCGCCCCGATCGTAACTCAGGCCGATGCCGCCGCCGGTCGCGACGACGCCGCCCCAGTTTCTGCCGCCGTTGGTGGCCGGATCGCGCGCGCCGGCGTAAGCCAGCAGCGAACTGGAGATCGGGCGACGTGAAGCGGTAAAGGTCACCCCGAGATCGTCGATGTCAGTTTTCCAGCTTACGCCGCCGACCCAGTTAGTGACGGTAAAACCGAGCGGCGTGGTGCCGATATCGGCTGACCAGCGATCGTTGTGCCAGCCGACGCCCAGCGCGGTGCCTTCGTCCCGCTGGGTGAAATCGCGCCGGCAGCCCCCGGCGTTGGCGTCGTTACAGCTGCCGAACAGTTCACTGTGGCTGCCATCCGTGGTGGAAAACGTCCCGGCAGACACCTGTACGTGATCGATGCGCACAAAGCTGCGGCCATCGACCAGCGGGGTTTCCGCCTGCAGCATGGTGGTATGGGCGGTAAAGTCAGAGGTGCCACCGTTGCCCTTATCGCGCGAGTAGTCCTGTTCCAGCGTCACAGTGGTGTCCTGCTGGCGATACAGGTCAGCGGCGTCGCTGCGAATGCTGCGCTTCAGCCAGTCGTCCTGTGCCTGCGTGCGCGTCAGCCGGGTATAGCGGGCGTTATCGTCTGGCAGCGCAGGGGTGATGCCGCTGGCGACCATCGCCGCGCGGTAATCCTGCTGTGCCAGCGCGGGCTGGCGCTGCTGTCTCTCCAGCCGCGCGGCATCACGCAGCACCAGCGCTTTTTCCTGTGACGGCGCGACAGCGGCGGCGCGGGTTTTCAGCGCGCTGAACAGCTGCTGCGCTTTGAAGAGATCGCCGCTGTTTTGCCAGGCGAGCGCCACGCGCCGGCCGCTGTTCAGGCTCTGCTGCGCCACGCTGTCTGGCAGGCTGTGCAGCGCTGCGCGCGCTTCGGTGGTGCGCTGCAGCGCCAGCAGCGCCTCGATGCGGCCGAGCGCGGCATCGTTGTTGCTGGCGTCCTGCTGCAGCACCTGCTGATAACCGGCCAGCGCTGTTGTGGCATCGCCTCGCTCCAGCGCCCAGTCGGCCAGCGTAATGTCGCGGCGCGGCGAGGCCGGCTGCTGTTGCAGCAAGCGGATGGCGGCGGCTTCATCACCGCGGGCGCGTAGCTCCCCGGCACGCCCGAACGCCTGGTTTTGCGCCAGGCGGTCCGCCAGTTCATGCATGTTGCTGTCCCAGCGGGCGGTGGGTAAACGGTGCAGCGTGGCCAGCGCGGCGGCATCGTCGTCGCCGGATGACTGCCACAGTGCCGTGGCATACAGCGCGGCTGGCTGCTGCGGCTGCTGGCGCACCATCGCGGCCATTACCGCCGCGCCTGCCTGGTTGTCACCGCTGCTGCGTAGCGCATTGGCCAGCCGCCAGGCCAGCCAGACATCATCCGGTCGCGCCTGAGCCGCCTCACGGTATTTCGCTACCGCCTGCGGCCATTGCTGCTGCTGCGCCAGCGTGTCTGCGTCGGCCAGCAGGCTCTCAATACGTAAATTGCTCAGGCGCTGCTGCGCCGTGCCATTGCTGCGGTCAAGGCGCAGCGCCTGCTGCCAGTACTGCCGGGCTAACGCGCTGTTTTTACGCGCCTGCGCCACATCACCGAGGCCGATGAGCGCCCAGCTGTCATTACTGTCGATAGCCTGCGCGCTGCGGTACTGCTGCTCAGCGCCGGACAAATCACCCTGCTTCAGCGCCGCGTCGCCGCTGTCGATAGCCAGCCAGTAACGATTGGTTTGTAACAGGGACTGCCACTTGCCGATTTGCGTGCTGGCCTGGCCCGCCTGAATCGCTTTCTGTAGCCAGCTAATGGCGGCGGCACGGTGACCGGCACGCGCCTGCGCCTGGCCCATGGCACCGAGCAGTTCGGCGTCGTCCGGATTGGCCTTCAGCGCCGCCTGTAATGCGCCGATTGCCGCCGCGCCGCCGCCAGCCTCGACCAGCGCCAGGCCGCGCATGCGCTGGCGGAAGGCCGGATCGGCCAGCATTTTTTGCTGACGCGCCAGCTCATCCGCTCCGCGCTGTTGCGCATCGCCGCTGGTGAACACCTGCAGATACTGCTGCAGGCTGGCAACGCTGCGCTCGCTTACCGGCTGGTTCTGGATCTGCTGCAGCCACAGTTCGGACGCGGCATCGCGGCCGCCGTCGCGGTTGGCCAGCTGACGCAGCTGAGTCACCGCCTGATCCGGCTGATTATTATCAAACGCCATGCGCGCCAGCTGTAGCTCGACGCCGATATTGCCCGGATAACGCTGCTCCAGCGCCTGCAACTGACGCCAGGCGAGCGGCTGCTGGCCCGGCAGGCGCGCCACCAGTCGCCAGTACTCCAGTTCGGTGTTTACATCGGGAAAGACGCCGTGAAATAGCGCATCCCACGCTGCTTTGGCCTCCGGCAGCCGTCCGGCGGTGGCCAGCAGCCGCGCCTGCTGCAGCTGCTGACGTCCTTCGGGGCTCATCAGGCGCAAACCTGCCGCAGATTCGCGTGTGGCGGCGTCATCCGGCGCAGCCTTTTGCAGCGCATCGAACAGCTGCTGCGCTTTGGCCTGATCGCCCTGACGCAGCGCCATACGAATGCGTGCCGCCAGCACCTGCGGGTTATCCGGATCGATTTTTTCCAGCCGGTACAGCGACTGCTGCACCAAATCGTATTTGTTGGTGGATTCGCCGGTACGAATCTGCATCAGCAGCCACGCGACCGGCGCCACCTGCGGACCGGGCGCGGCCGCCACGCTGCCAGCCAGCGCACTAGCGATCAGCAGCGCAAGCGGTAACTTATTCATCGTCATCCAGCTCAGCCAGGCGGCGACGGCTCACCATGCGCATCAGGCGCCAGGCCATCAGGGCGAACAGGATCACCACCAGCACGGCACATATCGCCAGCCATACCGGATGGGTGGCCAGCAGATTCCACAGCCGCTCCCACCACGGCAGATGCCCGACAAAGTAGGTATCGCCCACGCGCACACTGTTGACGCCGGACTCCCGGACGATGCTGACAGAACCGAACATCGCCGCGCGTTTGCCGCTGTCGCGCAGCGCACCGTTCAGCAACTCCCAGCCGCGCGGGCTGTCAGCCAGCAGCGCCACCACACTGCGCTGATCGTGAAACGGCGACTGGAAGCCAACCAGAGCGCCGAGCGGACCGCGCGAACTGATGCCGGTCTGGCTTTCGGCGGTGCGCTCGCTGGCTGACAGTGGCACGTTGGGCGCGCTGCCCGGGCGCGATGGCATGTTGAGGGTGCTGCGCGTGCGATCCACCAGCAGATTGATCGCCGTGTCCGCCTGCAGATCCGGCGGAATGCTGCCGATCAGCAGCAGATCGGCATCGTGGTCTTTGGCGTTGCGCCAGTCATCGCTCATTTGCACGCGCAGTGCCGGATAGCCGGTCTGGGCGCCGATCGCCCCCAGCGCGTCAAGCAGCGTACTGACTTCGCCGCTCTCCGGTTTTGCCGGCACCAGCACCAGGGTTTGCGCCAGATCGGCGAAGCGGCTGAACGGGAAGCCAGCGCTGGCAAACGCGCCGAGCGAAGGCATTTCGATGTAGTGACGATAGCCGGAGAAATCGATGCTGGAGCGATCGTCGATCACCGCATGATGCGCGACGGGGGTGACGGTTTCACAGCGGCCATCGGCAGTGCCGCCGATAAAGGTATTGGCGTAGTCAAAATCAAAGCGCAGCTGGTTCACCACACCGAGACGCAGTGCCGGAATGGTCAGCTGACGGCTGTTGTCCTGCAGGCCCTGCATCAGCGGAATGCGCATCAGCTGCTGGCCCGCGCCATCTTTACTGGTCAGCGGATAATCCTGCATGAACTGATTATTGAGATGCACCGCCAGCCGTGAGCCGTCCTGCTGCACCGGTGAGGTGTAGCGATAGATCAGGTCCATATCAATGCCGCGTGCGCGCACCAGGAACAGATCCGGCGGCAGGTTGAGCGTCAGGCTAATCGGGTTGGGTTGCAGGCCATCAGCCTGCAGCTGGTTCTGATACTGCGTCAGTTCACCAAAGGTGGTGCGGCGATCGGTGCGTACCCAGTTTGGCGCATCGTACGGCTGGCGCGGGGCCAGCAGTTTCACACTGTCGATGGTGGCGCGCTCGCCGCGCAGCAGCAGTTCGCCCTGCGCAATGCCCTCTACTGCAGTGATCAGATCGTTATCGTCGCGGCCGAGAATCAGCAGCATCTTCTGATAGGGATTGTCCGGCTGGCTGACCATTTCCACGGTGGGTTTGTCCACCGGCGGCAGCGTTTGCAGGAAGTCAGGCCGGCGATCGTTGGTGGCGAACACCACCGCATGCTGTCCTTCCGGCAGCTGGTTATACAGCACCGGGAAGGACTGGCCGCGCCACTGCGCCTGGCTACCGAACCACGAGGCCAGCAGGCCTGCCGCACGCTGTTGCTGCACATCCGGCTGGCCGCTGAAGACCATCGGCAGCTGCAGCGGCCGGTTATCGCGCGCGTCGAAGAATGGCACCGGGAAATGGGAGAGATCGTTTTTCAGCGGCAGCTTCTGCAGCGTCAGGTCCAGTTTGCTCGCTTTACCGATATCCAGCCAGATGGTGCTGTTGGCCGGATTTTCACACACGTTGGCGTAGTGGCCGACCAGTTCCAGGCGGATGCGGTTGAAGTCGCTAATGTAGCGCGGGTCGATCGCCAGCTGCGTCTGGTTCTCTTTGCCGAGCTGATCGGCGGTGACGGTGACCAGTCCCACCAGTTCATCGTTGAGATACACCTTGAGCTGCGACTGCGTCGGCAGCAGCGCCGGCGAAGGCCGGTAGTTGAGCGTCAGCAGCGCGCGCGTGACCACTTCATCGCTGCGCACGCCGAACTCAATCTGGCTGGTGGGGACGGTGCCGCGCAGCACCATGCTGCCCGGCGGCGGTGCCACCTGGGTAAACAGCAGCTGGCTGTCGCGCAGCGGGGCGCTGGCATCGAGCGGTTGGTTCACGTCGGACAGCGGCACAGAGGTTGCCGCAGGCGGTGCAGCAGGAAGCGCCGCCGGAAGTGCCGCCTGCGCCAGAGACGCCGTGCCCAGCAGCAGGGCGGTGAACCAACTCAGTTTTCTCGTCATGGTCATATCATCAGCTTAGGTAAAATCAGTGTTGAGCGTTGCCGGTCGCGGACGGACGTTGTGCGGCAACAGCGTTGCCAGCCAGTGCAGTCCGGCGGTCAGGCCACGGAACAGGCGGCGCAGCGGTGCCGGACCATACTCCGCCAGCCGCAAATAGCCTTTGAAGCCGAGCAGCATAATGTCCGCCAGGCTCTGCACCGGTTTATCCTCCGGGAAGCTGTCCTGCCACAGCGCCCAGGTATCGGCGCGGGCAAAGGTACACTGCACAAAATCGATGTGCTGGCGGGTGGAGAGCTGGTGCAGGCGGATACCCGCGCGGCGGCCAAATACGCGCTGCACCTGGCACGGGAAGCTGAACTCCTGCTGTCCGCGCCGCAGCAGCAGCGAGACGCTTTCGTTCTCGCGCAGTGCATCCGGCTCGCGCATTTCTTGATGCCCAGACCGCCGTCAGAGAAGTCGTGCACCGTACAGGAGAAGAGATGACCATCTTCGCGGGCAATCGCCGCAGGCATGCAGATTTCAACGCGGTGCGCGCGACGAACCTGTTTGCTTCCACCGACACCGCCACCGCGCCGCCGAGAATAATCAGGTTGTAGAACACCCAGGCCATACTGACGAACACGGTCAGCATTTCGTTTTCCGGGCCGTAGAAGTAGCGCCAGATGCCGGCGATACGCCGACAATGTTCAGCAGCACCAGGAAGATGTACGGGCGGGAGATCACCCAGTCGACATACTCCTCTTCCACCAGCCCGCCTTTGGCGGTGACGTTGAATTTGCCTTTGTGCGGGTTAATCAGCGCCACCATCGTCGGCGGCGCGATGTACCAGGCCAGCACCGTTTCGTAGATCTCGCTCCAGAAGGAGTGGCGGTATTTCCCCTGGATCTTCGAGTTCGTCAGGCTGGCGTGGATCATGTGCGGCAGCACGAACAGGGCGATCATCAGCGCGGGGGCGTAGATGATGTAGGCGTGAAACAGCAGGAACGCCAGCGGCGCAGTCAGGAAGATCAGCCGCGGAATGCCGGACAAGAAGTGGAACATGGCGTTGACGTAGCACAGCCGCTGCGCCAGCTTCAGCCCTTTACCAATCAGCGGGTTATCGAGACGGAAAATCTGCACCATGCCGCGCGCCCAGCGAATACGCTGGCCAATGTGCGCCGACAGGACTTTCGGTCGCCAGCCCGGCCGCCTGAGGAATACGCATATAGGCAGAGGTATAGCCGCGGCGGTGCAGGCGCAGCGAGGTGTGCGCATCTTCGGTGACCGTCTCCACCGCAATCCCGCCAATCTCATCCAGCGGCCTACGGCGGATAACCGCGCAGGAGCCGCAGAAGAAGGTGGCATCCCACATGTCGTTGCCGTCCTGCACCAGACCATAGAACAGCGTGCCTTCGTTCGGCGTTTTGCGGAAGCGGCCGAGGTTACGTTCAAACGGGTCCGGCGAGAAGAAGTGGTGCGGCGTCTGCATCATCGCCAGCTCTTTCTCTTTCAGGAACCAGCCCATGGTCATCTGCAGGAACGAGCGCGTCGGCACGTGGTCGCAGTCAAAGATCGAGACGAAACTCGCCCTTGGCATATTTCAGCGCGTTGTTGATGTTCCCGGCCTTCGCATGTTCGTGAGTGGGACGGGCGATATACTCGACGCCCACCATGCTCGGCGGCAAACTGGCGGAACTCCTCGCGATTGCCGTCATCCAGGATCCAGATTTTGAGTTTATCTTTCGGCCAGTCGATACCCAGCGCGGCATAGATGGTGTTTTTCACCACGCTGAGGTCTTCGTTGTAGGTCGGCACGAAAAGATCGACGGTGGGCCAGCTGGCGATCTCCTTTGGCGGCAGTGGAGACCGGCTGGCGGTTGAGCGGCCAGAGCGCCTGGAAATAGCCCAGCACCAGCACTATCCAGGCGTAGGTTTCGGCAAACAGCAGCACCAGGCCGCACACCAGGCTGACCGGATCGTCCCAGTTGAGGGTTGAGGTATAGCGCCACCAGATATAGCGGCAGGAGACGGTCAGCGACAGCACAATCAGCATCAGCGCCGAGAAGCCGGCCCGGAATACGGCGCACCAGCATGGCCAGCGCCCACAGCAGCAGCACAAATACAAACTGCGTAGTAATATCAAACGGCTGCGAGATGCACAGCAGCGCCAGCAGGCTGGCGGCGATCGCCACCACGATGAACAGCAACTGACGCACGCGCCGTGGCAGGCGCTGCAGCCAGCGTTCGCTGCGCTGCGGCACGCCGCTGTGCTCCAGCCGCGCCGGCAGCTGCGCCAGCCATTGATACAGCTGCTGGCGCCAGTGGAACAGCGAGCCAAAGGCGTTAAAACGTTTACGCTCGCTGCGCGCGCTGCCGTCCAGCGGCAGCATGATAAGCAGCCACAGGCTCTGAAGTGCATAGCGCACAATATCGAGCGGACGCGGGCGCAGCGGAGAGATATGCGGGAAGTAGCGCTGACGCTGCTGCAGCACGCGCCGCCACGCCGGCGTTTCCAGCCGCAGCAGCGACCAGGCGAGCACGCACCACAGCAGATGCAGCGCGACCGTTAACCGCCCGGCGCCGTGCTGACGCGCCTGGTGCGCGCGCTGCTGCAATGCCTGCGAGGCCTGCGGCACCAGCAGCCAGCGCAGCGCATTCATGCGCCACCTCCGGCGACATGCAGCAGCAGCCAGTTGGCCAGCGTATTGATCTCTTCGCTGGCCAGCGCATGCGGACGCCAGGCACCTACCGGCTGTTTCATCATCAGCGCTTCCGCCAGCGCTTCATCGCGGTGGATCACCTGTGGAATCAGGTTTTTAAGCGAGCGCAGCCACAGCTGATGCAGATCCTGCTGCAGCTGGCTGTTGGCGTTGAACTGGTTAATCAGAAACAGCGTCTGCGGCGAAAAGTGCGCGCGGTGCAGGCGCAGCTGGCAGTTGGCATCCAGCGTTAACAGCTGAAGCAGCCGATCGGCGGCCGGGATGAACGCCTGCTGCCACGGCAGCAGATCCGCCGGAAGGTCGAAAATAATCCACTGATAGCGCTGTTTCAGGGCCGGCAAAGCCTTAAGCAGCGGTTGTGCAATTTCGGCTGTCGCTGCGTTTAAGGATAAGGTCTGCTGATGCGTGAGCGTGCCAGATGGCAGAAAATCCAGCCCCGGCTGATAGCGCAGCGCGCTGTGCTGCCACGGCTGGTTATCCAGCTGGGCGCGCAGCCAGCCGTGCGGCGTGTCGAGCGGCAGATTAAAGTGGGCCGCCAGTTGGTTGGCTGGCGAAAGGTCGATAAGCAGCACCGACTGCTGCAGCGCGTTTAGCGCCCAGCCCAGCGCGGCACTGAGTGCCGTCGCGCCACACCCGCCACGCAGCCCCTGTAAGGCGAGAACCGGCATTAGCGTGGTGACTCCGGTCCCTGCGTGCATTCCTGCAACAACGGCCAGCGCGACAGCAACTGTTGCAGACGCGCTTCACGGGCAATATCAATATAGCGAAACGCCTTCAGTGAAAAGGCGTCACTCAGGGCGTTAATATCATCCTGATCTTCGCTGCCGACAGCGATCAGTGAAAAAGCATTTTCAGTTTTCATTACTTTTTTGCCACCAAAGAAACGACAACGGATAAAGAGGGGTGATATTTTTCTTGTCGCGTATAAAACCGCAGCCAGCGATTTCTGACCCGGCAAAGTCAAACAGTCTGGCGCGTGCGCAGCTTTTTTTATTTCAGCAGTTCCAATCGTTGCCGTCTATATTAAACTAGCCTGGATTGTACAGATCGCGACGCTAATATGAAAAATCTTTATACGCTTGGCCTGCAGCAGGTACAACAGGAATTAATCGCCCTGCAGACGCCGGGATTTTACTGGATAACCTGTCAGCGGCCCGAAGACGCACGAACACTGTTACGTCAGGTGGTTAGCCAGCAAAAGGCGGCCACGCTGGTGAGCGCGGATGAACCCCCGCAGGCGCTGTTAACGCCCGATCCGCCCGGCGGTCCGGCGCGTATTCCCTTATTTTCGCTGCCCGCCAATAAAGCCAGTCTGCAACATCTGGCCAGCGATGTGGCGCGCGTAATGAATAAACGTAGCGGTCTGGTCATGTTTTATAGTCAGGCGGCGCTGTGGAGCAAATTATCCCCGGATGAACTGACCGTGTGGATAAAAGGCTTGCGCCGGGTTCTGTTAAAAAAACAAATGACGCTGCTAATGATCACCTGCGGAACCGCAATTATTCCCCTGCGAAATCATCTGCAACGTTATTTTCGTCAGCTTGATGGTGTCGCCCATTTAGAATTTCAGCAGGATAGCTGGCAATATCGAATTAACTGGTGGTACTCCGCCGATAAATTGCTGGCCGACCGCGCTATCCGCCTGAACTGTATTGATAATCAGTTTATTGCGCAGGCTGAAGCCGCCGCGTCGCAGCCGCTGAGCCTCAATGATGAAAACCAGTTTCTGGCACAGCAGGATGTGCTGGAAGGGGCGCCGCCGCTTTCCGCGCAGTGGCAACTGTTCAGCGATAACGAGAGCGTGTATGCGCGCGGGCAGCAGGCCAACGCCGCCACGGTCATCTTTAGCCTGGCCCATAATCAGGATGTGCCGACTCTGGCGAGCATGGTCCATGGTTTGCGGCGCTCGCGTGGCAACGCGCTGAAAATCGTGGTGCGGGAACTCGGCACCAGCCTGCGCTACAGTGACGAACGTTTGCTACTGGCGTGCGGCGTTAACAGCATTGTCCCGACGGCGGCGCCGCTGTCGCGATTGCTGACCGCGCTGGAAGGCGTGCAGGGCCAGCAGTTTACCCGCCACGTGCCGGCCGATCTGCCGGCGCTGGTGCAGGCGCTACAGCCGCTGCAGCAGAAAGGCTATTTGCCGCTGGAGCGTTTCTGTGCGGCGGTACAGCAGTTGATGAACAATACGCTGCTGCCGGAAAACGACAAAGGGCTGATGGTGGCGCTGCGCCCGGTGCCGCAGCTGTCGCCGCCGCAGGTGCTGACGCTGTGTAAACCGCGTCGTTTTGGCGACCTGGTGACGCTGGTTGACGATCGGCTCTATTTATTCCTCTCTTCCTGCCGCTTTAACGATCTGGATATTGCCCTGAAATCGATATTTTCCCTGCCGCACGACGAGCTGTTCAGCAACCGCATGGTGTGGTTTGCCGACAATCAGATTTTGTCGGAGGTGAATAAAGTGCGGCAGCTGACGCCACTGGCGCAGTTCGAACCGCTCAGGGTACCGGCCGCTGCGCAACCAGCCGCGCCGGCAGCGGCCGCGCCGCGCAGCCCTCAGACGCCGCAGCCAATCATCATCGACCTCGGGGAGCCGCACGTATGATGCTGATGGATGGTGTGCAGGTGGCGATCCTGCTGTTACTGATTTTGCTGTTCCTGAAATCGCTGTGGCGACGCTGGCTGCCGCAGCGCAGCACCAGCCTGCTGATGCGCCTGTTACCTGCCCGCGCCCTCAAATCGGAAGGGCAGTGGCAACGCCAATCGACCAAAACGGATAAACATGGATAACACACCTTCGACGCTGCACGCGGCGCGCTGGCGCGGCCTCGGCGGCTGGAACTTTTACTTTCTGATCAAATTTGGTCTGTTGTGGTACGGCTATCTCAACTTCCATGCACTGAGTAATCTGGTGTTTCTGGCATGGCTGTTGTTTCCGCTGCCGTCAGCGCGGCTGCATCGTCTGCGCCAGTGGGTTTCGCTGCCGATTGGCTTCGCGCTGTTCTGGCACGATACCTGGCTGCCGGGTCTGAACTCGCTGCTCAGCCAGGGCAGCCAGGTGGCGGGATTCTCGCCGGCCTATCTGCTGGATTTGCTGCAGCGCTTTATTAACTGGGAGATGATCGGCGCGGCCTTTGTGCTGCTGGTGATTTACCTGTTCGTGGCGCAGTGGATTCGCGTCACCGTGCTGGTGTCACTGGCGCTGATCTGGCTGAACGTGCTGACGCTCGCCGGCCCGGCGGTCAGCCTGCTGCCCAGCAAAGCCGCCGCACCGCCGGTGGCGCTGAATGACAAACCGGCCGCCAGCCCGGCCGCGGCGGGACTCGATCAAAGCGCGCCGCCCACCAGCGCCAACCTCACCGCGTGGCTGAATCGCTTTTACGACAGCGAACGCCAGCGCGTTACGCATTTCCCGGATGCGCTGCCCGCCGATTCGCAGCCGTTCGATATTCTGGTGATCAACATCTGTTCGCTGGCGTGGTCGGACATTGATGTGGCGCAGCTGCGTGACCATCCGCTGTGGAAGCACTTTGATATCGTGCTGAACAACTATAACTCCGCCACCGGCTACAGCGGCCCGGCCGGTATTCGCCTGCTGCGCGCCAGCTGCGGCCAGACCTCACACAGTAACCTGTATAAAGCCACCGACCAGCGCTGCTATCTGTTTGATAATCTGGCGAAGCTGGGCTTTAAGCAGCAGCTGATGATGGATCATACCGGTGTGTTCGGTAACTACCTGAAAGAGCTGCGCGAGGACGGCAACATGCAGGCGCCGCTGATGTCGCAGGCCGGGATTGCGCCGGAGCTGACGTCTTTTGATGGTTCGCCGGTGTACAACGACGGGCAGCTGATGCAGCGCTGGCTTGATGACCGCAGCAAAAGCAGCGATGCGCGCAGCGCCACCTTCTACAACCTGATTCCGCTGCACGACGGTACGCGCGAGCTGGGCAGCACCCGCACCGCCGAGTGGCAGCCGCGCGCACGGGTGCTGTTCGACCAGCTCGATAGCTTCCTGACCAATCTGGAGAAGTCGGGACGCCGGGTGATGGTGCTGGTGGTGCCGGAGCACGGTGCGGCACTGCAGGGGGATAAAATGCAGATGTCCGGGCTGCGCGACATTCCGAGCCCGGGCATCACCCACGTGCCGGTTGGCATTAAATTTGTTGGCATGAAAGCGCCGCATCAGGGCCAGCCGCTGACCATCGATACACCTGTCAGCCTGCTGGCGATTTCCGAGCTGGTGTCGCGGGTGGTGGACGGTCAGGTGTTTAACGCACCGAATGTCAACATGTCGGTGCTGGCGGATAACCTGCCGCAGACGCCAGTGGTGTCGGAAAATGATAACGCCGTCGTGATGATGTATCAGGGCAAACCGTGGATTCGCCTTAACGGCGGCGACTGGGTAGCCTATCCGCAGTAAAACCTGAGCGGCAAACGGTGCGGGCTGGCGCGCACCGTTTTGTCTCTGCGCCGCTAATGGCTGACAAAATGCTGAAACCGCGCGCAAAGCGGGGCAGTTGCGTGATTTTCGCCTTTATCCCGGCGCAAAAAAATGCTGACCTGGGATATACTTGCTGCGCATTCCGGCAACTGTCACGGCCCCCGGCGGCCAGGAGAGGTTTTGTTGCGCGTCAGTCGTTCGTTAACGATAAAGCAGATGGCCACCGTGTCCGCCGTGGCGCTGGTCACCATCTGTATTTTTATCGTCATCCAGTTATTCCATTTTGTGCAGCAGCGCAGGGTGGATTACGCCCAGCAGATGGAGAACGTCGCGCATACCGTGCGTCAGCCGCTGTCCGAAGCGGTGCTCAAAGCCGATATCCCGCAGGCCGAACGCATTCTGAATACCCTTAAGCCGGCGGGCATTCTGTCGCGCGCCGATGTGGTGCTGCCGAACGCCTTCCAGGCGCTGCACGCCGACTTCGCGCCGGAGAAACCGGTGCCGCGCTTTGTCGCCCGGCTGTTCGAACTGCCGGTGCAGATTACGCTGCCGCTCTATTCGGTCGAGCGCAGCGGGCTGCCGAAGCCGATTGCCTATCTGGTGCTGCAGGCTGATTCGTCGCGCGTTTATCAGTTCCTGCTCAGCACGCTATCCACCATGATCACCACCTATCTGCTGCTGGCGCTGATTCTGTCCGTGGCGATCAGCTGGTGTATCAACCGGCTGATCGTGCATCCGCTGCGTAATATTTCGCGTGAGCTGCAGGAGCTGCCGCCGCCCGCCATTCTCACCCATAAGCTGGCGCTGCCACACAATCATCGCGACGATGAGATCGGCATGCTGATTCGCAGCTACAACCGCAATCAGCAGGTGCTGGAGTCGATTCACGATGAGATGAGCCGGCTGACCACCCATTTCGCGGTGACCGATTTGCCCAACCGCGCGCTGTTTCTGGCGCTGCTTGATCAGCACATCCGCCATCGCCACAGCCAGCAGCCGTGGGGGCTGATGGTGATCCGCATCGAAACCCTGCAGGAAGCCAATGGCGTCCTGAGCGATGAGCAGCGCGATACGCTGATGCTGACGCTGGTGGAAAAAATCCGCAGTACCATTGATGACCATACCCTGCTGGCACAGACCGGACCGAGCGACTTTGCGCTACTGATGAAGCGTGCGCACAACCCGTTTCGCGCCATGCGGCTGGCGCGCAACCTGATGCTACGCATCAACCAGCCGGTGAACCTGTATCAGCTGCAGCTGCGCCCCAACGCCAGCATTGGTCTGGCGCTGCATGATGACAACACCGTGTCCGCTGGCGAACAGCTGGCGCGCGCCACGTCGGCGATGATGTCGGCGCGCCATCAGGGTAAAAACCAGATTCTGTTCTTTGACCCGGCGCTGACCGAGCGGGCGCAGAAGCGCTTAACCCAGGAGCACGACATCCTGCAGGGCCTGCAGGATGGCCAGTTTGCGCTCTATCTGCAGCCGCAAATCAATATGGCCACCGGCGAGCTGGCCGGCGCAGAAGCGCTGCTGCGCATGCGTATGCCGGACGGCAGCTACGGGTTATCCGAAGAGTTCATCGCCAGCGCCGAAGAGATTGGCGTCATCTCCGCGCTCGGCCGCTGGGTTTTTGAAGAGGCGTGCCGCATTATCGCTGGCTGGCAGCGCCACGGCATCAATCTGCCGCTCAGCGTGAATATCTCCGCAGTACAGCTGCGCGATGCCAGCGTGGTGAGCCACCTGCAGGGGCTACTGGAGCGCCATCGCATTGCGCCGGGTAACTTCGTGCTGGAGATCACCGAAACCGCGCAGATTGGCGATGCTGAACAGGCGATGGCGCTGCTGCGCTCGCTGCAGCAAACCGGGGTGGCGGTCGCGCTGGATGATTTCGGCATGGGCTACTCCAACCTCAACTACCTGCATCAGTTCAAAGCGCTGCCGGTCAATAAGCTGAAAATGGATCGCAGTTTTGTCGCCGCGCTGCCGGATGATGACACCATGGTGCGCATCGTGGCGGCAATTGCCGATATCATCCACCTCGACGTGATTGCCGAAGGCGTCGAAACCGCCGAGCAGCGCGACTGGCTGCTGGCGCGCGGAATTACCATTGGGCAGGGCTACTTATATGCTGAAGCCCTGCCGTTATCGGTGTTTAACCAGCGCTGGCTGGCCAGCTCGTCACCGTCTGAATAATCACCTTATTTATTGATTTTCCTTGCAGAATTGCACCGTTATGGGGTGCTGAAGCGTTTCAGTTCATAGTTAGAGTTTTGTAACTTTTGTAAGGAACGTAAGGGTATACTAATCCTGTTAACAGAGTGTTATTTTCCTCGCCATCGGTAAGGTCATACGCTTCCAGGCGGCTTGCCGCATGCGTTTCTCCATAACAATGGCGGTGAATGCCGTCTATACCTGGACACCTGTTATGAAACTGTTCAAAAGTCTCTACTTTCAGGTCCTGACAGCCATCGCCATCGGTATTCTGTTACTGGGCCACTACTACCCTGAACTGGGCGCGCAAATGAAACCGCTTGGCGACGCCTTCGTTAAGCTCATCAAGATGGTCATCGCCCCGGTGATCTTCTGTACGGTGGTGACCGGTATCGCCGGCATGGAAAGCATGAAGGCGGTTGGTCGTACCGGTGCAGTGGCGCTGCTCTATTTCGAAGTGGTCAGTACCCTGGCGCTGATTATCGGTCTGGTCATCGTCAACGTGGTGCAGCCTGGCGCGGGAATGAACGTCGATCCGGCGACGCTGGATGCCAAAGCCGTGGCGGTCTATGCCGAGCAGGCGAAGGAGCAGGGCGTGGTCGCCTTCCTGCTGGACGTGATCCCGGGCAGCGTCATCGGCGCCTTCGCCAGCGGTAACATCCTGCAGGTGCTGCTGTTCGCCGTGCTGTTTGGCTTTGCCCTGCACCGTCTGGGCAGCAAAGGCCAGCTGATCTTCAACGTTATTGAAAGCTTCTCGCAGGTCATCTTCGGCATCATCAACATGATCATGCGCCTGGCGCCGATTGGTGCCTTCGGCGCGATGGCCTTCACCATCGGTAAATACGGCGTCGGCACGCTGGTGCAGCTGGGTCAGCTGATTATCTGCTTCTACATCACCTGTATTCTGTTCGTGGTGGTGGTGCTGGGCTCCATTGCCCGCGGCGACCGGTTTCAGCATCTTCAAATTTATCCGCTACATCCGCGAAGAGCTGCTGATTGTGCTGGGAACCTCCTCGTCAGAGTCGGCGCTGCCGCGCATGCTCGATAAGATGGAGAAGCTGGGCTGTCGTAAATCGGTGGTGGGGCTGGTGATCCCGACGGGTTACTCCTTCAACCTCGACGGCACCTCGATATACCTGACGATGGCGGCGGTGTTTATCGCGCAGGCGACCAACAGCCATATGGATATTTTCCATCAGATCACCCTGCTGGTGGTGCTGCTGCTCTCCTCCAAAGGCGCGGCGGGCGTGACGGGCAGTGGCTTTATCGTGCTGGCGGCCACCCTTTCCGCGGTGGGGCATCTGCCGGTGGCGGGTCTGGCGCTGATTCTCGGTATTGACCGCTTTATGTCTGAGGCGCGTGCGCTGACCAACCTGGTGGGTAACGGCGTGGCGACGGTGGTGGTGGCGAAATGGGTAAAAGAGCTGGATGAAGCGCAGATGAAAGCGACGCTTTCTTCAGCGAAAAAGGTCAATAACGCTTCACAGACCAGCGCGTAATCCTCTATTTGCGTTAATTTGTCGTGAAATGCCCGCTGTCGCTTGCCCTGACAGCGGGCATTTGCATAATAACCCCATTGATTTTTTTCCCGATTTTTTTCCTCGTCGCGCGACATCCTGACCTTCCTGTGGTCAAAGAGTCTGTCGTTGTATAAACGTGGCGGCAGCCTGCCGCCGTGGTTCGCTGAAAAGCGGCCGCCTATGGCGCGCACGAGCTTTTAACCAGGAATGTTGATTAGGGGTTCACATGCAGGGCACAAAAATTCGACTCTTAACGGGCGGTTTGCTGATGCTGGCAGCTGTCGGTTATGTGCAGGCAGATGCGCTCCAGCCCGACCCGGCCTGGCAACAAGGGACACTGGCGAATGGTTTTCAGTGGCAGGTGTTGGCCACGCCGCAGCGTCCCAGCGATCGCATTGAAATTCGCCTGTCTAGTTGATACCGGTTCGCTCGCCGAAAGCACCCAGCAGACCGGCTTCAGCCATTTTATTCCCCGCGTCTGGCGCTGGCGCATAACACCGGTCGTCTGGATACCAGTCAGCAGGTTCGTTCGCTGTGGCAACAAGGGATCGACCCTAAACGCCCGCTGCCGCCGGCGCTGGTTTCCTATGAATACACGCAGTACAACCTCAGCCTGCCGAATAACCGCACGGACCTGCTGAAAGAAGCGCTGGTCTATCTGGCGGATGCGACGGGCAAACTCACCATTACGCCTGCCACCAGGTGCAGTCACGCGCTCGCCAGTAACGATATGGTGGCGACCTGGCCTGCGGATACCAAAGATGGCTGGTGGCGCTACCGTCTGAAGGGTTCGTCGCTGCTGGGACACGATCCCGCCGAAACGCTGAAAGAGCCGATTGATGCGGCACAGCTGAAAGCGTTCTACCAGAAATGGTACACGCCGGACGCGATGACGCTGGTATGTGGTCGGCAATGTGGATAGCCGCGCGGTGGCCGAGCAAATCAGCAAAACCTTCGGCGAGCTGAAAGGCAAACGCGAGACGCCAACGCCGGTGGCCACACTTTCTCCGCTGCCGCGCCAGGCGGTCAGCCTGATGAGCGAGTCGGTGACCCAGGATCGATTGTCGATTATGTGGGATTCCGCCTGGCAGCCAATCCGCGAATCCGCAGCGCTGGAACGCTACTGGCGTGCAGATTTGGCGCGCGAAGCGCTGTTCTGGCACATCCAGCAGAACGCTGGCCGACAGCAATAGCGCAAAACGTGATCGGCCTTGGCTTTGATTGCCGCGTGCTGTTCCAGCGCGCGCAGTGCGCCATTAATGTCGATACGCCAAACGACAAGCTCAGCGCCAATGTCGGCGTGATCGCGCGTGAACTGGCGAAAGTCCGTGAAAAAGGTCTGCCGGAAGAGGAGTTTAAGGCGCTGATTGCGCAGAAAAACCTTGAACTGAACAAACTGTTTGCGACCTACGCCCGCGCCGATACCGATATTTTGATCGGCCAGCGTCTGCGCTCGTGGCAGAATTCCAGGTGGTGGATATCGCGCCGGAGCAGTACCAGAAGCTGCGTCAGGCGTTTCTCAGTGAGTTAACGCGCGACCAGCTCAACCAGGAGTTGCGCCAGCAGTTAACGCAGGAGCTGACCATGGTGCTGATTCAACCGCAGGGTGAGCCCGAAACCAACGTCAGGATGCTGCAGGACAGCTGGGACAAGGTAATGAAGGTTCCGGATGCGCCCGCCGCCGCCGCTACCCCGGATGAGGCTAAACCCGAAAATAATGGCAGCGCGAGCGCGACCGATCCGGCTCAACCCTCCTCATGACACAGGGCGCATGAATCCCCGCAATAAGGTGCGCTACAGCAAGGCGGCACGGATGTTCATCCTCAGAAGCTTACGTAAGCGACCGGGATGAACGCGCGCCGCCAGCGCCGCTGCGGTTCAACGTAGCAGGGGCATCAGGTCTTTGCGCGCAGCCATTCGGTCACCAGCATCGGCCAGCTGGCCAGCGGCAGATCCGCCACGCCACGAATCCCAAAGCCGTGGCCGCCTTTCTGATAAAAATGAATTTCCGCCGGCACCTTGTGCTCCCGCAGGGCACTAAAAAACACCATGCTGTTATTAACGGAAACCGTCTCATCGTCAGCAGCGTGGATCAGCAGCGTCGGCGGCGTCTGGCCGTGCACGCGCGTCTCCAGCGAATAAGCATCAATGCTTTTTTGATCCGGCCATGCGCCCAGCAGGCGGGTGCGTGAACTTTCATGCGCCAGACCGTCGCGCATGCTGATGACCGGATAGAGCAGCACCATCGCATCAGGCCGCGGTGACAGGCTGTCGGCCTGATCCTGCAGTGGATAGATTTTTTCGCCAAAGCGGGTGCCGAGACTGGCAGCCACGTGCCCGCCGGCGGAAAAGCCCATCATCACGATGTACTTTCCGTTCAGGCCGCGCTGTGAGCGCTCGCGCAGCACGCGCACCGCACGCTGGGCATCGGCCAGCGGCGCATCCGGCCCTTCATGATGGCCGTCGTACGGCAGGCGATAGGTCATTACCGCCAGCGTGTAGCCCATCGAGGTAAAAAAGGTGGCGAGGGCGCTGCCTTCGCGGTCGATCAGTACGCGCTGATAACCGCCGCCCGGTGCCACCAGCAGGGTGATACCGTTTGAGGTTTCCGGGTGCCAGATCGCCATCTCCGGGCAGCGCACGCCGGTGGCGGCGCGGTCGTAAGGTTCGAACTCTTTGGCCAAATCGACGATCTGCGGCTGAGCGCGCGAGTCACTCGCGCCTGGCGCGTCGCCGTGCGGCCAGATATTGATAATTTCTGTGTGCATAAATCTGTCCTGAGCGAGTCATGTTGTCGTTATTGTGTTCGCGGTCGACCTGACAGCTTCCTGCTGTGGTTGATTAAAACATGGTCTTTTTTCGCGCGATCGTCCAGCCGAAAACCGCTGGCGTCGCCAGTTTCGGACTATGCCTGGCGGTCGGGTTTATCGTCGTAATGCATTGAATTTAAATCAGTCTGATTAGCGGCATTTAAGTGGTGAGCGTCAGGCAGAGAGGAGGCTGGATGGCATGCGTCATTAGTAAAAATTGCCCGGCGAATCTGCGTCATTAAGCCAAATTTTCGCGGTGATATTTTTCAGCGTAATAATCAATTTGCCGTCAGGGCAGAGGGAAAATTGTCGCGACGCGCAGCAGGCAGCGCGGCGCGACAATCGTGTGCGGTGTTAAACGGTTTTTGGCATCGCGCTGGGCGGAATAATCGCGCCGCGATGCTGGATCACCGTACTGGCGGTGAGATGGCCGCGCGCTGCGGCCTGCTCCACGCTGCCACCCGCGAGGCGCACCGCCAGATAACCGGCGCTGAAGGAGTCACCTGCGGCGGTGGTATCGACAATCTGCGCCGGAGCCAGTTTGATGGCCGCAACATCCCGCAGCGGATCGTCGCCGCGCGCCACCAGGCAGGAGTCGGCACCACGTTTAATCACAATCTCCTGCACGCCGGCGGTGCGCGTGCGCGCAATCACGTCCGCCAGCGGCTGTTCGCCCCACAGCAGGTGTTCATCATCCAGCGTCAGGAAGGCGATATCGGTGTGGCGTAGCATCGCCGCATACGCCTGCTGCGCACTGGCGCTATCCGCCCACAGACGCGGCCGGTAGTTGTTGTCAAAAATCACGGTGCCACCGTTTTGCCGGCAGGCACTGAGCAGCGCCATCAGCTTTTCGCGGCTGGCCTGAGGCAGGATCGCCAGGCTGATGCCGCTCAGGTAGAGATAGTCGTAATGCGCCAGCTGCTGACAGATGGCCCCGGCCTGCGGGCTATCCAGCCAGAAGCGCGCGGCAGCATCGCTGCGCCAGTACCAAAAGGTGCGCTCGCCGTGGGCATCGGTTTCGATGAAGTAAAGCCCGGGCATTTTGTCCGGCAGGCGCTGCACCAGTTGCGTGTGCACCTGCTCCTGCTGCCAGGCCGCGATCATCTGGTCGCTGAAGCTGTCGGTGCCAAGCGCGGTGACATACTCCACACGCAGCTGGCTGGAATCGCTCTGCCGTGCCAGATAGACCGCGGTATTCAGCGTATCGCCGCCAAAGCCGCGTTTGATGTTCTCACCTTTTTCGGACAGCTCAATCATGCATTCGCCAATAATGGCGATGGTTTTCTGCGTCATGGTGTTTGGCCTGTAGTGAATGCTGCGCTCTAGTCTCGCGTCTGGTATGGCAGTCGTCAATGCTTTTTAAAACGCTGTTTTAATTTGCCTTAAGGCGTAAAACCGCGCTTCTGCACCGATTTAGCGGCCAAACCGGGGGTTGTTTTGCCGATTAAGCCGCAGACACGCTGCTAGACTCAACAGCTCGTGTGGCTGCGCAGACCAATAAAGTTATCCAGGGGAGAGCCGATACTTGCCACTGAGATGCTATTTGCAGGCACTCAATACCAACCAGGAAAACACCATGGTGATGAAGAATTTGAGTCATCGGCTGCCTTTTTCTCCCGAACTTGAGCAACAACAAGAAACCCGTCTCTACTGGCAGCAGTGCCAACGGTGCTACACTTTCCAGCCGATTTACCAGGTTTCTGGCCGCTTACTGGCTATTGAACTGCTTACCGCCGTGGTGCATCCCGCCGCACCTGAGCAAAACGTGTCACCCGAAGACTATTTCGAGGCGCTGACCATTGCCCAGCGTCTCGACATCGTCCAGGAGCAGCTTGAACTGTTATTACAGTGGGCTTCCTTCTTCAGCCAGCGTCAACTGGTGGCCTCCGTCAATATTGATGGTCCCACGTTACTGGCCATTCAGCAGCATGCGCCCGTGCGCGCGCTGATCGTCCAGCTGCCGTGGGTGCGCTTCGAACTGACTGAGCACCACGCGCTGCCGCAGGAAGAGATGGTGGCGCAGATGCCGGAGCTGGGCCCGCTGTGGCTGGATGACTTTGGGTCCGGTATGGCCAACTTCTCCGCGCTGACCGAACTGCGCTACGACTACATCAAGCTTTCGCGCGAGCTGTTTATGCTGCTGCGCGCCAGTGATGAAGGGCGCTCGCTGTTCTCCATGCTGCTGGCGCTGATTAACCGTTACTGTAACGGCGTGATCGTCGAAGGGGTGGAAAACGAGGAGGAGTGGCAGCAGGTGCGCAACTCGCCCGCCATGGCCGCACAGGGCTATTATTTTTCCCGTCCGCTGCCGTTTAACCAGCTGGAAAACCTGGTACTTGAGCTTCCGTAATTCCGTTCTGCCGCGTCTCGACTATCTTTAAGGAGACGTGGAAGGGCAAGGAGGAGGCAAAATGTCGCGTACAGGAAAAATAATTAGCTGGGTGGTCGGGATTTTATTGTTGCTGGTTGTGGTGGTCGTGGTGATTATCGCCACCTTTGACTGGAACCGCCTGAAGCCAACCATCAACCAGAAAGTCTCGGCAGAACTGAACCGACCGTTCGCTATTCGCGGCGATCTTGGCGTGGCCTGGGTGCGCAATCGCGAAGAGCCAGGCTGGCGCAGCTGGGTGCCGTGGCCGCAGGTGCACGCTGACGATGTTATGCTCGGTAATCCGCCCAGCGTGCCTGAAGTGACAATGGTGCATTTGCAGCGGGTGGAAGCCACGCTGGCGCCGCTGGCGCTGCTGCACAAAGAGATTTACCTGCCGTGGATTAAGATGCAGCAGCCGGATGCGCGACTGGTGCAGACCGCCGATAAGAAAAATAACTGGACCTTCAACCTCGCCAGCAGCGAAAACAGCGACCCCAACGCGCCGCCTTCGGCATGGTCATTCCGCCTTGATAATATCCTGTTCGATCAGGGACAGCTGCGCTATCGCGACGCCATCAACAAAGCCGATGTCACGGTGAAGATCAATCCGCTGGGCAAACCGGTGCCGTACGCGCAGGTCGCGGGCGGTAACGACCAGCAAAAAGGGGCCGGCGATTTTGTGTTTGGCTGGCAGGCGAGCGGGACCTACAACAACCAGAAACTCGATGGCGACGGTAAGATTGGCGGTATGTTGTCGCTGCGCAGCAAAACCACGCCGTTCCCGTTGCAGCTTGACGTACGCAATGGCACCACACGTGTGCGCGTGGATGGCACCCTGCAGGATCCGCTGAATCTCGGCGGGCTGGATGTGCGGCTGCGTTTCTCCGGCGACACGCTGGCAAATCTGTACGGCTTAACCGGCGTATTGCTGCCGGACACGCCACCGTATGAAACTGACGGCCATCTGATTGCGCGTTTCAACGAAGAGAAAGGGCCGCTGTTCCGCTACGAAAAATTCAACGGTCATATTGGTGACAGCGATATTCACGGTTCGCTCAGCTATCGTCAGGGCAAACCGCGTCCGACGCTGAGCGGCGAGCTGACATCGAACCAGCTGCGTATGGCGGACCTTGGGCCGCTGATTGGGGTTAACTCCGGCAAGGGCAGTGAAAAAACGGCGCAGGCCAAAGCGCAGCGCGGTGAGGCCAGCACCCAGCCGGCGGATCGCGTGTTGCCACATGACAAGTTCGATACCAAAAACTGGGATGTGATGGACGCTGACGTGAAGTTCAGCGGCAAGCGTATCGAGCACAGCAGCAAGCTGCCGCTCAGCGATCTCTACACCCATCTGCAGCTGAAAAATGGTGACCTGCTGCTGGATCCGCTGCGCTTCGGCATGGCCGGCGGCAGCATTAATTCGACCATCCATCTGGAGGGCGATCGCTCACCGATGCGCGGCCGCGCCGACCTGCATGCGCGCAAGCTGCAACTGCGTCAGCTGTTCCCGGATGTCACCGCCATGCAGCGTAGTCTCGGCCAGCTCAACGGGGATGCCAGCCTGACCGGCACCGGCAATTCGGTGGCCGACCTGCTGGGCACCAGCAACGGTGAGCTGAAACTGTTGATGAACGATGGCCTGATCAGCCGCAGCCTGATGGAAATCGCCGGGCTGAACGTCGGTAACTATGTGGTGGGTAAACTGTTTGGCGACGATGAGGTGCGCATCAACTGTGCCGCGACCGACCTGAATATTAGACAGGGACTGGCGACGCCGCGGCTGTTCGTGTTCGATACCGAGAACGCGGTGATTAACGTTACCGGCAACGCTAACTTTGCTAATGAGCGACTGGATCTGTCGATCAATCCGGAGAGCAAGGGCATTCGTATCATTACGCTGCGTTCGCCGCTGTATATGCGCGGCACCTTCAAAAATCCGGATGCCGGAGTCAAAGCCGGTCCGCTGCTGGCGCGCGGTGCCGCAGCCGTCGCGCTGGGGGCGGTGGTCGCGCCGGCGGCCGCACTGCTGGCGCTGATTTCGCCGAGCGACACCGATGACAATCAGTGCAGCAACGTACTCCAGCAGATGAAAAGCAAAAAGTGATCAGTTACGCCACAGCACTTTGATGATGTGGTAGCCAAAAGCGGTTTTCACCGGTCCGTAAGGTTGCAGCAGCGGGCAGGTGAACACCGCTTTATCAAACGCCGGCACCATCTGCCCTTTGCGAAACTCCCCCAGATCGCCCCCGTTACGCCCGGACGGGCAGGTCGAGTGTTTTTTTGCCAGTTGCTGAAAGTTCGCGCCTTTTTCCAGCTGCGCCAGCAGCGCTTTCGCCTGCGCTTCCTGTTTCACCAGGATATGTAAAGCCGCCGCGGTTTTCGCCATGATGGTGTTCCGTTATGTATGTATAATATTCGACGCATTATAGCGTAGTGCGCGTCAGTTGTAGGGTCGCCATTGATGGCGACCTTTGCGCTCAGGTGCGCATCAATGCGCACCCTACGGCGCGATGTAAATCTTCCTGTCTGATTAAATTGAGTGATCTTTTTATGCGTTTAAACCCCGGACAACAACAAGCCGTCGAATTTGTCACCGGACCCTGTCTGGTGCTGGCGGGCGCGGGATCCGGTAAAACCCGCGTGATCACCAACAAAATCGCCCACCTGATCCGCGGCTGCGGCTATCAGGCGCGCCATATCGCGGCGGTGACCTTTACCAACAAAGCGGCGCGCGAGATGAAAGAGCGTGTCGGCGCAGACGCTGGGGCGCAAAGAGGCGCGCGGCCTGATGATCTCCACCTTCCACACGCTGGGGCTGGATATCATCAAGCGCGAGTACGCGGCGCTGGGCATGAAATCCAACTTCTCGCTTTTCGACGATCACCGATCAGGTGGCGCTGCTTAAGGAGCTGACCGAGGGGCTGATCGAAGATGATAAAGCGCTGTTGCAGCAGCTGATCTCGACGATCTCGAACTGGAAAAACGATCTCGTCGACCCCGGCCCAGGGCGCGGCCGGCCTCGCCAAAGCGCGCGAGCGCGATCGGATTTTTGCCCACTGCTACGGTCTGTACGATGCAGCATATGAAAGCGTGCAACGTGCTGGATTTCGACGATCTGATCCTGCTGCCCACGCTGCTGCTGCAGCGCAATGAAGAGGTGCGCGAGCGCTGGCAGAACAAAATCCGCTACCTGCTGGTGGATGAATATCAGGACACCAACACCAGCCAGTACGAGCTGGTGAAGCTGCTGGTGGGGCACCGCGCGCGTTTCACCGTGGTCGGCGATGATGACCAGTCGATCTACTCCTGGCGCGGCGCGCGCCCGCAAAACCTGGTGCTGCTGAACGAGGATTTCCCGGCGCTGCAGGTGGTTAAGCTGGAGCAGAACTACCGCTCCACCGGGCGCATTCTGAAAGGCGGCAAACATCCTGATCGCCAACAACCCGCACGTGTTTGAGAAGCGTCTGTTCTCCGAGCTGGGCTAGGGCACCGAGCTGAAAGTGCTCAGCGCCAACAACGAAGATCATGAAGCCGAGCGCGTGACGGGCGAGCTGATTGCCCATCACTTCGTCAATAAAACCCAGTACAAAGATTACGCGATCCTTTATCGCGGCAACCACCAGTCGCGCGTCTTTGAAAAGATGCTGATGCAGAACCGCATTCCGTACAAAATCTCGGGCGGCACCTCGTTCTTCTCGCGGCCGGAAATCAAAGACCTGCTGGCCTATCTGCGCGTGCTGACCAATCCGGATGATGACAGCGCGTTTCTGCGCATCGTGAATACGCCGACGCCGCGAGATCGGCCCGGCGACGCTGCAAAAGCTCGGCGAGTGGGCGATGACCCGCAACAAAAGCCTGTTTACCGCCAGCTTTGATATGGGCCTGAACCAGACGCTTACCGGGCGCGGGCTGGAGCATCTGCACCGCTTTACCCACTGGCTGGGACGAAAGCGTTCAGCGTCGGCCGAGCGCGAGCCGGTGGCTGCGGTGCGCGATCTGATCCACGGCATCGACTATGAATCCTGGCTGTACGAAACCTCCGCCAGCCCGAAAGCGGCCGAAATGCGCATGAAAAACGTCAACCCGCTGTTTCAGCTGGATGACCGAAATGCTGGAGGGCTCCGAACTTGACGAGCCGATGACCCTGGCGCAGGTGGTCACGCGCTTTACCCTGCGCGACATGATGGAGCGCGGCGAGAGCGAAGAAGAGGCCGATCAGGTGCAGCTGATGACGCTGCATGCGTCAAAAGGGCTGGAGTTCCCGTATGTCTATCTGGTCGGCATGGAAGAGGGACTGCTGCCGCACCAGAGCAGCATCGATGAGGATAACGTCGATGAGGAGCGCCGCCTGGCCTACGTGGGGATCACCCGCGCGCAGAAGGAGCTGACGTTCACCCTGTGCAAAGAGCGCCGTCAGTACGGCGAACTGGTGCGCCCGGAACCGAGCCGTTTCCTGCTGGAATTGCCGCAGGATGACCTGATCTGGGAGCAGGAGCAACGCAAGGTGATTACCGCAGAAGAGCGGATGCACAAAGGCGGGGCAGGCTAACGTCGCGAACATTCGCGCGATGCTGGCAAAAGCCAAAGAGAAGGGATAATGGTTTCGTCACAGCCGTAAGCCTGGCCTCTGGCGAAATCTGTTGCGCGCGCCGCAGGGGCAAAGCGCCCGGCAAAGCGAAGTTTACTCGCGTAAAAGCGCAGTTGCCGGGAGCTTTTCAACGCAGCAGCAGCAGGTTCGATCAGGAAATCGTCAGCAGCCAGTGCACATAGCTCTGCCACTGGCACTCCTGCTCGATCATCTCTGCCCCAAGCGGGTGATTATCAATCCAGTTTTCCGGCAGCGTCAGCGTCAGCTTTTCATCATCCGCCAGCAGACGAATGGCGGGCAGCAAATCATCGCGGCGGCGGCTGGCAAACAGGATTGCCAGACGCAGCAGGCGGCACAGATGCTCGGCCACGCGCGGCGGCACGGCGTTTTGCTGCGTCAGCAGCGCCAGATCAATGCTGCCGCTCTGGTTCTGTAGCAGGCAGCGTTGCCAGCAGTTTTTTCTGTGCGGGCGTGTAGCCCGGCAGATCGAGATTGCGCACCAGATACGCTGCGTGAGCAGGTGCCTGCTTAAAATCAATGCTCAGCCCCACTTCGTGCAGCGCACAGGCGCTCAGCAATAAATCGCGGCTCAGATGATCAAGATCCCAGGTGTTAGCGACCTGGTCGGCAAAGCGTGATGCCAGCTGCGATACGCGGCCAGCCTGATCGATATCAACCAAAAACGGCGCTGCACGTTGCGCAGCGTACGGCTGCGAATATCCTGATCAACCGACAGATGCAGCATCCCGTAGACCAGACCTTCGCGCAGCGCGCCGCCGGCCAGCGTCATACACTGGATGTTCAGTTCGGTGAAAATGGCGATCAGAATGGCCAGCCCGCTCGGGAAAGACCAGCGCGCGTTCCAGCGTCAGGCCTTCAATCTCCAGCTCTTCCAGGCGTACCGCACTGAATGGCACGCTGTTTAAGCTGCTGAAGTTTGGCAAGCGTAATGCGCTCATCCATCCCCTGCGCCATCATGATTTCCTGCAGGGCCTGCACGGTGCCGGACGCACCCACGCAGACTTTCCAGCCGTGATAGCGCAGTTCGTCCATCACCGGACGTAACACTTCGCGCGCGGCGTTTTCCGCCTCGTCGAAGTTCTCTTTCCCCAGATTCCGATCGGTAAAGTAGCGCTCAAGCCAGGTCACGCAGCCCATCGACAGGCTGAACAGCGACGTCGCCTGGGCACCCGTGCCGGTGACCAGTTCGGTACTCGCTCCGCCAATATCCACCACCAGACGGCGATCGTCACCCCCGGTGGTGTGCGCCACGCCCTGATAGATCAGACGCGCTTCTTCTTCGCCGCTGATGACCTGCACCGGGCAACCGAGAATTTCCTGCGCTTTGGCAATAAAATCCACGGCATTAACCGCCAGGCGAAGCGTCGCGGTAGCGACAACGCGGATTTGGGTATGGGGTATGTCCTGCAGGCGCTCAGCAAAGAGGCGCAGACACTGCCAGCCACGTTCCATGGCTTCAGGGGAGAGGTGATTATCGCTGCTCAGGCCCGCCGCGAGGCGGACCTTGCGCTTAATGCGCGTCAGCGTTTGTATGCTTCCCGCCACCTCGCGCACAACCAGCATATGAAAACTATTCGAACCGAGATCAATTGCCGCATAAAGCGAGGTGGAGCTGAGCATATTTTCTTAACCTGAACGACGACGATTACGCGGTGCGCCGCCGGAACGACGCGGACCATTGCCGGAGCGGGGCGGGTAAGGCGCTTAGGCGGCGGCAGTTCGCTTAACAGCGCTTCCGGATTGTATTTGCTCTGCGGAATAGAGTGACCGATGTAGGTCTCAATGGCCGGAAGATTCAGCGCGTACTCTTCACACGCAAGGCTAATAGAGTGACCGCTTGCGCCCGCACGACCGGTACGACCGATGCGGTGTACGTAGTCTTCGCAGTCGTCCGGCAGATCGTAGTTAAAGACGTGCGTCACGGCCGGAATGTGCAGACCACGTGCCGCCACGTCGGTTGCGACCAGAATATCGAGATCGCCACGGGTGAACTCTTCGAGAATACGCAGGCGTTTTTTCTGCGCCACGTCGCCGGTCAGCAGGCCAACACGGTGACCATCGGCAGCCAGATGGCCCCAGATATCTTCACAGCGGTGTTTGGTGTTCGCGAAGATAATGGCGCGATCCGGCCACTCTTCTTCAATCAGCGTTTGCAGCAGACGCATTTTCTCTTCATTGGAAGGATAGAAGAGCTCTTCTTTAATGCGGTGACCGGTTTTCTGCTCCGGTTCCACTTCCACATATTCGGCGTTGTTCATCTGCTCGAACGCCAGTTCGCGTACGCGATAAGAGAGGGTGGCGGAGAACAGCATGTTCAGGCGCTGGTTGGCCGGCGGCATGCGGCGGAACAGCCAGCGGATGTCTTTAATGAAGCCCAGATCGTACATGCGGTCGGCTTCATCCAGCACCACAACCTGGATTGCGCCGAGGTTAATGTGATTCTGTTTGGCGTAGTCGATAAGACGGCCGGTGGTACCGATCAGGATATCCACGCCGCTTTCCAGCACTTTCAGCTGCTTATCGTAGCCGTCGCCGCCATAGGCCAGGCCCAGCTTCAGGCCGGTGGCCTGCGCCAGGGGTTCAGCGTCTGCATGGATCTGTACCGCCAGTTCTCGCGTCGGGGCCATAATTAGCGCGCGCGGCTGGTTAACTTTGCGGTCTGCAATCGCTGGGTGAGAAAGTAGATAATGAAACGTTGACGTTAAAAACGCCATCGTTTTGCCGGTACCGGTTTGCGCCTGCCCTGCAACATCGCGACCGGCCAGCGTCAGCGGCAGGGCGAGAGCCTGAATGGGCGTGCAGTTATGAAACCCTTTATTTTCAAGGGCTTCAATCACCTTTGGGTGCAGGGCGAAGTCGGAAAACTTCTGTTCTGTTAAATGTGTTTTGCTCATAGTGTGGTAGAATATCAGCTTACTATTGCTTTACGAAAGCGTATCCGGTGAAATAAAGTCAACCTTTAGTTGGTTATTGTGGCATCAATACGTTGTTGTTTTATGCTACACCAACACACCAGGCTTATTCCTGTGGAGTTATATATGAGCGATAAAATTATTCACCTGACTGACGACAGTTTTGACACGGACGTACTTAAGGCTGACGGGCTGACCCTCGTCGATTTCTGGGCTGAATGGTGTGGTCCTTGCAAAATGATCGCCCCGATTCTGGATGAGATCGCTGACGAATATCAGGGCAAACTGACCGTTGCCAAGCTGAACATCGACCAGAACCCGGGCACCGCGCCAAAATACGGTATCCGTGGCATCCCGACCCTGCTGCTGTTCAAAAACGGCGAAGTGGCGGCGACCAAAGTGGGCGCGCTGTCCAAAGGTCAGCTGAAAGAGTTCCTGGACGCTAACCTGGCGTAAGGTTTCTCGGCGCGGTGTGTGTTCGGCAGTGCCCCCGCCTAAATTATGTGGAACTCTGGACGCCCGGCTTAAGTCGTGCTAAGTTAGCTATGACTTCGTTTTAAACATATCTTGTTGTTTGAATCTTGTTTTACCCTTGTCATACTTCCAGTCTCGACATTGAACGTTTGCGTGGTGTGGCTAAATTCTGACGGCTTGTCACTCAATTCGGGCTTTTCACCTTTCGACCGTCTCCTCGCTTCCTTTCTGCGCACATCTGACCAGAACAGTCGAACAGACATGGTTGAGGG
>JBCNOW010000016.1:0-67075 GCA_039593635.1 Enterobacterales bacterium
TCGTCCCCCCCGCCCCGTAACGGCACAAATATGCCAGTTAGACGAACGCCACGTTTTTACGTGGCGTTTTTCTTTTATGGGCATTAGGATTATGCCTGTCAGGAAGCAGACCCAATTTTGACCGCTGAGTGCAACAAAGCGACCGTTTTTAGCAGTCAAACGAACTCGTTGTTTGACAAAATTCAGACAAGGGAGTTGTAGGCAGCCTATTTTATTTTGGCTTCTGGGAAAATTGCTTCATGGTTATACTTCCGGGACTAACATTTGTTGAGAGCAATCCATTGTGAATCTATTCACCGCCGTTACTGAGCTGATCAGTATTTTTTTTTTTATTCACAACCTGTTTTTTGTTCATTGCGCGTAAGGTGGCAAAAAGAATAGGGTTAGTGGATAAACCCAATTTTCGTAAACGTCATCAGGGACTTATTCCTTTGGTCGGCGGGATTTCTGTTTACGCAGGGATTTGTTTCACGTTTGGCATTGCTGATTATTATATTCCGCACGCCGCCCTCTACCTTGCCTGTGCCGGCGTCCTGGTGTTAGTCGGGGCCCTGGACGATCGCTTCGATATCGCGGTAAAGATCCGCGCCACCGTTCAGGCGGCGATTGGCGTGATTATGATGGTAGTCGGTGGACTTTACCTGAGAAGCCTCGGCTATGTGTTTGGCCCCTGGGAGTTGGTCCTGGGTCCCTTTGGCTTTTTCCTGACGCTGTTTGCCGTCTGGGCGGCGATTAACGCTTTCAATATGGTGGACGGTATTGACGGTCTGCTCGGTGGATTGTCCTGCGTTTCGTTTGCTGCGATCGGCATTATTTTGTGGTTTGATGGTCAGTACAGCCTGGCAATGTGGTGCTTTGCCATGATTGCCGCCATCCTGCCTTATATTCTGCTAAACCTCGGCGCGCTGGGGCGTCGCTATAAAGTCTTTATGGGTGATGCGGGCAGTACGCTGATCGGTTTTACCGTCATCTGGATTTTGCTGGAAACCACGCAGGGTCAAACTCATCCGATCAGCCCGGTAACCGCCCTGTGGATTATTGCCATTCCGCTAATGGATATGGTGGCGATTATGTACCGCCGTCTGCGTAAGGGGATGAGTCCTTTCTCTCCCGATCGTCAGCATATTCATCACCTCATCATGCGTGCCGGTTTTACTTCACGTCAGGCGTTTGTCCTGATTACTCTTGCCGCCGCTATTCTGGCCGCGATCGGAGTAGCTGCAGAATATTCTCATGTTATTCCTGAGTGGGTAATGTTGGTATTATTCTTGCTAGCATTTTTCCTGTACGGCTACTGCATTAAGCGCGCATGGAAGGTGGCACGATTCATTAAACGTCTTAAACGCAGGATGCGTCGTAACAGTGGCAAAAACACAACATTAACTAAGTAAAACCGGGACTATGATGACTCAACCGTTGGCGGGAGCGAAATCAGTGGTAACAGAGAATGAACTGGACATTCGGGGTTTGTTTCGCGTGTTATGGGCAGGCAAACTTTGGATTGTGGGGATCGCGCTGGGGTTTGCATTGTTAGCGCTAGCCTACACGTTCTTTGCAAAACAGGAGTGGAGCGCCACGGCAATCACGGACAGACCCACGGTTAACATGCTCGGGGGGTACTACTCCCAGCAGCAGTTCCTGCGAAACCTGGATATTAAAGCCAGCCTTGCCACCCCGGACCAGGCTTCCGTAATGGATGAGGCCTACAAAGAGTTTGTGATGCAGCTGGCCTCGTGGGATACGCGCCGGGATTTCTGGTCCCAGACGGATTACTACAAGCAGCGTCGGGTTGATAACACCAAAGCCGATGCCGCGCTGCTGGACGATCTGATTAACAATGTTCAGTTTTTGCCGGGCGACGCGCTGCGTAACGTCAACGACAGCGTTAAGCTGATTGCCGAAACCGCGCCGGACGCCAACAATCTGTTGCGCCAGTACGTCGCGTTTGCCAGCCAGCGTGCCGCAAGCCATCTCAATGAAGAGCTCAAAGGTGCCTGGGCAGCCCGCACTATCCAGATGAAGGCGCAGGTCAAACGTCAGGAAGAGGTGGCAAACGCTATTTTTGCGCGCCGCGTCCATAACATTCAGCAGGCGCTGAAAATTGCGGAACAGCACAACATTTCCCGCACTGAGACGAACGTTCCGGCTGATGAATTACCTGATTCTGAAATGTTCCTTCTTGGTCGCCCAATGCTGCAGGCGCGTCTGGAAAACCTGCAGGCCGTTGGGCCTGATTTTGATCTCGACTACGATCAAAACCGCGCGATGCTTAACACGCTTAATGTCGGTCCCTCCCTGGACCCGCGTTTTCAGACCTATCGTTATTTGAGAACGCCTGAAGAACCTGTAAAACGCGATAGTCCGCGTCGTGCATTCCTGATGATCATGTGGGGGATTGTGGGCGCATTGACGGGCGCTGGCGTGGCGTTAACGCGTCGTCGCACAAACTAAGATCGCCGTCTACGATGAAGGCTGCGGCCTTCATCGCCTAATCGAAGAGAATCGATGTGAAAGTACTTACCGTATTTGGCACCAGGCCGGAGGCCATCAAGATGGCGCCTCTGGTTCATGCGCTGGCCAGCGATCCTGATATTGAAGCGAAGGTGTGCGTCACGGCCCAGCACCGTGAGATGCTCGATCAGGTCCTAACGCTCTTTTCCATCGTCCCGGATTACGACCTCAATATTATGAAGCCGGGACAGGGGTTGACGGAAATCACCTGCCGTATTCTGCAAGAGCTCAAGCCCATTCTGGAGTCATTCAAGCCCGACGTCGTGCTGGTGCACGGCGATACCACGACCACCATGGCAACCAGCCTGGCCGCGTTTTACCAGCGTATTCCCGTCGGTCATGTTGAAGCGGGCCTGCGCACCGGCAATCTTTATTCGCCATGGCCGGAAGAGGCCAACCGTACGCTCACCGGCCATCTGGCGATGTACCACTTTGCGCCAACCGAAAACTCGCGCCAGAACCTGCTGCGTGAAAATGTCGCCGACAACAACATTTTTGTGACCGGCAATACGGTCATTGATGCGCTGATTTGGGTACGCGATCGCGTGCTGGCAAACGGCGATCTGCAGAAAGAGCTGGCGGCGCGCTATCCGTTCCTGAATAACGGCAAAAAAACCATTCTGGTCACCGGCCACCGTCGCGAAAGCTTTGGTCCGGGGTTTTGAGCAAATCTGTCACGCGCTGGCTGAAATCGCCGCGCAGAACGACGATGTGCAAATTGTCTATCCGGTACACCTCAACCCTAACGTCAGCGAGCCGGTCAACCGCATTCTGGGCCATGTCGAAAACGTCCTTCTGATTGAGCCGCAGGACTACCTGCCGTTTGTCTGGCTGATGAACCACGCCTGGCTGATCCTCACCGATTCCGGTGGGATTCAGGAAGAAGCGCCTTCTCTTGGCAAGCCGGTGCTGGTGATGCGTGAAACCACCGAGCGTCCGGAAGCGGTTAAAGCCGGGACGGTGCGTCTGGTCGGCACCGACGCGCAGCGCATCGTCGAAGAGGTCACGCGCCTGCTGCACGACGATGAAGCGTATCAGGCGATGAGCCGGGCCCACAATCCGTATGGAGACGGGCAGGCTTGTGGCCGTATTTTGCATGCACTTAAACCAATCGGGTATCGCTATGAGTTTTACTACCATCTCTGTCATTGGTCTTGGCTACATTGGCTTGCCTACTGCGGCGGCATTCGCCTCCCGTCAAAAGCAGGTTGTTGGTGTGGATATCAACGCACGTGCGGTAGAAACCATTAATCGTGGCGAAATTCATATTGTGGAGCCCGATCTTGACCGCGTGGTGAAAGAGGCGGTTGATGGCGGCTTCCTGCGCGCCAGCACGACGCCAGTGGAAGCGGATGCCTACCTGATAGCCGTTCCAACGCCCTTTAAAGGCGACCACGAGCCCGATATGGTCTACGTCGAGGCGGCGGCAAAATCTATTGCCCCCGTGCTGAAGAAAGGGGCGCTGGTAATTCTGGAGTCGACTTCTCCCGTCGGCGCTACCGAGCAGATGGCGCAGTGGCTGGCCGATGCGCGTCCTGATTTACGCTTCCCGCATCAGGCCGGTGAGCAGGCGGATATCAACATCGCCTACTGCCCGGAGCGCGTGCTGCCGGGGCAGGTGATGGTCGAACTGATTAAAAACGACCGCGTGATTGGCGGCATGACGCCGGTCTGTTCGGCGCGCGCCAGCGCGCTGTACAAGATTTTCCTGGAAGGCGAATGTGTGGTGACCAACTCCCGCACCGCCGAGATGTGCAAGCTGACCGAAAACAGCTTCCGCGACGTGAACATCGCCTTTGCCAACGAACTGTCGCTGATCTGCGCCGATCAGGGGATTAACGTCTGGGAGCTGATCTGCGCTGGCGAATCGCCATCCGCGCGTCAACATTCTGCAGCCGGGCCCGGGCGTGGGCGGCCACTGTATCGCCGTCGACCCGTGGTTTATCGTGGCGCAGAACCCGCAGCAGGCGCGTCTGATCCGCACCGCGCGTGAAGTGAACGACAGCAAACCTCACTGGGTGCTCAACCAGGTTAAAGCCAGACGGTAGCGGATTGTCTGGCAGACAGCGGCAAGCGCGCCAGCGAGCTGAAAATTGCCTGCTTTGGTCTGGCATTTAAACCCAACATTGATGATCTGCGCGAAAGCCCGGCGATGTCGGTGGCGCAGCGTATTGCGGGCTGGCACAGCGGCCGCACCTGGGTGGTCGAGCCGCATGTGGCGGATATTCCGCCGCAGCTCGCCGAACGCGCTACGCTGGTGTCGCTGGCTGATGCCCTGCAACACGCCGACATTCTGGTGATGCTGGTCGATCATGCGCAGTTCCGCGCCGTCACCCCTGAACAGGTGACGCAGTCGTGGATTGTGGATACCAAAGGAGTCTGGCGATGAAACAGTTTTTAGTCACCGGCGGCGCCGGTTTTATTGGCTCCGCGCTGGTGCGCTTCCTGATTGCCAATACCGACCACCGGGTGGTGGTGGTGGATAAGCTGAGCTATGCCGGCAATCTGGCGTCGCTGGCACCGGTCGAGCAGGATGCGCGCTTTGCTTTTGAGCAGGTCGATATCTGCGACCGCGCCGCGCTGGATCGCGTGCTGGCGCAGTACCAGCCGGACTGCATCATGCATCTGGCGGCAGAGAGTCACGTGGACCGCTCGATTGACGGGCCAATCGCCTTTATCGAAACCAACATTGTCGGCACCTACCAGCTGCTGGAGGCGACGCGCCATTACTGGAACGGCATGACGGATGAGCGCAAGAAAGGCTTCATCCTGCACCATATCTCCACCGACGAAGTGTTTGGCGATCTGCACGGCACGGAAGATTTCTTTACCGAAACCACGCCGTACGCCCCGAGCAGCCCTTATTCGGCGACCAAAGCCAGCAGCGACCATCTGGTGCGCGCGTGGCTGCGCACCTACGGACTGCCTGTGGTGGTCACCAACTGTTCCAACAACTACGGGCCTTACCATTTCCCGGAAAAACTGATTCCCCTCACCATTATCAATGCGCTGGCCGGTAAGCCGCTGCCGGTATACGGCAACGGCAGCCAGATTCGTGACTGGCTGTATGTGGAAGATCACGCCCGCGCGCTGTATACCGTGGTCAGCAGCGGCAAAGTGGGCGAGACCTACAACATTGGCGGCCACAACGAGCGGCGCAATATTGAGGTGGTGGAGACGCTGTGTGATTTGCTGGATGAGCTGGCACCGCAACAGCGCGCTGCCGGGCTGAGCAGCTACCGGGAACTGATCACCTTTGTCCACGATCGTCCCGGCCACGACCTGCGCTATGCCATTGATGCCAGTAAAATTGCCCGTGAACTGGGCTGGACGCCGCAGGAAACATTCGACAGCGGCATCCGCAAAACCGTGCAGTGGTATCTGGCCAATCCGCAGTGGTGGCAGGCGATTCTCAACGGCAGTTATCGCGGCGAGCGTCTGGGCTTAGCCACCCCGCGTTAAGCACGCATGCAGGAGGAGCAACGATGAAAGGTATCATCTTAGCCGGTGGCTCGGGCACGCGCCTGCACCCGATAACCCGGGCGATATCCAAGCAGCTGCTGCCGGTGTACGACAAACCGATGATCTACTATCCGCTGTCGGTGCTGATGCTGGCGGGGATTCGCGACATTCTTATTATTACCACGCCGGACGATCGCGCCCATTTTGAGCGGCTGCTGGGGGATGGCAGTGAATTTGGCCTGCAGCTGCAGTATGCCGAGCAGCCGAGCCCGGATGGCCTGGCGCAGGCCTTTATCATCGGCGAATCCTTCATTGGTGACGACAGCTGTTGTCTGGTGCTGGGCGACAATCTCTACTTCGGCCAGGGCTTCAGTCCGAAACTGAAAAAGGTGGCCGCGCGCAGCCACGGTGCCACGGTCTTTGCCTATCAGGTCATGGATCCGGAACGTTTTGGCGTGGTGGAATTTGATGACGACTTCAACGCGCTGTCGATTGAAGAGAAGCCGCAGCAGCCGAAATCGCGCTGGGCAGTCACCGGCCTCTACTTTTACGACAACCGCGTGGTGGAGTTTGCGAAGCAGGTGCAGCCTTCGGCGCGCGGCGAGCTGGAAATTACCGCCATCAACCAGATGTATCTGGAGCAGGGCGAACTGGCGGTGGAGCTGCTGGGGCGCGGCTTTGCCTGGCTGGACACCGGCACCCACGACAGCCTGATTGAGGCCAGCGTGTTCGTGCAAACGGTGGAGAAACGCCAGGGCTTTAAAATTGCCTGCCTCGAAGAGATTGCCTGGCGCAACGGCTGGCTGAGCGATGAGCAGCTGCTGGCAGCGGCACAGGCGTTGACCAAAACCGGCTACGGCCAGTATCTGCTGGATATTCTGCATGCCCGTCCGCGTCAGTATTGATCCCCTCGCGTGGGAGAGCGACTTCTTCCGCTGCGCCACGGCGCGGCTGACGCTGGACGGCGATGTGCCGCTGGCCGAGGCGCTGCAGCAGCCTTACACGCTGTGGCAGGTTAAGGTGCCGGCGCAGGACAGCGCAGCGATAGATGCGCTGAGCCATCACGGTTTTCAGCTGGTGGAAGGCGAAGCGGATCTGGCGATCAATATCAAACGCACCGAACGGCAGACCGGCGTGCGCATCGCGCGCGAAGCGCAGATCCCGCAGCTGCGCGCGGCAGCGGCCCAGGCGTTTAGCCAGAGCCGTTTTCGTGCTCCCTGGTTTGACGCTGAAGACAGCGGTCGCTTCTACGCACAGTGGATTGAGAACGCGGTGCGCGGCACTTTTGATCACCAGTGTCTGATCGCCTGCGACGAGCAGGGCGCGCTGCAGGGTTTCGTCTCCATGCGCGAAGTCGCCGGTGATGCGCGTATCGGTCTGCTGGCGGTGCTGCCGGCGGCGCAGGGCAACGGCGTCGGTCAGCGTTTGCTGCTGGCGGCAGCCGACTGGGGCCGGGTGCGCCAGCTCGAACGTCTGCGGGTCGCAACCCAGCTCAGTAATCTTACGGCGATGCGCCTCTATTTACGCAGCGGTGCCCGGCTGGAAAGCACCGCCTACTGGTTATACAGGTGACCTGATGATTCCATTTAACGCACCCCCCGTCGTGGGCACCGAACTCGACTATATGCAGTCGGCGATGGGCAGCGGCAAACTGTGCGGCGACGGCGGTTTTACCCGTCGCTGTCAGCAGTGGATGGAGCAGCGTTTTCGCAGCGCTAAAGTGCTGCTGACGCCCTCCTGCACCGCGTCGCTGGAAATGGCCGCGCTGCTGCTGGATATCCAGCCCGGTGATGAAGTGATCATGCCGAGCTACACCTTCGTCTCCACGGCCAACGCCTTTGTGCTGCGCGGGGCGAAAATCGTCTTTGTGGATATCCGCCCGGATACCATGAATATCGATGAAACGCTGATTGAAGCGGCGATCACCGATAAAACGCGCGCGATTGTGCCGGTACATTACGCGGGCGTGGCCTGCGAGATGGACACCATCATGGCGATCGCGACAAAGCATAACCTGTTTGTGGTTGAAGATGCCGCGCAGGGCGTGATGTCCACCTACAAAGGGCGCGCGCTGGGCACCATCGGCCATATTGGCTGCTTTAGCTTCCACGAAACGAAAAACTACACCGCTGGCGGTGAAGGCGGCGCGACGCTGATTAACGATCGGCGACTGGTGGAGCGTGCGGAGATGATCCGCGAAAAAGGCACCAACCGCAGCCAGTTCTTCCGCGGACAGGTGGATAAGTACACCTGGCGCGATATTGGCTCCAGCTACCTGATGGCGGATTTGCAGGCGGCTTATCTGTGGGCGCAGCTGGAAGCGGCGGAGCGCATCAACCAGCAGCGCCTGTCCCTGTGGCAAACCTATTACGACGCGCTGCAGCCGCTGGCGGCAAAGCCGGGCGTATTGCGTTGCCGACCATTCCGGCCAGCTGCCGTCCACAACGCCCACATGTTCTACATCAAGCTGCGCGATAACGACGATCGCCAGGCAGCTGATTGCCTGGCTGAAAGAGGCGGAGATCCTGGCGGTGTTCCACTATATCCCGCTGCACTCCTCCCCGGCCGGCGAAGCGTTTTGGCCGCTTCCACGGCACGGATGCCGTTACACTACGCAAGAAAGTGAGCGTTTGCTTCGCCTGCCGCTGTTCTACAACCTGTCGGCCAGTTAACCAGCGTACGGTGATCAGTACCCTTCTGAGCTATTTCGGCTGATATGTCGCTGGCAAAAGCATCGGTGTGGACCGCCGCGTCCACGCTGGTAAAAATTGGCGCCGGCCTGCTGGTGGTCAAACTGCTGGCGGTCTCCTTCGGCCCCTCGGGTGTCGGGCTGGCGGGTAACTTCCGCCAGCTGATTACCGTGCTCGGCGTGCTGGCCGGCGCCGGTATCTTCAACGGCGTGACCAAATACGTTGCGCAGTACCGCCAGCAGCCGGCGCAGCTGCGTGCCGTGACCGGCACCGCGTCGGCGATGGTGCTGGGGTTTTCGACCCTGCTGGCGCTGCTGTTTCTGCTGGCGGCGGCGCCCATCAGCCGGGGGCTGTTTGGCCACGCCGCCTGGCAAGGGGTGGTGCGTCTGGTCGCGTTGGTGCAGATGGGCATTGCCTGGGCTAACCTGCTGCTGGCGCTGATGAAAGGTTTTCGCGATGCTGCCGGGAACGCGCTGGCGCTGATCCTCGGCAGCGTGATCGGCGTGATGGGTTATTTGTTCTGCTGTTGGCTGGGCGGCTATGCAGGCGCGCTGCTGGGGCTGGCGCTGGTGCCGGCGCTGGTGGTCGTGCCGGCGCTGTGGATGCTGCGACGCCACCGCGAGGAACTGCCACTGCGCTGGCTGATGCCGCAGTGGCAGCCGGCGCTGGCGCGCCAGCTGGGCAAATTTACCCTGATGGCGCTGATTACCTCCGTGACGCTGCCGGTGGCCTACGTGATGATGCGAAACCTGCTGGCGGCGCATTACAGCTGGGATGAGGTGGGGATCTGGCAGGGCGTAAGCAGTATTTCCGATGCTTATCTCCAGTTTATAACGGCTTCCTTTAGCGTCTATTTGCTGCCAACCTTATCGCGGCTGGAGCATAAAGCTGACATCGCGCGCGAAATTGGCCGTGCGCTGCGCTTTGTGTTGCCGGCGGTGGCGGCGGCCAGCTTTTGCGTCTGGCTGTTGCGCGATGTTGCCATCTGGCTGCTGTTTTCGCCGCAAGTTCACCGCCATGCGCGATCTCTTTGCCTGGCAGTGGTGCGGTGATGTACTGAAAGTGGGCGCTTACGTTTTCGGCTATCTGGTGATTGCCAAAGCCTCGCTGCGCTTGTATATTCTGGCGGAAATCAGCCAGTTTGCGCTGCTGACGGCGTTTTCGCACTGGCTGATACCCGCGCACGGTGCGCTGGGGGCGGCTCAGGCCTATATGGCAACCTATATCGTTTATTTCGCTGCCTGTTGCTGTGGCGTATTTTTATTGTGGCGTAAACGCGCATGACTGCACTGATTCACGTCCTGGGATCGGATATCCCACACCATAACCAGACCGTTTTGCGCTTCTTTAACGACGTCATGAGCGTTGAAGCGCCAGCCGACGCGCCGCGTCAGTTTATGGTGGTATCGGCCGCGCCGGATACCCTGCTGGCCTATCCTCAGCTGCAGATAGACGTGTATCCCAGCAAGCGCGCGCTGGCGCAGGCGGTGATCGCGCGCGCCGCCGATCGCCGTCAGCGCTTCTTCTTCCACGGCCAGTTCAATCCGCGCCTGTGGCTGGCGCTGCTCAGCGGCAAGCTGCGGCGACAGCAGGCGTTCTGGCATATCTGGGGCGCCGATCTCTATGAAGAGGTCGCCGCGGCTGGAAGTTCCGCCTGTTTTATCCGCTGCGGCGTATGGCCCAGGGGCGCATGACGCAGGTTTTTGCCACCCGCGGCGATCTGCACTTTTTCCAGCAGCGCCATCCGCGCGTACCCACTTCGCTGCTCTATTTCCCAACGCGTATGCCGGAGGCCGCGATACCCGCACCTACCGCCAGCGAAAGCTTGACGATTCTGGTCGGCAACTCCGGCGATCGCAGCAACCGGCACATTGAAGGATTGCAGGCGATTCGCCGCCAGTTTGGTGAGCAGGTTAACGTGGTGATCCCGCTCGGTTATCCGGCCAGCAACTATGAGTACATCGATGAGATTGATGCTGCCGCGCAGCGCCTGTTTCCGCGCGGCCAGGTGACGCTGCTGCGCGACAAAATCGACTTCACAGCCTATCTGCAATTGCTGAGTCGCTGTCATCTCGGCTATTTTATCTTTGCCCGCCAGCAGGGCATTGGTACGCTGTGCCTGCTGATTCAGGCCGGCGTTCCGTGTGTGCTTAACCGCGAGAACCCGTTCTGGCGGGATATGGGCGAGCAGGAGCTTCCGGTGCTGTTTAGCGCTGATGCGCTGGATCGCACGCGCGTGGCGGAAGCGCAGCGTCAGCTGGCGCTGGTGGATAAAGTTCCGCCATCGCCTTTTTTGCCCCGGGCTATCTGGCGGGATGGCGCCACGCCCTGGCGGAGAGTGAAAGGGAGTCAACATGAGCCAGTTGCAGTTTAGTGGTCTGCTGGTGGTGTATCTGTTTTCGCTGGGCTTCATTCTGACGCTGACCTGGTTTGAGTTCCGCCGGGTGCGTTTTAATTTCAACGTGTTCTTTTCGCTGCTGTTTTTGCTGACCTTTTTCTTTGGCTTCCCGCTGACCAGCATTCTGGTCTTCCGTTTTAACGTCAGCGTCGCGCCGCCGGACTATCTGCTGCAGGCGCTGCTGGCCGCGACCTGTTTCTACGCGATCTATTACGTCACCTACAAAGTGCGGCTGCGGCCTGCGCAGGCCGCGGCGCCGCGTCGAGCCCTCTTTACCATGAACCGGGTGGAGACCCATCTGACGTGCGTGCTGCTGACCATCGCGCTGGTCGGCGGTGGGATCTTCTTCATGCATAACGGCTTCCTGCTGTTCCGGCTGCCCTCCTACAGCCAGATCTTCTCCAGCGAAGTGTCCGGCGTGGCGCTCAAGCGTTTCTTCTACTTCTTCATTCCGGCGATGCTGGTCCGCTATTTCCTTAATCCTACCCAGCGCCAGTGGCTGGCTGTTTTTCCTGATCACCGTCGCGTTTGGTCTCCTGACCTACATGATTGTGGGCGGGACGCGCGCCAATATTATCATCGCCTTTGCTATCTTCCTGTTTATCGGCATTATCCGCGGCTGGATTTCGCTGTGGATGCTGGTGGCGGCGGGCGTGTTTGGCGATTGTGGGGATGTTCTGGCTGGCGCTGAAGCGCTACGGTCTGAACGTGGCGGGTGATGAAGCGTTTTACACGTTCCTCTATCTGACGCGCGACACCTTCTCGCCGTGGGAAAACCTGGCATTGCTGCTGCAAAACTACGACAAGATCGATTTTCAGGGGCTGGCGCCGATTGTGCGTGATTTCTACGTCTTTATCCCGAGCTGGCTGTGGCCGGATCGGCCATCGTATGGTGCTCAACACCGCGAACTATTTTACCTGGGAAGTGCTGAACAACCACTCCGGGCTGGCGATCTCGCCCACGTTGATTGGTTCGCTGGTGGTGATGGGCGGCGCTGGCTTTATTCCGCCTTGGGGCGGTGGTGGTAGGGCTGATTATGAAATGGTTTGACTGGCTCTACCAGCAGGGGCGCGAAGCCGGCAACCGCTACAGCGGTGCCATTTTGCACAGTTTCTGCTTTGGCGCCATTTTCAATATGATCGTTCTGGCGCGCGAGGGGCTGGATGCCTTCGTCTCGCGCGTGGTGTTCTTTTGCCTGATTTTCGCCGCCTGCGTTGGGCTGGCGAAGTTACTTTTCTGGCTGTTAGCGCGTGCCGGGCTGATTCGCCCGCGCGCGGAGCCAGTTTTATCGCGCTCTGCTTAACCTCCGGGCCTGACGGGAAATACCGACCATGGAAACCGATCATCCGCGTTATACCCTTCGCGGCATCGATTTACACGCTTTCGCCGATATGGCGAGCTTTCTTCACTTTTTGCTGCCGGACGGCAAGCCGCGCAGCGGCACGCTGGTGGCGATCAACGCCGAAAAGATGCTGACGCTGGAAGAGGATGCCCAGCTGCGCGCGCTGATCGCCGCCGCGGAGATCAAATACCCGGACGGCATCAGCATTGTGCGTTCGCTGCGAAAAAAATACCCGCAGCTAACGGTGAACCGCATCGCCGGTGCCGATCTGTGGGAAGCGCTGATGGAACAGGCGGGCCGCAGCGGTATTCCGGTGTTTTTAATCGGCGGGCGTGAGCAGGTGCTGCAGGAAACCTGCGATAAATTACGCCGTCAGTGGAACGTCAACATCGTGGGCAGCCAGAACGGCTACTTCGCCCCTGCCGAACGCGAGGCGCTATTTGCGCGCATTGCCGCCAGCGGGGCGCAGATTGTGACCGTGGCGCAGGGATCGCCGCGCCAGGAGCTGCTGATGCGCGACTGCCGCGAACACTGGCCGCACGCGCTATATATGGGGGTCGGCGGCACCTATGATGTCTTTACCGGCCACGTCACGCGTGCGCCACGCATCTGGCAGCAATTAGGGCTGGAGTGGCTGTATCGCCTGATACGCCAGCCATCACGCTGGCGCCGTCAGTTAAAACTGCTGAAATATTTACGCTATCACTGGCGCGGCGATCTGTAACGCGGCAGGAATAGTGCTGTAATTCCGGCAGGTTAAGCAGGCAAATTGCGTTATTTATCGACGGAATGCACAAAGCATAACCAAACGCGCATTTTTTTAAAAAAGCACTAGACAGCCGGGAGTCGGAAGTACGTAGTATCCACCCCGCAACGGCGCTACGCGCCCGTAGCTCAGCTGGATAGAGCGCTGCCCTCCGGAGGCAGAGGTCTCAGGTTCGAATCCTGTCGGGCGCGCCATTTTAGTTCCCGGCGCTAGAGCTGCGGTGGTTGGTTTAACCGCGTTATGCAGTGCATTGAGTAAGCGGTTACGCTTACGCACCAGAATTATGGTGGCTATAGCTCAGTTGGTAGAGCCCTGGATTGTGATTCCAGTTGTCGTGGGTTCGAGTCCCATTAGCCACCCCATGATTATTGAAAGGCTGGGAAATGCGAAGGTGGCGGAATTGGTAGACGCGCTAGCTTCAGGTGTTAGTGTTCTTACGGACGTGGGGGTTCAAGTCCCCCCCCTCGCACCACGACTTTTTAAATGAAATTGAACTAAAAATTCAAAAAGCAGTACATCGGCGAGTAGCGCAGCTTGGTAGCGCAACTGGTTTGGGACCAGTGGGTCGGAGGTTCGAATCCTCTCTCGCCGACCATATTCGAAAAGCCCGCTTTGCAAAAAGCGGGCTTTTTTCGTTCGTAGCAAAAGAGGATGAGAACCTCCGAAGGAGGTTTGAGCCGAGCGCAGCGAGACAACGTTGCGTCAGCAACGGCCCACAGGGCGCTTCTCGCAGAGAAGCGTAATCCTCTCTCGCCGACCATCATTTAAGAAACCTGCTTTGCAAAAAGCAGGTTTTTTTTCGTCTGTAGCAAAAGAGGATGAGAACCTCCGAAGGAGGTTTGAGCCGAGCGTAGCGAGACAACGTTGCGTCAGCAACGGCCCGCAGGGCGCTTCTCGCAGAGAAGCGTAATCCTCTCTCGCCGACCATCATTTAAGAAACCTGCTTTGCAAAAAGCAGGTTTTTTTTCGTCTGTAGTAAAAGAGGATGAGAATCTCTGCAGGAGGTTTGCGCCGGGCGCAGCGAAGGAAGAGCAGTCGGGGAGTTGTCGCTATTAAGCGACACCTAACCTGCTGATTTTTAAAAGCCTTACCTTTCCTTGCACAGCCTGTCGCTCAGCGGAGACAGCTTTAAAACGGTCTGTCGCGTTTTCGCGACATCGTAACCGCTGTTAGCAGGCCGGGATTATCTAACTGACTGATATAAAATAACTTCTCGTGATTCATGCCATTCTGGCACGCTTTGTGCAATAATCTCGGCGTAGATGCTCATTCCACCTCTTATGTTTGCTAATGCAACATAAACCTGGGAATGATGCAGAGCCCCTTACGGTATCCGTTGTCCAGCTGGCAGTAACGTGCACGCGCTACTGCAGTAAGAAGGACATTACGTTGAGTCGGATACCATCAGTTGTCTTACCGACCTGATCTTACACCTGCTTCTGGCAGGTGTTTTTTTATCTGCCGTTCACGGATTGATGCCGTATTCCCTGCACGCTCTTTCAGGCAAAAAAAAGCCGGGACTGGCCCGGCGTGCACAAAAATAACAACTGTAAAATCAGGCTCCAGGATTGTTCTTCAGCGTCAGTAACAGACCTTCGCGACGCATTTTAGCCGCGTCTTCCGGGCGATGCAGGCGATCGTAAACGTCCGCCAGCCAGGCGTAGTCAAACGCATCCGGACGCTGTTTCAGCGCCTGCGCGGAAGGCCATTCTGGCCTCCTGCCATTCACCGTGCTTCATCAGCGACTGGCCCAGCGTGCTGTGCAACAGCAAGGGACGGTCACCGACGGCTTTGATCTGCTGGCGCAGCACTTTCTCGACCTGCTCAGGGTTATTGGTTTTCAGGCGCGGGATCACCATCACCAGACGATCGTCGTACTGGCGCTTCAGGCCGTCGAGGAGGATCTCCTGCGCGGTGTCATGATCGTCACACTCGATCAGATGTTCCGCCATAGCCACCTGCAGAGGAACCTGCTGGCGCGTTTTACGGCTCTGATTCTTCCACCAGGTTTTCAGACCGTCGCTGCCCAGATCGGCGCACGCGCCTGATCCATCAGGCCAATCCATGCCTGCCGCTGAAGCTCGTCACGATGCTCATCGTCGCCCACCTCGGCCTTCGCCATCGACGGAATGATGTCCAGCAGTGAGCCCCAGGCGCCGGTACGAATATAGGCCTGCTCGGCAAGGCGCAGCACTTCCGGATGACGCGGGGCGATTTCCAGCAGACGGTCGATGCCGTGGCGCGCCGCGTGATTTTCGTTGCGCGCCAGCTGCAGGCGGACGCGGGTGATTTCCACCGGGATGGGATCGTTCTCGGACGCCAGCTCAGACGCGCGCTCCAGATGCTGGTTAGCGCGGGCTTCATCACCGCGCTGCTGCGCCGCTTCGGCCGCCAGCAGATAGTTCACCACGGGCTGTTCGGCGTGATCGGCGTTTTTCGACATCAGCTTTTCAACCTGCTGATAATCGCCTTCGGCCAGCTTCAGCAGCGCCTGCTGTTCCGTCTGCTTACGGGCGCGGCGGCGCTTACGGCCAACGAACCAGCCGCGGGTATGGGCACCGGTGCGGAAAATGCGGCGCAGGATCCATTCGACGGCAAGCAGCACCACCACGCCGAGGATCAGAATGATCGCCAGACCCGTGACGCTGGTTTCAATGTTGTAGTTATCGGTCTGGATCAGCACGTATCCCTGATGACCGGCAAGCATCGGCCCCAGGACGATCCCGGCGATCAGCAGGAGGAAAGAGCAAGAATACTTTCAGCATGGTTACTCTCCCTGGTGGCGCGCTTTCAGGCGCTGGCGCTGTGCCGGTCTGCTCGGCCGGAACGCCCGGCTGCGCCAGCAGATTACGCACGCGCGTTTGCATCAGTTTTTCCAGAATCGGCTGGCTGTCCAGCTTATCCGGCACGTTCATGGTGATGTTCTGCTGGCTCAGCTTGTCGATGTCTTCGAGGAAGGCGGTGGTCGTCGCATCATCGGTGTCGTAGTAGGCGCGCACCCAGGTAGAGACGTTATCCAGCGCCTGTTTGTAGGTCTCTTCCTGATGGCGCGGCACGGCCTGCGCGGCGACCAGCAGGCGGGAACGGATGTTTTCGCGCAGATAGATATCCTGATTCGGCGCCAGCAGCGGCTACGGCGGTTTCATCGCGGCGGCGGATGGTGATGAAAGCTGTCCATAAAGTTCTGCCAGCTTTTCTGCAGATTATGACGCCATTCGCTCAGGGAGCTGGAAAGCTCGGTACCGTCGGAATCCATCGGGGAGTCGTCGTCGTTATTATCCGCCAGCTGCAGGTTATCAATTTGGTTCGAAAGCTGGTTCACCTTGAGGATAATGCCGTCGTAATCCACCTGCGTGACGGCCGACAGGCTGGCGATATCTTCGGTAATCGCGCGACGCGCGGTGATGAGGCTTGGATCGTTCATGTCCGCCAGGCTCGCATCGGCGCTTTTCAGCAGCGCGGCGGCGGTGGTGACGTCCTGATCGCTCCACAGCTTACGCCCCGCCAGTTTCACGAGGAAATCGGCCTGCGCGAGCAGCCAGGTTTTGGCATCGGTGCCGGAAATGGTGGCGACTTTCTGCTGTACTTCACCCAGCTGTCATGGCCAGCTCTTTCGCGCTGTTATCCTGCTGGCTGCGCGCTTCCTGCAGCGCGGTATTGGCGTCCGCCAGCTGCTGCGGAGCTCGTCTGTTTATCCTGCCCGTTGCTGCTTTTGCAGGGAGGTAAGCTGATTCACCAGCGTATCGCTGGTGGTAGTCTGGCCTGTTAGTCGCCCTGTTGTTTCACCAGTCCAGGTAAAGGCCCGCGCCGGTCGCCAGCGCAATGGCGATGGCAATCGCGCTCAAGCGAGGCTGGTTTTATTGCTGCCGTTTTTCTTCTCAGCGGTTTTCTCAGTCGTCTCTGGCTGTGGCGTCGGGGATGTGTCCACAGTCTCCCTGGTCTCTTCAACCACGGCGGAGGATTTTTCGTGTTCCGTCATTATGGCTTCCCAATTTGAGAGTTATTGTAATGCGCGCAGCAGCGCATCGTTGTCGGCGTTATCAGCGATCCGAATATCCTGCCAGCCCAGTTCCCGGGCGAGGTTCGCCAGACGCTCACTGACGACCAGAAGCCGACAGCGGAGTAACCAGTTTTCGCGATACCAAAGCGGTATCAGCGACCAAAGCTGTTGTAACATTTCACCGCTGGTGACCACCAGCGTATTAATTCCGCGCGCGTGCCAGCGCATGGCCTCTTCCGCGCCGTCGTAGTGTTTCCCACAGCGCTGGTAGCACTCAACAAACGTGACGTCAGCCCCGCGTTCACGCAGCGTTTCGCCCAGCAGTTCGCGGCCTCCGTTGCCGCGCAAAATAAGCGCGCGCTTTCCGGCAATAGTTTGTAATTCAGGTAATTGTAGCAAGACTTCGCTGATTTCCCGATCTAGCGGATAACGAACATCCGCGCCGCTTACGGTATGAAGCGCCAGTGCCGTTGTGCGGCCAATCGCGAAATAGCGCGGAGCGACAGGCCAGGCCAGGCCCTGCTGTTGCAGCTGCGCGTGGGCAAATTCCACGGCATGCTGCGATAGCGCAAACAGCAGGTCGCCTTCCTGCAGGGTATTCATCTGGTCGGCGAGCGCAGAGAGCTCCCGACCGGGGGAGAATTCAATCAGCGGAAAACTCCAGGCCACCTGCCCCAGTGCGCGCAGACGGCTCACTAACTGCTCTCCTGCGGGAGAAGGGCGGGTGACGAGAATACTCATGCAGGGGGTTCTCCGTTGTAAACGTCAGCCAGAATCTCGCGGGCGCCGTTATCCAGCAATTCTTCCGCCAGCGACACGCCAAGCTGCTCGGCATCTTGCGCTTTTCCGCGACGTTCGCCGCGCACCATCTGCGAACCGTCCGGGGCGCCTACCAGCGCGCGCAGCCACAGTTCGCCATTCGTCAATTCAGCATAGCTGCCAATCGGAACCTGGCACCCGCCTTCGAGGCGGGTATTCATCGCCCGCTCCGCTTTTACGCGGATAGCGGTTTCGTCATGATTCAGTGGAGCAAGCAGCGCGCGGGTACGTGCATCGTCCAGACGGCACTCGATGCCGACAGCACCCTGACCAACAGCCGGCAGCGACAGCTCTGGCGGCAGCGCCACGCGAATACGTTCCTCCAGCCCCAGACGCTTCAGGCCGGCAACGGCGAGAATAATGGCATCGTAATCGCCGTTATCCAGCTTGCCCAGACGCGTGCCGACGTTACCGCGCAGCGAGCGGATGATCAGGTCCGGACGACGCTCCGCCAGCTGACACTGACGGCGTAAACTGGACGTGCCAACCACGCTACCTGCAGGCAGCGCGTCGAGCGAGTCATAGTGGTTAGAGACAAACGCATCGCGCGGATCTTCGCGCTCGCAGATGGTCACCAGCCCCAGCCCTTCGGGGAACTCGACGGGCACATCTTTCATCGAATGCACGGCGATATCGGCGCGGTTCTCAAGCAATGCCAGTTCCAGTTCTTTGACAAACAGGCCCTTGCCGCCCACTTTCGCCAGTGGCGTATCAAGGATCACATCACCGCGCGTGACCATCGGCACCAGCTCGACGCGCAATCCGCTGTGGCAGGCTTCAAGGCGCTGCTTAACATAATGTGCCTGCCAGAGCGCGAGAGGGCTTTGGCGTGTGGCAATTCTCAAAACATTGTCTAACATGCTTGTTACCGTCATTATCAATCGCTAACCATCCTAACATTGTTGACTCTGGGATGGCAGTTTTACGGTTGATGAAGGGTGTGAGGGACAAGGCGGCGTATTCGTCTGCCGTAGCCGTATTCAGGAATTTACACGTACAGAACGGTGCTACACTTGTATGTAGCGCATCTTTCTTTACGGTCAACCGGCAAGGTGTTAAATTGATCACGTTTTAGACCATTTTTTCGTCGGTACCACCATAATCACAAGGGCGAAAAAAGGGTAACGGTTATCTTTTTGAAATACTGCGGGCTCGCTGTTGTTCGTGTTTTGAATAGCTTACGACACCCGGAAACATCAGGCGATACGTCTTGTACCTCTATATTGAGACTCTGAAACAGAGACTGGATGCCATAAATCAACTGCGTGTGGATCGCGCGCTTGCTGCCATGGGCCCTGCTTTCCAGCAGGTATACAGTCTGCTGCCGACATTATTGCACTATCACCATCCGCTGATGCCGGGTTACCTTGACGGTAACGTTCCCAAGGGCATTTGCCTTTTCACGCCTGATGAAACCCAACAGCATTATCTCAACGAACTTGAGCTCTACCGTGGCATGCCGCCGCAGGAATCGCCGAAAGGTGAGCTGCCCATCACCGGCGTTTACTCCATGGGGAGCACCTCATCGGTAGGGCAAAGCTGTTCGTCTGACCTGGATATCTGGGTCTGCCATCAATCCTGGCTCGATAACGAAGAGCGCCAGCTGCTGCAGCGTAAATGCAGCCTGCTGGAGAGCTGGGCGGCGTCGCTCGGCGTGGAAGTGAGCTTCTTCCTGATTGATGAAAACCGTTTCCGCCATAACGAAAGCGGCAGCCTGGGTGGTGAGGACTGCGGCTCGACGCAGCACATCCTGCTGCTGGATGAATTTTACCGTACCGCCGTGCGCCTGGCCGGGAAGCGTATTCTGTGGAATATGGTCCCGTGCGAAGAAGAAGAGCATTACGACGACTACGTCATGTCGCTTTATGCGCAGGGCGTACTGACGCCAAACGAATGGCTGGATCTCGGCGGCCTCAGCTCTCTGTCGGCGGAAGAGTACTTCGGCGCCAGCCTCTGGCAGCTCTATAAAAGTATCGATTCACCGTACAAAGCGGTGCTGAAAACGCTGCTGCTGGAAGCCTACTCCTGGGAATACCCCACCCCGCGCCTGCTGGCGAAAGATATCAAGCAGCGTCTGCACGACGGGGAGATTGTCTCCTTCGGGCTCGATCCCTACTGCATGATGCTGGAGCGCGTGACCGAATACCTGAAAGCCATTGATGACACCACGCGTCTTGACCTGGTGCGTCGATGTTTCTATCTCAAAGTCTGTGAAAAGCTGAGCCGCGAACGCGCCTGCGTGGGCTGGCGTCGTGAAGTGGTCAGTCGCAGTTGGTGAAAGAGTGGGGATGGGACGAAGCGCGTCTGTCCATGCTCGACAACCGCGCCAACTGGAAAATCGATCAGGTGCGTGAAGCGCACAACGAACTGCTCGACGCGATGATGCAGAGCTACCGTAACCTGATCCGCTTTGCGCGCCGCAACAACCTCAGCGTCTCCGCCAGCCCGCAGGATATCGGGGTGTTGACCCGTAAACTGTACGCCGCGTTTGAAGCGCTGCCGGGCAAAGTCACGCTGGTTAACCCGCAGATTTCGCCTGATCTGTCTGAACCGAACCTGACCTTTATTTATGTGCCGCCGGGTCGCGCAAACCGCACCGGGTGGTATCTGTACAACCGTGCGCCAAGCATGGATTCCATCATCAGCCATCAGCCGCTGGAATATAACCGCTATCTGAACAAGCTGGTGGCCTGGGCCTGGTTTAACGGCCTGCTGACCTCGCGCACGCGCCTGTTTATCAAGGGCAACGAGGTGGTCGATTTAGCCAAGCTGCAGGAGATGGTGGCGGATGTCTCGCACCACTTCCCGCTGCGTCTGCCTGCGCCGACGCCAAAAGCGCTCTACAGCCCGTGCGAGATCCGTCATCTGGCGATCATCGTCAACCTGGAATACGATCCGACGGCGGCCTTCCGCAATCAGGTAGTCCATTTTGACTTCCGCAAGCTGGACGTCTTCAGCTTTGGCGAGCAGCAAAACTGCCTGGTCGGCAGCGTGGATCTGCTGTACCGCAACTCGTGGAACGAAGTGCGTACCCTGCACTTCAACGGCGAGCAGGCGATGATCGAAGCGCTGAAAACCATTCTCGGCAAGATGCACCAGGACGCCGCGCCGCCGGACAGCGTGGAAGTGTTCTGCTACAGCCAGCACCTGCGCGGTTTGATTCGTACCCGCGTGCAGCAGCTGGTTTCTGAATGTATTGAGCTGCGTCTCTCCAGCACCCGTCAGGAAACCGGGTCGCTTTAAAGCGCTGCGCGTGTCCGGGCAGACCTGGGGCCTGTTCTTCGAACGCCTGAACGTGTCGGTACAGAAGCTGGAAAACGCCATCGAGTTTTACGGCGCGATTTCGCACAACAAGCTGCATGGCCTGTCAGTTGCAGGTGGAAACCAACCACGTCAAGCTGCCGCAGGTGGTGGACGGCTTTGCCAGTGAAGGGATTATTCAGTTCTTCTTTGAAGAGTCCGGTGACGATGCCGGGTTCAACATCTACATTCTGGATGAGACCAACCGCGCCGAGGTGTATCACCACTGTGAAGGCAGCAAAGAGGAGCTAGTGCGCGACGTCAGCCGCTTCTACTCTTCCTCGCATGACCGTTTCACCTACGGTTCCAGCTTTATCAACTTCAACCTGCCGCAGTTCTACCAGATTGTGAACGTGGATGGGCGAGCGCAGGTGATCCCGTTCCGTACGCAGGCGATTACCCCAGCAGTACCCGCTAATCAGGATACCGCACCGCTGTTGCAGCAGTATTTCTCCTGAGGCTTTTCGCCCGGTGGCGGCTACGCCTTACCGGGCAACAAAACTACCTGAAACTTACATCCTCACCCGCCTGCGCGGTCGCCGCCTGTTCAAGAAGATCCCAGAACGTTTCGCCGCTGCGGTCGCAAACCCACTCGTCACCCTTCAGATCAAAGTGATAGCCGCCCTGTTTGGCCGCCAGCCACACCTGGTGAAGCGGCTCCTGGCGGTTAATAATAATTTTGCTGCCGTTTTCGAAGCTCAGGGTCAGAATGCCACCGTTGATTTCACAATCGATATCGCTGTCGCCGTCCCAGTCGTCGATACGCTCTTCGATGGTCATCCACAGGGTATCGGCAAGGCGATGAAATTCACTGTCGTTCATGGTTTTATTCCTGTTTTTCGTGATGGCGGCAGTATAACGCTAAATAATTCCCGTTGCAGGAAAGCGGCAAACTCTTGCTTTTGTGTCTTCTCCTGCGATGATAGAAACAGATTTGAACTTACGGGCAACTTTATAATGAAAAACGCTTTCCGAACGCTTGCCGTTCTCATCACGCTGTTTAGCCTGACTGGCTGCGGACTGAAGGGACCACTGTACTTTCCGCCTGCGGATAAAACCGCACCGCCGCCGACGAAACCGGTTAACAGCGGCATTGAGTCTTCCACGCCAAACACTAACGACCGTGGCGACAACGGCGGCCCGACTCAGGTTAATCTCTGACGACAACGTTCTGTACCCGCGCAATGGAGCAAATGATGCAGTTCTCTAAAATGCATGGCCTTGGCAACGATTTTATGGTCGTCGACGCGGTAACGCAGAATGTGTTTTTCTCCCCGGAACTGATCCGCCGCCTGGCGGATCGGCACGTGGGCGTGGGGTTCGATCAGCTGCTGGTGGTTGAGCCGCCCTACGATCCCGACCTCGATTTCCACTACCGTATTTTTAACGCGGACGGCAGCGAAGTGACCCAGTGCGGCAACGGCGCGCGCTGTTTTGCCCGCTTTGTCCGCCTGAAAGGGCTGACCAACAAACGCGATATTCGCGTCAGCACGGCGAACGGCCGCATGGTGCTCAGCGTCACCGACGACGAGCTGGTGCGCGTGAATATGGGCGAGCCAAACTTCGAGCCCGCCGCGGTGCCGTTTCGCGCAAACAAAGCGGAAAAGACCTATATTATGCGTGCGGCCGAGCAGACAGTATTGTGCGGCGTCGTTTCGATGGGTAACCCGCACTGCGTGATTCAGGTTGATGACGTGGAAACCGCCGCGGTCGAAACGCTCGGTCCGGTGCTGGAAAGCCACGAGCGCTTTCCCGGAGCGCGCGAACATCGGTTTTATGCAGGTGGTGAAGCGTGAGCACATCCGTCTGCGGGTGTATGAGCGCGGCGCGGGCGAAACCCAGGCCTGCGGAAGCGGTGCCTGTGCGGCCGTCGCCGTCGGCATCTCGCAGGGGTTTCTGGCCGAAAAGGTTCGCGTGGAATTACCGGGCGGTCGGCTTGATATCGCCTGGAAAGGACCGGGTCATCCACTGTATATGACTGGCCCGGCGGCACATGTCTATGACGGGTTTATCCATCTATGAAACAACCAGGGGAAGAACTGCAGGAAACAGTGACGGAACTGGACGACAGCGCTGTTGTTGATTATCTGCTGAACAATCCTGAGTTTTTTATTCGCAATGCACGCGTCGTCGAACGAATGCGCGTGCCGCATCCGGTTCGCGGGACCGTGTCGCTGGTCGAATGGCACATGGCGCGCTCGCGCAACCACATCAATCAGCTTGAAGAGAACATGACGCTGCTGATGGAGCAGGCCAGCACCAACGAAAGCCTGTTCTATCGTCTGCTGCATCTTCAGGCGCGTCTGGCGTCGGCGCACAGCCTTGACGAGTTCCTCAGCCGCTTCCACCGCTGGGCGCGCGAGCTGGGGCTGGCGGGCGCAACGATTCGTCTTTTCCCTGACCGCTGGCGCATCGGCGCGCCGTCGGGATTTACCCATCTGGCACTGAGCCGTCAGGCGTTTGAACCGCTGCGCATACAGCGTCTGGGCCATGAACACCACTATCTGGGGCCGCTTAATGGACCTGAGCTGCTGGTGATGTTGCCGGAGGCCAAAGCGATTGGCTCGGTGGCGATGTCGCTGATGGGGCGCGATGGCGATCTGGGCGTGATGTTATTTACCAGCCGCGACGCGCACCACTACGAGCAGGGGCAAGGCACGCACCTGCTGCAGGAGATCGCCCTGATGCTGCCCGAGCTGCTGGAGCGCTGGATTGAGCGCGTATGACGGACGGACTGCTCGCCACTGACGTCTCGCGCTTTCTGCGCTATCTGGGCGTTGAACGTCAGCTCAGCCCCATTACGCTGCTTAACTATCAGCGTCAGCTTGATGCGATGATTGCCATGGCGGATGACATGCACATTGCCGACGTGGCTCGGCAGCAATGGCAAGCAATGGCGGCACAGGTACGCGGTTTGGCGGCGCGCAGCCGGCGCGGCGGTCTCGGTGCCGGCAAGCCTGGCGCTGCGGCTCTCGGCGCTGCGCAGTTTCTTCGACTGGCTGGTCAGCCAGGGCGGGCTGAAAAGCCAACCCGGCGAAAGGGATCGCCACGCCGAAAGCCCCGCGCCATCTGCCGAAAAATATCGACGTCGACGACGTAAACCGCCTGCTGGATATCGATCTTAACGATCCGCTGGCCGTGCGCGACCGCGCGATGCTGGAGGTGATGTACGGTGCCGGTTTGCGTCTTTCTGAACTGGTGAACCTCGGACTTCAAGCATCTCGATCTGGACACCGGCGAAGTGTGGGTGATGGGCAAGGGCAGCAAAGAGCGCCGCCTGCCGATTGGCCGCAATGCGGTCTCCTGGATTGAGCACTGGCTGGATCTGCGCGGGCTGTTTGGCGCGGAAGAGGATGCGCTGTTTTTATCGAAGCTCGGCAAGCGGATCTCGGCGCGTAACGTGCAGAAGCGCTTTGCGGAGTGGGGCATTAAGCAGGGGCTGAACAGCCACGTTCACCCGCATAAGCTGCGCCACTCCTTTGCGACACATATGCTGGAATCGAGCGGCGATCTGCGCGGCGTGCAGGAACTGCTCGGCCACGCGAATCTTTCGACCACACAAATCTATACCCACTTAGACTTCCAACACCTTGCCTCGGTGTATGACGCGGCGCATCCACGCGCCAAACGGGGGAAAAATGCGTTTTTACCGCCCACTCGGACAGATCTCAGCCCTGACGTTTGATCTTGATGACACCCTTTATGACAACCGCGAGGTGATCCTGCGTACCGAGCAGGAGTCGCTGGCGTTTGTACAGAACTACCACCCCGCGCTGAAAGCGATGCAGAACAAGGATTTCCAGAAGCTGCGCCAGTCCCTGCGGGAGACCGAACCGGACATTTACCATGACGTGACCGAATGGCGTCGCCGTGCGGTTGAGCAGGCGATGCTCAACGCTGGCCTGAGCGCGCAGGATGCGGCCATCGGTGCTGAAGCGGCAATGGAAAACTTCGCCAAATGGCGCAGCCGTATCGACGTGCCGCAGGAGACCCACGACACGCTGGCGACGCTTGCCGAAAAGTGGCCGCTGGTGGCCATTACCAACGGTAATGCCCAGCCGGAGCTGTTTGGCCTCAGCGATTACTTTGAGTTCGTGCTGCGCGCGGGTCCGCACGGGCGCGCGAAGCCGTTCAGTGACATGTACCATCTGGCGGCAGAAAACTTAACCTGCCGCTGGGTGAGATCCTGCACGTGGGGGATGACCTGACCACGGACGTGGCGGGCGCCATCCGCTGCGGCATGCAGGCCTGCTGGATCAGAGCCAGAAAATGCCGAGCTGATGACCGCAACCGACAGCCGTCTTCTGCCGCACGTGGAAATTTCGCGGTTGGCATCCCTCACGACGCTGATATAATGGCTAAATTATCCAGTCGTATTCTGTATTCTGCAACGCGCGGCCGTGCAGGCTGTGTGTCACCAGCCTGATCGCTTAGCTGATTACGCCCTCGCAGATATCTGCCCTTGCCGCCTGGCGGCAACGCGAACGGTGCCTCGCATCCTACTTGCGTGACGGTGCCAATGGACGTTTCTTACCTGCTCGACAGCCTTAATGACAAACAGCGTGACGCGGTTGCCGCCTCGCGCACCAACCTGCTGGTGCTGGCTGGGGCGGGCAGTGGTAAGACGCGCGTGCTGGTTCACCGCATCGCCTGGCTGCTGAGCGTGGAGAACTGCTCGCCGTACTCCATCATGGCGGTCACCTTCACCAACAAGGCGGCGGCGGAGATGCGCCACCGTATCGCCCAGCTGATGGGCACCAGCCAGGGCGGCATGTGGGTCGGTACCTTCCACGGCCTGGCGCACCGCCTGCTGCGCGCGCACCATATGGACGCCAATCTGCCGCAGGATTTCCAGATCCTCGACAGCGAAGATCAGCTCCGTCTGCTGAAGCGCCTGATCAAGGCGATGAATCTCGACGAGAAGCAGTGGCCGCCGCGTCAGGCGATGTGGTACATCAACGGCCAGAAGGACGAAGGGCTGCGCCCGCACCACATCCAGAGCTTCGGCAACCCGGTCGAGCAGACCTGGCAGAACGTTCTACCAGGCCTACCAGGAAGCGTGCGATCGCGCCGGGCTGGTGGATTTCGCCGAGCTGCTGCTGCGCGCCCACGAGCTGTGGCTCAACAAGCCGCACATCCTGCAGCACTACCGCGAACGCTTCACCAATATCCTGGTGGACGAATTCCAGGATACCAACAACATCCAGTACGCGTGGATCCGCCTGCTGGCGGGCGACACCGGCAAGGTGATGATCGTGGGCGATGACGACCAGTCCATCTACGGCTGGCGCGGCGCGCAGGTGGAGAACATCCAGCGCTTCCTCAACGATTTCCCCGGCGCGGAAACCATCCGTCTGGAGCAGAACTACCGCTCAACCAGCAACATCCTGAGCGCGGCCAACGCCCTGATTGAGAACAACAACGGGCGTCTGGGTAAAAAGCTGTGGACCGACGGCGTCGACGGCGAACCGATTTCGATTTACTGCGCCTTCAACGAGCTCGACGAAGCCCGCTTCGTGGTGAACCGCATCAAAACCTGGCAGGACAACGGCGGCGCGCTGGAGCAGTGCGCCATTCTCTACCGCAGCAACGCCCAGTCGCGCGTGCTGGAAGAGGCGCTGCTGCAGGTGAGCATGCCGTACCGCATTTACGGCGGCATGCGCTTCTTCGAGCGTCAGGAGATCAAAGATGCGCTCTCCTATCTGCGCCTGATCGCCAACCGCAACGACGACGCGGCGTTTGAGCGCGTGGTCAATACGCCGACGCGCGGCATTGGCGACCGCACGCTGGACGTGGTGCGTCAGGCCTCGCGCGATCGCCAGCTGACGCTGTGGCAGGCGTGCCGCGAGCTGCTGCAGGAAAAAGCCCTCGCCGGACGTGCCGCCAGCGCATTGCAGCGCTTCCTGCGAACTGATTGATGCGCTGGCGCAGGAAACCGCCGACATGCCGCTGCACGTGCAGACCGACCGGGTGATTAAAGACTCCGGCCTGCGCATGATGTACGAGCAGGAAAAGGGCGAGAAGGGCCAGACCCGTATTGAGAACTTAGAGGAACTGGTCACGGCAACGCGCCAGTTCAGCTACAACGAAGAAGACGAAGATCTGATGCCGCTGCAGGCGTTCCTCTCCCACGCCGCGCTGGAAGCGGGTGAAGGGCAGGCGGACACCTGGCAGGATGCGGTTCAGCTGATGACCCTGCACTCGGCCAAAGGCCTGGAATTCCCGCAGGTGTTTATCGTCGGCATGGAAGAGGGCATGTTCCCGAGCCAGATGTCGCTGGATGAAGGCGGGCGTCTGGAAGAGGAGCGTCGTCTGGCCTACGTGGGCGTGACGCGAGCGATGCAGAAGCTGACGCTAACCTACGCCGAAACCCGTCGCCTGTACGGTAAAGAGGTCTATCACCGTCCGTCGCGCTTTATCGGCGAACTGCCGGAAGAGTGCGTGGAAGAGGTGCGTCTGCGCGCCAGCATCAGCCGCCCGGTTAGCCATCAGCGCATGGGCTCGCCGATCGCTGAAACCGACACCGGCTATAAGCTGGGCCAGCGCGTGCGCCATTCGAAGTTTGGCGAAGGCACCATTGTGAATCTGGAAGGCAGCGGCGAGCACAGCCGCCTGCAGGTGGCGTTCCAGGGGCAGGGGATTAAATGGCTGGTGGCGGCTTATGCGAAGCTGGAAACAGTCTAACATTCAGAAAAATATCATTATTTTGTAATAATCTGCTAGTCTTTTATGTTGAGGGTTAATTAATTCTCTTTAGCATTCAGAAAATTATCATTATTTTTTATTTTTTTGCTTGCCTTTTTCGTTGAGGGTCAATTTTTTCCCTTTAGTTCGTTTGTTGCGTTACGTTGACGCCACAGTTATAGCTGGCGTAACATGCGCGCACGATTACGCTAAGAGGACATTCGCCTTGGACACACCCAGTAGATACTGGCTCAATTCCCTGTCATCCAGGAACAACTCCTAAGGCTATCTCCTCTTGCTGATGGCCTTAGTGGTTGTCAGCGACCTGCATTATTCCCGTCGCGCTGAGTCAGGCTGTTTAATGGTCTGAAACCCAATTTGTTTCTGTGTGCCCACCGAACTGTCCGATATTTTTTGCATTGGGAGTCCCGGTCATGTTGAGCGCATTTCAACTGGAAAATAACCGACTGACTCGGCTTGAAGCCGAAGAGTCACAGCCCCTCATTGATGCCGTATGGGTGGATCTGGTCGAGCCGGACGACGATGAGCGCCTTCGCGTACAATCTGAGCTGGGGCAGAGCCTGGCAACCCGCCCGGAACTGGAAGACATCGAAGCCTCCGCGCGTTTCTTTGAAGACGAAGACGGCCTGCACATTCACTCCTTCTTCTTCTTTGAAGATGCTGAAGACCACGCGGGTAACTCCACCGTGGCGTTTACCATTCGCGACGGTCGTCTGTTCACGCTGCGCGAGCGTGAGCTGCCGGCGTTTCGTCTCTACCGCATGCGCGCCCGCAGCCAGGCGATGGTGGACGGCAACGCCTACGAGCTGCTGCTCGATCTGTTCGAAACCAAAATTGAACAGCTGGCGGATGAGATTGAAAACATCTACAGCGATCTGGAAAAGCTGAGCCGCGTGATCATGGAAGGCCATCAGGGCGATGAGTACGACGAAGCGCTGTCAACGCTGGCGGAGCTGGAAGATATCGGCTGGAAGGTGCGTTTGTGTCTGATGGATACCCAGCGCGCGCTGAACTTCCTGGTGCGCAAGGCGCGTCTGCCGGGCGGTCAGCTGGAGCAGGCGCGTGAGATCCTGCGCGATATCGAATCCCTGCTGCCGCACAACGAATCCCTGTTCCAGAAGGTTAACTTCCTGATGCAGGCGGCGATGGGCTTTATCAACATCGAGCAGAACCGCATCATCAAGATCTTCTCGGTGGTGTCCGTGGTGTTCCTGCCGCCGACGCTGGTGGCATCCAGCTACGGGATGAACTTTGAGTTTATGCCGGAGCTGAAGTGGAGCTTTGGCTACCCGGGGGCGATTATCTTTATGATCCTCGCCGGGCTGGCGCCGTATCTCTACTTCAAGCGTCGCAACTGGCTGTAAGTTTACCTGGTGCGCAAGCGCACCCACGGGAACGCACCGGGCACATACCGAACTCCGCGCGCGTCGTCACCGCCGGCCGCGGGGCGCATCGCGACCGCCCATCGCTCCGTGGCCTTACCCCGCGCGCCGCGCAATCTGCTAACCTGTTGCCTCAACTCACTTTCTGATTTCCACCTTATGGCGCGTTTCTCTTTGCGGCAGCAGTGGGCGCTGCTGCTGACGGCTTCGCTGGTGCTGGGCTGCCTGCTGCAGCTATTGCACCTGCCGGCTGCACTGCTGCTCGGTCCGATGATTGTCGGTACCATTATGGGTCTGAGCGGCGCAACTGTGCGCATCGACAAACGGCTGTTCGTGCTGGCACAGGCGGTGCTGGGCTGCATGATCGGCCAGAGCCTGTCGCCAGCGATCCTCTCACCGCTGCTCGATGACTGGCCGGTGGTGCTGGCGGTGCTGCTGCTGACGCTGGCGGCCAGAGGGGTGCCGGTTTTCTGCGGTGGTTTAGCTCGCTGCCGGGACCGACCGGCGCGTGGGGATCGTCGCCGGGCGGCGCGTCCGCAATGGTGGCGATGGCGGGCGATTTCGGCGCCGACGTGCGGCTGGTGGCGTTTATGCAATATCTGCGCGTACTGTTTGTTGCTACCGCCGCGGCCGTGGTGGCTCGCATCGGCCTCGGCAGCAGCGGTGCTGCTGCCCACATTGTCTGGCTGCCGCCGCTGCACAGTGGCTTCGTGCTGACGCTGCTGGTGATGGTGGCGGGCGCGTGGCTGGGGCAGAAACTGCGTATCCCATCCGGCGCGCTGCTGCTGCCGGCGCTGATGGGTGCCACGCTGCACGGAACGGGGGTCGCGACGCTGCAGGTGCCGGAGTGGCTGCTGGCACTGGCCTATGCGCTGATCGGCTGGAGCGTTGGCCTGCGCTTTACCCGGCCGATCTTTTTGCTGGCGCTGCGCACGCTGCCGCAAATGATCGCCTCGATTATCGGCCTGATGCTGCTGTGCGGGGGGCTGGCGTGGATGCTGACGCGCGTGCTGCACGTCGATTTGATGACCGCTTATCTGGCAACCAGCCCGGGCGGGCTGGATACGGTGGCGATTATTGCTGCTGGCAGCCGGGTCGATATTGCGTTTGTTATGGCGCTGCAGACGCTGCGTCTGTTTACCATTCTGCTCACCGGCCCGGCGATGGCCCGTTTTATCTCACGCTATGCGCACGCGCGTGCGGGCTGAAAACAGCAGCGCATCCAGAATGAAAATCGCCAGCGCCACCCAGATAAAGGCGAAGGTCACCATCTTATCCGGCGCCCGGCACTTCGCCGTAAAACACCACCGCCAGCAGGAACATCAGCGTCGGGCCAATGTACTGGAAGAAGCCCAGCGTGGAGAGACGCAGGCGCGTCGCCGCGCCGGTAAAGCACAGCAGCGGAATGGTGGTCACCACGCCCGCGGCCATCAGCATCAGGTTCAGCGACCACGGGTTGCTGCCCATATGGCTGGTGGGGCTGTCGGCGATGCCGAAGAGATAGATCGCCGCCACCGGCAGCAGCCACAGGGTTTCAAACAGCATCCCGGTTTGCGCTTCCACCGCAATCTTCTTACGCACCAGGCCGTAGAAGGCAAAGCTGAACGCCAGACCGAGGGCGATGATCGGCAGCGAGCCGAACGTCCACAGCTGCACCAGCACGCCGCAGGCGGCCAGCAGCACCGCCAGCCACTGCATACGGCGGAAGCGCTCGCCCAGAAACATCATCCCCAGCACGATGTTCACCAGCGGGTTAATAAAGTAACCGAGGCTGGCTTCCAGCATATGGTGGTTATTCACCGCCCAGATAAACAGCAGCCAGTTGCCGCCAATGGTCAGTGCGGTCAGCGCCAGCAGCAGCACTTTTTTCGGCGTGGTGCCAGCAGCGCTGCGTTTTACACCTGACGCCAGCTGACGGCTGATGCTCATCAGCGCGATCATAAAGAAGAACGACCAGATGACGCGGTGAGTGAGGATCTCGTCAGGCCGGTACGTAGGCGATAAGCTTGAAGTACGCCGGGGCGATACCCCAAATAAAATAAGCGGCAAGGGCGAGTAAAACGCCCTGCCGCGTCTGTTTAGCATCCATCGGGAAAATCCGTTACAAAAAAGTGAATCAATTTTACCCGATTTTGCCGCCTCAACCCACCATATAAGTGGCGGTTGCGCTGGCGATATAAACCTGTTCTTCGTTGTGCAATTCAACGCGCGCGACGGCAACTTTATTCCCCGCGCGCAGCAGGCTGCTGGTGGCGGTGAAGCGCTTTCCGCGCCCCGGGCGCAGATAGTCGACGCGCAAATCAATGGTGCCCATGCGCGACAGACGCTGGCGCAGCTCCTCTTCGTTGATGGTGTCATGGCGCGTCAGCGTACTGGCTCCCACGCAGACCAGACCTGCGGCCACATCCAGCGCGGAGGCAATCACCCCGCCGTGCAAAATACTTTGCGCCCAGTTGCCCACCATCATCGGCTGGTTGTTGAAGCTCAGCTGGGCGAAATCTCCTTCTCGAACGCTCCAGCTCCAGTCCCAGCGCACGGTTAAACGGCATGTGGTAAACAAAAATCTCGCCCACGAGTTTTAACGCTTCTTCGGCGGTAAGCATGGCTGACATGAGGCATCACATCCTTATTGTTAATGAAATGTTGATTTTATGCCGCGTTACGCGCAATATGATTTCCACTTTCAGAACCGATACCGAGCGTGGATCAACCACCGGGTTTGCGTGTAGAATGGCGTGCTTTTTGAACCGTCGCCCGACGATAACTTTTGCAGCGCTCTTTGGGAGAACACCTCCTATGCGTAGGCAGTATCTGGCCTGGTTGCTGGCGGCGGCATTTATGGTGCCTGCCGCTGGCGCATAGGCGGAGGAAGCGACGATCAAAGAAGTCCATGATAAGCCTGCCGTTAAGGGCAGCATTATCGCCAACCTGCTGCAGGAGCATGACAACCCGTTCACGCTTTATCCGTATGACACCAACTACGTGATTTATACCCAGACCAGCGATATCAACAAAGAGGCGATTAGCTCCTATAACTGGTCTGATAATGCGCGTAAGGATGAAGTGAAGTTCCAGCTCAGCCTCGCGTTCCCGTTCTGGCGCGGCATTCTGGGGCCGAACTCGGTGCTCGGTGCCTCTTATACGCAGAAGTCCTGGTGGCAGCTCTCCAACAGCGGTGAATCATCACCGTTCCGTGAAACCAACTATGAGCCGCAGCTTTTCCTCGGCTTCGCAACGGATTATGATTAGTTTGCCGGCTGGACGTTGCGCGACGTTGAGGTGGGTTTTAACCACGACTCTAACGGCCGTTCCGACCCGACCTCACGCAGCTGGAACCGCGCCTACACCCGCCTGATGGCGCAGAACGGCAACTGGATGGTGGAAGTGAAGCCCTGGTATCGTTGTCGGGTGCCAGCACCGACGATAACCCGGACATCACCAAATACATGGGCTACTACCAGCTCGAAGATTGGCTATCAGCTGGGCGAGGCGCCGTGCTCAGCGCGAAAGGCCAGTACAACTGGAACACCGGCTACGGCGGTGCGGAAGTTGGGCGTGAAGCTATCCGATGACCGAACACGTGCGCTTTTACACCCAGGTGTACAGCGGCTATGGCGAATCGCTGATTGACTACAACCATCACCAGACCCGTCTTGGCGTGGGCGTAATGCTGAACGATATTTTTTTATTTTTTTTTTAATTTTATTTTTTTTTACTGTTCTAATTCCAGCTGCGAGTTTTTTGGGGTTAAACTTTAAATTTTGTCTTTTTTTTTTTTAGGGTGGGTTAAATGGGGTTAACGTGGCGCAGGCGGAAGTATTGAATCAGGAATCGCTGGCTAAACAGGTTTTGCATGAAACCTTTGGCTACCAGCAGTTCCGCCCGGGCCAGGAAACCATCATTGAAACCGTGCTGGAAGGCCGCGACTGTCTGGTGGTAATGCCGACCGGCGGCGGTAAATCTCTCTGCTATCAGGTGCCGGCGCTGGTGCTGAACGGCCTGACGGTCGTGGTATCGCCGCTGATTTCACTGATGAAAGACCAGGTTGACCAGCTGCTCGCCAACGGCGTGGCGGCGGCGTGCCTGAACTCGACGCAAACCCGTGAGCAGCAGCAAGAGGTGATGGCGGGGTGCCGCACCGGGCAGATCCGCCTGCTGTATATCGCGCCAGAGCGCCTGATGCTGGATAACTTCCTCGATCACCTGGCGCACTGGAACCCGGTGCTGCTGGCCGTTGATGAAGCGCACTGTATTTCCCAGTGGGGCCACGATTTCCGCCCGGAATACGCCGCGCTCGGCCAGCTGCGCCAGCGCTTCCCCGAGCTGCCGTTTATGGCGCTGACCGCCACGGCAGATGACACCACGCGTCTGGATATCGTTCGTCTGCTGGGGCTGAACGACCCGCTGATTCAGGTCAGCAGCTTCGACCGCCCGAACATCCGCTATATGCTGATGGAAAAGTTTAAGCCGCTCGATCAGCTCCTGCGCTACGTGCAGGAGCAGCGCGGCAAATCCGGCATCATCTACTGCAACAGCCGCGCCAAGGTGGAAGACACCGCCGCGCGTCTGCAAAATCGCGGCTTCAGCGCCGGCGGCTTATCATGCCGGGTTAGAGAACCACATCCGCGCCGACGTGCAGGAAAAATTCCAGCGCGACGATCTGCAAATCGTGGTCGCGACCGTGGCGTTTGGGATGGGCATCAACAAGCCGAACGTGCGTTTTGTGGTGCACTTCGACATCCCGCGCAATATCGAATCCTACTATCAGGAGACCGGCCGCGCCGGGCGTGACGGCCTGCCGGCGGAAGCGATGCTGTTTTACGATCCGGCCGATATGGCGTGGCTGCGCCGCTGTCTGGAAGAGAAACCGCCGGGGCAGCTGCAGGATATTGAGCGCCACAAGCTCAACGCGATGGGCGCGTTTGCTGAAGCGCAAACCTGCCGTCGTCTGGTGCTGCTCAACTACTTTGGTGAAGGGCGACAGGAGCCGTGCGGCAACTGCGATATCTGCCTCGATCCGCCGCGGCAGTACGATGGCCTGATGGACGCGCGTAAAGCGCTCTCGACCATTTACCGCGTGAATCAGCGCTTCGGGATGGGCTATGTGGTGGAAGTGCTGCGCGGTGCCAACAACCAGCGTATCCGCGACATGGGCCACGACAAGCTGCCTGTCTACGGTATTGGCAAGGACCAGAGCCACGAGCACTGGGTCAGCATTATTCGTCAGCTGATCCACCTCGGCTTTGCCACACAGAACATTGCTCAGCACTCCGCGCTACAGCTGACCGAAGCGGCGCGTCCGGTCCTGCGCGGTGACGTTGAACTGAAGCTCGCCGTGCCGCGCGTGGTCGCCCTCAAGCCGCGGGTGATGCAAAAATCGTACGGCGGCAACTACGACCGCAAGCTGTTCGCCAAACTGCGCAAGCTGCGTAAAGCGATTGCCGACGAAGAAAACATCCCGCCGTACGTGGTGTTCAACGACGCGACGCTGATTGAGATGGCCGAGCAGATGCCGCTCAGCGCGAGCGAGATGCTGAGCGTCAACGGCGTCGGCACGCGCAAGCTGGAGCGCTTCGGTAAAGAGTTTATGGCGCTCATCCGTTCTCACGCCGACGGTGATGATGAGGAGTAGTCAGCCGGGCGAAAAAGTGCCAGGATGATGACTCACTAAATTATTTCCCCGCGAGCTAATTATGTTAATGCTATTTCTCACCGTGGCGTTAGTGCACATCGTTGCGCTGATGAGCCCCGGCCCTGACTTTTTCTTCGTGTCGCAAACGGCCGTCAGCCGCTCCCGCAAAGAAGCGATGATGGGCGTGCTCGGTATTACCATGGGCGTTATGGTCTGGGCGGCAGTCGCGCTGCTCGGTCTGAACCTGATCCTGGCGAAGATGGCCTGGCTGCATAACATCATTATGGTTGGCGGCGGGCTGTATCTGTGCTGGATGGGCTACCAGATGCTGCGCGGGGCGCTGAAGAAAGAAGAGCAAAAACCGCAAGAACCAAAAGTAGAGCTGGCAACGGGCGGACGCAGCTTTGTAAAAGGGCTGCTGACCAACCTGGCGAACCCGAAAGCGATTATCTATTTCGGCTCCGTGTTCTCGTTGTTTGTCGGCGATAGCGTTGGCGCGGGCGCACGCTGGGGCATCTTCCTACTGATCGTCGTTGAAACCTTTGCCTGGTTTACCATTGTGGCCAGCCTGTTCGCCTTACCGGCGATGCGCCGCGGCTACCAGCGTATCGCGAAGTGGATCGACGGCTTCGCCGGCGCGCTGTTCGCCGGCTTCGGCATTCATCTCATCATCTCTCGCTAAGCATGACGCGCTGACGCAAGCAGCGCGCCAACCAGCATAAACAGCGAACCAAAGACTTTATTCAGGGCCTTCATCTGCTTAGGCCCTTTGATCCACGCCGCAATTCGCTGCGCCAGCGTCGCATAGCCAATCATCACGATGATATCGACAATGATGGTGGTCGCCCCCAGCACCACGTACTGCATCACCTGCGGCTGATGCGGCACGATAAACTGCGGGAACAGGGCGGCGAGAAAAACGATGCTCTTCGGGTTGGTCAGGTTAACGAACACCGCGCGCTTAAACAGACGACGCCGCGGCTTCGCGTTTGGCCAGCGTATTGAGATCGATGGCGCCTGCGGCGCGCCACTGCTGAATACCGAGCCAAATCAGATAGGCTGCGCCCGCCCATTTCAGCACTTCAAACGCCAGCACGGAGCGGGAGAACAGGGTCCCCAGACCAATCCCGACCAGCACAATATGAATGCCCAGCCCGGTCTGCAAACCGGCAATGGACGCCGCCGCACCGCGATAGCCGTGGTTGATGGAGGTGGTCATGGTGTTAATGGCGCCCGAACCGGGTGAAAGGCTGAGGATGATGGATGTCAGCAGGTAGGCGAACCACCATTCGAAGGTCATTTGAAACTCCCGAATCGTCTGTTTTTATGCCACAATACGCTATTGTATATTGTGTTGAGTTATTTTGTCGACCAAAGCCGCGATTTACTGAAAAACGATTGTTTTTCAGGGGGAAATTCCGATGTTTTTCAGCAGAAAAAGGACTGGGAAACACGAGAAAACGCATTTGCTGCTTTCTCCATGGGGCCGCTGACCGATTTCTGGCGGCAGCGTGAAGAGCGGTGAGTTTACCGGCGTCGGCGGCAATCTGACCGGTTCGCTTTGTTCGTTTTCGCGCTCATCGCAACACGGACCGGGTCATCCTGATTGTGCCCTGGGCGCATTGAAAGCTACGTCAAATACGCCGAACTGGCCTATGACCTGTTCCATCTGCGGTTTCGATGTGCTGATTATCGACCACCGCGGGCAGGGGCGTTCCGGGCGTATGCTGCCCGACACGCACCGCGGTCATGTGGTCGACTTCAGCGATTATGTCGACGATTTTGCCGCATTCTGGCAGCAGGAAAGTCAGCCCGGCCCCTGGCGCAAGCGCTATATCCTGGCGCACTCGATGGGCGGCGCGATTTCGACGCTGTTTTTGCAGCGGTATGAGCCGCAGGCCTTCCACGCGGCGGTGTTTTGTGCGCCGATGTTTGGTATCGTGCTGCCGCTGCCCGCCGTGGATGGTGCGCCATCTTCTCGACTGGGCTGAGGGCCATCAGCGCATTCGTGAAGGCTATGCCATCGGCACCGGACGCTGGCGCGCATTGCCGTTCGCCATCAACGGCTTGACCCACAGTCGGCAGCGCTATCGCCGCAACCTGCGTTTTTATGCCGATGAACCGCGCTTGCGCGTCGGCGGCCCGACCTGGCACTGGGTGCGGGAAGGTATTCTGGCCGGTGAGCAGGTGCTGGCAGGCGTAGGCGATGATGACACGCCGACGCTTCTGATTCAGGCGGAAGAAGAGCGTGTGGTGGATAACCGCATGCATGACCGCTATTGTGAACTGCGCGTTGCGGCGGGGCACCCTGCGGTGGAAGGGGACCACGCCTTTCATCATTCACGGCGCGTACCATGAGATCCTTTTTGAAAAGGACGCTATGCGCTCAGTCGCGCTCAACGCCATTGTCGAATTTTTCAACAGGCATAACTGATTATTTTTTTCCACCAGAGGTTGAAATCCCTATGTACCAGGTTGTTGCATCTGATTTAGATGGCACGCTGCTTTCCCCCGACCACACCCTGTCGCCTTACGCGAAAGAGACGCTGCTGACTGCCCGCGGCGTGAACTTTGTGTTTGCCACCGGCCGCCACCACGTCGACGTGGGGCAGATCCGCGATAACCTCGGCATCAAGGCGTACATGATCACCTCCAACGGCGCGCGCGTGCACGATACCGACGGCAACCTGATCTTTACCCACAACCTGGATCGCGATATTGCCGCCGATCTGTTCGGCGTGGTGCATAACAATCCGGCTATCGTCACGAACGTTTACCGCGACGACGAATGGTTCATGAACCGCCATCGCCCGGATGAAATGCGTTTCTTCAAGGAAGCGGTGTTCAACTACTCCCTGTATGAGCCGGGCTTGCTGGCCACGGAGGGCATCAGCAAAGTGTTCTTCACCTGCGACAGCCACAAGAGAAACTGCTGCCGCTGGAACAGGCGATCAACGCCCGCTGGGGCGACCGTGTCAACGTCAGCTTCTCGCTGCCGTCACCTGCCTGGAAGTGATGGCGGGCGGCGTCTCGAAAGGGCACGCGCTGGAAGCGGTGGCGAAACGGCTGGGCTATGCGCTGAAGGACTGCATCGCCTTTGGCGACGGCATGAACGATGCCGAGATGCTGTCGATGGCGGGCAAGGGCTGCATCATGCGCAACGCCCATCAGCGCCTGAAAGATCTGCACCCGAAGCTGGAAGTGATTGGCACCAACGCCGATAACGCGGTGCCGCAGACGCTGCGTAAGTTGTTCCTGGCCTGAATAAAACGGGCCGGTATTCACCGGCCCGCTCAGATTATGCCTGCTGCTGCTTGTGGCGATGCTCGCTGACCATGGTCAGCAGCAGTAACACCACCGCCAGCACGCGATCCGCCAATCATCACCAAGAAACCGCCGTCCCAGCCGAAGAAATCCACGGTGTAGCCGACAATGGCACTGGCCGCCACCGAGCCGCCGAGGTAGCCGAACAGACCGGTAAAGCCTGCCGCCGTGCCGGCCGCTTTTTTCGGTGCCAGCTCCAGCGCGTGCAGACCAATCAGCATCACCGGACCGTAGATCAGGAAGCCAATGACGATCATGCAGACCATATCTATGCCCGGATTGCCCGGCGGGTTCAGCCAGTAAATGATGGTGGCGATGGTCACCAGCGTCATGAACAACACGCCGGTGGCGCCGCGATTGCCCCGGAACACCTTGTCCGACATCCAGCCGCAGAGCAGCGTGCCCGGAATCCCGGCGTATTCGTACAGGAAGTAGGCCCACGAGGATTTATCCAGCGCGAAGTGCTTCACCTCTTTCAGGTAGGTCGGTGACCAGTCGAGGATGCCGTAGCGCAGCAGGTAAACGAACACGTTGGCCAGCGCGATGTACCACAGCAGCTTGTTCGGCAGCACGTACTGCATGAAGATCTGCTTCGCCGTCAGCTCTTCTTCGTGCTTCTCGCTGTAATCATCCGGATAGTCGTTTTTGTACTCCTCAATCGGCGGCAGGCCGCAGGACTGCGGCGTATCGCGCATCAGCGCAAAGGCGATAATCGCCACCAGAATGGCGCCAAAGGCAGGCATATAGAGCGCGGCGTGCCAGTCGTTAAACCAGGCCATCCCGAGCAGGAACAGCAGCGGCGGAATGCCGCCGCCCACGTTATGCGCGCAGTTCCACACCGACACAATGCCGCCGCGCTCTTTCTGCGACCACCAGTGCACCATGGTGCGTCCGCACGGCGGCCAGCCCATGCCCTGGAACCAGCCGCACAGGAACAGCAGCACGAACATCACCATGATGCTGGAGGTTGCCCACGGCACAAAGCCCATAAACAGCATCACGGCGGCGGCGAGAATCAGGCCGGCGGGCAGAAACACGCGCGGATTCGAGCGATCCGACACCGATCCCATGATGAATTTGGAAAAACCGTAGGCGATGGAGATCCCCGACAGCGCGAAGCCCAGATCGCCGCGGGAAAAGCCCTGTTCCACCAGGTAAGGCATGGCCAGCGCAAAGTTTTTGCGCACCAGGTAATAGGCCGCGTACCCAAAGAAAATGCCGAGGAAGATTTGCCAGCGCAGACGACGATAGAGCGGATCGACGCGATCGTCCGCCACCTGGGGCTGGTGTGGTGCAGGTTTAAAAATACTCAACATCAGGATGGCCCTCCAGGGCGCAATATAGTTATCGATTCCCAGCAGGTTGGGGCAAAAAAAGTACGACAGCGAACAGAAAGCAACCTTTCCATTTCGCGCACAGAATAGTGATGGTTACGCGCAGTTACTGTGACGTGTGACACATATGTTACAGTTTTATGACAATCAAGAGCGATATAAACCAGTAAATGTTGGATTTCGCGCATTTGTGCCAGAGAAAACGGCGCGCTGCCTCATAAAATCGCCGCCCATCGGTCAACCCGCCATGCGGACGCGTGCCTGCTGACCGGGCAGCGAAGATGCGATCGTGTTTAATTTCATCACATGTCAACCAGATTATCCCGCCAGCGCGCTGTAGTTTGTTTACACTAGCGCCAGTGTTGAACTTTAGGATGCATAACCGTGCTGTTGCTGATTGTTACCACCATTCTGTGGGCTTTTTCTTTTAGTTTAATCGGGGAGTATCTGGCGGGGCAGGTGGATACCTGGTTCTCGGTGCTGATGCGTTTAGGCCTGGCGGCGCTGGTCTTTCTGCCGTTTCTGCGCTGGCGCGGTTACCGCGCTTCAACGTTGCTGCTCTATATGCTGGTGGGCATGCTGCAATTAGGTATCATGTATCTGATCAGCTTCGAGGCTTATCTCTATCTCAGCGTGCCGGAATTCCTGCTGTTTACGGTGATGACGCCGCTGTATGTCACGCTGATTTATGACCTGCTCAGCAAGCGCCCGCTGCGCATTGGCTATGCCTTTAGTGCGCTGCTGGCGGTGCTCGGTGCGGCCATTATCCGCTACGACAAAGTCAGCGATGATTTCTGGTTCGGACTGCTGCTGGTGCAGGCGGCCAACATCTGCTTTGCGATTGGCATGGTGGGCTATAAGCGCCTGCAGGAAGTCCGCCCGATGCCGCAGCACACCGCGTTCTCGTGGTTCTATCTCGGCGCAGTGCTGATCGCGGTGATCGCCTGGTGCATCTGGGGCAATCCGCACAAGCTGCCGACCACCACGCTGCAGTGGGGCGTGCTGGTGTGGCTGGGCGTGGTCGCTTCCGGGCTGGGTTACTTCATGTGGAACTACGGCGCGACCCAGGTCGATGCCGGGACGCTGGGCATTATGAACAACATGCACGTGCCGGCAGGATTACTTGTGAACCTGGCGATCTGGCAGGAGAAGCCGCACTGGCCGAGCTTTATCGCCGGGGCGATAGTGATTTTTGCGTCCCTGTACGTGCATAAACGCTGGGTACTGGGACACACGGCCAAAAGCAGCAGTTCAGGCGCTTAGCTTTTTTTCGCGGGTGTCGATGGCCGCTGAATCAGCGTTAAGCCTTTCAGGAAGTTACGCAGAATCTGGTCACCGCACTCGCGATAATTTTTATGATCCGGATTACGGAAAATCGCGCCGATCTCGGCCTGTGACACCTTGAAGTTAGCCTTCAGTAAGATATCCGGGATATCGGTGGTTTTCAGCGCGAAGGCGATGCGTAACTTCTTGAGAAAGATATTATTGTTCATGCGGCGCTCAACCGTCGGGGCCGGCGCGTCTTCGCTTTTGCCGCGACGGTAGAAAATCAGACCGTTGAGGAAGTAGCCCATCAGCACATCCGGCAGTTTACGAAACGCCTCATCGTCATCTTTCTTCAGCCACGCCTGCACATCTTCACGCGGTACTTCACTGCCCGCCAGCGCAAAAATCTCCACCACTTTGCTGTCGCTCAAATCCAGCATATAGCGCACGCTGCGCAGCACATCGTTATTGGTCATGGTGAAACTCTCCGGTAGCGGTTAAGGCGGCGCATTATAGAGCAGGCAGGGCGGGGATAACAGCACGGGCGACATTGGCCGCCCGCGGCATCAGGGCGAGACCGGCTGCAGTGAACCGGGGCGCGAGGCATCGCGCACGTAAGGCAGGTGCTCGCAGGCGTGCTTCCGCGCTGAGCGAATAAACGCCTCCGTCACCGGCTGACGCTGCTCGCCGTCGCGCACGGCGGCGTACAGCCGGCTCCACAATCCTTCGCCCAGGGTTTTGGTCACCACCAGACCCTGGCGTTCAAAACTCTCCACCACCCAGTGCGGCAGCGCCGCAATGCCCATGCTGGCCGCCACCATCTGAATCAACAGCAGCGTGTTATCCACGCTTTTCAGCGGCGGGCTGATGCCCGCTGGCTGCAGGAAGTGGCGCCAGATATCCAGGCGACTGCGCTGCACCGGATAGATCAGCAGCGTTTCCGTCGCCAGGTCTTCCGGCGTGATGCGCGCTTGCTGCGCCAGCGGATGATCCGGCGCCAGCACCAGCCGCACCTCAAAATCAAACATCGGTGAATAGTGCAGGCCGCTGCGCGGCAGAATGTCGGACGTCATCACCAGATCCAGTTCGCCCTGCTGCAGCGCAGGCTGCGGGTCAAACGTCACGCCGGATTTAAAGTCCATCTCCACCTGCGGCCACTTCTGGCGGAAGTTCTCAAGCGCGGGCGTCAGCCACTGAATACAGCTGTGGCACTCAATGGCGATGCGCAACGTGGTCTGCTGCGGCTCGTTACAGGCCTGCAGCGCGCTGGCGATCTGCGGCAGCACCTGATTCGCCAGCTGCAGCAGAATCTCGCCCTGCGGCGTAAAGCGCAGCGGCTGGCTCTTACGCACAAACAGACGAAAGCCGAGGCGTTGTTCCAGATCGCTGAACTGGTGAGAAAGGGCCGACTGCGTCTGGTGCAGCGTGGCCGCCGCCGCCGCCAGCGAACCGCTGTTCCGCAACGCCTGTAGCGTTTTCAGGTGTTTAATCTCGATCATGAAAGTCCTTCACTTCGCCATGAACAATTTGCGCTTGAGGAATATACAGTACCTGCAAATTATAGATGTGTAAACATCTGGACGTCTAAATATCTCAATCAGACGCGACGGCCACTTTACCTTTGTCCAGCTAATACGCTCAGCGCACGGCAGGATTGCCCGCTGGATGAACGTAAATCGGTTGCTGCGACTGTCGCACAGCGAATAACTTCTGGAGAATCTCACATGACAATCCTCAACCACACTCTCGGTTTCCCTCGCGTTGGCCTGCGTCGCGAGCTGAAAAAAGCGCAAGAAAGCTACTGGGCGGGGAACACCTCCCGTGAAGAACTGCTGGCGGTGGGGCGGGAGCTGCGCGCCCGTCACTGGGATCAGCAAAAACAGGCCGGCATTGACCTGCTGCCGGTGGGCGATTTCGCCTGGTACGACCATGTTCTGACCACCAGCCTGCTGCTTGGCAACGTGCCGGCTCGTCATCAGAACAAAGATGGATCGGTAGATATCGATACTCTGTTCCGCATCGGCCGTGGCCGTGCACCAACGGGGGAGCCAGCGGCAGCGGCGGAAATGACCAAGTGGTTCAACACCAACTATCACTATATGGTGCCGGAGTTTGTGAAAGGTCAGCAGTTCAGGCTGACCTGGACGCAGCTGCTGGATGAAGTGGACGAAGCGCTGGCGCTGGGTCACCAGGTGAAGCCCGTATTGCTGGGGCCAGTCACCTACCTGTGGCTGGGGAAAGTAAAAGGCGAACAGTTTGACCGCCTCAGCCTGCTGAACGATATTCTGCCGGTCTACAAACAGGTGCTGATTGAGCTGGGCAAGCGCGGCATTCAGTGGGTGCAAATCGACGAGCCGGCGTTGGTGCTCGAACTGCCCAAGGTTTGGCTCGATGCCTTCAAACCGGCGTATGACGCGCTGGCGGGGCAGGTGAAGCTGCTGCTGACCACCTATTTTGAGGGCGTCACGCCGAACCTGAACACCATTACCGCGCTGCCGGTTCAGGGCCTGCACGTTGACCTGGTTCACGGCAAAGACGATGTCGCGGAACTGCACAAGCGACTGCCCGCAGACTGGCTGCTCTCCGCGGGTCTGGTTAACGGTCGTAACGTCTGGCGCGCCGATCTGACCGAGAAATACGCGCAGATTAAGGACATCGTCGGCAAACGTGAGCTGTGGGTGGCCTCGTCCTGCTCCCTGCTGCACAGCCCGATCGATTTGAGCGTGGAAACCCGTCTTGATGCTGAGGTCAAAAGCTGGTTTGCCTTCGCCCTGCAAAAATGTGAAGAGCTGACGCTGCTGCGCGATGCGCTGAACAGCGGCGACACGGCGGCGATCAGCGCATGGAGCGCGCCGATTCAGGCACGTCGTCACTCTGCGCGCGTGCATAACCCGGCGGTGGAAAAACGCCTGGCGGCCATCACCGCCCAGGACAGCCAGCGTCAGAGCCCATATGAGGTGCGCGCCGAAGCGCAGCGTGCCCGCTTCAACCTGCCTGCGTGGCCGACCACCACCATCGGTTCCTTCCCACAAACCACCGAAATCCGTGGCCTGCGTCTGGACTTCAAAAAGGGCAACCTGGATGCGAATCACTACCGCACCGGTATCGCCGAACACATCAAGCAGGCGATTATCGAGCAGGAGCGGCTGGGGCTGGACGTGCTGGTGCACGGTGAGGCCGAGCGTAACGACATGGTGGAGTACTTCGGTGAGCATCTCGACGGCTTTGTGTTTACCCAGAATGGCTGGGTGCAGAGCTACGGCTCCCGCTGCGTGAAGCCGCCGGTGGTGATCGGCGACGTCAGCCGCCCGGAGGCGATCACCGTGGAGTGGGCGAAATACGCCCAGTCTCTGACCGACAGGCCGGTAAAAGGCATGCTGACCGGTCCGGTGACCATTCTCTGCTGGTCGTTCCCGCGCGAAGATGTCTCCCGCGAAACCATTGCCAAACAGATCGCGCTGGCGCTGCGCGACGAGGTGGCGGATCTGGAAGCGGCGGGCATTGGCATCATCCAGATTGACGAACCGGCGCTGCGTGAAGGCCTGCCGCTGCGCCGCAGCGACTGGGATGCGTATCTGAAATGGAGCGTGGACGCGTTTCGCATCAACGCCGCCGTCGCTAAGGACGACACCCAGATCCACACCCACATGTGCTACTGCGAGTTTAACGACATCATGGAGTCTATCGCAGCGCTGGATGCGGACGTCATCACTATCGAAACCTCGCGTTCAGATATGGAGCTGCTGGAGTCGTTCGAGGAGTTCGACTATCCGAACGAAATCGGGCCGGGCGTGTACGACATCCACTCGCCGAACGTGCCGAGCGTGGAGTGGATTGAAGCGCTGCTGCAGAAGGCTGCCCGACGTATTCCGGCCGAACGCCTGTGGGTGAACCCCGACTGCGGCCTGAAAACGCGCGGCTGGCCGGAGACGCGTGCGGCGCTGGCGAACATGGTGAAGGCGGCGCAGAATCTACGTCAGGGGTAGTGGTGCTAAATTGCCGGGCGGCGCTATCGCTAACCCGGCTTACCTGTAGGCCCGGTAAGGCGTAGCCGCCTCCGGGCTTTTAGTTATTACGCTTTTCTGGCGCCAAACTGGCTGAACCAGTCCAGCATCCTCTGCCAGCCGTCTTTGGCCGATTCTGCGTGATAGCTCGCACGATAATCGGCGTTAAACGCGTGCCCGGCATCCGGGTAAACCACGATCTCGGCCTTCGCGTTTGCCGCCCGCAGGGCGTGGCGCATGGTCTCAACGGTATCAAGCGGAATGCTGGTATCCTGACCACCATACAGCCCTAACACGGGGGCGTTTAAATCCGTAGCGATATCAACCGGCTGCTTCGGTGAGTTCAGCGTTTTTTCGCCCACCAGTTTGCCGTACCAGGCAACGGCCGCTTTCAACTGCGGGTTATGCGCGGCATACAGCCAGCTAATGCGTCCGCCCCAGCAGAAACCGGTGACCAGCAGACGATGCGGGCATCGCCGCCGTTGCGCGCCGCCCAGCTGGCGACGTGATCGAGATCGGCCAGCACCTGCGCATCCGGCACTTTGCTGACCAGGTTGCTGAACAGCGTTGGGATATCGCTGTAGTCGTTCGGATCGCCCTGACGGAAATAGAGCTCTGGCGCAACGGCCAGATACCCTTCCAGCGCCAGCCGGCGGCAGAGGTCGCGAATGTGTTCGTGAACGCCGAAAATTTCCTGAACCACGATCACGATGGGCAGCGGACCGTCTGCCGATTTTGGTCGGGCGTGGTAAGCAGGCATATTCTCTCCCTGCGAGGGAATAGAGGTCTCACCCGCCGTGATGGCCTCTTCAGACGTTGAGACGATGGTTGAGGCATGCGGGGCCGCAGCAGGTGCAAAACCGGTTTTTTCAGTCATGGCATTCTCCGTACCAATGAGTTAGCGCAAAGGTAAATATAGACACCAGGTTAACAACTCACAGTGCCTTAAACGGTCTATCTTTTGTGCAGCACCTGGCGATATAACTTGTTAATGTGATGTAAATCACTTTTTTATGGAAATTCAATGTAATCATTTTCATTCATGGTGAGGTTCGTCACGAAAATATGCTTACTGCTTCTGTAAAGTACCGTTTTACTTCTTCTGACTAACCGACCCACAGAGGAGTCACCTATGTCTAAGTCTGATGTTTTTCATCTCGGCCTCACCAAAAACGATTTACAAGGGGCTACGCTCGCTATCGTCCCTGGCGATCCTGAGCGTGTGGAAAAGATCGCCGCGCTGATGGATAAGCCGGTTAAGCTGGCAGCCCATCGTGAATTCACCACCTGGCGCGCAGAGCTGGATGGCAAAGCGGTGATTGTGTGCTCTACCGGTATCGGTGGCCCGTCTACCTCGATTGCGGTTGAAGAGCTGGCGCAACTGGGCATTCGTACTTTCCTGCGTATCGGTACCACCGGCGCTATTCAGCCGCACATCAACGTCGGCGACGTGCTGGTGACGACCGCGTCCGTGCGTCTGGACGGCGCAAGCCTGCACTTTGCGCCGATGGAATTCCCGGCGGTGGCTGATTTCGAGTGCACCACCGCGCTGGTTGAAGCGGCGAAATCCGTGGGCGCAACCACGCACGTGGGCGTAACCGCCTCTTCCGATACCTTCTACCCGGGCCAGGAGCGTTACGACACCTTCTCTGGCCGCGTTGTGAGCCGCTTCAAAGGCTCAATGGAAGAGTGGCAGTCTATGGGCGTGATGAACTACGAAATGGAATCCGCAACGCTGCTGACCATGTGCGCAAGCCAGGGTCTGCGTGCCGGTATGGTGGCGGGCGTTATCGTCAACCGTACCCAGCAGGAGATCCCGAACGCCGAAACCATGAAGCAGACCGAAAGTCATGCGGTGAAAATCGTGGTTGAAGCCGCGCGTCGCTTACTTTAGCGCGCCAGTCAGGGAATGATTTCGAGACCAGGCTTATAGGGAGCTCAGCAATTGCCTGATTAGAATGCGCGCAATTTCAGCCGATTCTGAGAAATTTCCTATGCGCAAAACGATCTCTGTCCCACGTCCGGGTTTTACCAGCCGCCCTGCTGCAATGCAGGCCCGCGTTGAGAGTGCCGCCGCGCGGTTTCGTCAGGCAATGGCCGCGTCAGATTATCCTCTGGCGCGCCAGTGCTGCGAAGAAGTGCTGCGCGTCATGCCTAACCAGATGCAGGTGCTCAGCGACTACGCGCTGACGCTGATGCGCGTCGGCGAACATAAAAAATCCTACAAGATTTACCAGAAAATCTATCAGGCACCGGCGGCGCAGCGCGCGCAGGCGTCGGAAACCTGGCTGGATGGCCTGACGGAAGTGTGTGGCTGGCTGGGTAAGACAGATGAAGTGGCGCGTTATGGCCTCGAATCGCTCACCCAATCCGACATGCGTTTCAGTCAGGGCGCGAAAGCGACTTTTCCCGCACCGGCGCCTGCGCCGATTAACCGCAGCAATCCGGCAGAAAATATCATCTCCTTCAGCCTGTACGGCGGTCAGCCGCGCTACTGCGAAACCCTGATTAAAAACGTTGAGGTGGCGCGCGAGCTCTATCCGGACTGGATGTGTCGCATCTATCTCGACGATAGCGTGCCGCAGCACGTGTGGCAGCGCCTGACCCAGCCAAACACCCAGCTGGTGGATATGTCGCAGGAGAAAACCATTTTCCCTACGCTGTGGCGCTTTCTGGTGATGGACGATGCCAGCGTAAAACGCTACATCGTGCGCGATGCGGATTCGCTGCTGTCAGAGCGCGAAGTGGCGGCCGTCGATGCCTGGCTGGCTTCGCCATTCTGGTTCCACCACATGCGCGATTATTACTCGCACACCGAGCTGTTACTGGCCGGCATGTGGGGCGGCTGTCACGGCGTGTTTCACAACGTGGAGCAGCAGATGCGCGACTTTATCGCGCAGTATGACGGCAGCGAGCGCTTTACCGACCAGTACTTCCTCAAGGTGGCGCTGTGGCCCACGGTACGCGACAGCATCCTCAATCACGACGATATCTTTCACTTCCACCACGCGCAGCCGTGGCCGGCGCATGCGCCGATTCGCTGGCAGACCGACAGCTTCCACGTCGGCAGCAACGCCGGTTTCGCCAGCATGGCCGGCAAAGTGGCCAACGCCGAAAATGGCCAGCAGCAGGTGGAGCTGACTTACGGCGGCAACAGCTGGTGCTATCCGGCGAAGGTGAAAAGCGACAGTGAATGGGTGCTGCCGATGCCGTTTTTCCTGATTGACGCCTGGAAAGCTGGCGACCTGACCGTACGCGCCCTGTAGTTGCCCGGACGGTGCCCATCGCGCCCGCGATAAAATCCGCGGGTTGCCATGAATGTTCTGGACATTCATACAGTGGCGCTCTACCTTCTCCTCAGCGAGACGATCCGCGGGGGGATTATGGATCAGCAACTTATCATCAGCGGCGCGCTGGCGCTGGCCGGTTTGGGTATTGGCTGGATTATTGCCCGGCTGCGCGCCGGCCATCAGCACGCCAGCTTCACCACCGAACGCCGCCTGCTGGAACAGGCGCAGCAGCGTCAGCAGCAGCAGCTGGAACAGCTGCAACAGCAACTGCAGCAGCGCGAACAGGAGTTGCGCCAGCTACACGGCACGCTAAGCGGCGCGCAGGAGCGCCTGCAGCAGCTGGATTACTGGCGGGCCGAGAGTGAGCAGCTCAGCCGCGAACTGCGTAATCAGCTGGAAGTTAACAGCGCGCAGGAAGCCGAACTGCGGGAAGTCACCATTCGATTAGAAGAGACGCGTTTCGCCGCTGAGGAGAAGCAGCGTCTGCTGATCAACAGCGAGCAGCGCCTCAGCGAGCAGTTTGAAAACCTCGCCAACCGCATTTTCGAGCACAGCAACCGCCGCGTTGACGAACAGAACCGCCAGAGCCTGAACAGCCCTGATCGCCGCTGCGCGAACAGCTGGACGGCTTTCGCCGTCAGGTGCAGGACAGCTTTGGCCAGGAAGCGCGCGAACGCCACACGCTGGCGCATGAGATTCGCAATCTGCAGCAGCTGAACGCCCAGATGGCGCAGGAGGCGATCAACCTGACGCCGGGCGCTTGAAAGGCGATAATAAAACGCAGGGCAACTGGGGCGAAGTGGTGCTCACCCGCGTGCTGGAAGCCTCCGGCCTGCGCGAAGGGTACGAGTACGAAACGCAGGTTAGCGTGCAGCTGGAGCAACGAGCCGCCCGCGCGCGTATGCAGCCGGATGTGATTGTGCGTCTGCCGCAGGGCAAAGATGTGGTGATTGACGCCAAAATGACGCTGGTGGCCTATGAGCGCTACTTCAACGCCGAGGATGACTACACGCGCGAATAGGCGCTGCAGGAGCACATTGCCTCGGTGCGTAATCATATTCGCCTGCTGGGGCGAAAAGATTATCAGCAGCTGCCCGGCCTGCGCTCGCTGGACTACGTGCTGATGTTTATTCCGGTCGAACCGGCGTTTCTGCTGGCGCTCGACAGACAGCCCGAACTGATCACCGAAGCGCTGAAGAATAACATTATGCTGGTCAGCCCGACCACGCTGCTGGTGGCGCTGCGCACCATCGCCAACCTGTGGCGCTATGAGCATCAGAGCCGCAACGCCCAGCAGATTGCCGATCGCGCCAGCAAGCTGTACGACAAAATGCGCCTGTTCGTGGATGACATGTCGTCCATCGGGCAAAGCCTGGACAAAGCGCAGGATAATTACCGCCAGGCGATGAAAAAGCTCTCCGCCGGGGCGTGGCAACCTGCTGGCGCAAGGCGGAGGCATTTCGCTGCCTTGGCGTAGAGATCAAGCGTGAGATTAATCCGGCAGCTGGCAGAGCAGGCGCAGCACGGACGAAGAGTTCCGTTTGCGGATGATAGCATGGGCGCGATGAACAGCGTTAGCCCGCTGAAGACAATTTGCGGCAGATTCTTCCGCCAGGAACATGGGCCTGCGCCGCATCAACGAATAACACGCCGGTTGAATTCGTAGCTCGGCAGATTGCGCCCAATCTGTTACACTTCACGAACAATTGTTTGTGTAAGCAGGCTCTAAGATGGTTGACGATTCACAAGACACGACGCACTTTGGCTTTCAGACTGTCGCCAAAGCGCAGAAAGCTGACATGGTGGCCCACGTATTTCATTCCGTGGCGGCGAAGTACGACCTGATGAACGACCTGATGTCGTTCGGCATTCATCGCTTGTGGAAGCGCTTCACCATCGACTGTAGCGGCGTGCGCCGTGGACAAGCGCGTTCTCGATCTGGCCGGCGGTACGGGCGATCTGACGGCGAAATTCTCGCGTCTGGTCGGCGAAACCGGGCGGGTGGTGCTGGCCGACATCAACGACTCCATGCTGAAAATGGGACGCGAAAAGCTGCGCAACATCGGCGTGGTCGGCAACGTCGAATACGTGCAGGCCAACGCAGAAGCGCTGCCGTTCCCGGACAACTACCTTCGACTGCATCACCATCTCCTTCGGCCTGCGTAACGTCACCGATAAAGAGAAAGCGCTGCGCTCCATGTTCCGCGTGCTGAAGCCGGGTGGCCGCCTGCTGGTGCTGGAGTTCTCCAAACCGATTATCGACCCGCTGAGCAAAGCCTACGACGCCTATTCCTTCCACGTTCTGCCGCGCATTGGCCAGCTGGTGGCAAACGACGCGGAGAGCTATCGCTATCTGGCGGAATCGATCCGCATGCACCCCGATCAGGAAACCCTGAAGGCGATGATGCAGGACGCGGGCTTTGAAAACGTACCAGCTACTACAACATGACGGCGGGTGTCGTCGCGCTGCATCGCGGTTACAAATTCTGAGTGGAGGTGTCCCGTGCCCTTTAAACCCTTAGTCACCGCAGGCATCGAGAATGTGCTGAATGCCTTCCTGTATCGCGCTCCGGCGCTGAAAGCCGCACGTCAGCGGCTGAACGGGAAGGTACTGCGCATTGTTTTAAAAGAGTTCTCGACGCCGCTTGTGCTGGTCTTCAGCGAACGCCAGCTTGACGTTCTGGGTGAGTGGGAAGGACGAAGCGACTGCTCGGTCATTACCCGCATATGAGCGTGCTGCCAAAACTGCGCGATCGCCAGCAGCTGAACGGCGCTTATCCGCAGCGGTGAGCTGGAAGTGGAAGGCGACATTCAGGTCGTGCAGAACTTCGTTGCGCTCAGCGATCTGGCTGAGTTCGACCCGGCAGAGCTGCTGGCGCCTTTTATTGGCGACATCGCCGCTGAAGGGATCGAGTAATGGCCGCTCAGCGTGCGCTGGCCCAGCTCAGACAGCAGGTCACCCGCCGTCAGGATTATCTGGGGCAAGTGCTGACCGAAGAGTGGCGCGTGGCGCCGGGGCCGCTGGAAGTGGCGTGGTTTGAGGAAGAGACCGCGGCTGTTGAACGTGCGGTTAATGCGTTAACCAAACGGCTGGAAAAACTGGAGGGCAAATGACGCCTGGTGAAATTCGGCGCCTCTATTTCATCATCCACACTTTTTTGAGTTACGGGCTCGATGAGCTTATTCCCAAAATGCGTATCACGCTGCCGCTTCGGATCTGGCGGCGGATGCTGTTCTGGATGCCTAATCGCCATAAAGGTCAGCCGCTGGGTGAACGCCTGCGTCTGGCGCTGCAGGAGCTCGGCCCGGTATGGATCAAGTTCGGGCAGATGCTCTCTACCCGCCGCGATCTCTTCCCGCCGCAGATTGCCGATGAACTGGCGATGCTGCAGGACCGTGTCGCCCCGTTTGACGGGCGTGAGAGCGAAAAAACAGATCGAAGAGGCGATGGGAAACGATCTTCCCGTTGAAACCTGGTTTGACGATTTCGAAATTGAACCGCTGGCGTCGGCTTCGATTGCTCAGGTGCATACCGCGCGTCTGAAAGAGAACGGCAAAGAGGTGGTGATCAAAGTGATCCGCCCGGATATCCTGCCGATCATCAAAGCCGACATGAAGCTGATTTACCGCCTGGCGCGCTGGGTGCCGCGTCTGCTGCCGGACGGTCGCCGTCTGCGTCCGATGGAAGTGGTGCGGGAGTATGAAAAAACGCTGATTGATGAGCTTAATCTGCTGCGTGAAGCGGCCAACGCGATTCAGCTGCGTCGCAACTTTGAAAACAGCCCGATGCTCTACGTGCCGGAAGTCTACTCCGACTACTGCAGCCAAAACATGCTGGTAATGGAGCGCATCTACGGTATTCCGGTCTCGGATGTGGTGGCCCTGGAGAAGCAGGGAACGCCAACATGAAGCTGCTGGCCGAGCGTGGCGTGCAGGTCTTCTTCACCCAGGTGTTCCGCGACAGCTTTTTCCACGCCGACATGCACCCCGGCAACATCTTCGTCAGCTACGAGCATCCGGAAGACCCGCAGTACATCGGCATCGACTGCGGCATTGTGGGCTCGCTGAACAAAGAAGATAAGCGCTACCTGGCGGAAAACTTCATCGCCTTCTTCAACCGCGACTACCGCAAGGTGGCCGAGCTGCACGTCGACTCCGGCTGGGTGCCGCCGGACACCAACGTCGAAGAGTTCGAGTTCGCGATCCGCACCGTGTGCGAGCCGATTTTCGAAAAGCCGCTGGCGGAAATCTCCTTTGGCCACGTGCTGCTGAACCTGTTCAACACCGCTCGCCGCTTCAATATGGAAGTGCAGCCGCAGCTGGTGCTGCTGCAGAAAACCTTGCTGTACATTGAAGGCGTAGGTCGTCAGCTCTATCCGCAGCTCGACCTGTGGAAGACCGCGAAACCTTTCCTGGAAGCCTGGATTAAGGATCAGGTGGGCATTCCGGCGCTGGTGCGGGCGCTTAAAGAGAAAGGCACCGTTCTGGATAGAGAAAATGCCGGAGCTTCCTGAGCTGGTTTACGACAGTTTGCGTCAGCACAAGTAATTGCAGCACAGCGTGGATAAAATCGCCACCGATTTGAACGCGCAGCGCACCCGTCATCATCAGGCACGTTATCTGTTTGGGATTGGCGCAACACTGTTGCTGAGTGGTACGCTGGTGCTGTTGAACCGGCCTGACTGGGACTTCTTCCCGGCGCTGTTAATGGCCGCTGGCGGGTTGTTGTCTGGCTTGCATCGGCTGGCGCAAGACAAACTGATTGTCTGCCTGGTGCAAATCGCGTAATGTCGCAGGCTTAAGTCCGGGTAAAAACGGACTTTCTGTGCGTTACAGTTAACCGTTTTTCACAGAATATTAGAGGAATATGTATGGGTGGTATCAGTATTTGGCAATTGTTGATTATTGCCGTCATCGTCGTGCTGCTGTTTGGCACCAAAAAGCTCGGTTCTATTGGTTCCGATCTGGGCGCGTCTATCAAAGGCTTCAAAAAAGCCATGAGCGATGATGAGAGCAAGCAGGATAAAACCAGCCAGGACGCTGACTTTACTGCTAAATCCATCTCCGACAAGCAAGAAGATGCCAAAAAGGAAGACGCTAAACGCCACGATAAAGAGCAGGTGTAAGTCGTGTTCGACATTGGTTTTAGTGAGCTGCTGCTGGTCTTTGTGATTGGTCTGATTGTGCTGGGACCGCAGCGTTTGCCGGTTGCGGTGAAAACCGTTGTGGGCTGGGTTCGTGCGCTTCGCTCGCTGGCCTCGACCGTGCAGAATGAACTGGCGCAGGAGCTGAAGCTGCAGGAGTTTCAGGAAAGCCTGAAAAAGGTCGAGAAGGCGAGCATGGATAACCTGACGCCGGAACTGAAAGCGTCAATGGATGAACTGCGCGAAGCGGCGGAATCCATGAAGCGCTCTTACAGCGTCAACGATCCTGAAAAAGCGAGCGATGAAGCAAACACCATTCATAAGCCGCCCGGTGGTGTGGGAGAGCCCGCTGCGAAGCGCAGCCCGCAGAGCCGCACAGCGGCGTGACGCCAGCCAGCGCGGAGCATCAGGCCAGCGCGCCGGAGCAAACGCCGCAGGAAACTGAACTGAAAAAACAGGCACAGCCGGAAGAGCCGATGGTAAAAACGGCTGAAGCTAAACCCGCCGCGCCCGTTTCCGAATCATCCCCCTCGTCGAGTGATAAAGCGTAAACATGGCAGTAGATGATACTCAACCGCTTATTACGCACCTTATTGAGCTGCGTAAGCGCCTGTTAAACTGCATTATTGCGGTATTCGTTATTTTCCTGTGCCTGGTTTATTTCGCCAACGATATCTATCAGGTGGTCTCTGCGCCGCTGATCAAGCAGATGCCGCTGGGCGCAACGATGATCGCCACGGACGTTGCCTCACCGTTCTTTACGCCGATCAAGCTGACCTTCATGGTGTCGTTGATTGCCTCTGCGGTGCCGGTCATTCTTTATCAGGTATGGGCGTTTGTTGCGCCGGCGCTGTATAAGCATGAACGCCGGCTGGTCATCCCGCTGCTGGTCTCCAGTTCGCTGCTGTTCTATATCGGCATGGCGTTTGCCTACTTCGTTGTCTTCCCGCTGGCCTTTGGCTTCCTGACGCACACCGCGCCGGAAGGCGTCACCAGGTGTCGCCACGGATATCGCCAGCTACCTCAGCTTTGTCATGGCGCTGTTTATGGCGTTTGGCGTGGCGTTTGAAGTGCCGGTGGCCATTGTGCTGCTGTGCTGGATGGGGGTAACCACCCCGGACGACCTGCGAAAGAAGCGTCCGTATATCCTGGTAGGCGCCTTTGTGGTTGGCATGCTGCTGACGCCGCCGGACGTCTTCTCGCAAACGCTGCTGGCGATACCGATGTACTGCCTGTTTGAAGTTGGCGTCTTCTTCTCCCGCTTCTATGTGGGTAAAGGACGTCGGGCGGCAGACGATGAGGAACAGAACCCCGACGCCTGATGTCTTTTATGCAGGGCATCCCGCTGATGGGGTGAGGATGAATCTTAACCGCCCGCCTGCCGGGCGGTTTTTCTATCCGTCGCTTTAAGACGGAATGGGGAGCAAACATGTTTGATATCGGACTCAACCTGACCAGTTCGCAGTTTGCGAAAGATCGCGACGAGGTGGTAGAACGCGCGCGCGACGCCGGCGTCAAAGGCCTGTTGCTGACCGGCACCAATGCCCTGCATGAGAGCCAGCAGGCGCGGCAGCTGGCGACCCGGCACGCGGGCTACTGCTGGTCGACCGCCGGCGTGCACCCGCATCATGCCAGCGAGTGGTCGGCGGAAACCGCCAGTACGCTGCGCCGCCTGGCTGACAGCGAGCAGGTGGTGGCGATTGGCGAATGCGGGCTCGATTTCAACCGCAATCTTTCCACGCCCGAGCAGCAGGAAAACGCGTTTACTGCCCAGCTCGCGCTGGCGGCAGAGCTGGAGATGCCGGTGTTTATGCACTGTCGCGATGCGCATGAACGTTTTCTGGCGCTGCTGGACCCGTGGCTGGATAAACTGCCGGGCGCGGTGCTGCACTGTTTTACCGGTTCACGGCAGGAGGCGCTGGATTGCCTGAAGCGCGGGGTTTATCTGGGCATTACCGGCTGGGTTTGCGATGAGCGTCGCGGGCTGGCGCTGCGCGACCTGCTGCCGCTGATCCCGGCAGATCGGCTGCTTCTGGAAACGGATGCGCCCTATCTGCTGCCGCGCGATATGCGTGCCGAGTCCGGCATCGCGGCGTAATGAACCCTGCTTTCTGCCGCATATCGTTCAGCAGGTGGCGCACTGGCGTGGTGAACAGCCAGACGCACTGGCGGCACGCGTCGACGGGACAACGTGCGTCACCTGTTCGGGATAAACGTTTAAACTTTGCGGAAGTCGGTGTTTTTCACGCTCTGCAGCACCTGCTTATTCAGCAGATTAAGCAGCAGCATTGAGCGTGCTTCACCGTCCGGCTCGGCAAAGATCGCCTGCAGCCCTTCAAAGGCGCCTTCGGTGATCACCACTTCATCACCGACCTGCGGCGTTTCCGGATCCAGCAGGATCTGCGGCGCATCGGTTTGCAGCGCTTCGATCACTTCATACGGCACCGTCGCGGGCATGGCACCAAAGCGCACAAAGTGGCTGACGCCGCGCGTGCTGCTGATGGTGGTGGTGTGAATCACTTCCGGATCGAACTCCACGAACAGATAGTTGGGAAACAGCGGCTCACTCACGGTTGTGCGTTTCCCGCGCACCATTTTTTCCAGCGCGATCATCGGGCTGTCAGGCAATTCACCGCCTGACGTTCAAGATGTTCCTGCGCGCGCTGAAGCTGCCCGCGTTTGCAATACAGTAAATACCAGGATTCCATAACTGCTCCCAAATAATGGACGCTAAGAATAACAAACCTGTTGTCAGAGTTATAGCGCATCGGCGGCCGGAAACCCGGTCACACAAGAAAAATCTCTACGAATTTTCCGATTGGTGCGGCGAACTAACGCTTTTCAGCAAGAAAATTGACGTCTGGCGATCATCTGTATCAGACTGCCAACCCATTAGACGAAGAAAAAGGACGGGCTGATGGAACTGTTTTTACTGAGCAATGGCAAAGTGGCCGACGATGCGCCGCTGCTGAGCTATGCGCATCCGCAGCTGCACGCGATGATTGCCCAGCGCGGCATCACCTCGGCGGTGCTGGTGCCCTACGCCATTATTCGTGACGATCACGCCCAGCGTGCGCAGGCGTTGTCTCAGTCACTGGGCATTCCGGTGCGCACGTTACACGAGTTCGAGACACCGGTTGCGGCCATTGAGCAGGCGGAGCTGATTCTGGTGAGCGGCGGCAATACCTGGCTGCTGAACCAGATGCTGCACGAGCAGGGGCTGATCGTGGCGATTCAGCGCGCAGTGCGCGAGCGCGACGTCCCTTACGTTGGCTGGAGCGCGGGCTGCAACGTGGCGACACCGTCGATTCGCACCACCAATGATATGCCGGTACGCAGCAGCGTGGTGCTGCCTGCGCTGGGGCTGTTCCCGGTGCAAATCAATCCTCACTATCTTGATGCGCACGTCAGCGGCCATATGGGCGAAACCCGTGATGAGCGTCTGGCCGAGTTCTGCGCGGTGAATCCGCAGGAGTCGGTGATTGCGCTGCGTGAAGCCAGCTTCCTGCACGTCAGTGAGAACCGTCTGCGCTACTACAGCGCGCGCGGTGAAGATTTCAAAGTGTTCCGTCACGGTGAAGCGATTGCCGCTTATCACGATGTGCTGGCCCTGCAGTCGCTGGTGCCGTTTTCCTGTCAGCCCGCCTGACGCAGAAACTCAAACACGCTGGCGTGAACAAACTTATAATGACGCTTCACTCTGGCCGGAAGACTAACGCCGCATGAAATACCACGATCTCCGCGACTTTCCTCGCGCTGCTGGAACAGCGGGGTGAGTTGAAGCGCATCACGCTTCCTGTTGATCCTTATCTGGAAATGACCGAAATTGCTGACCGCACCCTGCGTGCCGGTGGCCCGGCATTGCTGTTTGAAAATCCGAAAGGTTACGCCATGCCGGTGCTGTGCAACCTGTTCGGTACGCCGGGGCGCGTGGCGCTGGGCATGGGGCAGGAGGACGTCAGCGCGCTGCGTGAAGTGGGTAAACTGCTGGCGTTTCTGAAAGAGCCGGAGCCGCCGAAAGGCTTCCGCGATCTGTTCGACAAGCTGCCGCAGTTTAAGCAGGTGCTGAACATGCCGACCAAACGCCTGCGCGGCGCGCCGTGCCAGCAGAAGAGATGTGCGAGGAGGAAGGCGAGGAGGTCGACCTCGACCCACATGCCGATCATGCAGTGCTGGCCGGACGATGCCGCGCCGCTGATCACCTGGGGCCTGACCGTCACGCGCGGGCCGCACAAAGAGCGGCAGAACCTGGGCATTTACCGCCAGCAGCTGATTGGCCGCAAAAATAAGCTGATCATGCGCTGGCTGTCGCATCGCGGCGGCGCGCTGGATTTCCAGGAGTGGTGCGGCTGCGCATCCGGGCGAACGCTTCCCGGTGGCCGTGGCGCTGGGCGCCGATCCGGCCACCATTCTCGGCGCGGTGACGCCGGTGCCGGATACGCTCTCCGAATATGCTTTTGCCGGCCTGTTGCGCGGGCACCAAAACCGAGGTGGTGAAGTGCGTCTCCAACGATCTGGAAGTGCCGGCCAGCGCCGAAATTGTGCTGGAAGGTTACATCGAACCGGGCGAGATGGCGCCGGAAGGCCCGTACGGCGACCACACCGGCTACTACAACGAAGTGGATAACTTCCCGGTGTTTACCGTCGACGCACATTACCCAGCGTGAAGATGCGATTTACCACTCCACCTACACCGGCCGTCCGCCGGATGAGCCGGCGGTGCTGGGCGTGGCGCTGAACGAAGTGTTCGTGCCGATCCTGCAAAAGCAGTTCCCGGAAATCGTCGATTTCTATCTGCCGCCGGAAGGTTGCTCCTATCGCATGGCGGTGGTGACGATGAAGAAGCAGTACCCAGGCCACGCCAAACGCGTGATGATGGGCGTCTGGTCTTTCCTGCGCCAGTTTATGTACACCAAGTTTGTGATCGTCTGCGACGATGACGTCAACGCCCGCGACTGGAACGACGTGATCTGGGCCATCACCACGCGGATGGATCCCGCGCGCGACACGGTGTTGGTCGAAAACACGCCGATAGATTATCTGGACTTTGCCTCGCCGGTTTCCGGTCTTGGCTCAAAGATGGGACTGGATGCCACCAATAAATGGCCGGGCGAAACCCAGCGTGAATGGGGTCGCCCGATCAAAAAAGATCCTGCCGTGACCGCGCGAATTGACGCGATCTGGGACGAACTGGCCATAATGTGAATAACGGTAAACCGCAGAGCTGACCGTTAAGCCCTATAGACTTCCCGACAGAGAGAGCGAATGACAACCTTAAGCTGTAAAGTGACCTCGGTAGATGCTATTACCGACACCGTATATCGCGTCCGTTTAGTGCCTGAAGCGGCATTCTCTTTCCGTGCCGGTCAGTACCTGATGGTCGTGATGGATGAGCGTGATAAGCGTCCTTTCTCTATGGCCTCTACGCCAGCGGAGCAGGAATTTATTGAGCTGCATATTGGTGCGTCAGAGCTTAACCTGTACGCGATGGCGGTGATGGACCGCATCCTGAAGGAGCGCGAGATCGTGGTGGATATTCCGCACGGCGAGGCGTGGCTGCGTGATGACGAAGACCGTCCGACTGATCCTGATCGCTGGTGGTACAGGCTTCTCCTATGTGCGTTCTATTCTGTTGACCGCACTGGCGCGTAACCCGGACCGTGATATCACCATCTACTGGGGCGGCCGCGAAGAGAAGCATCTGTACGACCTGTCTGAGCTGGAAGCGCTGAGCGTTAACCATCCCAACCTGCATGTCGATGAGCCGGTGGTTGAGCAGCCGGAAGAGGGCTGGCGTGGGCGTAGCGGGACGGTGCTGACGGCGGTGCTGCAGGATCATGGCACGCTGGCGGGACACGATATCTATATTGCAGGTCGTTTCGAGATGGCGAAAATTGCCCGCGACCTGTTCTGTAACGAACGTGACGCGCGTGAAGACCGTCTGTTTGGCGATGCGTTTGCCTTTATTTAAATAAAAAACCCGCCCCTGACAGGCGGGAATGACGGCATGCACTGTGCCGCTTCGCCAAAAAAGCCATAACTGCCCGGTTGGCTGCGGGAACTCGTTTTGCGCAATTGGCTTAGTGGTCAACGTTTTCGATCGTTACACTCTTTCAAACACCGTCGCGATACCCTGACCCAAACCAATACACATCGTTGCCAGACCAAACTGGGCATCTTTGCGTTCCATCAGGTTGATCAGCGTGGTGCTGATACGCGCCCCGGAGCAGCCCAGCGGGTGACCGAGAGCGATCGCGCCGCCGTTGAGGTTGATCTTCTCGTCGATCTGCTCCATCAGCCCCAGATCTTTAATGCACGGCAGGATCTGCGCGGCGAAGGCTTCATTCATCTCGAACAGATCGATATCGCTGGCGGTCAGCCCGGCTTTTTTCAGCGCCAGCTTCGAGGCCGGAACCGGGCCGTAACCCATGATCGAAGGATCGCAGCCCACCACCGCCATCGAACGTACCCGAGCGCGAGGCGTTAGCCCCAGCTCGCGGGCGCGGCTTTCGCTCATTACCAGCATCGCGGCGGCGCCGTCGGACAGCGCTGACGAAGTACCTGCCGTAACCGTGCCGGTGACCGGATCAAACGCCGGACGCAGCGTGGACAAAGCGCTTCGACGGTGGTTTCCGGGCGGATGACTTCGTCGTAACTGAACTGCTTCAGTACGCCGTCCGCGTCGTGGCCGCCGGTCGGGATGATCTCATTCTTAAAGGCGCCGGACTGCGTGGCGGCCCATGCGCGAGCGTGAGAGCGCAGCGGCAAAGGCATCCTGCATTTCACGGCTGATGCCGTGCAGGCGGGACAGCATCTCGGCGGTCAGCCCCATCATCCCCGCGGCTTTCGCCACGTTGCGGCTCATGCCCGGGTGGAAATCGACGCCGTGGCTCATCGGTACGTGGCCCATATGCTCCACGCCGCCCACCAGGCAGGCCTGGGCATCGCCGGTCATGATCATGCGCGCCGCATCGTGCAGCGCCTGCATGGACGAACCGCACAGACGGTTGACGGTGACGGCCGGCACGCGATGCGGGATCTCCGCCAGCAGCGACGCGTTACGGGCGATGTTGAAGCCCTGCTCCAGCGTCTGCTGTACGCAGCCCCAGTAGATATCGTCGAGCGCAGCCGGATCCAGCGCCGGGTTACGCGCCAGCAGGCTACGCATCAGGTGCGCGGAGAGATCCTCCGCACGCACGTTACGGAACGCGCCGCCTTTTGAACGGCCCATCGGGGTGCGAATCGCATCAACAATGACAACCTTTTCCATTGTGACTCCTTAAGCCGTTTTCAGCTCGCCAACCGGACGGGCTGGCTCAACTGCTGGATAGTAGGGTTCGTTATGGCGCGCTTTGTTACGCAGCCCTTCCGGCACTTCATAAAGCGGACCGAGGTGCTGATACTGCTGCGCCATATCGAGATAGCGGGCGCTGCCGAGCGTATCCAGCCAGCGGAACGCGCCGCCGTGGAACGGAGGGAAGCCCAGGCCGTACACCAGCGCCATATCGGCTTCTGCCGGGCTGGCGATGATGCCTTCTTCCAGGCAACGAACCACTTCGTTGATCATCGGGATCATCATGCGGGCGATAATCTCGTCGTCGGTGAAGTCGCGTTTTGGCTGACTGACGTCGGCCAGCAGGCCATCCACCGCCGGATCTTCTTCTTTTTTCGGTTTGCCTTTGCTGTCTTCTTTATAGCGCCAGAAGCCCAGGCCGTTTTTCTGACCGAAGCGGTTGGCGTCGAACAGCGCGTCAATGGCATCGCGATAATCTTTCTGCATGCGCTGCGGGAAGCCCTGCCGCCATCACCGCCTGGGCGTGATGGGCGGTATCAATGCCCACCACGTCCAGCAGATACGCCGGGCCCATTGGCCAGCCGAACTGTTTTTCCATCACTTTGTCGATTTTGCGGAAGTCCGCACCGTCGCGCAGCAGCTGGCTGAAGCCTGCAAAGTACGGGAACAGTACGCGGTTAACGAAGAAGCCCGGGCAGTCGTTCACCACGATCGGGGTTTTGCCCATCTTGCTCGCCCACGCCACCACTTTGGCGATGGTTTCGTCAGAGGTTTTTTCCCCACGGATCACTTCGACCAGCGGCATACGGTGTACCGGGTTGAAGAAGTGCATACCGCAGAAGTTTTCCGGACGCTTCAGCACGCTCGCCAGTTCGCTGATTGGAATGGTGGAGGTGTTAGAGGCCAGCACGGTATCCGGGCGAACCTTGTCTTCCGTTTCCGCCAGCACCGCTTTTTTAACCTTCGGGTTCTCGACGACGGCTTCGACCACCACGTCGACACGATCAAAACCGCTGTATTCCAGCACGGGCTGAATGGTGGAAATCACGCCTGCAAGCTTCAGACCGTCAATTTTGCCGCGCTCAAGCTGTTTATTCAGCAGCTTGGCCGCTTCGGTCATGCCCAGCGTCAGGGATTTCTCGTTGATGTCCTTCATCACCACCGGCACGCCTTTCCAGGCAGACTGGTAGGCGATGCCGCCACCCATAATGCCCGCGCCGAGTACCGCCGCGTGTTTTGGCGTTTCAACGTTTTTGGTAAGTTGTTTGGCTTTGCCCTTCACGAACTGATCGTTAAGGAAGATACCAACCAGCGCGCGGGCTTCGTTGGTGTGCGCCAGCGGGACAAAGCTCTGGTTTTCCAGCTTCAGGGCGTCATCACGGCCCAGACGGGCTGCCGCTTCAATGGTTTTCACCGCCGTGATCGGCGCCGGGTAGTGTTTACCCGCCGTCTGCATCACCATGCCTTTGGCGATGGTGAAGCTCATGGCGGCTTCAATCTTGCTGAGCTTTAACGGCTCCAGCTTCGGCTGACGTTGCTTGGCCTTTCCAGTCGAGATCGCCGTTAATGGCCTGACGCAGAATGGCAAGTGGCGCCTTCAACCAGCTTCTCTGGCTTCACGACGCCATCGACCAGGCCGATTTTCTGCGCCTGTTCCGCGCCTCGACATCTTTACCGGCGGCAATGATTTCCAGGGCGCTGTCGGCACCCAGCATGCGCGGCATGCGCACGGTGCCGCCAAAGCCCGGCATAATGCCCAGTTTGGTTTCCGGCAGGCCGATGCGCAGGTCCGGCGTCGCCAGGCGGTAGTCGGTCGCCAGCACGCACTCGCAGCCGCCGCCCAGCGCGTAGCCGTTCACGGCGGAGATCGTTGGGACAGGCAGATCTTCCAGGCGATTAAAGACGCTGTTGGCAAAGTGCAGCCACTGGCTCAGCTGTTCTTCCGGCCCATGAGGAACAGCGAAAGGAATTCGGTGATATCGGCACCGACAATAAAGGCCGCTTTGTTCGGAAGGCAGCAGCAGCCCTTTTAATTCAGATTGCTTTGCTTTTCAAGTACATCCAGCGCCTGGCCAAGACTGGCCACCGTCGCGGTATCAAGCTTATTCACTGAGCCGGGGGCATCGAACACCAGTTCGGCAATGCCATCTTCCAGCCAGTTGAGGTACAGGGTGTCGCCTTTGTAGAGCATGTCAGTCTCCTGAATCCAGCAAGTGGATCTGGTCATACCAGATGAAACGGAGTGTGGAATTTATGTTAATAAAATGCAAATTACTCATTAAGAAAATGCTGCATTGATCACGGTCGGTGGAAATCACGCAGCCGGAGTGAGGTGTGCTAAGATGCGATGACTTGAGGTCAAAAAAACGAAAGGAAGAATGATGGACTCACTGGCTTCGCTTTATAAAAATCATATCGTTACCCTACAGGAACGTACCCGCGATGTACTGGCCCGCTTCAAGCTGGATGCCCTGCTGATCCACTCCGGCGAGCTGATGAATACTTTTCTTGATGATCACGCCTACCCGTTTAAGGTCAACCCGCAGTTTAAAGCCTGGGTGCCGGTGACTCAGGTTCCAAATTGCTGGCTGCTGGTGGATGGCGTGAACAAGCCGAAACTGTGGTTCTACCTGCCGGTCGATTACTGGCACAACGTTGAACCACTGCCGACCTCTTTCTGGACCCGGAAGAAGTTGAGGTGATTGCTCTGCCAAAAGCGGACGGTATTGGCAGCCAGTTGCCAGCGGCGCGCGGCAATATCGCCTACATTGGCCCGGTACCTGAACGTGCGCTCGGTCTGGATATTCCGGCAGACAAACTCAACCCGAAAGGCGTGCTGGATTACCTGCATTACTACCGCGCGTATAAAACCGACTACGAACTTTACTGCATGCGTGAAGCGCAAAAAACGGCGGTGAATGGCCACCGTGCCGCGCATGAAGCGTTCCAGTCCGGCATGAGCGAGTTCGACATCAATCAGGCCTACCTGACCGCGACCGGTCACCGTGACACCGATGTGCCGTACAGCAACATCGTCGCGCTGAACGAGCATGCGTCTGTGCTGCACTACACCAAACTGGATCACCAGGCGCGCCGGCTGAGATGCGCAGCTTCCTGCTGGATGCAGGCGCAGAGTACAACGGCTATGCGGCCGACCTGACCCGTACCTGGGCGGCGAATGAGCAAAACGCGATTACGCGCAGTTGGTTGCTGACGATGAATGAAGAGACAGCTGGCGCTGATCGCCACCATGAAAGCCGGAACCAGCTATGTGGATTACCACATCCAGTTCCATCAGCGCATCGCCAAACTGCTGCGTAAGCATCAGATTGTGAAAGACATGAGCGAAGAGGCGATGGTCGAGAACGATCTGACCGGGCCGTTTATGCCGCACGGTATCGGCCATCCGCTGGGCCTGCAGGTGCACGACGTTGCGGGCTTTATGCAGGATGATACCGGCACGCACCTGGCGGCACCGTCTAAATATCCTTACCTGCGCTGCACCCGTATTCTGGAGCCGCGTATGGTGCTGACCATTGAACCGGGGATCTACTTTATCGAATCGCTGCTGGCGCCGTGGCGCTGAAGGTCAGTTCAGCAAGCACTTCAACTGGGAAAAAATTGACGCGCTGAAGCCGTTTGGCGGCATTCGTATCGAAGATAACGTGGTGATTCACGAGAACGGTATCGAGAATATGACGCGAGACCTGAAGCTGGCCTGATGGAAAGCTGGCTGATACCGGCTGAACCGGTCACCTTTGTCGAGGAAATCAAAAAAAGCCGCTTTATTACGCTGCTGGCGCATACCGATGGCGTGGAGGCGGCGAAGGCGTTTGTCGGAGTCCGTCCGGGCCGAGCATCCCGACGCCCGTCACCACTGCGTGGCGTGGGTGGCAGGGCCGCCGGACGATTCGCAGCAGCTGGGGTTTTCTGACGATGGTGAACCGGCGGGCACGGCCGGTAAACCCATGCTTTCCCAGCTGATGGGCAGCGGCGTGGGCGAAATTACCGCCGTGGTGGTGCGCTACTACGGCGGCATTTTGTTGGGTACCGGCGGGCTGGTGAAAGCCTATGGTGGCGGCGTTCAGCAGGCGCTGAATATGCTGGCGCACCATCCCGCAAAACGCCGCTCACCGAATATACTTTGTTGTGCGATTACGCTCAGCTATCGGGTGTCGAACGCTGCTCAAACAATTTAACGGCGTGATTGCACACAGTGATTACCAGGCAATGGTGCAATTACGCGTGGCGCTTCCTCAGGCGCAGACTGGCTGCTTTTTCAGCAAAACTGGCTGATTTTAGTCGCGGTTCGTTGCAATTGCTGCCGATTGAAGAATAATCCCCACCTCCCTTTTTTGAATACCAAAGGAAGCGGCAGAGATGCATTTTCGTGCCATAACCCGAATCGTTGGACTGCTGGTCATACTCTTTTCGGGGACGATGATTCTCCCTGGACTGGTGGCGCTTATCTACCGGGACGGCGCGGGGCGGGCATTTACCCAGACCTTCTTTGTCGCGCTGGCGATCGGCTCGCTGCTGTGGTGGCCGAACCGTCGTCAGAAAGGTGAACTGAAATCTCGTGAAGGCTTTCTGATTGTGGTCCTGTTCTGGACGGTGCTGGGAAGCGTCGGTTCGCTGCCCTTTATCTTCTCTGAGCAGCCTAACCTCAGCATCACGGATGCCTTTTTTGAATCGTTTTCTGGTTTAACGACCACCGGTGCGACGACGCTGGTGGGGCTGGATTCGTTACCCCACGCTATTCTCTTTTATCGCCAGATGCTGCAGTGGTTCGGGGGGATGGGGATCATCGTCCTGGCGGTGGCCATCCTGCCGATTCTGGGCGTCGGGGGGATGCAGCTGTACCGGGCCGAAATGCCGGGGCCGCTGAAAGACAACAAGATGCGCCCGCGTATTGCCGAGACGGCGAAAACCCTGTGGCTGATTTATGTTTTGCTGACGGTCGCCTGCGCGCTGGCGCTGTGGTTTGCCGGGATGCCGCTGTTTGATGCCATCGGGCACAGCTTTGCGACAATCGCCATCGGCGGGTTCTCCACCCACGATGCCAGCGTGGGCTACTTCGACAGCCCAACGATTAACACCATCATTGCTATTTTCCTGCTGATCTCCGGCTGTAACTACGGTCTGCACTTCTCGTTACTCAGCGGGCGTAGCCTGAAGGTGTACTGGCGCGATCCGGAGTTCCGCATGTTTATTGGCGTCCAGCTGACGCTGGTGGTCATCTGCACCCTGGTGCTGTGGTTCCATGATGTCTATTACAGCGGCTTGCAAACCACGCTTAACCAGGCGTTCTTCCAGGTGGTGTCGATGGCGACGACCGCCGGCTTTACCACGGACAGCATCGCGCGCTGGCCGCTGTTCCTGCCGGTACTGCTGCTGTGTTCTGCCTTTATCGGCGGCTGCGCCGGTTCGACGGGCGGTGGCCTGAAGGTGATTCGTATTCTGCTGCTGTTCAAGCAGGGGAACCGTGAGCTGAAACGTCTGGTGCACCCGAATGCGGTCTACAGCATCAAGCTGGGTAACCGCGCACTGCCGGAACGTATCCTCGAAGCGGTGTGGGGCTTCTTCTCGGCGTATGCGCTGGTCTTTATCGTCAGCATGCTGGCGATCATCGCGACGGGGGTGGATGATTTCTCCGCCTTTGCGTCCGTCGTGGCAACACTGAATAACCTCGGGCCGGGCCTGGGGGTGGTGGCGGATAACTTTGCCAGTATGAACCCGGTCGCGAAATGGATCCTCATCGCCAATATGCTGTTTGGTCGTCTTGAGGTCTTTACGCTGCTGGTGCTGTTCACCCCAACATTCTGGCGCGAATAAGGAGTCGTTGATGAAAACACTAATTCTTTTCTCTACGCGAGACGGGCAAACGCGTGAGATTGCCGCGTATCTGGCGTCGCACGCTGAAATCGAAGCAGCTGGGCGTTGATGTGCTCGGATCTGAATGCGAACCGGCACCGCAGGTGGACTGGGCAGGAGTACGATCGCGTGGTGATTGGCGCCTCCATTCGTTACGGGCATTTCCATCCGGCGCTGGATCGCTTTGTGAAAAAGCACACGGCGGTACTCAACAAATTGCCGGGTGCGTTTTACTCGGTCAATCTGGTTGCGCGTAAAGCCGAAAAGCGCACGCCGCAGACCAACAGCTACACGCGCAAGTTTTTTGCTCAGCTCGCCGTGGCAGCCAGATCTCTGTGCCGTTTTTGCCGGCGCGCTGCGCTACCCTCGCTATCGCTGGTATGACCGCTTTATGATCCGCCTGATTATGAAGATGACCGGCGGCGAAACCGATACGCGTAAAGAAGTGGTTTATACCGACTGGTCGCAGGTGGCCAGTTTTGCGCGGGAAATCGCGCATTTAGCGGGCGATTCGCGACTTAAATAAGCGTTAAGTTT
>JBCNOW010000017.1:0-3875 GCA_039593635.1 Enterobacterales bacterium
TCTCGTCAGGGGCTTTTTTACGTTCGTACTCCGGCAAATTTCCCGCTAAAAACGCGAAAACTCCCCACTGTAAAACCGTGCTTATACGGTAAACTACCTGCGTTTTTGCATCAGGATAGCGCCGTTGAACATGTCCAGCCCTCAGACTTCCCTGAAAGCGTTCAACACACTGGGTCTTGCAATCGCGGCTGAAAAGCTTGTTGTTGCGGATAGCGCAGAAGCCATTTGCTGGCAATGCATGGCAAAGCGCCGAGCCAGCAAAATAACGAACCCGTACTGATTCTGGGCGAAGGCAGTAATGTCCTGTTTCTCGATGATTTTGCCGGCACGGTGATGATAACCGCATCATGGGTATTGGTGTGGAAGAGCGCGCCGATAGCTGGCATCTGCACGTGGGTGCTGGCGAAAACTGGCATCACCTGGTGCAGCACACTCTCGAAAAAGGGATGGCCGGGTCTGGAAAACCTGGCGCTTATTCCAGGCTGTGCGCCGGATCGTCACCCATTCAGAACATCGGCGCCTACGGCATCGAACTGAAACATGTCTGTGAGTATGTCGACTGCATCGAACTGGCGACCGGAACGGCTAAGCGCTTAACGGCAGAGCAGTGCCGTTTCGGCTATCGTGACAGCATCTTCAAACACGCGATGAAGCATCGCTATGTGATTGTGGCCGTCGGTCTGCGTCTGTCGAAAAACTGGCAGCCGGTACTGACCTACGGTGATTTGACGCGGCTCGATCCGGCTACCGTCACCCCGCGCGACGTATTTGACTCGGTTTGCCATATGCGGCAAACTAAGCTGCCCGATCCGAAAGTAACCGGAAATGCTGGCAGTTTCTTTAAAAACCCCTGATTTCCGCTCAGCAGGCAGAGGTATTGCTCACGCACTATCCTGCTATGCCGCACTATCCACAGCACAGTGGTGAGCGTCAAGCTGGCCGCGGGCTGGCTGATCGATCAATGTCAGTTAAAAGGGCTTCCGTTTTGGCGGCGCTGCGGTTCACCGTCAGCAGGCACTGGTACTGATTAATCAATACGATGCCACACCGCATGATGTTGTGCAGCTGGCTCATCATGTGCGTCAGCGTGTGGGCGAAAAATTTAACGTCTGGCTGGAGCCAGAAGTCCGCTTCATTGGTCGCACAGGTGAAGTGAATGCCGTGGAGACGATTGCATGAAGGACAATACCGTTCCGTTAACCCTGATTGCCATCCTGGCAGATGGCGAATTCCATTCTGGTGAACAACTGGGCGAGCAGCTGGGCATGAGCCGCGCTGCCATTAATAAACATATTCAGACCCTCCGCGACTGGGGTGTTGATGTCTTCACCGTGCCCGGAAAAGGCTACAGCCTGCCGGAGCCCATTCAGCTGCTGAATGAAGAGGCGATCCTGGCGCATCTGCATCACGGCAATGTGGCGGTGATTGCCGGTGATTGATTCGACGAACCAGTATTTACTGGATCGCCTGGACGAGCTGAACTCCGGCGATGCCTGCGTTGCAGAATATCAGCAGGCCGGGCGTGGCCGCCGCGGCCGCAAATGGTTCTCGCCGTTTGGCGCTAATCTCTATCTGTCCATGTACTGGCGTCTGGAGCAGGGGCCAGCCGCGGCCATTGGCCTGAGTCTGGTGATCGGTATTGTGATGGCGGAAGTTCTGCACGATCTGGGTGCGGATCAGAGTCCGGGTTAAATGGCCAAACGATCTCTACCTGAAGGATCGTAAACTGGCGGGTATCCTGGTCGAACTGACCGGTAAAACCGGCGATGCGGCGCAAATTGTCATTGGTGCGGGGCTCAATCTGGTGATGCGTAATGGGCGAAGGCACGGCGGAAATCAATCAGGGTTGGATCAATCTGCAGGAAGCCGGCATTGAGATCAATCGTAACGAACTCGCCGCCAGGTTGATAAACCGTCTGCGTGAAGCTTTACCGCTGTTTGAACAAGAGGGGCTGGCACCGTTCCTGTCCCGCTGGGAAAAGCTGGATAACTTTATCAACCGTCCGGTGAAACTGCTGATTGGTGATAGAGAAATGTATAGGTATTTCCCGCGGTATTGATGCGCAGGGCGCTTTATTGCTGGAACAGGATGGTGTGATTAAATCCTGGGTCGGTGGCGAGATCTCATTACGTCCCGCTAATTAACACAGTAAACAGTAATGCATTAAACGCCCTGATAAAGCAGGGCGTTTTTAATACTATTTTCGTAACCGCACGCTTTGCACGGCATGATCCGCAGACTTGGTCATGATCAGGCTGGCCCGCTCACGCGTAGGTAAGATGTTTTCTTTAAGAATTCAGCCAGTTAATCTCTTTCCACAGGAGCCCCGTCGCCACATTAATCGCTTCTTCTTCAGAAAGCTGGGCATAGTGGTGGAAATAGGAGTCCGGATCGGTGAATGCCCCTTCGCGGAACTTCAGGAAGCGGTTGATATACCAGTTCTGCAGCAGGTCTTCCGGCGCATCAACATAAATAGAGAAATCGACGAAATCGGAGACAAACACATGATGCGGGTCGTGAGGATAATCCATGCCGCTTTGCAGCACGTTCAACCCTTCCAGAATCAGGATGTCCGGCTGCACCACCGTTTTATCCCCATCCGGGATGCGGTCGTAGATCAGGTGCGAATAGACCGGCGCCGTGACGTGAGGCACGCCAGATTTCAGGTCAGAGACAAATTTCACCAGACGGTGCATATCATAAGAGAGCGGGAAGCCTTTCTTCTTCATCAGCCCGCGTTCTTTCAACACCTCATTCGGGTGCAGGAAGCCGTCGGTCGTGATCAGCTCCACGCTGCGGTGTTCTGGCCAGCGGCTCAGTAGCGCCTGCAACACGCGCGCGGTGGTGCTTTTACCCACGGCCACGCTGCCGGCAATACTAATGATATAAGGAATGCGTCTGACCGTTCGTGCCGAGGAACTGCTCCAGCACCGCCTGACGGCGCAGGTTGGAACTGATATAGAAGTTAAGCAAGCGAGAGAGGGGGAGATAAATTTCTGCCACCTCTTCCAGGGACAGATCTTCGTTTATCCCTTTTAACCGTGCGATTTCACCTTCCGTCAGCGTCATAGGGACGGAATCACGCAGGGCAGCCCACTGGCTGCGGTTAAAGTGAAGATAAGGCGTCATTAACGTTTGCTCTTTTTTGCTCATAAGCATGCTTCTGACCGCAAATTCTGGCTCATCAACACCTTGCAGCAACAGGCATACAGCGATGCTGCCGGGACGTGGCTCATCACACAGTTAATTTTGGACAATGGGCAGGAGGTTAACACCAGATGACGGGAATAATAAGAAAAAAGATGGAAAGGCGCTGAGTCACGCTTGCGTAAGCGGGGCCCGCATTTTTATGATCACAGTATGAGGCTAACGCGGTATCAAAGAATAATCAGGCTGTGGGCTGGCGGAAAAACACACCATGTTTGCTGCTTTTTGCTGCGCTGGCGGGGCGTTTTGCGCTGTTCGCATAAAATGTGAGCGAAAGAACGTTTTATGCAAATTTTTAGTTGCATGACCGCGCAGGTCTCCATAGAATGCGCGCTACTTGATGCCGACTTAGCTCAGTAGGTAGAGCAACTGACTTGTAATCAGTAGGTCACCAGTTCGATTCCGGTAGTCGGCACCATCAAGTCCGGTGGGGTTCCCGAGCGGCCAAAGGGAGCAGACTGTAAATCTGCCGTCACAGACTTCGAAGGTTCGAATCCTTCCCCCACCACCATCTCACTTCTCGGTTCAGCGTCGTAAATGCACGATGGGTGAGTTCAACCCCACCTCGAATCAGATTGCGCCGGAGCTGGTTGGATCACCGTCAGTCGGAAGCTCTGACTGGCTCGAAAAAGAGAGAAATCTCTTTTTTTGTTACAGAAAGAACTGG
>JBCNOW010000018.1:0-13101 GCA_039593635.1 Enterobacterales bacterium
CGTCTGAAATCCGCGTTATTTCTGGTTAATATCCTGACGCGTCAGCCCGATGTCACGCAGCTGCGCATCACTCAGGTGCGAAAGAATCTCCCGCGTTTCCCGTCTGGCCTGCCAGCGTTTTATCGCGCGCACGCCGCCACGAAAGATATCGAGTAAGGTCACGCTGAACGGTTTTGCCGCCCGGTTCTGATCGAATTCCATAATCCCAGCCCTCAGTATGATGTCTGAACGACATTTTCCCTCTGATGGCGAATGCAATACAGATTCAAAAATCACTTATCTTTAACATACAGATTGCGCCCGTACCGATCTGAATGGTAGAAATAGGCGTCATCTGTACTGTTTTTTGATCACCGTTAACGCAGCGAGGCACACAATGACGCGCTATCAACATCTGGCCTGTCTGCTTTCAGACCGTATCGAGCAGGGGCTGTATCGCAGCGGCGAACGCTTGCCCTCGGTGCGTACGCTCAGCATTGAGCACGGCGTCAGCATCAGCACCGTGCAGCAGGCTTATCATCTGCTGGAAGAGAAGCAGCTGATCGTGCCGCAGCCGCGTTCCGGCTATTTTGTCGCCACCCGTAAAGCCACGCCGCCGGTGCCGGCGATGACCCGGCCCGTGCAGCGTCCGGTTGAGATCACCCAGTGGGAATCGGTGCTGGAACTGCTGAGCAGCCGCATTAATGGCGACGTGCTGCAGCTGGGCAGCGGCATGCCGGACCTGACCCAGCCGACGCTCAAGCCGCTGTGGAAAATCATGGGCCGCATGGCGCAGAAGCAGGACATTGATCAGCTCAACTATGACAGCCTGCTCGGCGTGGCAGCGCTGCGCGAGCAGATTGCGCGGCTGACAATTGACAGCGGCTGTCAGCTGACGGCGGAAGAAATTGTCATCACCACCGGTTGCCATGAAGCGCTGTCGGTGTCGATTCGCGCCGTGTGCGAGCCAGGCGATATCATTGCCGTTGAGTCGCCGGCGTTTCACGGCACCATGCAGACACTGCGCGGTCTGGGCATTCGCGCCATTGAAATCCCTACCGATGCGGTCAGCGGGATCAGCCTTGAGGCGCTGGAGCTGGCGTTTGAGCAGTGGCCAATCAAAGCGGTGGTGGTGGTACCCAACTGCAATAACCCGCTCGGATTTATCATGCCGGAAACGCGTAAGCGCGCGCTGCTGACGCTGGCGCAGCGCTTTGATGCGGCGATCATTGAAGATGATGTTTACGGCGAGCTGGCGTGGGAGTATCCGCGTCCGATCACCATCAAATCGCTGGATATGGATGGCCGCGTGCTGCTGTGCAGCTCGTTTTCCAAAACCCTGGCGCCCGGCTTGCGCGTGGGCTGGGTCGCGCCGGGACGCTATCGCGATCGCGTACTGCACATGAAATATATTGGCACCGGTTCGACGGCAACGCAGCCGCAGTATGCGGTCGCGGAGTTTATTCGTCAGGGCCATTACCTGCCGCATTTGCGCCGCATGCGCCAGGTGTATCAGCGTAACTATGAGACGTTTAGCTGCTGGGTGCGCCACTATTTTCCCTGCGGCATTTGCGTCTCGCGGCCGCAGGGCAGTTTCCTGATGTGGATTGAGCTGCCGGAAGCTTTCGATGCGGTGCGGCTGAATGCGGAGCTGCGGGAGCTGAAAATCCAGGTGGCGGTCGGTTCGCTGTTTTCGGCGGCGGGTAAATATCGCAACTGCCTGCGCCTCAATTATGGTCTGCCAATGAATGAGCAAACCGAGCAGGCGATTGCCAGCCTCGGCGCAGCCGTGGAGCGTGCCATGCAGGCCTGCAGTGCGGAAACGCGCCATATCACCTCCCTGACAGAATAACGGTGGAAAGGCAGGGCCGGACAGAGAGTCGGGGAAGCCAGCCCTGGCCCGCTGCAAGCGACAGCGGGCAGGCTCACTTTAGCGATTGTCCCCGTTCGCGCCAGCCCTGACTGCTGCCGTTTGCGCGCCGTATTCGCGGATTTTTAGCGCCGTTGCAGTCAGTTACAACGCTTTTGCGACATGCTCTGGGGATTCCACCAGCGCCAGCAGCTGGCGGGTGGCGGCCTGCCAGTCTGCCGCCTGGGTGATGGCGCTGACGACGGCGATACTGCCGACGCCGGTCTCCAGCACCGCCGGGGCGCGTTCAAGGCTGATTCCGCCAATGGCGACGGTCGGGTAATGGAGGCTGTAGCGCGCGCCAGATGGCGCGCCAGCTGCGTCAGCCCCTGCGGCGCAGAGGGCATCTGTTTGGTTTGCGTCGGAAAGACGTGGCCCAGCGCGATGTAGGACGGACGCGCCGCCAGCGCCACGTCGATCTCCATGTCATCGTGTGTTGACACGCCAAGGCGCAGGCCGGCCTGGCGGATGGCGTTCAGATCGGTGGTTTCCAGGTCCTCCTGACCCAGATGCACACCATAAGCCTGGTGCTTAATCGCCAGTCGCCAGTAATCGTTGATAAACAGACGCGCGTCGTAACGGCGTCCCAGCGCGATGGCGGCGACCACATCGGCCTCTACCTCTTCATCGCGCTTATCTTTGATGCGCAGCTGGAGGGTGCGAACGCCGGCCTCCAGCAGGCGTTCGATCCACTCCACGCTGTCCACCACCGGATAGAGCCCTAAACGGAAGGGCGCGGTGGCAGGGAAGGCTTCAGTCATCATTTTTCCTCTTTCAGGGCATCGGCGGCGTGATATAGCTCGCCGCCTTTCGGCGCGGAAGGTTTCTGACATGTCCGCCATGCCCAGCGCTATCGGCTGGGCTTCAATGGCCTGCTGGCGGGCGGCGTAGTCGCGCACTTCCTGGGTGATTTTCATCGAGCAGAATTTCGGCCCGCACATGGAGCAGAAGTGCGCCACTTTGCCGGATTCCTGCGGCAGGGTTTCGTCGTGGTAGGCGCGGGCGGTGATGCGGATCGAGCGCCAGGTTGAACTGGTCTTCCCAGCGGAACTCGAAGCGCGCCTTCGACATGGCGTTGTCGCGGATCTGCGCGCCGGGGTGGCCTTTGGCCAGGTCGGCCGCGTGGGCGGCGATCTTGTAGGTAATCAGCCCCTGCTTCACGTCCTCTTTGTTCGGCAGGCCCAGGTGCTCTTTCGGCGTCACGTAGCAGAGCATCGCGCAGCCGAACCAGCCGATCATCGCCGCGCCAATGCCGGAGGTGAAGTGGTCGTAGCCCGGCGCGATATCGGTGGTCAGCGGGCCCAGCGTGTAGAACGGCGCTTCGTGGCAGTGCTCCAGCTGCTCGGTCATGTTGCGGCGGATCATCTGCATCGGCACGTGGCCGGGGCCTTCAATCATCACCTGCACGTCGTACTCCCAGGCGATTTTCGTCAGCTCGCCCAGCGTGTGCAGCTCGGCGAACTGCGCTTCGTCGTTGGCGTCGTGAATCGAGCCCGGACGCAGGCCGTCGCCCAGCGAGCAGCGAGACGTCGTAGGCGGCTGCATGATTTCGCAGATTTCGCGGAAGTGCTCGTAGAGGAAGTTTTCCTGGTGATGCGACAGGCACCACTTCGCCATGATCGAGCCGCCGCGCGAGACGATGCCGGTCAGCCGCTTCGCGGTCATCGGCACGTAGCGCAGCAGCACGCCCGCGTGGATGGTGAAGTAGTCCACGCCCTGCTCGGCCTGCTCCAGCAGCGTGTCGCGGAAGATCTCCCAGGTCAGGTCTTCGGCGATGCCGTTGACCTTCTCCAGCGCCTGATAGATCGGCACGGTGCCGATCGGCACCGGGCTGTTGCGCAGGATCCACTCGCGGGTTTCGTGGATGTAGCTGGCCGGTGGACAGATCCATCACCGTGTCCGCGCCCCAGCGCGTGGCCCAGACCAGCTTTTCCACTTCTTCTTCGATGGAGGAGCTCACCGCCGAGTTGCCGATGTTGGCGTTGACCTTCACCAGGAAGTTGCGGCCGATAATCATCGGCTCCGATTCCGGGTGGTTGATGTTGGCGGGGATGATGGCGCGGCCGCGGGCCACTTCGTCGCGCACGAATTCCGGCGTGATGTTCTCCGGCAGGCGAGCGCCAAAGCCTTCGCCCGGATGCTGCTGGCGCAACAGCATTTCGCTGCGGATGCGCTCGCGGCCCATGTTTTCGCGGATGGCGATGAACTCCATCTCCGGCGTGACGATGCCCTGGCGTGCATAGTGCAACTGCGTCACGCATCGGCCCGCTTTGGCCCGTTTTGGCGTCAGCAGGCCGGTAAAGCGCAGCTCGTCCAGACCGTCGTCGGCCAGGCGCTCTTTGGTGTATGCAGAGCTGCGTACGCTGAGCTCTTCGCAGTCGTTACGCGCGTCAATCCACGGCTGGCGCAGCTTTGCCAGACCCTGCTGGACGTTGATGGTCGACAGAGGGATCGCCATACGGGCCGGAGGTGTCATACACCGGCACGGCTTCGTTTTCTTCGTACTGCGGATGCTCTTTGCTGCCGCCGATAAGCGTCGGGCTAAGCTGAATTTCGCGCATCGGCACGCGGATATCCGCCTGCGAGCCGGTGATGTAGATACGTTTCGAGTTCGGGAAGGCGGTGCCTTCCAGGGTATCGATGAAGTGTTGGGCCTGTGCGCGCTGTTCGCGACGGGTCAATTTAGCGATAGACATAGCTCATTCCAAAAGTGAAGGACATGGCTTGTCAGACGAGTCCGGAAGGAGTAACAGAAACGGTGCCGGGCGCCTGACTGCACCGCGCTGATCACATTACTCTTGTTCCCTTCGCAGGTATTAACCTGATCAGGTTCCGCGGATCCCGAATTAACGGTCTCAGCCCGCGCGTTAAGGCGCTGGGCACTCCGACAAGTTTACGTTTTACGCGATAAGCGACTTTACTGACTGCTGCACGCTGCGCTTATATCGCAAAGTTTGATTGTGGATTGTCGTTAAAAAGACAATAAAAAAGCCCATTCAGCATAAAAGGGCTTTTCCTGAATAACAAGTCTTTTACAACTGCAGCGGTTCAGGCCGGACGAGCAATGGTGCTGTCATTGGCCACCGGCGGGCGCTCCAGGTCGTTATCCAAGGCGAGCTCAATCAGCTTATCTTCCAGCGTGAATCGCTCCTCCAGCGCTTCGCCAAGGTCGGAAAGCGCCTGCTGGAACTCAAGATAGTTATCGTGATCGATGGCATTCTCGAGCGTGGAATCGTAGTAATCCATGATCTGCTGGGTATTGGCTTCCAGCAGCGGATAGAGTTTGCTGGCCGCTAAATACGGCGTTGTCGCCTTCCATTTCGCGGATAATACGTTCATAAATGTTGAAATGGCCGTCGGACAGGTAGTCGACCAGGCTCTGACAAAAATCATCCAGCGCTTTTTCATTCAGCCGCATAAACGATTCTTTGCCAGGCTTAATACCGACCAGATTGTAATAAGCCACGAGGAGATGCTTGCGTGCGCGTAGCCAGCGATCCACCAGTTTGTTACTTCCTCCAACGCGCTCCGTCAGGCTTTCTAGCTGGTTTAACATGGTCGACTCCGCAAGGTGAGTTATAGAATTGGATTTATCCGATGTAACCACAATGCTAACCATCAGGATTTCAGCGTGCTATTTGAAGCGAAGGTAGTGCAATAGATATGGATCGTATTATTGAAAAATCAGATCTGGGTTGGTGGATCGTCAGCTCACGAACAAAAATTATGGTTGCCCGGTGGAGAATTACCCCATGGTTATCCGGCAGAAACGTTTGGACCTCGTGGACCGGCAGCAGCGGCAGAGGATCGGCGAGTGGCAGGGCGAACCCGTGTGGTTGATCCAACAAGCGCGTCGTCAGGATATGGGATCCGTTCGCCAGGTGCTTGATCAGGATGTGGGTCTGTTCCAGCTCGCGGGGCGGGGCGTGCAGCTGGCGGAGTTTTACCGCTCGCATCAGTACTGCGGCTATTGCGGGCATACCATGCACCCCAGCAAAACCGAGTGGGCGCTGCTCTGCGGCCACTGCCGCGAACGTTATTATCCGCAAATCGCCCCCTGCATCATCGTCGCGATCCGCCGCGACGATTCCATCCTGCTGGCGCAGCATACCCGCCATCGCAACGGCATCTACACCGTGCTGGCCGGGTTTGTCGAAGTGGGCGAAACGCTGGAGCAGGCGGTGGCGCGCGAGGTGATGGAAGAGAGCGAACGTTAAGGTGAAAAACCTGCGTTACGTCACCTCGCAGCCGTGGCCGTTCCCGCAGTCGCTGATGACGGCGTTTATGGCGGAGTATGACAGCGGCGAGATGCATTATCGATCAGAAAGAGCTGCTGGATGCGAACTGGTATCGCTATGACGATCTGCCGCTGTTGCCGCCGCCGGGCACCGTGGCGCGTCGGCTGATAGAAGATACCGTGGCGATGTGTCGGGCCGAGTATGAGTAGTGTTACACTGAGGCCATGACGCTTAAGGAACTGCAAAAATGACCGAACTGAAGAACGATCGTTATCTGCGTGCGCTGCTGCGCCAGCCCGTTGATGTCACCCCGGTGTGGATGATGCGCCAGGCGGGGCGCTATCTGCCAGAGTACAAAGCCACGCGCGCGCAGGCGGGTGATTTTATGTCGCTGTGCAAAAACGCCGAGCTGGCCTGTGAAGTCACGCTCCAGCCGCTGCGCCGCTACCCGCTGGATGCCGCGATCCTCTTCTCGGACATTCTCACCATTCCGGACGCGATGGGCCTGGGGCTCTATTTTGAAACCGGCGAAGGCCCGCGCTTCCCTCCCCCATCACAAGCAAAGCCGACGTGGATAAGCTGCCGATCCCCGATCCGGAAGGCAGGAACTGGGCTACGTGATGAACGCCGTGCGCACCATTCGCCGCGAGCTGAAAGGCGAAGTGCCGCTGATTGGCTTCTCCGGCAGCCCGTGGACGCTGGCGACCTATATGGTGGAAGGCGGCAGCAGCAAAGCCTTCACCATGATCAAAAAGATGATGTACGCCGAGCCGCTGGCGCTGCACGCGCTGCTCGACAAGCTGGCGAAGAGCGTCACCCTCTATCTGAACGCGCAGATTAAAGCGGGCGCGCAGTCGGTGATGATTTTCGATACCTGGGGCGGCGTGCTGACCGGGCGCGATTATCAGCAGTTCTCCCTCTACTACATGCACAAAATCGTCGACGGCCTGCTGCGTGAAAACGAAGGCCGCCGCGTGCCGGTGACGCTGTTCACCAAAGGCGGCGGCCAGTGGCTGGAAGCGATGGCGGCAACCGGCTGCGATGCGCTGGGCCTCGACTGGACCACCGATATCGCCGAAGCGCGCCGTCGCGTGGGCGACAAAGTCGCGCTGCAGGGCAATATGGATCCGTCCATGCTCTATGCGCCGCCTGCCCGCATTGAAGAGGAAGTGGCGACTATTCTGGCTGGCTTTGGCCAGGGTGAAGGCCACGTGTTTAACCTCGGCCACGGCATTCATCAGGATGTTCCGCCAGAACACGCAGGCGTATTTGTGGAGGCGGTGCATCGGCTTTCTGCCCAGTATCACAAGTAAGGAGTGGTTATGGATCTCGCGTCGCTACGCGCTCAGCAACAAATCGAACTGGCCGTCATCGGTGATCCGCGAGGATCGTCTGGATACGGATCCTCCGCAGTACATTGGCGGAGCCGATGTCGGGTTTGAGCAGGGCGGGGAAGTGACGCGAGCGGCGATGGTGGTACTGAAATACCCTTCGCTTGAGCTGGTGGAGTACAAGGTGGCGCGTATCGCGACCACCATGCCGTATATTCCGGGTTTTCTCTCCTTTCGCGAATATCCCGCGCTGCTGGCGGCGTGGCAGCAACTCTCGCAAAAACCTGATCTGCTGTTTGTCGATGGACACGGCATTTCCCATCCGCGCCGCCTGGGCGTTGCCAGCCACTTTGGGCTGCTGGTGGATGTGCCGACCATCGGCGTTGCGAAAAAGCGCCTGTGCGGCACGTTTGAGCCGCTCGAGCCTGGATGCGGCACCGGGCCGCCGGCGCCGCTGATGGATAAAGGCGAGCAGCTGGCGTGGGTCTGGCGCAGCAAGGCGCGCTGTAACCCGCTGTTTATCGCCACCGGGCACCGGGTCAGTATGGACAGCGCCCTGGCGTGGGTTGCAGCGCTGCATGAAGGGCTACCGTTTGCCGGAGCCGACGCGCTGGGCGGACGCCGTGGCCTCCTGGCCGTCCGGCTTTTGTTCGTTGGCAGGAAATTCGCGCAACGCTGATTGTGTGCGGCTTTTGAGGTAAACTGCCGCCGCTAATTTTCGATTCGAGACATCATCATGTTACAAAACCCGATTCATCTGCGCCTGGAGAAGCTGGAAAGCTGGCAGCACGTGACCTTTATGGCTTGTCTGTGCGAGCGCATGTATCCCAACTACGGCCGCGTTCTGTCAGCAGACGGAGTTTGGCGAAGCGCAGCTTTATCGCCGCATCCTCGACCTGATCTGGGAAACGCTGACGGTGAAAGACGCGAAGGTGAACTTCGACTCCCAGCTGGAGAAGCTGGAAGAGGCGATCCCGGCTGCGGATGATTTTGACCTGTACGGCGTTTACCCGGCGATTGATGCCTGCGTGGCGTTAAGCGAACTGCTCCACTCTCGTCTGAGCGGTGAAACGCTGGAGCACGCCATCGAAGTCAGCAAGACGTCGATCACCACCGTGGCGATGCTGGAAATGACCCAGGCAGGTCGTGAAATGACCGACGAAGAGCTGCGTGCCAACCCGGCCGTAGTTGAGCAGGAATGGGATATCCAGTGGGAAATTTTCCGCCTGCTGGCAGAGTGTGAAGAACGCGATATTGAGCTGATCAAAGGGCTGCGTGCGGACCTGCGTGAGGCCGGCGAGAGCAATATTGGTATAATTTTTCAGCAATGAGACAACAAAACGTGATTTAACGCCTGTTTTGTCGCGCCTGGACGCTTCCCTTCTGCCCCCCGTCTGGTCTACATTTGGGGGGCGAAAAAAAGTGGCTATCGGTGCGTGTATGCAGGAGAGTGCTTTTTTGGCATTTCCGTCGCACTCGATGCTTAGCAAGCGATAAACACATTGAAAGGATAACTTATGAACAAGACTCAACTGATTGATGTAATTGCAGACAAGGCTGATCTGTCTAAAGCGCAGGCTAAAGCTGCTCTGGAATCTACCCTGGCTGCTATTACTGAGTCTCTGAAAGAAGGCGATGCTGTACAACTGGTTGGTTTCGGTACCTTCAAAGTGAACCACCGCGCTGAGCGTACTGGCCGCAACCCGCAGACCGGTAAAGAAATCAAAATCGCCGCAGCTAACGTGCCGGCATTTGTTTCTGGTAAAGCACTGAAAGACGCTGTTAAGTAAGACCGCGTGGCAGTGAAAACGGTTTAAAAGAAGGGGCGGTTTCGCCCCTTTTTGTTACCGGGGCCTGCTATGCTGAACATCTCTCCTCAGCGCCTCTGCGCCATCCTCCTCGGGGTATTACTCACCGGCTGCAGTACCACTCCCGATCTTCCGGCTTTCACCGCCAGCGGCTATGCGGACGACCGGGGCGCGGTGCGGATCTGGCGTAAAGATTCCGGCGGTGACCACGAAGCCGTCCATCTGCGTACTGTCTACACCCCTTAGTCAGTGGCATCAGCCGGGAACACTTCCCCAGCGACTATCGCGCTGGCAAGGCGGATACCTAACTGTCGCTGATGTGGAACTGAACGTCACTGGCCAGCAGCCGGACGACGTAAGCGTGCGTTTTGACGATCGGGGCGAGCTGAGCTTTATGCAGCGACAGCTGGCTGGCCGGCGAGAAGCCGTCAGCGCCGACAGCGTCGAGCTGTACCGGTTTGACGCGCAGCGCATGCTGGCGCAGACCAGCGATGCGCTGCGTGAGGGGCGGGTAGTGCTGCGGCAGGGGCGCTGGCAGGGCGGTACGCAGGTTCGTGGCTGTGAGGGGCAGCAGGTGAATGTGGCGTTCGATCGCGACACGCTGGCAACGCTGTATCGACAGCAGCAGGGGCAGCAACAGCCGATTACCCTGTCGTGGCTGGAAGCGCCAGAGGGGATTCAGCTGCTGCGTGCCACGCCGGAAGATGAGTGCCGCTGGCAGCCGAAAGAGCCTGATTTTTAGCGGCGACCAGCTGGCCGCCGCCGGGGGCTTACTTGCGGTTAATCGCGCGGTAACCGATATCCTGGCGGCTGAAGCTGCCGTTCCAGTGAATATCCGCCATCAGCGCATAGGCGCGCTTCTGCGCTTCTGCCACGGTATGGCCCAGCGCGGTGGCGCACAGCACGCGGCCGCCGTTGGTGAGCACCTGGTCGTCCTTCAGCGTTTGGTGCCGGCGTGGAACACCTTCGCACCGTCCGGCACTTCTTCCAGCGGCAGGCCGTGGATCTCATCGCCGGTGCTGTAGTCGCCCGGATAACCGCCCGCAGCCATCACCACGCCCAGAGACGCGCGCTCATCCCACTCTGAGGTTTTCTCGTCCAGCTTGCCTTCGCAGGCGGCCAGGCACAGCTCCACCAGATCGGACTTCATGCGCAGCATGATCGGCTGCGTTTCCGGATCGCCGAAGCGGCAGTTGAATTCGATCACCTTCGGGTTGCCCTGCTTTGTCGATCATCAGACCGGCATACAGGAAACCGGTGTAGGTATTGCCTTCCGCCGCCATCCCTTTCACGGTAGGCCAGATGATGCGGTCCATGGTGCGCTGGTGCACCTCGTCGGTCACCACCGGAGCAGGGGAGTAGGCGCCCATCCCGCCGGTGTTCGGCCCGGTATCGCCATCGCCCACGCGCTTGTGATCCTGGCTGGTGGCCATCGGCAGAACGTGCTCGCCGTCGACCATCACGATAAAGCTGGCCTCTTCACCGTCGAGGAACTCTTCGATCACGATGCGGTGGCCCGCGTCGCCAAAGGCGTTGCCGGCCAGCATATCGTGCACCGCGGCTTCGGCTTCTTCCAGCGTCATCGCGACGATCACGCCTTTGCCCGCGGCCAGACCGTCGGCTTTGATGACGATCGGCGCGCCTTTCTCACGCAGGTAGGCCAGGGCGGGCTCCACCTCGGTGAAGTTCTGGTATTCCGCCGTCGGGATCTTGTGGCGCGCGAGGAAATCTTTGGTGAAGGCTTTAGAGCCTTCCAGCTGCGCGGCACCCTCCGTTGGGCCGAAGATTTTCAGGCCGGCGGCGCGGAACGCGTCAACCACGCCAATCACCAGCGGCGCTTCCGGGCCGACAATGGTCAGGTCGATTTTCTCGCTGCTGCGCAAAGCTCAGCAGCGCCGGAATATCGGTCACGCCGATAGCCACGTTCTGCAGCGCGGGTTCCAGCGCGGTACCGGCGTTACCCGGTGCCACAAAGACGGTATCAACCAGCGGAGACTGCGCCGCTTTCCACGCCAGAGCGTGCTCGCGCCCGCCGTTACCAATCACTAATACTTTCATTTTCTGCTCCGGGAATTAATGGCGGAAGTGGCGCATGTCGGTGAAGATCATTGCGATGCCATGCTCGTCGGCAGCGGCAATCACTTCGTCATCACGGATTGAACCGCCAGGCTGGATCACACAGGTGATGCCCACAGCAGCGGCCGCGTCGATACCGTCACGGAACGGGAAGAAGGCGTCAGAAGCCATGGCGGAGCCTTTCACTTCCAGACCTTCATCGCCTGCTTTAATGCCCGCAATTTTCGCGGAGTAAACGCGGCTCATCTGGCCGGCGCCTATCCCGATGGTCATGTTCTCTTTGGCGTAGACAATGGCGTTGGATTTGACGAACTTGGCGACCTTCCAGCAGAACAGCGCGTCACGCAGTTCCTGTTCGCTCGGCTGACGTTTAGTCACCACGCGCAGGTCGGCTTCTGTCACCATCCCCAGATCGCGGTCCTGAACCAGCAGACCGCCGTTCACGCGCTTGAAGTCCAGGCCCGGCACGCGCTCCGCCCACTGGCCGCAAACCAGTACGCGCACGTTCTGTTTCGCCGAGGTGATTTTCAGCGCTTCTTCGGACGCGGACGGCGCGATGATCACTTCGACAAACTGGCGGGAGATAATGGCCTGCGCGGTCTCAGCATCCAGCTCGCGGTTGAATGCAATAATACCGCCGAATGCGGAGGTCGGGTCGGTTTTGTAGGCGCGATCGTAGGCATCCAGAATAGAGGTGCTTACCGCGACGCCGCATGGGTTGGCGTGCTTAACGATAACGCAGGCTGGCTCGCTGAACTCTTTCACGCATTCCAGCGCGGCGTCGGTGTCGGCAATGTTGTTATAGGAGAGCGCTTTGCCCTGAACCTGCTGAGCGGTCGCAACAGAGGCTTCTTTTACCTCTTCTTCTATATAGAAGGCAGCCTGCTGGTGGCTGTTCTCACCGTAACGCATATCCTGCTTCTTAATGAAGTTCAGGTTCAGGGTGCGCGGGAAGCGGCCAGAAGGCTCTTTGCTTTCACCGTGGTAGGCCGGCACCAGGCTACCGAAGTAGTTGGCGATCATGCTGTCGTACGCGGCGGTGTGTTCGAAGGCTTTGATGGCGAGGTCGAAACGGGTTTCCAGCGTCAGCGACCCTTCGTTGGCATCCATCTCATTAATAATGGCGTCGTAGTCGCTGCTCTTCACCACGATGGCCACATCTTTATGGTTCTTGGCCGCGGAGCGCACCATGGTCGGGCCGCCGATATCAATGTTCTCTACGGCATCTTCCAGAGAGCAGCCTTCGCGGGCAACGGTCTGGGCAAACGGATAGAGGTTAACGACCACCATGTCGATCGGCGCGATGTCGTGCTGTTCCATAATGGCGTCGTCCTGACCGCGACGGCCCAGAATACCGCCGTGGACTTTCGGGTGCAGGGTTTTGACGCGTCCATCCATCATTTCCGGGAAACCGGTGTAATCGGACACTTCGGTTACCGGCAGACCTTTATCTGCTAACAGGCGAGCGGTACCGCCTGTGGAAAGCAGCTCCACACCACGTGCGGAAAGTGCCTGAGCGAATTCGACGATACCGGCTTTATCAGAAACACTGAGCAGAGCGCGGCGGACTGGACGACGTTGTTGCATGGTAAATCCCCTGGATTTCACGATTACAGAGAGCGTTAGATCAGGCTTAATTTTCTCTCCTGAAGTGAAAAACTCATCTAACACACCTGACGGGGCATCCTTATGTTAAGCGCGAGCATTTTAACGAAAACGTTTGCGCAACGCTCGCATATATTTACTTTTTCGTTTGCAGT
>JBCNOW010000019.1:0-195549 GCA_039593635.1 Enterobacterales bacterium
TACGTCCGTACTCCGGCAAATTTCCCGCCAAAAACCCCCTCCATAACGACTTATTTAATCCTGAAAAAATTCTAACGCGCTCTTTTCCCGACCTTATTGCTGCTGCTCACCGCGCGGCGCTCGCGGCCATTGCCGCTCAATCCTTGAAACTTTCTCACCTCTACCGCTTGCAGACTCGACATTCAAACCATTTCTGGGTATCGTTGGCTATCTGGATGTCTAAACGTTTATACGTATGCTGTGAGGATATTAGGTTATGCCGATTCGGGTGCAGGACGAGCTACCAGCCGTCAATTTCTTGCGTGAAGAAAACGTCTTTGTGATGACGACTTCGCGCGCGACAGTTCAGGAAATTCGCCCGCTGAAGGTGCTTATCCTCAATCTGATGCCAAAAAAGATCGAAACAGAAAACCAGTTCCTGCGTCTGCTGTCGAACTCCCCGCTGCAGGTCGATATTCAGCTGCTGCGTATCGATGCCCGTGAGTCGCGTAACACGCCCTCTGAGCATCTGAACAACTTCTACTGTAACTTCGACGATATTCAGGGGGAAAACTTCGACGGACTGATTGTCACCGGCGCGCCGCTGGGCCTGGTGGAATTTAACGATGTCGCCTACTGGCCGCAGATCAAACAGGTGCTGGAGTGGGCAAAAGATCACGTCACGTCCACGCTGTTTGTCTGTTGGGCGGTACAGGCCGCACTCAACATTCTCTATGGCATTCCCAAACAGACCCGCACTGAAAAGCTCTCCGGCGTATACGAACACCACATTCTTCATCCTCACGCGCTGCTGACGCGCGGGTTTGATGACTCCTTCCTGGCCCCGCATTCTCGCTACGCCGATTTCCCGGCCCAGCTGATTCGTGACTACACCGATCTGGAGATCCTGGCCGAAACAGAAGATGGAGCGATGCCTATCTGTTTGCCAGCAAAGATAAACGGATTGCCTTTGTGACCGGGCATCCTGAGTACGATCCGCATACCCTTGCGTCAGAGTATTTCCGTGATGTCGAAGCGGGTCTTAATCCGGATGTACCGTACAACTATTTCCCGAAAGACGACCCGCAAAACAAACCGCGAGCCACCTGGCGCAGCCACGGGAATTTGCTGTTTACCAACTGGCTCAACTATTACGTCTACCAGATAACGCCATACGATCTGCGTCACATGAATCCGACGCTGGAGTAATCTTCTGCACTAACAACGCGTTTAAACCGCCGTTTCAGCCGCTGTTCAAATCAGGCGCCTTCTTGTGCCTTTTTTCTCATCCGATGGAACGTATTGCCTTTATTTCGTGGGATTAAATTACAGTTAAATCATATAAATTAATTGCGATAAACAACTAAAATGGAAATTGTTTTTGATTTTAGAAAAAAATAGATATAGTCTTAATTCTGCTGAGCGAAAACTACCCAACACAACGATCTTTCGTTCGCATTGGGGATGTGAATTTGGATCTTTGATGAGGAGCAGAGTAATGACTCAACAGGCAACGACGGTCGATGAACTGGCCTTTACCCAGCCGTATGGCGAGCAAGAACAGCAAGTGTTGACGGCGGAAGCGGTAGAATTTCTGACTGAACTGGTGACCCGCTTTACGCCACAGCGCAATAAGCTGCTGGCGGCGCGCATTCATCAGCAGCAGGAAATTGACGATGGCAAGTTGCCTGGTTTCATTTCGGAAACCGCTTCCATTCGGCATGGTGAGTGGAAAATCCGCGGCATCCCTGAAGATTTACAGGATCGTCGCGTTGAGATCACCGGTCCGGTAGAGCGCAAAATGGTGATCAACGCCATGAACGCCAACGTCAAAGTCTTTATGGCCGATTTTGAAGATTCGCTGGCGCCAGAACTGGCACAAAGTGATCGACGGGCAGATCAACCTGCGCGACGCCGTGAACGGCACCATCAGCTATACCAACGAAGCCGGTAAAATTTACCAGTTACAAACCGAACCCGGCGGTGCTGATCTGCCGCGTTCGCGGCCTGCACCTGCCTGAAAAACATGTCACCTGGCGTGGGGAAGCCATTCCGGGCAGCCTGTTTGATTTTGCGCTCTATTTCTTCCACAACTACAAAAACCTGCTGGCGAAAGGCAGCGGCCCCTATTTCTATCTGCCAAAAACCCAGGCCTGGCAGGAAGCGGCCTGGTGGAGTGAAGTATTCAGCTACGCGGAAGATCGTTTCAACCTGCCGCGCGGCACCATCAAGGCCACGCTGCTGATTGAAACGCTGCCTGCCGTGTTCCAGATGAATGAAATTCTGCACGCCCTGCGTGACCACATTGTCGGCCTGAACTGCGGACGCTGGGACTATATTTTCAGCTACATCAAAACGCTGAAAAACTACCCCGATCGCGTACTGCCGGATCGCCAGGTCGTGACCATGGATAAACCGTTCCTGAGCGCCTACTCGCGTCTGCTGATCAAAACCTGCCACAAGCGCGGTGCCTTTGCGATGGGCGGCATGGCGGCGTTTATCCCGAGCAAAGACGCTGAGCGCAACAATCAGGTGCTCAACAAGGTGAAAGCCGACAAAGAGCTTGAAGCGCGTAACGGCCACGACGGCACGTGGATTGCACATCCGGGTCTGGCCGATACGGCGATGGAGGTCTTCAACCGCGTGCTCGGCGATAACAAAAACCAGCTGTTTGTCACGCGCGAAGAAGATGCCCCAACGGCTGAAGAACAGCTGCTGGCGCCATGCGCAGGTGAGCGTACGGAAGAGGGCATGCGTGCCAATATCCGCGTCGCGGTCCAGTACATCGAGGCGTGGATCTCCGGCAACGGCTGCGTGCCTATCTACGGCCTGATGGAAGATGCCGCCACGGCGGAAATCTCTCGTACCTCCATCTGGCAGTGGATCCACCATCAAAAAACGCTCAGCAACGGCAAGCCGGTGACCAAATCCCTGTTCCGCCAGATGCTGGCCGAAGAGATGCGGGTCATCCAGGACGAGCTGGGCGAACACCGCTTCAGCAGCGGACGCTTTGACGACGCAGCGCGCCTGATGGAGCAAATCACCACATCAGATGACTTAATCGACTTCCTGACCCTGCCGGGCTACCGCTTCCTGGCGTAACTCACCACATAACAATATGGAGCATCTGCACATGAAAACCCGTACCCAACAAATCGAAGAGTTAAAGAAAGAGTGGACACAACCTCGCTGGGAAGGCATCCGCCGTCCTTACAGCGCGGAGGACGTGGTGAAATTACGCGGCTCGGTCAACCCGGAATGCACGCTGGCACAGAACGGTGCGGCGAAAATGTGGAAGCTGCTGCACGGTGGCGCCAAAAAGGGCTATATCAACAGCCTCGGCGCGCTGACCGGCGGTCAGGCGCTGCAGCAGGCGAAGGCCGGTATTGAAGCTATCTACCTCTCCGGCTGGCAGGTCGCGGCGGACGCCAACCTGGCCTCCAGCATGTACCCGGATCAGTCGCTCTATCCGGCTAACTCCGTGCCGTCGGTCGTGGATCGGATCAACAACACCTTCCGCCGTGCGGATCAGATCCAGTGGGCGGCAGGTATCGAGCCAAACGATCCGCGCTTTATTGACTACTTCCTGCCGATCGTCGCGGATGCAGAAGCGGGTTTCGGCGGCGTGCTGAACGCCTTTGAGTTGATGAAATCGATGATTGAGGCCGGTGCAGCGGCCGTTCACTTCGAAGACCAACTGGCGTCAGTGAAAAAATGCGGACACATGGGCGGTAAGGTGCTCGTTCCGACTCAGGAAGCGATTCAGAAGCTGGTTGCCGCGCGTCTGGCTGCTGACGTGCTCGGCGTGCCGACGCTGGTGATTGCCCGTACCGATGCGGACGCGGCGGACCTGATCACCTCTGACTGCGACCCGTACGACAGCGAATTCATTACCGGCGAGCGCACCAGCGAAGGCTTCTACCGCACCCATGCCGGCATTGAACAGGCGATCAGCCGCGGCCTGGCGTACGCGCCTTACGCGGACCTGGTGTGGTGTGAAACCTCCACGCCGGATCTGGCGCTGGCAAAACGCTTTGCCGATGCTATTCACGCGAAGTACCCGGGCAAACTGCTGGCCTACAACTGCTCGCCGTCCTTCAACTGGCAGAAAAAGCTGGACGACAAAACCATCGCCAGCTTCCAGCAGCAGCTGTCCGACATGGGCTACAAATACCAGTTCATCACCCTGGCAGGCATCCACAGCATGTGGTTCAACATGTTCGACCTGGCGCACGCCTATGCGCAGGGCGAGGGCATGAAGCACTACGTTGAGAAGGTGCAGCAGCCGGAATTTGCCGCGGGCAAAGACGGCTACACCTTCGTCTCTCACCAGCAGGAGGTGGGCACCGGCTACTTTGATAATGTGACCACGATTATTCAGGGCGGCACCTCCTCCGTCACCGCCTTAACGGGTTCAACGGAAGAAGCACAGTTCTGATCAGCGTACTCCCGGTGCGCAGCATGGCGCACCGTTTCACTGGCTCACGCTTGCCGGAGATATGTCGATGTCGCCGTGGCCTGGAATTACTGATTGCCCAAACTATTTTGCAGGGCTTCGATGCCCAGTATGGTCGTTTTCTTGAAGTGACATCCGGCGCGCAGCAGCGCTTTGAACATGCAGACTGGCATGCGGTTCAGCAGGCCATGAAGCAGCGTATCCATCTCTACGACCACCACGTGGGTCTGGTGGTGGAGCAGCTGCGCTGTATTACCGACGGTAAAAGCCCGGACGCGGAATTTTTACTGCGCGTGAAAGAGCATTACACCCATCTGTTACCCGACTACCCTCGCTTCGAGATTGCGGAGAGCTTTTTCAACTCCGTCTATTGCCGGTTATTTGACCACCGCTCATTATCTCCTGAGCGGTTATTTATCTTCAGCTCCCAGCCCGAGCGACGCTTTCGAACCATCCCACGTCCGCTGGCGAAAGATTTCTTTCCCGAGCGCGGCTGGGAAAAGCTTCTGCACCGCGTCTTAACGGATCTGCCGCTGCGCCTGCCCTGGGAGAATAAAGCCCGGGATATCGGTTATATTCACACCCATCTCAACGAAACCTTCGGCGCGGAGGTGCTCAGCCATAGCCATTTGCAGGTGGCCAATGAGCTTTTCTACCGCAATAAAGCCGCCTGGCTGGTGGGCAAACTGGTTACGACGACGGCCATTGTGCCGTTTCTGCTGCCCATTCACCGCACCGACGGCGGGGAACTGTTTGTCGATACCTGCCTGACCACCAGCGCCGAGGCCAGCATCGTGTTTGGCTTCGCCCGTTCCTATTTTATGGTCTATGCCCCGTTACCTGCCGCGCTGGTGGAGTGGCTGCGCGAGATCCTACCGGGCAAAACCACTGCCGAGCTGTATATGGCTATTGGCTGCCAGAAGCACGCTAAAACGGAAAGCTACCGGGAATACCTGCGTTATGTCACTACCGCTGATGAGCAGTTTATCGAAGCGCCCGGCATTCGCGGCATGGTGATGCTGGTGTTTACGCTGCCGGGCTTTGACCGGGTCTTTAAGGTAATTAAGGACAGATTCGCGCCGCAGAAAGAGATGACCGCCGCGCACGTCCGCGCCTGCTATCAGCTGGTTAAAGAGCACGATCGCGTCGGGCGGATGGCGGATACCCAGGAATTCGAAAACTTTGTGCTGGATAAACAGCAGATTGACCCGGCGCTCATGACGCTTTTGATGCAGGAAGCGCCTGCGAAAATCACCGATCTTGGCGACAAAATCGTGATTAGCCATCTCTACATTGAGCGCCGCATGGTGCCGCTCAATATCTGGCTTGAGCAGTCCGACGGTCAGGCTTTAAGAGATGCCATTGAAGAATACGGCAACGCGATTCGCCAGCTTGCCGCCGCCAATATTTTCCCGGGCGATATGCTGTTTAAAAACTTCGGCGTCACCCGTCACGGGCGAGTCGTATTCTATGATTACGATGAAATTTGCTATATGACGGAGGTGAATTTTCGCGATATCCCGCCGCCCCGTTACCCGGAAGATGAACTCTCCGGCGAGCCGTGGTACAGCGTCTCACCGGGTGATGTCTTTCCCGAGGAGTTTCGCCACTGGCTGTGCGCCGACCCGCGTATTGGGCCATTATTTGAAGAGATGCATGCCGATCTGTTTCGTGCCAGCTACTGGCGCGGGCTGCAAACGCGGATCAAAAACGGGCATGTGGAAGATGTGTACGCCTACCGTCGTAAACAGCGGTTTTGCATCCGGTTTTCTCCCTCTCCCGCAGGGTAAGGGCATCATGTTTTCTCCCTCTCCCTGTGGGAGAGGGCCGGGGTGAGGGCATCAGACCGCACTCAATCCTAACGAATCCCACCATACGCCAGCGTCACCTCTTTCGCCGCCTTAATCACCAGCGCACCCAGCTCGGTCACGCGGTCGTCGGTCATACGCGAGATGGGGCCGGAGATGGAGATGGCGGCAAACGGCTCGCGGTGCTCGTCAAAAATACAGGCCGCCAGGCAGCGCAGGCCCAGGGCATGTTCCTCATCGTCAAACGAATAGCCGCGCTTGCGGGTCAACGCCAGATCTTCTTTCAGATGCACCGGGCGACACCAGCGTGGCGTGGGTATAGGCGTGCAGCCCTTTACGGTGCAGCAGCCCCGTCACCTGCTCCTCGCTCAGCTGCGACAGAAACGCTTTCCCCGCACCGGACGCGTGCATCGGCAGCTTGCCGCCAATCGGTGCGGACATACGCATCAGCTGCGTACACTGCACCTGGTCGATGATAATCGCCTGATGGTCGCTCTGGTCCAGCACCGCCAGATTCACCGTCTCGCCGGACTCTTCCATCAGCTTGCGCAGAATCGGATGCACAATCGCCAGCAGGTTGCGGCTCTGCAGGAAGCTGCTGCCGACGATAAACGCATGCGCGCCCACCGCCCAGTGCCCCAGCTCGCCCACCTGACGCACAAAGCCCAGCTGCTGCATGGTGGTCAGCAGGCGGTGCGTGGTGGAGTTCGGCAGGCCAGCCTGCTGGGCCAGCTCCGTCAGGGCCACGCTGCCGTGCGACTCGGCAATCCACTCCAGCAGCTTCAAACCGCGCGTGAGCGATTGAACCTGTCCGCCGGTTGTGCGGCAGTGGTGGCGGCAGGTTTTCTGCCGCGTTTAGCGGGAACGGTCGCGACCATGACGATCTCCTTTTTCTGTATCGTGGAAATCATTTTCGTTTTATTTGGTGGATTTGCAACCGCTTATCCTGACTGATCGGAGGAGTGATGGTGAACATGTCTCATGTTACCGCAGTGTGACTTTTCCACCCTGCGAGATTGTGCCAGTATGGAACGCAGCCTTTTGTTCAGCGTATGAGCGTTGTCGGGAGCAAGTGTGAGCAGCAAAGTAGAGCAACTGCGTGCGCAGTTAAATGAACGAATCCTGATGCTGGACGGCGGCATGGGCACCATGATCCAGAGCTACCGTCTGGATGAGGACGATTTCCGCGGCGAGCGCTTCGCCGACTGGCCCTGCGACCTGAAAGGCAACAACGACCTGCTGGTGCTCAGCAAGCCGGACGTGATTCAGGACATCCACAACGCCTACTTCGAGGCGGGCGCCGATATCCTCGAAACCAACACCTTCAACTCGACCACCATCGCCATGGCGGATTACCAGATGGAATCCCTGTCGGCGGAGATCAACTTTGAAGCGGCGAAGCTGGCGCGCGCCTGCGCCGACGCGTGGACGGCCCGCACGCCGGACAAGCCGCGCTACGTTGCCGGCGTGCTGGGCCCGACCAACCGCACCTGCTCGATTTCACCGGACGTGAACGACCCGGCGTTTCGCAACATCACCTTCGACCAGCTGGTGGAGGCCTACCGCGAATCGACCAAAGCGCTGGTGGAAGGCGGTGCCGACCTGATCCTGATCGAAACCGTCTTCGACACCCTCAACGCCAAAGCCGCGATTTTCGCGGTGACAGAGGAGTTCGAGGCGCTGGGCGTTGACGCTGCCGATCATGATCTCCGGCACCATCACCGACGCCTCCGGCCGTACCCTGTCCGGCCAGACCACCGAAGCCTTTTATAACTCGCTGCGCCACGCCGAAGCGCTCTCCTTCGGCCTGAACTGCGCGCTGGGGCCGGACGAACTGCGCCAGTACGTGCAGGAGCTGTCGCGCATCGCGGAATGCTACGTCACCGCCCACCCCAACGCCGGTCTGCCGAACGCCTTCGGCGAATACGACCTGGATGCGGCCACCATGGCGGCGCAGATCCGCGAGTGGGCGCGCGCCGGCTTCCTCAATATCGTCGGCGGCTGCTGCGGCACCACGCCGGAGCACATCGCGGCCATGAGCAGGCATGCGGTCGCGGGCGTGCCGCCGCGGCCGCTGCCGGAGATTCCCGGTGGCCTGTCGCCTGTCCGGCCTTGAGCCGTTGACCATTCGGCGCGTCAGCCTGTTCGTGAACGTGGGCGAGCGCACCAACGTCACCGGCTCGGCCAAGTTCAAGCGCCTGATCAAAGAAGAGAAGTACAGCGAAGCGCTGGACGTGGCCCGCCAGCAGGTGGAAAGCGGCGCGCAGATCATCGACATCAACATGGACGAGGGCATGCTCGACGCCGAAGCGGCCATGGTGCGCTTCCTCAACCTGATCGCCGGTGAGCCGGACATCGCCCGCGTGCCGATCATGATCGACTCCTCCAAGTGGGAGGTGATCGAGAAAGGCCTGAAGTGCATTCAGGGCAAAGGCATCGTCAACTCCATCTCGATGAAGGAAGGCGTCGAGCCCTTTATTGCGCACGCGCGCAAAGTGGTCCGCCGCTACGGCGCCGCCGTGGTGGTGATGGCCTTCGACGAAGTGGGCCAGGCCGATACCCGCGCGCGCAAGGAATCGAGATCTGCCGCCGCGCCTACAACATCCTGACCGAAGAGGTGGGCTTCCCGCCGGAAGACATCATCTTCGACCCGAACATCTTCGCCGTCGCCACCGGCATCGAAGAGCACAACAACTACGCGGTGGACTTCATCGGCGCCTGTGAAGACATCAAACGCGAAGCTGCCGCATGCGCTGATCTCCGGCGGCGTGTCCAACGTGTCGTTCTCGTTCCGCGGCAACGACCCGGTGCGCGAGGCGATCCACGCCGTGTTCCTCTACTACGCCATCCGCAACGGCATGGACATGGGCATCGTCAACGCCGGCCAGCTGGCGATTTACGACGACCTGCCGGCCGAGCTGCGCGACGCGGTCGAGGACGTGATCCTCAACCGCCGCGACGATGCCACCGAGCGCCTGCTGGCGCTGGCGGAGAAATACCGCGGCAACAAAGGCGAGGGTGAGCAGGACAACGTTCAGCAGGCCGAATGGCGCAGCTGGGACGTGGAGAAGCGCCTGGAATATTCGCTGGTGAAAGGCATCACCGAGTTTATCGAGCAGGACACCGAGGAAGCGCGCCAGGCTGCAGCGCGTCCGATCGAGGTGATCGAAGGCCCGCTGATGGCCGGCATGAACGTGGTCGGCGACCTGTTCGGCGAGGGCAAGATGTTCCTGCCGCAGGTGGTGAAATCCGCGCGCGTGATGAAGCAGGCCGTGGCCTACCTGGATTCCCTTTATCGAGGCGAGCAAAGAGGCCGGCCGCAGCAACGGCAAGATCGTGATCGCCACGGTGAAGGGCGACGTGCACGACATCGGCAAGAACATCGTCGGCGTGGTGCTGCAGTGCAACAACTACGAAATCATCGACCTGGGCGTGATGGTGCCGGCGGAGAAAATCCTGAAGACCGCGCGCGAGGTGAATGCCGACCTCATCGGCCTTTCCGGCCTGATCACCCCGTCGCTGGACGAGATGGTCAACGTGGCTAAGGAGATGGAGCGTCAGGGCTTTACCATTCCGCTGCTGATTGGCGGCGCCACCACCTCGAAAGCGCACACGGCGGTGAAGATCGAGCAGAACTACAGCGGCCCGACGGTCTACGTGCAGAACGCCTCGCGCACCGTGGGCGTGGTCTCCGCGCTGCTCTCCGACACCCAGCGCGACGAGTTTGTGGCGCGCACCCGCAAAGAGTACGAAACCGTCCGCATTCAGCACGCGCGCAAAAAACCGCGCACCCCGCCGGTGACGCTGCAGGCGGCGCGCGATAACGATCTGGCCTTTGACTGGTCCAGCTATACGCCACCGGTGGCGCATCGTCCGGGCGTGCAGGAAGTGACGGCCAGCATCGAAACGCTGCGCAACTACATCGACTGGACGCCGTTCTTTATGACCTGGTCGCTGGCGGGCAAATATCCGCGCATCCTGGAAGATGAGGTGGTGGGCGAAGAGGCGAAGCGCCTGTTTAAAGATGCCAACGACATGCTCGACAAGCTGAGCGCGGAGAAAACCCTCAACCCGCGCGGCGTGGTGGGCCTGTTCCCGGCGAACCGCGTGGGCGATGACATCGAAATCTACCGTGATGAAACCCGCACCCACGTGCTGGCGGTCAGCCATCATCTGCGTCAGCAAACCGAAAAAGTGGGCTTTGCCAACTACTGTCTGGCCGATTTTGTCGCGCCGAAGCTGAGCGGTAAAGCCGACTATATCGGCGCGTTTGCCGTGACCGGCGGGCTGGAAGAAGATGCGCTGGCGGACGCGTTCGAAGCGCAGCACGATGATTACAACAAAATCATGGTGAAAGCGATTGCCGATCGCCTGGCGGAAGCGTTCGCCGAGTACCTGCACGAGCGCGTGCGTAAGGTGCACTGGGGCTATGCGGCGAATGAAAACCTCAGCAACGAGGAGCTGATCCGCGAAAACTACCAGGGCATTCGCCCGGCGCCGGGCTATCCGGCCTGCCCGGAGCACACCGAAAAAGGGCACCATCTGGCAGCTGCTGGATGTGGAAGCCCATACCGGCATGAAGCTCACCGAATCGTTCGCCATGTGGCCGGGCGCCTCGGTTTCCGGCTGGTACTTCAGCCATCCGGACAGCAAGTACTTCGCCGTGGCGCAACTGCAGCGCGATCAGATCGAAGATTACGCGCTGCGTAAAGGCATGAGCGTGTCAGGACGTGGAGCGCTGGCTGGCGCCGAATTTGGGCTACGACGCGGATTGATGAATTGCCGGCGTAGAGCGCGCGCAATGAAATGCTGGCAGGCGGTCGCCATCAATGGCGACCCTACATGGTTCACGTAGGGTGCGCATTAATGCGCACCGTTAAATGGCGCGGGTTTAACCCCGCGCTACGATTTAATTAAAACGCGCATCGCGATCGGCGGTCAGATCGTACAGCTGGTATTTGCGGCCCAGCATCTGACCGCCGTCACGCGTCAGCGGCACCCAGTTCACCTGCGCACGGCCACGGGTTGGCGTGACGGTAAACAGATCCATCGGAATCGAAATATAGAAACCTTTGGTGAAATCCCCTTCGCCATACGCTTCGGCTGACACGTTGGTTTTGGTGGCGTAGAAGCCGACCATCACGCCGCTGTCAAAGCGCTTCGACACATCCAGCGTGACCCCTTTGTCCTTCGCCAGATATTCACCGACGCTGGCTTTCACCAGCACATCCTGCATGAACCACGGACGCCAGTAAGCGGTAAGGTGCCCGGTCGGCGCCTTATAGTCGGTGAACTGCATCATGTTGTCCCAGTCACGCTGCTTCACGTAGTTCGCATCGAGACCGAAAGCCCAGTTGCTGTCCACCGGGCGATACAACAGCTCGCCGCCCACGCCGCCGTACATGGTTTCCAGATAGCCACCGTACACCTGGCCGTAGAAGCCATTGCCGAGATAGCGCATGTAGTTGGCCTGCAGATCATTCACGTAAACGTTGTTCTCCACGTAGTCGCGAATGTGGGTGCGCACGCGCGGCAGCGTCGAGTCGGCTGGCGCGCCGTTGTAGTTGAACTTGTCATAGTTATTGGCGATGTTGCCAAACAGGCTGCCGCCGATCAGCCAGTGATCGGTCAGCCAGTAATCGACATTGCCCATTACGCCGAGCTGGTACATGTAGAAGCTTTCCGGGCCGCCGACCGACTGGTTCAGCACCGGCGACAGGCTGTAGTTAAGGCGATCCTTACGGATGAAATAGCCCTGTTCGGTGGTGCCCGGATCGATCGGTTCTTCACGCGTCTGCTGTAGCGGCTGCTCGTGACCGAGCGGATAGCCGCGCAGTTCGCTATTCAGGCTGGCCACATCGGTGCGCGTGGTGACCTGCGGCATGTTAAAGCGCGACTCGGTGACTTCAATCGTATCAATGCCCGCCGGCAGATTGTTCATGATAATGCGGTTAGCGCGGTCAACGCCTTCGCGCGTGTCGCGATATTTGGTCTGCTCACCGGAAACGTATAGCGTGCGGCCTTTGGTCTGGATGCGCGGACCATCCAGTCCGGCATTGTATTTCAGATCGGTAAGCTGATTAGCGACCACCGTCGGCTGCAGCAGATCGCCCTGCGGCTGTGGCTGATAAGCCGGTTTTGCGCTATCAAGGTGCGACTGGTGTAAGGAATTAAAGTTGGTGCGTACGGTCACGCCAAACATAAAGGTATTGCCGCGCTCGTAGCTGGCGTTGATATCTGCCCAGTCGGTAAGGCGATAGATTGCGCCAACGTTGACCTTACTGCGTTGCTCCAGCCGGCCGGCAAAATCGTCCTGATAATCGTTGCCTTCATACTCCAGCTTGAGACGCAGCGGCTGCCACGGTGTCTGGTATTCGATGCCACCAAACAGTGCCGCCGGACCGTGGAACATCTGCGAGCCGTTAATGGAACCCGCCGAACCGCCGCCGGTGCGGCTGCAGAAGCTGTCGCTGTAGGAGCAGAACGGGTTTTTGATGGTGCCGCTGTTGCCGAGATAGCCCCAGCCCAGGCCGAGGCTGAAATCAAACGGTCCCCAGGCTTTACTCGCCACCAGATATTCACTGTCGAACAGGCCGGTACCGCCCAAATCGCGCGAACCCACCGCCACTTCCGGCAGCCAGAAGCTCTCCTGCCACAGGCGCAGCTTCAGGTCGAAGGCTTTGTCTTTATAGCTCTGGTTGCCGCTGAAGCCTTCCACCGCACTGTAGCGGCGGGTGCGTACGTCGGTATAGCGCACCGTGGTTTCCAGCCACGGGAACAGCTGCAATGACGCAGAATAGTAACGATATTGATCGTTATCGCGGAAGTTCAGGCTAAATTCGCCCTCTTTTGCCATGCGCGCGGTCGGCGTTTGCATCAGGCCCACGCCGCCAAAATCAGATTGTGAAGGACCGACCGGTTCCGGCCAGGTTTCCGCCTGCACCTGGCATGCGGCGGCGACAGAAGCAGCCAACAGGCTGAGGAGTAATTGTTTTTTCATCAGTCTGGCATCCGGTGAGTCAGAACGGAAAGCATGCGCGCATTCAAATCAGGCTGGCCCCAGGGCAGGCTCCATGTGGAAAAGCCCAGCCAGATAGTGCTGCCAGGCTCGACTTCAACATGCCGCTGATTCCAGTAAGCGATCGGCACCTGTTGCGTCTCACCTGACGGTGCAATCACCGTGGCCACGCTGCGTTCGGCACCCGATAAACGCGCATGCGGCGCGAGGTAATCACGCACCGTGCGTCCTGGCTGCCAGCTCTCACTGCCGGGATGGCTGAGTGCGCCCATCACCCGTACCTGCGTCGGCGCTGCCACGATGTACAGGTCGTAGCTGCCCTGCAGTTTACGGTTGGCTTCCGGACGCAGCCGCACCCAGTCGGGATCGAGCGTAGTAAACTGGCGCCCGGTAACCTGCAGGGCGCTGAGCTGCTGGATTACGCTGCCGATGGTCGCGGCCAGTGAAGTACCGCTGTCGGCCTGCCAGGCGCGCAGATCCGCGAGCAGCTGAGCGTGCTGCTGCTGCGCCACGGCGGTCGCACCGCGTTCGGCAATCACCGTGCCCGGCCACCAGCTGTGCAGCGCCGGGTTCGTTACCAGTTCGCTCAGGGTGCTGGCATGATCGATCTGGAAACTGCGCTGATCGTGCGCAGGGTGTACCGTCACCTGGCTATCCGCCAGCGCGTGGCTGGCCGCCGTGAGGGCGAGTGCCGCCAGCAAAGAATTGATTTTTTTCATGATTTCGCCGGCTTCAGAAGGGTGGTTGCAATCGGGAACTGGTCAGCCGCCAGCATCTGCTGCGCCTGCAGCACCGTACCGTCGCGGTTATCGATCCAGAAGGTGTTCTGCCAGCTGACGCCGGGGCTCTCCATCTCTACCGTTTCGTGCCAGACGCGGCAGGGCACCCGCTCGCCGGCGAGGTTCAGCACTTCATCGTCGCCGCGCTGAAAGGTGGAGTGAGCGGTGGCGGCACGCACGTTGTCCTGCTCAAGCCACTGCACGACGCGCGTCCACTGCGCGCCATTTTGCAGCCGCAGCGCATCGGCCAGCGGATCCTGCGCCAGGTTACTGACGGCCTGCAGGTTGTCGCGCAGGCCGAGGGTTTTCACCAGGCGGCCGTGCTGCATCACCAGCATGGCTTTATCCTGGGTTACCCATTTCTGCTGGCCGTTTTCCAGGTAGCCCAGCACCACAAAAATGCGCGGACCGTTGTCGACGCGCGCATACAGGCTGGCATAGGGCAGATTAGCGATTTGTTCATCGCTGACGGTGACATCGTCCGGACCGCTGATGGCGAGCATTACGGTCTGTTCGAGGCCTTTTTGCGTTTGTGTGCAAGCCTGCAGCAACAGGCAAAGAAGCAGCAAAGAGAGTCGGCGCACTGTGTATCCCTGTCTCAATAGAGGCAAAAAAACAAAAAATAACCACACGACTGTGTGGTTATGTTTAAAGGTGCTACATCAACGAGTGGTGCTCGTTGTGGTAGTGGTTGTTGTACCGGTATTTGCACCGTCGCCACCGCCAGCAGCGGCAACGCCGAGACCCACTAACGCACCGAGTGCGCCGATACCCACAGCGGTGGTCGCACCGGTCGAGATTGCTCCCGCCTGCGCGCCTGCTGCAGCACCGGCTTCTTCCGGTGCGGCAATCGCAGCGGAAGAAACGGCAACGTAAAGTAAGGCTGCACCGGCAACCATCAGTTTTTTCATAACAACGTTTCCTGCATCTTGATAAAACGTGAATGAAGGATATTACCCGTCATACCGTACGCTGCCGTCCGATGGCCGCTGGGCCGCATGCAGCTGGCTAACCGTGGTCAGCGCGCAATAATGTTTCCCGGGCCGCCGGGCGACAGCGGGGAAGTATTCAGGGCAGCCTTGAAGGCGCGTTCAGTATAGGGCAACAAATTACCAGAGTTCAGCGCCAGAAAAAGAGGGGGATTAAGCAGGACATTTCTGGTGATAAATAAGGCGAATTGGCGTTAGCTGCTTTTTTTAATTGCGCTTTTTTCGCTGGCTGGAATATTTGCGCAGGACGTTATAGCACAGCAGCATTTTTGACTTTTGCATTAAAAAATGGCACGGAATAGGAATAATCAGATTTTCCTGAAAGCAGTAAAATAGAAAGGAAAAATTAATCAGTCACTTAGGTAAGCATGGCGGCAAAATCAGATCCATTTTTTACCCAATGAACAGGCTGGCAATCCTGGCATCTTCCGATTTTCCTTAGGGCATTTTAAGAATTTTCTAACCGCAGCGCAGCAGTGAAACCGGCTTATTTCAGCGGGATCGGTAAATCGGGGCAGAAAAAAGGCGGCAGGAGCTGCCGCCTGATGAACCTGAGTGGTGAATTAACGCCAGGCTTTATAGCGGTTAATCAAACCATTGGTGGAGCTGTCGTGGCTGTTAATTGGCGCGTCATCTTCCCAGCTCAGGCAGAATACGGTTTGCCAGCTGTTTGCCCAGCTCAACGCCCCACTGGTCAAAGGTGAAGATGTTCAGGATAGCGCCCTGAGTGAAGATCTTGTGCTCGTACAGGGCAATCAGCGCGCCCAGGCTGAACGGGGTGATTTCGCGCAGCAGGATGGAGTTGGTTGGACGGTTGCCTTCGAACACTTTGAACGGTACAACGTGGTCCAGCGTGGCCGGATCTTTACCCTGGTCACGGTATTCCTGCTCAACCACTTCGCGGGATTTACCGAACGCCAGCGCTTCGGTCTGTGCGAAGAAGTTAGACAGCAGCTTCGGATGGTGGTCGGACAGCGGGTTGTGCGTAATCGCCGGCGCGATGAAATCGCACGGTACCATTTTGGTGCCCTGGTGAATCAGCTGATAGAACGCGTGCTGACCGTTGGTGCCCGGCTCACCCCAGATGATTGGGCCAGTCTGGTAATCCACCGCGTTGCCGTTACGGTCAACGTACTTACCGTTGGATTCCATGTTGCCCTGCTGGAAGTAGGCGGCAAAGCGGTGCATGTACTGGTCGTACGGCAGAATCGCTTCGGTTTCAGCACCGAAGAAGTTGTTGTACCAGATCCCGATCAGCGCCAGCAGCACCGGCAGGTTTTTCTCAGCTGCGGTGGTGGAGAAGTGTTTGTCCATCGCGTGCGCGCCGGAGAGCAGCTCAACGAAGTTGTCGAAGCCCACGGACAGGATGATGGACAGGCCGATTGCAGACCACAGAGAGTAGCGGCCGCCCACCCAGTCCCAGAACTCGAACATGTTCGCGGTGTCGATACCGAACTCGCCGACCGCTTTACCGTTGGTGGACAGCGCCGCGAAGTGTTTCGCCACGTGCTTGTTGTCGCCCGCGGTTTTCAGGAACCAGTCGCGCGCGCTGTGGGCGTTGGTCATGGTTTCCTGGGTGGTGAAGGTTTTGGACGCGACCAGGAACAGGGTAGTTTCCGGATTCACCTTCTTCAGCACTTCGGCAATGTGGGTACCATCAACGTTAGACACGAAATGCATGTTGAGGTGGTTTTTGTACGGGCGCAGCGCTTCGGTCACCATGAACGGGCCGAGGTCAGAACCGCCGATACCGATGTTTACCACGTCGGTGATTGCCTTGCCGGTGTAGCCTTTCCAGCTGCCGGAGATGATCGCTTCAGAGAAGGCTTTCATCTTTTCCAGCACCGCGTTCACTTCCGGCATCACATCTTTGCCGTCAACGATGATTGGCGTATTGCTACGGTTACGCAGGGCCACGTGCAGCACGGCACGATCTTCGGTGCGGTTGATCTTCTCGCCGGAGAACATGGATTTGATGGCGTCCGCCAGCTCGGTCTCTTTCGCCAGCTCCTGCAGTTTTTCCAGCGTCTCTTCGGTAATGCGGTTTTTGGAGAAATCCACCAGCATCAGGTCATCGAAGGTCGCGGAGAACTTGGTGAAACGATCGGCATCTTTCGCGAACAGATCCGCGATGGTGACGTCTTTCATTTCATCAAAATGTTTCTGTAGTGCCTGCCAGGCAGCGGTCTGCGTTGGGTTGATGTTTTTCATTAGCAATACTCTTCTGATTTGAGAATTGTGATTCCTGCGGTCGCATCCTGTCTGGCGCCGGCAAATAAAAATTGCTGAGCATTTGTTACGGCTTGCACGCGTTTCAGTATGACCACAGTTGCAACTGAAAGGAAAAAATTTGTGACGCCAGCCGCAGCGTTTCAGGTAAATCCGGCGGCGATTGTCGGCCGGTTCGCCGCGCATTACTCTGCGCGGCATCAGCAAAACACCGGTTTTTTCGCACCGCTGACTACTTTAGGCGGCTGGCGGCTTCCGGGTTTGTTTAGCAATGCGCTGCATAAGTGTAAAAATGAATTTTCCCGGCGCCGCAAGGCTGGACAGCGGAACAATTAATCAGTATTTTGTGCGCGCGACTTGCACCTCCGGGTGCAAGCCAGAAGAGGCGCGTCGCCCAGGCAGTGTGTTTGAGGATCCGTATCCGGCGAGAACACATCAGGGGGTGCGACGCCGAGGTGGTGCAACACGCGGAGTGTTGTGCTGTCGGCTACAGGGGCTGAATCCTCTGGGTTGTCACCAGAAGCGTCCGCAGTCGGACGTTTCGCAAGGTGAAGTGCTTTTGGTGACTCATCTCCTGATCTTGTCTGTCCAATTCTGCTCTTCTCTTGTGCCAAGGCTGTTACCCGCTCTTCTCTTCCGCGAATGGGAGGAGATAACCTGACACGAGGTTTTGTTACATGTCTCAATCGTTGATCGTCGCCAAATTTGGCGGCACCAGTGTTGCCGATTACGATGCCATGAACCGCAGCGCCGACGTGGTGCTGGCCGATCCCAATACCCGTCTGGTGGTGCTCTCTGCCTCTGCGGGCGTGACGAACCTGCTGGTTTCTCTGTCTGAAGGACTGGAAGCGACAGAGCGTTTCGTAAAGCTGGATGCACTGCGCAAAATTCAGTTCGACATCCTTGAACGTCTGCAGAACCCGAACGTGATCCGCGAGGAAGTGGAGCGCCTGCTGGAAAATATCACCACCCTGGCAGAAGCGGCGTCACTGGCCACCTCCACCGCCCTGACCGATGAACTGGTCAGCCACGGTGAACTGATGTCCACCCTGCTGTTCGTTGAAATCCTGCGCGAGCGTAACGTTCAGGCGCAGTGGTTTGACGTACGTAAAGTGATGCGTACCAGCGATCGCTTTGGCCGTGCCGAGCCGGACGTTGAGATGCTGGCCGAGCTGACAAACGCTGGCAGCGGCTCAGCTGCGCCGCGCCCCGCAGAAGGGCATGGTGATCACCCAGGGCTTTATCGGCAGCGAAGCCAAAGGCCGCACCACCACGCTGGGCCGTGGCGGCAGCGACTACACCGCCGCGCTGCTGGGCGAAGCGCTGCACGCCACGCGCGTGGATATCTGGACTGACGTGCCGGGCATCTACACCACCGATCCGCGCGTCGGTTCCGCAGGCGAAACGCATTGATGAGATCGCCTTTGAAGAAGCGGCGGAGATGGCCACCTTCGGCGCGAAAGTGCTGCATCCGGCAACGCTGCTGCCCGCCGTGCGCAGCGACATTCCGGTGTTTGTCGGCTCCAGTAAAGATCCAAAAGCGGGCGGCACGCTGGTCTGCAACAAAACCAAAAACCCGCCGCTGTTCCGCGCGCTGGCCCTGCGCCGCAGACAGACGCTGCTGACGCTGCACAGCCTGAATATGCTGCACTCCCGCGGCTTCCTGGCGGAAGTGTTTGGCATCCTGGCGCGCCACAATATCTCTGTGGATCTGATTACCACCTCGGAAGTGAGCATTGCGCTGACGCTGGATACCACCGGCTCAACCACCACCGGCGACACCCTGCTGACCCAGTCGCTGCTGATCGAGCTGTCTTCACTGTGCCGCGTGGAAGTGGAAGAGAATCTGGCGCTGGTGGCCATCATCGGCAACAAGCTGTCGAACGCCTGCGGCGTGGGCAAAGAGGTGTTCGGCGTGCTCGACCCGTTCAACATCCGCATGATCTGCTACGGCGCCTCCAGCTACAACCTCTGCTTCCTGGTGCCAGCGCCGGAGGCGGAGCAGGTGGTGCAGAAACTTCATCAGAATTTGTTTGAATAAAATTCGTTAGCACGATAAACAATACCTATAAGCCGGGCACAGACCCGGCTTTTTTATCTCTGCCGTTCAGCCTGACGCTATTTCGGACAAATGCCAGCGGAATGCCCGTGTCTGCCCGGCGATCTTTAGCAGCCGATAGGCATTTTCTGTCGTCGGCCACGCTTATGATAATGAAATGTTATGATCCGGCGCAGGTCGCTGCGGTCGTTCCCCGCGCGCCGTTTCATCTGTGGCAAAAAACCAATTAAGTAAAACGCTAAGGACATTTCTTCATGCTCGCCAAACTCACCCGGCTGTTCCCGCTATGGGCGCTGCTGCTCTCCGTACTCGCTTATTACTCGCCCACCACGTTCATCGGCATCGGCCCGTGGGTCACCACGCTGCTGATGCTGATTATGTTCGGCATGGGCGTGCACCTGAAAATCGACGATTTTAAACGCGTGCTGTCGCGCCCGGCTCCGGTGGCCGCAGGGATTTTCCTGCACTATCTGGTGATGCCGCTGGCGGCCTGGCTGCTGGCGATGGCCTTTAAGATGCCGCCGGATCTGTCCGCCGGGATGGTGCTGGTCGGCAGCGTCGCCAGCGGTACGGCGTCGAACGTGATGATCTATCTGGCGAAAGGCGACGTGGCGCTGTCCGTGACCATCTCTTCCGTTTCCACGCTGGTGGGCGTGATCGCCACGCCGCTGCTGACCCGCCTGTACGTGGATGCGCATATTCAGGTGGATGTGATGGGCATGCTGCTCAGCATTTTGCAAATCGTGGTGATCCCGATTGCGCTGGGGCTGGTTATTCACCACCTTTTCCCGCGCGTGGTGAAAGGCGCGTTGAGCCGTATCTGCCCGCGTTTTCGATGGTCTGTATTCTGGCGATCATTAGCGCGGTGGTGGCCGGTTCTGCGGCGTTTATCGCCTCGGTAGGGCTGGTGGTGATCGTCGCGGTGATCCTGCACAACACCATTGGTCTGCTGGGCGGCTACTGGGGCGGGAAGCTGTTTGGCTTTGACGAATCCACCTGCCGCACGCTGGCGATTGAAGTGGGCATGCAGAACTCCGGCCTGGCGGCCGCGCTGGGCAAAATCTACTTCTCGCCGCTGGCCGCGCTGCCGGGCGCGCTGTTCTCCGTCTGGCATAACCTCTCCGGCTCGCTGCTGGCGGGTTACTGGTCCGGTAAACCGATTGAGAAGAAGCAGAAATAACGGGGCATGCGTACCGGTGGTCATCAATGACGATCGGTTACGCACCATCGTCCTGTTGATGCCGGTGCGCATAAATGCGCACCCTACAAAAAACACTCGATAACCTTGCAGAGGGGCAATAAATGCGCCCTCTGCAAAACGTGCGATAACTTTGTAGGGGCGCCATTCATGGCGACCGTAAACGCTCAACGGTCAAGGGTTCCCCCATAAATGCGCCCTCTGTAAAAACGCGCAATAATCTTGTAGGGTCGCCATTCATGGCGACCGCAAACGCGAAACATTACAGCTTCAGGTAAACCCGAATCCCGTCCAGGAACATCTGCGTCGCCATCATTACCAGAATCAGCCCCATCAGGCGCTCCAGCGCGTTCACCCCTTTCTCGCCCAGCAGGCGCAGGAACAGGGACGACTGCAGCAGAATGATGAACGTCCCGCCCCAGGCGATCAGCAGGGCAATCACCAGATGGCTCATCTGGTTCGGATACTGGTGCGACAGCAGCATCAGCGTCGCCAGAAGCGTCGGCCCGGCGACCAGGGGGATCGCCAGCGGCACGATAAACGGCTCTTCACCCGCGGGCAGGCCGCTGCTGCTGCCCTCCGGCGCTCGGGAAAATCATCTTAATGGCGATCAGGAACAGAATAATCCCGCCGGAAATCGAAACGGTTTCGGCGCGCAGATTCAGGAAGGCGAGGATTTTTTCACCGGCAAACAGGAAGATAAACATCACCAGCAGGGCAATAAGCAGCTCGCGGATCATGATCGCCCGGCGACGCTTTGGCTCGGTGTGCTTCAGCACCGACATGAAGATTGGCAGGTTGCCCAGTGGATCCATTATCAGGATCAATAAAACCGCTGCTGAAATGATTTCACTCATGTAAATTATCCCTGAAACTCTCTATGGTTATTATGATAATTAGCTGTATTTCTGATTGCCGGGCAATCATCGATTAATTTCGCTTGCGACTTTGGCAGCATTTTGTAATGTGAAGCATATCCCAGTTCAATACTGGCTTGCACAATCAGCACACACCCTCAGCAGGAAAAAAATGCTATGAAAAACGTTGGTTTTATCGGCTGGCGCGGTATGGTCGGCTCTGTACTCATGCAACGCATGGTTGAAGAGCGCGATTTCGACGCTATCCGCCCGGTCTTCTTCTCCACTTCCCAGCTCGGCCAGGCTGCACCGTCCTTTGGTGGTACCACAGGGACGTTGCAGGATGCTTACGATCTGGAAGCGCTGAAGGCACTCGACATTATTGTGACCTGCCAGGGCGGCGATTATACCAACGAAATCTATCCAAAGCTGCGTGAAAGCGGCTGGCAGGGCTACTGGATTGACGCGGCCTCTTCGCTGCGTATGAAAGACGATGCCATCATCATCCTCGACCCGGTGAACCAGGACGTGATCACCAAAGGCCTCAACAACGGCGTGAAAACCTTTGTCGGCGGTAACTGTACCGTCAGCCTGATGCTGATGTCCCTCGGCGGCCTGTTCGCGCAGGACCTGGTGGAGTGGGTCTCCGTGGCGACCTACCAGGCCGCATCTGGCGGCGGTGCGCGTCATATGCGTGAACTGCTGACCCAGATGGGCCAGCTGCACCACAGCGTTGCGACCGAGCTGGCAAACCCGGCGTCCGCAATCCTCGATATCGAGCGTAAAGTCACCGAGTTGACCCGCAGCGGCGAACTGCCGGTGGATAACTTTGGCGTACCGCTGGCCGGTGGCCTGATCCCGTGGATCGACAAACAGCTGGATAACGGTCAGACCCGCGAAGAGTGGAAAGGCCAGGCCGAGACCAACAAAATCCTCAATACCGCGTCGGCGATCCCGGTTGACGGTCTGTGCGTGCGTATCGGCGCGCTGCGCTGCCACAGCCAGGCCTTCACCATTAAACTGAAAAAAGATGTGTCTATTCCGACCGTGGAAGAGCTGCTGGCCGCGCACAACCCGTGGGCGAAAGTGGTGCCAAACGATCGCGATATCACCATGCGCGAACTGACCCCGGCTGCCGTCACCGGCACGCTGACCACGCCGGTTGGCCGTCTGCGCAAGCTGAACATGGGGCCGGAGTATCTCTCCGCCTTCACCGTCGGCGACCAGCTCCTGTGGGGCGCCGCCGAGCCGCTGCGCCGCATGCTGCGTCAGCTGGCGTAATAAGCGCAGTGTTAATCTAGACAGGCCGGGGTTTCCCGGCCTTTTTTCTTTCCACGGGAGTGCAAAACTTAACCCAAATTGCGCCCGACGAGTGATCAGCTTCCCTTTTTGCTCGCCCGATAACAATTTTTTGCGTTCCACCCTGGCTTCTGCCAACCCCAAGCTATGATTTAACAGTGATGTGCCGGTTGTTAACTGTTTTTACTTTGCGAATGGAATAGTTGTTGTACACGGCCAGGATCTTTCCCACGGAGGGTGTCCTTCCTTGCTGCTGTATGTATGGCTCATGAAAAGCAGCGCACCTATAGCGACAATCCTGTCGTCCCGGTCGCCTAAAAGGGCGACATAAAAAACAGGATGAATACCATGTCCGATCGTGTGGATAGAGACGTGATTAATGCGCTTATTGCGGGTCATTTTGCCGACCCCTTTTCCGTGCTGGGGATGCACCATAACAGAGGCCGGACTGGAAGTCCGGGCGCTGTTACCGGATGCCACCGAAGTGTGGGTTATTGAACCCAAAACCGGCCGCAAGGTGGGCAATCTGGAGTGCCTCGACTCGCGCGGCTTCTTCTCGGGCGTCATGCCCCGCCGTAAAAATCCTCTTTCGCTATCAGCTCGCCGTTATCTGGCACGGCCAGCAAAACCTGATCGACGATCCCTACAGCTTTGGCCCGCTGCTGAAGGAGATGGATGCCTGGCTGCTCTCCGAAGGCACGCATCTTCGCCCTTATGAAACGCTGGGTGCCCATGCGGATACCATGGACGGCATTACCGGCACGCGGTTTGCCGTGTGGGCGCCTAACGCCCAGCGCGTCTCCGTTGTCGGGCAGTTCAACTACTGGGACGGCCGCCGCCATCCGATGCGCCTGCGCCGTGAGACGGGCATCTGGGAGCTGTTTATCCCCGGCGCGCACAACGGCCAGCTCTATAAATTCGAGATGATCGACGCCCACGGCAAGCTGCGCATTAAAGCCGACCCGTACGCCTTCGAGGCGCAGATGCGCCCGGATACCGCCTCGCTGATTTGCGGCCTGCCGGAGAAGGTCGTCCAGACGCAGAGAGCGCAAACAGGCCAACCGCTTTGATGCGCCGATCTCCGTTTATGAAGTGCATCTCGGCTCCTGGCGTCGCCACACCGATAACAACTTCTGGCTCAGCTACCGGGAGCTGGCCGACCAGCTGGTGCCGTACGCCAAATGGATGGGCTTTACCCACCTCGAACTGCTGCCGGTTAACGAGCACCCGTTCGATGGCAGCTGGGGCTATCAGCCCACCCGGGTTGTACGCGCCGACGCGCCGCTTCGGCACGCGCGATGACTTTCGCTATTTCATTGATGCCGCGCACGCCGCCGGGCTGAACGTGATCCTCGACTGGGTGCCGGGCCATTTCCCTCCGATGATTTTGCGCTGGCGGATTTCGACGGCACAAAGCTGTACGAGCACAGCGACCCGCGCGAAGGCTATCACCAGGACTGGAACACGCTGATCTACAACTACGGTCGCCGTGAAGTGTCGAATTACCTGGTGGGGAATGCGCTGTACTGGATCGAACGCTTCGGCATTGATGCCCTGCGCGTGGATGCGGTGGCCTCGATGATCTACCGCGACTACAGCCGCAAAGAGGGCGAGTGGATCCCGAACGAGTACGGCGGTCGTGAAAACCTGGAAGCGATTGAGTTCCTGCGCAATACCAACCGCATTATTGGCGAGCAGGTGGACGGCGCCGTGACTATGGCGGAAGAGTCGACGGACTTTGCAGGCGTCTCCCGCCCACCGTCATCAGGCGGCCTGGGGTTCTGGTATAAGTGGAACCTGGGCTGGATGCACGACACGCTCGACTACATGAAGCTCGACCCGGTTCACCGTCAGTATCACCACGACAAGCTCACCTTCGGGCTGCTCTATAACTACACCGAAAACTTCATGCTGCCGCTGTCGCATGATGAAGTGGTGCACGGCAAAAAATCCATACTCGACCGCATGCCGGGCGACGCGTGGCAGAAGTTTGCCAACCTGCGCGCCTACTACGGCTGGATGTTTGCCTTCCCGGGCAAAAAACTGCTGTTTATGGGCAATGAGTTCGCCCAGGGGCGCGAGTGGAACCACGACACCAGCCTCGACTGGCATCTGCTGGAAGGCGGCGACAACTGGCACCACGGCGTGCAGCGTCTGGTGCGCGACCTGAACCTGACCTACCGCCACCACAAAGCGCTGCACGAGCTGGACTTCGACCCGTACGGCTTTGAGTGGCTGGTGGTGGACGATCACGAGCGCTCGGTGTTTGTCTTTGTGCGTCGCGACAAAGCGGGCAACGAGATCATCGTCGCCAGCAACTTCACGCCGGTGCCGCGTGAACACTACCGCTTCGGCATTAACCAGCCGGGCAAATGGCGCGAAATCCTGAACACCGATTCCATGCACTACCACGGCAGCAACGCCGGTAACGGCGGGCTGGTGCAGAGCGATGCCATCGAAAGCCACGGGCGACCCAACTCCCTGAGCCTGACGCTGCCGCCGCTTGGCACCATCTGGCTGGTGCGGGAGGGCGAATGACGCAGCTTACGGCAGGTAAACCCGAACCGCTCGGGCGCGCATTATGACGGGAAGGGGGTGAACTTCACGCTCTTTTCTGCGCCACGCGGAGCGGGTGGAGCTCTGCGTGTTTGACGGGGAGGGTAACGAGCACCGTTACGATTTACCGGCCCGCACGGGGGACATCTGGCACGGTTACCTGTTCGGGCGGGCGTCCGGGGATGCACTACGGTTTTCGCGTACACGGCCCGTGGGAGCCTTCTCAGGGGCACTGGTTTAACCCGGCGAAGCTGTTGATTGACCCGTGCGCGCACCGCGTGGACGGCGAGTTTAAAGACGACCCGCGCCTGCTGGGTGGCTGAGTGGCGAGCCCGACCATCGCGACAGCGCGCCTGTCGCGCCAAAAAGCGTGGTGGTGCACGATCTTTCGACTGGGAAGACGATGCCCCGCCGCGCACGCCGTGGGGCAACACCGTCATTTATGAAGCGCACGTCAAAGGGCTGACCTACCTGCATCCGTCGATCCCCAAAGAGATGCGCGGCACCTATAAGGCGCTCGGGCATCCGACGATGGTCGCTTACCTGAAGCACCTGGGCATCACCGCCCTGGAGCTGCTGCCCGTAGCCGCATTTCGCCAGCGAGCCGCGCCTGCAGCGGCTGGGGCTGAGCAACTACTGGGGCTACAACCCGCTGGCGATGTTCGCGCTGGAACCGCGCTATGCCGTGCATCCGGAGAAGGCGCGGGATGAGTTTCGCGATGCGGTGAAGGCGCTCCACGCGGCGGGCATTGAAGTGATTCTGGACGTGGTGCTGAACCACAGCGCGGAAAGCGATCTCGACGGCCCGACGCTCTCCCTGCGCGGAATCGATAACCGTAGCTATTATTGGATCAGGGACGACGGCGATTACCACAACTGGACCGGCTGCGGTAACACGCTCAACCTCAGCCATCCGGCGGTCTCGCATTACTTTGCGTACATGAGTGCCTGAAATACTGGGTGGAGACGTTCCACGTGGACGGTTTTCGTTTCGACCTGGCGCCCGTGATGGGGCGCACGCCGGCGTTCAGCCAGCAGGCGCCGCTGTTTGAGGCGATCAAAAACTGCCCGGTGCTTTCGCAGGTGAAGCTGATCGCCGAGCCGTGGGACATCGGTGACGGCGGCTATCAGGTGGGGAACTTCCCGCCGCTGTTTGCCGAGTGGAACGACCATTACCGCGATGCCGTCCGCCGCTTCTGGCTGGCGCGCGATCTGTCACTGGGCGAGTTTGCCGGGCGCTTTGCCGCCTCCAGCGATCTCTTTAAGCGCGACGGCAAACGTCCGTCGGCCACCGTCAACCTGGTGACGGCGCACGACGGTTTTACGCTGCGCGACTGCGTTTGTTTCAATCAGAAACACAATGAGGCCAACGGCGAAGAGAATCGCGATGGCACTAACAATAACCATAGCTTTAATCATGGTATAGAAGGGTTAGGCGGAAGTCTGGATGTGATCGAGCGGCGACGCGCCAGCGTGCATGCGCTGCTGACCACGCTGCTGCTGTCGCAGGGCACGCCGATGCTGCTGGCGGGCGACGAACACGGCCACAGCCAGCACGGCAACAACAACGCGTATTGTCAGGACAACACCCTGACCTGGCTCGACTGGGGGGGAGGCGAACAGCGGGTTGACCCACTTCACCGCGGCGCTGATCCACCTTCGCCAGCAGATCCCCGCCCTTACCGCCACGACCGCTGGTGGGAAGAGGGTGACGGCAACGTTCGCTGGCTGAATAAAGACGCGCAACCGCTTGAGCGCGCAAGAGTGGCAACACGGCATCACCTGCCTGCAAATCCTGCTCTCGGATAAGTGGCTGGTGACGCTGAACGCGACGGATGACGTCGCAGAGATTGTTTTACCTGACGGGGAATGGCGAGCCGTTCCCCCCTTTGCCGGAGCGGATAATCCGGTAGTAATGGCTGTCTGGCACGGGCCTGCGCACGGAGTGTGCGTATTCCAAAGATGATAAAAAAGGAGTTAGTCATGGTTAGATTAGAGAAGAACGATCCCTTAATGTTGGCACGCCAGCTACCCTTAAAAACGGTTGCCCTGATACTCGCGGGCGGGCGTGGTACCCGTCTGAAAGATTTGACCATCAAGCGCGCCAAGCCGGCCGTTCACTTTGGTGGTAAGTTCCGCATCATCGACTTTGCGCTCTCCAACTGCCTGAACTCCGGCATTCGCCGCATTGGCGTCATTACGCAGTATCAGTCGCACACCCTGGTGCAGCACATTCAGCGCGGCTGGTCATTCTTCAGCGAAGAGATGAACGAGTTTGTCGATCTGCTGCCGGCGCAGCAGCGCGTTCGACGGCGAAAACTGGTATCGCGGCACGGCGGATGCGGTGACCCAGAACCTCGACATCATTCGCCGCTACAGCGCGGAATACATCGTGATCCTCGCCGGGGACCACATCTACAAGCAAGACTACTCGCACATGCTGATCGACCACGTCGAAAAAGGGGCGCGCTGCACCGTGGCGTGTCTGCCGGTGCCCGTTGCCGAGGCGACGGCGTTTGGCGTGATCACGTGGATGCGGACGATAAGATTATCGACTTCGTAGAAAAACCGGCGAACCCGCCCACCATGCCGGGGGATGACACCAAATCGCTCGCCAGCATGGGGATCTATGTCTTTGATGCGGATTATCTTTATGAGCTACTGGAAGAAGACGACAAAGACGAAAACTCCAGCCACGACTTCGGCAAAGACATCATCCCAAAAATAACCAAAGCTGGCATGGCCTATGCACATCCTTTCCCATTGTCCTGCGTACAGTCCGACCCGAATGCGGAGCCTTACTGGCGCGATGTGGGAACGCTGGAAGCATACTGGAAAGCCAACCTGGACCTGGCGTCCGTGACGCCCGAGCTGGATATGTACGACCAGAACTGGCCGATTCGTACCCATATGGAATCCCTGCCGCCGGCGAAATTTGTTCAGGACCGCTCCGGCAGCCACGGCATGACGCTGAACTCGCTGGTCTCCGGCGGGTGCATTATCTCCGGTTCGGTGGTGGTGCAGTCCGTGCTGTTCCCGCGCGTGCGTATAAACTCATTCTGTAATATCGATTCGGCGGTTCTGCTGCCGGATGTCTGGGTAGGGCGTTCGTGTCGTCTGCGTCGCTGCGTGATCGACCGGGCCTGCGTCATTCCTGAGGGAATGGTGATTGGTGAAAACGCGGAAGAAGATGCGCGTCGCTTCTACCGTTCTGAAGAGGGGATCGTGTTAGTCACACGGGAAATGTTGCGGAAGCTGCAGATCAAACAGGAGCGATGATGCAGGTTTTACACGTATGTTCTGAGATGTTCCCGTTGTTAAAAACGGGCGGTCTGGCAGATGTTCTGGGTGCATTACCCGCGGCGCAGATCGCCGGAGGGGTGGATACCCGAGTCCTGCTGCCCGCCTTCCCGGATATCCGGCGCGGCATACCTGATGCAAAGGTGGTGACCCGCCGTGAAACCTTTGCCGGACGCATCACCCTGCTGTTTGGGCATTACAATGGCGTAGGGATCTACCTGATCGACGCGCCGCACTTGTACGACCGCCCGGGCAGCCCGTATCACGATACGAACCTGTTTGCCTATACCGACAACGTGCTGCGCTTTGCGCTGCTCGGCTGGGTGGGGGCGGAGATGGCCATCGGGCTGGATCCGTTCTGGCGTCCGGATGTGGTGCATGCGCACGACTGGCACGCCGGGCTGGCTCCGGCCTATCTGGCGGCACGGGGCCATCCGGCGAAATCGGTGTTTACGGTGCATAACCTGGCGTATCAGGGCATGTACTACGCCCATCATATGAATGACATCGATCTGCCATGGTCGTTCTATAACATGCACGGGCTGGAGTTCAACGGGCAGATTTCGTTCCTGAAGGCCGGGCTGTATTATGCCGATCACATTACGGCGGTGAGCCCCACCTACGCGCGTGAAATCACCCAGCCGGAGTTTGGCTACGGCCTGGAAGGGTTGCTGCAGCAGCGCCACCGCGAAGGCCGCCTGTCGGGCATTCTGAACGGCGTGGATGAACAGATCTGGAGCCCGGAAACCGATCTCCTGCTGGCGGCGCGCTATGGCCGCGATTCGGTGGAAGACAAAGCGGAAAACAAACGCCAGCTGCAGATTGCGATGGGGCTGAAGGTCAACGACAAGGTGCCGCTGTTCTGCGGTGGTCAGCCGTCTGACCAGCCAGAAAGGGCTGGATCTGGTGCTGGAAGCGCTGCCGGGTCTGCTGGAGCAGGGCGGACAGCTGGCGCTGCTCGGCGCGGGCGACCCGGTGCTGCAGGAGGGTTTCCTCGCCGCCGCGGCGGAACATCCGGGGCAGGTGGGCGTGCAGATTGGCTATCACGAAGCGTTCTCGCACCGCATTATGGGCGGCGCGGACGTCATTCTGGTGCCGAGCCGTTTCGAACCCTGCGGCCTGACGCAGCTCTACGGCCTGAAGTACGGCACGCTGCCGCTGGTGCGCCGCACGGGCGGGCTGGCGGATACCGTATCGGACAGCTCGCTGGAAAACCTGGCGGACGGTATCGCCAGCGGGTTTGTCTTTGAAGACAGTAATGCCTGGTCGCTGCTTCGGGCGATTCGGCGTGCTTTCGTCTTGTGGTCCCGTCCATCGCTGTGGCGTTACGTACAACGTCAGGCGATGTCCATGGACTTTAGCTGGCACGTTGCGGCGCAGTCGTACCGCGATCTCTATCAACGCTTGATGTAACGAGGCGAAGTTACTGATATGAACGCTCCATTTAGCTACTCTTCACCCACGCTCAGCGTTGAGGCGTTAAAGCACTCTATCGCCTATAAGCTGATGTTCACCATCGGGAAAGATCCGGTTATCGCCAACAAGCACGAGTGGCTGAACGCCACCCTGTTTGCGGTGCGTGACCGCATGGTCGAACGCTGGCTGCGCTCCAACCGCGCCCAGCTTTCGCAGGAGACGCGGCAGGTTTATTACCTGTCGATGGAATTTTTGATTGGCCGCACGCTCTCCAACGCGCTGCTGTCGCTGGGTATTTATGACGACGTCAAAACCACGCGCTGGAAGAGATGGGGCTGGATTTAGAAGAGCTGATTGACGAAGAGAACGACCCGGGCCTCGGCAACGGCGGGCTGGGGCGTCTGGCCGCCTGCTTCCTCGACTCGCTGGCGACGCTGGCCCTGCCGGGCCGCGGCTACGGTATTCGCTATGACTACGGCATGTTCAAACAGAACATCGTCGACGGTCGGCAGAAAGAGTCCCCGGATTACTGGCTGGAGTACGGCAACCCGTGGGAGTTCAAACGCCACAACACGCGCTACAAAGTGCGCTTTGGCGGGCGTATTCAGCAGGAAGGAAAAAGTCCCGCTGGGTGGAAACCGAAGAGATCCTCGCGGTGGCCTACGACCAGATCATCCCCGGCTACGACACCGACGCCACCAACACGCTGCGCCTGTGGAACGCGCAGGCCAGTAGCGAGATCAACCTCGGTAAATTTAACCAGGGCGACTACTTTGCGGCGGTGGAAGATAAAAACCACTCGGAGAACGTCTCCCGCGTGCTCTACCCGGATGACTCCACCTATTCCGGGCGCGAGCTGCGCCTGCGTCAGGAGTATTTCCTCGTCTCCGCGACGATTCAGGACATCCTCAGCCGCCACTATCAGCTGCACAAAACCTACGCCAACCTGGCGGAGAAAACCGCCATTCACCTCAACGACACCCACCCGGTGCTCTCGATTCCCGAGCTGATGCGCCTGCTGATCGACGAACATAAGTTCAGCTGGGACGACGCGTTTGAGGTGACCTGTCAGGTGTTCTCCTACACCAACCACACGCTGATGAGCGAAGCGCTGGAGACCTGGCCGGTGGATATGCTCGGCAAAATCCTGCCGCGTCATCTGCAGATTATCTTCGAGATCAACGACTACTTCCTCAAGACGCTGCAGGAGCAGTATCCGAACGATACCGGCCTGCTGAGCCGCGCATCTCGATCATTGATGAAACCGAACGGCCGCCGCGTGCGCATGGCCTGGCTGGCGGTGGTGATCAGCCACAAGGTGAACGGCGTGTCTGAGCTGCACTCGAACCTGATGGTGCAGTCGCTGTTTGCCGACTTTGCGAATATCTTCCCGACGCGCTTCTGCAACGTCACCAACGGCGTCACGCCGCGCCGCTGGCTGGCGCTGGCCAACCCAGCCGCTGTCCGAGGTGCTGGATGAGAATATTGGCCGCACCTGGCGTACCGATCTCGAGCCAGCTGAGCGAGCTGGAGCAGCACATTGATTTCCCGACGGTGAATAAAGCCGTGCGGGAAGCCAAGCTGCTGAACAAAAAGCGTCTGGCGGTCTGGCTGGCGATGCATCTGAACGTGGTGGCAAACCCGAAAGCGCTGTTCGACGTGCAGATCAAGCGCATCCACGAGTACAAGCGTCAGCTGATGAACGTGCTGCACGTGATCACCCACTACAACCGCATCAAGGCCGATCCGACCGCGGAGTGGGTGCCGCGCGTGAAGATCTTCGCCGGTAAGGCGGCGTCGGCCTACTACATGGCGAAGCACATTATTCACCTCATCAACGATGTGGCGAAGGTGGTCAACAACGATCCGGATATTGGCGACAAGCTGAAGGTGGTGTTTATCCCGAACTACAGCGTCAGCCTGGCGCAGCTGATCATTCCGGCGGCGGATCTCTCTGAGCAGATTTCCACGGCGGGCACGGAAGCGTCCGGCACCAGTAACATGAAGTTTGCCCTTAACGGCGCGCTGACCATCGGCACGCTGGACGGGGCCAACGTCGAAATGCTGGAGCACGTCGGCGCAGAGAATATCTTTATCTTCGGCAATACCACGGAAGAGGTGGAGGCGCTGCGCAGGAAAGGCTACTCGCCGCGTGAGTACTATGAAGAGGATGAAGAGCTGCGTCAGGTGCTGACGCAAATCGCCACCGGCGTGTTCAGCCCGGACGAGCCGGGCCGCTATCGCGATCTGGTGGATTCGCTGATTAACTTTGGCGACCACTATCAGGTGCTGGCGGATTACCGCAGCTACGTGGATTGCCAGGATAAGGTGGATGAGCTGTACCGCCAGCAGGAGAAGTGGACCAGCGCGGCGATGCATAACATCGCCAATATGGGGTATTTCTCGTCTGACAGGACCATCAAGGAGTATGCCGAGACGATCTGGCATATTGATCCGGTGAGGTTGTAAACGAGGCACATTCTGTAGCGGCGCAATTCATTGCGCGGTTTTTAACAACGCGCGATAAATCGCGCCGCTACCGTTGGTGCAAACTTACTTCAGGGTAATGCTCTTCACAATCGCATCGGCATCGCTCTGCGCCTGCTGCTGATTGTCGGCGGGCAGGGTGATCTGCAGTGTCAGCAGTTTACCGTCCACCTTCGCCAGAATAACCGAGGACCAGGAGGTCTGGTTATTGGCGGAAATCACCGTATCCAGCTGCTGTGCCGGCTGGTCTTTCAGCGTCACCGCTTTATTCGACACCACCTGCAGCTGCGGATCGCGGTTGCGCTGCTGCTGCTCCAGACGCTGAGCCAGCGCATCCAGTCCTTCACTGGTCGGATCGCCCGCAATCACGATAATTGCGCGCTGGCCGGTTTCATCGGCATACACGTGCATATTGGTGGATTCCGAACCCAGCTTGCCGCTCTTATCTGACATGCCTGCTGGCAGGCTGAAACTCAGCTTACCGTCCATCAGGTTTACTGTCTGTGCTGACTGACTGGCGCTGGCGCCGTTGCTGTTTGCCGCCGTGTCGTCTTTCTTCTGATCACACGCCGCCAGGCCTAACACCAGCAGGCCGATGCCCGCATATTTCACTAAGTTACGCATTCTTATCCCTTCGTAAGGTTTCCATCAGCCGTTATCAAAACGGAATCGGTGCTTAAAAGCAATCAGCGCTTTGTCAGGAAATCTTAGCGTGCCGTGGCGTTTCGTCTACGTTCAATTAGCCGAAATTCATCTGGCGCTGAGCCGAACGTTCCGCCAGGCGCTTAAGTGCCGCATTGAGCAGAACACCGTAAGCAGGCAGGAAGAAAACCATGCAGATCAGCACTTTGAAGCTGTAATCCACCAGCGCGATCTCCACCCAGTGGCTGGCCATGAACGGGTCCGGACTCTTATAAAAGGCGATAAAGAAGAAGGCCAGCGTATCGCTGATATTGCCGAGGAACATGGCACAGGCAGGCGCAATCCACCACTGCGGCAGTTTACGCAGGCGGTTAAACACGTGCACATCAAGGATCTGCCCCAGCGCATAGGCCATAAAGCTGGCGCAGGCGATACGCGCCACGAACAGATTGACCTCCTGCAGCGAGGCCCAGCCCTGCCACGCGCCCTGATAAAACACGCATGACACGATGTAGGAGATAAACAGCGCCGGAATCATCACCGCAAGGATAATGCGCCGTGCCAGCGGTGCGCCAAAAATACGCACGGTGAGATCGGTGGCGAGAAAAATAAACGGGAAGCTAAACGCACCCCAGGTGGTGTGGAAGCCGAAAATCGCGACCGGCAGCTGCACCAGATAGTTACTGGAGGTAATCACCAGCAGGTGAAACAGCGATAGCCAGAATAGCGCATGCATGCGCTGACGAGCAGAGAAGTTGATCATAAAGGCCTTTTTTTAAAAATGGGGTGAGGGAACCCATCCTCTTCATACTTCAGGTTTTATGTGCGTTGGCTGCGCCTGCTCACCCCAGTCACTTACTTCAGTAAGCTCCTGGGGTGAGCAGGCTTGCCGCCTTCCTAAAACCTGAATTATTTTGAGGAATTGGCAGTAACATTAAAAAATCGGACGGCATCTTAGCGTGTTGCGCAACAAATGCAATGGTTAATTTTAGCGCAATCGTTCTCGCCTTGCGCGCGCGCTGTAGCGCGTTAGAATGAGCGCCCACCCTGAATAAAGACAGAGAATCATGAGCGATCCTTTTTCCGCTGCGGACCATACGCTTGATGCGCTTGGGCTGCGCTGCCCGGAGCCGGTGATGATGGTGCGCAAAACCGTGCGTACCATGCAGGCGGGCGAAACGTTGCTGATCATCGCCGACGATCCGGCGACCACGCGTGATATTCCCGGCTTCTGCCGCTTTATGGAGCATCAGCTGCTGGCACAGCAGACCGAGAGCCTGCCGTACCAGTATCTGATCCAGAAAGGCGCGGATGCCTGATCGCGGAATCCGCCCGCCTCAGCGCTGACGCAGCAGGCGCAGCGCGTTGGCGGTGACCAGCGCGGTAGCACCCGAATCGGCCAGCACCGCCAGCCACAGGCCGGTAAAGCCGAGCAGCGTGGTGACGAGGAAAATCGCCTTCAGCCCCAGCGCCAGCGCAATATTCTGACGGATAATGGCGCGCGTGCGGCGTGCCAGCTGCACGGTGCGCGGCAGAATCGCCAGGTTATTCTGCGTCAGAGCCGCATCGGCCGCTTCCAGCGCCACATCGGTGCCGCTGCCCATGGCAATCCCCAGCGTTGCGGCCTTCATGGCTGGCGCATCGTTGATGCCATCGCCGACCATCGCCAGCGGCTGCTGCTCGCCCAGTTCACGCACGGCGGCTACCTTATCCGCAGGCAACAGACCGGCGCGATAGCTGATGCCGAGTTCGGCGGCAATCGCGGCGGCGGCGCGCGGATTATCGCCGGTCAGCATCACGCTGCGAATTCCCAGCGCCTGTAGCGCCGCCAGCGCACTGCGGGCCTCCTCGCGCAGCAAATCCTGCAGCGCCAGCAGCCCGAGCGGCTGTGCTTCGCGCAACAGCACCACCACGGTTTTGCCCTGTGCTTCCAGCTGCGCAATCTGCTGCTGCTGCGCGTCACTCAGCGCCGCCGCATCACGCGGTGCCAGCAGTTGATGCATCACGCCGTCGATCTGCGCGCGAATGCCGCTGCCGGCCAGCGTTTGCTGATGCTGCGCCGGTGGAATCACCTGCTGCTGGCGCTGCGCTTCCGCGACTATCGCCCGCGCCAGCGGATGGCCGGAGCCCTGCTCAATGGCGGCCGCAAGGCTGAGCAGCTGTTGCTGTGCATCCGCGCCAAACGGCTTTACGTCGGTGACCTGCGGTTTACCGGCGGTCAGGGTGCCGGTTTTATCAAACGCCAGTGCCTGCACCCGGCTGAGGCGTTCCAGCGCCGCGCCGCCTTTAATCAGCGCGCCCTGGCGAGCCGCCGCCGCCAGGCCGGAAGTGATAGCGGCAGGCGTGGAGATCACCAGCGCGCACGGACAGCCAATCAGCAGCAGCGTCAGCCCTTTGTAGATCCACGGCAGCCAGGCGCCGAATCCGAGCAGCGGCGGCAGCACCATCACCAGCAGTGCCAGCAACATGATGGCCGGCGTGTAGAGGCGGCTGAAGCGATCGATAAAACGCTCCACCGGCGCGCGGTGACTTTCAGCTTCTTCTATCAGCTGCAGAATGCGGTCGATAGCGCTGTGGCCCGGCTGTGAGGTCACGCGCAGCGTCACCAGCCGATCCACGCTGGTGGCGCCTGCCATCACGGCATCGCCCGGCTGATGGGCCACCGGTAGCGATTCGCCGGTCAGCGCGCTTTCATCAAAGCTGGCGCTGGCGTGCAGCAGCTCGGCATCGGCGGGCAGACGACCGCCTGCCGCTACTTCAATCACATCACCGGGCTGCAGCGCCGCCAGTGCCACCTGCTCACGCTGTGTGCCATTGACGCGCGTGGCGGTGTCCGGACGCAGCGCCATCAGCGCGGTGACGCCACGGCGCGCCCGCGCGGCGGCATAGGCTTCCAGCCGTTCCCCCAGCTGGAACAGCAGCAGCACCATGGCAGCTTCGGCGTGGGCGCCAATCACCAGTGCGCCCGCGGCGGCGAGGGTCATCAGGGTTTCAATGCTGAACGGTGAGCCGCTGCGTATGGCCTGCCACGCGCTGCGGGCTACCGGCACCAGACCGACCAGCGTGGTAAGCACAAACAGGCGATCGCCCCACAGCGGCGTGAGCTGGCTCAGCAGCCAGCTGGCAATCATCAGCAGCGTGAGCAGTATGAGCGAGGCATTATCGCGCCAGCGGCGCGCCGCCGGTATGGGGCTGTCTTTAGAAATCAGGCTAAAGCCGGCGTGGTTAACGGCCTGTTCGATAGCCGGACGAATATCGCTGTGCGCCTCCACCAGCAGATTTTCACTGGCGAATATCACCCGTGCGCTGGCGACCTGCGGCAGCTTTTGCACGGCGGTTTCGATTTTGCGGGCGCAGCTCGGGCAGTCCATGCCGGCAATCTGCCAGCGAAACTGGTATGACGCGGACGTGCGCCTGTCGCTGTCGGCGTCGCCGCCGCCGGGACTGTCGTCATCGCTGGTGCAGCAGCCGCAATCACTGGACGCGGCCACCGGCTGCGCGGCGGAAATCTTCAGGGATGCAGGCTGAACGCTGCGTACCGCGCACAGCGGTTTTGGCTGACGGTGTGATTTGCCACAGCGGCAAGAGTGGGCATGTTGATGCATGTGACCTCCGGTTGCAGAAGCGGGCCGATGCCCGCAGTCTGCATGCTACACTCTGGAGTGGACTCCAGAGTCAAGCGGTGAGGTCAATTTTTTCAGTACAGCCACAGTGAACGCACAATCAGGAAGTGACCGGCGAAGTAGCAGGCGGCAGCGATGGCGCTGTCAGCGCGGAAGCGACGGCGATAGTGCGAGATAAACCACACGATGTTAGCCAGCAACAGCAGCACGGCACCCACCAGCAGCGAGAAACTGTAATCGGTCGGACGGAAGAAGTAATTTTCCGCCGCCATCCAGTTCATCACCAGCGTCATGCCAATCAGCGTACAGATCGGCCAGCGCAGCGTATCCAGTTTTGACCAGATGATGCCGATCACGATGATACCAATAACCAGGAAGGTGAGCGGAATCGGCCAGAAGAAGCTCATGGTCATGTGCGCGGCAAAGCTGATGGTGTACAGCAGATGCGAAAGGAAAAAGGCGCCGAGCGCATATAGCATCTGCTGACGCGGCAGCAGGGTTAACGCATCGCCCACCAGCGTAGCGACCAGGCCAGCCAGAATCAGGTAGTCGGTGGTGTTAAGCGTGGGAGCCTGCCACGCCCAGGCAACCAGCAACAGCAGCGTAACGGGTTTGAACAGCCAGCGCTGCCACTGCGGGCCGCGGTAGGAGGCATCTACATACAGCCAACCGGAAAAAAGGACTGCAAGGAAAGACCAAAGCATTTTTTCTCCCTTTTGTGAACGTGTCGCCCACATTGATGAATTTTCCCAAAATCGCGATCTCAGTTTAAGTTACTGGCGGCAAATGTGACAATCGGGCAACTCTGGTTGTATGCTTTGGCGTCTTTTATCTGTTAACCCCCGACGTAAAGTGCGAGAGAAAACATGAGCAAACCACCGCTAATCTTTTTTATCGTCCTGGCTGTAATTGCCATCCTGGCAACCCGTCAGTTTATCAAGCAGCGCCGCGAAGCCGCGGTCAACGACGCTTCACCGGTGCGCTCAATGAGTGTGGAAGTGAAAACCAAGCGAGAGTTCCCGGCCCCCAATCGCCGTTCGCGTCAGCGCGAAGAGATTGTGGCGGAAGAGATGAAGTATGAAGCCTGGTTCCATCCGCTGAACGGCGCCGGTGATTTTAAGGTCAACGTCAGCGCCAGCGATTATCACCAGATGGACAAGGGCGTGAAGGGTGAGCTGAAAATGCAGGGCACGCGCTTTGTCAGCTTTACCCCGGCGCAATAGGCGCTAAAGCGCACGGGGCTGAAGCCGCGCGCGCTGTCTTACGTTACGACGGATAGTGCTTTTTCTGCCACGCCAGCAGTTCAAATACGCCAAAGAAGAAGATTTTCGCCTGCGTGGCGCGGCTCAGTTTTGGCGCTTCCTTTGGTTGCGTGGCACGCAGCAGCACCAGCTGCAGGCCGTGCATCACCACCATAAAGAACAGCGCAACGTGGACAAAGTAGCGCAGCGGCGTCGGGAAGGGGTGCACCAGGTTAAGCAGCAGAAATGCCCAGACGCAAATCATCAGCAAACGTCCCAGATTAAGCAGCACATGGCATCGGTTCTCCTTGTGCCTGGCGTTGATAGAGGCGATAGGCGACCTGACCCGCAACCTTCTCGCGGTGCAAATCCCAGTTAGCCGGGGCCAGCGGGGTGCCGTGTTCCACTTCGCTCTCAACATAAATCAGCGCGTTGGCGGCGAGCCAGCCGTTGTTCTCCAGCAGCGTTAGTGTCTCCTCCAGCAGGCCTTTGCGGAACGGCGGATCGACAAACACCACGTCGTACGGCTTGCCGGGCTGCGCTTAGCCACTGCAGCGTATTGGTCTTGACCACGTTGGCGTTACTGGCTTTCAGCGTCGCCAGGTTTTGCGTCAGCTGCTGCGCCACGTGACGTTCCATTTCCAGCAGGGTCGCGCAGGCGGCATAGCGCGAGAGCGCTTCTCAGCCCTAGCGCGCCGCTGCCGGCAAAGCAATCGAGGCAGGCGCGCCTGCCATGGATATCCGGCGCCAGCCAGTTAAATAGCGTTTCACGCACGCGGTCGGTGGTTGGGCGCAGGCCGGCGCTGTCCGGCACCGGCAATTTGCGGCCGCGCCACTGTCCGCCAATAAGGCGAATCTGGCCGGCCGCGCCGCTGTTGCGGGGGGATTTACTCATTTCGCTCACAACTCGTCATAATTTGTTGCGTAGTTTAACGGGCGTAGCAGGCAGAAGAAACGTTAAAAAAGGGTGCTGTGGTGCGCTGGCAGGAAAGTGTTAGACTACTAAGTTGATAAAGCGGACGTAATTGCCTGATTTTTACGCCGCTCACGCGCGAAAAAGTGAATTTTTTATCCCCTGGGAACAGCGTGCTACCGGGAATAAGCCATCGAGGAGTGTAGTCGCACAATGGCAAAAGAGAAAAAACGTGGCTTTTTTTCCTGGCTGGGCTTTGGCAAAGAAGAGCAGCAGCCAGCGGAAGAGCAGGCGCAGCAGCAGCCGACCGATCAACCGGCACCCGCCGCTGAAGAGAGCGCGTTAGCAAGCGCCGAAGCGCAGGCCGCCGAAACCGTGATCGTCACTGAACAGGTGGCAGAACAGCAGGCCGAATCGCCGGTTTACGCCGACGCTGAAACGCATCCCGTTGCGGAAGCAGAAACCGCAGTCGAATCCGACGCTAACGCTGATGACGCAGAAACCGCTGCCGTCAGCGCGATTGAAGAAGAGGTACTGCCGGAAGATCATCCGCAGCCGGAGCTGATGCCGGTTGAGGAGGAGCCGCAGGCGGAAGAACTGATTATTGAAGCACCGGTCTTATCTGAGGAGCCTCAGCCAGAGGACGCAGAGGACGCAGACGCACCGCTGAGCGATGAAGAGCTGGAAGCGCTGGCGTTAGCGGAAACCTATGCCGAAGACGCGGCAGAAGAGCGCGTGGCGACAGACACCGTGAGCGATCTGCCGCTGGCGGCCGCGCCGATTGTGGCTCAGGAGCAGGAGAAACCGACCAAAGAGGGTTTCTTTGCCCGCCTGAAACGCAGCCTGCTCAAAACCAAAGAAAACTTAGGTTCCGGATTTATCAGTCTGTTCCGCGGCAAAAAGATCGACGACGATCTGTTTGAAGAGCTGGAAGAGCAGTTGCTGATTGCGGACGTTGGGGTGGAAACCACCCGTAAGATCATTACCAACCTGACCGAAGGGGCGAGCCGCAAACAGCTGCGCGACGCCGAGGCGCTGTACGGCCTGCTGAAAGACGAGATGGGTGAAATTCTCGCAAAAGTTGACGAACCGCTTAATATTGAAGGCAAAACGCCATTTGTTATTCTGATGGTTGGCGTTAACGGCGTGGGTAAAACCACCACCATCGGCAAGCTGGCGCGTCAGTTTGAGCAGCAGGGCAAATCGGTGATGCTGGCGGCGGGCGACACCTTCCGCGCGGCGGCGGTTGAGCAGCTGCAGGTCTGGGGCCAGCGCAACAACATCCCGGTGATTGCCCAGCACACCGGCGCGGATTCCGCGTCGGTGATTTTTGACGCCATCCAGGCGGCGAAGGCGCGCAACGTGGACGTGCTGATCGCCGATACCGCCGGGCGTTTGCAGAACAAATCGCACCTGATGGAAGAGCTGAAGAAAATCGTCCGCGTCATGAAGAAGCTGGACGAAGACGCACCGCATGAAGTTATGCTGACGATCGATGCCAGCACCGGGCAGAACGCCATCAGCCAGGCGAAGCTGTTCCACGAAGCGGTAGGACTGACCGGCATCACGCTGACCAAACTGGACGGCACCGCGAAAGGCGGGGTGATCTTCTCCGTGGCCGATCAGTTCGGCATTCCGATCCGCTACATCGGTGTCGGCGAACGTATCGAGGATTTGCGTCCGTTTAAGGCGGACGACTTTATTGAGGCACTATTTGCCCGAGAGGACTAACAATGATTCGCTTTGAACACGTCAGCAAGGCCTATCTCGGTGGGAGACAAGCGCTGCAGGGGGTGACATTCCACCTGCAGCCGGGCGAGATGGCATTCCTGACCGGCCACTCCGGCGCGGGGAAAAGTACCCTGCTGAAGCTTATCTGTGGGATTGAGCGGCCAAGCGCCGGGAAAATCTGGTTCAGCGGCCACGAAATTAGCCGTCTGAAAAACCGCGAAGTGCCGTTTCTGCGTCGCCAGATCGGCATGATTTTCCAGGATCACCACCTGCTGATGGATCGCACCGTTTTCGATAACGTGGCGATCCCGCTGATTATTGCCGGCGCCAGCGGTGATGATATCCGCCGTCGCGTCTCGGCGGCGCTGGATAAGGTCGGGCTGCTGGACAAAGCGAAAAACTTCCCGATTCAGCTCTCCGGCGGTGAACAGCAGCGCGTCGGCATTGCCCGCGCGGTGGTGAACAAACCGGCGGTGCTGCTGGCGGATGAACCGACCGGTAACCTGGACGACGCCCTGTCGGAAGGGATTTTGCGTCTGTTTGAAGAATTCAACCGCGTTGGGGTTACGGTACTGATGGCGACGCACGACATGGGGCTGATTTCCCGTCGTTCGTACCGCATGCTGACCCTGAGCGACGGGCATTTGCACGGAGGCCACGGTGGTGAATAAGCGTGTGCAATGCTGTTCGCGAATCGCGTTCCGGCTGCGCCGAAAGCGGCGAAGCAGCCGTCAAAGAGCAAAGCGCTGAAGGGCGGCTGGCAGGAGCAGTGGCGCTACGCGTGGCGCGGTACGCTGTCCGACATGTATCGCAAACCGCTGGCGACGTTCCTGACGGTGATGGTGATTGCCATCTCGCTGACGCTGCCAAGCGTCTGCTACATGGTCTATAAAAACGTCAACCAGGCGGCGTCGCAGTATTATCCGTCGCCGCAGATCACCGTCTATCTGGACAAAGCGCTCGACGATAACGCGGCGGCGCAGGTGGTCGGGCAAATCCAGAAGCAGGGCGTGGAGAAGGTGAACTATCTTTCCCGTGAAGAAGCGCTGGGCGAGTTCCGCAACTGGTCAGGCTTTGGCGGCGCGCTGGATATGCTGGAAGAGAACCCGCTGCCCGCGGTGGCGGTGGTGATCCCGAAGCTGGATTTCCAGGGCACCGATTCGCTGAATACCCTGCGCGATCGCATCACCCGCATCTCCAGGGCATTGATGAAGTGCGCATGGACGACAGCTGGTTTGCGCGTCTTGCGGCGCTGACCGGGCTGGTGGGGCGCGTGTCGGCGATGATCGGCCTGCTGATGGTGGCGGCGGTGTTCCTCGTCATCGGCAACAGCGTGCGCCTGAGCATTTTTGCCCGCCGCGACACCATCAACGTGCAGAAACTGATTGGCGCAACGGACGGTTTTATCCTGCGTCCGTTCCTCTACGGCGGCGCACTGCTCGGTTTCTCCGGCGCATTTCTTTCACTGATATTGTCAGAAATTTTGGTGATGCGGCTTTCGTCTGCCGTGACTGAAGTGGCGCAGGTTTTCGGAACCAAGTTTGATATCAGTGGCTTAGGGTTCGATGAGTGCCTGCTGTTGCTGCTGGTGTGCTCCATGATCGGCTGGATTGCCGCATGGCTGGCAACGGTTCAACATTTACGCCACTTTACTCCCGACTAATAAAAGCGTGATATAATCTTTCCCTGCACCGAGATGTTCGCTCTGCAGGGAAAGCGTCCCTGTTGTCTCTTCCCCTGTTATCATCTCCATGTCACATTTTGTGCGTAATTTATTCACCGTTGCACCTGGAACTTGTGGATAAAATCACTGTCTGATAAAAGAGTGAATGCTAATCTCGTTGCTCAAACGCTTTGGCATGGTTGTTGCCTGATGGGGACAACCTGGACCAGAAGAAACATTGAGAGGAATGAATGACCAAAGAAATGCAAACTTTAGCTTTAGCCCCTGTTGGTAACCTGGAATCTTACATCCGGGCTGCGAACACCTGGCCGATGTTAACGGCCGAGGAAGAAAAGGAGCTTGCTGAAAAGCTGCATTACCAGGGCGATCTGGAAGCAGCTAAGACGCTGATCCTGTCTCACCTGCGCTTTGTTGTTCACGTTGCTCGTAACTACTCGGGCTACGGCCTGCCGCAGGCGGACTTGATTCAGGAAGGTAACATCGGTCTGATGAAGGCTGTACGTCGCTTCAACCCGGAAGTGGGTGTGCGACTGGTCTCCTTCGCCGTGCACTGGATCAAAGCAGAAATTCATGAATACGTCCTGCGTAACTGGCGTATTGTGAAGGTCGCCACGACGAAAGCGCAGCGCAAACTGTTCTTCAACCTGCGTAAAACCAAGCAGCGTCTGGGCTGGTTCAATCAGGATGAAGTGGAAATGGTGGCGCGTGAGCTGGGCGTATCCAGCAAAGACGTGCGTGAGATGGAATCCCGTATGGCCGCGCAGGACATGACCTTTGATATGTCCTCCGACGACGACGCATCTGACAGCCAGCCGATGGCACCGGTTCTGTATCTGCAGGATAAAACCTCTAACTTTGCCGACGGCATTGAAGAGGACAACTGGGAAGATCAGGCCGCGAACAAGCTGACCTATGCGATGGAAGGCCTCGACGAACGTAGCCAGGATATCATCCGCGCCCGCTGGCTGGACGAAGACAACAAGTCCACGCTGCAGGAGCTGGCCGACCGCTACGGCGTTTCTGCCGAACGTGTGCGTCAGCTGGAAAAGAACGCCATGAAAAAACTGCGCATGGCGATTGAAGCCTGATTAACGGCTGACAGATAAATGGGGCGACCAGCGGGTCGCCCTTTTTTATGCGCGCAATAACCGGCGACGACGTATGACCTGTGCGGATTACAGCACGGTCGCCATGAATGGCGACCCTTCAGGACACGCATGCATATGCATCGTTAATCACGGCCCCACGCAATCTGTACGCTCGTTCGCAATCCCCGTAGGGTGCGCATTCATGCGCACCGTTAATCACGCTCCTGCGCCACATACGTATTCATGCGCACCGCTCTGCACAGCGTAATTCGCCGCTCAACGCACCCACCCGTCGCTCTGCGCGCGAAAGCCACACGCCTGCATAAACGCCGCACGTACGCGCTGATCGTCTTCGCCGTCATCGGCAACCCACCAGTGATCCAGCGCGCTGTTCTGCGCTATCGTCTCTTCCAGCAGATACTGCCCTACGCCGCGCCGCCGCGTAACTTCACGCACTTCCAGCTGCGTAATCTTGCCTAGCGTGCCGCGAATCTCCAGCCGCAGCGCCCCAAGCAGGCGATCGTTAAAGCGCGCTGCATACAGCCGCTGCGCTTCACTGAGGCTGGCTTCCAGCTGCGCGATATCCTGCTGCGGCCAGACTTTGGCTAAATCCAGTCGATCCTGCGGCGTCAGCGTGCTGATGCGCTGAATAGTGAGCTTCATAACCCTTACCTGTACTGGCAGAAAGGCCTTAGTGTAGCGAATTTAGACAGTCAGAGCGCTGTCACTTTTTTGCGATGAAAAGAGGTCAAATGCCAGCCACTTTGCCAGGATTGTGGAGTAAGCCAGCATCGATCGCTGAAAAAGCCAGCATAACGCGCTGGCCTGGTGGTGAAAAACCGGCCATAAAAACCAGAGTAATCTGCTGTTCCCGTCAGCTTTTACTGAATATGTCAGTTGATTTACAGAAGAAAGTTCCTGTTTAATAACCTGAAAAATAGAGATTTTAGCCTGGTTCTTAACAAAAAATGCCAGAAAAGAGCGCTAACTCATTATTCTCAAATCAGTTTTGCTCTTTGACTGGCAGATAAATAACCAATCACAACAGACACGACACAACAGATGGGGAAGTTCGCATGAAAATGAGTAAAGGACGCGCATTACTGGCGGGTTGCGTAGCGCTGGCGATGAGCCATGCGGTACTGGCGGAGGACATTAAAGTTGCGGTAGTGGGTGCGATGTCCGGCCCTGTTGCCCAGTGGGGTGACATGGAGTTCAACGGCGCGCGCCAGGCCATCAAAGACATCAACGCCAAAGGCGGCATCAAGGGCGACAAGCTGGTGGGCGTGGAATATGACGACGCCTGCGATCCGAAACAGGCCGTCGCGGTCGCCAACAAAATCGTCAACGACGGCATCCAGTACGTGATCGGCCACCTGTGCTCATCCTCCACCCAGCCCGCGTCTGATATCTACGAAGACGAAGGCATTCTGATGATCACCCCGGCCGCGACTAACCCTGAGCTGACCCAGCGCGGCTACCAGCACATTATGCGTACCGCCGGTCTGGACTCCTCGCAGGGGCCAACCGCGGCGAAATACATCCTCGAGACCCGGTTAAGCCACAGCGTATTGCCATCATTCATGACAAGCAGCAGTACGGCGAAGGCCTGGCGCGCTCCGTTCAGGACGGCCTGAAAAAAGGCGGCGCAAACATCGTCTTCTTCGACGGCATTACCGCCGGTGAGAAAGACTTCTCCGCGCTGATCGCCCGTCTGCAAAAAGAGAATATCGACTTCGTTTACTACGGCGGTTACTACCCGGAAATGGGCCAGATGCTGCGCCAGGCGCGCGCCGCCGGTCTGAAAACCCAGTTTATGGGGCCAGAAGGCGTGGGCAACGCCTCCCTGTCTAACATCGCGGGGGATTGCCGCCGAAGGCATGCTGGTGACGATGCCAAAACGCTATGACCAGGATCCGGCCAACAAGGCTATCGTGGATGCGCTCAAGGCGCAGAAGAAAGATCCGAGCGGTCCGTACGTCTGGATCACCTACGCGGCCGTGCAGTCTCTGGCCGGCGGGCATGGAGCGGCAGCAAGAAGCGATGAACCTGCTGAACGATCTGGTGAAAGATTTAAAAGCACACGGGGCGAACACCGTGATTGGGCCGCTGAACTGGGATGAGAAAGGCGATCTGAAGGGATTTGAGTTTGGTGTCTTTAAGTGGCACGCCGACGGTTCGTCCTCGGCCGCCAAATAAGCACGCTCCTGAATTGTCCCTCTCCCGATGGGCGAGGGCAGGGTGGCGCGCGCGCCCTGCTCTCACCCTAACCCGGTGCCGAACGCACCGGGGATTTCGGGTATAAAAAGGTTTGCATATGTCCGAGCAGTTTCTCTATTTCCTGCAGCAGATGTTTAACGGCGTCACGCTGGGAAGCACCTACGCGCTGATCGCCATCGGCTACACCATGGTTTACGGCATCATCGGCATGATCAACTTCGCCCACGGCGAGGTGTACATGATCGGTAGCTACGTCTCCTTTATGATCATCGCCGCGCTGATGATGATGGGCATCGACAGCAGCTGGCTGCTGGTCGCCGCCGGGTTTGTCGGCGCGATTGTGATCGCCAGCGCCTACGGCTGGAGCATCGAGCGGGTGGCCTATCGGCCGGTGCGCAGCTCCAAGCGCCTGATTGCGCTGATCTCCGCGATCGGCATGTCGATCTTCCTGCAAAACTACGTCAGCCTGACCGAAGGCTCGCGCGACGTGGCGCTGCCAAGCCTGTTTAACGGCCAGTGGATCGTGGGGGCCAGCGAGAACTTCGCGGCCTCTATCACCACCATGCAGCTGGTTATCTGGGTCGTGACCTTCCTGGCGATGCTGGCCCTGACCCTGTTCATCCGCTACTCCCGCATGGGCCGCGCCTGCCGCGCCTGCGCGGAAGACCTGAAGATGGCCAGCCTGCTGGGCATCAACACCGACCGCGTGATCGCCCTGACCTTCGTGATCGGCGCGGCGATGGCGGCGGTGGCTGGTGTGCTGCTGGGCCAGTTCTACGGCGTGATCAACCCGTACATCGGCTTTATGGCCGGGATGAAAGCCTTCACCGCGGCGGTGCTGGGCGGTATCGGCAGCATTCCGGGCGCGATGATTGGCGGCCTGATCCTGGGCGTGGCCGAAGCGCTCTCCTCGGCGTATCTGAGCACCGAATATAAAGACGTGGTGTCGTTCGCCCTGCTGATCCTGGTGCTGCTGGTGATGCCTACCGGTATCCTGGGCCGTCCGGAGGTGGAGAAAGTATGAAACCGATGCATTTTGCAATGGCGCTGCTCTCCGCCGCGATGTTCTTCGTGCTGGCCAGCGTCTTTATGGGCGTCCAGCTTGAGCTGGATGGCACCAAACTGGTGGTGGCGAATGCGGGCACCGATATTCGCTGGCAGTGGATCTTCATCGGCTCCGCCGTGGTGTTCGTGTTCCAGCTGCTGCGTCCGCTGTTCCAGCGGGCAAGCTCAAACGCAGTGGCAAAGGGCTGGTGCTGCCGGGTTTTGACGGTTCGACACCAAAGCAAAAGCTGCTGATGCTGCTGGTGCTGGTTGCCGCCGTGGCGTGGCCGTTCGTGGTCTCGCGCGGCACCGGTGGATATCGCCACCCTGACCCTGATCTACGTGATGCTCGGCCTCGGCCTGAACGTGGTGGTGGGCCTCTCCGGCCTGCTGGTGCTGGGCTACGGCGGCTTCTACGCCATCGGCGCCTACACCTTCGCGCTGCTGAACCACTATTACGGCCTCGGCTTCTGGACCTGCCTGCCGCTGGCGGGGCTGGTCGCCGCTGCCTTCGGCTTCCTGCTCGGCTTCCCGGTGCTGCGCCTGCGCGGTGACTACCTGGCGATTGTGACCCTCGGCTTCGGCGAAATCGTCCGTATCCTGCTGCTGAACATCACCGAAATGACCGGCGGCCCGAACGGCATCAGCTCAGATCCCCAAGCCGACCCTGTTCGGCCTGGAGTTCAGCCGTACCGCCCGCGAAGGCGGCTGGAACACCTTCCACGAGCTCTTTTGGCATGGCGTACGATCCCAATCCGACCGCGTGATCTTCCTCTACCTGGTGGCGCTGCTGCTGGTGGTGCTCACCCTGTTCGTGATCAACCGCCTGCTGCGCATGCCGCTGGGCCGCGCGTGGGAAGCGCTGCGTGAAGATGAGATCGCCTGCCGCTCGCTGGGCCTCAACCCGACCCGCATCAAGCTGACCGCCTTCACCATCAGCGCCGCGTTCGCCGGTTTCGCCGGCACGCTGTTTGCCGCGCGTCAGGGCTTCGTCAGCCCGGAATCGTTCACCTTTGCCGAATCTGCCTTTGTGCTGGCGATTGTGGTGCTGGGCGGGATGGGCTCGCAGTTTGCGGTGATCCTCGCGGCCATCCTGCTGGTGGTCTCGCGCGAGCTGATGCGCGACTTTAACGAATACAGCATGCTGATGCTGGGTGGTTTGATGGTGCTGATGATGATCTGGCGTCCGCAGGGCCTCCTGCCGATGACCCGTCCACAGCTGAAGCTGAAGAACGGGCAAGCGAAAGGAGAGCAGGCATGAGTCAGCCATTATTATCCGTTAACGGTCTGATGATGCGTTTTGGCGGCCTGCTGGCAGTCAACAACGTGAATCTTGACCTGCACAAGAAAGAGATTGTCTCCCTGATTGGCCCGAACGGGGCGGGGAAAACCACGGTCTTCAACTGCCTGACCGGCTTCTACAAGCCGACGGGCGGCACCATCATGCTGCGCGATCAGCACCTTGAAGGGCTGCCGGGCCAGCAGATCGCCCGCATGGGCGTGGTGCGTACCTTCCAGCACGTGCGCCTGTTCCGCGAGATGACGGTGATTGAGAACCTGCTGGTGGCGCAGCATCAGCAGCTGAAAACCGGCCTCTTCTCCGGCCTGCTGAAAACCCCGGCCTTCCGCCGCGGCGAGAGCGAAGCGCTGGATCGCGCCGCCACCTGGCTCGACCGCATTGGCCTGCTGCAGCACGCCAACCGCCAGGCCGGCAACCTGGCCTACGGCCACCAGCGTCGCCTGGAGATCGTCCGCTGCATGGTGACCCAGCCGGAGATCCTGATGCTCGACGAACCGGCGGCCGGCCTCAACCCGAAAGAGACCAAAGAGCTGGACGAGCTGATCGCCGAGCTGCGCGGCGAGCACGACGTCACCATCCTGCTGATTGAGCACGACATGAAGCTGGTGATGGGCATTTCCGACCGTATCTACGTGGTGAACCAGGGCACGCCGCTGGCGAACGGCACGCCGGAAGAGATCCGCAACAACCCGGACGTGATCCGCGCATACCTGGGTGAGGCATAAGATGGAAAAAGCGATGTTAACTTTCGACAAGGTCAGCGCCCACTACGGCAAGATCCAGGCGCTGCACGACGTCAGCCTGCACATCAATCAGGGCGAAATCGTCACCCTGATTGGCGCCAACGGCGCGGGCAAAACCACGCTGCTCGGTCACCCTGTGCGGCGACCCGCGCGCCACCAGCGGGCAGCATTGTGTTTGATGGCAAAGACATTACCGACTGGCAGACCGCCAAAATCATGCGCGAGAGCGGTGGCGATTGTCCCGGAAGGGCGTCGCGTGTTCTCCCGCATGACGGTGGAAGAGAACCTGGCGATGGGCGGCTTCTTCGCCTGACCGCGATGACCAGTACCAGACCCGCATCAAGTGGGTGTACGAGCTCTTCCCGCGCCTGTGGGAGCGCGTAATTCAGCGTGCGGGCACCATGTCCGGCGGTGAGCAGCAGATGCTGGCGATTGGCCGCGCGCTGATGAGCCAGCCGCGCCTGCTGCTGCTGGACGAACCGTCGCTGGGCCTGGCGCCGATCATCATCCAGCAGATCTTCGACACCATCGAGCAGCTGCGTAAAGAGGGCATGACCATCTTCCTCGTCGAGCAGAACGCCAACCAGGCGCTGAAGCTCGCCGACCGCGGCTACGTGCTGGAGAACGGCCGCGTGGTGCTGGAGGATACCGGCGACGCGCTGCTGGCGAACGAAGCGGTGCGGAGCGCGTATTTGGGCGCCTGAGCGGGCTTTGGTCATGACGTTGGTGCGGTAATTTGCCCTCACCCTAACCCTCTCCCGCATGCGGGAGAGGGAACCGTACGGCAGCGTTTTTCAGGCCAGGTTGCTATCCTGGCATCCTCCCGGACTTCTCTCGCCCTGCAGAAGAAGGCATCAGCGCGCACGGCCATTTTCATCTCCCTCTCCCTGTGGGAGAGGGCCGGGGTGAGGGCATCAGCGCGCACTAACCCCGTCATATTCCCGTCATCAACCTGCGCGGTGTAGAAACAAAGTTATTTTTCTGTCATTCGAGCATGTCATGTTACCTCGCGAGCATAAAACGCGTGATATCGCGCATCCGGCACAATAAGAGAGATGACAATGACATCGTTACGACACACAGCTTTGGGTCTGGCACTGGGTCTGGCTTTTGCGACGAACGCAATGGCTGTCACCGACCATTCCGTTCTGGCATTCCATGGAAGGGGAGTTGGGTAAAGAGGTTGACTCCCTGGCGCAGCGTTTCAACGACACCCACCCGGATTACAAAATTGTGCCGGTGTACAAAGGCAACTACGAGCAGAGCCTGAGCGCGGGCATCGCCGCCTTCCGTACCGGTAACGCGCCTGCACTGTTACAGGTTTATGAAGTGGGCACCGCCACCATGATGGCCTCCAAAGCTATCAAGCCGGTGTACGAAGTGTTCAAAGAGGCGGGTATCAACTTCGATGAATCCCAGTTTGTGCCGACCGTAGCGGGTTACTACACCGATTCCAAAACCGGGCATCTGCTGTCTCAGCCGTTTAACAGCTCCACGCCGGTGCTGTACTACAACAAAGATGCCTTCAAAAAAGCCGGTTTAGATCCGGAGCAGCCGCCGAAAACCTGGCAGGATCTGGCCGCTTACACCGAGAAGCTGAAAGCGGCCGGAATGAAATGCGGTTACGCCAGCGGCTGGCAGGGCTGGATCCAGATTGAAAACTTCAGCGCCTGGCACGGTCTGCCGGTGGCGACCAAAAATAACGGTTTCGACGGTACTGATGCGGTGCTGGAGTTCAACAAGCCGGAGCAGGTGAAACATATCGCCATGCTGGAAGAGATGAACAAGAAGGGCGATTTCAGCTACTTCGGGCGTAAAGACGAATCCACCGAGAAGTTCTACAACGGCGACTGCGCCATTACCACCGCCTCGTCCGGCTCGCTGGCGGATATCCGTCACTACGCCAAATTCAACTACGGCGTGGGCATGATGCCATACGACGCAGACGTGAAGGGCGCGCCGCAGAACGCCATCATCGGCGGGGCGAGTCTGTGGGTGATGCAGGGTAAAGATAAGGGCACCTATAAAGGCGTCGCCGAATTCCTGGACTTCCTGGCCAAGCCTGAAAACGCCGCCGAGTGGCACCAGAAGACCGGCTACCTGCCCATCACCAAAGCCGCGTATGACCTGACCCGCGAGCAGGGCTTCTATAGCAAGAACCCGGGCGCGGATATCGCGACGCGTCAGATGCTGAACAAGCCGCCGTTGCCGTTCACCAAAGGGCTGCGTCTGGGCAACATGCCGCAGATCCGCACCATCGTGGATGAAGAGCTGGAAAGCGTGTGGACCGGCAAGAAAACGCCACAGCAGGCGCTGGATTCTGCGGTAGAGCGCGGGAATCAGCTGCTGCGCCGCTTTGAGCAGTCGCAAGTGAATCGTAAACTACCGTAATGGCGGGATGGACGGTAAGTCCGTCCCGCTGTCTCTTTCTGACGAGCCTGCTATGTCCTCATCATCCCGTCCGGTGTTCCGTTCCCGCTGGCTGCCGTACCTGCTGGTCGCGCCGCAGCTGGTCATCACCGTTATTTTCTTTATCTGGCCTGCGGGCGAAGCGCTGTGGTACTCGGTACAAAGCGTCGATCCGTTCGGGCTCTCCAGCCAGTTTGTCGGGCTGGACAACTTTACCGCGCTGTTCCATGACAGCTACTACCTGGACTCCTTCTGGACGACGATGAAGTTCAGCGCGCTGGTCACCGTCAGCGGCCTTGTCGTTGCCTCGCTGTTTTTCGCCGCGCTGGTGGATTACGTGGTGCGCGGCAGCCGCCTCTATCAGACCCTGATGCTGCTGCCTTATGCCGTGGCGCCCGCCGTCGCCGCCGTGCTGTGGATCTTCCTGTTTAACCCGGGGCGCGGGTTGATTACCCATTTTCTGGCCGAGCTGGGCTACGACTGGAACCACGCCCAGAACAGCGGCCAGGCGATGTTCCTGGTGGTGTTCGCCTCGGTGTGGAAGCAGATCAGCTACAACTTCCTGTTCTTCTTTGCCGCGCTGCAGTCCATTCCGCGCTCGCTGGTGGAAGCGGCGGCGATTGACGGCGCAGGGCCGATTCGCCGCTTCTTCAGGCTGTCGCTGCCGCTGATCGCGCCGGTGAGTTTCTTCCTGCTGGTGGTGAACCTCGTGTACGCCTTCTTCGACACCTTCCCGGTGATCGACGCGGCCACCGCCGGCGGCCCGGTGCAGGCGACCACGACGCTGATCTATAAGATCTACCGCGAAGGCTTCGCCGGTCTGGATCTCTCGGCCTCCGCCGCGCAGTCGGTGGTGCTGATGTTCCTCGTCATCATCCTCACGGTGGTGCAGTTCCGCTATGTTGAAAGTAAGGTGCGCTACCAATGATTGAGAACCGTCGCGGGCTGACGATTTTCAGCCATACCATGCTGATTCTGGGGATTATCGTCATCCTGTTCCCGCTGTACGTGGCCTTTGTCGCCGCCACGCTGGACACCAAAGCGGTGTTCGACACGCCGATGACGCTGATCCCAGGCACGCATCTGTTCGAGAACATGAAGACCATCTGGACCCAGGGCGTGGGCGCCAACAGCGCGCCGTTCTGGCTGATGATGCTCAACAGCTTCATCATGGCGTTCGGCATTACGGTGGGCAAAATCACGGTGTCGATGCTCTCGGCCTTCGCCATCGTCTGGTTCCGCTTTCCGCTGCGCAACCTCTTCTTCTGGATGATTTTCATCACCCTGATGCTGCCGGTGGAGGTGCGTATCTTCCCGACGGTGGAGGTGATTGCCAACCTGAAGATGCTGGACAGCTATGCGGGCTTAACCCTGCCGCTGATGGCCTCGGCGACCGCCACCTTTCTGTTCCGCCAGTTCTTTATGACCCTGCCGGATGAGCTGATTGAAGCCGCGCGCATCGACGGCGCCTCGCCGATGCGCTTCTTCCGCGACATCGTGCTGCCGCTGTCGAAAACCAACCTTGCGGCGCTGTTTGTGATCACCTTTATCTACGGCTGGAACCAGTACCTGTGGCCGCTGCTGATTATTCAGGACGTCAACCTCGGCACCGCCGTGGCGGGCATCAAAGGCATGATCGCCACCGGCGAAGGCACCACCCTCTGGAACCAGGTGATGGCGGCGATGCTGCTCACCCTTATCCCACCGGTCGTCATCGTTTTAGCCATGCAGCGCGCGTTTGTGCGTGGCCTGGTCGATAGTGAGAAATAAGATGGCAGGTTTAAAACTTCAGGCAGTAACCAAAAGCTGGGACGGCAAAACCCAGGTGATTCAGCCGCTGAACGCTCGACGTGGCGGACGGGGAATTCATCGTCATGGTCGGCCCGTCCGGCTGCGGCAAATCCACGCTGCTGCGCATGGTGGCGGGGCTGGAGCGCGTCACCTCCGGCGATATCTGGATTGACCGCCAGCGCGTCACCGAGATGGAGCCGAAAGACCGCGGCATCGCGATGGTGTTCCAGAACTACGCCCTCTACCCGCACATGAGCGTGGAAGAGAACATGGCCTGGGGGCTGAAAATCCGCGGCATGGGCAAAGGCCATATCGACGAGCGGGTGAAAGAGGCGGCGCGCATTCTGGAACTCGATGGCCTGCTGAAGCGCCGCCCGCGCGAGCTCTCCGGCGGCCAGCGCCAGCGCGTGGCGATGGGGCGCGCCATCGTGCGCGATCCGGCGGTGTTCCTCTTTGACGAGCCGCTCTCCAACCTCGACGCCAAGCTGCGCGTGCAGATGCGTCTGGAGCTGCAGCAGCTGCACCGCCGTCTGAAAACCACCTCCCTGTACGTGACCCACGATCAGGTCGAAGCCATGACGCTGGCCCAGCGCGTGATGGTGATGAACAAAGGCGTTGCCGAGCAGATTGGCACGCCGGTGGAGGTGTACGAGAAACCGGCCAGCCGCTTTGTGGCGAGCTTTATCGGCAGCCCGGCGATGAACCTGCTGGAAGGGCGCATCAGCAGCGCGGGCACGCACTTTGAGCTGGAAAGCGGGATGGCATTGCCGATCAACTGGTACTATCGTGGCTACGCCGGGCGTAAGATGACGCTCGGTATCCGCCCGGAGCATATTTGCTTTAACCTCTCAGGCGGACGGCGGCGTGCCGCTGGTGATGGACACGCTGGAGATGTTGGGTGCAGATAACCTGGCGCACGGGCGCTGGGGCGAACAAAAAATGGTGGTGCGCCTGGCGCATCAGGAACGCCCGAAAGCGGGCAGCACGCTGTGGCTGCACCTGCCGGAAAATCCCTCTGCACTTATTTGACGGTGAAACAGGACAACGAGTATGAGCAACTGGCCTTATCCCCACATCGTCGCCCACCGGGGCGGCGGTAAGCTGGCGCCGGAAAACACCCTGGCGGCGATTGATGTTGGCGCGCGTTACGGCCACACGATGATCGAGTTCGACGCCAAGCTGTCGAAAGACGGCGAGATTTTCCTGCTGCATGACGACAACCTCGAGCGCACCAGCAACGGCTGGGGCGTGGCGGGCGAACTGCCGTGGCGCGATCTGCTGAAGGTGGATGCCGGAAGCTGGTTCAGCGGCGAGTTCAAAGGCGAACCGCTGCCGCTGCTGGCGGAAGTGGCGGAGCGCTGTCGCCAGCACGGCATGATGGCCAATATCGAAATCAAACCGACCACCGGCACCGGGCCGCTGACCGGCAAAGTGATGGCGCTGGCCGCGCGCGAGCTGTGGGCAGGGATGACCGCGCCGCTGCTCTCCTCGTTTGAAATCGATGCGCTGGAAGCGGCACAGGCCGCCGTGCCGGAGCTGCCGCGCGGGCTGCTGCTGGACGAGTGGCGCGAGGACTGGCGCGAGCTGACCGCCGCGCTTAGCGTGTGTCTCTATTCATCTCAATCATAAGTTGCTGGATGAGGCGCGGGTGAAGATGCTGAAAGACGCGGGTCTGCATATTCTGGTGTACACCGTTAACAAACCCCAGCGTGCAGCCGAGCTGCTGCGCTGGGGCGTGGACAGCATCTGTACCGATGCGATTGACCTGATCGGCCCGGACTTTAGTTATGCGGATTAAGGATACTGCCGTTCGACTGCGGCGGCAGCATATGCTGCTGTCCGCTGTCCCGGCTGCCCCGACTGACATCCCGCCGTTTTTATTCTTTTGCCGTTTTTTGGCGCTGATCGCGCCGCTGACCCTGCTGCATGCGCTGGGTATTGGCGTTCATCTGATTTTGCAGGCTCTGCTGCTGCATCTGGGTCTGCGTTTTCAACTGCTGATTGAGCATCCCTTTCTTGCTGCTGCTGCTGGCTCATCATCTCCGTCTGCATACGCTGCTGGCTCGGGATAACATAGCCCTGCTGGTTCGGGTTGTTCATGGTGTTGAGTGGCTGTTGCGAGCGCGGCAAACGGCATCAGTGCCGCGATAAGAATCAGCAAGTGTTTCATGGTCGTCTCCTCCTTCAGTGCGGCCTGCTGTGTAAGGTTGCTCGCCACCCGGCAGCAACCGCCGCAACCATAAGTTTATGCGATATCACAAACCCCAAAACCAGGAGTGCACCTAATTTGGCTTAACTGCTATCTTTTTTACAGTCTTTGCAAACACTTGCAGCAATCAATAACTGATGAAACCAACCCTGAAGGATTTTTGCAGGCTGAGGTAAAGAGCGGTGTGCGCCAGTTCGGCTGATGGCGGCTGAGATGGCAGTTTTACCGTGGTGCAGGGGGCGCAGGCGGCGCCGGCCAGCGGCCGCCTCCGGTCTCCTACGGCGTGGAGGAAGACGTTTTCCATCCCGTGCGGGCAACCCACGGCATGGTGGCATCGGTGGATGCGCTGGCAACCCGCGTGGGCGTCGATATTCTCAAACAGGGCGGTAACGCGGTGGATGCGGCGGTCGCCGTCGGCTATGCGCTGGCGGTGACGCACCCGCAGGCGGGGAACCTGGGCGGCGGCGGCTTTATGATGCTGCGCACCAAAGACGGGAAAACCACCGCCATCGATTTCCGCGAAATGGCGCCTGCTCAGGCCTCCCGCGATATGTTCCTCGACGACCAGGGCAACCCGGACAGCAAGAAATCCCTGACCTCGCACCTGGCCTCCGGCACGCCGGGCACCGTCGCGGGCTTTTCGCTGGCGCTGGAAAAATACGGTACGATGCCGCTGAACAAGGTGGTGCAGCCTGCCATCAAGCTGGCGCGCGAGGGCTTTGTGGTGAATGACGCCCTGGCGGACGATCTCAAAACCTACGGCAGTGAAGTGATTCCCAATCATGAAAACAGCAAGGCCATCTTCTGGAAAGACGGCGAGCCGCTGAAGAAGGGCGATAAGCTGGTGCAGAAGAACCTCGCCAAAAGCCTGGAGCTGATTGCGGAGCACGGCCCGGACGCCTTCTACAAAGGGGCGATTGCCGATCAGATTGCAGAAGAGATGCAGAAGAACGGCGGGCTCATCACCAAAGCGGATCTGGCGGAATACAGGGCGGTGGAGCGCGAGCCGATTAGCGGCACCTACCGCGGCTACGAGGTCTTCTCCATGCCGCCGCCGTCTTCCGGCGGGATCCACATCGTGCAGATCCTCAACATTCTGGAAAACTTCGATATGCACAAGTTCGGCTTCGGCAGCGCGGATGCCATGCAGGTGATGGCCGAAGCGGAAAAACGCGCCTACGCTGACCGCTCGGAATATCTCGGCGATCCGGACTTCGTGAAGGTGCCGTGGCAGGCGCTGACCAACAAGGCGTATGCCAAATCCATTGCCGATCAGATCGACATCAACAAGGCCAAGCCGTCGAGCGAGATCCGCCCCGGCAAGCTGGCGCCGTACGAAAGCAACCAGACCACCCACTTCTCGGTGGTGGATAAAGACGGTAACGCGGTGGCGGTGACCTACACGCTCAACACCACCTTTGGCACCGGGATTGTGGCGGGCAACAGCGGCATTCTGCTGAACAACGAGATGGATGACTTCTCCGCCAAGCCGGGCGTGCCGAACGTCTACGGGCTGGTCGGCGGCGATGCGAACGCGGTCGGGCCGAAGAAACGTCCGCTGTCGTCCATGTCGCCCACCATTGTGGTGAAAGACGGTAAAACCTGGCTGGTGACCGGCAGCCCGGGCGGCAGCCGGATTATCACCACCGTGCTGCAGATGGTGGTGAACAGCATCGACTTTGGGATGAACGTCGCCGAAGCGACCAACGCCCCGCGTTTCCATCATCAGTGGCTGCCGGATGAGCTGCGCGTCGAGAAGGGCTTTAGCCCGGATACGCTGCAAGCTGCTGGAACAGACGGGGGCAGAAGGTGGCGGTGAAAGAGGCGATGGGCAGCACCCAGAGCATTATGGTGGGGCCGGACGGCAGGCGCTGTTTGGCGCGTCGGACCCGCGCTCGGTGGATGATTTGACGGCGGGGTATTAATCCAGGCTTTTAAAAAGAGCACCCTTAAGAGCGGGTGCCCTGCCTGATGCATACATTTCCGGTCGCCATAAATGGCGACCCTACAACGAGATGGAGACGTTTTTTGTAGGGGCGGATTCATGCGCACCGGCATATTTCTCCGGTCGCCATAAATGGTGCCCCTACAACGAGATGGAGACGTTTTTTGTAGGGGCGGATTCATGCGCACCGGCATATTTCTCCGGTCGCCATAAATGGCGACCCTACAACGAGATGGAGACGTTTTTTGTAGGGGCGGATTTATGCGTACCGGCATATTTCTCCGGTCGCCATAAATGGCGCCCCTACAACGAGTGGAGACATTTTTTTGTAGGGTGCGCATTCATGCGCACCGGCATCAGATAGTGCAAATCCCCTTTAACATCAGGGAATTCGAGCGCAGCGTCAACGGTAAAAAAATCGGGAAAGGGCTTTACAGACGCGAATGATAATGATTATTATTGTCAACGCGAATCCGGCTGCGTCTCCTGACAAACCGGGTAAGCACGACATTGCTCACATTGCTTCCAGTGTTTCTTAGCCAGCTCGGGTGCTGGCTTTTTTTTGCCTGCGCCTCAGGCGAACGCCGTCCTTGGCACTTTATCCCTCTTCTCCTTCCGTGGCCGCAACGGCATAACATGACAAAAAAATGATAAACTCAGCGTATCTCTGACCTCAGGCGCACACGATGAAGAAGAAAAGACCGGTATTACAGGATGTTGCCGATCGCGTCGGCATCACAAAAATGACCGTCAGCCGCTACCTGCGGAACCCCGAGCAGGTCTCTGCGGCGCTGCGCGATAAAATCGCCGTGGCGCTGGATGAACTCGGCTATATCCCCAACCGTGCGCCCGACATGCTCTCTAACGCCACCAGCCGCGCGATTGGCGTGCTGCTGCCCTCGCTCACCAACCAGGTATTTGCCGACGTGCTGCGCGGCATCGAAACCGTGACCGATGAGGCGGGCTATCAGACGCTGGTGGCGCACTTCGGCTATAACCCGCACAAAGAGGAGCTGCAGCTGCGTTCGCTGCTGGGCTGGAACATTGATGGCGTGATCCTTACCGAACGTTCCCATACGCCGGGCACGCTGCGCATGCTGGAAGTGGCAGGCATTCCGGTGATCGAAATGATGGATTGCGTCACGCCGTGTCTTGATATGGCCGTGGGCTTCGACAACGTCGAGGCGGCGCGGCAGATGACGCATGCTATCCTCAGGAAAGGCCATCGTCACACCGTCTATCTGGGCGCGCGCCTCGATGAGCGTACGCTGCAAAAGCAGCAGGGCTACGAACAGGCGATGCGCGAAGCCGGGCTGACGCCGCACAGCGTCATGATGGAAGATGCCTCCTCCTTCAGCGCCGGTGCTCAGCTGCTGCGCGAGGCGCAGAAGCGCTATCCGCACACTACAGCCTGTTCTGTACCAATGATGACCTGGCGGTAGGCGCGATGTTTGAGTGCCAGCGCCAGGGGTTGCGCGTGCCGGAGCAGATGGCGATCGCCGGCTTTCACGGCCACGACATCACGCAGGTGGTCAATCCGCGGCTGGCTACGGTGCTGACGCCACGCGAACGCATGGGGCGTGAATCAGCCGCTATGCTGCTGGCGCGGATTGGCGGCGATCGCAGCGTGACCGCGCCGCTGGATGTCGGTTTTGAGATTGCCGAAGGTGGCAGCATCTGATTTTGGCGATTTTTTGAGTCAGTTCACACTTTCGTGCTTTTCCGCCTGACAAGGGTTGCCAGCGTCTGAGCGCGCTCGGACAATGGCAATCAAAATTGTTATCGGTAACATTGGCAGCTTAACCTGCCGGAGCGCAAAACCATGACCACGCCATCTCCATCGCACCACGTCTTTATCCTGATGGGTGTTTCCGGCAGCGGAAAGTCTGCCGTCGCCAATCAGGTGTCTCATCAGCTCAGCACCGCGTTTCTGGATGGTGATTTCCTGCATCCGCGCAGCAACATCACCAAAATGGCGGAAGGCCATCCGCTGAACGACGACGATCGCCAGCCGTGGCTGCAGGCGCTGAATGATGCGGCGTTCGCGATGCAGCGCACCCAGGCGATCTCGATCATCGTCTGTTCGGCACTGAAGAAGTCCTATCGCGACATCCTGCGTCAGGGCAATCACAACCTGAAATTCATCTATCTGAAGGGCGATTTTGCCACCATTGAGTCTCGTCTCAAGGCGCGCAAAGGCCACTTTTTCAAACCGCAGATGCTGGTGACACAGTTTGAAACCCTGCAGGAACCGGGTGCCGACGAGCCGGATGTGCTGGTTGTCGATATCAATCACTCACTGGATGAGGTAGTTGCGGCCACGGTTGCGACCATCGAGGGCGCAATCAACAAGGGCTAGTCATGAGTACCGCAACGCTGGTGTTAACCGCAGCAGGCTCTGTCCTGCTGCTGCTGTTTTTGGTGATGAAAGCGCGTATGCACGCCTTTGTCGCCCTGATGTTAGTGTCGATGGGTGCCGGTCTGTTCTCCGGTATGCCGCTGGATAAAATTGCCGAGACCATGCAAAAAGGCATGGGCGGCACGCTCGGCTTTCTCGCCATTGTGGTGGCGCTGGGCGCCATGTTCGGCAAAATTCTGCATGAAACCGGTGCGGTCGATCAGATCGCCATTCGTATGCTGAAAACCTTTGGCGAGCGGCGCGCGCATTATGCAATGGGCATTGCCGGGCTGATCTGTGCGCTGCCGCTGTTCTTTGAAGTGGCTGTAGTGTTGTTGATCAGCATCGCCTTCGCGGTGGCACGCCGTACCCACGATAATCTGGTCAAACTGGTGATCCCGCTGTTTGCCGGTGTCGCCGCCGCGGCTGCCTTTTTGCTGCCCGGACCGGCACCGATGCTGCTGGCGGCGCAGATGCACGCTGACTTTGGCTGGATGATCCTGCTGGGGCTGTGCGCCGCGATCCCCGGCATGCTGATTGCCGGTCCGCTGTTGGGCAACCTGATTGCGCGCCATGTGACGTTCAGCGCGCCGCCGGAAGATCATCAGCCGGACGTCAGCGAGGGCCAGCTGCCGTCGTTTGGCTTTAGCCTGTCGCTGATTCTGTTCCCGCTGCTGCTGGTCGGGCTGAAAACCATCGGCGCGCGCTTTACCACACCGGATTCACGTCTGTATGCGTGGCTGGAGTTTATCGGCCATCCGTTTACCGCCATCCTGCTGGCGCTGCTGGTGGCGATTTACGGCCTGGCTTACCGTCAGGGCATGAATAAAGAGAAGGTGATGCAGGTATGCGGCAGCGCGCTGCAACCGGCGGGGATTATCCTGCTGGTGATTGGTGCGGGCGGCGTGTTCAAACAGGTGCTGGTGGATTCCGGCGTGGGCCCGGTGCTGGGCCACGCGCTGACCGGTGCCGGCATGCCGATTGCGCTGGCCTGTTTTATTCTCTCCGGCGCGATTCGGGTGATTCAGGGCTCGGCCACGGTGGCCTGTTTAACTACCGTCGGGCTGGTGATGCCGGTGATTGAACCGTTGCATTACAGCGGTGCGCAGATGGCGGCGCTGTCGATCTGCATTGGCGGCGGCTCGATTATTATCAGCCACGTCAACGATGCCGGTTTCTGGCTGTTTGGCCGCTTCACCGGTGCCACCGAAGGCGAGACGCTGAAGACCTGGACGCTGATGGAGACGATTCTCGGCACCACCGGCGCCATCGTCGGGATGATCGCGTTTAGTTTGTTGTCGTAATGGCAATGCGCAATAAATTGCGCCGTTACAGATTAATGCTCAGCCTGTAGCGGCGCGATTTATCGCGCGTTGTAAAAATGATTAATCCACCTCGCGCTCATCGTCCGGCTGGTCCAGCACGGTGTACGCCACCGCGCAGAACAGCGAATTCAGGCGCTTCATATCTCCCAGCAAACCTAAATGCAGCGAACTGGTTTCGATGCTTTGCACATTCTGCCGGTGCAGGCGCTCGACGTGGGCGTGGGAATAGCGGCGAATCAGGATGCGGAAACGGTGCTTGGCACGGCGCAGGCGCTTGGCGCTGGTGACGTCGTGCGACAGAAACACCGACAGGCTCAGGCGCAGGTTGCTTAACACCTGCTCCTGCAGCGAATTCAGCTCTTCCAGCCCTTCCGGCGAAAACGCCCGGCGCGCCTGCAGCGATTTGTCCGCCACGTCGGCGCTCATGCGCTCGATAATGTCGCCTGCCTGCTCCAGATTCAGCGCCATCTCAATCACCTCGGCCCAGCGGCGTGAATCCTCTTCCGCCAGATCCTCCTTCGGCATGCGCGCCAGATAGAGCTTAATGGCGGTGTACAGCACATCCACATCATCATCCAGCCGCCGCACTGCGCGCTCCTCGCGCAGTTCGCCCATCACCACCTTGTTGAAGCTCTCTAGCATCTGCTCCACTACATCGCCAATGCGCAGCGTCTCCCGCGCCGCGTTGGCCAGCGCCAGCGCCGGGGTATCCAGCGCGCTGCTGTCGAGGTGCTTAGGTTTGAGATGGGTCTGGTTTTCCGCATCGTCGGCGATCATGCGGCGGCACAGGCGTGCCATCGGTTCGGCAAACGGCACCATCACCAGACAGCGCACCAGGTTGTAGAACACGTGGAAGAAGATCACCATCTCTTCATCGTTAACCGGCAGCTTATCCAGCAGATCGGCGATGTAATCGACAAACGGCAAAATAACGATGCTGCCAATCAGCTTGAACAACAGGCTGCCGAGCGCCACCCGCCGGCCGGCGGCATTTGCGATCCGCTGGCGTTGAGCATCGCCAGCAAGCCGCTGCCGAGGTTGGCGCCAATCACCAGACACAGCGCCACTTTGAACGAGATCACGCCGGTGGCGGTCAGCGTGGCGGTAATCAGCACGGCGGCCAGGCTGGAGTAGCTGATGATGGCGAACACCGCGCCAATCAGCGCATCCAGCATGATATCGCCGGTCAGCGTGGAGAACAGCACCTGCACGCCGTCGGCCTGCGTAATGGGTTTGGCGGCGGCGACGATCAGCTGCAGCGCCAGCAGGATCAGCCCGAGGCCGATGACCACGCGTCCGAGCTGGCCGGCGCGGGTCTGTTTGCGGCTGAGGAAGAAAATCACGCCGAAAAAGATCAGCAGCGGCGACAGCCAGGAGAGATCGAAGGTCAGGATGCGCGCCATCAGCGCGGTGCCGACATCGGCGCCCAGCACGACCACCAGCGCGGGCGTCAGGCTGACCAGATCCTGCGCCACGAAGGAGGTGACCAGCAGGGTGGTGGCGTTGCTGCTCTGCACCAGCGCGGTCACGCCGATCCCGGCAAGAAACGCCAGCGGGCTTTTTTCCACGCTGCGGCTGAGCACGCGCCGCAGATCGGCGCCGTAGACGCGCATCACGCCGGTGCGGACAATGTGGGTGCCCCATACCAGCAGGGCGACGGCGGAGAGAAGGTTAAGCAGGGTTAGCACGAATAAAGGCTCCTATGCGCCAGGCAGAAAACAGGCGGCTGCCTGCCTGGCGATAAGCACAGCCGATAAATACCTGCGTCGCGCTGCGTTGCCAATTTTTCGTTTAATTTAAGCGACCTGGCGCAACGTCGACATCTCTAACTGTAGTCCAATCTGCATGCCGGCGGGGTGTAAATCTGCCACGCTGCGGTTGAGCACATCCACCGACAACTCGACCTGATTCGCCAGCACGCGATAGCGGATCACGTTCCCGAGCAGGCTATGGCTGAGAATGGTGGCCGCGATGCCTGCCTGCGGTGCGCACAGCTGGATGGATTCCGGGCGGATCGCCACCTGTTGCGCGCAGGGCTGGCCGAGCAGGCGGCTGGCCTGTTCGGCGTCGAGCAGGTTGTAGTTGCCGATGAAGCCGGCGGCGAAGGCGTTTTCCGGCGCGGTGTAGAGCGTCTCCGCGTCGCCGCTCTGGACGATGCGTCCGGCGTTCATCAGGACGATACGGTCGGACAGCGTCAGCGCTTCTTCCTGATCGTGGGTGACGAACACCGTGGTCAGCTTCAGCTCCTGCTGGATGCGGCGGATCTGCTCGCGCAGGTGCTTGCGGATGCGCGCGTCCAGCGCCGACAGCGGCTCGTCGAGCAGCAGCAGGCGCGGGCGCGTCACCAGCGAGCGGGCCAGCGCCACGCGCTGGCACTGGCCGCCGGAGAGCTGGTGCGGATAGCGTGCGGCGTACTCGCCCAGTTCCACCAGTTCCAGCGCTTCGGCCACGCGCTGGGCTGAAGTTCCGCCGCCGGCACCTTCTGCATGCGCAGGCCGAAGGCGACGTTCTGCTCCACGGTCATGTTGGGGAACAGCGCGTAGCTCTGGAACACCATGGCGATGCCGCGCTTCTGCGGCGGCAAGGGCACCACATCCTCGCCGTCCAGCAGGATGCGCCCGCTGTCGACCTCGGTCAGGCCGGCGATGCAGCGCAGCAGGGTGGACTTGCCGCAGCCGCTGGGGCCGAGCAGGGTGACGAACTCGCCGCGGTCGGCGGCGAAGTCGATGTCGTGGAAGATGGTGGTGGCGCCGTAGCTCTTGTTCAGCTGTCTCGACGCTGAGGAACGACATGATCAGGCCTTGTCCTTGTACAGTCGGTTGGCCGCCCAGGTGAGCAGCAGGACGAAGACACGAAGTAGGAGACCACCACCGCGCTGGTGTAGTGGCCGCTGCTGTTGCGCATGTTGTTGAGGAACACCTGCAGGGTTTCGTAGCGGGTGCCGACCAGCAGGTTGGCGAAGACGAACTCGCCGATGAGGAAGGAGAAGGACAGCAGCAGGGCCACCATCACGCCCTTGCGCAGGTTCGGCAGCACCACCAGCAGCGCGGCCTGCCAGGTGCTGGCGCCGAGCAGGTGGGCGGCGTCCATCAGGTCGTGCAGGTTGATCGCCTGCAGGTTGTTGGTGATCGCCCGGTACATGAACGGCAGGGCGATGGTGAAGTAGCAGCCGATCAGCATCCAGGGCGTGCCGGTCATTTCCAGCGGGCCCGCAGGCATAGAGCTGCAGCAGGCCGACCGACGAGACCACCGGCGGCACCGCGAAGGGCAGCAGGATCAGCACGTTCATCACCGCGTCCAGGCGCGGGAAGTAGTAGTGGATGACGAACATCAGCGGCAGCACCAGCACCACGCTCAGAATCAGAGCGCCGAAGCAGACCAGCAGCGACTGGCCGAAGGCGACGAGGAAGCGCGGGTCGCTCCACAGCGTCAGGAACCACTTCAGGGTCAGCCCGTCCGGCAGCAGGGTCGCCGACCACTGGGTGGCCAGCGAGTAGAGCAGGGTCGCCGCCAGCGGCAGGACCAGGATCAGGAACAGCGCGCAGACCACCAGGCGATGGTAGAGCGCGGCAGGACGTCGATCAGCGCGCGACATGGTAGCTCCTGCGCAGCAGCCATTGGTGGACCAGGGTGATCAGGGTCATCAGGCCGACCAGCACCATCGCCAGCGCGCTGGCCATGTTCGGGTCGGGGAACACGTCGCCGGAGACCAGCGCGGCGATGCGGATCGGCACCACGTTGAAGTTGCCGGTGGTCAGCGAGTACACGGTGGCGTAGGCGCCCAGCGCGTTGGCCAGCAGGATGACGAAGGTGCCCAGCAGCGCCGGGGTCAGCACCGGGATGCCGATGTGCCGCCAGTACCCGCCAGCGGCTGGCGCCGAGCAGCGCGGCGGACTCGCGCCAGTCCTCGCGCAGGGCGTCGAAGGCCGGGTAGAGCAGCATCACCCCGAGGGGAATCTGGAAGTAGGTGTAGAGGATGATCAGGCCGGTCTTCGAATAGAGGTTGAAGTCGTCGATGATCCCAGCCGGCCTGTTTCAGCAGCAGGGTCATGCGCGCCGTTGAAGCCGAGCAGGATGATGAAGGCGAAGGCCAGCGGCACCCCGGCGAAGTTGCTGGTCATGTTGGAGAAGGCCATCACGAAGTCGCGCAGCCGGCTGTCGACCTGGCGCAGCGAATAGCTGCCGAGCACCGCGATGAGCAGGCCGATCAGGCTCGACCAGCCAGCGAGATCTCCAGGCTGTGGCGGATCGCCTGGAGGTAGAAGGGCGAGCCGAAGATCTCGCTGTAGTTGCCCAGGCCCCAGGCGTCGCCGGTGCGCACGCTGTTGATCATCACCCACAGCAGCGGCGCGAGCTGGAAGGCGATCACGAAGAACAGCGCGAAGGGCAGCAGGAACAGCAGCGCCAGGCCATTTGCCGGAGAGTCGTTTCGATCAGCGCGGCTCCGCGAGCAGCTCCCGGCAGACCGGTTTGTCGTGGGCGGCGCCGAGGATTTCGCAGAGCGTGCCGCAGAGGTCGGTCTGCAGCGGTTGCGCCAGGTCGTCGAGGCTGAATGCCGCCGCCGAAGACGAACAGCGGCACCTCGCGCTCCTCCGGGAGGATGCCGCCGTGGCTGCGGTCGTCGTTCATGCCGTGGTCGGCGGTGACCATCACCTGGTAGCCGGCGGCCAGCCACTGGTGCAGGTATTCCGACAGGATTGACGTCGGCGTGCCGCGCGGCTGTTGCGGTACTGCGGGGCTGCCGAGGCCGTGCTTGTGCCCGGCGTCGTCGATGTTCATCGGGTGCACCAGCAGGAAGTTCGGCGCGTGCCGGCGGCGCAGGCTTTCGGCGTCGGCGAACAGGTGCGAGTCGGGGTAGTGGTCGCTCCAGTAGAAGTGCCCGTGCTGGATCGGCAGGGATTTGCGCGTCGTCGGTGTGGCGGTCGCGCGCCGGGTCGAACGGCGTGCGGTTGTACAGTTCGCTGACCCAGTGATAGGCCGCTGCGGCGGTAGTCAGGCCGGCGTCGCGGGCGTAGTGGAACAGGCTGCGCTGGTTGCTCAGGCGGACCACGTCGTTGTGCAGGATGCCGCTAGTCGAATGGGCGGCACTCCGGTAAGGATGCATTCGTAGAGCGGCCGCGACAGCGACGGCAGCTCGCATTTCAGGCCGGTAAGAGCTGGCCGCGGCCCGGGCCGCATTGGGCATAGCGCTTGCAGGTGGCCCATGCAGTCGTGGGCGACGCTGTAGTTGAGGCCGTCGAGGACGACCAGGATTGCACCCCGCCAGGGCGCATGGCGCACCCGGGAAGGTACCGTCGCATGGCGCATTGCCGGACGGTATGCGGCGATACGGCGCGGCCGCCCCGGGACGTGCCGACTGCGCGCGTCTGGCGTCACTGCATGTTGATGATCACCTTCTCCTGCCACAGCCGCGGCAGGCGCTTGGAGGTCTCCTCCCAGGCCTTGGGGCATCCTTGATCGGCTGGGCCTTGGCGTACTGCTCGTTGGGCAGCAGTTGGGCCTGCACGTCGGCCGGCAGGGTCAGGTGCTCGGCGCGGATCGGCCGCGCGTTGCCCTTGGCCAGGTTGATCTGCCCGGCGTCGCTGAAGATGTACTCGCGGGCCAGCTTGGCGGCGTTCGGGTGCTTGGCGTACTTGTTGATGATGGTGGTGTAGCCGGAGATCACCGAGCCGTCCGAGGGGATCAGCACCTCGAAGCGCTCCGGGTCGATCTGGTCGCGGTAGCTCAGGCCGTTGAAGTCCCAGACGATGCCGACTTCCACCTCACCCTTTTCCAGGGTGGCGATCACCGGGTTGGTCAGCGACAGGCGGCCCTGTTTGGCGAGCTGGCCGAAGAACTCCAGGCCAGGCTTGATGTTCTTCTCGTCGCCGCCGTTGGCGATGGCTGGCGGCGAGCACGCCGTTGACCGCCTGGGCAGCGGCGCTGACGTCGCCGATGGTGACCTTGTACTTGCCCTTGAGCAGGTCGGCCCAGCTGTGCGGTACGTCCTTCACCAGCTGCTTGTTGACGATGAAGGCGATGGTGCCGGTGTAGGCGAGTGCCCAGTGGCCGTCCTGGTCCTTGGCCCAGGCCGGGATCTGGTCCCAGGTGCTGGGCTTGTAGGGCTGGCTGACGTCCCTGCTGCACGGCGATGGGGCCGAAGGCGGCGCCGACGTCGCCGATGTCGGCGCTGGCGTTGTCCTTCTCGGCCTTGAACTTCGCCAGCTCCTGGGCCGAACTCATGTCGGTATCCATGTGCTTGAGCCCGTACTTGCTCTCCAGGTCCTTCCAGGTGTCCTTCCAGTTCGCCCAGCTGTCGGGCATGCCGACGCTGTTGACCTGGCCTTCCTTGCGCGCGGCCTGTTCCAGCGCGGCAACATCGTTATCGGCGGCATGCGCGGCGGGCAGCGCAAGCAGAACGGCACTGGCTACTACAGAAGAGATAAACGCTTTCATCTCGGTTGCTCCGGGTGTAAGTTGTGGGTCGTCGTGGTCTAGTCCAGCAAGAACCGAGCCAATGTAGCCCGGATAGATGAAGGTTTTATGACCGGGGTGTTGAAATGGGATGTGGCGCGTCGTTCCACATGCGGTTACAGCGCGCTAAAGCGTGGGATGTGCCTTGTCACATTGTAGTCATCGAACTGTCATAGTGCAGATTTGCCCCAAAATGAGGCTGAAAAAAATGTCGTCGAAAACCGCAGATGTGATCGCCGCCGCACTATGCGAACGGATTGAAAACGGAGAGTTTGTCACCAGACGATTGCCGGCCGAGCGCGCGTTGAGCGAACAATATTCCACCACGCGCATCACGCTTCGTGAAGCGCTTGGCCTGCTGGAAGCGCAGGGCGTCATCTACCGCGAACTACGGCGCGGCTGGTTTATTGCGCCGCCGCGCCTCATCTATAACCCGGCACATCACAGTCACTTTCATGCCATGGCGCTGCAGCAGGGGCGCATTGCCAGCACTGAGGTGATGGAGGCGCGCGAGGTGCCGGCGCAGCTGGCAATTGCGCGTCATCTGCAACTGCTGGAAGGCGATCAGGTGTACCGCATTCGCCGCCTGCGCCGCATTGATGGCCGCGCGGTGTTGTACGTCGAGCATTACCTCAATCCGGCCTTCTTTCCCGGTCTGCTGCGTGAAGATCTCACCCGCTCGCTGACCGATCTGTATGACCAGCGCTACGGCATTCACTACGGCGGTGCGCGATTTACTATTGTACCCGGCCCGCTACCGGCACGGGCGGCGCCAGCGCTCAATGTGGCGAGCGGTACGCCCGGCCTGCTGATTACGCGTATCAACCGTGACCAGCATAAGCGGGTGATTGACTGCGACTGCGAGTACTGGCGTTATGACGCGCTATGCGTTGATGTTGAGGTGTAATGTATTGTGATTTAGATCACATTACAGCATGATAGCGCCAGAAGAATCTCGTCATCTGAGGCGCAAAATAATGACAACAAAACCAGCGGCGGGGCAGCTTATTGCTTCGGTATTACAGTGGGTACTGAACATTGGCCTGGTGATTCTGGCCGTTATTCTGGTGGTGTTTCTTGGTAAAGAGACCATTCACCTGGCGAATGTGCTGTTCAGCACCGGTGAGCAGGCGTCCTCGTATCTGCTGATCGAAGGCATTGTGATCTACTTTCTCTATTTCGAGTTTATCGCGCTGATTGTGAAGTACTTTCAGTCCGGCTATCACTTTCCGCTGCGCTACTTCGTCTATATCGGGATCACGGCGATTATTCGTTTGATCATTGTCGACCATAAAAATCCTTTCGATACGTTGTGCTACTCGGCGGCCATTTTGATTCTGGTGGTGACGCTGTGGCTGGCCAACAGTAACCGCCTGAAACGCGAGTAATTCCTCCCGTGACGCCAGCGTGGCACAAGCAGATGTGTCACGCTGAGCGCGGTGCGCTACACTAGGGCAACTTTTTTACCGGAGATGTCCTGATGTCGCATGACGCGCTGCGCCAGTTACGCGCACTGCACTGGCTGCCAGCCTCTTCCCCGTTACTTTCACCGCCGCTGCTTGACTGGCTGCTGGAAGAAGACTCAATGACGCGCCGCTTTGAGCAGCACTGCCAGCAGGTTACCGTACAACTGCTGCGGGAAGCGTTCATTACCGCCGATGAGATGCCGCAGGAAGCAGCGTTTCTGCCTGCCGACACGCGCTTCTGGCTGCGTGAAATCGTGCTGTGCGGTGACAATGAACCCTGGCTGATTGGCCGTACCGTGGTGCCGGAGAGCACGCTGAACGGCCCGGAACAGATGCTGCAAAATCTCGGCACGCGACCGCTGGGACGCTACCTGTTTTCCTCCTCGACGCTGAGCCGCGATTTTATCGATCCGGGCCAGATTGATGACCTGTGGGGACGCCGCTCGCGGCTGCGCCTGTCCGGCAAACCGCTGCTGTTAACTGAACTGTTTTTACCGGCGTCGCCGCTGTACCGCGCGCTGAAGCAAGGATAACGCCCCGTGCAAAAGACTTTAACCATGAGCAAATGGCAGGCCTATAGTCGCCTGATGCGTACTGATAAACCGATTGGCGCGCTGCTGCTGCTGTGGCCGACGCTGTGGGCGTTGTGGCTTTCCGGCACTGGCGTTCCGCCGCTGTCGGTGCTGCTGGTGTTTGTACTGGGGGTGTTTGGCTGATGCGCGCGGCGGGCTGCGTGGTTAATGATTACGCCGATCGTAACTTCGACGGCCACGTGAAACGCACCGCCGCGCGACCGTTAGCCAGCGGCGCGGTCACGGAGAAAGAGGCGCAGCTGCTGTTTGCCGTCCTGGTGCTGCTGGCCTTCCTGCTGGTGCTGACCCTGAACCGCATGACCATTCTGCTGTCGTTTGGCGGCGCTGGCGCTGGCGTGGGTTTATCCCTTTATGAAGCGCTATACCCATCTGCCGCAGGTGGTGCTGGGCGCGGCGTTTGGCTGGTCGATTCCGATGGCGTTTGCGGCGGTTAGTGAGTCCTTACCGCTTAGCTGCTGGCTGATGTTTCTTGCCAATATTCTGCTGGGCGGTGGCTTACGACACCCAGTACGCCATGGTTGACCGCGACGACGATCTGAAGATTGGCATGAAATCGACGGCGATTCTGTTTGGTCGTTACGACAAGCTGATTATCGGGCTGTTGCAGCTTGCCGTGCTGGCCCTGATGGCGCTGGTGGGCATTTTACTGCATCTGAACGGTGCGTTTTACTGGTCGCTGCTGCTGGCGGGCGGGCTGTTTGTGCATCAGCAGAAACTGATTGCCGGGCGTGAACGTGAGCTGTGCTTCCAGGCATTCCTCAACAACAACTACGTTGGCCTGGTGCTGTTTATTGGCGTGCTGCTTAATACCCAGCCGTTTGTTGCGCTGTTTTGATGACGGGGTGATTAACCCCGGCGGCGCGCCGGTCGCCGTAGTGGGAAGCGCGTTCTTTTCACGCCTGAATTCTGACAACAAAAACCGCGGCGCAATCTGGCGTGTGACAGATGCGCCGCGGTTTTCAGTCGCCCATTAGTCGTGCGCTACGGCACTCTCAATGGTCAGACGGACATCGCTGGTGACCAGTTCGGCCAGCATCTGCCACATCATATTGGTACGTTCAGCATCCGCATCGCCGGTATCGCTGATAAAGCCTTCATCACGCAGCGTCAGCACCAGCGAGGTAAAGACCGCTTTGTCGAAGAATTCCGGGGCGTTGATGCCGTGCAGAACGGACAGACGCTGCGCCAGCGTCCGGCTCTCTTTCTCCAGCGTGCCACGGTTGATGGACGGGTTCGCGCTCAGCAGCCAGAAGGTGATGGCGTAGCGCTGCAGCGTTTCACGCGCACCGGCCGCCAGCAGTTGCAGCGTACGGGAGCGTGACGGATTGATGTGCAGCTCGTCGTTTGCTACGGTAATCAGCCCCTGCCGCGCCATTTCGGCGCAGAGCGCATTCAGCAGGGCTGGCAGTTCGGCACTGTCCCAGCGCAGGAACAGCTCGGCTTTCAGCATCGGATAGAGCAGGCTCAACGTGGCGCAGCAGTTCCGCCTCGGCGTGAGATGCGGCGATGCTGGGTCACGATGGCCGCCATCAGCGACGGCAGCATCAGCATATGGGCGATGTTGTTGCGGTAGTAGGTCATCAGTACCGCCTGCTCGCGCGGCAGAATGATGATATCGCCGATGGTGTCTTTCTCGACTTCAAACTTGTTCATCTGCAGCGCGTGATCGATAAGCTCGCTGGCGCTGAGCAGCAGGCAGGCGGTTGAATCCACCGAGTACGGCACGTTGCGCATCAGGTCCAGGTAGCAGTCCAGCTGCTCCGTGAGCTGTTCACGGGTCAGCGAGCGCTGGCGTGATGCCAGCAGCGCCGTACAGCACAGGTTCATGGCGTTGGCCGCACCGGCGTTGTTAATGCGCACCATCAGCTCGTGCCGCGATACCGTTCACCGTTGGCGTCAGCCAGGCCGGACGCACCGCTTCGATAGGATCGATAGACTCGCGCCACTCCGGAACATGATGGTTCAGATACGTCATCAGCGGCATCGGCTCGCCGAAGTTCACGTAGCCCTGACCCAGATTGCGCAGCTTGCTCAGGCCGCGCAGCATCTGCAGCAGGCTCTCTTTCTCTTTGGTCGCACCACGCAGCTCTTTGGCGTACGTGCCCACTTCCATCACGTGCTCATAGCCGATGTAAATCGGCACCAGCGTGATCGGACGGGTACCGCCGCGCAGCATCGCCTGGATGGTCATCGACAGCGTGCCGGTTTTCGGGTCGAGCAGACGGCCGGTACGGGAACGACCGCCCTCCACGAAGTACTCAACCGAATAGCCGCGGCTGAACAGCTCGCCCAGATACTCGCGGAACACGGTGGAGTAGAGCTTGTTGCCTTTAAAGGTACGACGAATAAAGAACGCACCCAGGCGGCGGAAAATCGGGCCTGCTGGCCAGAAGTTCAGGTTGATACCGGCGGCAATGTGCGGCGGTACCAGCCCCTGGTGATAGAGCACGTAGGAGAGCAGCAGATAGTCCATGTGGCTGCGGTGGCAGGGCACATAGACAATCTCATGGCCATCGTGCGCCAGCTGGCGCACGCGTTCGGCGTTATGCACGTTGATGCCCTGATAGAGGCGGTTCCACGTAAAGCCGAGGATACGGTCGGACAGGCGGATCATCTCGTAAGAGAAGTTCGCGGCGATCTCTTCCATCAGCGCAATGGCGTTCTGCTGCGCTTTTTCATGCGAAATTTTCTTGCTGCGCGCTTCGTCTTCAACCGCGCGGGCAATCGCTTTGGAGGCCAGCAGCTTGTTGAACAGATCCTGACGCGCCGGCAGACGCGGCCCTACGGCAGCCAGGCGCTGACGGGCGAAATGCATACGCGCCACACGCGCCAGTTTTTGCGCGATGATCTTATCGGTGCCGTGCTCGGTCGCCATGCGGCGCAGGGAGACGGAAGGGGAGAAGCGCACAAAGCTGTCGCGTCCCAGCCAGGAGACCGCGAAGAACTTCTGGATGCCGTTAAGCATGCGCAGCGGCGGATTCTCTTCGCCTTTTTCACGGCCCGGACGACGACCAAACATCACCGATACCGGCACCATCTGCACATCCAGATCGGGATTGCTGCGGTGCAGGTCGAGATAGTCATGGAACAGCTTGATGGACTCTTCTTTCGGCGTGTAATAGGTAAACACGCGCGGCCCGCCGTGGATGAACACGTAGCGCGGCAGCAAAGTGCCGTCAACTTCCAGCGGTTCAAGCGGGTCGGGTAAATCATGCGCCAGACACTGGGCGCGAAGCGTCAGCAGGTCTGCCTTCGAGTTATAAGGCAAAACGTACATAATAGGGCGCGACGTATCGAGCCCCAGTTCCAGCGCGGGTTCTGCTGGGATAGACTTACTTTTTACCAGGATGCTTAATGGTAAATTAAGTAATTTGTAGTAAATTCGTGGCCAGCCGGACATAAACGATGTAAAGCCTCTGGTTAATAATGCAATTGCGGCGCAAGGATAACAGAAAGCGCGCAAAATTTCTGTTGTTACCCGTTTTGGACCTGTCATAGCGCACCGATCGCGCTGTGCTGTCCAGACATTGACGCTCTTTTTTTAAAACAGTTAAGGGTTCTTTTAATGGCCAATAATACCACTGGGTTAACGCGAATCATCAAAGCCGCCGGCTATTCCTGGAAAGGTTTCCGTGCCGCGTGGATCAATGAAGCCGCTTTTCGCCAGGAGGGCATCGCCGCTATCGTCGCGGTTATCATCGCCTGTTTCCTTGATGTTGATGCCATTACCCGCGTGCTGCTGATCGGCTCCGTACTGCTGGTGATGATAGTGGAAATTCTTAATAGCGCTATTGAGGCCGTTGTGGACCGTATCGGCTCATGATTTCCATGAGCTTTCTGGCCGCGCGAAAGACATGGGCTCGGCCGCTGTGCTGCTGGCAATTATCTTACTGCGCGCTGATTACCTGGGTCACGCTGCTTTGGTCACATTTCCGATGAGCCTCGAGGAATAATTAAGTCCCTGGTTTTTTGTGCAGTTTTTGGTTCCAAAATCGCCTTTGACTGTATATACTCACAGCATAACTGTATATACACCCAGGGGGCGGAATGAAAGCGTTAACGACCAGGCAGCAAGAGGTGTTTGATCTCATTCGGGATCATATCGGCCAGACGGGTATGCCACCAACGCGTGCGGAAATCGCGCAGCGTCTGGGCTTCCGTTCTCCAAATGCTGCCGAAGAACACCTGAAAGCGCTGGCGCGTAAAGGTGTGATTGAAATTGTCTCCGGCGCGTCGCGCGGTATCCGCCTGCTGGTGGAAGAAGAGACGGGCATTCCGCTGATAGGCCGCGTTGCCGCCGGTGAACCGCTGCTGGCGCAACAGCATATCGAAGGCCACTACCAGGTCGATCCCGGCCTGTTCAAACCGAGCGCGGATTTCCTGCTGCGCGTCAGCGGTATGTCGATGAAAGACATCGGTATTCTGGACGGCGATCTGCTCGCAGTGCATAAAACGCAGGACGTGCGTAACGGCCAGGTGGTGGTTGCGCGTATTGATGATGAAGTGACCGTTAAGCGTCTGAAAAAACAGGGTAACACCGTCCAGCTGCTGCCGGAAAACAACGAGTTTTCACCCGATTGTCGTCGATCTCCGCGAACAGAGCTTCGCTATTGAAGGGCTGGCGGTAGGCGTCATTCGCAACGGCGAATGGCTCTGAAACCCGGTTGATCTCCCCCGCTGCGGCGGCGCACGCGCGCTGGCCGCAGTCTGCTTTAATCATACTTTTGTTCCCGGCCCGTAAGGCGCTCGCTCAGGCCGACTACCGTAACCCTCGGGATGGGGCTGATGCAGCTATTTTCCGCTTCTGATAAAGCACTGTGGCGTCTTGCGCTGCCGATGATCTTCTCCAATATCACCGTGCCGTTGCTGGGACTGGTCGATACCGCCGTGATTGGCCATCTCGATACCCCGGTTTACCTCGGCGGCGTGGCGATTGGCGCGACGGCAACCAGCTTCCTGTTTATGCTGCTGCTGTTTTTGCGTATGAGCACCACCGGTCTTACGGCACAGGCGTTCGGGGCCGGCGAAAAACGCACCGGCACTGGCGCGCGCGCTGGTGCAGCCGCTGCTGCTCGCGCTGGCCGCCGGGTTGCTACTGGCGCTGCTGCGTTCTCCTGCCAGTAGCCTGGCGGCAACGCTGATGGGCGGCAGCGCGGAAGTCCAGCAGCAGGCGCAGATCTTCCTTGAAATCCGCTGGCTGAGCGCGCCGGCTTCGCTGGCAAACCTGGTGATTCTGGGCTGGTTGCTGGGCGTGCAGTATGCCCGTGCGCCGGTGATTCTGCTGGTGGTGGGAAACCTTCTCAACATTGTGCTCGATCTGCTGGCTGGTGATGGGCCTGCACTGGGGCGTTGCCGGTGCCGCCGCCGCCACGGCGCTGGCCGAATACGTGACGCTGGCAGTGGGATTATGGATGGTGGCGCGCGTGTTGAAACTGCGCGGCATCGATTTCAAACTACTGAAACACAGCTGGCGCGGTGACGCGGCGCGGTTATTTCGCCTTAACCGCGACATCATGCTGCGCTCGCTCCTGCTGCAGATCTGCTTTGCCTCACTGACCCTGCTGGGTGCACGCATCGGACCGGATATCGTTGCGGTTAATGCGGTGCTGATGATGTTGCTGACGTTTACCGCCTATGCGCTGGACGGCTTTGCCTACGCGGTGGAAGCCTGCTCGGGTGAAGCGGTAGGGGCAAAAGATCGCAGCCGGCTGCTGCTGATCTGGCGTGCGGCCTGCCGCCAGGCGGGTCTGGTTGCGCTGCTGTTTGCGGTTATTTATGCGCTCAGCGGCCCGCACATTGTTGCACTGCTTACCTCGCTGCAGCCGCTGCGTGAGATGGCCGATCGCTTTCTGCTCTGGCAGGTAATTTTGCCGCTGGTGGGCGTCTGGTGTTATCTGCTGGACGGCATGTTTATCGGCGCGACGCGCGGGCCGCGAAATGCGTAACAGCATGGCCGTGGCGGCGGCCGGTTTCGGTCTCACGCTGCTGACGCTGCCGTGGTTGGGGAATCACGGTTTATGGCTGGCGCTCACGGTCTTTCTGGCGCTGCGCGGCCTGACGCTGGGCTGGATGTGGCGCCGCCACTGGCAGCGTGACAGCTGGTTCAGTCAGCCATAAGCGCAGCGCAGGCACCAGAATAATCTGTAATTCCGTGCACAATCCGAAGCGGCTACTATAATTATCTCAAACGGCGCAGATAAGTAGCGCGTTATATGGTTATTTCCGGCATTACATGAGAAATACACCATCTCACTCAGGAAGACGTGGAGGATTGTTATGAACAAAGACGAAGCGAGCGGAAACTGGAAGCAGTTTAAAGGGAAGTTTAAAGAGAAATGGGGCAAGTTAACCGATGACGATTTGACCGTGATCGAAGGGAAACGCGATCAGCTGGTGGGTAAAATCCAGGAACGTTACGGTTACGCCAAAGATGAAGCTGAACGTGAATTGAAAGACTGGGAAAGTCAAAACAAAGATTACCGCTGGTAAGTCTCCCGCTTTAAGGATGATGCTCCTACCCGCTGATCGTTACAATCGGCCTGGCACACGGACGTGCCAGTTACCCTTTACGCACCTTCTTCTTACTTTCCACTTCATGATCGTGCTGACAGCTACCCGGCTGCGTGCAGGCCGCCACTTCGGCACAGTTTTCACACAGGCCGTGCGCCTCAATAACGCTATGACGTAAGGTAAAACCTGCCTGATCGGCCAACCCGGCAATGATCTTTTCCACGCCGTGCGCGTGCTTCTCACTGACGGCGGCACAGTTGTCGCACACCAGCATCACCGATGTGTGCGCCGGCTCGTCGAAATGGTGGCACACCACATAACTGTTATTTGACTCTACCCGATGAATAAATCCCTGCTCCAGCAGGAAATCCAGCGCGCGATAAATAGTCGGTGGTTTCGCCTGGGGTTCACTGATGCGCAGCTGGTCCAGCAAATCGTAAGCGCTAATGGAACCGTTCTGCTCCGCCATCAGGCGCAGCACTTCTGCGCGCTGCGTAGTGAGGCGCACGCCACGGTCAAGGCACAGAGATTCAGCCTGCGTGAGCAGTTTTTCGGGCGTGAGGTTTGGCATAAGCATTCTCCAGGTGATGGGTGATGTTATTTTATCACACAAACTTTTACGCTGCTGCCATTGCTTTTTTACCTTATATCATCCAGGAAATGTCCGGCTTTCAGCCACTTATCTGCCGCGTTACGTCCTGGTACCTCCTTCTGTTAAGCCATGCTTTTCCTTCCCGAGTTTTTTCTCACAGGTTAACCCATCTTTTTGCTTTGCAACTCACTGACTTAGTGGCTATGGTTCAAAAGGTTTTAAGTAATTTCTGGCATCAATTTAGCTGACGTTCATATTTCTGCATAAAACAACAGCAGAATGGTGCGGGCGTGACCAATTCTGCGAATAGCAATGCTAATTCCTTTCAATTCACAGCAATAAAGCGTTAGCCAGCGTTCAGAATAGGGCTAATAAACTATTCCGTCGTAGAGACAGTCCACGACAATTAAAAGGTGATGGCAGACTCATGGTGAAGACATTATTCAGACGCAAGAAAATTGCTTATGTTGTTGGTTTTAATGCGGTATTTGTTACCTCATCAGCATTTGCTGCTGGCACCTGGTACGATGCGCGTAACGATGCCATGGGGGGAACCGGTGTCGCTTCCTCAACCTGGAGCTCGGCAGTGCTGGCTAACCCGGCATTGATGACCAAAGCGCAGCCTGAAGATAACGTCAGCATCATTTTTCCTTCAGCAGGTGTGCAGATTACTGACAAAGACAAATTAGTGGATCGCGTAGACGAAATTACTGATACGGTGGACCGCTATCGTGACGTGATCAACAACATCACGCTGCCGGAGATCATCAATGGCGCGCCTCAGGTCAGAGCCGCGGCAGGTGATATGGCCAATCAGCTGCGCGATCTGCGCGGTGATAAAGCGAATGGCACCGCAGGCGTGGCGTTAGCCGTCAGCATTCCCAACGAGACCCTTCCTTTCGCCTTCATCACCAAAGCCTACGGCACGGCGCACATCCGCGCTAACGTCGTACAGAGCGATATTGATTATCTGGATCAGGTCGCAAATGGCCGCATTCCTTTGCCGGGCGACCAAAATAATCTGCGATCCAGCGCCAACGGCTTGGCTGCGCTGATCACCGATTACGGTGTCGCAATGGCACATGAGTTCACCATCGCCGGTCACCCGGTCTCCGTTGGCGTCACGCCGAAGCTGCAGAAAACCTGGCTGTATAACTACACCGCCAGCGTTTATAACTACGACAAGAATGATATTAACGACAGCCGCTATCGCAGCACCGATACCGGTTTCAACGTCGATGCCGGTATCGCTACCGACTTCGCGGAGAACTGGACCTTCGGCGTGACCGGGCAGAACCTGGTCTCGCGCGATATCGACACCAAAGAGGTTAACGGCTATCGCGATACGTATCAGATTCGCCCACTGGTAACCACCGGACTGGCGTGGAATCGCGGACCCTTTACTCTGACCGGCGATGTCGATCTGACCGAAACCAAACGTTTTAAATCGCAGGAGAGCAGTCAGTACGCTGGCGTGGGTGGTGAATATCGCGTGCTGGACTGGCTGGCGCTGCGTGCCGGCTATCGCGCGGATATGAAGTCGAATGACACCGATGTGTTTACGGCCGGTCTCGGCGTGTCGCCGTTCAACAACGCGGTGCATCTGGACCTGGCCGGTTCGGTCGGCAAAGACAATACCTGGGGGGCCATGGTGCAGCTCGGGTTTAACTTCTGACCACACGATGACGGGCGGCTGTGTCGCCCGTCACAGCTGTGATATCATTGCGCAGTTTCTCATCACTTAACTGCGGATTTACTGCGTTTCATGACCGATACATTCTCTTCGCAACGTTTCTCCATTGCGCCGATGCTCGACTGGACGGACAGACACTGCCGCTATTTCCTGCGTCAGCTGTCCCGCCATACGCTGCTGTACACCGAAATGGTGACCACGGGGGCCATCATCCACGGCAAGGGCGACTATCTGGCCTATAGCGAGGAAGAGCATCCGGTGGCCCTGCAGCTGGGCGGCAGCGATCCGGCCGCGCTGGCGCACTGTGCGAAGCTGGCAGAAGCGCGCGGCTACGACGAGATCAACCTGAACGTTGGTTGTCCGTCCGATCGCGTGCAAAACGGCCGTTTTGGCGCCTGCCTGATGGGGAACGCGCAGCTGGTGGCGGACTGTATCAAGGCGATGCGTGATGTGGTCTCCATTCCGGTGACGGTGAAAACCCGTATCGGTATTGACGACCAGGACAGCTACGAATTCCTGTGCGATTTCATCGGCACCGTGGCGCAGCAGGGCGGTTGTGATACGTTCATCATTCATGCGCGTAAAGCCTGGCTCTCCGGCCTCAGCCCGAAAGAGAACCGTGAAATCCCGCCGCTGGACTACCCGCGCGTGTATCAGCTGAAGCGTGATTTCCCGCACCTGACGATGTCGATTAACGGCGGCATCAAGTCGCTGGAAGAGGCCAAAGCGCATCTGCAGCATATGGATGGCGTGATGGTCGGGCGCGAGGCCTATCAGAATCCGGGCATTCTGGCGACGGTCGATCGCGAAATCTTTGGCCGCGAGACACCGGTGGCCGATCCGGTTGCCGTGGTGCGTGCCATGTACCCTTACATTGAAGCGCGAGCTGAGCACAGGGCACCTATCTGGGCCATATCACGCGCCATATGCTGGGCCTGTTCCAGGGCATTCCGGGCGCGCGCCAGTGGCGTCGTTATCTGAGCGAAAATGCCCACAAAGCGGGCGCAGATATCGGGGTGCTGGAACCGGCGCTGGCGCTGGTGGCTGACCGCATCGTGCAGGAAGCCTGATCCCGCGAGCGGGCCTGGTCAGGCTGGCAGGACGGTTTAAACCGCACGGTTTCGTCGTGCGGTTTTTAATTCACCACCAGTTAGTCAATTTCACCAAATCAACTTCTCCTCTGTCCTGCATCAAAGCGATAATTCAATGGCTTAGCGATTGGCACGACCTGGCACGTATCTTGTAATACCTTCTGCATTACTGGGATACTCGGGGAGAGCACCATGCTGGAACTACTTTTTGTTATTGGCTTTTTTGTCATGCTGCTAGCTGACAGGCGTTTCGCTGCTCGGCATTATCGCCGCGCTGCTGGTGGCCACCGTGGTGATGTTTATCGGCGGATTGTTTGCGCTTGTGATCAAACTGTTGCCGTGGCTGCTGCTGGCGGTGGTCGCCGTGTGGCTGTATCGCGCATTTACCACGCCGCAGGGAGAGGTGAAACTTAACCGGCTGAAAAGGAAAATCAGCGACTTAGAGAAGAGAAGCTGGCGTTACTAAGGTATTGAGGGGTTCGTCACAGAGTTGGTGATTGCTTAGTACGAATTCGCAATTAAACATATTTTTTACTTATGTTTTCTGTCAGGATAGGTAAAGAAATTCAGACGAATTCATCGCGCTGTACCCTACATCCAGCCGAACTAAAAAAAGAAAGGGCTTCCTTCGGGAAGCCCAATTCGTCATTTCTGCTATCAGGGAATCAACAGACTTGAACCCTGCGTGGCCCGGCTCTCCAGCACCTCATGCGCACGTTCCGCATCGCTCAGCGCGAATTTCTGCTCATCCGCCACATCCACCTTAATCACGCCGCTGGCGATCAGCGAGAACAGCTCGTTGCTGGCTTCCTCGAGCTCTTCCCGGTTGGTGATGTAGCCCTGCAGGGAAGGGCGCGTGACATACAGCGAGCCTTTCTGGTTCAGAATGCCCAGGTTAACGCCGGTCACCGCGCCGGAGGCGTTACCGAAGCTCACCATCAGCCCACGGCGCTGCAGGCAGTCCAGGGACGCTTCCCAGGTATCTTTCCCCACCGAGTCATACACCACGCGCCACTTTTTCACCGTTGGTCAGTTCGCTGACGCGCTGGGCGATATCCTCTTCGCGGTAGTTGATCACCTGCCAGGCGCCGGCCTCTGTGCGCGCACGCTGCGCTTTCTGCGCACGACCCGACGGTGCCGATCAGCTTCGCGCCCAGCGCTTTCGCCCACTGGCAGGCAATCAGCCCCACGCCGCCCGCGGCGGCATGGAACAGGAACATCTCATCGGGTTTGATTTCGTAGGTTTTGCGCAGCAGGTAATAAACCGTCAGCCCCTTCAGGAATGAGGCGGCCGCCTGCTCAAAGGAGATGGCGTTCGGCAGAACAGCCGCTTTGTCTGCCGGGACGTTGTGCACCGAGCTGTAGGCGCCGAGCGCGGACTGCGCATACACCACGCGATCGCCCTCTTTGATATGCTTAACCGCGCTGCCCACTTTGCTGACGATGCCGGCCGCTTCAGTGCCCAGGCCGCTCGGCAGCGACGGAGGCGGGTAGAGGCCGCCGCGAATATAGGTATCGATGTAGTTAATGCCGATGGCTTTGTTTTCCACCTGCACTTCGTTTTCGCCAGGCGCGGCGGGGGTGAACTCCACCCCGTGCAGTACTTCCGGGCCGCCGTGCTTGTTGAACTCAATTCGCGTTGCCATGCTGACTCCTGTGATTGTTCATCCTGGGACGGTATACTTGCGCGTCCCTTTCACGATCGGTAACTCCATTCACTATGGCAGGAAACAAACCCTTCAACAAACAGACTGAACCTCGCGAGCGTGATTTCCAGGTCGCACGGGTTAAAAGTCCCGCCGCACTCGATTGAAGCGGAACAGTCGGTGTTGGGCGGTTTAATGCTGGATAACGAACGCTGGGACGACGTCGCCGAGCGCGTGGTGGCTGAAGATTTCTACACCCGTCCGCACCGTCATGATTTTTACCGAAATGCCGCGCCTGCAGGAGCCGGGCAGCCCTATTGACCTGATCACCCTGGCGGAATCGCTGGAACCGCGTCAGGGGCAGCTGGACATGGCGTCGGCGGCTTTGCCTATCTGGCAGAACTGTCAAAAAACACGCCAAGTGCGGCGAACATCAGCGCTTATGCCGACATCGTGCGTGAACGTGCCGTTGTTCGCGAGATGATCTCGGTGGCGAATGAGATCGCCGAAGCCGGTTTTGATCCGCAGGGCCGCACCAGCGAAGACCTGCTCGATCTCGCCGAATCGCGCGTCTTTAAAATCGCCGAAAGCCGCGCGAATAAAGACGAAGGCCCGAAAAACATCGCCGATGTCCTCGACGCCACCGTTGCGCGTATTGAAGCAGCTGTTCCAGCAGCCGCATGATGGTGTCACCGGGGTGAACACCGGCTATGACGATCTCAACAAGAAAACCGCCGGTCTGCAGCCGTCGGATCTGATCATCGTCGCGGCGCGTCCGTCGATGGGTAAAACCACTTTTGCCATGAACCTCGTCGAAAACGCGGCGATGTTGCAGGATAAACCGGTGCTGATTTTCAGTCTTGAGATGCCCACCGAACAGATCATGATGCGTTCTCTGGCGTCGCTGTCGCGCGTGGATCAGACCCGCATCCGTACCGGCCAGCTCGACGATGAGGACTGGGCGCGCATCTCCGGCACCATGGGCATCCTGCTGGAAAAAACGAACATCTACATTGATGACTCCTCCGGCCTGACGCCGACAGAAGTGCGTTCCCGCGCGCGCCGCGTCTCCCGTGAACACGGCGGCATCGGCCTGATCATGATCGACTACCTTCAGCTGATGCGCGTCCCGTCGCTCTCCGACAACCGTACGCTGGAGATCGCCGAGATTTCCCGCTCGCTCAAGGCGTTGGCCAAAGAGCTGCATGTGCCGGTGGTGGCGCTGTCGCAGCTTAACCGCTCCCTGGAACAGCGCGCCGACAAGCGCCCGGTCAACTCCGACCTGCGTGAATCCGGCTCCATCGAGCAGGATGCCGACTTAATCATGTTCATCTACCGTGATGAGGTTTATCACGAGAACAGCGACCTGAAAGGCATCGCCGAAATCATCATTGGTAAACAGCGTAACGGCCCGATCGGGACGGTACGTCTGACCTTTAACGGACAGTGGTCGCGTTTTGACAACTATGCCGGTCCTCAATACGACGATGAATAATCGCGCTTCCGCAGTTGCATGCACGATTTGTGCATGCATTTCACGTCATCAGAAAATAGTGTTGGACAACCTCGTCAATTATCAGGTTATCTGTAGCAAAGCGAATCCTATAACGCTGTGGATACAGAATGACTCAGGTAGACGATTACGACCTTAAGATACTGACACTACTACAATCTAACGGCCGCCTTACCAACCAGGAACTCAGTGATTTAGTCGGACTTTCGGCGTCGCAATGTTCACGCCGGCGCATTAATCTCGAACAGGCAAATCTTATTCTTGGCTATCACGCGCGGCTCTCGCCAGACGCGGTAGGGCTGGGCATGGTCGGCTTGATCGAGGTGCGACTAAAAAATCACACGCCCGATTACGAAGAGAGTTTTCACCGCATGGTGGAGCAGGAAACGGCGATTGTCGACGCGTTCAAAACCACTGGTGACGCCGACTATCTGTTAAAAGTCGCGGTGGCCGATTTAGCGGCGCTGAGCGCGCTGATCAGTCAGCTCGTCGCTGGCCATCAAAGCGTGGCGCACGTGAAAACCTCGGTGGTACTCAACCGTTTAAAAGAGAACGGCTTGATGATGATCCCCGAGCACAAAGTGCGCCAAAAGAGTGCATGATGTGCCAGTGTGGTGCATATTTGTGCCGTTTTTCGCGCAAAGCGCGCACCAAAAACCGAATTTGTGCATGAATCGATTATTTTACAGCAGATTGATGCACATAAACCTGCAATAAAGCGCCTTAGTTATCAATTGGATAATCGCTGGCACCCATCGGCGGCGACAGGAAGCCGCCGATGTGGTGCGTTTTTTGCAAATGAACGCCATCATTTGCAAAGAGATCGCGCCATGGATAACGCTGTACAACCTTCCCGCATTCCCCACACCCGTACAGAAGATGCGCTGGCTATCGTGCTTGGCACGCTGATGGTGTCGTTTGGCGTCATTTTGCTGAAACAGGCGGGCGCGCTGACCGGCGGTACGGCGGGCGTGGCTTTTCTCATTAGCTACCTGTCGCCGCTCTCGTTCGGCAGCGCCTTCTTTCTGATTAACCTGCCGTTTTACTGGCTGGCCATTCGCCGCATGGGCTGGGAATTTACCCTGAAAACCTTCTGTGCGGTGGGGCTGGTATCGCTGTTCACCCATCTGCACCCGCTGTTTATCCATTTTTCTGCGCTAAATCCGTTTTATGCGACATTGTTCGGTAACGTGGTGATGGGGATTGGGTTTATAGTGTTGTTTCGTCACAAAGCCAGCCTCGGTGGTATCAATATTCTGGCGCTCTGGCTGCAGGATCGCTCTGGTCTGCGCGCCGGCAAACTGCAAATGGCGCTGGATACCTGTGTGGTACTGGCCTCGCTTTTTGTGGTATCGCTGCCGATGCTGCTGGCCTCCATTGCCGGCGCGGTGATGCTCAATCTCATCATCGCCATGAATCACCGTCCCGGCCGCTATTTTGTTTGATGACGTCGACCCACACATTTATGAATAATCATGGAGATCTGCACCGTGTTTCAAAACGTTGATGCCTATGCTGGCGATCCGATTCTGTCGCTGATGGAAACCTTCAAACAGGACCCGCGTGACCACAAGGTGAATCTGAGCATCGGCCTCTATTACAACGAAGCCGGCATCATTCCTCAGCTGCAGGCGGTGGCCGCCGCGGAAGAGCGTTTGCAGGCGCAGCCACATCAGGCTTCGCTCTATCTGCCAATGGAAGGGCTGGGTCCGTACCGTAACGCCATTGCGCCGCTGCTGTTTGGTAAAGAGCACCCGATGCTGCAGGCGGGGCGCATTGCTTCCATCCAGACGCTGGGCGGATCCGGCGCGCTGAAAGTGGGCGCAGATTTCCTGAAGCGTTACTTCCCGGACGCCAGCGTATGGGTCAGCGATCCGACATGGGAAAACCATGTGGCGATCTTTAACGGTGCCGGTTTTAACGTTAACACCTACCCGTGGTACGACGACGCCACCAACGGCGTGAAGTTCGATGCCTTCATCGCCAAACTGAAAACGCTGCCGAAGCAATCCATCGTGTTGCTGCATCCGTGCTGCCACAACCCGACCGGTGCGGATCTGACCAACGCGCAGTGGGATCAAACCGTTGAGGTCCTGAAAGCGCAGGAGCTGATTCCGTTCCTCGATATCGCCTACCAGGGCTTTGGTGCCGGTATGGAAGAGGACGCTTACGCGATTCGCGTGATTGCCAGCGGCGGGCCTGCCGGCGCTGGTGAGCAACTCCTTCTCGAAAATCTTCTCGCTGTACGGTGAGCGCGTGGGCGGGCTGTCGATTGTCTGCGACAGCGCAGAAGAGTCGGCACGCGTGCTGGGTCAGCTGAAAGCGACCGTACGTCGCAACTACTCCAGCCCGCCGAACTTCGGTGCTCAGGTGGTTTCCTGCGTGCTGAACGACGAAGCGCTGCTGAACAACTGGCTGGCGGAAGTGGAAGCGATGCGCCTGCGCATCATCGAAATGCGCCAGGTGCTGGTCAATGTGCTGAACAGTAAACTGCCCGGCAAAAACTTTGATTATCTGCTGAAACAGCGCGGCATGTTCAGCTATACCGGCCTGAGCGCGCAGCAGGTGGACCGCCTGCGCGAAGAGTTCGGCGTGTACCTGATCGCCAGCGGCCGCATGTGTGTCGCCGGTCTCAACAGCCGTAACGTCAATCAGGTGGCCGAAGCCTTTGCTGCCGTAATGTAACCGACGCGGTGCCTGTCAGCCCGCGGCTGGCAGGCACTCGTTCAGCCATCCACACATTGTCTGTTCCCGCTGTACCTTCTGCCGCACCCCGCTTTTCCACGCTTCTCTTTGCCGGCGATGCTGGCTGACGGCCGCATTCCGCATGGGTATAACACCTTAACCCCGGGTAATCGGGACGGGTCTTGTGTGTTCCTGTTAGTGAGGGCGCTATTTTTTGCCGGCGCGCTTTGGCGCACTGCCAGAGCGCTCGCCAATCACAATAAGGAACCGCCCATGAGCTATTTCCCTTCCGCACTGAAACCCCTCTGCATTGCCATGACGCTGGCGCTCGCACTGCCTGCTGCGGCCGTTGAGCTGACCCGTGACAACGGTGCGCCAGTGGGCGACAACCAGAACTCGCAGACCGCCGGGCCCAACGGTTCGGTGCTGCTGCAGGACGTGCAACTGCTGCAGAAGCTGCAACGTTTCGACCGCGAGCGTATTCCCGAACGCGTGGTGCATGCCCGCGGCACCGGCGCCCATGGCGAGTTCGTCGCCAGTGCCGATATCAGCGATCTGAGCATGGCCAAGGTCTTCCGCAAGGGCGAGAAGACCCCGGTATTCGTGCGCTTCTCCGCGGTGGTGCACGGCAACCACTCCCCGGAAACCCTGCGCGATCCGCGCGGTTTCGCCACCAAGTTCTATACCGCAGACGGCAATTGGGACCTGGTGGGCAACAACTTCCCGACCTTCTTCATCCGCGATGCGATCAAGTTCCCGGACATGGTCCATGCCTTCAAGCCGGACCCGCGCAGTAACCTCGACGACGACTCGCGACGCTTCGATTTCTTCTCCCACGTGCCGGAGGCGACCCGCACCCTGACCCTGCTGTATTCCAACGAGGGCACCCCGGCCAGCTACCGGGAAATGGACGGCAACAGCGTGCATGCCTACAAGCTGGTCAACGCCAGGGGCGAAGTGCACTACGTGAAGTTCCACTGGAAGAGCCTGCAGGGCCAGAAGAACCTCGATCCGAAACAGGTGGCGGAAGTCCAGGGGCGCGACTACAGCCACATGACCAATGACCTGGTGAGCGCGATCCGGAAGGGCGACTTCCCGAAATGGGACCTGTACATCCAGGTGCTCAAGCCCGAGGACCTGGCGAAATTCGACTTCGACCCGCTGGACGCGACCAAGATCTGGCCGGGCATTCCCGAGCGCAAGATCGGCCAGATGGTGCTGAACCGCAACGTCGACAACTTCTTCCAGGAAACCGAACAGGTCGCCATGGCGCCGTCGAACCTGGTGCCGGGCATCGAGCCCTCCGAGGATCGCCTGCTCCAGGGACGGCTGTTCGCCTACGCCGATACCCAGATGTACCGGGTCGGCGCCAACGGCCTGGGCCTGCCGGTCAACCGCCCGCGCAGCGAGGTCAATACCGTCAACCAGGACGGCATGATGGACAGCGGTAATGCTGATGACAAGGGCGTCAATTATCAGCCCAGCCGCATCTATCCGCGTGAAGAGCTGCAAAGCGCGCGTTACAGCCATACGCCGCTTAGCGGCAGTACGCAGCAGGCGATGATCGCCAAACCGCAGAATTTCCGCCAGGCAGGGGAGCTGTATCGTTCCTTTAACGCGAAGGAGCGGGGCGATCTGATCACCTCGCTCGGTGGCGCGCTGAAAAGCGCCGACGCGCAAAGCCGGCTGGCGATGCTCTCGTTCTTTTATAAGGCCGATAGCGAGTACGGCACGCGTCTGGCGGCGGTAACGCAGGACGATATCACCACGGTAAAAGCGCTGGCTGACAAGCTGAGCGACTGATGCGCCGGCGGCAGAGCAAGCGCTCTGCCGCTTTTTCCCGCTGAAGGGTTTACCTTTCGCCGACATGCTGCACACTTAAGTAAACGGTTTAACCCAGGAATGTGGCATGTGGCAGCAACAAACTCTCACGCTGAGCGCGAAGGCGCGCGGCTTTCATCTGATCACCGACGAGATTGTCGGCCAGCTTAATGGCTTAACGGACCTGCGCATCGGCCAGCTGCATCTGCTGTTGCAGCACACCTCAGCGTCGCTGACGCTCAATGAAAATTGCGATCCTACGGTGCGCAGCGACATGGAGCAGCACTTTCTGCGGCACGTTCCAGAGGATGCGCCCTATCAGCACGACTATGAAGGCGCTGACGACATGCCGGCGCACATCAAATCGTCACTGCTTGGCGTATCGCTGCTGATCCCGGTCAGCCGCGGCAAACTGCTGCTCGGCACCTGGCAGGGGATCTGGCTGGGCGAACATCGGGTACACGGCGGCGCGCGGCGCATCGTCGCCACCTTACAAGGGGAATAAAACATGAACACGTCGGATTTACTGACCTACTGCATGAGCAAACCGGGCGCTTCACAAAGTTATAAAGATGAGTGGGACGCAACCCAGGTGAAAAGCGATGGCGTGCTGTTTGCCATGGTGCATGACGTTGAAGGGCGACCAGCGTTGTCGCTGAAGACCTCGCCCGCGCTGGCGGAGTTATTGCGCGATGAACACCACGATGTGTTTCCCAGTGAACATCTCAATAAGTCGCACTGGAGCACGCTGTGGCTGGATGGATCGCTGAAGGATTCGCAGATTTACTATCTGGTTGATGCATCGTGGCAACAGGCTGACGCCACGCGCGCGGCGGGCGTCAGCCATGATGATGAGACGCGCTGATTAAGCCGCAGACTCTTCACGCAGGGTGTTGATATCAATCACGAAGCGATACTTCACGTCGCTTTTCAGCATGCGCTCGTAGGCGTCGTTGATCTGGTTCATAGCGATCAGCTCGATATCCGAAGTGATACCGTGCTTGCCGCAGAAATCCAGCATTTCCTGGGTTTCGGCGATACCGCCAATCAGTGAACCGGCAATGCTGCGACGCTTGAGGATCAGGTTAAACACCTGCGGTGCCGGGTGATCGTGCTCCGGCGCGCCAACCAGCGTCATGTTGCCGTCGCGCTTCAGCAGGGCGATAAACGGGTTGAGATCGTGCTGCGCGGCGACGGTATTTAAGATGAAGTCGAAGCTGTTGGCGTGCTGCGCCATCTGGTCAGCATCTTTCGAAATCACCACTTCGTCAGCGCCGAGGCGTTTGCCATCTTCAATTTTTGACGGTGAGGTAGTGAACAGCACCACGTGCGCGCCCATCGCATGCGCGATCTTCACGCCCATATGGCCGAGGCCGCCCAGACCAACGATACCAACTTTTTTGCCGGGACCGACATTCCAGTGACGCAGCGGGGAATAGGTGGTGATACCGGCGCACAGCAGAGGCGCAACGCCCGCCAGATCGAGGTTTTCCGGTACGCGCAGCACAAAGCTTTCATCAACCACCATGCTGGTGGAGTAGCCGCCGTAGGTGATGGCGCCGGTTTCACGATCCTGGCCGTTGTAAGTGCCAACAAAGCCGTTTTCACAGTACTGCTCGAGTCCTTCCTGACAGCTTGGGCAGCTGCGGCAGGAGTCGACCATACAGCCGACGCCGACTAAATCGCCCACTTTATATTTGTGCGTGTGCGCGCCAACGGCGGTGACGCGACCCACGATTTCATGGCCTGGCACCACCGGGAATACGGTGTTGCGCCATTCGTTGCGCGCCTGGTGCAGGTCCGAGTGGCAGACGCCACAGTACAACACTTCAATCTGCACATCATGAGCGCGCAGTTCGCGCGGCTTATAATCGAACGGGGCGAGTTTGGCTTTCGCGTCCTGTGCGGCATAGGCATGCGTAATATTCATGGTGTCTCCAGTCAGATGTGTCGTGAGTATTTTTTGCGAGGGGTCCGTTCAGTGATGACACTGAAGGACAGAGGCGCGTCAGCGGCGCCAAAAAGGAACGCAGTAAGAATAGTCAGCGGGACGCGATGCGTATATGCCTGAAGTTGTCTGTTTCTTGCCTGTTTCTGCATTTGCTAAGGCATTCAGACAATGGCATCGGCTGGCGAGTAACCGGAGCGGTGAGCCGTGGCGAGATCAGAAAAAACGCGCCGCAACAGCGGGTGCGGCGCGTTAAACCTATTTTTTCAGCAACGGTTTAAGGAAGCGCGCGGTGTGCGAGGCTTCGCACTCTGCAACGGTCTCTGGCGTACCGGAGACGAGGATTTCACCGCCGCCGCTGCCGCCTTCCGGGCCGAGATCGACAATCCAGTCCGCGGTTTTAATCACGTCCAGGTTGTGCTCGATCACCACGATGGTGTTGCCCTGATCGCGCAGCTGATGCAGCACGTCCAGCAGCTGCTGGATATCGGCAAAGTGCAGGCCGGTGGTCGGCTCGTCGAGGATGTACAGCGTCTGGCCGGTACCGCGTTTGGACAGCTCGCGCGCCAGCTTCACGCGCTGCGCTTCACCGCCGGACAGCGTGGTGGCGGACTGCCCCAGACGAATGTAGGTCAGGCCGACGTCCATCAGCGTTTGCAGCTTGCGCGCCAGCGCAGGGACGGCGTCAAAGAACTCGCGCGCCTCTTCGATGGTCATCTCCAGCACTTCGTGGATGGTCTTGCCTTTGTACTTAATCTCCAGCGTTTCGCGGTTATAGCGCTTGCCTTTGCACTGATCGCACGGCACGTAGATATCCGGCAGGAAGTGCATCTCCACCTTGATCACGCCGTCGCCCTGACAGGCTTCGCAGCGGCCGCCGCGCACGTTAAAGCTGAAACGGCCCGGCGTGTAGCCGCGCGAACGCGCTTCCGGCACGCCGGCGAACAGTTCGCGGACCGGCGTGAACACGCCGGTGTAGGTTGCCGGGTTGGAGCGCGGCGTACGGCCGATCGGGCTCTGGTCGATGTCGATCACCTTGTCGAAATGCTCCAGCCCCTGGATATCGCGGTACGGCGCAGGTTCGGCGCTGGTCGCGCCGTTCAGCGGCGTCTGCGCAATCGGGAACAGCGTATCGTTGATCAGCGTCGATTTGCCGGAACCGGACACGCCGGTGATGCAGGTAAACAGGCCAACCGGCAGCGTCAGGGTGACGTCCTTCAGGTTGTTGCCGCGTGCGCCGGTCAGCTTCAGCACTTTTTCCGGTTCGCGCTTTCGACGCGCTGTTTCGGCACCTCAATTTTGCGCTTGCCGCTCATGTACTGGCCGGTCAGCGATTCGGGCACCGCCATGATGTCTTTCAGCGTCGCCTTCTGCGACCACCTGGCCGCCGTGCACGCCCGCGCCCGGACCGATGTCGATCACGTGGTCGGCGGCGCGGATCGCATCCTCGTCGTGCTCGACCACGATCACCGTGTTGCCGAGATTGCGCAGGTGGATCAGCGTGCCGAGCAGGCGTTCGTTGTCGCGCTGGTGCAGGCCGATGGACGGTTCATCCAGCACGTACATCACGCCCACCAGGCCGGCGCCAATCTGGCTCGCCAGACGGATACGCTGGGCTTCGCCGCCGGAGAGCGTTTCCGCCGAGCGGGAAAGCGTCAGGTAGTTCAGGCCGACGTTCACCAGGAACTTCAGGCGATCGCCGATCTCTTTCAGCACTTTTTCGGCGATTTTCGCGCGCTGGCCGGAGAGCTTCAGGTTGTTGAAGAAGTCCATCGCGTGGCCGATGCTCATGTCTGAGATGGTCGGCAGCGGCCGTGTTTTCCACGAACACGTGGCGCGCTTCGCGACGCAGGCGCGTCCCTTCGCAGGTGGCGCAGGAGCGGTTGCTGATGAACTTCGCCAGCTCTTCGCGCACCGCGCTGGATTCGGTCTCTTTGTAGCGGCGCTCCATGTTGTGCAGCACGCCTTCGAACGGGTGACGACGCACGGAGGTGTCGCCGCGATCGTTCATATATTTGAACTCGATGTTCTCTTTGCCGGAGCCGAACAGGATCACTTTGTGCACGTTGTCGCTCAGGCTGTTGCACGGCGCTTCCACGTCGAACTTGTAGTGCTCCGCCAGCGATTTCAGCATCTGGAAGTAGTAGAAGTTACGCCGGTCCCAGCCGCGAATGGCGCCGCCCGCCAGCGACAGCTCCGGGTTCTGGATCACGCGGTCCGGATCGAAATACTGCTGTACGCCCAGGCCGTCACAGGTCGGGCAGGCGCCCGCCGGGTTGTTGAACGAGAACAGGCGCGGTTCCAGCTCGCGCATGCTGTAGCCGCAAATCGGGCAGGCAAAGTTGGCGGAGAAGAGCAGCTCTTCCGGTTTCGGGTCGTCCATGTCGGCGACCACGGCCGTGCCGCCAGAGAGTTCCAGCGCCGTTTCAAAGGATTCCGCCAGACGCGTCGCCAGATCGTCACGCACCTTAAAGCGGTCAATCACCACCTCGATGGTGTGCTTCTTCTGCAGCTCCAGCTTGGGCGGATCCGACAGGTCGCACACTTCGCCGTCGATACGGGCGCGGATATAGCCCTGGCTTGCCAGATTTTCCAGCGTTTTGGTGTGCTCGCCTTTGCGCTCTTTGATCACCGGCGCCAGCAGCATCAGGCGCTTGCCTTCCGGCTGCGACAGCACGTTGTCGACCATCTGGCTGACGGTCTGCGCCGCCAGCGGGACGTCGTGGTCCGGGCAGCGCGGCTCACCCACGCGGGCATACAGCAGACGCAGGTAGTCGTGGATTTCGGTGATGGTACCGACGGTGGAACGCGGGTTGTGCGAGGTCGACTTCTGCTCAATGGAGATCGCAGGCGACAGCCCTTCAATGTGGTCGACGTCCGGTTTTTCCATCAGCGACAGGAACTGACGCGCGTAGGCAGAGAGCGATTCAACGTAGCGGCGCTGTCCTTCGGCATACAGCGTGTCGAAAGCCAGTGAGGACTTGCCAGAACCCGACAGCCCGGTCACGACGATCAGTTTGTCGCGAGGGATGATGAGGTTGATATTCTTGAGATTGTGGGTGCGGGCGCCCCGAACTTCGATCTTATCCATTCACCTTTCCCGGTTGGAACACGGATTGCCTGGTTTGTTTGAAGGACAAACGGCTGTCAGAAACGGCTAATTATGACACAATTTGACCTGTTTGAATATACAGTATTGGAATGCATTTTCTGATTGGCTGTGTAACAATGTCGAGTTGCGAGAGAACTCTGGAACGTGCTACGCAACTATCAAAGTGCAGCATGGAAATGGTACACTCGCGCGTTTACACTATTAAGAAACGTATTCAGGAGACACGAACATGGCCAGCAGAGGCGTAAACAAGGTGATTCTCGTCGGTAATCTGGGCCAGGACCCGGAAGTACGCTACATGCCGAGTGGTGGCGCAGTTGCCAACATTACGCTGGCTACTTCCGAATCCTGGCGTGATAAAGCGACCGGTGAAATGAAAGAGCAGACCGAATGGCACCGCGTTGTGCTGTTTGGCAAACTGGCGGAAGTGGCCGGTGAGTATCTGCGTAAAGGTTCTCAGGTCTATATCGAAGGCCAGCTGCGTACCCGCAAATGGACCGATCAGTCCGGTCCGGAGAAATACACCACGGAAGTGGTGGTGAACGTGGGCGGCACCATGCAGATGCTGGGTGGCCGTCAGGGCGGTGGCGCACCGGCAGGGTGGCCAGGGCGGCAGCAGCAGGGCGGTTGGGGTCAGCCTCAGCAGCCACAGGGCGGCAACCAGTTCAGCGGCGGCGCGCAGTCTCGTCCGCAGCAGCAGTTCCGCTCCGGCACCGTCTAACGAACCGCCAATGGATTTCGACGACGATATCCCGTTCTGATTGGCGTACCGATCACCGCGTTATCCAGCCCTCGCTTCTGCGAGGGTTTTTTATGTCCTGATAAGCCGGCGATCAAACATAAACGGTAACGCTTTCACACCCGGCAGATAGTCACTAAATGCAGGATGGAGAGGGTTCAGGATGGCGTTGTTTTCCATCGGGATAATCGTGGAAGGTAGCATCAGCGCGGCACCTTCAGCGGATTGCAGCCAGCCGGTGCCGAGATCCATTGTCGACAGTGGCGCTGGATCATGACGCCAGTCCGGCGGTAAAAATGCTTCAGCAAGATAGGCAACTTCAGCATCCGGGATGTCGATACTGAATAAGGTGTACTCATCCAGCACCGACTCTCTTCCGATATGGACCAGCACTTCCAGTGCTGCGAGTGACACCGACGTGGCAACATAAACGGTGGGATAGCCTTTATGATTCCAGCGTCCACCATACTGTTTTGCCCCATAACCGGACCAGGCTTCAGCCGCATACTGGCTCTTCGTCAGCCGATAAAAAATCACGAGAAAACACCGTGCTCCAGACGGCCGATCAGATCGAGCACATCCAGCGCACCGCTCTCCGTCGTCAGTAAGGTGATGGGCGCAACATTGCCTAACCCTTTCACCGGTCGGCTCAGCCACTGGGTGGCCTCTTCTTTATTACCAGCAAAAAGCTGAACGGCGGCATCCATCACGCGGACGAAGCGGGCGACACGTTCACTCTCGTCGGGTGACAGACTTTTACCCGTGCTTTTACGACGGGCAATGTTGCGTTCATTAATCCCTGTGACCTTCATGATTTCGGCACGCGTCATGGCCGACCAGTGACGGATATCATCAATGACGGCCACCGGCAAACCGGCTTCCAGCATACGCGTTAACTCAATACCACGTGGAGGCAGGCCTGCAACCCGCCACAGCGCGTTGTCATTGGCTCCAGGCTGAGGAACATAAGCTCGCATCTGAAAAACTCCATGCAGACAAGTGTCATGCTCTATTATTGACACTTGTCAGATTATTTCAATAGCGCAACCCTTAATGCGCGCGCCACTCCCGCAGTAATTCTTCCGTGGTTTTAACCCGCACCGGTTTGCCCGGCATGATCAAATCCGCCCACACTTCGTTGTGCTGATTAATCAGCTGCTGCGCCGACACATAAGTGCGATCGGCGGTGGTGTGGGCGTCGGCCGCCACGGTGATGTGATAGCCAAGGCTGGCCCCGACTTTGATGGTGGTATCGACGCAATAATCGGTGGCGCAGCCGCAAATGACAAAGCTTTCAATCTGATGCTGTTCAAGCTGCGCCGCGAGCCCGGTTTGCCAGAAGCTGTCGCAGGCGGTTTTGGTGATGTAAAGCGCGCCGGCGGGTTGTTCCAGTTCGGCGACTATGTGCCAGTCTGCGGAGTCAACGGCTATATCCGGCCCGCTATGCTGAATAAAAATGACCTGATCGGCGGCGGCCATCAGCTGATTAATGCGCGCGCAGCGTCCGGCGCGGTCGTAACGCGGCGTTGCCAGCACGCCATTTTGCATATCCACTACCATTACCACCCGTTGTGCCATTGTCGCCTCCTTTATAGGTCAGGCCCCAGTGTCGCGCTGAAGGGGTAGGCGCGTAAAGCGATTGGGCTTTGCTTTTTTTGTGCGCGCCGCGCATGCTTACTGCCTGATAGCGTATGGAGGTGTGTGGTGACGGTGGTTCCCGAAGTCTTTCCCTGTGAGCAGGATCGTGCGCAGTTTCAGCACTTTGCTGAGCTGCCGGGCATTGAGCTTTATCAGGCGCACATCTCCCGCTACGCTTTTGAGCCCCATACCCACGAAGCCTTCGGGATTGGCACCATTGAATCCGGCGCGCAGCGCTTTCGCTACCGCGGCACCAATTATGTCGCGCCGGTGCATTCGCTGGTGATGATGAATCCCGATGAACTGCACACCGGTGAATCGGCCTGCGCCGAAGGCTGGCGTTATCGCATGATCTATATCGATCCGGCGGAGATGGATCGGCTGACCGGCGATCGCAACTGGTGGTTCAGCGATGCGCTGCGCACCGATGCGCGCCTGGCACAACCTTTCTCCCACGCGCTGGCACAGATGTGGCAGGCGCAAAGTGCGCTGGAGCGGCAGGGCGCGCTGCTGGATCTGCTGGAGTGGCTGCGTCCGCTGGCGCAGCAGGGCGTCGCGCGGCCGCGCGAAGGCGCCCACCGCTTTGATGTGGTAAAAGCCTGGCTGCGTGATAACCTGGCAGAACCGGTGCGGCTGGAAGAGCTGGCGGCGCTGGTATCGCTGTCGCCGTGGCATTTTCTGCGCAGTTTCAAACAACACTTTCACGTCACTCCCCATCAAATGCTGATGGCCTTCCGCCTGTTCGAGGCCAAGCAGCGGCTGGCGCAGGGCGAGAGCGCCGCCAGCGTGGCGGCGGCGGTTGGCCTCACCGACCAGGCGCATCTGACGCGGGCGTTTGCCCATCGCTACGGCATTACGCCGGGACGCTATCAAAAGCAGGTGTTCAGCGGACGTTAACCGCAATCTGCTACAAGCCTTTCACCTTTTCCTGCGCCACACTGTGGCGGATTAAAGATAAAGGAAAGGTGTATGTTTGCAGGAATAGTGTTTGCCCTCGCGGCGGGGCTGATGTGGGGCATGATTTTTGTCGGGCCGCTGCTGATACCCGATTATCCGGGCACGTTGCAATCGGCGGGTCGCTATGTTGCCTTTGGTCTGGTGGTGCTGCCGCTGGCGTGGCTCAGCCGGCGCCGGCTAAAACAGCTGACGCGCCCGGACTGGACGGAGGCGGTGAAGCTGTCGCTGGTGGGCAATCTGCTCTATTACGCCTGCCTCGCCAGCGCGATTCAGCGCACCGGCGCACCGGTCTCCACCATGATCATCGGCACGCTGCCGGTGGTGATCACCGTCACCGCTAACCTCTGTTACGGCCATCTCGAAGGGCGCCTGCCATGGCGCCGGCTGATGCCCGCGCTGGTCATCATTGCTGCCGGTCTGGGCTGCGTTAACGCGGCGGAACTGCACGGGCAGGGGCCGGCATTTGAACTCTGGGGCTACCTGAGTGGCCTGCTGCTGGCGGTGCTGGCAGTGGTGTGCTGGACCTGGTATCCGTTGCGCAATGCGCGCTGGCTGCGCGAACATCCTCAGCACAAACCGTCGAGCTGGGCCACCGCGCAGGGACTGGTGACATTGCCGCTGGCGCTGGTGTTTTATGGGCTGGTGAGCCTGCAGATTCACTGGCAGCAGCCCGATTTCGCTTTACCGTTCGGCCCGCAGCCGGCGCGCTTTATCTGGCTGATGCTGGCGATTGGTTTGTTCTGCTCATGGCTGGCGGCGCTGTGCTGGAATGCCGCCAGTCAGCGTTTGCCAACGGTAGTGATGGGGCCGCTCATCGTATTCGAAACGCTCTCTGGCCTGCTGTGGACCTTTATTTACCGCCAGAGCTGGCCACCGCTGCTCACCAGCATCGGTATCGGCTGTCTGATTGTTGGCGTGATCTATGCCATGCGCATTAAACCGCAGCGGCTGACCGCACTTTCTTAACTCTGCCTCGCTGCTGAGTCATCCACTCAGCAGCGCTTTCCCCTGATATTTTAGGAATTTGACCAGCCGATAATTCCGCCTCAGTAACCTGATGCTGGCCGGCACGCGCATGCTATATAACCGACCAGCGCTACGGCCGCCCGGTTTTCATTCTCTTCCGCTATAAAACTCTCTGCCGTCAGCACGGTAAAAGGTCGACTTTCGCTGCCTTATAGCGTTCCGGTGGGATAAAAAAAGCGCATATCGGGCAACAATTCGCCGGTTTAGCGCGTAAAAAACTCTTCGCCAGTCGGATTTTTACCCGGCTGTGGCACTGAAATACCAGCGTGAGAAGCCACCTTAGCCTTAAGCGTTACCGGCATTGTTAAGAATGATTCCCAACAGCTGCCAGAAAAAAAGATTAAAGATGACGATGGATTTAAGCACAGTATTTACCGTGGATAACCGTTTTTCGGCATTATAGTTTAAACATCATAACGTTTTTGAACCGGAGTATTCCTGGTGTGGTTTAAGAGTTAGCCGACTAGCGCTGATCGTCAAAGCGATCATAAACGCAGCGGCCAGATCCAGTTTAAAACTGAGCCAATGTGTGAGCGGTTACACCATGTTGTTCATTAACGCTTAACAGAATTGTCTGTGATCAGGTCTGATTATTAGTAATCGTGAAGTAATAGACTAAGCACCAATCTCACCAAAATGAGATTGGGCTAAGTCTAAATGGCTTGAAACGCGAGGCTTTTGCTGGTGTGAATCAATTTTACCGCAAAAAAGGAAGTGATTCCGTGATGGCATTCATCAGGAAAAAGTGGTTCGAATTGTTATGTAGCGAATGCCGAATTTAATGATCTTCATCTCTTCTGGTAAGAACAAATCTCAGCATTAAGTCATATAACATCGGCCTCAATGGTATTAGCGATTATCGGAACCGGAAGGGTAATGATAAACGCTACGGCTAATATCCAGTAAACGACAGCTGCGACGGGTACCGATGTCGAAAGTGGTTTGCAGGAAGTTGACCGCCTGACGCTTTTCATTCGTAGTGAAGAAGTTTTTCAGCACGCTTTGCAGCATCTCCTTGTCGGAGCTCAGGGTCTGCAGTTCGCGCGTAAGGTTCTGCAGTTTATCCTCCAACTCCTTGATTTTTCTACCCTCCTCTGAAGAAAGTCCGGAGAACTTCTTCTTCCAGCTATAGAAGGTGGCCTCGGAAATGCCCAGCTCCTCACAAATCTCCCTGACTTTCACTCCCGTTTCAGAAGCTTTAATGGCATTTGTGATTTGCTCTTCGCTATATCGTGACTTTCTCATAAATGCTCTTACCTTTCTTATCAATTAGTGGATGAGAATTACTGTATTAATATCTGGTACTGCAAAAACGGTATTAATGCAGTATTAAAGTGCGCGATTAGAATTGCGAGGGTTAAATTAAGTTATTTAGAATAAATATCATCATGGGATAAATCTTATTTTATTCTGAATGCCATTGAACGCCTTCCTGGTGCTGGGTTTTTGATATAGATTCATTCCATCCCAAATGTAGAAAAATACGACAATCATTGGAAATTCGGCATAGCCTGCTTGCAAAAAACTCAGGATATGCCTGTGAACTTTTGTCCTGAATTCGGGTTGAAATCGTTTACATCCATCGGGCTTCGCACCAGGTTTAATCGGAATTTTCCTGAATTTAATCGCTAAACTCTGACGCGAGTCTCATTTTTCGGACCAGCCTGGTTTGAAGTTATTAAATTGTGTCAGGCCCACTGAGCGCTAGTTAATTCATTTCAAGGACGTTGTACCGAAAAGCAGTTGCTGTACGTAATACTAAGGACCAGTCAATGAAATTGAGCGTAATGTCTAATGCCGCCTGGATGATGTCTGAGAAGATCGTCTCGGTATTCGGCGTCATATTTGTGACCTCCTACGTGGCAAAATCCTTTGGCCCAACGGTGTTTGGCCAAATGGCATTTTCGACCTCGCTGTTCTCCATGGTGCAAACCGTGGCGATTTTTGGTACCGAAACCATCCTGTTCAAGCGCATCAGCAAAAGTGCGCCGAAAGGCCTGCGGTTAATGGCCGTGGCGCGGACCATGCGCCTGGTGCTGCTGTTGCTGACATCAATCCCGGTGTTGATTTGGGTCTGGTACAACATGCAGGAAAACTTCCTTGCGTTTGCACTGGCCTCGTTTATCTCGTCGGTGTTTGTTACCCAGGACACCTTCAGCGTTTATAACAATGCGCGGCTGGCGTCACGGCTCAATACCATTGCCAACTCGGCCGGCTTGCTGCTGGGCTTTGCCATGAGCTTCACCATCGCCTGGCTGCACCTCAATCCACTGTGGCTCACCGCCTCGATTGTGGCCGTCACGCTGGTGCCGTACGCCATCAAGCGCGTCAATTTCTATCGCGAACATCAGGATCTGGCGCCGCCGCAGGACAAGCGCACCACCTACCTGCGCTACCTGATGTATGCCGGCCTGCCGCTGGCTATCTCCAGCATCTTTATCTCGGTGCAGGTGAAAGCCGCACAGATGTTCCTCGCGGGCATCGCCTCAGCGCGCGACCTTGGCCTGTTCGCCGCCGCGAATACCATTTCGGCTTCCTGGATTTTTATCCCGGTTGCCATCATCACTTCCTGCTTCTCGGAGATTTTCCGCGAGCGTGGAGCAGCCGCGATCAAGCTCACCGCGCGGCTGAACGGCTATGTCATGGGAGTTTCATTGCTGTTATTAGCGGTGATCGCCTTGTACGGCGAAAAAATCATCATCGCTTTATATGGTCACGAGTACACACAGTCCGGAAGTCTCATTACGTTACTGTCGTTAGCAACCTGCTTTTCGGCAATGGGGACCGTCGCTTATCGCTACATGGTGAAAGAGGGCGGGTTTAACTATCTGTTGAAGAAGATCATTTGTCTGATGGTCATCAGCCTGCCGCTGTCGTGGTGGCTGATCCAGGGCTACGGCATCATGGGTGCCGCCTGGAGCGTCTTCATCACGGAGTTACTGTCCCTGACCGTAATGAATTACTTCTTCAAAAACGGCGTCATCCAAAAAATTCAGGTTTCCTCACTCAACTACAAAACCTACAAATGAGGTCAGATATGATCAGGTTGAAAGACGAACTCAGAAGAAGCGTACAGTATTTCATCAAAAAGATGCCCTGGGCTTACCAGGATCGCATCTACTACTTTCACAAATTCCGTAAGCTGCCGAACCTGCGTCAGCCGAAGGTGTTCAATGAGAAAGTGCTGTATCGCAAATTCGTCTACGGCGACTACCAGTGCTATGGCCGCCTGTCGGACAAATTTTCGGTGCGTGAGTACATTGCCGAAAAGGTGGGCAGTGAGTATCTGATTCCGCTGGTTTATGAGACCAGCGATCCGCACTCACTGCATACGCTGCCGAGCTGGAAGAACACGGTTATCAAGCCGAATCACGGCTCCAACATGGTCGAGATCCTGCTGGAAGAACCGGATGCGCTGAAAAAACAGCAGATTATCAGCGACTGCCAGCGCTGGCTGAAGACCGATTTCGCCAACGAGGCGCGCGAGATTCACTATCGCTATATTAAGCCGCGCATTCTGGTGGAGAAGTACATCGGCGATGGCAAAACCGCGCCCATCGATTACAAGTTTCACATGTTCAACAAGCGCGACGGCAATTTTGAATATGTGCTGCAGGTGATCTACAACCGCTGTAATCCGCTGCTGTCGATGAACTTTTACGTCAACAATCTTAACGAGGCGTATCACAAAATCCGTGATACCGGGCTGGATGTGTCACCGCTGCTGCCACAGCTGCAGCACGCGCTGGCACTGAGTAAAACGCTGGCCAGCGATTTCGATTATGTGCGTGTGGACTGGTATATCGATGGCGAACAGATCTACTTCGGTGAGCTGACGTTCACGCCAGGCGCCGGGCTGGTCACCGGGTTGGATCGGGGGCTTAATCAGATGATGGGTGATATGTGGATTCAGGATCGTCGCGATACGCAGAGATCGGACGTCACGGTGCCGGAAGTACCACTTCCAGCCGTATTGAAGAAAATTTGAAATCACACAGCAAAATAAAAAACCCCGCTTAGCGGGGTTTTTTATGCGCCGCGTTTACGGCATTGGCCAGTCGGCTGGTGTCTGGCTCATCACCTGAATAAACGCTTCTTTGGTGATGGACATAAAGTTATGCACGTTTTCCATGCTCAGCGTAATGCCGAGCAGACCGGTAACGAACCAGCATGACATCGCTACGCCCACGCCGCCGCACATCAGCGCCATCACGTGGTGGCTGTTCTGCCGCAATTTAATTTTCATGGTGCTGGCGAAGAACATCATTAGCGCGCTGAGCAGTTCCCAACGCATGACGATCAGACTGGTAGTTAACGTAGCCATCGGCGAAAAACCTCTTGAGATCAGTAATATCCCTGACATTCATCGGACATCACTGGCGGCAGAAAAGGGAGGTCAGGGAAGCCCTTCTGTCGTCTTAATACAGCTCGAATCTGTGACTTGGGTCACATTATATCACTGGATTTGAAAATTTGAACAAAATTTAGACCTGGTATGGCACGCTAAGAAAGGGCTGGAGGAAGGTGAAGAGGAGGGGAAAGGCGCGCCCGCGCGGGGCGCACTGACTTCAGCGTACCGGGCAGCACTCGCCGGTGGTGCGCTGGGCAAAGCTGTTCATGCCTTCGCTGCAGTCAAAGTTGACCAGACGCGGACGCTGCACCATCGCCTGGCGACGCATGCTGTGACGATAAGCGGTAGGGGTTTGCGAGAACTGACGGCGGAACACGCGCGAAAAGGTCTGCTGCGAGTCGTAGCCGTACTGCATCGCAATGTCGAATACCGGACGCTGCGTCTGACGCAAGGCTTCGGCGGCCAGCGTGAGACGGCGTTCACGAATATAACCACCCAGCGTTTGTTTCGTAACCGTACGGAACATACGCTGCAGGTGCCATTTCGAGTAACCCGATTTTGCCGCCACTTCATCAATCGACAATGTTTTATCCAGATTCTGATCGATCCAGTTAGTCAGTGAATGGATGATTTCCTGTTGCATCATAGCCTGTTCCTTCTGCAAGGTTATCGCCTGGTTTGAAATTCGCTGTTTTGCTGGGGTGCGAGTATAATTCCTCAAGTTAACTTGAGGTAAAGGCCCTAAATGAAAAAAGAACGCAATTACCCGAAACCGGTGCTGACGCCGGGCGAAGTGGCGAAACGCAGCGGCGTGGCGGTATCGGCACTGCACTTTTATGAAAGTAAAGGCTTGATCAGCAGCACGCGCAATGGCGGTAATCAGCGCCGCTACAGCCGTGATGTGCTGCGCCGCGTGGCGATTATCAAAATTGCGCAGCGCATCGGGATTCCGCTGGCGACGGTCAGCGACAGCCTGATGCACGTGCCGGCGAATAAGCGCATGTCGACGCAGGAGTGGGACGCGCTGACGCAGCACTGGCGCGAAGAGCTTGATAAACGCATCGAAACCCTGACGCGTCTGCGCAACGATCTTGACGGCTGCATTGGTTGCGGCTGCCTGTCGATGCGCGACTGTCCGCTGCGCAATCCGGGTGACCGCCTGGGGCAGCAGGGCTCCGGAGCGGTCCTGCTCGATCCGCAACAGGACGAGCCGCAGCGTTAATCCGCTATACTAGATGCCAACCCTTAGCAGCAAGGAATCGCGCATGATTACCGTTCACCATCTGGAAAACTCCCGTTCTCATCGGGTGCTGTGGCTGCTGGAAGAGCTGGCGGTGCCGTATCAAATCAAACGCTATCAGCGGGAAAATACCCTGCTGGCGCCGGACGAATTAAAGAAAGTGCATCCGCTGGGTAAATCGCCGGTGATTACCGATGGCAATCGGGTGATCGCCGAATCGGGCGCCATCCTCGAATATCTGCAGCTGAAATACGACAGCGAGCATCTGCTGGCGCTGCATGAGGAAGAGGAGCAAATTCAGGCGCGCTACTGGCTGCACTATGCTGAAGGTTCGCTGATGCCGCTGCTGGTGATGAAGCTGGTGTTTGCGCAACTGGGCAAAAAGCCGGTGCCATGGCTGCTGCGCCCGGCCGGCGTGGCGCTGAGTAAAGGCATTCAGAAAGCGTGGCTGAACAAGCAGCTGGCGCTCCACGGGCGCGTGATTGAGCAGCATCTGAGCCAGCAGCGCTTTTTTGCCGGTTCACGCTTCAGCATTGCCGATGTGCAGATGAGTTTTCCGCTGCTGGCGTTGCAGATGCGCGGCGCGCTGGGTGAGATGCCCGCCACGGCGCGCTGGCTGGAGAATATGCAGCAGCGCGCCGCGTGGCAGCGCGCGCTGGAGCAGGGCGGCCCGATTCAGTTCAATAACGGCTGAGGCGCAGCGGTAACGCAACGAAACAGGACGCCGCGACGCGCTGTCGCGGCACCGCAGCAAACCATCTGAAATGCCAGCCTTTTTCCTCCATGATTTCCTGCTCCCGCTAGCGTAACGCCAGCCATAATGGCGCCAGAGCTGCGCATTATCCTGCCTGCCAGGTGATTAGCAGTTGAAAACGCCACCCCAAACGCCAGATAATCGTTTGCCTTTTTTCCGCGTCACCCCTTTTTGACCTGGAATACGCGGCCACGTAATCGTTTGCCTGCTTTTCTCTCTGAGACATCTTCACCAGGATGATGCGCAAACGCGAGCCGCGCGGTGACCTATATCTTAAAAAACACAGAGGAATAACTATGTCTGGCGAATCACGCCCGGCCAGGGGAAAACTTGACGCCTGGTTTAAAATTTCTGCTCGCGGCAGCACCGTGCGCCAGGAAGTCGTTGCCGGTCTGACCACGTTTCTGGCGATGGTCTATTCGGTCATCGTGGTGCCGGGCATGCTGGGTAAAGCGGGCTTCCCGCCTGCGGCGGTCTTCGTCGCCACCTGTCTGGTGGCCGGCGTTGGCTCCATCGTGATGGGGCTGTGGGCGAACCTGCCGCTGGCGATTGGTTGCGCCATCTCCCTGACCGCCTTTACCGCGTTCAGCCTGGTGCTGGGCCAGCACATCAGCGTGCCGGTTGCGCTGGGCGCCGTCTTCCTGATGGGCGTGCTGTTCACCGTTATTTCCGCGACCGGCATCCGTAGCTGGATTCTGCGCAACCTGCCGCAGGGCGTGGCGCACGGCACCGGCATCGGTATCGGCCTGTTCCTGCTGCTGATTGCCGCCAACGGCGTTGGTCTGGTGATCAAAAACCCGCTGGACGGCCTGCCGGTGGCGCTGGGCCACTTCGCCAGCTTCCCGGTGATCATGTCGCTGATCGGCCTGGCGGTGATTATCGGCCTGGAAAAACTGAAGGTGCCGGGCGGCATCCTGCTGACCATCATCGGCGATTTCCATCGTTGGCCTGATTTTCGATCCGACCGTCCACTTCTCCGGTATTTTCGCCATGCCATCGCTGAGCGATGACAAAGGCAACTCGGCGCTGATCGAGCCTGGATATCGTGGGCGCGCTGAACCCGGTGGTGTTGCCGAGCGTGCTGGCGCTGGTGATGACCGCGGTGTTTGACGCCACCGGTACCATTCGTGCGGTGGCCGGTCAGGCCAACCTGCTGGATAAAGACGGCCAGATTATCGATGGCGGCAAAGCGCTGACCACCGACTCCCTGAGCAGCGTCTTCTCCGGTCTGGTGGGCGCGGCGCCGGCGGCGGTGTATATCGAATCCGCAGCGGGTACGGCGGCAGGCGGTAAAACCGGCCTGACGGCGATTACCGTCGGCGTGCTGTTCCTGCTGATCCTGTTTCTCTCTCCGCTCTCTTATCTGGTTCCGGCCTATGCCACCGCGCCAGCGCTGATGTACGTCGGCCTGCTGATGCTGAGCAACGTGGCGAAAATCGACTTTGCGGACTTCGTGGATGCGATGTCCGGCCTGATCACCGCGGTGTTTATCGTGCTGACCTGTAACATCGTGACCGGCATCATGATCGGTTTCGCCTCGCTGGTGATTGGCCGTCTGGTTTCCGGTGAGTGGCGCAAGCTGAACATCGGCACCGTGGTGATTGCCGTTGCGCTGGTGGCGTTCTACGCGGGCGGCTGGGCAATCTGAGTTATCCATTGATGCGAAAACGGGTGGCTCAGGCCGCCCGTTATTCTCTTTATCGCACACGCCGCACATCGGGTAGCCCCGCCGGGCGGCGTTTTGCGTTACTCTGGGGAAGATAGAATAAAAGGCACGTCGCCTTCCGTAGTACATAAGTAACACAGCAAACAGGGAACGCATGGAAATCTTCTTTACAATTCTCATCATGACCCTTGTGGTCTCGCTATCCGGGGTGGCGTCAGCGTGTACTGCCCTTTCAGATCCCGCTGCCGTTGATGCAAATTGCCATCGGCGCGCTGCTGGCGTGGCCGACGTTTGGCCTGCACGTCGAGTTCGACCCCGAACTGTTCCTCGTGCTGTTTATCCCGCCGCTGCTGTTTGCCGATGGCTGGAAAACACCGACGCGCGAGTTTCTGGAACATGGCCGCGAAATCTTCGGCCTGGCGCTGGCGCTGGTGGTGGTCACCGTGGTCGGGATTGGCTTCCTGATCTACTGGCTGGTGCCGGGCATTCCGCTGATACCCGCTTTCGCGCTGGCGGCGGTGCTGTCGCCAACCGATGCCGTGGCGCTCTCCGGCATTGTGGGTGAAGGGCGCATTCCGAAAAAAATCATGGGCATTTTGCAGGGCGAGGCGCTGATGAACGACGCCTCCGGCCTGGTGTCCCTGAAGTTTGCCGTCGCCGTGGCGATGGGCACGATGGTCTTTACCGTGGGCGGCGCGACCGTCGAATTCTTCAAGGTGGCGATTGGCGGCCTGCTGGCGGGTTTTGTGGTGAGCTGGCTGTATGGCCGTTCGCTGCGTTTCCTCAGCCGCTGGGGCGGCGATGAACCGGCCACGCAAATCGTGCTGCTGTTCCTGCTGCCGTTTGCCTCTTATCTGATTGCCGAACATATCGGCGTCTCGGGCATTCTGGCGGCGGTTGCGGCGGGGATGACCATCACCCGCTCCGGCGTAATGCGCCACCGCACCGCTGGCGATGCGCCTGCGCGCCAACAGCACCTGGGCGATGCTGGAATTTGTCTTTAACGGCATGGTGTTCCTGCTGTTGGGCCTGCAGCTGCCGGGCATTCTGGAATCCTCGCTCGATGGCGGCAGGCGAAGGCCGATCCGAACGTCGAAGTCTGGATGCTGTTCACCGATATCGTGCTGATCTATGTGGCGCTGATGCTGGTGCGTTTCGGCTGGCTGTGGACGATGAAGAGGTTCAGCCTGCGCTTCCTGAAGAAAAAGCCGATGGAGTTCGGTGCCTCCTGGACCACGCGTGAGCTGCTGATTGCCTCCTTTGCGGGCGTACGCGGGGCGATCACCCTTGCCGGTGTGCTCTCCATTCCGCTGCTCCTGCCTAGCGGCGGACGTCTTCCCGGCGCGTTACGAACTGGTGTTCCTGGCCGCGGGCGTGATCCTCTTCTCGCTGTTTGTCGGCGTGATTATGCTGCCGATTCTGCTGCGCGGCATGGAGAGCCACGACAAAGTGGGACACCGTCGCGAAATCCAGAGCGCGCGTGCCGCGACGGCCGAAGTGGCGATTGTGGCCATTGCAGAAAATGGAGGAGCGCCTGGCGGCCGACGCCGAAGAGAACATCGATAACCAGCTGCTGACGGAGGTCAGCTCGCGGGTGATTGGTAATCTGCGTCGCCGCGCCGACGGGCGTAATGACATGGAAAGCTCGCTGCAGGAAGAGAATCTGGAGCGCCGTTTCCGTCTGGCGGCGCTGCGCTCCGAGCGCGCCGAGCTTTACCACCTGCGCGCCACCCGGCAGATCAGCAACGAGACGCTGCAAAAACTGCTGCACGATCTCGACCTGCTGGAAGCGTTGCTGATAGAGAATGAGGAATAGCCGCCGCGTTTTGCTGCTCTCCGATCCCGCGGCCGCCTGACAGACAGGGCGGCCGCTTTGCTACAGCGATAGCCGTGGCGCGTTATCCGGCCAGTGTTCGCGGCAGCAGGCAAGCCACGCCTGCGCGCTGTGCGACAAATACACCCCTTCGCGCCAGATCATCCCCAGACTGCCAGTGCAGATCGCTCTCCAGCGGGATCCAGCGCAGCGTGTTTTTATCCAGCCGCTCGCAGATCGGCTGCGGCAGAATGGCAATCCCCACGCCCGCCTGCACCATCGCCGCCAGGAAATCCCACTGCCCGCTGCGCACCGCAATGCGCGGCTTCACGTTATGGTGGTTAAACAGCGGTCATCAGCTGGCGGCTTAAGGCGAAAACTCTTCGTTGTGGATCAGCAGGGGATGCTGAGCCAGCTCGGCCAGCGTCAGGCTGGTGCGGTTCAGCCAGTCGCCGGAGCGGGGCACCAGCACGCACAGCGGATGGCTAAACAGCGGCAGCGTCGCCAGACCACTCTCCTCCTCAACGGGAAGGGCGGTCATCGCCACATCCAGCTCGCCGTTGATCACCGCCTGCTGCACGGTCAGGCCACCAAATTCGGAAATTTTCAGCTCTACGCCGGGATAGCGCTGGCGGAACAGGCTAATCGGCCCGGCCATCATCATGCCGACCATTGGCGGAATGCCGAGCCGCAGCTCACCGGTTTGTCAGGTGGTTGATGTCACTGATCTGCGCCTCCAGCTGGCGAAACTCCGCCAGGATCGCCAGCCCGCGCTCGAACACCACGCGTCCGGTATCGGTCAGCAGCAGCTTGCGCCCGTCGCGGATCAGCAGGGTACAGTTCAGCTCATCTTCGAGGTTTTTCAGCATCTTGCTGATGGTGGGTTGGGTAACGAACAACTTCTCCGCTGCGCGGGTAAAACTTTGCTGGCGAACCACTTCGACAAAATAGCGCAGCGTTCTTATGTCCATGATTATTCCTCTATAGCATACTTTGAATGATTTTAATTCATTTCTTTCACACTCTGGCGCGGATTTATACTGGCGCCTCGTCTCATTTTTGAGGGGGAAGACCCCCATGGCCGTCGGCGCTTAGGCCGCGTCACCCCGGCTGTCCTGCAACGCGTCACGGTGCCGCTGCAGCTGGTGCTGTATATCGCCCTGTTCGTTGCCAGCGGTCAGCTGGTGAGCTGGCTGCATCTGCCGTTACCGGCCAACCTGGTGGGGATGGTGTTGCTGTTACTGCTGATCCTCTCGCGGTATCGTGCCCCTTCGCTGGGTTCGCGCCGGGGCCCGCTGGCTGCTGGCGGAGATGCTGCTGTTCTTTGTTCCGGCCGTGGTGGCGGTGGTGAATTACTGCGCAACTGCTGATGGTCGACGGCTGGCGCATCTTTGCGGTGATCGCCCTGAGCACGCTGATGGTGCTGGGGGCCACCGCCTGGGTGGTGGATCGCTTATACCGTTTCGAACTGGCGCGCGCCGCGCGTAAGCAGGGCGATCGTGACTGACTTTATCATTAGCCTGTTGTGTCTGGCGCTGACGCTGCTGGTTTACTACCTCAACAAGCGCCTGTACCGGCGCTTTCGCGCGCTGCCGCTGATGCCGCTGGTCTTCACGCCGATCCTGCTGGTGCTGATGCTGGTCTTCGGCCATATCTCCTGGCAGAACTACATTGGTGAATCCCACTGGCTGCTGTGGCTGCTGGGCCCGGCGACCATCGCCTTTGCGGTGCCGGTTTACGACAACCTGGAGATTATCAGACGCCACTGGATGTCGCTCAGCGCGGGCGTGATCACCGCCACGGTGGTGGCGGTGTGCAGCTCGGTCTGGCTGGCGCGGCTGTTTACCCTGCCCGATGAAATTCAGCGCAGCCTGGCCGTGCGCTCGGTCACCACGCCGTTTGCGCTGGCAGCGGCCAAACCGCTCGGCGGCCAGCCCGATCTGGTGGCGCTGTTTGTGGTGGTGACCGGCGTCTTTGGCATGGCGGTGGGCGATGTGCTGTTTTTACGCCTCGCGATTAAGGAGGGCATGGCGAAGGGCGCCGGATTTGGCGCGGCCTCGCACGGCGCGGGCACGGCACGCGCCTATGAACTCGGCCAGCAGGAGGGCGTGGTCGCAAGCCTGGTGATGATGCTCTCCGGCGTGCTCACGGTGTTGCTGGCCCCGCTGCTGGGTCAGCTGTTGTGGCATGCCTGACGGGCAAATTTGAGCCTGGGCTCATATCAGAGTTTCCTCGCTTTGCTTACCGTTTGCGCGCGTAAACAACAAGGAAGCGAGAATGAAAAATACCACATTAGCATTAGGCCTGCTGCTGGCCGCCACCGGGAGCAGTGCCGCTGAGATCGGCGGGCAGGGCGGCAGCCATTTCTGGACAGCCCGGATTAACAGCGACCGCACCGCACCAGGCGTGCAGGCAGCACTGGAGTATGTGCATGGTCATCAGCAAACCCATCTGCTCGACGCCAGCCTCGGCTACGGCTTTTCCCTCGGCGCGCTGCAGGTAGCACCGCGTATCGGTGCATTCTGGGCCGATGTGAAAACCACCTCAACATCGAGTCGCGGCATGAATGGCGGGATTCGTCTGATGGCGCCTCTGCCGCGGGCAGGGGCCACCTGGCTCTATCTGGATTACAGCCTGTCGCCTGATTTTGCCAACCACAATCTGCATGCGCTGCATCAGCTGGAAGCGGGCGTCTATTACCAGCCGGCGAAGTGGTTATCACTCAGCAGCGGCTATCGCTACCTCTCCGTCAACGGTGATTATGGCCATGCCGATCAAAGCCTGATGGATGGCTTGTTTATCGGCGCAGCCGTGCGCTTCTGATCCCTCCACGGCCGTTCGCGGCCGTTTTCTGCCCGCTGTAACCCATTTTTACGTAAAGCTTTCCAAATAAAGTTGTGTCACGTCGCCGCGCTGTTTACCCTTTGCGCCGAATTATGTGTCCTTCATGGAGTGGATTGTTATGTTTAAGCAACTTGTTACGGGAAGCGTTTTAGGTCTGGCACTGCTGAGCAGTGGCGCGCAGGCAATTGAGGGCAGTGTTGACGTGGGTGAGCACAGCACCAACCTGAACCTTGGCCTCGGCACCGCCTCACCGGGTCTGTTTCTGAAAGGCAACTGGCTGCGCAGCGATCACGACGGCAGCACCTACGGCCTCGGTATGGGTTATAACCTGGATGTGGGTGATTTCCGCCTGGCACCGACGGCGAAAGCGCTGTTCACCCATCCGGAAGATGGCCGTGATGGCTTCACCGTGGCACTGGGTGCCGGTGCGCAGTATAACTTCAACAGCATGTGGGGCCTGTACGGCGAATATTACTATGCGCCGGAAGCGTTCTCCGATCGTCTGGACAGCTATAAAGAAGCCTCAGGCGGCCTGAGCTTTACGCCGATTTCACTGCTGAACCTGCGCGTTGGCTATCAGTACATTGAGCTGAACAACAAAGGCGACCGCAAAGATAACGTGCTGGTCGATGGCCCGTACGTCGGTGCGTCGCTGCGTTTCTGATGACTGGACCAGGTGCGCATGAATGCGCACCCTACGAAATTCCGTAGGGTCGCCATTTATGGCGACCTGGTCAATCACCGCACTACGATCATGGCGACCTGGTCAATTACCGCACTACGTTCATGGCGACCTGGTCAATCACCGCACCCTCTCAATCTTAATGCGCTTTCCCCTGCTCAACGCCGACGCCGGTTTGTGAACGGATAAACTGGGCGCGGAATTTCTCGCGCTCCAGGTTACCCTCCGGCGAGTTGTCGGTAGCGGAGAAGACCCAGATACCGATAAACGCCACGGCAATGGAGAACAGCGCCGGGTACTCGTACGGGAAGATGGCGCTTTCGTGGCCGAGGATCTGCACCCAGATGGTCGGGCCGAGGATCATCAGGATCACCGCCGTCAGCAGGCCCAGCCAGCCGCCGATCATCGCGCCACGGGTGGTCAGTTTCGACCAGTACATGGAGAGCAGCATGATCGGGAAGTTGCAGCTTGCGGCAATGGAGAAGGCCAGGCCGACCATAAAGGCGATGTTCTGCTTCTCGAACAGAATCCCCAGCAGGATGGCGACCACGCCCAGCACCAGCACGGTGATTTTGGAGACCCTCAGCTCTTCGCGCTCGGTCGCGCCTTTGCGGAACACGTTGGCGTAGAGGTCGTGCGAGACCGCCGACGCGCCGGCCAGCGTCAGCCCGGCGACCACCGCAAGAATGGTGGCGAAGGCCACGGCGGAGATAAAGCCGAGGAACAGGTTGCCGCCCACCGCATCGGCCAGATGCACCGCCGCCATGTTGTTGCCGCCAATCAGCGCGCCCGCCGCGTCTTTAAACGCCGGGTTGGCGCCGACCAGCAGGATCGCGCCGAAGCCGATGATAAAGGTCAGGATGTAGAAGTAACCCATAAAGCCGGTGGCGTAGAACACGCTCTTGCGCGCTTCCCGCGCATCGCTCACGGTGAAGAAGCGCATCAGGATATGCGGCAGGCCGGCGGTGCCGAACATCAGCGCCCAGACCGAGCGAGAGTGCGGAGATCGGGTCTTTCACCAGCCCGCCAGGGCTCATGATCGCTTCCCCTTTCGGGTGGACCGCCATCGCTTCGGTGAACAGGTTATTGAAGCTGAAGCCGACGTGTTTCATCACCATAAAGGCCATAAAGCTGGCGCCGAACAGCAGCAGCACCGCTTTGATGATCTGCACCCAGGTGGTGGCCAGCATGCCGCCGAACAGCACGTACAGCACCATCAGGACGCCCACCAGCACCACCGCGACGTGGTAGTTCAGGCCGAACAGCAGCTCGATCAGCTTGCCGGCGCCCACCATCTGCGCAATCAGGTACAGCGCCACCACCACCAGCGAGCCGCAGGCGGAGAGGGTGCGGATCGGCCCCTGCTTCAGGCGGTAGGAGGCCACGTCGGCAAAGGTATAGCGGCCCAGGTTGCGCAGGCGTTCGGCGATCAGGAACAGAATGATCGGCCAGCCGACGAGGAAGCCGAGCGAGTAGATCAGCCCGTCGTAGCCGGAGGTGTAGACCAGCGCGGAAATCCCGAGGAAGGAGGCGGCCGACATAAAGTCACCGGCAATCGCCAGCCCGTTCTGGAAGCCGGTGATGTTGCCGCCCGCGGTGTAGTAATCGTTACGGGAGCGCACGCGTTTCGACGCCCAGTAAGTGATGTACAGGGTCAGCGCCACGAAAATCACGAACATGACAATCGCCTGCCAGTTGGTTGGCTGGCGCTGTACCTCGCCGGTAATGGCATCGGCGGCGTGCGCTGGCTGGTACGATAGCCAGCGTGCGCGGCAGAGCCGTCAGGACTCGCTTCATGATGCTTTTACCTCGCTTAGCAGTACCGCTTTATTCAGACGATCGAATTCACCGTTCGCGCGCCAGACGTACACGCCGGTCAGCACAAACGAAATCACAATCACGCCAATGCCAATCGGGATGCCGCGCGTCACGCTGGTGCCCTCGTGCAGCGGCGTGCCCAGCCAGTGCGGCGCAAAGGCGATCAGCAGAATAAAGCCGACGTAGATACTCAGCATGATGATGGAAAGGAAGAAGGCAAACCGTTGCCGTTTATCGACGAGCTCCCTGTAGTGCGCACTATTCTCTATCTGCTGACAAACGCTATCTTTGGTTCATTTTCATCACAAATTCTCCAAAGGTAAGGCAACAGAATCTCCGGCACGTGGTTTACTGGCTGAATATTCTAGTTATTAAGGTTGTGCGATGGTGAAAAGCATACGGCGTAAGGATGGAAGAGCGGAGAGCTGCCTGCCGGGGACAGGCTGACCCTCTCCGGCCGGGGGAGCAATTCCGGTTAGATGGCATTGCGATGGCCTGCTTCTCTTCGAGCAGTTTTTCCACCACGCCAGGATCGGCGAGCGTTGAGGTATCGCCGAGGTTGCTGGTAGTCGCCCGCCGCGATTTTGCGCAGGATGCGGCGCATGATTTTGCCGGAGCGGGTTTTCGGCAGCGAGTCGGTCCAGTGCAGCACGTCCGGCGTGGCCAGCGGGCCAATCTCTTTACGCACCCAGTTGCGCACCTCGGTGTACAGCTCTGGCGACGGCTCTTCGCCGTGATTCAGGGTGACATAGGCGTAAATCGCCTGGCCTTTGATGTTGTGCGGAATCCCGACCACCGCGGCTTCGGCGATCTTCGGATGCGACACCAGCGCGGATTCAATCTCGGCGGTGCCCAGGCGGTGGCCGGAGACGTTCAGCACGTCGTCCACGCGGCCGGTGATCCAGTAATAGCCGTCCTCGTCGCGGCGCGCGCCGTCGCCGCTGAAGTAGCCATGTTTTTAAAGGTCGAGAAGTAGGTCTGCTCGAAGCGCTCGTGGTCGCCGAACAGCGTGCGCGCCTGGCCCGGCCAGGAGTCGACGATCACCAGGTTGCCCTCGGTGGCGCCGTCCAGCGGATTGCCTTCGTTATCCACCAGCGCCGGCTGCACGCCGAAGAACGGGCGGGTTGCCGAGCCGGCCTTCAGCTCGGTGGCGCCGGGCAGCGGGGTGATCATGAAGCCGCCGGTTTCGGTCTGCCACCAGGTGTCGACGATCGGGCAACGCGCTCGTCGCCGATCTTTTTGTAGTACCACTCCCAGGCTTCCGGGTTGATGGGCTCGCCCACCGAACCGAGGATGCGCAGGCTGCAGCGGTCGGTGCCCTCAATGGCTTTATCGCCTTCGGCCATCAGCGCGCGGATGGCCGTCGGCGCGGTGTAGAGAATGTTGACCTGGTGCTTGTCGACCACCTGACCCATGCGCGCCGGGCGTGGGCCAGTTCGGCACGCCTTCGAACATCAGCGTGGTGGCGCCGTAGGCCAGCGGGCCGTAGAGCAGATAGCTGTGCCCGGTGACCCAGCCCACGTCGGCGGTGCACCAGTAGACGTCGCCCGCATGGTAGTCGAAGACGTATTTGAAGGTGGTGGCCGCATAGACCAGATAGCCGCCGGTGGTGTGCAGCACGCCTTTCGGCTTGCCGGTGGAGCCGGAGGTATAGAGGATGAACAGCGGATCTTCGGCGTCCATCTCTTCCGGCTGATGCTGGTCGCTGGCTTTCTCAATCAGGTCGTTCCACCACAGGTCGCGGCCCTCGTTCCAGTCGATTTTGCCGCCGGTACGCTTGAGGACGATGACGTTGCTGACGGTGTTGACGTTCGGGTTTTTCAGCGCCTCATCGACGTTTTTCTTCAGCGGAATACTGCGTGCCGGCGCGCACGCCTTCGTCGGCGGTGATCACCAGTTTCGAACTGGAATCGCATAATGCGTCCGGCCACCGCTTCCGGCGAGAAGCCGCCGAAGATCACCGAGTGGATCGCGCCGATGCGCGCGCAGGCCAGCATGGCGACCGCGGCTTCCGGCACCATCGGCATGTAGATGGCGACCACGTCGCCTTTTTTGATGCCTTTAGGCCGGTCAGCACGTTGGCGAAGCGGCAGACGTCGCGGTGCAGTTCGCGGTAGGTGATGTTTTTGCTCTGGGAGGCGTCGTCGCCTTCCCAGATAATGGCCGTTTGGTCGCCGCGTTCGGCAAGATGGCGATCCAGGCAGTTGGCCGCCAGGTTCAGCGTGCCATCTTCATACCATTTAATGGAAACGTTGCCCGGCGCAAAGGAGGTGTTCTTCACCTTCTGGTAAGGTTTGATCCAGTCAAGGATGTGGCCCTGCTCGCCCCAGAAGGCGTCAGGGTCGGTAGACAGATTGCTGATATTTCTCGTGGTACTGCTCCGGGTTGATCAGGCAACGGTCCGCAATGTTTGCGGGAATGTCATGTTTGTGTATTTGGCTCATGGCTTTTTTTCTCCTTGTAAGATGTTAATAATATGTCGCAAAAACGTTAATTGTAGGGGCTTTACAAGCTTTGTTTATTATTTGGGCTACCGATCACGCATTGTTTGAATAGGCTGAAAAGTCAGCGAATTGAATGCGCTGTTTAGGCGAAGGAAATGAGGCAAAACCACTGGCTGGATCAATAAAATTATGAACCAGCCGGTTAAATAAGCAGCAAACAAGACCGTGCAAATATCGTTTTTATAGCAACTCCTGAGGTTAGTTATGCGGAAGCAATTATCGCATAATTAACACTTTTCAGTACATTCAGCGAGTTATGACAGGCGCATGTCAGCAGCATTTTATGCTGCCTGGCTGTGCAGGATTTAAGCTATTGCCCCAGGGGTTGCATTTACCGTAGTGAAAATGGTACTTATCTCGGCCCTGTTCAGCAGGTATCAACTCAGGCTGCATCATCGCGCGGGCGCATAATGCCGGCGCAGCGGTAACCGATGCAGTCCATTATAACCCTCTATTTTATCGGGCTTTTGCTCACTTCCCTGTGTGTAATGTCTTCTGCACATTCATGCAGTTTACAGTGAATAAGGCGCTTCATTGAGGAAGTCAGTTTCTATGAAAAACGTTAAAGTCAGCCTGGCCTGGCAGATCCTGATCGCCCTTGTGCTGGGCATTATCCTGGGGGACAGTTACCTCCATTATCACAGCGACAGCCGCGAATGGCTGATTGCGAACCTGCTCTCTCCGGCAGGCGATATCTTTATTCATCTGATCAAGATGATCGTGGTGCCGATTGTGATCTCCTCGCTGGTGGTCGGCATCGCCGGCGTCGGCGATGCGAAAAAGCTAGGCCGCATCGGCGCGAAAACCATCATCTATTTCGAAGTGATCACCACGGTTGCCATCGTCCTCGGCATCACGCTGGCGAACGTGTTCCAGCCAGGCACCGGCATCGATATGTCGCAGCTGGCGACGGTGGATATTTCGAAATACCCGAAGACCACCACGGAAGCCGTGCAGGGTGCGCCACATGGCCTGGTGACTACGATTCTGTCACTGATCCCGCAGAACATTTTCGCCTCGCTGGCGAAGGGCGAGATGCTGCCGATCATCTTCTTCTCGGTGCTGTTTGGCCTGGGCCTGTCGATCGCTGCCGGCGACGCACCGCGAGCCGCTGGTGACCGTGTTCCGTTCTATTTCCGAAACCATGTTCAAAGTCACCCACATGATCATGCGCTACGCGCCGGTCGGGGTGTTCGCGCTGATCGCGGTGACCGTGGCCAACTTCGGTTTTGCCTCGCTGTGGCCGCTGGCCAAGCTGGTGATCCTGGTGTACTTCGCCATCCTGTTCTTCGCGCTGGTGGTGCTGGGCATTGTGGCGCGCCTCTGCGGGCTGAGCATCTGGATCCTGATCCGCATCCTGAAGGATGAGCTGATTCTGGCCTATTCCACCGCCAGCTCTGAGACCGTGCTGCCGCGCATCATCGAGAAGATGGAAGCCTACGGCGCGCCGAAGGCGATCACCAGCTTCGTGGTGCCCACCGGCTACTCCTTCAACCTCGATGGCTCGACGCTGTACCAGAGCATCGCGGCGATCTTTATCGCCCAGCTGTACGGCATCGACCTGTCGCTCGGCCAGGAGATCATGCTGGTGCTGACCCTGATGGTGACCTCAAAAGGCATCGCAGGCGTGCCGGGCGTCTCCTTCGTGGTGCTGCTGGCGACGCTGGGCAGCGTCGGTATTCCGCTGGAAGGCCTGGCCTTTATCGCCGGCGTGGACCGTATCATGGACATGGCGCGCACCGCGCTGAACGTGATCGGCAATGCCCTGGCGGTGCTGGTTATCGCCCGCTGGGAAAACCAGTTTGATACCAAACAGGCCGCCGCCTACGAGCTGCAGTTGCGCACGCAAAACGCCAGCTAAGCGACACGCTCTCTGACTGAACCCGCCTTCTGGCGGGTTTTTTTATATTTTGCAGACAAGTCCTGTCGTGGTGAGCGGCTGAAGAAAGTTTAAATTTATACCCACCATAACCACTAAAATTGAATCGGTGGTTATGGTGGGTATATAATATTCACGATGACATCAGGAGGTTGTGTTGAGCAGCAGGGAGCTGATTAGGATGTTGCTTGAACGAGGGTGGATTCTGGATCGTGTTAAAGGAAGCCATCATGTGTTTGTCCGTGCAGATAAGCCATATCACATCTCGCTTCCTCATCCTGAAAAAGACCTGGCAACCGGAACATTACGTAAGCTATTGAAAATTATGGACTGATATACGGGGGCTTTGCCCCCGATTTGGAACAATTAGCAATGTCAGGTGCAGCAGGCATTGCAATGCTTTTCATGTCCGCAGTAGATAATCAAGAAGGCAATTTACATAAGGACTCACCATGAGATTCCCCGTTTATTTGCACAAAACAGAAAACGGCAGCTGGTCAGGTTTCGTACCCGACGTACAGGGATGTTTTTTTGCGGGCAACACCGTTGACGAGGCATTGAGCGATGCATTTGGTGCAATCGATGCGCATGTGGAATCGTTAGCGGACGCAGGCAAGGCCATTCCAAAAGCAGCCAGCGTTGAAACCCATATTAATGATGAAGAGTGCCAGGGAGGTTACTGGGCTTTCGTTGAGATTGATCTCAGTCGTTACGAAGGTAAAGCGGTGAAGCTGAACATCACCCTGCCGCAAAACTTACTGTCCAAAATCGATAGCCACGTAGAAGCACACCGCGAATACGGCTCCCGTAGCGGCTTTCTCGCCGCGCTGGCACGCAGAGAACTGGCAAACATCTAGCGCTTCTTCTTAATCCAACCCGCCTTCTGGCGGGTTTTTTTATGTCCGCTGCCGCAAAAGGCAAAAAAATTGACCTAAGCAGGAGGAATTAACAATTCTATATGATATATAGTTTCAAGAATAAATTATTCCTGAAGGGAGCGAGACATGAACATTGATCTGATCCAGACTGACCACCGAGGGCCGCAATCCCGCCAGTGAAAACATCGACATGCTGAACACGGAAGCGATGCTGCGCGTCATCAACGACGAAGACCAGAAGGTGGCGCTGGCGGTGGAAAAAGTGATCCCGGCTATCGCGCAGGCGGTGGATGTGATTGTCGCCGCGTTTAAACAGGGCGGTCGTTTAATCTATTGCGGCGCGGGCACTTCCGGGCGTCTTGGCATCCTCGATGCCAGCGAATGCCCCCCCACGTACGGAACGCCGCGCGAGCAGGTTGTCGGCCTGATTGCTGGCGGTCATCGTGCCATTTTGCAGGCAGTGGAAAACGCCGAAGACAGCCTGACGCTGGGCGTTGACGACCTGAAATCGCTCAATTTCACCGCGTGCGATGTGCTGGTCGGCATCGCCGCCAGCGGACGCACACCGTATGTGATTGCCGCTATGAAATACGCACAAAGCCTGGGCGAAGCAGCAGGGCGCCTTCACCGTGGCGCTCACCTGTAATCCCAACAGCGAAATGGCGCGCATCGCCGATATTGCGATTGTGCCGGTGGTTGGCCCGGAAGTGGTGACCGGCTCCTCGCGCATGAAAGCGGGCACCGCGCAAAAACTGGTGCTCAATATGCTGACCACCGGCGCAATGATCCGCAGCGGCAAAGTCTATGGCAATTTGATGGTGGATGTGGAAGCCACCAACCTGAAGCTGGTGCAGCGTCAGATAAACATTGTGATGGAAGCCACCGGCTGCACCCGCGACATCGCCGAACAGGCGCTGCAGGCCTGCGGCGGGCGCTGCAAAACCGCCATTGTGATGGTGCTGGGCCAGCTCAGCGCTGAACAGGCCACGCATTTGTTAGCCGATAACGGCGGCTTTATTCGCCAGGCGCTGGTTGATGCGGGGATCAAGTAATGGCCAAAATCAGTGAACATCTGATCGCGACAATTATCGAAAAGGTCGGTGGTAAGGAGAATATCAATACCTGCGGCAACTGTATGACGCGCCTGCGCCTGACGCTCCGCGACGATTCACGGGTGGAGACGGAGAGCCTGAAAGCCCTGCCCGGCGTACTGGGCGTGGTGAACAGCGACGATCAGTTGCAGATCATCGTTGGCCCTGGCAAAGCGCAAACCGCAGCGGAAATGCTGAATGCAATGATCGGCGGCCACGCCGCGCCCGTAGAAGCCGCGTCGCTGAAGAGCATTGCCAGCGACACCAAACAGCAAATGAAAGCGAAGCAGACCAGCGGCGTGCATCAGTTTCTGGCGAAGTTCGCCACCATCTTTACACCGCTGATTCCCGGTTTTATCGCCGCCGGGATGCTGCTGGGCTTTGCCACCTTAATTGAGCAAAGCCTGCTGCTCAACGCGGCAGAAAAGAACACAGCAGTGGCGCACCTCGTCGGCTATATGAAAGTTTTTGGTAAAGGCCTGTTCACCTTCCTGCCGATTCTGATTGGCTACAACGCGCAAAAAGCCTTTGGCGGCAGCGGCGTTAACGGCGCCATTATCGCCGCGCTGTTCGTGCTGGGTTATGACCCGAAAGCCACGGTCGGTTATTTCTCCGGTATCGATAACTTCTTCGGCATGGGAATTGATCCGCGCGGCAACATTATCGGCGTACTGCTCGCCGCGATCCTTGGCGCGTGGATCGAACGCCAGATCCGCAAAGTGGTGCCGGATAACCTCGACATGATCCTCACTTCGCTGCTGACGCTGCTTATCACCGGCGCACTGGCGTTTGTGGTGATTATGCCGATTGGCGGCGAGCTGTTTAAAGGCATGTCGTGGCTGTTCCTGCACCTCAACGGCAACCCGTTTGGCTGCGCGGTGCTGGCGGGCCTGTTCCTTATCGCCGTGGTGTTTGGCGTTCATCAGGGGTTTATCCCGGTTTACTTCGCGCTGATGGATGCGCAGGGCTTTAACTCGCTGTTCCCCATTCTGGCGATGGCAGGTGGCGGTCAGGTGGGCGCGGCGCTGGCGCTCTATTTCCGCTCGGCGCCGCATTCGGTGCTGCGTAACCAGGTGCGCGGGGCGATCATTCCCGGTCTGCTGGGCGTTGGCGAGCCGCTGATTTACGCGGTGACCTTACCGCGCGTGAAGCCTTTCGTCACCGCCTGTATCGGCGGCGCGTGCGGGGGATTTTTTATTGGCACCGTCGCGTGGCTGGGTTTGCCGGTCGGCCTGAATACGGTGTTTGGTCCTTCCGGGCTGGTGGCGCTCCCGTTGATGACCTCTTCGGCCAGGGCATTTTCGCCGGGATGGCGGTCTATCTGGTGGGGCTGATCGTGGCGTGGATCGGCGGCTTCGTCTTTACCTGGTGGGGCGGCACCAAAAACGTCGATTTAAGCTAGAAAAGCCTGCGCCAGCAGACCGTCAAGAGGTCTGATGTCATTAAATGGATGATTTTGCTGCAATTGTGGGCTGGCTCACAATTGCAGTATTTCGTTAGCGCTGCTTATTATTGAGCGTGAGAATTATCACCCACCCAGACTTTACTGGAGTGGCTGAAGATAAATCACGTGATATTAATGCGTTATCACTATAAGCCTTATTTAATTCAGGGTTATAGCCTTCCATTTCCTGCGAAATTCTTATTTCATTCCGATAAATATCTCCGGGCTCGCTTTTGATCTGTGCAGCCATAAAGTCTATATAAGCAACAGCTTTCTCCTGATTTTCACGCATCAGCGGCACCCTCTGTGCCCATAATTAACCACTTGATTCGTTTTGTGAAAATAGAGTTCGCCCATCTGCCCCTTTGTTCTTTTTTCGCTGTGCTTTCACAGCGTCGCTGATTGCTTGTTACTGGAGGTTGTATGAGATTCACCCGGAATCCCATTGCGCTAGGGATCGTCGCTGCGCAGGCGGTGTTTTATTTCCCCGGCGTAGGGGAAGCGGCAACACTGGGCGCGTATAATCCGCGCGATAATGACCAGCAGAGCGGCGCGCTGATCGTTAACGGCGGCAGCGCAACCTTAACCGGTAATCAGGCGTTTGAGCCGGGCATTGACGGGGCGGTCAACACCACGCTCGGCCAGGTGACCATCGCGGCGGGCGCACAATACCTTAATCAGGCACGGCTCGATCCCGGTCCGCAAAACCTCGCCATCACCGTGCCGGATCCCACTACCGGCGGCAACACCACCTTTCAGGTTTTTGATTCCGCCAGCCTGGTGGCGCAGGCACCGGTTACCGCCAGCACGGTGGTGCCGGATCTGCAAAACGTGAATGACAATCAGTATATCGACGCGCGCATCGCCGATGTCAGCGGCAGCGGCAGTTCGCTGGATGTCAGCATTGGTCAGGCTAACGCCAATAGCAGCGCCAGCACCAACGCCTGGACCATGGCGGCCAAAAACACCACGCTGTTTCAGGTCAGTAACGGCGGCACCCTCAACTGGAACAACAACAACCGCATCACCTTCAACGGTTCTGCGGCCAACGTCTCCGGTGGCCAGGTGACCGACAGCCTGGCGGTACAGAACCTTGCGACCTATAACGGCAGCTTTAGCGTGCAGACGCTGGACGGCAAAACCACCGCCTTCAACGTCACCAATGCCAGCCAGCTGCAAAGCTACAATAACTGGCTGGTGAGCCAGCTGCAGGCTGGCAATCTCGCGCCGGCCAGCTACCTCAGCGCGTTCAATCAGGCGGTCACTATCACCAACGGCGATATTGTCTATAACGTCAGCGCCACTGCGCCGGATGAAGTGACGCAGCCGATAGGTAGCCGCGTGGTGATCAATGCCGAAGGCGCCGGTTCGCAGGTCACTATCGCCGCCGGTAAAACGCTGGAAGTGGTAGGGGCCAGCGATGGCGCGGTACGCGTGGCCAATGGGGCCAATGCTACCATCGACGGGAAACTGGCGAGCCGCGGCACCGCGCTGGCGCTGGATGGCGCGACGGCTACCAACAGCAGCAGCGGCGTCATCAACGGCGGCTTCCTCAACCGTATTGATGGCACCGGCGTCGGCGCGGCCAGCAACAACGCCACGGCGGTAACGGTACAAAACGGCGGTGATTTCACTAACAATGGCGTGCTTAACCTCGGTACCACCGGCAGCAATCTGACCAACGGCGTGGCGGGCATCCGTCTTGATGCCAATGCGCAGGCCAGCAATAGCGGCAATATCAATGTGGGCGTCAACGGTTCCAGCGCGCGCGGCACCACCTCCGGCGTGCTGCTCACCACCGACAGCAGCCGATTTACCAACAACAGCGGCGGCACGATTTATCTCGGGCGAGGCGCGCAGAACAGCCTGAGCGACAACGTGGCGGAGACCGCCCTGAACCAGAGCGGGCTGACCAGCGGCATTGCGCTGCTGGCCAACGGTAGCGCCACCAACGACGGGGCGATTGTGATTGGCTCGCGCGTACAGAACGCCGCCGGGATGTCGGTCAGCGGTGCCAGCAATGCCACGCTGATTAACAGCGGCACCATCGACGTCAACGGCAGCGCTGCGCGCGTGCCGCGCGAGAACGTCGGCATGCTGGTCACTAACAGCAACGGTACGCTGGAGAATCGCGGCACCATCAACCTCAACGGCGTTAACGGCACCGGCCTGAAAGTGCTGGCCACCAGTGGTAACAGCGCCGCCGCCAGCTCCACCGGGACCATCAACGTGGCGGGTGGAGCCGATCCGGCCAGCGGCACGCGCAACTTTGGCGTTTGGGTGGAAGGTCAGGGCAGCGGCACTGCCGCAGCGAACGTGGACGGGCCGATTAACCTCACTGGCAACGGCGCGATTGGCGTGCACGCGCGCGGCAACGCCACGGTTAATGTAACGCAGAATGCCATTCCCCGTTTCAGCACCGGCAGCAATCAAATTGGTTTTTTTGCCTATGGCCCGAATGCGCTGATCAACGTGGACGACAACAACGCGTTTGACGTCACCACCACTAACTCGACGCTCTTCCGCATCGAACAGGGCGCGACGTTTGACGGGACTAATACCACGCTGACCGCCTCCGGCGCGGGTGCGGTGGCGGTGAACGGCACCGGCGGTGGCGGAACATTGGTGAAGACCAACAACGCCACGATCAACGTCAGCGGCACCGGTGCCACCGGCGTCAATATCGAGGGCGGTGCGCAGGGCAATATTGACGCGGCGACCACCATTACCCTCAGTGGCAGCAACGCCACGGGCGCGATTGCCGACGGGCAGAAACATACGCTGACCGGTGCTAACAGCCGTGCGCCGGTCGCCAGCACGCGGCTGACCTCCGCCGCAGAACTCAATTCGGCGCAGAACGGCATCACCGGCTATCTGGCTCGCAACCGCGCGCAGCTCAGCAACAGCGGCAACATCAACTTCAGCGGGGCCAATACCACCGGCCTGCGCGTGGAGAGCGGGGCGACCGGCAGCAACAGCGGCAACATCAGCATCAGCGACGGCGGCACCGGTATCGCGGTGAACAGCGCGGGCAGCACCTTCGCTACCACCGCCAGCAACAGCGGCAACATCGACGTCAATGGCGGCAGCAGTACCCGCCGTTCGCGCGGCGTCAGCGCCAGCGGTAGCCAGGCGGTGGCGAACCTCAACGGCGGTACGCTCACGCTCAACGGCAGTGGTGCCATCGGCGCCGAAGCGCTGGACGGTGCGCTGGTGAATATCGCCGCCGGATCGACGCCGATCTTTAACAATAGCGACCAGATCGCCTATCACGCTGCGGGTAACGGTTCACGCATCCGCGCCGCCACCAGCGCGCTGGATGTCAGCACGCGTGGTTCCACCGGCTACCGCCTTGACGACGGCGCGGCACTGAGCTTCAGCACGCCGAACAGCCTGAGCGCCAGCGCCGCCAGCAGCACCGGCGTGATTGTTTCCGGCAGCGGCAGTAACCTCAACAGCGCCAACCTCAATCTGACCGCCAGCGGCGAGGAGAGCACCGCCGTGCGCGTCGAGGGCGGCGCAGCGGCGACGCTTGACGGCAGCAGCACCATCACGCTCAGCGGCAACAACGCGGTGGGCGTGCTGGTGAATACGCTGCGCAGCGATCTCAGCAATGCGCTGGACGGCAGCGCTGCCGCCACCCGCGTCACCAGCAACGCCCGCATCAGCGGCGCTGGCAACGGTGCCGTGGGTTTCGACCTGACCAACGGCGCGGCACTGGAGAACAATGGCGCACTGACGCTGACCGGCAGCAACAGCATCGGCATGCGCTCGCGCGCCGGCAGCACGCTGACCAACAATGGCGTGGTTAACATCAGCAGCGGCACCGGGTTAGATGTCGGCGGCAACGGCACCACGCTGGCACAGGGCGGCAGCATCAATGTTGATAACGGCGTGGCCGGCGTGCGCATCAGCGACGGCGCACAGCTGGCGCTGACCGGCAGCGATACGCTGATCACCACGCGCGGCACGGCGCATGGCATTTTGCTCGACAGCGGCGCGGCGGCGCTCAGCGCGCGCGACGCCACCATCAACGTACTGGGCAGCGGCAACGGCATCGAAAACCGCGCGGAGCTGGACAACGTGAGCCTGAGCAACCTGACGCTTAACGTTGGCGATGGCAACGGCATCCGCACTGCCGTCGCGTTCGATCCCGCCTCCACCGTGACCACCAATGTATCCGGCAGCGGTAACGGCCTGACTGTCGCCAACGCCGATGGATCGACCACCGGCGGCGATCTGACGCTGGGTTCGGGTTACGTTTTCAATGTCACCGGCGCCGGCGGCACCGGGATTCGCGCCAACACCACAGGAAATATCGTCACCGCCGCCAGCGTTAATATCACTAATGCGGCAGGCGGTTCGGCGCTGGTCTCCAGCACCGCCGGCACCATCGTCAACCGCGGCACACTCCGCTCCAGCAGCCTGACGGCACCGGTGGTCGATCTGCGCGGCGGCAAAACGGTATTCGAGAACCTTGGCACAATCGTAACCGCCACGGCGCAAAGCGTGGCGGTGGCGGGCAGTAACGCCGACGATGTGATTTTGCTGACCCAGGGTGACGTGCTGGGCGACATCAATCCTGGCGGCGGCAGCGACACGTTCCGCTGGACCGGCGGCACGCTCAACGGCAGCCTGACCATGGGCGCAGACAACAACAATATCGCCGACGTCAGCGGCGTCGATCTCAGCACTACTTACCATCTCACCAGCGGCAACGGCACCGGTAACAGCCTGACCTTTGACCAGATTACGGCGCGCGGCGGCAGCTTCAGCGCCGATGACCTGAGCAAAGGCGTTAACCTCGGCAGCGGCTGGAGCATCATTAACTTCGCGGATAGCCGCTGGACGCTGACCGACAATCTGCAGCTGGCGCACAGCACCATCAACATTGATGGGCGCTCGACGCTGTATGCCGGTGACAACGTGCATCCCACGCTGGCGGGCGGCACAGCGGATTCGCTGCAGGTAAATAACAGCGGCACGCTGGATCTCACCAATGGCAGCGGTTCGCCAGGCAATACGCTGGACATCAACGGCTCGCTGGCGTCGATGGGCGGTCAGGCGAATCTGGTGACCCGCCTGAATGACGGCGGCGCGCTGAGCAACCAGTTCACCGACCACATCAACGTCAGCGGTAACGCCAGCGGCACCACGCTGCTCAACGTCAGGCTTGATGCGGCAAGCAGCGCGGCGCTCACCGATCTCAACCGCAACGGCGGCATTGAGGGCAACGAAGGCATTTCGCTGGCACAGGTGGGCGGCAACGCTGGCCAGAACAGCTTTGCGCTCAGGGATGGCTATCTCGGCGCCGGACCGTGGCAGTACCGGCTGTATAGCTTCGCGCCGGGCAGCAGCGATCCGGCGCAGCGCCTGCTGAGCGGCAGCGGCAACAATTACTGGGACTACCGGCTGGCAAACTACTACGTGTGCGAGGACAGCGACAGCTGCCAGCCGGCGCTGGTGACCAGCGGATTTGGTACGCCACAGCGCTACGATGCGCGTCCGGCGGTGGTGCCGCAGGTGCCCTCGTACATTTCGGCACCGGTTGGCCTCGCTTATTACACCGCCGCGATTATTGATGACCTGCACAAGCGTCTCGGCGAACTGCGTCACGAGCAGACGCGCCCGGCGGGTAACGGCGGTGAGATGTTCCTGCGCTACATCGGCTCAAACCTGAAATACAAAAGCGACCGCAGCTTTAGCGATTACGGCTACGGGTTTGATCTCGATTACAGCGCGGTGCAGCTTGGCGGCAACCTGCTGCGTCTCGACGGTGAGCAGGACAGCCTGCGCGGCGGCGTGGCCTACACGCGCGGCAATACGCGCATCCGTCCGCAGGCGGCAGACGGTTACAGCAGCACCAGCTTCGATAGCGACAGCCTGGCGCTGTACGGCACCTGGCAGCGCCAGAGCGGCTTTTACCTTGACGGCGTGCTGTCGTTTGACTGGCATCGTGGTGAAACCGACATTGCGCGCCAGCAGCGCGAGGCCAGGCTGAAGGGCCACGGCTGGACCGCCTCGCTGGAGAGCGGCTATCCGTTTGAACTCGGCGAGGGCTACAAGCTGGAGCCGCAGGCGCAGTTGATATACCTGAAACTGAACATGAATGATTTCACGGATGAGGACAATAACCAGGTGCGCTATGGCGATTATCACCAGACGATTGGCCGTCTCGGCGCGCGTCTCGACCGCAGCTGGACCGATGACAGCAACCGCCAGTACACGCCATATCTGCGCGCGAATTATTACAAAAGCTGGGGCGGTACGGCGCAGACATCGGTGTCGGCAGCTGATAACCCGGCGCTCGGCGCCAGCTTCAGCAGCGGTAATTTTGGCCAGATGTGGGAAGTGGGTGCCGGCGGCACGGTGACGCTGCAGCAGGATGTGGCGCTGTACGCCGAAGCGGATTACCGCAAGGAGATCGACGGCAACGGCGCCAGAGGCTGGCGTTACAACCTCGGCGTGCGCTGGCAGTTCTGACAGTATGTGCAAATGACGCGGTCGCCGTGAACGGCGACCCTACGAGAATGGGCATGTTGCGGGATGTGCAGGGATGCGGTGATGGTACGTTTTTCTGTAGGGTGCGCATTCATGCGCACCGCTGCCGACACTGCGTTCAGCCAAAGCTCGATCTCATTTACCCTAAATGATTTTTTATCGATCCCGCCCGCGGCCAGAACTGTGAAGCGCCGCGCACTCCGGCTTTATTAAGAACAAAAATTAAATAGCCGCGCTAAAGCCAGGCCATTGTGCTGCCGAAAAGGTAAAAAAGTATTATCGATTTCTCTTCAGCCTGCGTTTTGCAAGGACTCACACATGCGTAATAACCAGCCCATCACCCAGCGTGAATTCGTCTTCGACGATCGCGCCACGCTGATGTCGACCACCGATCTCAACAGCCACATCACCTACGCCAACGACGCCTTTATTGAGGTCAGCGGATTCAGCCCGGAGGAGGTCAACGGCCAGCCGCACAACATGGTGCGTCATCCGGATATGCCGCCGGAAGCGTTCGCCGATATGTGGAGCACGCTGAAGCAGGGCGAACCCTGGACCGCGCTGGTCAAGAACCGGCGCAAGAATGGCGATCACTACTGGGTGCGCGCCAATGCTATTCCGGTGGTGCGCGAGGGCAAGCTGCAGGGCTATATGTCGGTACGCACCAAACCGTCGGCGGAGGAGGTCCGTCAGTGCGAGGCGCTGTACCGTGATTTTCGTGAAGGGCGTGCCAAAGGGCGTCGCTTTCATAAGGGACTGATTGTTGGCAGCGGCTGGCGGCGGCTGACCTCAGTGCTGAAAACGCTGCCGCTGCGCTGGCGCATCCGCAGTACGCTGATCGCGCTGCTGCCGTTGTCGGTGCTGAGCGTCTGGCTGCTGGGCATGGCACCGCTGGCGATCGGCTGCTTCAGCGGCGGCATGGCCGGGCTGCTACTGCTGGCCAGCCTGTGGCTGGAGCAGCAGATTTCGCGCCCGATGGAGCGCATGTGCCGCCAGGCGCTGAGCGTGGCGACCGGCGCCAGCCACAAAGTCGAGCACATCGATCGGGTGGATGAGATCGGCATGACGCAGCGCGCTATCGGCCAGCTGGGTCTGATGTTCCGCTGGCTGGTGGATGACGTCAGCGGCCAGGCGATCAATGTCCTGGTGCCAGCGACGCCATCGCGCGCAGCAATGATGAACTGAGCCGTCGCACCGAGCAGGCGGCGGCGAACGTGCAGCAAACGGCGGCGACCATGAACGAAATGACCGCCACGGTCAAAAGCAACACGGAAACCGCCAGCGAAGTGAATACGCTGTCGGCCAGCACCAGCGCAGCGGCGATCAAAGGCGGTGAAGTGATGCAGGAGATGGTCGGCATGATGGCGGAAATTGCCGACAGCTCGAAGCGTATCGCCAACATCACCAGCGTGATTGACGGCATCGCTTTCCAGACCAATATTCTGGCGCTGAACGCGGCGGTGGAAGCGGCACGTGCCGGTGAGCAGGGTAAAGGCTTTGCGGTGGTAGCGGGCGAGGTGCGCAATCTGGCACAGCGCAGCGCCAAAGCCGCCAGCGAGATCAAAAACCTGGTGGAAACCAGCGCCGGCCGCGTGCAGTCGGGCAGCGATCACGCCGATGCGGCCGGCCACACGATGCAGGCGATTGTCGATCAGGTGCAGAATGTCACCGCCCTGATCGCGCAAATCAGCGCAGCGACGGCCGAACAATCCATCGCGCTGAGCGAAGTCAGTAGCGCGGTGGAGGATCTCGACGACATCACCCATCAGAACGCGGCGCGCGTGGCGGAAGGCGCAGAAGCCTCTGGCCGAATGGCGCATCAGGCCAACCGGCTGGTTGAAGCGATCAGCGTGTTTCGCTAAGTTTCACGACGCTTCACGTCCGGCGCGCAGCGCGCCGGGCGGTGTGCCGACAATGCGTTTGAAGGCGCGACTGAAGGCGGCCAGTGAACCGTAACCGAGGTGGAACGCCACGCTCTCCACCGCTTCGCCATCGTTAACTATGCGCTCCACCGCCAGACGCATGCGCAGTTCGGTGAGGTAGCGCAGCGGCGTCATGCCGGTGGCGTTTTGAAAGCGCGCGGCAAACACCGAGCGTGAGCTGCCGGATTCGCGCGCCAGCCGCTCCACCGTCCAGTTTTCGCCGGGCGCGCGGTGCATGGCCGCCATCGCCAGGCTGAGGCGCGGATCGCGCAGAGCCTGCACCAGCCCGCTGCCCTGGCCACAGCCATTCTCCACCCAGCCCCGCACAATTTGCGCCGCCACCACATCGGCCAGCCGCGACAAAATGCCGGCAAAGCCCGCTTTGCGCTGACGCGTTTCACGCTCCATGGCATCCAGAATCGGCTGGATTTCCGGGTATTGCGCCAGCAGTGTGCTGACCAGCATCACATCCGGCATGGTGTGCACCAGCGGCTGCATGCCGCCCAGCTCAAACGCCATGCAGGCGCTGAATAAAATCACATCGCTGTCGTCCGGGCAGGCATCCGCGTCCGGCGCATCGTTAATCGCGCACACGCTGTCACAGATGGGTTTGCTGTTAAACGTGGCGATCGGCACGCACACCGCATCTTCGCCGGAGATTAGCGCGTGCGGCTTACCGTGCGGAATCAGCAGTGCATCGCCCGCCTGCAGCGGATAGACGGTGCCGGAAGCGGAGCGAATCAGCAGCGAGCCGCGGCCAACAAAATGCAGCTGTGCCTTGCCCGGCGCGTCATCATATTGCAGGCCAAACGGCGCATGCAGCGCGATGCGCTGATATTTGACGCCGTACAGGCGCATGCCCATCAGCAGTTCGCTGGTCAAATCTTCATAGCGGCTCATACAATCCAGACGAATTATCAAAAAACAAAGTTTCTGTATCATAGATCGTCTTGCGTCGTCTCTCTATGCTTACAGCCTGATATTTTGTGATGGGGATCGCAGATGAGTCTGGATACTGAAGTAGTGGAAACAAGCATTGCGGTAGAGAAACCCGCATGGGGCGCGGTGTTCGCCATGGCGTTTGGCGTCTTCGGCCTGATCACCGCAGAATTTCTGCCGGTGAGCTTGCTGACACCGATTGCCGACTCGCTGCGCGTCAGCGAAGGGCAGGCGGGCCAGACGGTCACGGTTACCGCGCTGGTGGCGCTGCTGACCAGCCTGGTGATTGGTAACGTCACGCGCCGCCTCGACCGCCGCCTGGTGATGCTGGCGTTCACGTTGCTGCTCATCGCCTCGGCGCTACTTGTGGCGTTTGCCGAAAATCTGCCGATGATTTTACTGGCGCGCGTGCTGCTCGGCATGGCGATTGGCGGCTTCTGGACGCTGTCGACCGCCATTACCATGCGGCTGGTGCCCGCCGATCAGGTGCCGCGCGCGCTGTCGATTGTGTTCAGCGGTATTTCGCTGGCCACCATCATTGCCGCGCCGCTGGGCAGCTATCTTGGCGGGCTGATTGGCTGGCGTAATATCTTCCTGCTGACCGGTGTTTTGGGCGTGCTGGCGCTGTTCTGGCAGTTCTTCACCCTGCCGTCGATGCCGCCGGAGAACAAAGCGCGCAGCGGCGGCGTGCTGGACCTGCTGCGTCAGAGCGTGATGCGCTGGGGCATGCTGGCGGTGATCATGATGTTTACCGGCCATTTCGCCTTCTTTACCTATCTGCGTCCGTTCCTGGAAACCAGCGCGCAGCTGAGTGTGAATCAGCTGTCGCTGGTGCTGCTGGCGTTCGGCGTGGCGAACTTCTTCGGCACCTCGCTGGCCGCGTGGCTGGTGACGCGCAGCGTGTCGCTGACGCTGACCGGCATGGCGCTGGTGATGAGCGTGACGGCGGTGCTGCTGGTGAGCTTTGGCCACGTCTCCTGGCTGGTGGCGAGCGGCGTCGCGCTGTGGGGGCTGGCGTTTGGTTCAATGCCGACTGGCTGGTCAACCTGGCTGTCGCGCGCGGTGCCGGACGACGCCGAATCGGGCGGCGGTCTGCTGGTGGCCACTATTCAGCTGGCGATTACCGCCGGTGCGGCAGCCGGTGGCTGGATGTTCGATTTGCAGGGCGCGGGCGGCGTCTTCCTTGCCAGCGGCGTGCTGATGCTGCTGGCCGCCATCACCATCTTTACCCGCGTGCGGCATCACGGTTAAATCCGTTTACCGCCATCAGGCGCGCCGCGACACGCTTCAGGGTGTGTCGCGGCGCCGCTTTTGCCGCGTATGCCTGGTCTCACCAATCACAGCAATAAATCCTGCCTTTTAATCAAATTGTGGTTTTTTAACCCTTTGCGCACAGGTTGCGCTAAATGTGCTTTTTATAGTCAAAATATTCGAATGACTTAGGCAAATCTCTGCGCTTTTTTTTGATCGGTTTCCGGCCTACTATATCTCTTATCAAGGCGATGTCGCCTTATTCAACCAAGCATCATTAAGGAAATGACCATGAAAACCATCAAAACTTTTGCTGCTGTTATTGCTCTCTCTGTTCTGCCATTTGCCAGCTTCGCGCAAAGCGTGACCGCTACCGCCTCTACGCTTGACGGTGCTGAAGCGCAAATCGCTGCTAAAGCACAGGAACTTGGTGCTTCCTACAAAGTGACTGAAGCCAACTTCAACAACGGCGTTCACATGACCGCAGAACTGACCCAATAAGTTTGCCTTACCCTCTGTGCTGACAGGGTGCCTTCGGGCGCCCTGGCGGCGTTGCTAACGCCATAAAATCCTGTCCCTTTTCCGCATAAATGATTATTATTCGCAAAAACTAACATCCTTATCGGCTCGCCTCGGGCTGAATTTCCTATTGGTTGCAATGTCGGGCTTTCATTTCACTGCCGCACGGCGGTGGTTTTGCTATGGAGAAGTTATGAAAGCGAATAAAACAATGCAGTGGGCGCTGCGTCCGCTACTGGTGGCCACGGCGCTGCTGTCCTGCAGCGCGCTGCAGGCGGCGGAAACGCAGCCGCTCAATCAGCCGATCGCCAAAGGTGCCTACGAACTGGCCTTCAGCAACAGCGACAACGCGCTGTTCCTCGCCACGGCGCAAAACGCCGGCAATCCGCAGGGCGGTACCGTGTACCGTCTCGATCCGCAGAATCTGGCGGTGAAACAAACCATCAGCACTGAGCTGAAGACCTTTGGTGCCGCCATCAATCAGCACACCAACGTGCTGTACTTTGGCAACACGGTTAACGGTGCGCTGACGGCAGTGGATGCCAGCAGCGGTAAGGTGATCAACACGCTGGTGCTGGATGGCCGCAAGCGCGGTGATACGGTTCGTCCGCTGCAGCCGCGTGAACTGGTCGCGGATGCGCTAACCAATCGCGTGTACATCACCGGTCTCGGTGCGCAAAGCGTGGTGTGGGTGGTGAACGGCAAAACGCTACAGCTCATCAGCACTATCCCGAATACCGGCAAAATGGGCACCGGGCTGGCGCTGGATGCCGCCGCGCAGAAACTGTATGTCACCAATGCCGATGGCGAGCTGGTAACCATCAATACCCGCCTGAACGCGATTGAAAAGCGCCAGAAAATTGACGGTGATAAAGAGCACTTTTTCCTGAACATTGCGCTGGATAGCAAAGGCCACCGCGCTTTCCTCAGCGATGCGAAGCAGCCGCAGGTGCTGGTGCTGGATACCCGCAAGCAGCAGGTGATTCAGCGTATTGAGGTACCGGAATCGCTGGCCGTGCTGTTCAATGCTGACCGTGACGAGTTGTATGTCACGCACCGTAAAGCCGGTGAGATCAGCATCATCGATGCCAGCAGCTATAAAGTGAAACGCACGGTGAAAGCGCCGGGCCTGCCGAACAGCCTGGCGCTCTCCGCCGATGGCAACACGCTGTTCGTCAGCATCAAGCAGCCGGGCTCACGCAAGGAACCGCCAAAAAACCCGGACAGCGTGTTACGCATCGCGCTGTAGGGCGTAATTATCCGAAACTCAGGGGCGACGTGTGTCGCCCTTTGCATTTCCGGCCTTGATCCCCCCTTTCCCGCCCGGCTTACGCTACCTTTAGGACGACAACACCTAAGGGGAGAGTGCAATGAGCCAGTTTTTTATGCATGAAAAAAACGATCTGGTGAACGAAGCGATCGAAGGCGTGTTACTCAGCACACCGTGGCACAACCTGACCCGTCTCGATCTGGGCGATGAGATTCGCGTGGTGGTGCGTTCGGACTGGGATAAAAGCAAAGTCGCACTGATTTCCGGCGGTGGCTCCGGCCACGAACCAGCGCACGCGGGCTTTGTCGGCAAAGGGATGCTGACCGCTGCGGTGTGCGGCGATATCTTCGCCTCGCCGAGCGTTGATGCGGTGCTGAACGCCATTGTTAACGTCACCGGTGAGGCGGGCTGTCTGCTGATTGTGAAGAACTACACCGGTGACCGGCTCAATTTTGGCCTCGCAGCGGAGAAGGCGAAAAATCTCGGTTACAAGGTGGAGCTGGTGATGGTGCAGGACGATATCGCGCTGCCGGAGAACCCGCAACCACGCGGCATTGCCGGCACTGTGCTGGTGCACAAAATCGCCGGCTACGCTGCGGAGCACGGCCAATCGCTCGACGAGGTTAAAGCGCTGGCGCAGCGCACCATCGACGCCACATCCTCTATCGGCCTGGCGTTTGCCACCTGTCACATTCCGGGTGAAAAGCGCGACGATCGCGTGGCAGCCGGTCATAGCGAGCTGGGGATGGGCATTCACGGTGAGCCGGGCGTGATCACGCTGGATACGCAAAACAGCCGCAAAATTACCAGCATCATGACCGATCAGCTGGCGCAGGCGCTGCCCGACGGCAAACAGGCGCTGTTGATGATCAACAATCTCGGCGGCTTTTCCCAGCTGGAGCTGGCGCTGCTCACGCGCGAGGTACTGCAGTCGCCGCTGGCGGCACGTATCACCCATTTAATTGGCCCGGCAACGCTGGTCAGCGCGCTGGATATGAAAGGGTTTTCGCTGACGCTGCTGGCGCTGGAAGAGGCGTTTTTCGAGGCGCTGCATGCGCCGGTGCAGGTGCTGGGCTGGACGCCGATGTACGACTTTGCGCCCATCAGCCTGCAGCACGCTGAACGCATCGGCAGCGTGCTGGATTTCGATCCTTCCGATAACGCTGAAGTGGCGCAGGTGGTTGAGCGCGTGACGCAGACGCTGATCGATCTGGAGAGCGAGCTGAATGCACTGGACGCCAAAGTCGGCGATGGCGATACCGGCTCGACCTTTGCCGCCGGCGCGAAGAAAATCCAGCGCGGCCTGCGTGAACAGCAGCTACCGCTGGATGAGCTGCCTACGCTGCTGGCGCTGGTAGGCGAACAGCTGGCGACGGTGATGGGCGGATCGAGCGGCGTGCTGATGTCAATTCTGTTTACTTCGGCCGGACAGCAGCTGGAGGAGGGCAGCATGCTGCCGCAGGCGCTGATGCACGGGCTGGAACGGATGAAGCACTACGGCGGCGCGCAGCCGGGACATCGCACCCTGGTGGATGCGCTACAGCCGGCACTGGAGGCGTTAGCGGCCGGAGAGTCGCTGGCTGCGGCGGCGGCCGCTGCGCAACAGGGTGCCGACGCGACGGCGCAGATGCAGAGTGCGAAGGCGGGCCGTTCGGCTTATCTCAATCAGCAGAGTCTGGATGGCGTGAAGGATCCCGGCGCGTACGCCATCGAGAGGGTGTTTGCGGTGCTGGCGGGCTGAGGATGGGACGGATGGGTGCGGGGTTTGCCCTCACCCTAACCCTCTCCCGCAGGCGGGAGAGGGGACTGTCCGGAGTGATGCCGGAGTACAGCGCGGTTCTGCACCCGGTCCTCACCCTAACCCTCTCCCGCGGGCGGGAGAGGGGACTGTCCGGAGCGATGTCGGAGTACAGCGCGGTTCTGCACCCGGCCCTCACCCTAACCCTCTCCCGCAGGCGGGAGAGGGGACTGTCCGGAGCGATGTCGAAGTACAGCGCGCGCTCCTGCCGCCGAGCTTTTTCCGCTTACTCCGAGGCTTCGCGCAGCATCTCGTCGTGCGGAATATCCTGCAGAATCTGCTCGAAGCTGCGCAGACGTTTGTAGATCGACATCAGCGTAATCAGCGTGGACCACGAGGTGATCAGATACTGGAAGGAGGAGCGCACCTGGTCGAACACGTTGGTGATCTGGTTAAGCAGCCCCAGCGTGATGGTGCCCGCAACAATCGAGGGGAACAGCACGAACAGCCCGAACACATTGTCCACCTGCAGATAGAGAATGCGCGTGATGTTGAAATAGAGGTAGTGGAAATAGAGGCGGAAATAGTTGTGACGCACGCGGCTGAACAGCTCCTGCACCGTAGGCGGCGCGGCGCGCTGCGGATCGTCCTCGCCGTACACCAGCTCTTTACGGTACGCGGCTTCCACGCGCTGATTGCGGAACTCCAGCCCCGGCAGTTTAATCCCCACCAGCGCCAGCAGCGCGGTACCAAACAGCGACCACAGCAGCGCGGCGATCACCAGCGCATAAGGGATATTGCCGAGGATCGGCACTTCTTTCACGTGATGCGATAGCGTCACCAGCACCGGCAGAAACGCCACCAGCGTCATGATGGCCTGAATAAAGCTGATGCCCCAGTCCTGCAGCGTACTGGCGAAGCGCATGGTGTCTTCCTGCACACGCTGTGCGGCACCTTCTACCAGACGCAGGCGCTGCCAGTTATGCATGTAGTAGTTGTTCATCGCGGTACGCCAGCGGAACACCCAATGGCTGACGAAAAACGAGTTCATCACGCCGATCACTACCGCGATCAGCGCAATGCCGAGAAACGCCAGCACCTGCACATAGAACTGATTGATGCTCACCGAGCCAGCTTTGGTCAGCGCCTGCTGAATCATGTCGTAAAACGGACCATACCAGGCGTTAACGCCGACGCCTACCTGCACGCCAAACCAGGTGACAAAGATAATCAGTAACGATCCCCATACCGACCAGCGCTGCCACGGATGGTTGTCGATGATGCGCCACACCAGCGCAAAGGCGCCGCCCATGATCCAGTAGTAGGCATAAAACCACAGCTGGCTGGCGTGGATAAAGCGGCTGGCGTTGGTCGGCAGCGGCTGCTGCATCGCCGCCTGCAAAGCGGGAAAGCGCGCCGGAAAATCATTGAAAAAGCCAAACCAGGCAAAAATGGCAATCAGGCTCCAAATCGCGGCCGAGCTGAAAAACAGCGCCGGCCGCGGAAAATAGGACTTAAACATAGGCACTCCGCTGTTGTGTGTACTCTTTATACCGCTTCCGGCATTTATCTGTCTGTTGTCGGTTGTATCCGACGATGACAGCATCGCCGCATTTATGTAAAGCGGCAGAGTTAGTTGTTAAGTTTTTTGTGCTCATTTGTTTCGGGAAACTAAATTATTAACGGCGATGGTGTTACACTACGCCAACTGTTACCGGTAACAGTCTTGCTGTATCCCTTAAAACGCCAATAAAAATCATTACAACGCAACTACTTAACTTTCATGCCGCATTATATGCGGTAATGAGGCAATGTCATGTCAGAAGAAAAAAAGGGTCACACTCGCCGGGATTTCCTGCTGAGAACCATCACCCTGGCGCCGGCAATGGCGGTAGGCAGTACGGCGATGGGCGCACTGGTCGCGCCAATGGCCGCCGGTGCGGCAGCGTCGTCGGCCGCTGCGCCGCAGCAGGCGCGCGAGTATCAACCGGTGTGGTTTACCGCCGAAGAGTTTGCCTTCATCAACGCCGCGGTGGCGCGCCTGATCCCCAACGATGACAACGGCCCCGGCGCGCTCGAGGCCGGCGTGCCGGAGTTCATCGACCGCCAGATGGAAACCCCCTACGGGCACGGCGCACTCTGGTACATGCAGGGGCCGTTCGTCACCGACGCCGCGCCGGAGTTCGGCCATCAGTTGAAGCTGGTGCCACGCGACATCTACCGGGTCGGCATCGCCGCCCTGGAACGCTGGAGCAAGGCCAAGCACGGCAAGCCGTTCGCCGAGCTGACGCCCACGCAGCAGGACGCGCTACTGAGCGCCTTCGAAAACGGCAGCGCGCAATTCCCGCAGGACCTGCCGGCCAAGCTGCTCTTCGGCCAGTTGCTGCAGAACACCCACGAAGGCTTTTTCTCCGATCCGCAGCACGGCGGCAATCGCGGCCTGGTGGGCTGGAAGCTGGTCGGTTTCCCCGGCGCCCGCGCCGACTTCATGGACTGGGCCGACCGCGGCGAGAAGTATCCCTTCCCGCCGGTGGCGATTTCCGGCGAGAGGGGTTGAACATGGCGACGACACTCAAACCGGTGGACGCGGTGGTGGTCGGCTTCGGCTGGACCGGAGCGATCCTGGCCAAGGAGCTGACCGAGGCCGGGCTCAACGTGGTGGCGCTGGAGCGCGGCGAGAACCGCGATACCTATCCCGACGGCGCCTACCCGAACACCCTCGACGAGCTGACCTACAACACACGCGGCAAGCTGTTCCAGAATCTCTCCAAGAGCACCGTGAGCATCCGCCACGGGATCAACGACACCGCGCTGCCCTACCGTCAGCTCTCCGCCTTCCTTCCCGGCGACGGCGTCGGTGGCGCCGGCCTGCACTGGTCCGGCGTGCATTTCCGGATCATGCCCGAGGAACTGCGCCTGCGCAGCCATTACGAGGAACGCTACGGCAAGAAATTCATCCCCGAAGGCATGACCATCCAGGACTACGGGGTCAGCTACGAAGAGCTGGAGCCGCACTTCGATTTCGCCGAGAAGGTCTTCGGCACCTCCGGCACCGCGCATACGGTCAAGGGCCAGGTGGTCGGCAAGGGCAATCCGTTCGCCGCCGACCGCTCGGACGACTTCCCGCTGCCGGCGCTGCGCCAGGTGTACTCCGCGCAACTGTTCCGCAAGGCCGCCGAGGAACTCGGCCTGCACCCCTACGACCTGCCGGCGGCCAACGCTTCGGGGCCCTGGACCAACCCCTACGGGGTGCAGATGGGGCCGTGCAACTTCTGCGGCTTCTGCAGCGGCTACGCCTGCTACATGTATTCCAAGGCCTCGCCGAACCTGAACATCCTGCCGGCGCTGCGCCAGACCCCGCTGTTCGAACTGCGCGCCAACTGCAACGTGCTCAAGGTCAACCTCGACAGCGACGGCAGGCAGGCCACCGGCGTGACCTACGTCGACGCCCAGGGGCGCGAGATCGTGCAGCCGGCGAAGCTGGTGATCATCAGCGCCTTCCAGTTCCACAACGTGCGCCTGCTGCTGCTCTCCGGCATCGGCAAGCCCTACGACCCGCGCACCGGCGAGGGCGTGGTGGGAAAGAACTTCGCCTACCAGAACATGGCCACCATCAAGGCGTTCTTCGACAAGGACGTGCATACCAACCCCTTCGTCGGCACCGGCGGTGGCGGCGTGGCGGTGGACGACTTCAACGCCGACAACTTCGACCACGGACCGCTGGGCTTCGTCGGCGGCTCGCCGATGTGGGTCAACCAGGCCGGCTCCAAGCCGATCGGCGGCCTCGCCGTGCCGCCCGGCACGCCGAGCTGGGGCAGCGGCTGGAAACAGGCGGTCAAGGACGCCTACACGCACACCGTGTCGATGGACGCCCACGGCAGCAACATGACCTACCGCGACAACTACCTCGACCTCGACCCGACCTACAAGGACGCCTACGGCCAGCCACTGCTGCGCATGACCTTCGACTGGAAGGACAACGAGATCCGCATGAGCCGCTACGTCACCGAGCACATGCGCAAGATCGCCGAAGCGATGAACCCGAAGGCCATCTCGGTGAGCGTCAAGAACTTCGGCGACCACTTCAATACACGGGTCTACCAGACCACCCACCTGCTCGGCGGGGCGATCATGGGCAGCGATCCGAAGACCAGTGTGCTCAACCGCTACCTGCAGAGCTGGGACGTGCACAACGTCTTCGTCATGGGCGCCTCGGCCTTCCCCCAGGGCACCGGCTACAACCCCACTGGGCTGGTGGCGGCGCTGGCCTACTGGTCGGCCAAGGCGATCCGCGAGCAATACCTGAAGAACCCCGGTCCGCTGGTGCAGGCATGAGGAGCGCAACGATGAAACCGACAGCCTTCCTCGCCCTCTCCGCCCTCGCCTGCGGCATCGCCCAGGCCGCCGCAGCGCCGGACCCGGCCCTGGTCAGGCAGGGTGAATACCTGGCCCGCGCCGGCGATTGCGTGGCCTGCCACACCGCCAGGGACGGCAAGCCGTTCGCCGGGGGCCTGCCGATGGAAACGCCGATCGGCGCGGTGTACTCGACCAACATCACCCCGGACCGCAAGACCGGCATCGGCGACTACAGCTTCGAGGACTTCGACCGTGCCGTGCGCCACGGCGTGGCCAGGTCCGGCGACACGCTCTACCCGGCGATGCCCTACCCGTCCTACGCGCGAGTCAGCGAAGCGGACATGCGCGCCCTCTACGCCTACTTCATGCATGGCGTGGAGCCGGTGGAGCAGCCCAACAAGGCCAGCGACATCCCTTGGCCGCTGTCGATGCGCTGGCCGCTGGCATTCTGGCGCTGGACCTTCGCTCCCGAGGTGAAGGACTTCCAGGCCGCCGCCGGGCAGGACCCGGTGCTGGCGCGCGGCGCCTACCTGGTCGAAGGCCTTGGCCACTGTGGCGCCTGCCATACCCCGCGTGGGCTGGGCATGCAGGAGAAGGCCCTGGCGGCGAGCGATGGCGCGGCCTACCTGTCCGGCAGCGCGCCGCTGGAGAACTGGATCGCCAAGAGCCTGCGCGGCGACCACCGGACCGGACTGGGCAGCTGGAGCGAAGCCGACCTGGTCAGCTTCCTGCGTACCGGCCGCAGCGAGCGCAGCGCGGTGTTCGGCGGCATGTCCGACGTGGTGGTGCACAGCATGCAGTACATGACCGACGCCGACCTCACCGCCATCGCCCGCTACCTCAAGTCGCTGCCGCCGGCGGCGACCCCGCCGACCAGCCGCACGTCTACGACGAGAGCGTGGCCCAGGCACTGTTCCACGGCGACGACAGCAAGACCGGCGCGGCGCTCTACGTCGACAACTGCGGGGCCTGCCACCGCACCGACGGCAAGGGCTATGCGCGGGTCTTCCCGGCCCTGGCCGGCAACCCGGTAGTGACCGGCAGCGACCCGACCTCCCTGGTGCACATCGTGCTCAAGGGCGGCACCCTGCCGGCCACCCACCAGGCACCGTCGAGCTTCACCATGCCGCCGTTCGGCTGGCGGATGAACGACCAGGAGATCGCCGACGTGGTGAACTTCATCCGCACCAGCTGGGGCAACGGCGTGCAGACCAAAGTCACGGCGAAACAGGTGGCGAAACTGCGCCAGGATGACAGCGTGCAGCCAAAACAGGGCAGCGCGGATATCCGGGTGCTGGAAAAGCAGTAAGCCTGTCTTAAGCATTTCCTTCAGGTCATGACGCGGTTCATGGCCTGAAGAGTGCGAAAAATCCCACTTAAATTCATTACCTTAGATTTTCCTTTCAGACGTTTCTTGTAAGAGATTCCTTCCCCTGCGTTTAAAAATCCCTGCCGCTTATTAAGCGTTACTTTAACGATATTAACTCTGGCGAAAAGGATGACCATATGTCTGTAGGCTATTACGACCCGACCAAACCGGGGCAGGAGAACTACGTCAATTCACCTTATCAGTACTGGAAAGGGGTGATTGAGGATAAGAGCGTCAGCTATATCGAATTTGCCATTAACGGCCAGCTGTTTACTACGCAGGTAAACGCGGACGGCAGCTGGGAGTATCAGCTGCCGCTGCGGCTGGAAGAGGGGAGCCACAATCTCACCATCCGCTTTTTCGACCGGGCCGGCAACGCCGGGATTCCGTTCCAGACGCGGCTGGAAGTCGATCTCAGCCCGCCCGATATGCCGGCGATTATGCGCGTACTGGATGATTTTGGACCGGTGCAGGGCCCGGTTGGCAACAAAGGCTTTACCGATGATAAAACGCCAGCCATTTCCGGTTATGCCGAGCCGGACAGCATTGTCCGCCTGTACAGCAACGGCGTGCTGACTGGCAGCGTGCAGGCGGCGAAAAATGGTCAGTGGACCATTACGCCGGCACTGAGTGACGGTGAACAGCGCCTGTCCGTTACCGCCACCGACAAATTTGGTCAGGTGAGTGTCGATTCCCCGGTCTATACGCTGTTCGTCAACTCGCCGCGCATCGACAAGCCGCAGCTGCTGGAAGTGTTTGATAATGAAGGGGTGAACATCGGTGTGATCAAAGCCGGTAGCGCAAGCGACGATCGCAGTCCGCGCCTGAGCGGCAACGCGCCGCTGGACGCAGAAAACGTCATCATCTACGTCAACGGGGCACGCGTCGGCGTGGCACCGGTGATTGACGGGCAGTGGCGCTGGGAGAGTAACGTTGATCTGCTGGGCTACGGTGAAAACACCATTACTACCCGCGCGCAAAATAACCGTGGTGAGTTGAGCGATGCGAGCGAGCCGTTTACCTATACGGTGGTGCCCACCGCGCCGGTGAAGATTGAGTATGCGCTGGATAATTTTGGCCCGGCACAGGGCAAACTGGAAAACGGCGCGCTGACTGATGACTTCACCCCCACGCTCAAAGGCACGGCGGAAGCCAACAGTATCGTCTATGTATATGCCACACGCGAAAACGGCAGCTGGTGGCTGAAAGGCAGCACCCAGGCGGATGCCTTTGGCCACTGGCAGGTGGAAATCGCCCGACTGGATGGCGGTGCCGGCCCGTATCACTTCCAGGCCAGTAACAGCCCGACGCGCGATCCCGCTGCGCCGCTGTTCGACCTGTATGTGTCAGATAACGGCACCCGCCTGAAGCCCACCATTGACGCGGCACACGATAATGTCGGGCCCGAGCAGGGCAAATTAATCAACGGCGCCACCACCGATGACATGGCGCCGACGCTGCAGGGCAAAGCCGAAGCCAACAGCATGGTGTATATCCATGCGCGGCATATTGATGGCCACTGGGTGGTATTAGGCAGTGTTAAGGCCGATGCCTGGGGCAACTGGATAACGGAAGTGCGCGCGCTGCGCGGGGGATACGGCACTTATGAGTTTCAGGCTGCCAAAACCCCCGATCGCGACACCAGCGCCGAGGTGTTCAGTCTCAACATGGTGCCGGAAAAACCCGGTATCGTTTCTGCCTGGGATAATTTTGGCGCGCAGACCGGCGTGCTGCATCAGGGCGATGTCACTGATGACCTGACGCCAACGCTGAAAGGCCATGCTGCAGCAAACAGCGTGGTTTATATCTATGCCCGCCACGTGAACGGAGTATGGGTGACGCTCGGCAGCGCCGTTGCGGATGCTCATGGTCACTGGCAAAGCGAAGTGCGCGCGTTACGCGGCGGCTTTGGCAAATATGAGTTCCAGGTGTCAGACAGCCCGGTGCGTGACGCCGCCGCCGATGTTTTCGACCTGACGATAATCTCCGGCAAGACAGAGATTATTTCTGCGTGGGATGACAGCGGACCAAAGCAGGGCCAGCTGAAAAGCGGTGATATCACCGATGATATGACGCCAACCCTGAAAGGCACGTCTGCACCCAATAAGGTGGTGTACATTTTCGGCTGCCATATTGAGGGCCACTGGGTATTAATGGACTCGGTCACAGCGGATGCTACGGGTAACTGGAGCTACCAGTCTTACGATCGCTCGCCGTGGAAAGGACTGACGCAATTTCAGGTCAGTGATAGCGCCATTCGTGATGTGAATGCGCCAACCTTTCTGCTGGAGATCAATGTCGATCCGCCGAAGGTCGATCACAAGGGGCTAGTGTGGAATTTCAACGACGGTACCCAGCAGGGCTGGATCGCCAGCGGTCTGTATCACAAAAATGACAACATCGGGGTTAAGCGCTGGAGCGCAGGCAATTCCTCTTATGAGTTGGGTTCCATGACCAACGGTTCAAACACCAACGGATTCAAAGGAGAAGTGGTTTATCGCTATATTCAGGTCGAAGCGGGTAAAACCTACCAGTTCGATTTTGATGGCTACCGTATTCCTGGCGGTAGCCTGAAACCGAAAATCGGTCTGGACGTTAATGGACAGAAAGTGATTCCCAACATTGGGCTGGATGCTGCCTGGAATCATTTCAGCGGACTGTATACCGCCAGCAAAACAGAAGTGGTTCGCGTGGCGGTAACCAATGAGGTTAATAACGGTAACGGCAACGATTTCGCTATCGATAACATCGGGGTTAAAGAAATCAGCCGGGTTCGTGGACAACCTGATCTGGTGAAAGACGCTAACGGTCATCCGCGCTATATCGATTTTAAAACCGGGGTCAGTTATACCATCGACGACAGTCTGAAAATGACGCTGATTAAAGGACCGAATATCGGCGGCGAGCAAAAAACGCTGAAGCATGGCGAAATTATTGTTGGCCGTGGCGGTCAGATGAAGCTGGATTTCGACGGCGTGGCGGAGAAAGTGGTGCTGAAATCGGATTATGTGCACAGCAAAGGCAATTACATCGATTTCTATGACACGCAAGGTAAATTGTTGCACAGCTATGAGCTGAAGGCGCATCCTGGCACCCTGCGAAGCGACATTGTCGAGTACCACGCCCCGGCCGGTAAGCTGATCGGTTCAGCCGTGGTGCGCGTCAATCCGGCAGAAGTGGATTCGGTGAACAATCCGGGCGGCGTGCGCATCAGTGACGTTGAATGGGGCATGCATGACGATCATGTCGGTATCACTGCCTTTGATGTTCCTGCCGTCATCACCCTGGGCGATGAATTCGCCGTTTCCTTGAGCGATGTGCTGGCGCAGGGCAAGCAGGGCGACACCATCGATATGACGGGTCACGGCAAAAACGTCCTGAGCGTAGCGGTTGACGATATCCTGCAGGTTGGAAGTCAGGATCTGTTCGTGAAAGACGGCAAAACCCAGCTGCTGATCAAAGGCGATGCGCAGGACGTGGTAAAACTGGATGACATCCTCGGCGACGGCGGTGACGTGGGCGATTGGGTGAAACAGCAGGGCAGCACCACGGTGGCTGGCGTGAAGTATCAGGTTTACAGCCACAGCGGCGTCGATGCCGACGTGCTGATCCAGGAAGGGGTGAAAACCGAACTGGTGTAAATCCGGCGGGGGCGGAAACGCCCCCCAAGGTTTGCACCAGGACGTAGCGGTGCGATTTATCGCGCGATGAATCGTGCCGCTCCAAAGGGGGCGCATTGAAGGGCTGAACCGGCCGCCGCCCACCCAGCGCCCATCCGGTTTAAATGTTCTCCAGATCCAGCCCCCGCGTCTTCGGCCCGTAAATCCCGACCGACAGCATCACCATCAGCATGCTCAGCACGATAAACACGATCACGCCCTGACTGCCGGCATACTGCAGAATCAGGCCAATCAGAATACTGCTGAAAGCGGTCGACAGCCGGCTGAACGAATAGCAGAAGCCGACGGCGCGCGCACGAATGTGCGTCGGGAAGATCTCGGTCTGATAGGCGTGATAGCTGAAGGTCAGCCAGGCGTTGCTGTAGGTGATCAGGAAACCGCACACCACCATCAGCAGCGAGTTGCTGGTCAGCGCGAACAGCGTGCCGAACACCACCGTCATCAGCGATGAAAAAACGATCTGCCATTTGTTTTCCAGCCGGTCGGCGTAGCGGCTGCAAATCAGCGAGCCGAGCGGATAGGCCAGCGTGATGAAAAAGGCGTACAGCAGGCTGTGGGTGACGGTGGCCCCCTTGCCGGACAGCAGCGCTGGCAGCCAGTTACCGAAGCCGAAGAAGCCAATCGCCTGGAAGAAGTTCATCACCACCAGCATCAGCGTACGCTGGCGATAAGCCGGTGCCCAGATTTCGCTAAAACGCCCTTTTTTCGGCAGCTGTGCCGCCGCATCGCGCTGAGAGAAATCGTCTCCCGGCGCAATGCCGCAGCGTTTTTCCATCTCGCTCAGCACCCGGTGCGCGTCCTGATGCCGCCCCTGCTGCGCCAGCCAGCGCGCCGACTCCGGCAGATTTTTCCGGATAAACCAGATTACCAGCGAGCACAGCGCACCGGCGATCACGACCCAGCGCCAGCCTTCGAGGCCAAGCAGGGTTTGCGGTACCAGCCACCATGACATCAGCGCTACCGTCGGCACCGACAGGAACTGAATGAAAAAAGAGAAGGCAAACGCGCGGCTGCGCAGATGGGCCGGCACCCACTCCGACAGATAGGTATCAATGGTCACCAGCTCGACGCCCAGACCGATTCCGACCAGGAAGCGGCACAGAATAATCATCTCTGCGCTGTGCTGGAACGCCATCAGCAGTGAGAACGCACCGTACCACGCCAGCGCGCACATAAAGGTCAGGCGACGGCCGAAGCGGTCGGCATAGGGCGTCAGCAGGCTGGCACCGACAAACAGGCCGAGAAAGGTCGCCGAGGCGAACGCCGCCTGATCGGCGATACCAAACACGCCCGCGGCGCCGGTGTGGAACACGCCTGCGGCGACCAGCCCGGCGCTGATGTAGCCGGTTTCAAACAGATCGTACAGCTCGAAGAAGCCGCCGAGCGCCAGCAGCGTAATAAAGCGCCACAGCCCGGCGGAAGAGGGCAGAGCGTCGATGCGCCCGGCCAGCGTCTGGCGTTCGGTCGCGATGCGATCGGTCGCCACCCCTGTCGAATAGGTGGTTGTCATTATGATTGTTACCTCGGTGTTTGCAGGATCCGCCCGGTGGTGGTTTGTCAGAAATCATTAACCGTTAGCAAGCGAAGAAATAGCAGAATAATCAATTCGTCCGGGGTTGCCGAGAGGCGTAGCGGTGACATTTTGGCAACGTGCGTTGCAGTTCACAGAAAGCGGTACGCCGTCCATGGCGCCAGGTCAGGGCAGATGCGGATAAACGCCCGGACCGATGGGCAGGCCCAGCAGATACCACACCAGCAGCAGCGCGATCCACGTCACAAAGAACACCAGCGGATACGGGAAGATCAGCACGTAGTAGGTGCCGAGCTGCGCATCTTTTTGATAGCGCTGCAGGAAGCCGAGAAACAGCGGCAGAAACGGCGACATCGGCGCCAGCGGCAGCACGGCGGAATCGGCGATGCGGAAAAGGATCTGGGCAAACGCCGGGTGAAAGCCCAGCAGCATAAACATCGGCACGAAGATCGGCGCCAGAATCGACCAGATCGCCGAGCCGCTGGCGATAAACATGCACAGCAATGCCGAGAGCAGCATCAGGCCGACAAACGCCGGCGCACCGCTGATGCCGGCGCTCTCCAGCGCATCGGTCAGGCCGATGGCCATAAACTTGCCCATGTTGCTCCAGTTAAAGATGGCCACGAACTGCGCCAGCGGGAACACCATGACGATAAAGCCCGCCATCTCTTTCATCGGATCCACCAGCAGTCGGGGGATGTCGTCAGCGCGGCGGAATTTGCCGGTGTCGATCGCGCCATAGGCGAGCGCCACGACAAAGAAGAACAGAATGATCAGCGGCACGATGCCCTGAATAAACGGCGAAGGCAGGACGGTATGTTTAACCGGGTCGCGCAATATGCCATGCTCCGGCACCACCATCAGCGCCACCAGCGCCGATAAACACCAGCGCGGCGAGACCGGCCGCCTTCAGGCCGCGATTCTCCTGCGCCGTCAGCGGTGGCAGGCGATCGTGATGGCCGCTGTTCCAGACGGGCAGGCGCGGCTCGACGATTTTATCGGTAATCAGCCCGCCGACAAGCGTCAGGACGATCACCGAGCTGGCCATAAAGTACCAGTTGTCGATCACGCTGACGTGGATCCCGTGTCGCTGGTTTTCGCCGCCTCCGTGCTGATGCCCGAGAGCAGCACGTCGGTGGTGACGATCAGCAGATTAGCGGTAAAACCCCACCCCACGCCGGCAATCGCCGACAGCAGGCCCGCCACGGGATGACGCCCGACGGCGAGGAAGATCAGCGCCCCCATCGGCGGCATGATCACCAGCGCGGCATCGGAAGAGATATGGCTGAAGAACGCGATAAACAGCACCATATAGCTGGCGTAGCGCGCGCTGACGTGGGACGCCATTTTCACCATCAATGCGACGGCAGCAGGCCGACGCGTTCCGCCAGCCCGGCCCCCAGCACCAGCGCCAGAATGGCGCCCAGCGGGGCGAAGCCGCTGAAGTTTTTAATCACGTTGGGCAGAAACCAGTGAAGCCCGTCAACGCTCAGCAGGTTTTTCACCCGCACCAGTTCGCCATTGGCGGGATTTTTAACAGCCACATCGAGGCTGCTGAGAAGCGCGGTGGCGACCATCAAAACCACAATCAGGTAGATAAACAGCAGGAAAGGGTGCGGCACTTTGTTGCCGACCCGCTCAACCCAGCCATAGAGCTTACCGGATGGGGAATGCGAAGTTTTCGATGTCATCACTTCCATCGGTAGATCCTCATGAGTCGTCTTGTCAGTTATGTTTGCGTAATGCTTATATTTTTTTAATGGTGATGCGTTGGTACCAGGTCGCCATAAATGGCGACCCCCGGAGCGGTGACCACCGGTCACGCCCTCGTAGGGGCGCATTATCGCACCGGCGTAATGCGTTGCTGAACTCGGTCTATGCGATGGCTGCACGCCGGCCGGAATCGGGCACACGTACGGCTGCTCAAGGCGCACGTGTTCAAACTCTTCACGGCATTTTTTCAGCAGCGCGGCATCCTGCAGCAGATTCAGCGCGGTGGCGCCCATCACTTTTCCGGCCAGCAGCATGCCTTTGTGGGCAATGGACGTTCGCCCCTGCGCCACCAGCTGCCAGGTGTGCAGCGGCGTGCCGACGGTAAAGCAGGGGCTGAAACACTGCGCGACCGGCATTTTCCAGCTCACATCCCCCACGTCGGTTGAGCCCGCCAGCACGTTGTCGGTGACGGCATAAGGCGCGACCTCATCCACCAGCACTTTATCCCCCAGCGCCTCAGCCCAGGCGATACCCGCTTCGCCGCCGGTGCGCGCCGCATTCAGTCGCGCGTTACGCAGATCGTCTTTGCTCAGCGTGGCGCGGATCGCTGCCGCAAATGCCTGTTCCTGCGCGCTGTAGTGCGGCAGACCAAAATGCTGCAACGCGCGTTCCATCGCCGCTTCCAGCGTGCGGTTCGGCAGGTAGCTGGAGCAGGCTTTATCAAAGCGGTACCGTCATCTGCGTTTCGGTCATCAGCGCCGCGCCCTGGGCGATGTTACTCAACGCGCTCGTAGATCTGCTGCGCCTGGTCCATCTCCGGGGCGCGGATCAGGTACAGCACTTCGGCCTGGGCCTGCACCACGTTGGGCGAAATGCCGCCGGTGTCGGTAATGGCGTAGTGGACGCGCGCTTTCTCTATGATGTGCTCGTTAAGGAAGTTCGTGCCGGTGGTCATCAGCGTCACCGCATCCAGCGCGCTGCGCCCCAGATGCGGCGAGTTGGCCGCATGCGCCGCCACGCCGTTGAAGCGAAAGGCCGGCCTGAATATTGGCGAGCGTGCTGACGTTAAACATGCCGGCAAAGGCTTCCGGGTGCCAGGTGACGGCGGCATCAACGTCATCAAACAGCCCTTCGCGCACCATAAAGGTTTTCCCCGAGCCGCCCTCCTCGCCGGGACAGCCGTAAAAGCGCACCGTTCCGCGTTCGCCCTGTTCTGCGCCAGCCAGGCTTTCATGGCCACCGCGCCCGCCAGCGCCGCGGTGCCGAGCAGGTTATGCCCGCAGCCGTGACCGTTGCCGTTTTCCACCGGCGTGGCGGTTCAGGCGTGGCGCAGTGCGCCTGCTGGCTTAAACCGGCCAGCGCATCAAACTCGCCGAGGATGGCGATCACCGGCTGGCCGTGGCCGATTGAGGCGATAAACGCGGTGTCGAGACCGCCGACGCCGCGCTCGACCTCAAACCCCTCCTGCGCCAGCGCATCGGCCAGCAGCGCAGACGATTGCGTCTCTTCGAAACGGGTTTCCGGTACGTCCCAGATCGCATCGCTGAGGGCACTGAAGCGCGCCTGATGCTGGTCGATGTAGCGATCGATGAAGTCGTGCGCGCTCATCGGGCACCGCCGAACTGCGTCTGATTAAGCGCCAGCGTAGCCAGCATCTGCACGGCAGTGGCCATCACCGCTTCATCAAAGTCGAACCGCGCATTGTGATGGCCCGCCGCCAGCTCGCAGCCGAAGATGACGTAAGACGCCTGGCCGCCGCGCTGCTGCACGCGCTCCATCATATAGGTGGCATCTTCGGAACCGGCCGCCTGCTGTTTGCTGTCTATCACCGAACTGAACAGACCCAGCGCTTCGGCCTGCTGATGGATAAAACTGACCCACGCCGGGCTTGGCGTGCAGCTGCGTGCGCCGCCCATCAGCGTGACCTCGTGCTCAACGCCATACATCGCTGCGGCACCGGCAATCACGCGCAGCGCCTGCTGGTAGATATCGTCGTTGACCTGATTACTCGCGCCGCGCGTTTCCACCTTCATCAGCGCAACATCGGGCACCACGTTGCGTCCGCTGCCGGCCTGTAAGACACCAACGTTAACGCGCGCCACGCCGCCGCTGTGCTGCGGCAGAGTGTGCAGCGCCAGCGTGGCCTGTGCCGCCGCCAGCAGCGCGTTGCGTCCCTCTTCCGGTTTGCCACCGGCATGCGCGCCGACCCCGGTAAAACGTACGTCCAGTTTGGTCGTGGCGAGAAAGCTGTCGCTGCCGCAGACGATCTCGCCGGGCGGCACGCCGGTGCCGAGGTGAATGGCGGTGAACAGATCGACATCATCAAGCACGCCCGCGGCCACCATCGCTTTGGCACCGCGTACGCCTTCTTCGGCTGGCTGAAAAATGAGTTTTATGCGACCGCTCAGCTGGTGTTTCATCGCCATCAGCACGCCCGCCAGCGCCAGACCTATGGTGGTGTGACCATCGTGGCCGCAGGCGTGCATCATGCCGGGATTGCACGAGGCGAAGCCTTCGCGCGTCGGCAGGTGATCGGCGGCGGCGCTCTCCGTCTGGTCGAGCGCGTCCATATCAACACGAAAGCCCATCACCGGACCGGGACGTCCGGTGTCCAGCGTCGCCACCACGCCGCAGAAACCGCCGGAGAAGTGGGGCAGCCACTGTGGCAGCGCGCCCTGCTGCAGCGCCCGCGCTTCCTGCTGCGCCAGCACTTCAGCAGACGGCAGACCCATGCGCGCATCGGCATCAATCACCTCACGGCCCAGCTGCAGCTGATAACCAAGACGATGCAGCTCTTCCGCTACCAGCGTGGCGGTGCGGAACTCCAGCCAGCCGGATTCAGCATACTGGTGCAGGTCGCGGCGCCATGTCTGCATCTGCGGTATCCGTGCGTTGACGAGGTCGGAAAGGGTGTTCATCGGCTGTTCCTTAGTGTTGGTTTTTTATGCATTCAACCGAATCTACACAATGGTATTAGGGCGCATAAGATGCGAATATCTTGTGACCGATAGACAACGGTTATCACCTGATCATGGCGTCCAATCTCAAACTTCATCAGCTGCGCGCCTTTGTTGACGTGGCGCGCCAGGGCAGTATTCGCGCCGCCAGCCGGCTGTCGGGCCTGTCACAGCCGGCATTAACCAAAGCGATTCAGGAACTGGAGCTGGCGCTGGGCGCGCGCCTGTTCGAGCGTCGTCAGCAGGGTGTGATGCTGACCGATGTCGGTGAAACCTTTTTTCGTCATGCCTGTCTGGTGCTGGAGGAACTGCGCGTGGCGCAGGAGGATATCCAGCAGCGGCTCGGTCTGGCCGGTGGCAAAGTGAATATTGGGGTGGGCGGCAGCATTGCGCGTACCGTGATGCCGCAGGTGATAACCCAGTTTCATCGTGAATATCCACTGGTGAAAGTGCGTATCGTCGAGGGCCAGCTGGTGTCGATGGTGCATGAACTGCGGCAGGGCGCGCTGGATTTCACCATCAATACCTACGACCGGCATCACTTCGATCAGGAGCTGATTTTCGAGCGGCTGATGCAGCGCGAGTATCAGGTGGTGATGCGTAAAGGGCATCCGATGGCGCATGCGCGCTCGCTGGCCGAGTTGCAACACTGCGACTGGACCATGCCGACGCCGCAGGGCAGTTATTACCGACTGCTGCATGACCTGTTCGGTGAGCGCGGCATGGCACCCAAAATCGCGGTGACCTGCGAGACCTTTATGGCCTGCACCAGCCTGGTGGCGAAGAGTGATTTTGTCAGCATCATTGCGCGCGACGTGATTGAAGACCCTACGCACGGCGGGCAGCTGATCGCGCTGGATCTCGACGATCCCCTGCCGAAAGCCACCTTCTATCTGATTCAGCGTAAAGACACCGCGCTGACGCCGATGAGCGCTTACATGGCGCAGCTGTTCCGCCGCTACTGCCAGCCGTGACGGGCGAAAAACTGCATCGTCTACACTTTAAGTGTACGACACGCGTTAACGCACTCTCAACGGAGGTTACGATGCAGGTGAGTCCTTATTTATTTCTCTACGGCCGCTGTGAAGAAGCCATTGCCTTCTATCTGGAGGCCACCGGCGGTGAAATTCTGCAAAAAATGACGTTTGGCGATATGCCGGAGCAGGGCGAGCAGGTGGGCGATCGGTCGGCACCGCCGCTGCCGCCGGAAAAGATTATGCATGCGCATCTGCGCATTGGTCAGGGCGAGCTGATGCTGAGTGATGGCAATACCGCCCAGCCACCGGCGTCCGAACATGCCGGTTATGCGGTGAGCCTGGCCACGCCAGATGAAGCGGAGGGTAAAGCCTGGTTTGATAAGCTCTCTGCGGGCGGCAAAGTGACCACTGAATGGCAAAAAACTTTCTGGTCGAACGGCTTCGGGATGTTTATCGATAAGTTCGGCATCCCATGGCGCATCAACGTGGTGAAGCCACAGGCGTAACAGACTGGCGTGGCCGCGATGGTGAGCGGCCACGCCGGAAGCGGTTTAGAAGTTGTAACCCACCACCAGGTAGTAACCCCAGCCGGTTGATTTCACTTCAAACGGACCGTTGCCGAAGTTGAGCTCCTGGCCATCAGCCCACTGGCCGCCGTTGTGGAAGTAACGCGCCACGGTAGAGACATGCCAGTGATCGTAGTTCAGCGACAGAATGTGGCTGGAGGCAATTGAGTTGCTGGTGCGTGAGCGGTCAGACTTGTCACGCAGATCGGAACCCCAGTCAAAGTTGGTGAAGCCGATATAGCTCAGCTTGCCGCCCCACAGGTCGGTAATCGGTACAAAGTATTTCACCTTGAAGCGATAACCATCCCAGCTATTTTCATTCGCCGCGCCGTAGTTTTCCCACTGGTATTTCGCGTACACGTTCAGTGACAGGCCGATATCGCTATGGGTATCGATGTCAGTACCCAGACCCATGTACCAGGTGTTCTGACGGCTATCGCTGTTGCGACCCATGTCGTAGATGTAGTTGTTTGCGAAGTACCACTCTTTGAACGGTCCGAATGCCAGGCTGGTGCCGGTCAGCTTATCGATGGAGAAGCGTGGCTCAATTTCCATGAACATCGGCGAACCGTGGTCAAAAATACCGTTGGCATTGCTGTTACCCACGCCAAAGAAGTTGGTCAGGTCAAGGTAGCCGTAGAAATCAAACCAGTCCTTTTTAGTAAAGGCTTCGTATTCGAGATACACATCATTGTTGAACTGGGGTCCGAAGCGGGTGTGATAACTGCCTACCACGTTCACGCTCTGATGCCACCAGTCAGAAAGGTACTGCGGATCGCTTTCCGCCGCCTGTGCGGCGCCGGTCCAGCTACTGGCCAGTAAGGCCCCTGCTATCAGTGTTTTAAATTTCATTATTTTTTAACCACTTGCTCGTGATCGCCGCGCAAATGCTGCGATCGGGTGAAATCGATCCCAGGGGATGGGCAGTGTGCTGTTGTCGCCGGTCTGACGCGCCGGATTTTCAGGCCCGCGTAATGTGCCTGTAACAGAGCGATAGAAAATAGATTTTGATCACGTTTGTCAAAAAGTGTTGCATTTCGATTCAGTAAATATGTGAAGTTGATCACATAAAGGCCGTGTAACGAACGGAACCCCGCAACCGTTTACGTTGTCGGGATACGCAGAGAACTGGCGGGAGAAGAAAATAGCCGGCGCGGATTATCGCGCCGGAGGAGGGAAGACGTCAGGGTAGGGTAACGCGCACCTGCAGGCCACACACTTCACCCTGCGGGTTCAGGCAATTCGACAGAGCCACCTGCATCTGATGCTTTTGCGCCACGCTGCGCACGATCGACAATCCCAAGCCGCTGCCCTGCGCCTGGACATCCGGCGAGCGGGTAAAGCGATCGAAGGCGCGCTCGATAAACGACTCCGGCATGCCGGGGCCGTTATCGACAATATCCACTACCGTATGATGACCGACGCGATGCAGCAGCACATCCACCAGGCTGCCCTCCGGCGTGTGCAGCATGGCGTTGCCGATCAGGTTATCGAACAGGCTGCGCAGATCGGATCGGCTGGCGTGCAGACGATAGTGCGCGGTGCCGTTGAAGCCGATATCAATGCCGCGCTTGTCCGCCACCACCATCAGTTGCTCAATGCTCTCCTTCAGCAGGTCATCAAGCTCAATGGTCTCGACGCTGGCGACCACGGACTGATCCTCCTGGCGTGAGATATTCAGCAACTGCGTCACCAGATGGCGCGTGCGCGTGACGCCCGCTTCCAGCTGATCAAACTGGCGGCTGGCTTCGCCCGGCAGGATGTGCTGACGCAGGTTCTCCAGCTGTAACGTGACGGCGGTGACCGGCGTGCGCAGTTCATGCGCGGCATCCTCAAGGAACTGGCGCTGTGACGACCAGGCCGCGCGTAGTTTATCCAGTAGCGAGTTATAGGCATCGACCAGCGGCAGCACTTCGTCCGGCAGACCGTCCGGCGACACGCTGTGCGGATGCAGGGTTTCCTGCGCCGCAATCTGGCGCGACGCTACGCGCAGATCGCGCGTAATGGCCCGTACCACCAGCCAGATCACCAGCAGCGACAGCGGCATCATCAGGATGAGCGGAATGATGGCGGAGAGTACGCGTTTCACCATCAGGCTCTTCATGTAGCCGACGTTGTGCAGCACCTGAATATTGCCGATCTCGCTGCCCAGCTCGCCGGGACGGGTGTAAACGCGCCACTGGCAGTCATCGCCGCAGTCGCCAACTTTTAAATCTGACCAGCCTTTTTTGCTCTGCAGGGGCGCATGCAGCGCCGGCCAGGAACTGGCGCGCAGATGATTATTGGTGTCCCAGAGCTGAACGATATAGGTACTTTTCAGCTTCTCCTGCTGCATCACCATCGGCATCAGTGCCGGCATGCGCTGGCTGCTTGACCAGGCATCGGCAATTTTGGCGAGCTGGTCGTCCTTCATGGTGCCCATCATGTCGCCATAGCAGTGGTAGAAATACCAGGTGACACCGCCGATCATCGCCAGATGCAGCAGCACCAGCGTGGCCAGCAGTTTGTTGCGCAGCGACCGCATAAACGTAAAGGATCTCATATTGCCGGTACCCGCCAGCCCAGACCGCGTACGTTGCGAATCACTTCGTTATCGAGTTTGCGCCGCATGCCATGAATCAGCACGTCCACGGCGTTGCTGGTGACCTCTTCGCCCCAGCCGTAGATGCGGTTTTCTAACTGCTCACGCGACAGGATCGCGCCCGGGCGTTCCAGCAGCGCATAGAGCAGGGCGTATTCACGTGCGGTCAGCTGCTCGCGCTGGCCTTTGTACAGCACTTCACGCGTCATCATATCGAGCTGCACGTCGCCGTTGCCCAGCAGGGAGTCCGCCGCACCGTGGCGGCGTCGGGTGATGGCTCGCATACGCGCCAGAACCTCTTGCAGATCAAAGGGTTTGAGTAAGTAGTCATCGGCGCCACTGTCCAGGCCCTGGATGCGCTGCTGCACGGTATCACGCGCGGTCAGCACCAGCACTGGCGTCATGTCACCGCGCGTGCGCGCACGGCGCAGCACATTGATGCCATCTTCACGCGGTAAACCGAGATCGAGCAGGACGCAGGTGTAACCGCCTTCCTGCCAGGCGTTGCTGGCAAATACGCCGTCACGCACCCAGTCCACCGACCAGCCGGCGGCCTCCAGCGCCTGCTGCAGGTTGGCGCCGATCATTTCATCATCTTCTACCAGCAGCACACGCATGATGCCCTCCTGAATAACTTGTCGCAGTGTAGCGCCCGATAATTAGCGCAGAATTAACCTGGCGCGCTGTTTCGTCGGGAAAGCCGTTTTTTTGCTTGCTAATTCTGCGCTAATTTTCTGCTAATTAAGGGATAAATTTAACGCGCTACAGTGACGTCACTGGACATTTTACCGACGCCGGAGGAAGTCATGAATCAGCGCGAATTTATCCGTAGTTTGCTGGAGTGGATTGAAAAAAATTTAGGGCACGATCTGCATCTGGATGAAGTAGCACGCCGCTCGGGATATTCCCGCTGGCATCTGCAACGTCTGTTCCGTCAGCACACCGGTTTTTCACTGGCAGAATACATTCGCCAGCGCCGGCTGACTGAGTCAGCGCTCACGCTGATCAACAGTGACGAGGCGATTCTGCAGGTGGCGATGAGCTACGGCTTTGATACCCAGCAGGCTTACACCCGCACCTTTAAAAATTATTTTCGCGTCACGCCAGGCCAGCTGCGGCGTCAGCGTCGCGTCGAGCCGGACCGCCTGCTGTTTCCGCTAGCGGTGGCGGTGTGACATCCCTCGCCCGATTTCCCGTGGCCGCTGCGTAACGGGAAATCGGGTGCGCATTCGCGTTTTTGCTTTTAAGCTGCGGTTCTCACTCTTTCAAATCAGCCAGAGAACATGGACAACAGCGATAATCTCACCGCCATGATGCTGTTTGCGCGCGTCGTTGAGCGGCAAAGTTTCAGCGAAGCGGCCCGTACGCTGGGGGTATCAAAATCGCACGTCAGCCGCGAAATCGCCCGGCTGGAGGTGCGGCTGGGTATCAAACTGCTGCAGCGCACCACGCGCAAAGTGGCGCTGACCGAGCTGGGTCAGGCTTACTATCCGTTCTGCACCCGCATGCTGGAAGAGATGCATCGCGCCGACGCGTTTGTGCAGCAGGTGCATCAGCAGCCTGCCGGCAACGTGCGGCTGCAGGCGCCGATCACCTTCGGCTGCCAGTGCGTGGTGCCGACGCTGAATACCTTTATCCGCCGTCACATTCACATCAACGTCGATCTCGAACTGACCACCAGCGACGATCCGCAGCCCAGTGCGGACGTGGCGATTGTGATCCGCGCGCGTGCGCCGGAAGTCGCAAACTACCGCGAACTGAGCAGCATTGACTGGGGACTGTATGCGTCGCCAGCGTATCTGGCCGCGCATCCGGCCATCGATCATCCCGAACGTCTGATGCGCCACGATCTGCTGCTGTTTCACGGCCCGGCACACACGGCGGCGTTGCCGTTTCGCCGTGATAAGCAGCGCCTGGCGCTGGATGTGCACAGCCGCTTTCGCGCGAATAACAGCATGGCGCTGCTTAATGCGGCCCTGGCCGGAACCGGCGTGGCGTATCTGCCCGCCTATATGACGCAGGAGGCGCTGGCGCGCGGCGAGATTCAGCAGGTGCTGCCGGAATGGCAGATGGATCGCCTGCACAGTTACCTGCTGCTGAAAGAGCAGCCGCAGCCCTCGTCACCGATCACCTTACTCTGCGACGCGCTGATCACCGCGCTGGGTGCGTCATGATTGTTGTTTTATGGCAACAATAGCGCGCTGGCTGGCAAATATCCGCTTCTCCCTGTTTTCTGTGTGCTACCGCTGATAGTCTGCTAAAAAAGCCAAAAACAGGGATATCACTATGTCGCACTCTTCTATCGCGTTAGCGCCTGAGCAGCAACACTGGCGGCGCAATTTGTGGGTTTGCGTGCTGGGCTCGTTCAGCACTATCGTCGCCATGACCCTGCTGCTGCCCTTTCTGCCCCTTTATGTGCAGCAGCTGGGCGTGCAGGAACCGGCCGCGATTGCGCGCTGGTCAGGCGCCGCCTACGGTGCCACCTTTCTCAGCGCGGCGCTGACGGCACCGCTGTGGGGCAAACTGGCGGATCGCTATGGCCGCAAGCTGATGCTGATCCGCGCCAGCCTCGGAATGGCCGTCGCCATGTCGCTGATTGGTATGGCCACCGCGCCGTGGCAGCTGGTAGCGCTGCGCCTGCTGGCCGGTCTGCTCGGCGGCTATGCGTCGGGCTCCACCATTCTGGTGGCGGCGCAAACGCCGAAAGCGCAGACCGGCTGGGCGCTGGGCGTGCTGTCCTCCGGCATCATGGCCGGTAATGTGGTCGGCCCGCTGCTGGGCGGCGTGCTGCCACCGCTGATCGGTATCCGCCACACTTTCTGGCTCACCGGCGCGGTGATTTTTCTTGCGTTTCTCGCCACCACTTTTCTGCTGAAAGAAGCGCCACGTGCGGCGAAGAAAGCCGCAGCCGGGGAGGGGGATGAGCCGGAGGCGTCGATCAACCGGCCAGTGGTGCGGCTGATGTGGCTGTCGGGCATGCTGCTGATTTTTGCCAATATGTCGATTGAGCCGATTATCACGCTGTATATCGCGCAGTTTGTTCATGGCGATCACGCGGTGACGGTAACGGCCGGGCTGGTGATGGCGGCCGCCGCGCTGGGCAGCATTCTCTCCGCGCCGCGCCTTGGCCGGCTGGCCGACCGCATCGGACATGCGCGCGTGCTGATTTATGGCCTGCTGGTCTGCGCGCTGCTGCTGATTCCGCAGGCGTTTATTAGCGCGGCGTGGCAGCTGGTGCTGCTGCGTTTCCTGATGGGGATGGCGCTGGGCGGCCTGATGCCCTGCGTGACGGCGTTGATTCGTCATAATGTGCCGCAGCGGCAGGTCGGGAAAATGCTGGGCTATGCGACCTCGGCTCAGTATGTCGGCCAGGTGAGCGGCCCGCTGTTCGGTGGCTTTATCGGCGGCGCGTTTGGTATGCGCCCGGTGTTTCTCGCCACCTGTGTGATTATGGCGCTGTGCGCGCTATTGAATGCGCGGGTGCTGCGTAAAGCTTAACCGCAGGATCATGCCTGACCGGCGTGAAAAAAAAGCGGGCATTGCCCGCTTTTTTACTTCAGTGCGAAAAATTACTTCGCATCTGGCAGCGCATAGGCAATTACGTAATCGCCCATCTTGGTGCCAAACGAACCGTGACCACCGGCCGCGATGACAACGTACTGCTTGCCATTCACTTCATAGGTCATCGGCGTTGCCTGGCCACCCGCTGGCAGACGCCCCTGCCACAGTTTCTCACCGTTGTTCATATTGTACGCGCGCAGGTAGTTATCTGCGGTTGCGGCGATGAACAGCACGTTACCGGCGGTGGAGATTGGGCCACCCAGCATTGGCATACCCATTTTGAACGGCACCGGAACCGGCATCGGGGGCAGCTATCGCGAACGGTACCGATACGTTTCTTCCACACGATCTGGTTGGTTTTCAGATCCAGACCGCTGAAATGTAACCCCAGGCCGGCTGTTTACACGGCAGACCAAACGGCGACAGGAACGGGTTCAGCGTGACGCCAAACGGCACACCATACTGCGGCTGAATGCCGGCTTCGGTACCGGAACCGCCTTTTGCGCCTTGCGGTGGTTCCATCGGGTTGCCCGGACCGCGCGGAATCAGCTTAGACACAAACGGCAGCGCCATTGGGTTAGCGATGGCGATCTGACGATGGGGATCAACCGCGATGCCGCCCCACTCGAACATCCCCAGGTTACCCGGGAAGACCAGCGTGCCCTGCTCAGACGGCGGCGTGAAGATGCCTTCATAGCGCAGCTGCTGGAACATCACGCGGCACACCAGCTGGTCAAACATCGTGGCGCCCCACATGTCCTTGCACCGCTCAGGTTTTGCTTCGGACGGAAGCTCAGGTCAGAGAACGGCTGGGTGGTGCTGACGTAATCACCTTTCGCCGCGCCCTGCGGTACCGGTTTTTCCGGTGCAGGCACAACCAGCTTACCGTTACGACGATCCAGCACGAAGATGTTACCGGTTTTCGCCGGGGCATAAATCACCGGTACGGTTTTGCCGTCTTTGACGGTAATATCGGCCAGCGTCGGCTGGGACGGCATATCCATATCCCACAGATCGTGGTGAACGGTCTGATACCTCCACACCAGCTTACCGGTGGTGGCGTTCAGCGCCACGAACGCTGCTCGCATAGCGTTCCTGCTCCGGCGTGCGGTTACCGCCCCAGATATCCGGCGTGGTAACGCCCATTGGCAGGTAGACGGTATCCAGTTTCGCGTCATACGCGGCCGGCGCCCAGGAGTTCGGCGAGTTAAAGGTGAAGGTGTGTTCATCCGACGGAATCGCGTTTGGATCTTTCGCGCCCGGGTCGAAGGCCCACAGCAGTTTACCGGTGTTGACGTCGAAACCACGGATAACGCCAGAGGTTTCACGGGTAGAGAAGTTATCCGTTACCGAACCAGCAATCACGATGGTTTTATCGGTGATGATCGGCGGTGAGGTAGGCTCATACAGGCCCGGCGTGCTGTACCGGCTGCTTGTGCTGCAGATCCAGCTCACCGTTGTTGCCAAAGGATGGGCAACGGGCACCGGTATCGGCATCCAGCGCGAACAGACGACCATCGTTCACCGGCAGATAGATGCGGCGTGAGCACAGCGCAGGCTGGCTGTTGGCGGCATCGGCAGCAGCAGGCGCTTCGTGGTAAGAAACGCCGCGGCAGGTCACGTGCTGGAAGGTAGGATTCGGCTTCAGGCCCGGATCGAATTTCCACTTCTGCTTACCGGTCGTCGCATCCAGCGCAAACAGACGCTGGTGTGGCGAGCAAAGGTACAGCGTGTCGCGGATTTTAATCGGCGTCACTTCGTCGGTGATTTCACCCGGATCGTTGGCGGTTTTCAGATCGCCGGTCCGGAACTCCCAGGCAACCTTCAGGTCTTTCACGTTGTTGGCGTTGATCTGCTTCAGCGGCGAGAAGCGGGTGCCCTGCTGGTCACGCGCGTAGGCTGGCCAGTCAGCATCGTTGATGTTACTCAGCGGCTGGGCCTGCGGGACGTTAGCGGCTTCCGGCAGGTTGCCATTCAGCTCCTGCGGATCGTGGAATACTGCCCACGCCAGCACCAGTACGCTGGCTACCAGCGCAACGGCCATCGCACCCAGCGCACCTTTACCCGCATGATTCAGGCCGCGATACACAAACGGCAGAATCAGCCAGATACCGAAGATCACCAGCACGTCGGTACGTGGGGCCAGCGCCCAGAAGTCGAAGCCGACTTCCCATACGCCCCATACCAGCGTTGCCAGCAGCAACAGGGCATACAGCAGCAGTGCGGAACCGCTACGGCGCCACAGCAGAACAGCGGTGATCAGCATAATCACACCGCCAATAACGTAGTACCAGGAACCTCCAATGGCGGCTAACCAAACGCCGCCAATCAGCATAAATGCGCCCGTCAGCAGTGCAAACAGCACCGTCAGGAAGCGAATTACGCCAAAAGATGAGGAAGCTTTCCCCATAATATTGACCTCTTTCTTTGCCATAAAATCAAAGGAAACAACCGATTAGGCTGTATCCCGACATAGAGTACGAAGTGACTTAAGGTGTTCTGTCAGTGCTTTTCCGTTAAGCAGGATGATCCCTTTGCGTTAAATTTTATCTTAAAAACGTTAACAGGTTTGATTTTTTTAGCGCTTTGCTCTTTTTATCAGGCAGTGACACGACATTTTATGAGGATATTGCGCCATCCTGTCCGGCGTAATCGGGTGATAACGCCGACGCGCAGAATTTTGTGTAAACGTTTACCCAGTGAGGAGCGGATGACAACTCCGCTGCGTTTGCCAGCCGCTTAGCTGTAAATGCAGGTAATCTTCGGCCGGTAATTTGAGCTGGGGCGTACGTAATATTACCTCTGCTTGTGTTTCCCGCAGCGAAGCGAGCAGAAAAGGAAAGCTGAACTTGAGATAATTTTCACGGAAGAAGTCATCGCTCAGAACAATACCGCTGAAGGGAAAATCGGTAATATTTTTCCACTCGGTTCCCGGCGGCGCGAGATCGTAAAGCCAGAAGGAAAAACGAGACGCCACAGCGCGTAAAGCGGATCCTGCCTGACGTAAAGTGGCATAGTTGATCGCCAGCCTTACATTCTCATGTTGCAGGCTGGAATAATTATCCACGTCATGCAAAAAGGACATCACACTATTTCCCGCCAGTGGAATAATTATTAATCCCGCAGCATCCGCTGACTGATAATGTTGAGTAATTATCTCGCCTTCATGAAGTAATGCATCACGTTCCGGCACGCAATGCATTAAGGACGCTGAATAACACGCGCCGATAGGTGTGCCGTCGAAGCGACAGACACGCTCAGTGACATAAGGATGGTATGAATTGTTTTCCATTTATCTCTATGAATAAATTAATGAACGATAGCGTCTTAATTATTATAAGGACGGGAAGACTGCTGTGATTATCACAGGGGGCAATATAGATCGATTCGCCGGCAAAGATCACCTTTTTTAGCTGTTTCTGATAAAGAGATAAAAAGCGTTGTGCTGGCGGTAATTAACGTTTTATTGAATTATCTGGAATGTTTTGACTATTTTCACAGTAAAACAATCAGTCTGCTAATATTCTGCGCGCCAGCTTTAACCCTGAATCCGTATAAACACCTGTTTTTACAGCGCACATCCAGCCATTGCCTGCTCCGGTCAGTTATCGCACTCTATGGCGTGAAAAACATAAGGAAAGCCGATGGTGGCTTTTCACCAGGCCGGTGCCATGACGCCGGCCGGTTCTGCTTCAGGATGGGATAAAACTATGGGTTCACCGGTCACCGCAGCGGAAGATTCGCTGCTGCGACACAGGTCGTTCGTCGCCTTCTGGCTGGCGCGTACCTGTTCATCGTTTGGTTTTCAGATGTTCTCCGTGGCCGTCAGCTGGCAAATCTATGCGCTTACCCACAGTGCTATGGCGCTGGGCATGATCGGTCTGATGCAATTCTTACCTTCTGTATTGCTGGCGCTGCCGGCGGGTCATCTTGCGGATCAGTATGACCGTCGCCGCATCGTGCTGCTGGGGCAGCTGATTGAGTGGCTGGCGCTGCTCGGGCTGGTGGCGCTGACGCTGCTGCATTGGGCGGGCCGGATTGAAATCTGGGGACTGGTGTTCCTGATTTCGCTGGCCAAAGCGCTGGAGTGGCCGGCAATCACCTCAATGCTGCCAGCGTTGGTACCGCCGCCCATCCTCGCGCGCGCCATGGCGGCCAGCTCGGTGGGCGGTCAGGCGGCGGTGATTGTCGGTCCGACGCTGGGCGGCTTACTGTACGTGGCCGGGCCGGAGGTGGTGTACGGTGTTTCGGCGCTGTTCTATCTGCTGTCGATTGTGCTGGTCAGCCGTTTGCGCTACGAACGACCGCCGCAGGCACGTATTCCGGCCAGCCTCAGCACCATGTTTGCCGGTGTCCGCTTCATCCGCGAGCGCAAAGATGTGCTTGGGGTGATCTCGCTCGATCTGTTTGCCGTGCTGCTGGGCGGCGCCACGGCGCTGCTGCCGATCTTCGCCCAGGATATTCTCAATACCGGTCCGTGGGGGCTGGGCATGCTGCGCGGTGCCCCGTCGGTCGGGGCGCTGCTGGTTGGGGTGTGGCTCAGCCGTCACAAGCTGGAAAAGCACGTGGGCATGATCATGTTTGGCTCGGTAGCCGGTTTTGGTCTGGCTACGCTGGTATTTGCGCTGTCGACGCAGCTGTGGCTCTCGCTGCTGGCGCTGGCGGCACTCGGCGGCTTCGATATGGTGAGCATGGTGATTCGCGGCGCGCTGGTGCAGCTGGACACGCCGGATGAGATGCGCGGGCGCGTCAACGCGGTCAACGCCATTTTCATCAATACCTCTAACCAGCTGGGTGAGTTCGAATCCGGCCTGTTGGCCGCATGGTTCGGTGCGGTGCCCGCAGCGGCGATTGGCGGTGTCGGCACCCTGGTGGTCGTGGCGCTGTGGATGGCGCTGTTCCCTCATCTGCGCAAACGGCAGAAACTGGAAAACGACAGTCTCGCCTGACGTTCGCGGCTGCCCGGCGCGGTGGCCGTGACCAGGTGCGCAGTCTGCCTCGCTATCTCACACAGCCAGGTTTGATTATTATTAATCACATTTGACTGTTTGTGAGCATGATCAAACTAATTAAGCGCCAGTTAATCTATAAATTGCCCTGCCTGTGCGTAAATTTATTCATTTTTGAGTGAAGTAAATCATTTTGCACGGTGCGGGGTAGCCAGCGCAGCGACGCAACAACAATAATCATGGCCGCCTCATTAACGGTGCGTGTGAAGCCCGGCACGCACCACGACCCTACGTTATCAATGAGGCGAACATGAAACAGTTCTCTGCAGAAGGGATGGTGATTATTGTCGGCATTGTCATTGCCTACATCCTGTTCACCACCTGGCTGACCTTCCGGTTCCGCAGTAAAAACACCGGCGATTTTATGGAAGGCTCCCGCGTGCGATGCCCGCGTTTATTGTCGGCATTCTGCTGATGTCTGAATACATCGGCGCAAAATCCACCATCGGCACCGCGCAGGCGGCGTTTGAGGATGGTTTTGCCGCGTCCTGGTCGGTGATCGGCGCCGCGATTGGCTTCCCGCTGTTTGGTCTTCTGCTGGTAAAACGCATCTACAACACCGGCAAGATCACCATCTCCGGCGCGATTGCCGAGAGGTACGGCAACAGCACCAAAAATATTATCTCCATCATCATGATCTACGCTCTGCTGCTGGTGAACGTCGGCAACTACGTCAGCGGCGCGGCGGCGATTTCGACGGTACTGAAAGTTGATCTCCCGGCGGCGGCATTTATCACCGCCATCGTCAGTACCTTCTATTTCGCGTTCGGCGGCATGAAAGGCGTGGCGTGGGTGACGCTGCTGCACAGCGCGCTGAAATATTTCGGTATTCTGGCCATCATGGGCTTTGCTCTGTCCAAAACCGGCGGTTTCACGCCGATGATCGAAAACATGCCGGACTTCTACTGGACCTGGGATGGTAACTTCGGCGCCCAGCACCATTTTTGCCTGGCTGATTGGCACCATCGGATCCATCTTCTGCACCCAGTTTGTGATTCAGGCAATCTCCTCGACCAAAGATGTGAAATCGGCGAAGCGCTCCACCTGGGTCGCGTTCTTCTTCTGCCTGCCGATTGCGCTGGCCATTGCGGTGATTGGCGTGGCGGCAAAATACCTGCATCCGGAGATCAACAGCCTGTATGCGATGCCGATTTTCCTGCAGGATATGAACCCGTGGCTGGCCGGTTTGGTCACCACCTCTCTGGTGGCGTCCATCTTTGTCAGCGTCAGTACCGTGGCGCTGGCCATCGCCTCGCTGGTGGTCAAAGATTTTTACGTCCCGTACCGCAACCCGACGCCCGAACAGGAATTTAAGGCCACGCGCTGGCTGTCCCTGCTGATTGGTTTCCTGCCGCTGATTTTCGTGCTGTTGGTCCCGGAAGTGCTGAAGCTCTCGTTCTTTACCCGCGCCATTCGCCTGTCAATTTCCGTGGTGGCGGTCATCGCTTTCTACGCGCCGTTCTTTAACAGCACACGCGGCGCGAACGCCGGGCTGATTGGTGCCTGCGTCGTGACCTCGGTCTGGTATCTGCTGGGCGATCCGTTTGGCATCAACAATATGTACATCGCGCTGATAACCCCGGCGGTGATCATGGTGATGGACCGCCTGATCCCGTCACGCCAGCCGCAGCGCAAAAAGCACGCTGATTCCTCGCAACCTGTTCAAAACAATGGAGTCTGATATGTCCGCTCAACCATTACCGTCGAACGTAACGGTAAGCTTCATCCGCACGCGCAGGACGCGCAGCAGCTCACGGCGATGCTGCCTTCGCCCTGCCCGCAAAACCACGCGGCGAATCTGCTGCCGCTGCCGGACGGCGACCTGCTGTGCGTCTGGTTTGGCGGCACGCAGGAAGGCATCGCGGATATTTCCGTCTACGGTGCTCGCGCCTGGCGCCGGGCAGCGCAGCAGTGGAGCGATGCGGTGAAACTCTCGGACGATCCGACGCGCTCCGAACAGAACCCGGTTCTGTTCCTCGCGCCGGATAACGTGCTGTGGCTGCTGTGGACCGCGCAGATGTCCGGCAACCAGGACACGGCTATTGTGCGCTATCGCCAGTCCCGGGATTTGGGTCAAAGCTGGGGGGACATCGGCACGCTGCTCGATAAACCCGGCACCTTTATTCGCCAGCCGATTATCGTGCTGGAGAATGGCAACTGGCTGCTGCCGGTGTTCTATTGCCGCACCCAGCCGGGTGAGAAATGGGTCGGCAATGATGATATCAGCGCGGTAAAAATCTCCGCCGACGGGGGCAAAAGCTGGCGCGATGTCGAGGTACCGGACAGCCTGGGCTGCGTGCATATGAACATCACCGCCGCTGCCCGATGGCACCCTGGTGGCCCTGTTCCGCAGCCGCTGGGCGGATAATATTTATTACAGCCAGTCAACGACGGCGGCGAAAGCTGGTCCGTGCCGGAGCCGACCGATCTGCCGAATAACAACTCATCGATTCAGGTGACCACGCTTGCACAATGGCCAGCTGGCGCTGGTGTTTAACCCCATGAGCGCCGCCGGGGCCAGCGAGCGTCGCCCCTCACTGTACGACGAAATTGACGAGATGACGCGGCGGTGGCCGTGGCGGCGCAGCCGGTGGTTCAGGGCGCACGGACCGCCTTCTGGGGCGCACCGCGCGCGCCGATGACGGTGGCTATTTCGCCGGATGGCGGGGAAAGCTGGCCGTGGCAGCGCAATCTGGATGAAGGGGACGGCTACTGCATGACCAACAACTCGCAGGAGAAACTGAACCGTGAGTTCTCCTATCCCAGCATTAAACAGAGCGCGGACGGCGCACTGCACATTGCCTACACCTACTTTCGTCAGGCCATCAAATACGTGCGGGTGGAGGAGAACTGGGTGAGGGACAAAGCATGAGCCGCCATGCGCTGGTGACCGGTGTCAGTTCCGGCATTGGTGCGGCGATTGCCGATGAGCTGCTGACACAGGGCTGGCAGGTCACCGGTTTTAGCCGTACGCCGGTGGAGAAAGATCATCCGGCGTTTACCTCCGTCAGCGTCGACCTGTTTGACGCCGGTCAGCTGAAACGGGCTTTGGCCGGGCTGGCGAAGGTGGATGCGCTGGTGCACGCGGCAGGCATGATGCTGGCCGCGCCGCTGGGTGAGCTGGAGGAAGAGCAGGGGGCGCGGCTGTGGTATCTGCACGTGCAGGTGGCGCAAATCATGGCCAACACCTTGCTGCCGCAGATGGGCCACGGCGATCGTATTCTGCTGCTCGGCAGCCGCACGTCACGCGGCGCGGCGAATCGCAGCCAGTATGTCAGCACCAAGGCGGCGATGGTGGGCATGGCGCGCAGCTGGGCCGCCGAACTGGCTCCGCAGGGCATTACGGTCAATGTGATCGCTCCCGGTGCCACCGCCACGCCGATGCTGCTGCAGCCGGACCGCGCCAGCTCGCCGCCGAAACTGCCGCCTATCGGACGCTATATCCATCCCGAAGAGGTGGCCGCGCTGGCTGGCTTTGTGCTATCGCCGGCTGCCGCTGCCATTACCGGACAGGAGCTGGTAATTTGCGGCGGCGCGTCGCTGTAGTTTTATTCTCCAGCGTGCTTCTCCCATCGTAAATAACAGGATGGGAGAGGCTGCTTTTGTCTCGTCTGCGAAAACTCCTGGCTTACCGTGCTACGCTTTCTTTGGGTTTACCAAAGTGGTAATCTTTTACCGTTTTATGCTAAATCCAATTTTATTGTCTACATATTAAGTGGTTACGGAGTGTAGCGCTCCGCAGCAGAGAAGCGCGCAATGAATCATGATGTTCTTCAGGAAATAAACGCCGAACCACTTTTTCCGGTACAGAGCGATCAACATATTGTTTTTGGCGTTGACGGAAAGTTTAAAGCGCATGCGCTAATCACGATTCTGTCCATCATGAAACACGCCGGAGACCGCGTGTATCATTTCCATCTGATCTCTTCAGAACTGACACCGGCCGATAACCCCCGGCTCGCCAGGCTGTTTCAGGGATCGCGCCACGGCGTGACGCTGCATCATCTGCCGGATCAACTATTTGCCACGCTGCCGGTCACCGAACTTTTTACCCGTGCGACCTACTACCGCTTTCTGGCACCGCTGATTTTGCCGCAGGCGGAAAAACTGCTCTATCTTGATGCCGATATGGTATGCATTAATCCGCTCAATGAACTGTGGCAGATCCCGACCGGCCCTGAGGCGGTTGCGCTGGTGGTCGGTGAAATTGCCTCGCTGCAGCCGGTGCTGGCCAAGAATGCCGGCTTGCGCGGCGAGCGCTATTTTAACGCCGGCATGATGCTGATTGATGTGGCGCAATGGCGCGCTGACAATATCAGCGAACGCGCGTTTACTTTACTGTCCGAACACGGGCGAAACTTCCAGTATCTCGACCAGGATGCGTTGAATATTTTACTGGAAGATAAAGTGACCTTTGTTTCTCCTCGCTTCAATACCCTGACCATGCTGGCCCATGACGATCGTGGCTATACGCTCGACGTGCCGGCGGAAACCTGCCTGATTCATTATGCCGGTGCGGATAAGCCCTGGCAGGTATGGAATCAACAGTTTGTGGTTCACCACTATCGCGATATTTATCAGGATTCACCGCTGTCCACCATGGCGTTTGACCAGCCAGTCAATGCGCAGCAGGCAAAAAGAATGTATAAGTCGCTTTTTCGTCAAAAAAGATGGTGGCAGGCCATTCTGTGGCGCCTGAAACATATCAAGATGAGGTATTGTTAAGTGCAAGCTCACGCTTTTCGCCAGCTGATGACGGGAAAAAATATTTACCAGCTCTGTTTTGTGCTGCTGAGTATCGCGCTGGCGTCGTCACTGGTGGTTGAAGCCTTACCGCGCAAAATATTCTATTTTTCCAGTTATCTGGTGGCTCTGTATTTAGTAATTCTGGCGGTGAAAAAACAGTGGCTAACAGATAAAACGGCCATAACGGTAGCGCTTCCGCTGCTGTTCATTGGGCTGGTCAGGCTCATCTGGGCAAAGATGTTTTCCCACGCTGAATTCAGTGACGTGGTGAATAACTACTTCCAGGGCGGTAAGCTGTTTATTATCGCGGCTTTTCTCAGCTATTTTATCATCGCCTGGCGCCACTATCTTAGCCGTCCACTCCTGATAACCTGCAGCGCCATCTTATTTGTCGGGCTGCTGGTGACGTTAGGTTTCGCTATCAGTGAACACGCAAAAACGCTGACCCGCATCAGATTGCTGACCGATTCCGCCGGTACCGTCTCTTATCTGATTACCGCGCTGGCGCTCTGTACTTTGTACACCGGCCACCGGGTAATCTCCCATCGCGGCGGACAAATGATCTTATTCAGCGCGGTCTTTGTCGTGAATATGATGCTGATGATTCTGACCGAGTCACGCGCCGGCGTATTAACCCTGCCACTGATTTATCTGGCCTGGTTTTATTTTACCCATCGCTGGGCGGGTAAAATTTCGCTGGTGGTGTTAGCGCTGTTTATTATCGTGGGCGCTTTATTTATGCCGGGCAGCGTCTGGCAGCGCTTAGACAGCATTCACAATGAAGTTGATACTTATCAGACCAACAATAACACCTCGATTGGCGCCCGTTTCTCTATCTGGAAAGGCGGCTGGCACAGCGTTTCGTGGTCGCTGCTGGGGCAAAGTCCGGATCAGCGCACGGCAAAAGCACGGGAATACATCACGCAGCATGAGCGCCACAATCCCGAAGCGTATAAAAACGTCATGTATCACCTGCACGATGATTTCCTTGAAACGCTTTCGCTGCAGGGGATCGCTGGCGCACTTTCCCTGCTGATTTTTTACCTGGTGCTGCTGATAGTAGCCGCACGCCGCGGCGTCGCCGGATTAACGCTGCTGCCGCTGTCAATTATCATCTTCGGGCTGACCGACACGGTGTTAATTCAGAGTGGTTCGGTGCTGATCCTGGTGATGGCGATTATCATCAGTTATGCCATGATTCATCCGCCTGAGAAAGCATCGTCCTGATAAACCGGCGCCGGCATAGCGCCCGGTAGTTACAGCGGTTTGTTTAACTTCAGAGCCAGGTATTTCTTTTTAAAGCTGGTTCTGATTTTACTATCGAAAAGAAAAGACAGCGGCCTGATTTTAGTGATCGCCTCAATAACCTGCTTCCTGTCGTCAGGATTATCCAGGGCTTCCCGATGTTTATGTGCAATATTAATCCAGTGGCAGGATAGCAGATTACGATAGCGCTCCTGCAACACCTCATCCATATGCTGCGTTGCGCTCACTAAGAGTGAAATTTTGTGTTTATCCAGCTGGCTGGATAAGCTGTTGCCGCGTTTAAAATAGAGATAAGGGCTCTGGCGGCTATAAGCGATTGCATCACTGCTGACCAGGATTTCCGGGAAAAGCCAGGCGTCCTCGTAGCAGGTATAATCCGGGAAGGGATGTGCCAGCAGCATGGTGCGCTTAATAAACTGACCGATAAAGTGCGCCTGCAAATCGCGATGGATCAGGAATTTTTCAATAGCCTGATGCCGTGACAGTGTTTCCGCCTGCATGCCCTGCCACGTGATGTGCTGAGGCCGGGATTCATATACCTCATTAAGCGCCGTGAACAGTGCATCCGGACGATGGCTTTTCAGGTAGCGGACAATATCGGCGAGGGCGTCGGCCAGCAACTGATCGTCGCCATCCAGCATCGTAATATATTCACCGCTGCACTGCTGAACGCCAAAATTACGCACCCGGCCAATGTTGCGGTAATCAATATTAAATACTTTCGCCTGCGGATGCCGCCGGGAAAAATCATCGAGTAACGCTGCTGTGTTGTCGACGGATGCGTCATTGATAAGAATAAATTCAATATACTGCTCAACACCATGACAGGCCTTTTCTAAACTCGCCAGCGTGTCAGGCAGAAATTTTTCACTGTTATGGGCTGTTAGCAACACACTGATTAAATAGTCAGGAACCATCATTTTTTAAGTCAACATCTGAGGCAGGAATGCCGTCAAGCATACTACAAGTGGCAATTTGAGGGGAGGGCATTGACGCAGCGCAGCCCTGCGCCTGCTGCCACCGATCAGGCACATTTACGGCTGATACAATAATGCGTATGATTCTCATTCCTTTTTATACTTCCTGCTCGCGCAGGTAACCCATCGGTCCTTACCGGAGACAGCAATGACTTCATCATTACGCCCGCGCGCCACCGCGCTGGCTCTGGCGCTGCTGGCAGCCATGAGCCTGAGCGCCTGTCAGGCGCCGGCTAAAAAATCAGTAGCGCCTGCCGCCGCGGCTAAGCCAGCGGCAGCGGAGAAGGTACAGCAGCGTGAACTGGGCGACGGCCTGTATGAAATGGCCTATGTGCCGGGCGATCCGGCTGCGCTGTATGTAGCCAGCGCGCAGGCATTTAAAACCGTCAACGGTGGCGTGCTGTATCGTCTGGATGCCCGCACGCTGGCGACGCTGGGCGAAACCCATACCGATCTGAAAAACTTTGGCATGACGGCTTCACCGGACGGCAGCGTGCTGTACATTACCAACACGCTGGACGGTGGCGTGACAAAAGTGGACGCCAGAAGCGGTAAAGTGCTGCAGCGTCAGCTGTTTGGCCGGAAAAACGACAAAGGCAATCCGGTTGGCGCGCGTGAAATCCTGCTGCATGACGGCCTGCTGTACATCGGTGCGATTGAGAATCCGGCGATGATTTGGGTGGTCGATGCGAATACGCTGCGGCTGAAAACCACCATCAAAAACGCCGGCAAGTGGGTGACCGGGTTGCTCTATTCGGCATCAACCGACCGTATTTACGCGGCGAACGGCAGTGGCGAAGTGCTGGTGATCAATCCGCGCAGTCACAAAATTGAGCAGCGCTGGACGCCTGGCGATGGCAAAGAGTATCTGCTGTTAAATCTGGCCGAAGATGCCGCCAATGGCCGCCTGTACGTCACTGACAATTCTAAGGGCAAAACCACGCTGGTGTTCGATGAGCGCAGCGGTAAGGTGATCAAACGCCTGGATGTCGGCGATTCGCTTGGCATCAAATTCAATGCGAAGCGCAACGAGATTTACATCAGCCAGCGACTCGGCGGCAAAGTGCTGCAGCTGGACGCGACGACCTACGCAGTGAAAAATAGCTGGACGCTGCCGACCCACCCTAACAGCCTGCTGGTGTCGCCAGATGGTCAGACGCTGTACGTGACGGTGAAGCAGGGACTCAATAAAGATCGCTCGCCGCAAGGGCCGGATAGCGTGGTGCGGATTACGCTGGATTAACCGCGCTGGGTTTAATCGCGGCGCGAGGGATCGCGCCGCAGATAACCCTTGCTTAGCAACGGGTTACGTCATCCATTACGCCACGCCGTTCACCAGCAGTACGCGGTAGTTGGCGCCTTTCAGGCGATGCGCTTTGGCTTCCTGGTAGGCCGGGCTGAAGTACCAGGCTTTGGCGGCCTCGGCATCTTCAAACTGCAGCACCACCACGCCTTCAGCATCGCGCCCTTCCAGTACCTCCAGATCGCCGTAAAACGCCAGTGGCGTGATGTGGTGATCGCCACGCGCCGCGCCGGCTTTCTGCGAATAGGTGGCCAGCTCGTCTTTGTCCAGCGTTTCGTCTTTAATCATAACGACATATGCGGCCATTATTGTTCGCCTCGCGCCTGACGCTTGTCTTCAGTATTGGTATCAAAATCGCTCGCATCGTGCCGTTCCAGCAGCTGATCCTGCGGCTCGGCGCCAAATGCCCGGTTTACTTTACGTCCGCGGATCACCGCCGGACGGTCGGCAATCTCTTTTGCCCAGCGCACCACATTTTTGTACGACTGCACATCGAGGAATTCGCCGCCACCGTACTGGTTATTCAGCACCAGATTGCCGTACCACGGCCAGGTTGCGATATCGGCAATGGTATATTCGTCGCCGGCGAGGAAACGGTGGTCCGCCAGCTGGCGATCCAGCACATCAAGCTGACGTTTGGCTTCCAGCGTGAAGCGGTTGATGGCGTATTCAATTTTTTCTGGCGCGTAGTGATAGAAGTGGCCGAAACCGCCGCCAAGGTAAGGCGCGGATCCCTGCAACCAGAACAGCCAGTTCAGGGTTTCCGTGCGGCCCGCCACGTCAGAGGGAATAAAGTGGCCGAATTTATCTGCCAGATAGAGCAGGATATTGCCGGATTCAAACACGCGCAGTGGCGGCGTGATCGAGTGGTCGCGCAGCGCCGGAATTTTTGAGTTGGGGTTAACCTCAACGAAGCCGCTGGAGAACTGATCGCCGTCGCCGATGCGGATAAGCCAGGCGTCATACTCCGCTTCCTGCACGCCGAGCGCCAGCAGCTCTTCCAGCAGAATGGTCACTTTCTGGCCGTTTGGCGTCCCCAGCGAATAGAGCTGCAGCGGATGCTTACCGACCGGCAGCGTTTGCTCATGCGTCGGCCCGGCGGTTGGACGGTTAGTCTTCGCCCCGTTACCTTTGGCTTCCGGGTCCCAGGTCCAGACTTTCGCGGGCTGATACTGATTTTCCGACATAATGCGTTCGCCTTGTTGTGAAAAGATTTTTGCTGCTACTGAGTGTAGCAGCACGCTATCACGCCGATTTAACCGCGCTGGCGATAAAAGACAAAGTCGAATCAGGCAAAATTCTCTTGCGTAAACAGCATAAAGTCGACTTTACCGGGCTGATAGGTCTCTGGTTGCTCACCCTCTTCCAGATGTCGCAGTAGCAGCGTTAGCGCCAGTTGTGCGTGACGCAGGGTGTTTTGGTCGAGCGTTAGCGTCAGCACGCGTTTGGCCAGCAGCTCACGGGTGGTTTGGTAAAGTTCGTGCGTCACATACACCACCTTGCCGCACAGCCGGTGGCGCGCCAGCGCTTCGTGAATCTGCGTGTTGCCCATGCCGGTATTGTACAAGCCGACAATCTGCTGCGATGCGGCCAGCGTTTTCTCAAGCAGCCGGCTGATGCGCTCGCGCTCGTCCTGGCCTGCGATGATCTCCCGCAGCCGCAGATGCGGGAAACGCTCCGCCAGCACTGCCTGAAACCCTTCGATGCGCAGACGGTGCGCGGCGTAATCAGCGCGACCGCTAACCAGCACCACATCTCCCGCCACGGGCAGCATGCTGCCGAGCATCAGCGCGGCGGTGCGTCCCGCCTTCAGCTGATCAATACCGACATGGCACAGGCGCGGCGCATCAGGCAGATCGGCCACCAGCGTGATGACCGGTACGCCACGCGCTTTACAGGCCTCAAGCGCCGCGTAAATCAGCGGATTTTCATGGGCGAAAACAATCAGCCCGTCCATCTTTTTGCTGCTGGCTTCGATATGCGCCGCCAGCTTTTCGGGCGCATGCTCCGGAATCAGCGTGCGGTGCAGCCGCAGGCGACGATAGCCGAGCTCATCAGCCAGCCGGGCAAAATCCTGCGCCAGCTGTTGAAAGAAGAAGGAACCGTTACCGCTCAGCAGCACCTCTATCTGCCACGCGTGGCGGTGCTCCTCCGGCAGGATGCGTTTCAAACCCGCTTCGCGCGCCGCCAGTAAAATCTTTTTCGTCATCGCGGGCGACACGCCGCCCCGGTCGTTCAGCACCCGATCTACCGTGGCGACGCCCACACCCACCCGCTTAGCCAGTTCGGCCAGCGTCATTGTTTTCATCTGAGTGAATTCCATCAAAAACCGCGTTCAGACAGCCTGCCAGAAAGCGATATTTTGACAAGACCGACGATGCCGAAGTGTGAGCAACAGGAGCGTTATCATGCGCAGTGCGCAACGTTTTGCCTTGATTGGCTGTGGATTTATTGGCCAGGTGCATGCCGCAAACCTGGCGCGCCATCCCGGCGTTGAGCTGGCGCTGGTGTGCGATATAGACACCGCGCGCGCCGCTGCGCTGGCAGAGCAGTTTGGGGCGCGGGCCGCCAGCGTGCCGCAGGCGCTGAGCAGTGAGGCCATTGATGCGGTGCTGATTGCCAGTGCGACGCCGACCCACGCTCCGCTACTGGAGCAGGCGGTACTGGCGGGCAAAGCGGTGTACTGTGAAAAACCGATCGATTTGTCGCTGTCACGCGCCCGGGAAGTGGTAGCCAGCATTTCCCCGCTGCAGGTGCCGGTGACGGTAGGATTCAATCGGCGTTTTGATCGCAGCCATGCACAACTGAAAGCCCAGCTGCAGCAGGGCGTGATTGGACGCAGCGAGCTCATCCAGATGGTGTGCCGCGCCTCTGAACTGCCGCCGCTGAGCTATCTGCAGGCGTCCGGCGGACAGATGCGCGACCAGGCCATCCACTTTTTCGATCTGCTGCGCTGGCTAACTGAGGATGAAGTGGTCACCGTGGGCGCGCTCGGTGCCGCGCTGGCGATGCCGGCGATCCGCGACATTGACGTCGATACCTCAGTGCTGATTATGCGCCTGCAGCAGGGCGCGCTGGCGCAGCTCGATAATGCCCGTCGTACCGCTTACGGTTATGACGAGCGCATCAGCGTGATGGGCAGCCTGGGCATGCTGGCGTCGGAAAGCCAGGCGGTGCGCGGTGCAACGCTGTATCAGGGGCAGCACATCCGCCAGCCGGGGCTGTATGCGGACTGGTTCAGCCGGGTACAGGAGACCTATTACAGCCATCTCGATGCGTTTGTGCGCCATCTTGGCGGCGAGAAAGTGGCTGCTCTGCCGGGGCTGATTGACGGGCTGCGCGCGCAGGCCATCGCGGAAGCGGCGCAGCTGTCGCTGACGCGCGGCGAGTTTGTTGAGGTGGAGTGGGTGACGGTTTGATGGGGAGTGGGCGATGGCGTTTGCCCTCACCCCAACCCTCTCCCGCAGGCGGGAGAGGGGGCTGATAGTGCATGCAACTTACAGATTCAGCAGCTCGCGCTCAATCAGCTCGCGGGTTTCCACAGCCTGATACTTCATCTTCTCCGGATAGCCAAATAGCGCGGCGGAGATAATCGACTCGCCGCCCACTTTATAGTGGCGGTTAGCGAAATCCATCTCGCGCAGCGCTTCGAACAGCGCGTCGAAATTCACCTCACCTTCGCCAACAGCCACGTGCTGGTGGATAGTGGCATCGACACCCGGCGGGTTAACGATATAGCGACAGTGTTTGGTGTGGTTCATGGTATCGGCAATCAGCATGTGCGAAAGATCGTCGCCAGCGTAATGCAGCATACTCTTCACGTCGCCTTTGCCCTTGTCATAGTAGAACGTATGCGGTGCGCTGTAGATGTATTTGACGTTGTCGCTGCGGAACGACTTGACGATATCGGCCGTTTCATTGCTCTCTTCGCAGAAATCCCACGGATGCGCCTGAATTTCCACGCGAATCCCTTCACGCTCGAAAATCGGCAGCAGCTCGTCCATTGAGCGATAGAACATCTCTTCGCAGATTTCGGGCTCGTTCGGGTTACCGGAGAGCTCGGTATTGATCACCTGCACGCCCATCTCCACGGCAATCTCAATCATTCGCTTCCAGTTTTTCACCGCCGCCTGGCGCCGCAGCTCATCCGGTCCCGACCAGCGATAGACGGTAATAAACGAGGAGATTTCCAGTCCGGTAGCGTTGAGCGCATTTTTGTACTCGCGCATGATCTCCCGGCTGGCTTTCGGGTGTTTATAGAATGGATTGATCTGCGGATGCGGCGACTGTTCAATGTATTTATAACCCCACTCCGCGACCTGATGCACCATACGCGTGATGCCGAGATCGCGGATAACATCCACATCAAAAGCGATTTTCATTGTTGTTCTCCTGCGCGTTACGTTACCCACCACCGCAATCGGCGGCTGGTGTCGCGTCAACTATAAAAACAGCCCGGCACCGGCTCTAATGCTTTGCTGATGCATTTCCATCAGTGCCGGCGACCCGCTGCGGCGATCGTTTGCCAAATAATTATTCTATTTGCGTGAGAAATGAAACGGATGATGGTGTTTGTGCGACAGCGATCAAAAGAATGAGAGGATCTACTCATTTATTGAGGGATAAACACCGGCTTATATGGCGTGAAAGCATAACGTCAGGCATTATTTTTGATAGTTTATTATCATTTAGGGGCTTAACGATGAGCAAAATTACCATGAGCGCGATTGCCGCCGCTGCCGGGGTGGGGATCGCCACCGTGGATCGGGTGCTCAATCGCCGCGCGCCGGTGCGGGCGCAAACCGAACAGAAAGTACTGGCAGCGGCGCATCGGCTGGGTTACCGCAGCAGCCACGCCCCGCTCAGTGCACAGAGCGACGGCGTGACGCTGCGTATGGGGTTTATCCTGCTGTCGGCTTCGTACTCTTTTTATCAAACGCTAACCGATGCGCTGCGCCAGCAGACGCAGCCATTTCATCCGGCCGGCAGCGAGCCGCTGTTTGTCTGGCACGAGATTGATGAGGTGGCAGCGGTGGTGGATTCGCTCTACCGGCTGGCTGAGCAGGTGGAGGCTATCGGCGTGGTGGCGCTGGATCATCCGCTGATCCGCCACGCGATAGCGCACGTTTCGCGTCAGGGCGTGCGCGTCTACGCGCTGTTTTCTGACTTCTCGCCCTGTGGGCATGCTGGCTATTTCGGCCTGGATAATCAGAAAGCCGGGCGCAGCGCGGGCTGGATCGCCAGCCATCTGCTGCATCAGCCGGGTCCGGCGGGCGTGCTGCTGGGGGATCACCGCTTTATCTGTCAGGAGAACTGCGAGAGTGGTTTTCGCTCGTATCTGCGCGAGCAGTACAGTGCGCGGCGCGTGCTGGAACCGCTCAAAACCCACGAATCGATTGCCGGTGGTTATCAGGCGACTCGCCAGCTGCTGGAGCAGCATGCCGATCTGGCGCTGATTTACGCGCCGTGCGGCGGCATTGAAGGGGTCGTTCAGGCGCTGCGTGAGCAGCCGCAGCGTAAGGTGGCGCTGATTTGTCACGGCCCGGTCAATGACGGCGACCTGGCGCTGATAGATGGCACCATCACGGTGATGCTGCGCCATCAGATCGCTGACATGGCACGACAGCTGGCGCAAACCGTGCTGCAACGTCACGCTGAGCGCAGCGACCATTTTTCTCAGGTCACCCTGCCGTTTGAGATCGTCATGCGGGAAAATGTCTGAGGCGTTGCGCAGTCACCCTTTGTTATCGCTCACCGGGCGACAGCCACGCCAGCGCGCATGACGACAGCATTTGATAAAAAAATTATCAAAAATTTGATAATTAAATTTATGATCGCTATCAAAGAATGAAAGTTCCATGATTGAGGTTGGTGAAATATCTATTTGATACTGATGCCAGCCCTCATCATAAGGAACCATCATGACCCTACACATTGCCAATGCGCCCTGCAGCTGGGGCGTAGACGATCCTGACAATCCTTTCCTGCCGCCATGGCAAACGGTGCTGCGCGAGGCGGCCCAGGCCGGTTACCGCAGCATTGAACTCGGGCCGTGGCGCTATCTGCCGACCGATGCCGCCGAACTGCGCCAGCAGCTGGAAGCGCATCAGCTGTCGCTGGTGGCCGGCACCATTTTTGATGATTTGGTCAGCGAGGCGAATTTCCCGGCGATGGTTGAGCTGACGCACAACATCTGCCGCAACCTGTCGCAGGTGCCGTGCGCGGCACGCACGCACGGTGATAACCGGCCCGCGCCCTATCTGGTGATTATCGATTTCGGTAACCCGCAGCGGGCGCAATTTGCTGGCCAGACAGAGAAAGCGCCGCGCCTGGCACCCGCAGACTGGCAGCGCATGATGCAGCACATCACTCAGCTCAGTCACATCGCCTGGCATGACTACGGCGTGCGACCGGTGATTCATCCTCATGCCGGTGGCTGCATTGAGTTTGCCGATGAACTGGAACAGCTGGTGCAGGACATCCCGCACGAGGTCGCCGGACTGTGTCTCGATACCGGCCATCTTTTTTATTCCGGCATGGATCCGCAGACCTGGCTGCAACGCTACTGGTCGCGCATCGACTATCTGCATTTCAAAGACATCAATGCGGCCGTCTGGCGCGATGTGATTGCGCGCGGCGTCGACTTTTTCACTGCCTGTGCCGAGGGCGTGATGTGCCCGCTTGGCCAGGGCGCGATTGATTACCCGGCGCTGCGGGCGTTTCTCGCTGAACGTCACTACCAGGGCTGGATCACCATTGAGCAGGAGCGCGATCCGCGCAACGCCGCCACCAGTCTGCAGGACGTCACGGCCAGCCTGCTCTACCTGCATTCCATCGGATTCTGAGGAGAACAGCATGATTAACGGGAGCAAAGTACTGGATCGCGCGCTGCGCTGGGGCATGGTGGGCGGCGGCGGCACCAGCCAGATCGGTTATATTCACCGTTCCGCTGCTTTACGCGACGGCAACTTCACCTTAGTGGCGGGTGCGTTTGATATTGATGCGGAGCGCGGGCGGGCGTTTGGTCGCGCGCTGGGCGTGGCGGCGGAGCGCTGCTATAGCGATTACGAAACCCTGTTTAAAGCGGAAGCCGCGCGTGCTGATGGCATTGAAGCCGTCTCCATCGCCACGCCGAACAATACGCACTTTGCTATCTGCCGCGCTGCGCTCAGCGCCGGGCTGCACGTGGTGTGTGAAAAACCGCTGTGTTTCACCTCCGCTGAAGCTGAGGAACTGCAGCAACTGTGTAAAGCGCAGCAGAAGATCATCGGCGTGACCTACGGTTATGCCGGTCATCAGCTGATTCAGCAGGCGCGCACCATGATTGCTGACGGTCTGTTGGGTGAGATCCGCATTGTGAACATGCAGTTTGCTCACGGCTTTCATCACGAAGCGGTCGAATTACAGAATGCCAGCACCAAATGGCGCGTCGATCCGCGTTTTGTTGGCCCGAGCTATGTGCTGGGCGATCTGGCCACCCATCCGCTGTTTATCGCTGAAACTCTGTTGCCGCAGTTACAAATAAAACGCCTGCTGTGCAGCCGCCAGAGCTTTGTGGCCTCGCGTGCGCCGCTGGAAGATAACGCCTTTGTGATGATGGAATACGATAACGGTGCGGTCGGTACGCTGTGGGCGTCAGCGGTGAACTGCGGATCGATGCACGGCCAGAAAATTCGCGTGGTGGGGGCCCGAGCCAGTCTGGAGTGGTGGGACGAACAGCCAAACCAGCTGCGCTATGAAGTGCAGGGCGAGCCGGTGCAGATTCTTGAGCGCGGCATGGGCTATCTGCACGCCAGCGCGCTGGCCGATGACCGTATTGGTGGCGGCCATCCCGAAGGATTATTTGAAGCCTGGTCGAATCTCTATCGCCGTTTTGCGCTGGCGATGGACGCCACCGACCGCGGCGATCACGCCTTCCTGCAGGACTTCTGGTATCCGGACGTGCACGCCGGGCTGATGGGGGTACGCTGGGTGGAACAGTGTGTCAAATCGGCGGATGCCGGTGCGGTGTGGGTTGAGTGCTGACTGGCTGACGAAATTTAACCGGAGTGCGAGGCAGCGGGGCGGCATCCGTGCTTTATTGGGAGCCGCTGCGCATGCCTTCTGCAGTTGCTGCGGCGATCTGGTCAATGGCGCGCTGTGCCTGTTCGCACTGATGCAAAATAGTGAAGGCATGATGGTAAAGCATTTTCCCCGCTTCGGTAGGCGTTACGCCGCGTTTGGTGCGGATCAGTAACTGCTGATTCACTTCTCCCTCCAGCGTGGCAAGCTGCTGGCTTAGCGCTGGTTGCGCAATATGCAAACTTTCAGCGGCCTGCGTCAGGCTGCCCGCGTCGACGATTTTGATGAAATATTTAAGGCGACGAAGGTTCACGATTACTCCCTCTGGCGACACGATTCGGTGTATCAAAAGCGTCCGGCACGGTGAGATGCAGCAGACGCAGAGTTAAGAACAAAAGCCACGACGGCAGGCAGGTACTACGATTAACAGTTTTTTAACATCGACACGCGCAACGCGGCGTGACCGGTGGCGCAATTCGCTGGAAAGGTTTGGGCGCAATCGCAAAAGTGTGCGACGCGTCGCGCAAATGAGGGACTGGAAAGAGAGAAATAGCAGCGATACAGCTGCGAATTTTTAGCGCTAAGACCGGCAATGTAGCGAATCAATATGCCGGCGCAGAAAAGCAAAAACCCAGCCATAGGCTGGGTTCTTTAAATAGTGGTGCCCGGACTCGGAATCGAACCAAGGACACGGGGATTTTCAATCCCCTGCTCTACCGACTGAGCTATCCGGGCAACGGGGCGCATTAAACCCTAATCGGCTCACAGCCGTCAACGGGTTTCGTAAAAAAAGCGTAGCAATCGTGACTGATTGCCTGCTTTTCAGGCAGGGTGAACAAAAAGCCTACGCCAGCGCGCCGTTTTGCCGGCACAGCGCGATGCTCAGCACATCTTCAGCCAGCCGCTGCGCCGTATCGACATCCTGCACGTTGCGCTTCACCAGCAGCTTACTCAGACAGCCTTCGAGGATCAGCTCCATCTGATCGGCCACCATGCTGGGGTTGTCCAGCGCCAGGTCGACGAGGATTTCATGGGTGAACTGCCAGGAACTGCGCTTCTGCTGTTCGGCCAGCTGGTGCACCGGCTGATCCGGCTGGGGATAGAAACTGCAGGCAGCAATAAACAGGCAGCCGGGAAAGCGGCCTTTACTGACGTGCTCTGCCAGCACGTCGTAACGCGCCAGCAGCTTTTGTGCCGCACTGAGGCGCTCATCCAGCTGCACCTGGCGGCGCCAGCTGTCGATCTGCTGGCCGAGATAGCGCAGCGCATCATACAGCAGGGCATCTTTATCGGGCCAGAAGCGCTCCAGCTGATCGCTGGCGAGGCCGCTCTCGCCAGCCAGCTGCTGCAGCGAGGTGGTCGCGGCCAGGCCGCTCTGTTCGAGCACATTCAGCGCATGCTCAAGGATCTGTTCGCGTTGCAAAAGACTCTCCTCCGGAATGCGGGCCCGGGCGCGTGCGCCCGGGCAGTGTCGTGCAACCAGTTTCGTTTAACGCGGCAGATTGTGCAAATGGGCGCGGAAATCCGCGGCGTTAAGGAAGCCGGTGACGCGTGAATCGGCAATCTCTTTGCCCTGCGCATCAAAGAACAGGATGGTCGGCAGGCCAAGCACCTGCAGATGCTGCAGCAGCGCGTTATCCTGCGCGTTGTTGGCTGTCACGTTTGCCTGCAGCAGCTGCACCGTTTCTTTCAGGGCACTGCGCACCGCGTCATCGCTGAAGGTGTATTTTTCAAACTCTTTGCAGGCGACGCACCAGTCGGCATAGAGATCGAGCATCACCGGTGATACGGCCCTGCGCCTGCTGTAATGCGCTGTCCAGCTGCTGGCTGCTGCTGATGCGCTGAAACGGCAGGTGGGCGACGCTTTGCGTACTGCTGCTGCCGAACGCCCAGTCCTGCAGCGGACGCGCCACCACCAGCGCGGCCGCCAGCAGGAGAATTTGCACCACACGCGCTGTGCCGCGCGCGCTGAGACTCAGGATGAACGCCCAGGCAAAAAACGCCACGCCGAGCAGCACCACAGCCGCAGTCCCCAGGTATCGCCCAGCACGCGCTCCAGCAGGAACACCGGCAGCGCCAGAATGACAAAGCCAAAGGCGGTTTTCACCGTCTCCATCCACGGCCCGCTTTTCGGCAGCAGCCGGTTGCCGAACACCGTTACCAGAATCAGCGGCAGACCCATGCCCAGCGCATAAAGATACAGCGTGCCGCCGCCGAGCCACAGATTACCGCTCTGGGCGATATACAGCAGGATGGCGCTGAGCGGCGCGGTGGTGCAGGGCGAGCAAATCAGCCCGGCGATTGCGCCCATCGCGAACACGCCCGCCAGGCGAGCCGCCCTGCTGGCGGTTGCTCCACAGCGTTAAACGGGTTTGCAGTGCTGGAGGGCAGCTGCAGCGTGAACAGGCCAAACATCGACAGCGCCAGCAGGATAAAGAGCACGGAGAGGCCGATCAGCACGTAAGGATGCTGTAGTGCCGCCTGGAAACGATAGCCCGGCCGCGGCGACCACCAGCCCGAGCGCGGTGTAGGTCAGCGCCATTCCCTGTACGTAGATAAACGCCAGCAGCAACGCGCGTGGGTAGACAGGCGCTGTTTGCCGCCCAGAACAATGCCGGAGATCAGCGGATACATCGGCAGCACACACGGGGTAAAGGCGATGCCGATGCCAATCAGCAGCGCCCAGAGCGGGGAAAAAGGCGGCAGTGGGCGGCGTGCGGTGAGCGTTGCCGGTTATGCCGCGCTTACCGGCGCTGGCGCAGTGGATTGCGTGGCGGCAACCTCCATCAACGGCACGACTTTGGTTTCCGGCGGATAGCAGAACCCGGCGTCGGCGCAGCCCTGATAAGTCACCGTCAGCGTCGCGCCTTTTTTATCGGCCTGGCGTCACCGTAAGCGGCACGCGTGTACGTGCTGGCGGATAGATTTCGCTTTTGCCGTAGAACTCATCTTCATGCCACTCGCCCGGGCAGGCAGCGTGACCGGCGTGCCAGCTGCGCGTGTTGCGCGCTGATGTGGAATTGCTGGCGGTAGAGGTAGTAGCCCTCTTTCACCTGCCAGTTGAGCGTAAGCTGATGACCCTGCTGTTTTGCTGAAAATCAAAAACAAACGCCTGATCGGCAGGCACAAAGCGGTTGTTGGTGGTGGGCGAGAACAGGCTGGCCTGCGCCGACAGGCAAAACAGCAGTGCCAGGCACAGGCTTAGCAGGCGGGAAAATCGAGCAGCCATGACGAATTAATCAGCTCCGGTGGCGAATGAGCCGCGATAATAACACGGCTCATTCGCCACGAGGTTTTCAGGATGTAACCACGACGCTACAGAATCAGGCTGCCGAACAGGAAGCCAAACGCCACCGAGAAGGTAATCGCCACCACGCCCGGGATGAGGAACGCGTGGTTAAACACGTACTTACCGATGCGGGTTGAGCCGGTATCGTCCATCTCAACCGCCGCCAGCAGGGTGGGGTAGGTGGGCAGCACGAACAGCGCGGAAACCGCGGCAAACGAGGCAATCGCCGTCAGCGGCGATACGCCCAGCATCAGCGCCGCAGGCATCAGCGCTTTGGTGGTGGCCGCCTGCGAGTAGAGCAGCGTCGCGGCAAAGAACAGCACCACCGCCAGCAGCCACGGATAGTTATGCAGCAGGTCACCGGCCACCGTCTGGATATCGCTAATATGCGCTTTCACAAAGGTATCACCCAGCCAGGCGACGCCCAGTACGCAGATACAGGCGCTCATGCCGGATTTAAAGGTACTGGCGTTCAGCACTTCGCCGGTGTCGATTTTGCAGGTCATGCAAATCAGCGTGGCGATGGTCAGCATAAACACCACAATCGCTTCGTTACGCGGCAGCACCGGATGTGCTGATCAGCCCCACGGTGTCGCTGATTGCCGTCGCGTAGAACATCACCGCCACAATACCGATCAGGAACAGCAGCACCGAGCGTTTCGCGTGCGGCTTCAGTTCGAAGACCTGGCTACCGCGCAGCCTCACTTCACCTTTCGCCAGACGCTCCTGGTAAACCGGATCGTCTTTCAGCTCGGCGCCGAGGAAGTTACACAGCACGGCGGTAATCATCACCGCAATCAGCGTGACAGGAATACAGATCGCCAGCAGCGTCAGGTAGCTCACGCCCAGCGGTTCAAGGATACCGGCGAAGAAGACCACGGCGGCAGAAATAGGCGAGGCGGTAATGGCGATTTGGGAGGCCACTACGGCAATCGAGAGCGGACGCGACGGGCGAATACCTTGCTCTTTCGCCACTTCGGTAATCACCGGCAGCGTGGAAAATGCGGTGTGGCCGGTTCCCGCGAGAATGGTCATAAACCAGGTCACCAGCGGGGCAAGGAAGGTGATATATTTCGGATGGCGGCGCAGCATGCGTTCCGCCAGGCTCACCAGATAATCCATACCGCCTGCCACCTGCATGGCGGCGATAGCGGCAATAACCGCCATGATGATTTCGATAACGTCAAAAGGGATTGCGCCGGGTTTAATCTGAAAGATAAGGGTAAGCACGAGCACCCCGAGGCCGCCGGCAAAACCAATGCCGATACCCCCGAGCCGCGCGCCCAAATAAATCGCCAACAGGACGATGACGAGTTCTGCTCCACTAACATAGTGTCACTCCCTGTTTAATAAGTGCTTATTAACATAGTTGATATTTGAATAGTGTATTTATTTTGGGAAACGCCTAAAAAGAAAAAAGGCACGTCACTTGTGACGTGCCTTTCGGAAGCCTAGCCTGAACGGTTACTGTTCGCTTTCATCGGTATATCGTTTCGCTTTATATGCCGGGTGCATCAGGTTCTGGGCGGAGAAGATATCGTCCAGCTCGGCTTCGGTCAACAGTCCGCGCTCCAGCACCACTTCACGTACGCTCTTACCGGTTTCGGCACAAATCTTACCAACGATATCGCCGTTGTGGTGGCCGATGAACGGGTTGAGGTAGGTGACGATCCCGATGGAGTTATAGACATAGCCTTCACAGACTTCTTTGTTGGCGGTGATGCCGTTAACGCATTTTTCCAGCAGGTTGTAGCAGGCGTTGGTCAGGATGTGAATAGATTCAAACATCGCCTGGCCAATCACCGGCTCCATCACGTTCAGCTGCAGCTGACCCGCTTCGGAGGCCATGGTCACGGTCGTATCGTTACCGATGACTTTGAAGCACACCTGATTCACCACTTCCGGCACCACCGGGTTCACTTTGGCTGGCATGATCGATGAACCGGCCTGCAGTTCCGGCAGGTTGATTTCGTTCAGGCCGGCGCGCGGGCCGGAGGAGAGCAGGCGCAGGTCGTTACAGATTTTGGACAGTTTCACCGCCAGACGTTTCAGGGCGCTGTGTACCATCACGTAGGCGCCGCAGTCGGAGGTGGCTTCAATCAGATCTTCCGCAGGCACGACCGGCAGGTTGCTGACTTCCGCCAGCTTCTGAACCGCCAGCTGCTGATAGCCGTCCGGGGTGTTGAGGCGCGTACCGATGGCGGTAGCGCCGAGGTTCACTTCCAGCAGCAGCTCGGCGGTGCGCAGCAGGTTTTTCGTCTCTTCGTTCAGCAGCACGTTGAACGCGTGGAACTCCTGACCGAGGGTCATCGGCACCGCGTCCTGCAGCTGGGTGCGGCCCATTTTCAGGATGTCCTGGAACTCCACCGCTTTGCGCTGGAAGCCTTCACCCAGTTGGTTGATGGCATCCACCAGTTTCACGATGGAGGCATACACCGCGATGCGGAAGCCGGTAGGGTAGGCGTCGTTGGTGGACTGGCATTTGTTAACGTGATCGTTCGGGTTCAGATACTGGTATTCACCTTTCTGGTGACCCATCAGCTCCAGGCCAATGTTTGCCAGTACTTCGTTGGTATTCATGTTGACGGAGGTGCCCGCGCCGCCCTGATAGACGTCAACCGGGAACTGATCCATGCATTTGCCGTTGTTCAGCACTTCATCGCACGCGGCGATAATCGCATTTGCAGCGCTCTTAGGAATGGTTTGCAGCTCTTTGTTTGCCAGTGCTGCGGCTTTCTTCACCATCACCATGCCACGGACAAATTCAGGGATATCGCTGATTTTGCTGTTGCTGATGTAGAAGTTTTCAATCGCTCTCAGAGTGTGAACACCATAGTAGGCATCCGCTGGAACTTCCCTGGTACCCAACAAGTCTTCTTCGATACGAATGTTGTTTAACATGTGAACCTTCTTTTCAAGCTGCCGATGGATTGTACTAAACACACAGTATATATGTGGTTTTGAATATTTTCTGACCGACGATTATTCCCTCAATCGGCCAGATGTTCGAGATCATATGCTGATGATAGCGAATTGCCGTAAGCTGGATCACTTATTATCGACCCGATTCCATGATAATTATTAATCTGTGAAATGGGTCACCGCTTTAATATTTCCAAAAAAAATATCCGTGCAAACCGATTGAATTTTCGCTAACCGTCACCATCTCATACAAACGCGCGTCGCGAACACATTCAGACAGGGGCCTGATAGCCTCTGCCACACAGGAGATGCCAGTGCGCTGGATACCGTTTATTGCTTTCTTTCTCTATGTTTACGTGGAGATTTCGATTTTTATCCAGGTTGCCCACGTGCTGGGCGTCCTGCTGACGCTGATTCTGGTGATTTTCACCTCGGTGCATTGGTATGTCGCTGGTGCGTAATCAGGGCTTCAAGAATTTCCTGCTGATGCAGCAGAAGATGGCGCGCAGGCGAAAGCCCGGCGGCGGAGATGATCAAAAGCGTGTCGCTGATTATTGCGGGTCTGCTGCTGATGCTGCCGGGGTTCTTTACCGACTTCCTCGGCCTGCTGCTGCTGTTGCCGCCGGTGCAGAAGCACCTGACGCTGAAGCTGATGCCGCATCTGCGCGTATGGCGCGGGCCCGGGCCAGGGCCCGGACAGCGGCGTCACCATGGACGGCGAGTTTGAGCGCAAAGATCAGGAGCGTATCGGTCACAATAAAGATCGCTGAATGTAAGCGGGGCGGCGTAAGCCGCCCTTTTTGCTGTCTCTTTCGTCATCTGTTACGCAAACGAAAATTTTTTATTTTTTTGCCCTTGAAAGCCCCTTTTCTGCCCCTATCTCTCTCTCCACGAGGCCGGAACCCTCATGCGGGCCGGCGTCATCCATAACTGATAATGACTTTCTCAAAGGAGAGCTATCAATGAGTATTCGTCCGTTACATGATCGTGTGATCGTCAAACGTAAAGAAGTTGAAACCAAGTCTGCTGGCGGCATCGTTCTGACCGGTTCTGCAGCAGCCAAATCAACGCGTGGCGAAATCATCGCTGTCGGTAAGGGCCGCATCCTGGAAAACGGAACTGTGCAGCCGCTGGACGTTAAAGTTGGTGACATCGTAATTTTCAACGATGGCTACGGCGTGAAATCCGAGAAGATCGACAATGAAGAAGTGTTGATCATGTCCGAGAGCGACATTCTGGCAATTGTTGAAGCGTAATTTACGCACGAGAATTTGAGGAAATAAGAACATGGCAGCTAAAGACGTAAAATTCGGTAACGACGCTCGTGTAAAAATGCTGCGCGGCGTAAACGTACTGGCAGATGCAGTTAAAGTGACCCTCGGCCCGAAAGGCCGTAACGTGGTTCTGGATAAATCCTTCGGCGCGCCGACCATCACCAAAGACGGCGTTTCCGTCGGCACGTGAAATCGAGCTGGAAGACAAGTTCGAGAACATGGGCGCGCAGATGGTGAAAGAAGTTGCCTCCAAGGCCAACGACGCTGCCGGTGACGGCACCACCACCGCGACCGTTCTGGCCCAGGCCATCGTCACCGAAGGCCTGAAAGCCGTTGCTGCGGGCATGAACCCGATGGACCTGAAGCGTGGTATCGACAAGGCCACCGTCGCTGCCGCTGTTGAAGAGCTGAAAGCGCTGTCCGTACCATGCTCTGACTCCAAGGCCATCGCCCAGGTAGGTACCATCTCCGCCAACTCCGACGAAACCGTCGGTAACCTGATCGCTGAAGCGATGGATAAAGTCGGTAAAGAAGGCGTGATCACCGTTGAAGAAGGCACCGGCCTGGAAGACGAACTGGACGTGGTTGAAGGTATGCAGTTCGACCGCGGCTACCTGTCCCCCTACTTCATCAACAAGCCGGAAACCGGCGCTGTCGAGCTGGAAAGCCCGTTCATCCTGCTGGCTGACAAGAAGATCTCCAACATCCGCGAAATGCTGCCGGTGCTGGAAGCCGTTGCGAAAGCCGGCAAACCGCTGCTGATCATCGCTGAAGACGTTGAAGGCGAAGCGCTGGCGACCCTGGTGGTTAACACCATGCGTGGCATCGTGAAGGTCGCTGCGGTCAAGGCACCGGGCTTCGGCGATCGTCGTAAGGCCATGCTGCAGGACATCGCCATCCTGACCGGCGGTACCGTGATCTCCGAAGAGATCGGTATGGAGCCTGGAAAAAGCGACCCTGGAAGACCTGGGCCAGGCAAAACGCGTTGTGATCAACAAAGACACCACCACCATCATCGATGGCGTGGGTGAACAGGCCGCTATCTCAGGCCGCGTCCTGCAGATCCGTAAGCAGATCGAAGAAGCGACTTCCGACTACGACCGTGAGAAACTGCAGGAGCGCGTGGCCAAACTGGCCGGCGGTGTTGCCGTAATCAAAGTAGGCGCTGCCACCGAAGTTGAAATGAAAGAGAAGAAAGCCCGCGTTGAAGATGCCCTGCACGCGACCCGTGCTGCGGTAGAAGAAGGCGTGGTTGCTGGCGGTGGCGTTGCGCTGGTGCGTGTTGCTGCTAAAATGGCCATCGATGGCCTGAAGGGTCAGAACGAAGACCAGAACGTCGGTATCAAAGTTGCGCTGCGCGCGATGGAAGCGCCGCTGCGTCAGATCGTTGCCAACGCCGGTGAAGAGCCGATCTGTGGTTGCGAACAACGTGAAAGCGGGCGACGGTAACTACGGTTACAACGCTGCGACCGAAGAGTACGGCAACATGATCGACTTCGGTATCCTGGACCCGACCAAAGTGACCCGTTCTGCTCTGCAGTACGCGGCTTCCGTTGCTGGCCTGATGATCACCACCGAGTGCATGGTGACCGACCTGCCGAAAGGCGACGCGCCTGACTTAGGTGCTGCTGGCGGTATGGGCGGCATGGGCGGCATGGGCGGCATGATGTAATTGCCCTTTACGTCTGAGCTGTTGAGAAACCCCCGGGCAGAAACGCTCGGGGGTTTTTCTTTGCCGGCGAACAAGGTATAAGTAAGGGCGCAATACTTCGGCTTTGCGGGTTTAGGGCAATGAATGTTCAGAAAAAATGTGCGCTTTTCTGCTACGCTGCCGCCCGACACTGATGATAATAAATGGGGATTATAATGCGGATTAACCTCTCGCTCGGACTGGCAGTCGGTACATTGCTGCTGGCGGGTTGTAGCACCTCCAACCAACTGAGTGCCGCGGGTCAGAGCGTGTCACCTTTGTGGAAGATAAGCCGGGCAGCGAATGCCAGTTGTTAGGCACGGCAACCGGTGAGCAAAGCAACTGGATGTCGGGCAGCATGGCGAAGAAGGCGGCTCTATGCGTGGTGCGGCAAATGCCCTGCGTAACCAGGCTGCGGCGATGGGTGGCAACGTGATTTACGGGGTAAGCAGCCCGACGCAGGGTATGCTGTCCAGCCTTGTGCCAACCGCCAGCAAGATGAATGGCCAGGTCTATAAGTGCCCGAAATGGCAGAGCAGCAATAAAAAAGCCGCGAGAGCGGCTTTTTTGTTTTTGAGTTCAGCCCCTGCGCGGTCGCCATCATTGGCTTCTGCGGTGATGGCGCCGCCACAGGAATACTGTAGGGTGCGCATTCATGCGCACCGGGCAGCTGGCAGGGAACGTCACTCCTGCCGCAGCTGCAAATCCAGCGGCGTCTTGCTCGGCTCACCGCCAATCTCACGTGCCAGCTTCGGCACCATATAGCCTGACACCAGCGTTAACAGTTCGCGCATGATCTGCCGCGCTTCCTCATCCGTCACCATGAAATGCGCCGCGCCCTGAACGCGATCCAGCACGTGCAGGTAATAGGGCATCACCCCCGCATCAAACAGGGCATTGCTGAGCTCCGCCAGCAGTCTGCGCATTATCATTCACGCCGCGCAGCAGCACGCTCTGGTTCAGCAGCGTCACGCCGCGCGTTTCAGCAAACGCTCCATTGCGTGCGCGCAACGCATCGTCAATTTCATTGGCGTGGTTGATATGATTCACCAGCAGCACCTGCAAACGCGGATTGCTGCCAGCAACGGGGCATAGCCCGTCGGTGATGCGCGCCGGAATGACAATCGGCAGACGGCTGTGAATGCGCAGGCGTTTAATGTGCGGGATGGCTTCCAGCTGGGTCAGCAGCCAGTCCAGCTCATGATCTTTCGCCATCAGCGGATCGCCGCCGGAAAAAATAATCTCATCCAGCTCCGGATGGGCGGCGATATAGTCCAGCGCGACCTGCCAGTTGCGTTTATTGCCCTGATTATCGGCATACGGGAAGTGCCGACGGAAGCAATAACGACAATTTACCGCACAGCCGCCTTTTACCAGCAGCAGGGCGCGGTTGAGGTACTTGTGCAGTAAACCGGGCACCACGCTGTTCTGCTCTTCCAGCGGATCGGTGCTGTAACCCGGCGCGGTGACAAACTCATCCTGCGAAGTAAGTGTTTGTTTTAATAGCGGATCGTCGGGGTTGCCTTTCTCCATACGCGCCACAAACGCACGGGGAACGCGCAGGGCAAAAAGGCGCTTTGCCTCGTGGCCTGCAAGCAACTCTTCGTGTTGATCGAGGTCTAAAAGACGCAGCAATTCATCAGGACTGGTGATTACATCGGCAAGTTGCGATAACCAATCTTCTCTGGACGGGGTGTTTAGGGTTACAATATGCGCCATTTTGTGGCTTAGCTACCAGTTAACAAATTTAGAGGGCCTTATGGCAACGTACTATAGCAACGATTTTCGTGCTGGTCTTAAAATCATGTTGGACGGCGAACCGTATGCGGTTGAAGCCAGCGAATTCGTTAAACCAGGTAAAGGCCAGGCATTCGCACGCGTTAAGCTGCGCCGCCTGCTGACCGGCACCCGTGTTGAGAAAACCTTCAAGTCTACTGACTCCGCTGAAGGCGCTGATGTTGTTGATATGAACCTGACCTATCTGTACAACGATGGCGAGTTCTGGCATTTCATGAACAACTCCACTTTCGAACAGCTCTCTGCTGATGAGAAAGCGGTAGGTGACAGCGCTAAATGGCTGCTGGATCAGGCTGAGTGCATCGTGACCCTGTGGAACGGCCAGCCTATCGCCGTTACCCCACCGAACTTCGTTGAGCTGGAAATCGTTGAAACCGATCCAGGTCTGAAAGGTGACACCGCGGGTACCGGCGGCAAGCCAGCGACACTGTCTACCGGCGCAGTGGTTAAAGTGCCACTGTTCGTACAGATTGGCGAAGTGATCAAAGTGGATACCCGCTCCGGCGAATACGTATCCCGCGTGAAGTAATCGTCAAATCAGGCGCATCATCGATGCGCCTTTTTTATTTCCGCGCTCTTCCCCGCACCGCGTCTTTTTTCAGCAGCTTAACCGCCATCATGGCGTATCCGGTCTATGCTTTAAAAGCTGTACTTTTACTGCAACCAACAAGGATATGGCTATGTTAAAGAAAAGTATTGTCGCGATTTTCTCGGTACTGGTGCTTTCCTCGCTGCTTTCTGCCTGTAACACCACGCGTGGCGTAGGCGAAGATGTTGAAGCGGGCGGTCAGGCAATTCAGCGCAGCGCGCAGTAACTAAAACCGGTGCGAAACCTGCTTTCGTACCGGCTTTCTCTTCCTCCTGTTGTCCTGCCTGCACCTGTGATTTCTGAAACTGCCTGCCGCGACGGCGGTGCCGTTGTTTGCCGTCAGCAATACGGGTAGACTTCCTCCCCTTGTCTGTATAAGGAGTCATCACCATGAGCGAAACGGCCAGCTGGCAGCCGAGCGCATCCATTCCCAATTTGTTGAAACGCGCCGCAATCATGGCGGAAATCCGGCGTTTCTTTGCCGATCGCGGCGTCCTGGAGGTGGATACGCCTTGCATGAGCCAGGCAACGGTAACGGACATTCATCTGGTCCCGTTTGAAACCCGTTTTGTTGGCCCTGGCCAGACTCAGGGCGCGAATCTGTGGCTGATGACCAGCCCGGAATATCACATGAAGCGCCTGCTGGCGGCGGGCTGTGGCCCGGTGTATCAGCTGTGCCGCAGCTTCCGTAATGAAGAGATGGGGCGTCACCATAATCCGGAATTCACCATGCTGGAGTGGTATCGCCCGCACTACGACATGTACCGCCTGATGAACGAGGTGGACGATCTGCTGCAGCAGGTGCTGGAGTGCGACAGCGCCGAATCGCTCTCCTATCAGCAGGCGTTCCTCCGTCATCTGGAAATCGATCCGCTGTCGGCGGACAAAGCGCAGCTGCGCGAAGTGGCGGAAAAGCTGGATGAGGGCAAGCTGGCGGATCCCGAAGAGGATCGCGACACGCTGCTGCAGCTGCTGTTTATCCTGGGCGTGGAACCGCAGATTGGTCTTGATAAGTCCGTCCTTCGTCTATCACTTCCCGGCAAGCCAGGCGGCGCTGGCGCAGATCAGCACCGAAGATCACCGCGTGGCAGAGCGTTTTGAGGTCTATTACAAAGGCATTGAGCTGGCGAACGGTTTCCACGAACTGACCGACGCGCGCGAACAGCAGCAGCGTTTTGAGCAGGATAACCGCAAGCGCGCTGCGCGCGGTCTGCCGCAGCAGCCGATTGATACTAACCTGCTGGATGCGCTAAGGCGCACGGCCTGCCGGCTTGTTCCGGCGTGGCGCTGGGCGTGGATCGTCTGGTTATGCTGGCGCTGAAGGCAGATGCGCTCAGTGAGGTGATCGCTTTCCCGGTCGATCGCAGCTAGTTACGCCGCGGTTCTGCACACCCGGCCGCGGCTCAGCGATGGCGCTGTCCGCGGCCGGGTGCGTTTACGGCGAGGTATTATTGGCCGCTTCCGGAAACTCCTGGATGGTAACCGGCAGCGTCATCTTCTGCTCATTGCGCAGCACCTGCACATCAATCACCGATCCCGGGCGGATTTCGGCCACCTGGTCCATCGTCTCCAGCGCGGAGACCGCCGGCGTGCCGTTGACCGAGACGAGGACATCATTGACCTGAATCCCGGCGCGATGAGCCGCCGGACCGCCCGGCGCCACTTCGTTGACGACAATGCCCTGAATCTGATCGATACCGCCGCCCTGAGTATGCAGCGGCGCAATTTCGCGCCCGCCGATACCGATATAACCGCGGATCACCCGGCCATCGCGGATCAGCTTATCCATAATCTTGGTCGCCAGCTGGAACGGAATGGCAAAGCCGATGCCTTCCGGCGTTTCGCCGTCGTTGCTTTTATCGAATGACAGGGTGTTGATGCCCATCAGCTCGCCCAGCGAGTTGACCAGCGCGCCGCCGGAGTTCCCGTGGTTGATGGAGGCATCGGTCTGCAGGAAGTTCTGCCGTCCGGAGGGGTTCAGGCCGATGCGGCCGGTGGCGCTGATGATCCCCTGGGTGATCGTCTGGCCGAGGTTGTAAGGGTTACCGATAGCCAGCACCACGTCGCCAATATGCGGCGTGCGTTTGCGGTTGATCGGGATGACCGGCAGACCGCCGCCCGTGGCGTTGATTTTCAGCACCGCCAGGTCGGTCAGGCTGTCCGAGCCCACCAGCAACGCCTCAAACACGCGGCCATCCTGCAGGGCGACGATAATCTGGTCGGCATCGTTGATCACGTGTTTGTTGGTAATAATGTAGCCGCGCTCGTCCATAATCACGCCGGAGCCAAGCGTGCGGATCTCCAGCTGGTTATGGGTGTTACTGTGCGGTGCTGCGGTTATAGACGTTAACCACCGCCGGCGCGGCGCGGCGAACGGCCTGATTAAAACTGGCGCCGGCGTTTCATCGCGCTTTGCTGTCAGGGATCGAAACTGGGTGTGACGTTGAATTGCCCAGTCGCAGCGACGGCATCGCCAGCAGCAGCAGGCCAGCGACAATCAAACCGATGACAATGGAACGTAAGAGCTTTAAAAGCATGATGCGCGTGTCGTTAAAAAAGGAACGATTTGCAGCATAACATGAGTTATCCGGACATCACACGCAGCGGTGATGTCCGCCGGGATCGCAAATGCTTAGCGCAACAGAATGTAGATAGACTCATTGCCGCGCATGACCTGCAGGGCAATGACCGCCGGTTTACTCTCCAGCACTTTGCGCATTTCGGCAATGGACTGCACGCGCTTACGGTTGACGCCAATGATCACATCATCTTTATGCAGACCGGCCTGCGCGGCGGCGCTGCCTTTTTCGACGGTATCGAGGCTTTGATTGCCTTTGTCGTACCGTCTTTCGGGATTGCCGTCGCTCAGCGTTGCGCCCTGCAGCGCCGGGGCGATCAGCTCCGCGCTGGCAGAGGAGGAGGTGCTCTTATCCAGCGTCACTTCCACGTTCAGCGGCTTGCCGTCACGGATCAGGCCCAGCTTCACTTTGGCTGGCCCCCGGTTCGGTGGTGGCGATACGCCGCAGTTCAGCAAAGCTGCTCAGCGGCTTGTCGTTAAGGCTGACGATCACATCGCCCGATTTGATGCCCGCTTTTGCCGAGCCGGAGTTTGGCAGCACTTCACTGACAAACGCCCCGCGCTGCACGTTGATGTTGAACGCTTTCGCGATATCCGCGCTCATCTCCATCCCTTTGATGCCCAGCAGCCCGCGTTTGACTTCGCCAAACTGAATAAGCTGCTGCGCCAGCGTTTTGGCCATATTGCTGGGGATGGCAAAGCCAATCCCAATGCTGCCGCCGCCCGGGGCCAGAATCGCGGTGTTAATGCCAATCAGCTCGCCGTTAAGGTTAAGCAGCGCGCCGCCGGAGTTTCCACGGTTGATTGAGGCATCGGTCTGGATAAAGTTTTCCAGCCCTTCCAGATTCAGGCCGCTGCGGCCCAGCGCCGAGATAATCCCGGAGGTGGCGGTTTGCCCTAAGCCGAAGGGGTTGCCGACGGCGACGGCAAAGTCGCCGACGCGCAGTTTGTCGGAATCCGCAATGGCAATCTGCGTCAGGTTGCTTGGGTTCTGCACCTGCAACAGCGCGATGTCGCTCTGGTCATCGCCGCCAATCAGTTTGGCATCAAATTCACGACCATCGTTCAGCTGCACGCTGATTTTATCGGCCTGACTGGCTGATGACATGATTGTTGGTCAGAATATAGCCTTTGGCCGCATCAATGATGACGCCAGAGCCCAGCCCTTCAAAAGGCTGAGCCTGCCGACTGGTCGGGAGACTCATCGCCAAAATATTTTTTCAGTTCTTCGGGAATATCCTGGCCCTGCTGACCGCTGTCGGTGCCCTCTACCTGCACGCTCACCACCGCAGGCAACACTTTTTCCAGCATCGGCGCGAGGCTGTGGCTGCCTGCCCCGGCACCTGCGAAGGCAGCGCGGCCAGGGCACCGACCGGGAAGGACGCCGAGAGAGATAACCCGACACTTAACGCTAAAGCGCTCAACAGCTGGTTTTTTTTCTTCATTGATGCTGACTCTCGTATCCTGGAATGAAAGAAGAACGGCCCAAAATCATGATGATGTTATTGAATTTTATACCGCTGAACAATGAGGTGTTTGATAAGTAATTTAAGCTGGGGTCGGAAAACAAAGGAAGGGCACAGCCATCGCTGCGCCCGGAAAATGGATTAATGTTGTGCGGGTTGTCGCGATTTTTGCGCCGCCGCGCAGCAGGCCGGACGCGCCGTCAGAATAGTCGCGTGGCATCTGAACCGGCGCCTGATCGTTACCGGCTTCAGAGTCGGCCAGACGGTTGCGGAACGGGTTGGTCTTCTGCGGTCATTTCCGGCAGCAGGCTGCTGGAGCTTTTCGCCATGTGCTGATACAGCTGGCGATAGTCGGTCGCCATGTTGTCCAGCAGCTCGGCGCTACGGGCAAAGTGGCTGACCAGCTCTTCGCGATACTCTTCCAGCTCGGCTTTGTTTTTTTCCAGTTCGTACTGCAGTGACTGCTGCTGACGCAATTTGCGGATTACCGAAACGCATGGCCACAGCACCGATCACGATGCCGACGACTAAACCGATTAGCGCATATTCCCAGGTCATGAACTTCTCCCGTTGTCTTGTTGTTCCGTAGGGTGTTGGCTCGGCTCCTGCCTGTGCCTGATAATGCCACTATAACCGCTATTTCCGCAGAAGTGGAATCCTGACGTATCATCGCGTAGTGTAGAACGGCCTTTTTTTCATCAGTCACGCCTGCTGGTGAGCTTTAATTGAAGGAATAACAATAAGATTATGCAAAACCTGTCCCCCGCATCGCGATATCAACTGGCCCTGGACGAAGGGCGTACTCATCAGCCGGATGACGTTCAACGTGAGGCGGTAAACCGTCTGGAGATGATTTATCAGGCGCTCACGGCAAAACCGCCAGCAGCAGCGGCAGACCGGTCGGCTAAAGGCCGCGGTTTGGGCGCTTGTTCGGCGCTCGCTGGGGAAAAAAAGCGCCGGAGAGCCATGAAGCGCCGGTGCGCGGTTTTTATATGTGGGGCGGCGTCGGGCGCGGAAAAACCTGGCTGATGGATCTGTTTTATCAGAGCCTGCCGGGTGAGCGTAAACAGCGTCTGCACTTCCACCGCTTTATGCTGCGGGTGCATGAAGAGCTGACTGCGCTGCAGGGCAAAAGCGATCCGCTGGAGATTGTGGCCGACCGGTTCAAGGCTGAAACGGACGTGCTCTGCTTCGATGAGTTTTTCGTTTCGGACATCACCGATGCCATGCTGTTGGGCGGCCTGATGAAAGCGCTGTTTGCCCGCGGGATCACGCTGGTGGCCACGTCGAATATTCCGCCGGATGAGCTGTACCGCAACGGCCTGCAGCGGGCGCGCTTCCTGCCCGCCATCGATGCCATCAAACAGCATTGCGACATTATGAATGTTGATGCGGGCGTGGATTATCGTCTGCGCACGCTGACCCAGGCGCACCTGTGGCTCTCGCCGCTGAACGCAGAGACCACCCGCGAGATGGATAATACTCATGTGGTCTGCGCGCTGGCGGGGGTAAAGCGCGGCAACGCGCCGACGCTGGAGATTAACCATCGTCCGTTGCCAACGCTCGGCGTTGAAAACCAAACGCCGATGGCGGTCTTCTTTGCGACGCTCTGCGTGGATGCCCGCAGCCAGCACGACTACATCGCGCTTTCGCGCCTGTTCCACACCGTGATGCTGCTGGATGTGCCGGTGATGACGCGACGGGATGGAGAGCGAAGCGCGGCGCTTCATTGCGCTGGTGGACGAGTTTTACGAGCGCCACGTCAAGCTGGTGGTCAGCGCCGAGGTACCTTTATATGAGATCTATCAGGGCGAGCGGCTGAAGTTTGAGTTCCAGCGCTGCCTGTCGCGCCTGCAGGAGATGCAGAGCGAGGAGTATCTGAAGCTGGCATATGCCATAATGCGCACACCTGCCCTGGGGAGGGGCGGGGGGGGAAATCCCTTTCCCAGAAATCACCGCTTCGGGCGC
>JBCNOW010000002.1:0-106488 GCA_039593635.1 Enterobacterales bacterium
CGCCAATCACCACGGACAGAATCAGCAGCCACAGCGTGATGGCCACGCCGGTAAAACGGTAACCGTCGGTCCAGAGCAGTTGTTTCCAGTACTCCTGAATAATCTCGATCATAACTCTGCCCTTTTCACCCCTACCGAGTAGCGGCGTTCAAGCCACCACAGCACGCCGTTGGACAGCGTGGTAAACACCAGATAAATCACCCCGGCAACAATCGCGAAGTAGAACGGTTGCCAGGTACTTTTGCCGGCCAGCTGCGTGGCTTTTACCACATCTTCAAGGCCGAGCAGCGACACCAGCGCGGTGGCTTTGAGAATCACCTGCCAGTTGTTGCCGATGCCGGGCAGCGCAAAGCGCATCATCGCCGGGAACAGGATGCGACGGAAAGTTTGCGCGCCGGTAAAGCCGAAGGCGGTGGCGGCTTCAATCTGCCCTTTCGGCACCGCGAGAAACGCGCCACGGAAGGTTTCGGTGAAGTAGGCACCGTAGATGAAGCCGAGCGTAATAATACCGGCCACCATCGGGTCGATATCAAACTTGTGCCATGCCGAGCGCATCGGTTACGGCGTTGAGGGCAATCTGCAGACCGTAAAAGATCAGCAGCATCAGCACCAGGTCGGGCACGCCACGGATTAGCGTGGTGTAGCCTTCAAAAATCATCGCCAGCGGGCGATTGCGGGAGAGTTTGGCGCCGGCCCCTATCAGGCCCAGCACCACGGCCAGTACCACCGAGCTGAGCGCCAGCTCAAGAGTCACCAGCGTGCCTTTGAGAATTACTTCAGAATAGCCATACAACATGGGTTCGATCCTGTCGTGAGGGAAATAAACAAACGCTGTCCAACAACACACGGACAGTCCTGACCAGGGATGTGAATCACGGAAGGATGGTGGCAAGCGTATGAACTCCGGGAGTTTACATAAGTAAGCGCCCGGAGTGAATAGTTATGACCCACGTTAGCGTGACTCAATACACCCGTTCAGGAACAGGAGTCTTAATCGCCGTAGACGTTGAAGTCGAAGTATTTCTTCGCCAGTTTGTCGTAGGTACCGTCTTTGCGCAGCTCGGCAAACGCTTTGTCGAAGGCGGCTTTCAGCTCAGTATCATCTTTGCGCAGGCCAATACCGGTGCCGTCGCCAAAGTATTTTTTATCTTTCACGGACGGGCCAGCAAAGGCGTAGTCTTTACCGGCCGGCTGCTTCAGGAAGCCTTCGCTCGGCGGCGACCTCATCCTGGAATGCCGCATCCAGACGGCCCGCCGCCAGGTCAGAGTAGATCAGATCCTGGTTCTGGTAAGCCACCACGTCGACGCGCCCTTTTGGACGCCAGTTGTCATTGGCATAGCCTTCCTGGGTCGAGCCCTGCAGCACGCCAACGTGCTTGCCTTTCAGCGAGTCGATGGTCGGCTGAATCGGAGAGCCTTTCGGCGGCAATCAGACGCGAATCCGGCAGCGTAGAGTTTGTCAGAGAAGGCAATCTCCTGCTGACGTTTTTCGGTGATGGAGAGAGAAGAGATAATGGCGTCGATTTTCTTCGCTTTCAGCGACGGGATCAACGCATCAAAATCGCTGCCCACCCAGGTGCATTTGCACTTGATGCGTTTGCACATTTCGTTTCCCAGATCGATATCAAACCCCACGAAGTCGCCTTTCGCATCCTTGGAAGGAGAATGGCGCGTAGGTTGCGTCTGTACCGATACGCACCGTCTGTGGAAGCGCTGCGTAGCTACCTGCTGCCGCACTTAACCCCACCAGCAAAGACAGAGCCAGAACCGTCTTCTTCATACATTTACCCTCAAGTACCGTGATTTTATTATGTATTGTGTTGTGTGTTGTGTTGCAGGCTTCTCTTGCAGGTCTTATGCCACATTGCCGTCTGGCAAATTCTGGTCGTTAAACTGTGCGCAGGCGGATTAAATACCGCGTTTAATAAAATGTTGTTAATAGGACGTTGAATATTGCACTTAGTTTATGAGTGAAAGATAGCAGCGGTCTGCGAAGGAAACCGGAAAGAGAAAAAGGGAGATATGATTAGCACTGTGAGGATTTGTGGTTGCATAAGATGCACTGAAACAGTGGGATCGGCAACGTCGCTTTTGCACGCATTCAGTGCATTATTGCACAGAATCAGGCTCCCTGCCAGCGGGTGAAGAGATCTTCGGGCAGGTCGATGTCAAACTGATCCAGCACGCGGTTAACGGTCTGATTAATCACATCGTCCAGGCGACTGCGGGCGGTGATAAAACGCCGGTACCGGCGGCATGATCACCGCGCCCAGCTCGGCGGCCTGGGTCATCAAGCGCAGATGCCCCAGATGCAGCGGCGTTTCCCGCACGCACAGCACCAGCGGGCGACGCTCTTTCAGCACCACGTCCGCCGCGCGCGTCACCAGGGTGTCGGTATAGCTGTTCACAATGCCGGAGAGGGTTTTAATTGAGCAGGGCAGAATAACCATGCCGGCGGTTTTAAACGAGCCTGAGGAGATGCTGGCGGCGATATCGCGGGCATCGTGCACCACATCTGCCAGCGCCTGCACATCGCGCAGGGAGAAAGATCGGTTTCCAGCGAGAGGGTCTGTCGCGCCGCCTGGCTCATCACCAGATGGGTTTCCACTTCTGCCACGTTACGCAGAACCTGCAGCAGGCGTACGCCGTAAATCGCGCCGCTGGCACCGCAGATCCCAACAATGAGTCGTTTCATGATTCGGCCTTGCTGCAGGATGACTGCGCCGATTATAGCCGACTTTGCCGGATATTGCATTGCCAGGGCGGGATTGCGCCCGCCCTGTTCACCTGCCGGAGACGATCAACCTTCGTTGTGCATCTCTAAGCTTTCCAGATCGTTTTGCAGCTGAACGGCTTTGGCATCGTCATTGCGCAGCGAATCAAGATAGTCAAGGTACTGCTGGTCAACGTCTTTGGTGACGTAGACGCCGTTGAACACCGAGCATTCAAACTGCTGAATATCCGGGTTCTCGGCACGCACCGCGTCGATAAGATCGTTCAGATCCTGGAAAATCAGGCCATCGGCACCGATGATTTGGCGAATCTCGTCCACTTCACGGCCGTGTGCAATCAGCTCGTTCGCGGTAGGCATATCAATACCATACACGTTCGGGAAACGAATTTCTGGCGCCGCAGAGGCCAGATACACTTTCTTCGCACCGGCTTCACGCGCCATCTCGATAATCTGCTCCGAGGTGGTGCCACGCACAATAGAGTCATCCACCAGCAGCACGTTCTTGTCGCGGAACTCAGCGCGGTTAGCGTTCAGTTTACGACGCACGGATTTACGGCGCAGCTGCTGACCCGGCATGATAAAGGTACGGCCAACGTAGCGGTTCTTCACGAACCCCTGACGGTATGGCTTATCCAGTATGCGGGCGATTTCCAGGGCGATATCGCAGGAGGTTTCCGGGATAGGAATGACCACGTCGATGTCCAGATCGTCCCACTCGCGGGCAATCTTCTCGCCCAGCTTCGTGCCCATGTTCACGCGGGCGCTGTAGACGGAGATTTTGTCGATGAACGAGTCCGGACGGGCGAAGTAGACGTATTCAAACAGGCACGGGTTGCTGACCGGGTTGTCAGCACACTGGCGGGTAAACAGCTGGCCCTTCTCGGTGATATACACCGCTTCGCCCGGCGCAACGTCGCGCAGGAATTCGAAGCCCAGGGTATCCAGCGCCACGCTTTCAGAGGCAACCATATATTCGGTGCGGCCATCGCCCAGGTCGCGCTTACCCAGCACCAGCGGACGGATGCCGTTTGGATCGCGGAAGGCAACCATACCGTGACCGATAATCATCGCCACGCAGGCGTACGCACCGCGGATCTGGCGGTTGTGTCGCAGCAATGGCGGCAAAGATGTTGTCCGCTTCCAGCGGATAGTGACGGAAGTTATCCAGCTCGCTGGCAAACACATTGAGCAGGATTTCTGAATCAGAGGTGGTGTTAATGTGGCGACGTTTCTCTTCGAACAGCTTTTTACGCAGCTCATGGGCGTTGGTCAGGTTGCCGTTGTGGGCAAGCGTGATGCCGTACGGTGAGTTGACGTAGAAAGGCTGTGCCTCAGAGGCGCTGGAACTGCCAGCAGTAGGATAACGAACGTGACCGATCCCCATATTACCTTGCAGACGCTGCATATGGCGGGCTTCAAACACATCGTTTACCAGGCCATTCGCCTTACGCAAACGGAAGCAGTTGTTTGCATCAATGGTGATGATACCCGCAGCATCCTGCCCACGGTGCTGAAGCACCGTTAACGCGTCATAAATCGACTGGTTTACCGGCATGAAACCGGCGATACCGACAATACCGCACATTCGTCTTTTCCTCGTTAAGCCACATCTCAGGGTGTTATGCCCTGGGCAAGAAACTCGACGAGCTTTGCAGATAGTCAAAGAACCATCTGATGATGAAGCTGAACTCCGGAATGAGCTGCGATTTCTGCCAGTCTTCACTTTTGGAGAACCCGGTGAAGGTATCCAGGAAGAACAGGATCGCGGCCACAATCAGCACGCCTCGCAACGCCCCGAAACAGATCCCGAGCACCCTGTCCGTTCCTGACAGACCGGTTTTCTCGACCAGCTGACCTATCACATAATTCACGATAGCGCCGACAATCAGCGTCGCGATAAACAGCACCGCGATGGCGATTCCATTTCGGACCAGTTCATCTTCAAAGCCCGTGAACCAGACAGACAGGTAAGTGTAGTAATGACTGGCAACAAAGAAAGCACAACCCCAGGTCACCAGCGATAACGCTTCACGAACAAAGCCACGGATCAGGCTAACCAGACAGGAAAAACCAATCACCGCAATGATGGCGTAATCAATCCAGACCATATGTGTCCCACGATTTAACGCCCTGTCATCCAGTTCGGGGCGAATTCTAACAGAAAAAGAAAACGTTTGCGTAGGGATTTCCTTCCCGCGCGTAAATAAAAAAGGCGCTGAAAAAATTGTTCAACGCCCGTTCGTTGATGTCAGCCATTTAACCTGCTGATATTCCATAGGAAGGTTCATTACGATGCTTCACTAAAAAACACGCCAAAAGCCGCGCCTGTTTCTGCTATCGGCGCGGCTTATCAGTTGATCAGCGTGTGCTGTACGCCATCACCACACCGCTCAGGCCGGAGATCTGCTTCAGCTCGCCGAGCGAGCCTTTCAGCTTTGTCTTTCGACGCTTCCGGCCCCACGAGAATACGGGTGATTTTACCCTGCACCGGCGTGGAAGGTGAAGTGTAAACGCGATATCCCGCGCTGCGCAGTTTACCCACGACCTCATTGACTTTATCGGCATTTTTCAGCGCCCCCAGCTGCACCACATAGGCTTTTCCTGCTGGCGAGGCCGGTTCGCTCTGCTTCGGCGTTTCCGCCGCTTTAGGTTGCTCTGTAGTTTTTGGCTGTTCTGTCGCTTTCGGTTGTTCTGCCGGCTTCGGTTTCGGCTGCTCCACCGGTTTAGGCTTCGGCTGCTCCACCGGCTTCGGCTTCACCTGCTCTGCCGGTTTCTGCTGCTGGTGCACCGGCGGCGGCGTCACGACGCTGGGCTGGCTGTTTTGCGCTGGCTGCGTGCTGCCGCTGGCGGCACTGCTCTGCGTTGCGCTGCTGGCGGGCGCCTGCTGCGCCGCGCTGCCCCTTCCGGCGGCTGCGCCGGCAGCGCCTGCGTCGCCGCAGGCAGCATATCCGGCTCATCGCGATCGCCCGGCTTCGGCACCAGCGGAATCGCGGCAAACTCATCCTGATAATGTTTTTTCTGCCCGTCGAGCAGCCCGGGAAGAATAATCACCCCGAGCGCGACCAGCACAATGGTTCCCGTTAAACGGTTCTGAAACTTACTCGCCACCGGTTCTCCCCGCGTCCATCACTTCCATGACATGTGCCACCGTGTGGAACGAGCCACACACCAGCACGGTATCTTCTGGTTTAGCCTCCGCCATCGCGGCATGCCAGGCCTGCGCCACGCTACTGTAGATTGCGCCTTTGCCGAGATGTTCCATCAGCTGCTCAGCGGTCGCGCCGCGCGGCCCCTCCAGAGGAGCACAATACCAGCTATCGACCACACTCTCCATGCAGGCCAGCGTCCCGCCGATATCTTTATCATGAAGCATACCGATAACCGCCAGCACGCGCCCGGTTTTTGGTAACGATTTGAGACGTCCTGCGAGATACGCCGCCGCATGCGGGTTGTGCGCCACATCCAGGATCAGACGCGGCGACTCGCTGACAATCTGGAAACGCCCCGGCAGAATCGCCAGCGGCAATGCCGTCGCGGATCGCCTGCCTCGCTGACCGTCAGGCCGCTGGCGCGCAGTGCCGCCAGCGCGGTTGCCGCGTTAGGCTGCGGTACCTGCGGCAGCGGCAGGTTGTCCAGCGCGCCCTGCGCATCGCTGAAGCGCCAGCCGTTGTCCTGGACCTCATACTGCCAGTCAACGCCGCGGCGCAGCAGCTGCGCGCCCTTCTCCTGCGCCACCTCGGCAATGGTGTGCGGCATATCCGGCTCGCCGACCACGGCCGGTTTATCCGCCGCGGAAGACGCCGGCCTTCTCGCGGCCAATGCTTTCGCGATCGGGGCCAAGCCAGTCGGTGTGATCCAGCGCGATGCTGGTGACCACCGCAACATCGGCATCCACCATATTGGTGGCATCCAGACGCCCGCCGAGCCCCACTTCCAGAATCACCACGTCCAGTTGCGCCTGTTTAAACAGCCACAGCGCCGACAGGGTGCCGTATTCAAAATAGGTTAATGAAATTTCCCCGCGCGCGGCTTCGATAGCCGCAAACGACGCCGTATGGGCGGATTCCGCCAGCTCGCTGTTCTGCACGCGAACGCGTTCGGTGTAGCGCACCAGATGCGGGGAGCTGTAGACGCCAACCCGATAACCCGCCGCCATCAGGACGGATTCCAGCGTACGGCAGGTGGTGCCTTTGCCGTTGGTGCCGGCGACGGTAAAGACAAACGGCGCGGGTTTCAGCACGTCGAGACGCGCGGCGACCTGGCTTACGCGTTCAAGCCCCATATCGATGGTTTTACTGTGCAGGTTTTCCAGATAAGAAAGCCACGCGGCCAGGGGCGACGTGGCTTGGGGAATGCTTTTATTTTCCATAATGCCCGGTTGTCTTTACGATGTGATGCATGAAGCAAAAGGGGCGCATCGGGCCCTGCCCCTTTCGGTATGTATCAGGCCTCGGGTTCCTGATCCGGTACCACCACGCCTTCGCGCGGCTCATCCGGGTTCGGCGCTGGCAGATTCATCAGCTTCGCCAGAATGCTGGCCAGCTTCAGGCGCATTTCCGGGCGGCGGACAATCATGTCGATCGCGCCTTTTTCGATGAGGAACTCACTGCGCTGGAAGCCCGGCGGCAGCTTTTCACGTACGGTCTGCTCGATAACGCGAGGGCCGGCAAAGCCGATCAGCGCTTTTGGCTCAGCGATGTTCAGATCGCCCAGCATCGCGAAGCTTGCGGAGACGCCACCCATGGTTGGGTCGGTCAGCACGGAGATGTACGGCAGACCGCGCTCCTGCATTTTCGCCAGCGCAGCAGAGGTTTTCGCCATCTGCATCAGCGACATCAGCGCTTCCTGCATACGCGCACCGCCAGAGGCGGAGAAGCAGATCAGCGGACAGTTGTCTTCCAGCGCCTGCTCAACGGCACGCACAAAGCGCGCGCCCACCACGGAGCCCATAGAGCCGCCCATAAAGGAGAACTCAAACGCGGCGGCCACAACCGGCATCCCATGCAGGGTGCCTTTCATGACCACCAGCGCGTCTTTCTCGCCGGTCTCTTTCTGTGCCGAGGCCAGACGATCTTTGTATTTTTTGGAATCGCGGAACTTGAGCACATCTTTCGGCTCCAGCTCGCTACCCAGTTCTACCAGCGAACCTTCGTCCAGCAGGCTATGCAGGCGGTTGCGCGCCGACATACGCATGTGGTGGTCGCACTTCGGGCACACCTCAAGGTTGCGCTCCAGCTCGGCGCGGTACAGAACCTGGCCGCAGCTATCACACTTCGTCCATACCCCTTCAGGAATGCTCGCTTTGCGCGTTGGGGTAATGTTGCTTTTAATTCGTTCAATCCAGCTCATTGATAACCTTTCTGCCTGAACCTGGTCGTATGCCAGTTTTGCTGTAAGAGGCGAATAATGCCATTTTTGCCTCCAACAGACCATGAATGTTGCACATTAAAACATAACAGCCCGAAACTTTGGATAAAAAAGTGGTCGAACCGCCAGTGTGCATTTACTTCGCTTGCTTTGCCGCCGCGCGTTTGTGACGAATGATTTCGATAACGCCCGGCAGTACGGAAAGCACAATAATCGCTACAATCAGCAACTTAAGATTTTCCTGAACCACCGGCAGATCGCCAAACAGGTACCCTGCATAGGTAAACAGCAGCACCCACAGCAGCGCGCCTGCCACGTTATACATCGCAAAATGACGATAGGACATATGCCCCATTCCCGCCACAAACGGTGCAAATGTGCGCACAATAGGCACAAAGCGCGCAAGGATAATGGTTTTGCCGCCATGGCGTTCGTAAAACGCATGGGTTTTGTCTAAATAGCTGCGGCGGAAAATTTTTGAATCCGGATTGCTGAACAAGCGCTCACCGAACACTCGGCCAATGGTGTAGTTGACCGCATCACCGACAATCGCGGCAATCACCATCAGCACCACCATCAGATGCACGTTCAGATCGTTGGTGGGCAGCGCCGATAACGCACCGGCGACAAACAGCAGCGAATCGCCCGGCAGGAACGGCGTAACCACCAGCCCGGTTTCACAGAACAGAATGAGGAACAGAATGGCGTAAACCCAGACGCCATACTGCGCCACCAGCTCCGCCAGGTGAACATCAATATGCAGAATGAAATCAATCAGAAAACGTATTACGTCCATATTGTCTAAGCCTTAATTGCACCTTTGTTTAGTCCGCTAGGAACAGCGGGCCCATTGGCGGTTTTGGCAGGTCAAACCGATCCGGATAATCCACCGAGACCAGATACAGCCCTTCCGCTTTCGCCGTTGCTGCCGCAAGCGTTCTGTCCTTCGCTGCCAGCAGGTCTGCAATCCAGCTCTCCGGCTGGTGTCCGGCACCCACTTCCATCAGGCTGCCTACAATATTCCGCACCATATGATGTACAAAGGCATTGGCTTTGATATCCACCACCACATACGCGCCAAAACGACTGACGTTGATGTGCATGACGTTACGCCACGGCGTGCGGGACTGACACTGCACCGCACGAAACGAGGTAAAATCATTTTCACCCAATCAGACACTGCGCCGCGCGATGCATGCGTTCTGCATCCAGCGGCTCGTAAAAATGCGTCACGCCCTGGCTTAACACCGCCGGGCGCAGACGCTGGTTGTAGATGACATAGCGATAGCGGCGCGCCGTCGCGCTGAAGCGCGCGTGAAAATCATCCGGCACAGCTTTCACCCAGCGCACCGCGATGTCACCAGGCAAATTCGCATTTACACCCAGCGTCCAGGCGGCGTCCTTACGCACGGCGGTGGTTTCAAAGTGCACCACCTGCCCCGTGCCGTGAACACCCGCGTCCGTGCGTCCCGCGCACAGGACGTTAATCGGCTCGTTTGCCACCTGAGAGAGCGCTTTCTCCAGCTTTTCCTGGACGCTGCGCACCTCATTCTGACGCTGCCAGCCATAATATTTACTGCCGTCGTACTCAATACCGAGGGCAATTTTATGAACCGGCTTCTGTTCCACGTCTGCATCAGTACAGATACTCCTGCACCAGCTTCTCGGCGATTTTGACCGCCATCAGCGCGCCGCCGAAGCGAACGTTGTCGGCCACCGACCAGAACTGAACCTGCTCCGGCATACCGTAGTCGTTACGCACGCAGCCAACGGAGAGATGCGCGCTGCCGGTGGCGTCGCCCACCTGCGTCGGGAACTCACTCTCTTCGGAAAGGACAATATCTTCACCGCGGCCAAACGCATCGCGCGCTTCTTCTGCAGCCAGCGGGCGCAGCGCTTCAAAACCGACCATCTGCGCGTGGCCGTAGAAGACCGGCGACTGCACGACGCTGGCGGAAATCATCAGCCCCTCGTCCTGCAGAATTTTGCGCACTTCATCGACGAGACGGCGCTCTTCGCGCACGGAACCTTCACGATCCGGCAGCAGCGGCAGCATGTTGAACGCCAGCTGGCGGCCGAAGAAATCGTCTTCATCAATCGGGATGCCGTTCAGCAGCTTCGCGCTCTGCCCTGCCAGCGCGTCGACGGCCTTTTTGCCGTTGGCGGAGGCGGACAGCAGGCTGGTCACGGTGATACGCGACAGGCCGCCGTCGTCGATCAGCGGTTTCAGGGCGGTCAGCAGCTGGCTGGTCAGACGCTTTCGGGACCACGGCAATGATATTGCGGTTACGGTAATCCGCCAGCACAAACGGGTTGACGTCCGGCACCACCAGCGGCACGTCCGGCTCCAGGGAGAACAGACCGCTGAGGTCGATCACCAGGCAACCCGGGTTGGTGGCCTCTTCGGCATAACGTCGCCGTCGCCTCAGCGACCGGCGGCAAAGAACGCCAGCTGCGCCTGCGTCCAGTCAAACTCTGCCGCGTCCTGAACGCGCATGACGGATTTACCGCCAAAACGCAGATGTTCGCCCGCGCTGTCGGCACGCGCCAGAGCATAAATTTCGCCCACCGGGAACTGACGCTCAGCAAGCGTTTCGAGCAGGGCTTCACCCACGGCACCCGTGGCACCTAAAATGGCAATGTTCCAGCCTTCAGACATGGTGGTTTACTCCAGAAATAAAAAAGCGTCCCTGTCGGCGTATCCGACATGCATCGCCCATTAATTCAGAAAAAAGACATTAGTGATGCGCCGGGTGCTGCGTGGCGTTAAAACCCAGTTGCTTGAGCAGCGCCGCAGCCTCCGCGTCATCGCACATCACATACAGGGAAGACCACTCGCGGCGCTCAACGTAGTTCTTGCGCAGCTTATCAAATTCACCCGGCGTGCCCCGCCACTTTACGCAGCAGCGCATCATCGCGGCGCACATCATACACCAAATGCACCAGCCTTTTCAGCGTTGCCTGATCGAGCGGGCCGTGCAGCGTAATGCGGCCAAATTCAGGCGCGGGCAGTAAGGTATCCAGCGCCACCTGCTGCGGCTGACCAATAAAGGCGCTATAGGCTTCAAACACCTGCGTCGTGCCGCGCGCTTTCCCTTCAAGGGTATATCCCGCGATATGCGCGGTGGCAACGTCAACCTTGTTCAGCAGCTCAACGTTGAGATCCGGCTCCGGCTCCCAGACGTCCAGCACCACGCTGAGGTCTGTTCCGCCTTTCAGCGACACTTCAGCAGCGCGGCGTTATCCACCACCGGGCCACGGCAGGCATTTATCAGAATAGTGCCAGCCTTGGGGCGCAGCGCCATCAGCAGCGCCTCATCCGCCAGATGCCAGCGTTTTATAGCGGTCCCTCTTTAAACAGCGGCGTGTGGAAGGTCAGCACATCGCACTGTTCAACCAGCTCATCCAGCGAGCGGAAATCCTCGTCATCGCCGTTATCTTTGCGCGGCGGATCGCACAGCAGCGTGCGGATCCCTAACGCTTCAAGGCGCTTTTGCAGGCGCCCGCCCACGTTACCCACGCCGACAATCCCCACGGTGCGGTCTTTCAGCGCAAACCCGTCGCGCTCGGCCAGCATCAGCAGCGAGGAGAAAACGTATTCCACGACCGCAATGGCGTTACAGCCCGGCGCGGCGGAAAAACCGATTCCGGCCTGCTTCAGCCAGCGATCATCCACATGATCGGTCCCGGCCGTTGCGGTTCCGACAAACTTGACCGCTTTACCGGCAAGCAACGCCTCATTTACTTTGGTCACCGAGCGCACCATCAGCGCGTCTGGCATCATCCAGTTCGTTGACCGGGATCGGGCGACCGGGGACAGCCTTAACGTCGCCGAGGCGGCTAAACAGCTCGCGGGCGTAAGGCATATTTTCATCAACGAGGATTTTCACGGCGGCGGTCCTGTCTGCTTGAAATAAACGGGGCATATCATGGCACAAAGCCGGGGATTAACCTAACCGACTGCGATAGCGATCCGGCGTGGTGCCCGCCTGCTGCTGAAACATCACGATCAGCGCAGAGGCGGAGCTGTAACCCAGCTCGTGGGCGATGCCCTGCACGCTGCAGCCCTGCTCAAGCAGCGCAATCGCGCGCAGGAAACGTAAACGCTGGCGCCACTCGCTGAATGACATCTGCAGCTGCTGCTGACAGCGCCGCGCCAGCGTACGCTCGGTGGTAAACACGCGCTTCGCCCATTGTGCCAGCGTGGTGTTATCACCCGGGTTCTCTTCCAGCGCGCGCAAAATCGGTGCGAGGAATTTATCGTCGGACATCGGCAGATAGCTGGTGTTCACCGGTGCAAGACGCAGCCGATCAATCAGCACTTCGCACAGCCGCCAGTCGGCGTCGCTCTGCGGCTGCTCCAGCGCGCGGCGGGCAAAATCATTCATGATGGCGTGCACGATGGCGTCCACGCTCAGCAGGCAGGCTTTCTCTGGCATGCCGGCGCATAAATCCGCGGCAAGGTTGAAGGTGCGAAACTGCGCCTGACAGTGGTTGTAGCTGCTGTGGCGCTGGCCCGGCGGGATCCAGATCGGCATTTCGGCCGGCGTCAGCAGCCGCTCGCCCTCCACTTCCATCTCCAGCACGTGGCTGGTGACAAATATCGCCTGGCCCCAGTCGTGCTGGTGCGGCAGGTATTCGGTTTTGGCGTTGGTTTGCTCATAGCGCATGAAAAAACGCAGCAGCGGCGCGTCGCGCGGTGGCTGATACTCAACCTGAAGATTCATTCTGTCCGGTCACTAACGAATTTTGTCCGATTTTAACTATCTGCTTTAAACCGGTCAAACGTAAGCTAGTCGCGATTTACATTTGGAGCCGTACTATGAACTTATTGTTACCGCTGGTGGCGGTGCTGATCTGGTCGATCAACACCATCGTCAGCAAGCTGTCTGCCGGCAGCATCGATCCTGCTGCCATCTCTTTTTACCGCTGGTTGCTGGCGCTGCTGGTACTCACGCCGTTCTGCCTGCCGGGCGTATGGCGCCATCGTCACACCATCAAAACCCAGCTGTGGCGACTGCTGGTGCTGGGCCTGCTCGGCATGGTGCTGTATCAGAGCCTCGCCTATTACGCGGCGCACAGCGTCTCGGCGGTGATGATGGGGATTCTTGGCGCCACCATTCCGCTGCTGACTATCCTGCTCAGCCTGGTGGTACTGCGCCTTGCGCCGACGCGCGGCATTCTGATTGGCGGCCTGCTGTCGTTTGCCGGGCTGGTGTGGCTGGTGAGCGCCGGCAACCCGGCACAGCTGCTGAGTCAGCGCCTCGGCAACGGCGAGCTGATGATGCTGGCAGCCTCAACCTCCTACGCGCTGTATGGCGTACTGACGAAGCGCTGGGCAATCCCGCTGCCGACGTGGCAAAGCCTGTACGTGCAAATCTTCTTCGGCGTGCTGTTGCTGCTGCCCGGCTTCTGGCACGCGCCGGAGGTGGCGCTGAATGCCGACAATATTCCGCTGGTGCTGTTCGCCGGGCTGTTTGCCTCGATTGTAGCGCCGTTCCTGTGGATCCTCGGCGTGCAGCGCCTCGGCGCCAGCACCACCAGTATTTTCATGAACGTGGTGCCGGTGTTTACCGCCCTCATTGCCGTGCTGTTCCTGCACGAACAGTTGCATGCTTATCACTGGATTGGCGGCGGTCTGACGCTGGTCGGGGTGATCCTGGCGCAGCGGCTGAAAACCCCGCTGCGTAAAGCGCGCGCGATGACTCCACCGATCAGCGAAAGCTAACCGTCACCCGCAGGCCACCCAGCTGCGGGCTGCGGTCCAGCTGCAGCTGCGCGCCGTGCCAGGCGCAGATATCCTGCACCAGCGCCAGTCCAATGCCCGCCCCGGGCTGGCTGGCGTGATCGAGCCGGCCAAACGGCTGCAGCGCCTGCCGCTGCTGATCCGCCGCGATGCCCGGCCCGCTGTCTTCAATCTCCAGCACCTTTTGCCGCAGCCGCGCGGTCACCGTGCCGCCGTGTGGCGTGTATTTGATAGCGTTGTCCAGCAGATTGGCGCACAGCTCGGCCAGCAACAGCGCATCGCCCTGCACCTGGCTCGCCGCCTGCTCTTCAAACCCCAGGTCGATCTGTTTACGCCGCGCCGCCGCATAACCGCTAAAACAGGCCTGCTGCACGATGTCGCTGAGATTGACCTCACTGAAAGGCTTGTCTTCGCCGTGACGCGCCTTGATTTGCGCCAGCTGCAGCAGGCGATCGGTGAGCTGAACGGTGTCGTCCAGCGTGTGGCGCATGCCCTGCAGGCTTTCGCGCCACTGCTGCGGGTCGTCGCTACTGAGCGCGACGCCAACCTGGGTTTTCAGGATGGTGAGCGGCGTGCGCAGCTGGTGCGATACATCGGCGCTAAAGCGTTCCTGCCGCGCCAGCAGCCCGCGCAGCCGCTCCAGATGGCGGTTGAAGGCGACGATCAGCGGCTGCAGTTCGGACCACGGCAGCAGCGACGGCAGCGGCGTCAGTTCGCCCGGCGCGCGGCGCAGCATCATGCGCGACAGCCGGCGCAGCGGGCGCAGCACTTTCCGCAGCAGCAGCCCGGCCAGCAGCAGCGTAATCAGCACCAGAAAACTCTGGCTGATCAGCGCGGTGCGCAGCAGACTGTCGGCAAAGGCGTGACGCGAATTGAGCGTTTCCGCCACCAGTACCAGCGCCATGCCCTGCACCCCTTCCTCGTTCACCGGCTGCCACAGCGCGGCCACGCGAATCGGCTGCTTGCGGTAGTGCGCATCGTAGAAATGCACCAGCGCCGGATAGACATCGGACAGCGGCGCGTTGCCCGGCACCAGCGGTAAATCCGGGTAGCCGGACAGCGTGCGACCTTCGGGCGAAATCACCTGATAGAACAGCTGATCGTTCATGTTGAGCTCAAAGCTGTCCAGCACCACCCAGGGCACATCCACCTCCAGCCGCCGTTGATGACGCACCACCAGCCGCTCGGCCATGGTGCGCGCCGAGGCTAACAGCGTGCGATCGTAAGCCTGCTTCGCCGCCTGCAGCGCGCTCTGACGTAATGGGTGTTAAAGACCGACAATCCCCACAGCAGCAGCAGCGGCGCGCCCAGCCACGCCAGCAGTTCACCGCGCAGCGAGTGGATCAGTCGCACGGCTGGCACTCCAGGCTGTAACCGAGGCCGCGCAGGGTGATGATCGCCACGCCGCTGCCCGCCAGCTTTTTACGCACCCGATGCACATAGAGATCGATGCTCTCCGGGCTGGCCTCATCCGCCAGCGTGAACGTTTGCTCGTACAGATGCTGGCGCGACACCGGCCGTCCCGGGCGCTGCATCAGCGTCGACAGCACGCTGGCCTCGCGCGGCGTCAGCGGCAGCGGCTTGTGATTCAGCAGGAAATAGCCTTCCGCATCGCGTTCCAGCTGGCCGAGGCTTTGCGTCTGCGTGGCCTGGCCCTGGCTGCGGCGCAGCAGCGCGCGCAGCCGCGCGTCAAGCTCCTCCAGCTCAAACGGTTTGGGCAGATAATCATCGGCCCCCGCGTTCAGCCCCTTCACCCGCTGTTGCAGCGCGCTCTGTGCGGTGAGCAACAGCACCGGCACGCGTTGTCCGCGCTTGCGCAGGCGCGCCACCACCTCGAGGCCGTCAAAGCCGCGGCATGCCGACGTCCAGATACCAACCGCGTAATTTTCACCCTGCAGCAGATGATCCGCCGCCGCGCCGTCGGCCACCCAGTCCACGGCAAAGCCTTCCTGCACCAGCGCTTTCTCCAGCCAGTGAGCCAGCTCACGATTATCTTCCGCCAGTAAGAGACGCATATCACATCCTGTAAAGTTGGTGCCCGATGGCTGAAAGGGAAATGAAAGGTTATTGTTTTAACAATCACGCAACCCCGAACTGCTTCAAGGTGGTTCAATCACAATCTGGAAGAAACCGAATACCCGGGACCCCGGCGACAAAGATGAAAAAAACAATGCGCACCGCCTTTGCCACAACCCTGCTGGCTTTTTCCCTCGCGGCGGCTCAGGCCGCAGCACCCCCGTCCCGTACCGAATGTATCGCCCCGGCCAAACCGGGCGGCGGTTTCGATCTCACCTGCAAACTGATTCAGGTTAGCCTGCTGGAGACGAAGGCCATCACCAAGCCGATGCGCGTCACCTACATGCCCGGCGGCGTGGGCGCGGTGGCCTATAACGCCATCGTCGCGCAACGACCCGCCGAAGCGGGCACGGTGGTGGCCTTCTCCGGCGGCTCGCTGCTGAACCTGTCGCAGGGCAAGTTTGGCCGCTACGGCGTGGATGACGTGCGCTGGCTGGCGACCGTCGGCACCGACTACGGCATGATTGCGGTGCGCGCCGATTCCCCGTGGAAATCCCTGAAAGATCTGCTGACCGCGATGGAAAAAGATCCGAACAGCGTGGTGATTGGCGCCGGTGCGTCTATCGGCAGCCAGGACTGGATGAAAGCGGCCCTGCTGGCGCGGGAAGCACGGTATCGATCCGCACAAAATGCGCTACGTGGCGTTTGAAGGCGGCGGCGAACCGGTCACGGCGCTGATGGGCAACCACGTTCAGGCGGTTTCCGGCGATCTCAGCGAAATGGTGCCGTACCTGCAGGGCGGAATAAAATCCGCGTGCTGGCGGTCTTCTCAGAAAACCGTCTGCCGGGGCAGCTGGCGAACGTCCCGACCGCCAAAGAGCAGGGTTATAACCTGGTCTGGCCGATTATCCGCGGCTTCTTCGTCGGGCCAAAAGTCACCGATGCCGAGTACCAGTGGTGGGTCGACACGTTTAACAAACTTCAGCAGACCGAAGAGTTTAAGAAGCAGCGCGATCTGCGCGGGCTGTTTGAGTTCAACCTGACCGGTAAGCAGCTGGACGACTACGTGAAAAAACAGGTGAATGACTACCGCGAACAGGCGAAAGCCTTTGGCCTGGCGAAATAAGCGGAGGCGCTATGAGCGATCGTATTTTTGCCGGGATATGGCTGCTGCTCTGCATTGGCGGGATGTTTGTCGCCTGGCAGATCCACAGCGAATACAGCTATGAACCGGTGGGGCCCCGCCCCTTCCCGATGGGCATCGTCGGCCTGATGCTGCTCTGCTCGGTGGCGCTGCTGCTTCGCCACCCGGATACCGTAGAGTGGCCGCCGCGTCGCATTCTGCAGCGTCTGCTGGTGATGGTGATCGTGCTGCTGATGTATGCCTGGGGCTTTGAGTGGCTCGGCTTCCCGGTGGCAACCGCTATCCTGACGATGGTCATCGGCATGCTGTTTAACGCCACGCTCCCCGCTGCGGCGATCTCTGGCGTGGTGATGGGGATTTTACTGTGGTACGCCTTTGACCGTCTGCTGGACGTGACGCTGCCGCTCGGCGCCTGGCTTAATTAACGGAGCACGCTATGGATACCTGGATTTACCTCTCACGCAGGGGTTCGCCGTGGCGATGACCCCGGAAAACCTGGTGATCGCCCTGATAGGCTGCTTTGTCGGCACGATCGTCGGCCTGCTGCCGGGCCTTGGGCCGATCAACGGCGTCGCGATTCTGCTCCCGCTGGCGTTTGCCCTGCATCTGCCTGCGGAATCGGCGCTGATCCTGCTGGCAACGGTCTACATCGGCTGTGAATATGGCGGACGCATTTCGTCAATCCTGCTTAACGTTCCGGGGGATGCGGCGGCGATCATGACCGCGCTGGATGGCTACCCGATGGCGCGGCAGGGACGCGGCGGCGTGGCGCTGTCCATCTCTGCGGTCAGTTCATTCTTTGGCTCAATGATTGCCATTGGCGGCATCATTCTGTTTGCGCCTGCGCTGGCCCAGTGGTCGCTGGCGTTTGGTCCGGCAGAGTATTTTGCCCTGATGGTGTTCGCCATTGCCTGCCTCGGCAGCATGATGGCGCAAAATCCGCTGAAGTCGTTTTTGTCTGCGCTGATTGGCTTAGGGTTAGCCACCGTCGGCGTGGATGCCAACACCGGGGTTTATCGCTTTACCTTCGACAGCGTTCACCTGTCCGACGGCGTGCAGTTTATCGTGGTCGTGATCGGCCTGTTCTCTGTCTCTGAGATCTTACTGATGCTGGAGCATACCAGCAGCGGGCAGACGCTGGTGCGCAAAACCGGCCGGATGCTCTTTAGCGCTAAAGAGGGCGCGCAGTGCTATCGGCGCCACGCTGCGCTCGTCGGTGATTGGCTTCTTCGTCGGCATCCTGCCGGGCGCCGGCGCCACCATCGCCAGCGCCATTACCTACATGACCGAGAAGAAGCTCAGCGGCAACAGCGACAGCTTTGGTAAAGGCGATATTCGCGGCGTCGCCGCGCCTGAGGCGGCCAATAACGCCTCGGCCTGCGGCTCGTTTATCCCGATGCTGACCCTGGGCGTGCCCGGCTCCGGCACCACGGCGGTGATGATGGGCGCGCTGACGCTCTATAACATCACGCCCGGCCCGGCGATGTTTACCGAGCAGCCGGACATCGTCTGGGGGCTGATTGCCGCGCTGCTGATCGCTAACGTGATGCTGCTGGTGATGAACATCCCGCTGATCGGGCTGTTTACCCGCATGCTGACCATTCCGCTGTGGTTCCTGGTGCCCGCCATTGCCGCCGTCTCGGCGGTGGGGGTGTATGCGGTGCACAGCACCACGTTTGACCTGGTGCTGATGGTGGGGCTGGGCGTGTTCGGCTACATCTTGCGTAAGATGCACTTCCCGATGTCGCCGCTGATTCTGGGCTTTGTGCTGGGTGAGATGCTGGAGCAGAACCTGCGCCGCGCCCTGTCCATCAGCAATGGCAATGTGTCGATTCTGTGGGACAGCCTGATCTGTAAAGTGCTGCTGGTGCTGGCTGTCGCCGTGCTGGTGGTGCCGCCGCTGTGGAAGCGCTGGCGTCGCAAGCGCATGAAGCTGGCCGCCGCCGAATAAATCCGTGTCTTATTGTTTTTCTCCCTGCCGCCCCCGTGGATTTCCCGGGGGCTTTTGCTATCATGTGCCATCGTTTTTCCGGCGCACCCGGATCTGACTCGTTTTCAAGGATTCCGCCATGCAACCTCTCAGCGGTCCCGGTGTGCCCGCGGGCGATCGTTCCTCTGTTAACCCGGCTAACGGCACCGGCCGCCCCGGCGCGGCACTGGGCGACCAGCCGCTCTCCCCGGCCCAGCGCACCACGCTGGAACGCCTGATCGTCCGTATCATGTCACTCAGCACGCTGAAAGCGCCCGAACTGTGGGCTGGCATACGCCACGAAGTGGGCGTGAAAAATGATGCCGAACTGCAGTCGCGCCACTTTCCGGCGGCGGAGCAGCATCTTAACAGCCGTCTGACGCAGGTGCAGAACAGCCACGCCACGCGTCAGCTGTTGCAGCAGCTGCTGGAAAAGCTGCCGCAGGGCAACAATCGCCAGGCGGTGAGCGACTTTATCCGCCAGCAATTTAACCAGACGGTGTTAAGCGCGCTGAGCCAGGATCAGCTGCGTCAGGTGCTGACCATGCTGCAGAACGGCCAGATGGCCATCCCGCAGCCGCAGCAGACGCGCACCACCGATCGCACCCTGTTACCGGCCGAACAGCAGGCGCTTAACCAGCAGGTCACGCGCCTTGCCGCCGCGACCGGGGAATCGCCGGTAAAAGTGCTGGCCGACACGCTGAAACTGGTCAATCTGAAGAGCGGCGACCCGGTTCCGTCGCGCCACTTCCCGCTGCTGACGCAGTTTTTACAGGTGCGCCAGACGCTGAGCCAGCACAGTGCGCCGACGCTGCAGCTGCTGGAAAGCTCGCTCAAACAGCCGCTGAGCCACGACGAGCAGCGTATGCTGGAGGATTACAGCCTGCAGCGCTTCCAGGCCACGCCGCAGACGTTGCTGACACCGGCGCAGAGTCAGGATCTGCTGATGCTGCTGTTCAGCCGCCGCGCCGAGCGCAACAGCGAAACGCCGCTGGCCGACAGCGAGCTGCGTCCGCAGCCAATCTGGGCACCGTTTGTCGAAATTCTGCCGCGTCCACTGGCGCAGCGCCCGGCGCTGACGCTGGTGCTCGGCCTGGCGCTGTTCTTCTTTTTGCTCTGGCTGCTGCTGTAGTTAAGCCATCGCGCTCAGCAGCCGCACTCCGCCGCGGATGTCGCGGCGGGCCACTCGCCTGCCGCCGCGCCCCACGCCATCGGGTGGCCGTCGCGCTTCCAGAAATCCAGCCCGCCAATCAGCTCTTTAACCTGAAACCCCAGCTCAGCCAGCTTTAGCGCCGCTTTGGTCGAACCGTTGCAGCCAATGCCGTCGCAGTAAGTCACATAGACGCGGTGACGATCGAGCCGAGCGGTGCTGGCCGCATCCATCTCGCGATGCGGCAACGACAGCGCGCCGCAGATATGTCCGGCCTGATATGCGTCGCGGCTGCGGGCATCAATCACCACAATCTGCGTGACGCCCTGCGCCAAATCCGCCGCCAGATCCCAGGCATCGGTGTAGTAGCTCAGTTTGTGCTGCAGATAAGCCACGCTGTGCTGCGGGCTGGCGGGCGGATAAAACAAAACGGCTGACATGGCATTCTCCTGTTGTGATGTCCCTGCAGTGTACGGCAAAGTGGTCTGCACTCTGATACCACTTCAGCCGGAACGATAAGACCATTATGCACCACGCCTTTTTGCCGCTGTTTCGTCATCAGACGCAGGGCGGTTTACGCCAGCGGCTGTGCGCCACGCTGCGCCAGGCCATTGTCAGCGGCCATTTGCACTTCGGGCAGAAGTTGCCGTCCAGCCGCCAGCTGGCTGCCGATCTGGCGCTGTCACGCGTGACGGTCGAAGCCGCTTACAGCCAGCTGGAGAGCGAAGGCTACCTGCAGCGGCACAGCGGACGCGGCACCTTTGTCGCCATCGCCCTGCCGCCGCCGGCGGAAAAGGCCACGCAGCAGCGCGCACCGCGCTTTTCGCGCCGCGGCGAGCAGGTGCTGGCCACCGGTGGCTGTCAGGATCCCCCTTTCCCCCTCGCTTTTGCCGCCGGATCACCGGATCTGCGCGCGTTTCCGCACCGCCAGTGGCAGCGGCTGAGTCACAGCGTGCAGCGCGCGCTGGGCAGTCAGGTGATGGGCTATGGCGATCCGCTCGGTTATGCGCCGCTGCGCCAGGCGGTGGCGGATTATCTGGCGCTGTCGCGCGGCGTGCGCTGTACGGCTGAGCAGGTCATCATGCTCACCAGTTCACAGCAGGCGCTGCAGCTGCTGGCGCTGATGTTTCTGGATGCAGAGGATGAAGTGTGGCTGGAGGAGCCGGGCTACCGTGGCGCGCGGAACGCCTTTCTCGCCGCCGGTGCCCGCTGCCGCGCCATGCCGCTGGACGATCAGGGCGCGCTACCACTCAGCGGCCGGGCGCAACTGGTGTATCTGACGCCCGGCCACCAGTATCCGACCGGCACACCGATGAGCCTCGCGCGGCGGCTGCAGTGGCTGGCGTGGGCACGTCAGCACGATAGCTGGCTGATCGAGGATGACTACGACAGTGAATTTCATTATGACGGTCGCCCGGCGCCGGCGCTGCAGGGCATGGAAGCCGATAGCCGGGTCATCAGCCTGGGGACTTTTTCCAAAACCCTGTTTCCATCGCTGCGGCTGGCGTGGATGGTGGTGCCCGCGGCGCTGGTGACGGCGCTGGGTCGCGCGCGCAGCGTACTGGACGGCCACAGCGCCCTGCTGCCGCAGGCGGTCACCGCCGAATTTATCCAGCAAGGCTATTTCGCCAGCCACCTGCGGCTGATGCGTCAGCTCTATCATAGCCGGCGCGATCGGCTGCTGGCGCAGCTGGAACAGCATCTGCAGCCGTGGCTGCGGCCGCTGCCGGCAACAGGCGGGTTGCAATTGACGGTTGAGTTATTACAGGGAGATGAGGCGCGGCTCACGCAACAGGCGCAGGCCGACGGTCTGCTGCTGCCGCCGCTGTCACCCCTTTACGCCGGCGCATCGCCACAGCAGGGCTGGATACTCGGCTTTGCGGCGTTGACGCCCGGCGAAATTGACCGCGCCTGCGCGAAGCTGGTAAGGCTGCTGGCAACCTGAATCCATCAGCGACAAAAACAACAAAGGCCGGATTAACCGGCCTTTGAGCATTAGCGTAAGCGTTACGCCTGGTATTTACGCAGGGTCAGCGTGGCGTTGGTGCCGCCGAAACCGAAGCTGTTGGACATGACGGTAGTCAGCGTCGCTTCCGTTGGTTTGGTCACGATGTTCAGGCCCGCCGCCTGCTCGTCCATCTCTTCGATGTTGATGCTTGGCGCGATAAAGCCGTTTTCCAGCATCAGCAGAGAGTAGATCGCTTCCTGCACGCCAGCCGCACCCAGAGAGTGACCGGTCATGGCTTTGGTTGCAGAGATAGCCGGGCTGTTGTCGCCGAACACTTCGCGGATCGCGCCCAGCTCTTTCACGTCGCCTACCGGCGTAGAGGTACCGTGGGAGTTCAGGTAGTCGATTGGGGTATCAACGCCGTGCATCGCCATCTTCATGCAGCGCACCGCGCCTTCGCCGGACGGAGCAACCATGTCGGCGCCGTCAGACGTCGCGCCGTAGCCCACGATCTCAGCGTAGATGTGCGCGCCACGCGCCAGGGCATGCTCCAGCTCTTCAACCACAACCATACCGCCGCCGCCCGCGATAACGAAACCGTCACGGTGCGCATCATAGGTACGGGAGGCTTTTTCCGGGGTTTCGTTGTACTTGGTGGACAGCGCGCCCATCGCGTCGAACTCACAGGCCATTTCCCAGCCCAGCTCTTCGCCGCCGCCAGCAAATACGATGTCCTGTTTACCCAGTTGGATCTGCTCAACCGCATTACCGATGCAGTGCGCGGAAGTCGCGCACGCAGAGCTGATGGAGTAGTTCACACCGTGGATTTTGAACGGGGTCGCCAGGCACGCGGAAACCGCCGGACGCCATGGCTTTGGTCACCACGTACGGACCTACCGCTTTCAGACCACGCGGGCTACGCATCGCGTCAGCACCGAATACCTGCGCTTTTGATGAACCGCCACCGGAACCAGCAATCAGACCCACGCGCGGGTTGTTCTGGTAAACCTCTTCGCTCAGGCCAGAATCTTTGATCGCTTCCTGCATGGAGAGATAAGCATAAATAGAGGCATCGTTCATGAAACGAACCACTTTGCGGTCAATCAAACCGGTGGTGTCCAGTTTGACGTTACCCCATACGTGGCTACGCATACCGGAATCTTTAAACTCTTCAGAGAAAGTGATCCCGGAGCGTCCTTCACGCAGAGATGCCAGGACTTCCTGCTGGTTATTACCGATGCTGGAAACAATGCCCAGGCCAGTAATCACTGCACGTTTCATTCAATACCTCTGTAAGTCGCACTATAAATTTTGGAGTCGCACAATAGCGTACACTTGTACGCCGAACAAGTCCGATCAGACATTTTCTGTGGAAATTTGCACCGATGGACTCACATCGTTAAGATCGTGCCACTGCCTGTCAGACGAGTAACTTACGTGAAACAAACCGCTATACAACCCGCCAACCTCGAATTCAACGCTGAGGGTACACCTGTTTCCCGAGATTTTGATGACGTCTATTTCTCTAATGATAACGGACTGGAAGAAACGCGCTATGTTTTCCTCGACGGAAACCAGCTCAGCACAGCGCTTCCCCGCGCATCCGCGCGAGCCTGTTTGTGGTCGCGGAGAGCGGATTCGGCACCGGGCTGAATTTTCTAACCCTCTGGCAGGCGTTCGACCGGTTTCACGCTGCCCATCCTGAGGCTACGCTACAAAGATTACATTTCATCAGTTTCGAAAAATTCCCGCTCACCGCGCACGATCTGCGGCTCGCCCACCAGCACTGGCCGGAGCTGGCCCCGTGGGCCGGACAGCTTCAGCCGCAGTGGCCGCAGGCCCATATTGGGCGGCTGCCACCGTCTGCTGCTCGATGGCGGACGGGTGACGCTGGATTTATGGCTGGGCGATATTAACGAGCTGACCGATACGCTTGATGACTGCCTCAATCGGCCAGGTCGACGCGTGGTTCCTGGACGGCTTTGCGCCCGCCAAAAACCCGGACATGTGGAGCCAGCATCTGTTTACCGCGATGGCGCGGCTGGCGCGTCCGGGCGCAACGCTCGCCACCTTTACCTCGGCAGGTTTTGTCCGCCGCGGGTTGCAGGAGGCGGGCTTTACCATGCAGAAGACCAAAGGCTTTGGCCGCAAGCGCGACATGCTGGTCGGCAGGATGGACCAGACGCCCCCGGGCAGCTCCCCCCGCGTCAGGTGCCCTGGTTTGCGCGCAGCGCCAGCGCATCGCGCGAGGTGGCGATCGTTGGCGGAGGGATCGCCAGCGCCCTGCTCTCGCTCGCGCTGCTGCACCGGGGCTGGCAGGTGACGCTCTACTGCGCCGACGACGCGCCCGGCGAGCGGCGCATCCGGCAACCGTCAGGGGGCGCTCTATCCGCTCTTAAGCGCGCACGACCCGGCCCTGTTCCAGTTTTTCCCGGCGGCCTTTACCTTCGCCCGTCGCCTGTACGACGCGCTGCCGGTGGCGTTCGACCATGACTGGTGCGGCGTGACGCAGCTCGGCTGGGATGAGAAGAGCCAGCAAAAAATCGCGCAGATGCTGTCGCTGGGTCTGCCGGAGGAGATTGCCCGCGCGGTCAGTGCGCAAGGAGGTGCAGACAGCTGGCCGGCGTGGATCCCGACTGCGGCGGCATTCAGTATCCGCTCGGCGGCTGGCTGTCCCCGGCGCAGCTGACCGCGGCGGCAATCTGCGGGACCGTATGCCCAGACTCAGGGGCTGCGCATGCACTGGCTGCATCGCGTGACGCAGCTGGTCCGCCAGCAGAGCAGCGCTGGACTCTGCATTTTGCGGCCAGACAGCCTGCGGTAAGCCATCAGCAGGTAGTGCTGGCCAACGGCCATGCGCTGCAGGCGATTGAGCAAAGCCGCGACATTGCCGGTGTATCCGGTCGCCGGCCAGGTCAGCCATATCCCGACCAGCGCCGGCGCTGAATCCGCTGCGTCACGGTGCTGTGCTATGACGGCTATCTGACGCCGCAAAATCCGTCTAACTGCCATCACTGCATCGGCGCCAGCTATCATCGCGGCGAAACGGACATGCGCTACAGCGACGAGGATCAGCAGCAAAACCGCCAGCGCCTGATTGACTGTTTCCCGGATGCAGCGTGGGCGAAGGAGGTTGACGTCAGCGAGGGTGAAGCGCGCTGCGGCGTGCGCTGTGCCACGCGCGATCATCTGCCGATGGCGGGAAACGTGCCGGACTACGAGGCTACGCTTGAGGCCTATGCGGATACTGGCGCAGCGCGCGGAAACGGCGAGCAGAGTGCGGCAGTGCCCCGGTGTATCCGGAGCTGTTTATGCTGGGCGGACTGGGCTCGCGCGGATTGTGCTCCGCGCCGCTGCTGGCAGAGGTGTTAGCCGCGCAAATGAGCGACGAGCCGCATTCCGCTGGACAGAACCACGCTCGCAGGGCTGAACCCGAATCGATTGTGGGTGCGGAAATTGCTGAAGGGGAAAGGAAGGCAGGACGCTAAAGTGCGGTTTGGCGAGCGATCGCCACCGTGCCAGTCAGGGAGGGGTGAAAGGCTTGCTTTTTTCGCCTGCTGGAACAGGTTGTCCCACATGCCCAGCACCAGAGACTGGTCGCGCGGAGAGAGTTCCCCGGCGTGAATGGCTTTTTCCAGGCTGCGGGTGACTTCATCGTGAACGGCGTCGGCAGAGTGATCGTCCCCTGCTTCCAGCTCGGCTACCGCCAGCGTCAGGTGACCACGCAGATAACCGCTGGCGAACAGCTCATCATCACTGGCGTGTTCCACCATGTCATCAATTAACGCCAGAATGCGTGATTCAAATTCTGCGATCATCTTCTTTCCTCTGTTAAAGATCTTCCGGCCAAGGGAAGCATTCCGCCGTGATCTCCGGCGTGTGGTAATAATTCTGTAAGGCCTCGATCAGGCGCGCCGGACGCTCCGGGATGCCTTTCTCAAGATACTCCATCACCTGCGCGTGCACGCGGCGCTGGAAGACGATACGGTCTGGCTCAAAATCGCCTTCGAGATTGTCACAGCTGACGTTGAACGGGAAGCCTGCCGCCACGCAGAACAGCCACTCCAGCGCCTGCGGCTTCACTTCCACATCTTCAAACTGGCCCTGCGTTCGCGCATCGCGCCCGTCCGGGCAGTACCAGTAACCAAAGTCCACCAGCTCGCGACGCGCTTCTCCGGCGATGCACCAGTGCGAAATCTCGTGCAAGCGCGCTGGCGTAAAAGCCGTGGGCAAACACGATGCGGTTATACGGAACCTCTGCATCAGCAGGAAGATAGATCGGTTCGTCGTCGCCTTTAATCAGACGGGTATTAAAATCGTCAGCAAAACAGCCGTCAAAAATCTCAATCAGCTGTTCGTATTGGTGCTCTGTACTCATATCCCCGGCGCCGGCGGCCGGTTTCGAGTGCGATTCAGTCCATCCCCAACCAGGTGAGGATCTCCTGTCCATGGCTGTCATAAAGAAGTTTGGCGCTCATCACCGCCGAAACGATAACAATCATCGGGCGAATCAGCTTTTGCCCTTTGCTTAATACCAGACGCGCGAACCCGCGCGCGCGCCCAAAAACTGCCCTGCCATCATCACAAAGCCGGTTGCCCAGATAACCTTGCCGCCGATGATAAACAGCAGCAGACCGCCGACGTTCGAGGTGGCATTCAGCACTTTGGCGTGGGCGGTGGATTTGGCGAGGTTAAACCCGGCCAGCGTCACGAACGCCAGCGCGTAAAACGAACCGGCACCCGGGCCGAAGAAACCGTCGTAAAAACCGACGCAGCCACCGGCGATCAGCGCAAACGGCAGGCCGTGCAGACGACGCTGACGATCCTCCTCACCGAGCTTCGGCATCAGCAGGAAGTAGAGACCGATGCAGATCACCAGAACCGGCAGGATCTGGCGCAGAATATCCGACTGCACGTGCTGCACCAGCAGCGCACCGCCCGAGGTTGAGCCGATAAAGGTCATCAGGATATTGAGCTTCTGATCGGCAAGGTTCACCACCTTGCGGCGGATAAAATAGAGCGACGCCGAGAGCGAGCCGCCGCAGGCCTGAAGCTTGTTGGTGGCAAGCGCCTGCGCCGGGCTCATGCCTGCCGCCAGCAGCGCGGGCACGGTTAACAGCCCGCCGCCGCCCGCGAGGGCATCGATAAAACCGGCCAGCATCGCCACAAAGAACAGCACCACCAGCAGCAGCGGTGACACCATAAACAGATCGACGAAATTATCCATTAAAGTACATGCTCATCCAGTAGCGCCTGGCAGGAAGGCGGCAACGGAGGCGGTGTCTTCTTCTCAGGCTTAGAGGTTCCAGGTTTTGCCGGTTCAAACCAGCTTTGCAGTTCCGCACCGCAGCCATCGCCTGGCGGCGGTAGCGGCTGATCTTCGCATTCCAGGCTGTTCGCCGGGCAGCGCAGACGCACGTGCATATGCGCACGATGCTGGAACCACGGGCGCACTTTGCGCAGCCAGTCGCGATCGGTTCCGGCATCCAGGGACAGAGCTGCTGTTTGATGGCCGGGTTGACGAAAATCCGCGTCACGTCGTTATCTTCTGCCGCCAGCTTGATCATGCTGGAGATCTCCGGCTGCACACGCGACGGGCAACCACCCTTTGCCGTCGTCCGGCCACCAGATCCAGCGCCTGCGGTTTCAGCAGCTGCGCTGCCGTCCAGCGCGCTTTTCGGCAGCTGCAGGAAGATATCGACATCCAGCCCGGTCTGGTGGCTGGCGTGCCCACCGTTAAAACGGCCGCCGGCAGGCATCCCCATGTCGCCAATCAGCATCGTCCCCAGCCCCAGGTTATGCACCTGGTTGCCCAGACGCTGAATAAACAGCACCAGATCCGGGTGGCCGAAGTAGCGACGCTGGTCGGTACGCATCACCTGATAGGTATCCGATTGCAGCGGCAGCTCCTGCGCGCCCACGATACAGCCGTTAGAGAACGCGCCAATGGACTGCGCGCTTCCCGCCACCGGATGGGTGATTTTTTGCCACGGCGTGGCGGCCAGACTGGCTCCACTGGCCAGCAGCGCCAGCAGAGCAATTGCGGTTTTTTTCATGTTTACCAGCGTGGAATGGTGGTCGTCACATCCGCATTTTGCGCACGCTGGCGCAGGAAGTGATCCATCAGCACGATCGCCAGCATCGCTTCCGCGATCGGCACCGCGCGGATCCCCACGCACGGATCGTGACGTCCTTTGGTGATCATCTCAACTTCTTCGCCATCGCGGTTAATCGTGTGGCCCGGCACGGTAATGCTGGAGGTTGGCTTCAGCGCGATATTGGCGATAATCTGCTGCCCGCTGCTGATGCCGCCGAGAATGCCACCCGCATGGTTGCTCTGGAAGCCCTCTTTTGTAATTTCGTCGCGGTTCTGGCTGCCGCGCAGGGATACCACGTCAAAACCGTCGCCAATCTCAACGCCCTTCACCGCGTTGATGCTCATCAGCGCGTGGGCGATGTCAGCGTCGAGACGGTCAAATACCGGCTCGCCCCAGCCCGCCGGAACGCCGTCAGCCACCACGGTGACTTTCGCACCGATGGAGTCGCCCTCTTTTTTCAGGCCGCGCATCAGTTCGTCGAGCGCCTCCAGCTTGCTGGCATCAGCGCAGAAGAACGGGTTTTGCTCGACCTGATCCCAGTCTTTGATCGCCAGCGGAATGTCGCCCATCTGGGTCAGACAGCCGCGGATAACGATGCCAAATTTCTGCTGCAGGTATTTTTTGGCAATGGCCCCAGCCGCCACGCGCATCGCGGTTTCGCGCGCGGAAGAGCGTCCGCCGCCGCGATAGTCGCGGAAGCCGTATTTTTGTTCGTAGGTGTAGTCGGCGTGGCCCGGACGGAACACATCTTTAATCGCGCCGTAATCCTGAGAACGCTGATCGGTGTTTTCAATCAGCAGACCGATGCTGGTGCCGGTGGTGCGGCCTTCAAAGACGCCGGAGAGAATTTTGACCTGGTCCGGCTCGCGACGCTGCGTGGTGTAGCGCGAGGTGCCCGGACGACGACGGTCGAGATCGTGCTGTAAATCGGCTTCGGTCAGCTCGATGCCGGGCGGTACGCCATCAACGATACAGCCCAGCGCCAGCCCGTGCGACTCGCCAAAGGTGGTCACGCGGAAAAATTGTCCAATACTGTTTCCTGCCATCACGGCTCCGATGTTGTTTGTTTGAGCGTTGTGAAACGGGCCGAAGCCCGCGAGATTAATCTTTATAGAATGCTGAAGTGTTCGCGCGCGTCGAGCAGCTGCGCTTTGGTCAGCATAAAGACGCCGTCACCGCCGTTGTCGAACTCCAGCCAGGTGAACGGCACATCCGGGTACTGCTCTATCAGATGTACCATGCTGTTGCCCACTTCACAAATCAGAACGCCGTCGTCGGTCAGGTAATCCGGCGCGCAGGCCAGAATGCGGCGGGTCAGCTTCAGGCCGTCGGTGCCCGATGCCAGACCCAGCTCCGGCTCGTGACGATATTCGTTCGGCAGATCGGACATGTCTTCCGCATCGACGTACGGCGGGTTGGTGACGATCAGATCGTACTGCACGTTCGGCAGGTCGCGGAACAGGTCGGAGCGGATCGGCGTGACGTGATGGATCAGGCCGTGCTCTTCAATGTTGTGTTCGGTCACGGCCAGCGCGTCGGTGGAGATATCGACCGCATCCACTTCCGCTTCCGGGAAGGCGTACGCGCAGGCAATGGCGATGCAGCCGCTGCCGGTGCACATATCCAGAATGTGCTGCGGCTGACGGTTGATCAGGCCGTCAAAGTGGTTGTTGATCAGCTCACCAATCGGCGAACGCGGCACCAGCACGCGTTCATCGACGTAAAATTCGTGGCCGCAGAACCAGGCTTTGTTGGTCAGGTAGGCGACCGGAATGCGCTCGTTAACGCGACGGATCACGCGCTCAACGATGCGGTGTTTTTCGCTGGAGGTCAGGCGCGCGGTGCGCATGTCTTCCGGAATATCCAGCGGCAGGTAGAGCGACGGCAGCACCAGTTGAACCGCCTCGTCCCACGGGTTGTCGGTGCCGTGACCGTACCAGATTGCGCGGCGCTGAAGCGGCTAACCGACCAGCGCAACATGTCCTGTATGGTATGCAGCTCGTTTACTGCTTCATCGACAAAAATTTTATCCACTCTTTCCTCCAGGGCATGCTCGCATAATTTTCGGCGGCTAGTTTGCCATGAAGACGGCGATAAATCAGCAATGACGCATACCGCTTGAGGTTAAAAAATGCGTTTTAGTTGGGGTAGCGCTTAGCGGTAAGGTACACGGCAGACACCGAAATGATGAATGACGGACGACATGAAAAAGAAAACATCGCTCAGCGAGGAGGATCAGGCGCTCTTCCGCCAGCTGATGACCGGGACGCGTAAAATCGCGCAGGACACGATTGTCCACCGCCCGCAGCGTAAAAAAATCAGCGAAGTGCCGGTCAAACGGCTGCTGCAGGAGCAGGCGGATAACAGCCACTATTTTTCAGATGAATTTCAGCCGCTGCTCAATACGCGAGGGGCGCGGTGAGATATGTGCGCGAAGACGTCAGCCATTTTGAGCTGAAAAAGTTACGCCGGGGAGATTATTCGCCGGAGCTGTTTCTCGATCTGCACGGTTTAACGCAGATGCAGGCGAAACAGGAGCTGGGCGCGTTGATTGCCGCCTGTCGCCGCGAACATGTTTTTTGCGCCTGCGTGATGCACGGCCACGGTAAACATATTCTGAAGCAACAGACGCCGCTGTGGCTGGCTCAGCACCCACACGTGATGGCGTTTCATCAGGCACCGAAAGAGTATGGCGGAGATGCCGCATTGCTGGTGTTGATTGAAGTTGAAGAGTGGCAGCCGCCAGAGTTACCCTGACAGGGCAGGATTAGGGAACATTGCGCACATCATTCCCCGAAATAATTCAGGTTGCAGCAGGCGGCGGTGATCCCCGGGCTTCTGTGCGGGGGGCGCGCCGCGGGCGGGCGGGGCCCCGGGCGGCGGGGGGCGCCCCGCGGCGGCCTGTTGCGGGGTCCCCGGCTGCATCAGAAGTGACTGGGGTGAATTGACGCAGCCAACGCAGCGCTGCGGCCTGAAGTATGACGGGGAATTACATGGCTTTTGGCATCTTCATATTGGTGGCACGGACTCATTTGCCAGTTGAAGACCCCTTTACCGGTTTCGTCGAGGGTGACGTTGGCAATGGCGGAGGTGGTGAACATCGGCGGCGTTTCGCCCGGGCACAGCTCAGATACCAGATAGCCGACCAGCGGCAGGTGGGAAATGACCAGTGCGGAAGCGACACCTTCGTTGCACAGCGCCTGTAAATGATAGGCACTGACAAGGCCGACATCGCCGCATGGCGTCAGTTCGGGTAGAACATCCACACTGGATCCGGCAGGTTCATACACTCCCCTACCACGTCCAGCGTCTGTTCAGCACGCAGGAACGGACTCACCAGAACGCGTTCAATGTCCACTTTTTGACCTTTAAGCCAGGTAGCCATCTGACGGGATTCGTCGCAGCCACAGACGGTTAAAGGACGTACTGAGTCACTGGCGGCATCGAGTGCCGCGTCGCCGTGACGCATGATAAAAACTTGCATATTGCACCGCTTTTGTTAACCAGAATCACCGGCGTTAACTACCCGCGATAATGCTTGAGGTAGAAAACCCGGTGGCCGGGCATTGTGCCAGATTCATTCGGTGAATGAAACGCTGTTTTTTACCTCAATGGCGTAAGTATAGTCAATCTCTGTTTACAAAATAAGCATATCTCAGAATGGTGCCGCGCCAGGCACTGCGCGGCCCCGATTCTAACCCGCTGAATCCGTGCGGCTATTCAGTTGCTTTTGCAGAAGTGCCAAAATTCGTTTGGCCCCGTTCCGCCATCGGCAACAGCGCCTCACAAGGCGCAAAACGCGCACCGTATTGCGAGGCCTGAAGTTGCGGAATGGTATTGACGACTTCGCCCGCATCGCGCTGGTCCATGTAACGGAACGGCCCGCCAAGAAACGGCGGAAAACCGATGCCAAATACCGCGCCGATGTCGCCATCGCGCGCGCTGCTGATCACCTGCTTCATCAAAACAGCGTACCGCCTCGTTGAGCATCAGCATCACACAGCGTTCGGCGATCTGCTGCTCGCTCTGTTTCGCCTGGGGTTTTAACTGCAGCAGGCGATAAACATCGACGGGATCGACCTGTTTTTTTGCGCTTCCAGCCCTTTCGCGCCGTAAAGATAGAAACCGCGTTCATTTTTTCTGCCTTTGCGATCGTCCTTCAAAATTGCAGAAACAATGTTTGCAGGCGGGCTAAAACGTTCACCATAAGCCGCTTCCAGCACCGGTATAATTTTAGTGCCGGTATCTATTCCCACCTCATCCAGAAGCTGGATCGGGCCGACCGGGAAACCAAATTTCACCAGCGCGCTCATCGACGTGCTCGATGTGCTCGCCTTCCGTCAGCAGCCGCATGGCTTCATTAATATAGGGCGCCAGAATGCGGTTGACGTAAAAGCCGGCTTTGTCCGCGACCACAATCGGCGGTTTTGCCCTGCTTTTTCGCCAGCTTCACCGTGGTGGCGATGGTCTGGGCTGGATCCGTGCCGCGTGCGGGATCACCTCCACCAGCGGCATTTTTTCTACCGGACTGAAGAAGTGCAGGCCGATCACCTGCTCCGGGCGCTGCGCGCCGGCGGCGATATCGCCAATCGGTAAAGACGAGGTGTTGGAGGCAAAAATGGTGTGCGGCGCACAGTGTTGTTCAACGTCGGCCACCATTTGCTGCTTCAGCGCCAGATCTTCAAACACCGCTTCAATCACCAGATCGCGCTGCGCGGAAGCCCTGATAATCGGTGCCGCCGCTGATGCGCGCCATCTGCTGCTGGCGTTCCGCCGGCTTGAGCTGGCGCCGTTTCACCTTTTTGCTCAGCAATTCTGCCAGCTGTACTGCAGCGCGTGGTTGATGCCTTTAGGGTTGATGTCTTTGATGCGCACGGGCAATTTGCCTTTGCTGGCGGTGACAAACGCGATCCCGCCGCCCATCAGCCCGCCGCCCAGCACGCCAATCTGCTGCAGCGGGCGCGGCGGCGCCTCGCTGCCCGGATCTTTTTTCACCTCGGTACTGGCGAAGAAGAGGCTGCGCAGTGCCGCCGACTGCGGCGTCATCGCCAGTTCGCCAAAGGCGCGCGCTTCGGCAGCGTGACCGGCTGCTGCTGCCCTGCGACAGCCCGGGTTCGCATCACCTGCAAAATGCGCTTTGTCGCCGGATAGTTGCCTTGGGTTTTCTGTTCGGTCTTTCTTTTGCCCAGCGCATGTTGAACAGCAGCGGACGCGCCAGCGGCCCCTGCAGCAGGCGATCGCGGCGCGACAGGCTGCGTGCGGCGTGCTTTCCTTTATGCGCAAGCGCCACGGCGGCTTCCAGCAGAATGGACTGCGGCACCACGTCATCAACCAGACCGGCTTTCAGCGCCTGACGGGCGCGCAGCTGTTTGCCGGTTAAGATCATCTCCAGCGCCGTGCTGACGCCCACCAGGCGCGGCAAACGCTGCGTCCCGCCGGAGCCGGGTAACAGGCCTAACTGCACTTCCGGCAAGCCCAGAACGGTTTTCGCATCGTCAGGAGCAAATGCGGCTATGGCAGGCCAGCGCCAGCTCCAGCCCGCCGCCCAGACAGGCCCCGTGGATCGCGGCGACCACCGGGATCGGCAGCGCGTGGATCTCCGCCATCACCTGCTGCCCCTGACGCGCCAGCTCTTCGGCCTCCTGCGCGCTTTTCGCTCGGGCGATCATGTTGATATCCGCGCCGGCAATAAAGTTGTCCGGCTTGGCCGAGATAAACACCAGGCCCGCCACGCTGCGCATTGTTTGTCGCGGATCTGCTTTAGCATCGCGCGCACCTGAACACCAAACTCCGCTTTCAGGGTATTCATCTTTTCATCCGGCACATCAATGGTGATCACAGCCACGTTATCGCGGACGCGATCCGTAAATGGTAAATGCAGATGTCGCTCATTATTCAGCCTCCAGAACCATTGCTGCGCCCAGTCCGCCCGCGGCACAGGCGGTGACCAGGCCAAACCCGCCGCCGCGGCGGCGCAGCTCATGTAACGTTTGGGTGATCATGCGCGCGCCGGTGGCGGCAAACGGATGACCGTAGGCGATGGAGCCGCCCAGCACGTTGAATTTGCTCTGATCCACTTCGCCGCAGTGCGCATGGGCGCGGCCCAGCACGTCGCGCGCGAAACGCTCGCTTGCCAGCAGCTGGACGTTTGCCAGGGTTTGCGCGGCAAAGGCTTCGTGCATATCAATCAGGGTTAAATCAGCCGAGCGTCAGCCCCGCGCGATCCAGCGCCAGCGGCGTGGACCAGGCCGGACCCAGCAGCATGTCCTGCCAGACATCAATGGCGGTGAAGGCATAGCTGCGCAAATAGCCCAGCGGGGTAATGCCCAGCTCCCTCGCGCGGGATTCGCGTCATCAGGATCACCGCGGCAGCCCCATCGGTCAGCGGCGTACTGTTGGCCGCCGTCACGGTGCCGTGCTTACGGTCAAACGCCGGACGCAGTTTGGCGTAATCCGCCGCACTGGCGTTAAAGCGAATGTTGTTATCCTCCGCAAGCGGTTCGCGTTGCACGGCGGCACATATGCGGTCATCACCTCTCTGTGCCAGCTTGCCGGATTCCGACCAGGCTTTCGCTGCCAGCTGATGCGAGCGGTGCGCCAGCGCATCCTGCTGCTCACGGGTGATACCGTAGGTTTTGGCCATCTGCTCGGCGGTATCGCCCATGCGCAGGCCGGTGGAATATTCCGCCACGGCGGGTGGCACCGGCATCAGGTCGCGCAGGCGCAAGCGCGAGAAGAAGTTTGAGTTTTTGCCCCAGGGGTGCGGGCTTTGTTGGCATCCACCAGCGTGCGCGCCAGCTTTTTACTGACGCCAATCGGCAGTACGGAGGAGGAGTCGGCGCCACCGGCAATCCCGGCGCGAATAGTGCCCGCCATCAGGCTTTCCGCCACGTTGGCCACCGCCTGAAAGCTGGTTGCGCAGGCGCGGCTGACGCTGTAGGCATCGGTGTGAACGCTCATGCCGGTGCCGAGCACGATTTCCCGCGCAATGTTGGGGGCTTCCGGCATCTGCACGACCTGGCCGAACACCAGCTGTTCGATGACCTCCGGCGGGATTTCGCTGCGCGCCAGCATCTCCCCCACCACCATTTTCCCCAGATCGACCGCCGGAATGCCGTGAAACGCCGGTTGCCTGGCGGGCAAACGGCGTACGCAATCCGCTGACAATGGCAATGCGGTCGCCCTGTCGGGTGATAAGCGGTAATGCCTGACTCATAACACTCCCCTGTAAAAAATTTACGACCTGAGCATCATTGCCAAAGTAGGTCTGACCTGATAACAGTCTTAACCATTTTTTTACATTCAGCCAATCAGGGAAGCATAAAAATGCGAGCAGTAAGCACAGAGAAGAAAGAGGCTAAACGCTGCCAGGGAGAAAAGCAAAACGGTAACCCACAGGTTACCGTTTTTAGTGTTTGCCCCCCCCCGGGGGGGGTCGGCAGATCGGCAGGGATTAACGCAGGCCTAGCTGGAAAATCAGGGTTTCAGCTTCGCAGGCAAAAACAAAATCGATATCCAGACGCACGCCGTCTGCCACTTCGGTGAAGGTAGATTTGATTTCACACGGATCGGACTCCACATCACGCGCGCGCTTGCTCAGCGCGGCCAGCGTTTCTTCGGCTTCGCCGCGGTTGGTGAACACACGGCTGTAAGACGCGGTGCAATCGGAGTTGTCCATGATGGTGCCAACATCCATACAGCAGCAAACCGGGGTTTCATCAGCACTGCATTTACTCATAGCATCATTTCCTGTGTTTTCTCGCTGCACGATAAATCAACACTATCGGATCATTTTCTGCTGCAAAGTGTACGCCGGATGCCACGTCGCGGCTATCTTCCGCGGGATAAGTGACCAATATCACACTAAAAAATGATCTAAAACAAAGACCTCCCTTTTGGGTGAGCCGCGATGGTCACAATTTTGCCAACCAGATCTCGTTTCAAGAAACATGTTTGAAAATATTAATAAACAAACTTGCAACATCCGAGCTGGTCGGACCTATACTCTGGCCACTGGTCTGATTTGTCTGTCATACCTCAGACCCTACACTTCGCGCTCCTGTTACGGTATGTAACAATTATTGAATAAAAATAACTCAATGAGGTTATGGTCATGAGCCAGAAAACCCTGTTCAACAAGACTGCGCTGGCAGTCGCAGTGGCAATCGTCTCTACTTCCGCCTGGTCAGCGGGCTTTCAGCTAAACGAATTTTCTTCCTCTGGCCTTGGCCGTGCGTATTCCGGGGAAGGTGCAATCGCTGATGATGCTGGTAACGCCAGCCGTAACCCTGCATTAATCATGATGGCCATGATGTTGACCGCCCTTCGTTCTCCGTCGGTGCGGTGTATATCGATCCTGATGTGGATATCAGCGGTACACAGCCCGACTGGTACCAGCCTCAAAGCCAGATAACATTGCGCCAACGGCGTGGGTCCCTAACCTGCACTTTTGTCGCAGCCGATCAACGATCATGTGGCTGGTGGGCGCATCCGTCACCTCTAACTATGGTCTGGCTACCGAGTTCAATAACAACTACCCGGCAGGCGAATACGGCGGTAAAACAGACCTGACAACGCTGAACCTGAACCTGAGCGGTGCTTATCGTCTGAACGATAACTGGAGCTTCGGTCTGGGCTTTGATGCCGTCTACGCCGATGCAAAAATTGAGCGTTACGCCGGAGAAGCCGGTGCCCGCGCCGGTCTGCCGGCCGATACCCAGGTCGCGCAGCCTGAAAGGCGATGAGTGGGGCTATGGCTGGAACGCCGGTATCCTGTACGAGCTGGATAAAAACAACCGTTGGGGCTTCACCTATCGTTCCGAAGTGAAAATCGACTTCGACGGCGATTATAAGAGCAGCATCCTGCGCGCCTTTAACGCCACGCCGCAGGCGATTGCGCTGGGTCTGCCGTATGGCACCAGCGGCGCCACCATTCCGGGCTCGCTGTCGCTGCATCTGCCAGAAATGTGGGAAGTGTCCGGTTATAACCGCGTTGCGCCACAGTGGGCGATTCACTATAGCCTGGCCTATACCAGCTGGAGCCAGTTCCAGGAGCTGAAAGCGACCGGCAGCAACGGTCAAACGCTGTTCTATAAAGATGAAGGCTTCCACGATGCCTATCGCATCGCGTTGGGTACCACCTACTACTATGGATGACAACTGGACGTTCCGTACCGGTATCGCCTTTGATGACAGCCCGGTACCGGCTGATAAACGCTCCATCTCCATTCCGGATCAGGACCGCCTCTGGCTGAGCGCCGGTGCGACCTACGCCTTCAACGAAGGATGCTTCTGTCGATGTGGGCGTTTCTTATATGCACGGTCAGAAAGTGACGTTCAAGGAAGGTCCGTATACGTTTACCTCTGAAGGTAAAGCCTGGCTGTACGGCACTAACTTCAACTACGCGTTCTGATAATCGCGCAGCGGCCCATGCGGGTCGCCAGCTGAAAACAAAAAGGTGAGCGTTGCTCACCTTTTTTATTTATTCCGAATCGATATCTTTTAATTCGTTCTCAATCGCCTTCGCGTTCGGATTATCCTCCGGCTTCAGCTTGCCGCCGTTGGCGATAAAATCGTGACTCTGGAAGTAGGCTTCACGCACCATAATGTACGGATCGGAAGACTGGCGCAGCAGGCCGTCGGAATCGAGCAGTTGCGCGCGGGTTTCAATCCCTTCCACCGTCCATTTACCAATCGACAGCGGCCAGGTCAGCCACGACAGCACCGGATACAGCGTATCGACCATATCGCCGCCATCATCACGCACGGTGAAGCTGCCGTAGAACGGCAGCTGCACGTACGGACCGTAACCGACGCCATAATGCCCCAGCGTACTGCCGAAACGGTGCGGCTCTTCACGCTGCAGTTTCGGGTTCGCCATACCTGCGACATCGATAAAACCGCCCATCCCCAGCAGGGAGTTCAGGAAGAAGCGCGTAAAGTGCACCATCCCCTGATACGGATCGCCCTGCAGGAAATGTAGTTCACCATCACCGCAGGCTCTTCAAGGTTACTGGTAAAGTTGCTCAACCCGTTACGCGCGGGCTGTGGAACGTAATCACGCCATGCTACCGCCACCGGGCGAACCACATACGGATCCAGCACGTTGTAGTTGAAGCTATACATAGAGCGGTTAAATCCTTCGAGAGGATCGCTGCGCTGCGCAGGCGTCGTCTCGTCGGCCGGTTTGGAACTGGCACATCCCACCAGCAGTAAACTGGCCAGCGCCAGGCCGGTCAGGCGATTATTCATTCTTCTCTCCCTGTGCAGATAAAAGGTGTATCGCTTCAGGGCTGCTGCTGATTGACCTCAACAGCCATCGGCTGGTGACCATCCCAGGGGGTGACCGCGCTTAAACCAAACCAGTCGCCGGACTGCGGATTAGCACTACCATCGCGCGAAATGCGCACCCTGATCTGCACCTGATGCTGCGCCGAAAGCAGGCGATCCGGCATCATGGCGTTGCTGTCATCCAGCGTAAGCGATAGCGGGAAGTGGCTGAGCGGTAAACGCTTTACAGCCACAGGCACCGGTGAAACACCGTCAGACACAGAAATATACAACACTCCGCCCGGCGGTAACATTTTTTCTGCCTCTGGCGTTAAGCTCACCGTCAATGCCAGCTGGCTATTTTGCTGTCCCGCGTCGGTTTTCGCTTGTTCAATGCTGCGCTCTATCATGGTAATACGTCGATCGCCGGCCGGCAGCAGCTTCAGCATCACCTGCCACGCGCCAATCGCTTCGCCATACTGCTGCTGCTCAAAGGCATTGAACGCCAGCAGACTGAGGGTGCGCACGTTGCTGTGGTCGCGCTTCAGCAGGTCTTTCAGCAGCATATTGGCCTGGCGGTTATCCTGCGGATCGCTGGAGCGCGTCAGTACTTCGGCATAATCCTGCTGCAGTTCAAGGTTGTCCGGCGCCAGCTGCAAAGCGTGCTCAAAGGCCTGGCTGGCATCGGTGGCGTTGTTCAGCACCATGCCGAGGCGACCCAGCATTGCCCAGTCATTGAGGTTTTGCGGATCGTTTTGCAGCGAGGTGCGCAGACCGAGCTGCAGACGCGCCAGCTCTTCCATGGTCAGCGGCTGCGCATTGGGATCCATCACCCGCGCGCGCAGCGCCGGGTACTCCTGCTGCACGCTCTGCCAGCCCGCCAGCTGGGCGAGGCCACCGGTTTTCAGATAAACGCCCACCGACACCAGCACCAGGACGATCACGCCCGGCAGCAGTACCCAGCGGCTGCTGTGATGCGCGCGTGCCGCCGCGTCGCCCGGCACGTCGGTCAGCAGCGTTTGCTGCAGTTCGCGCACCATCTCCGGACGTTCACTGACCACGCCCTCGGCTTCATCATGCTCCAGCTCGCGCAGGCGCTGCTGATAAAAATCGGTGTTCAGGCGATCGCGATCGCCGCTGCTGGCCTGACGCTGCCGCCAGCCGGCACCGACAAACAGCGCCGTCGCCGCCGCCAGTAAAATAATCAGGGTAATCCAGAATCCAGTCATTACGGCTTCCCGTCACGCTTCAGAATCGCCGCAAGGCGCTGTTGTTCATCGTCATCCAGCTCGCTGCGCGCGTTGCCGCGTCGGCTGCGCAGAATAATAATCAGCCCGCCGAGCACCACAAACAGTGCCGGTCCGACCCACAGAATCAGCGTCGACGGCGTCACCGGCGGTTCATAAGTGACGAAGTTGCCATAACGCGCCACCATGTAATCAATGATCTGCTGGCGGCTCTGGCCCTGCTTCATCAGCTCATACACTTTCAGCCGCATGTCGGCGGCAATCATCGCGTTGGAGTCGGCAATACTGTTGTTCTGGCACTTCGGACAGCGCAGCGATGCGGTGAGCTCACGATACTGCTCCTCCTGCTGGACCGAATCGAACTGATAAGTATCGATCGCGGCCCACAGGCTGGTGCTCAGCAGCAGACCCGCGAGCAACATAAGCAGCTGTTTCATACGCCGGCCTCCCTGCTGTATTTCTGCCACAGCGGCTTCACCTCTTCATTCCACACCCGGTCGTTCATGTCGCCGGCGTGGCGGTAGCGGATAATGCCGTGGCCATCAATCAGGAAGGTCTCCGGCGCGCCGTAGACGCCGAGATCCAGACCGAGCATGCCGTCGCCGTCATACAGGCTCAGCGCATACGGATTGCCGAGCGTGTTAAGCCAGGTGACGGCTTTGCTGCGATCGTCTTTGTAATTGAGGCCAACCACGCGAATGCCCTGCTCCGCCAGCGTGTTGAGATATTGATGCTCGGCGCGGCAGGTCGGGCACCAGGTGGCCCAGACGTTCAGCAGCAGCGGTTTGCCATCGGTCAGCACCTGCTGGTTATAGATTTTACCCGGCTGATCCAGCGCTTCGAGTTTAAACACCGGCACCGGTTTACCGATCAGCGCCGATTCGAGTCGCGTAGGATCGTCACCGCTGGCGTTGCGCGTCAGCTGCCACAGCAGCGCCGCCGCCAGCAGCAGAAACAGGACTAAAGGAATAAACAGGATCTTTTTATTCATGCCAGTTCCTCGCGCTGCGCTTTTTTGCGCGAGCGATAGCGCGGATCGAGCAGGCACAGCAGGCCGCCCACCGCCATAAACACGCCGCCGAACCAGATCCAGCGCACAAAGGGTTTGTAATAAATACGCACCGCCCAGGAACCGTCATCCAGCTCTTCGCCCAGCGCCGCGTAGAGATCGCGCGTGAAGCCGCCGCTGATCGCCGCTTCCGTCATCATGGTGCGCGCTGCGGTATAGAAGCGCTTCTCTGCATGCAGCACCGCTTCTGGCTTACCGTTGCGTGTGACATCGATAATCGCCACGCCGCCGCTGTAGTTGGGGCCCTGCAGATTGTGCACGTCGCGGAAAATAAAGTGATAGTTGTGGATATCCACGCTGTCGCCGGCCTTCATGCGCACGTCACGCTCAACGCTGTATTGGGTGCTGAAGGCAATGCCCACCACCGTCACCGCCACGCCAAGATGGCCCAGCACCATGCCCCAGTGGCTGCGCGACAGATGGCGCAATCCCGCCAGAAAACGATGCCGATGGGTAGCGCGTTCGTGCAGCTCCATCAGCGTCAGCAAAATCACCCAGATGGCCATCAGCAGGCCAATCACCGTCATCGCTTCAATGCGATCCTGCAACAGCCACGGCAGCACGATCGACAGGATCAGCGTCACCAGCAGACCCACGCCGAGCCGCTTCCACAGCTTTTGCGGCTCATCGCGGCGCCAGCGCACCAGCGGCCCGATGCCGAGCATCAGCGCGAACGGTGCCATCAGCCAGGTGAACATGGTATTGAAGAACGGCTCGCCAACCGAAATGCTGCCCAGCCCGAGCTGTTTATGCACCAGCGGCAGCAGCGTACCGAGCAGTACCACCAGCATTGCGGCAATCAGCAGCACGTTGTTGCCGAGCAGGAAGGATTCGCGCGACCAGGCTTCGCTCTGCACGCGGCTGCGCACCTGGCCCCCTTTCAGAGCGTACAGCAGCAGCGAACTGCCGATGACAATCACCAGGAAGGCGAGGATAAACATCCCGCGCGCCGGATCCGAGGCGAACGAGTGCACCGATACCAGCACGCCGGAACGCACCAGGAAGGTGCCCAGCAGGCTCAATGAGAACGCGGTAATCGCCAGCAGCACCGTCCACGACTTAAAGCTGCCGCGTTTTTCTGTCACCGCCAATGAGTGCATCAGCGCAGTACCGGCCAGCCACGGCATAAAGGACGCGTTTTCAACCGGATCCCAGAACCACCAGCCGCCCCAGCCGAGTTCGTAATAGGCCCACGCGGAACCGAGCACGATACCAATAGTCAGAAATACCCATGCCGCGGTGGTCCACGGACGTGACCAGCGCGCCCATGCAGTATCCAGCCGGCCCGCCATCAGCGACGCGATGGCAAAGGCAAACGCCACCGAGAAGCCAACATAGCCCATATAGAGCAGCGGCGGATGGAAGATCAGCCCGATATCCTGCAGCATCGGGTTGAGGTCGCGCCCATCAATCGGAAAGTTCGGCAGCGTGCGGGTAAACGGATTCGAGGTGAGGATGATGAACAACAGGAAGCCGAGGTTGATCATCCCCATCACCGCCAGTACGCGCGCCAGCGCATCCTGCGGCATGCCGCGGCTGAAAATCGCCACCGCTAATGTCCAGGTGCTGAGCAGCAGCACCCACAGCAGCAGCGATCCTTCATGCGCACCCCAGGTGGCGGCGATGCGGTAATACACCGGCAGCAGTGAATTGGAGTTGGTGGCAACGTAGCCGACGGTGAAATCGTTGACCACAAACGCGTGCACCAGCACGAGGAACGCGGCGGCGATGCACAGGAACATGCCCCAGGTGAGCGGACGCGCCAGCGCCATCAGCCGGCCATCCTGACGCGCCGCGCCCCACAGCGGATAAATACTTAATAACAGCGCTAAGCCCAGCGCCAGACACAGCAGAAAGCTGCCAATTTCCGGCATCATGATTGCGTACCCGCCTGCTGATAGGCCGCTGCCGGTCCGTTATGATTCTTCTTCATTGCGTCCTGGATTTCCGGCGGCGTGTACTTCTCATCGTGCTTCGCCAGCACCTCTTTGGCGTTGACCAGATTCCCGTCCTCCAGCACGCCCTGCGCCACCACGCCCTGCCCTTCGCGGAACAGATCCGGCAGAATGCCTTCGTAGCTGACGCTGACCACGCCGTTGGCATCATACAGTTTGAACGACACCGCCAGCGTTTTCGGATCGCGTTTGACGCTACCGGGCATCACCATGCCGCCGACGCGCAGGCGCTGTCCGGCCTCCGGCTTCTGGTGATCCTCACCTTTGCCGTACAGAATTTCACTCGGGGTGTAGAACAGGTCGATGTTGGAACGCAGCGCGTACATCACCAGCGACGTGGCAAGGCCTAAGCCCACCAGCACCGCCACCACCACATACAGGCGGTTACGACGACGGATATTCACACGGACTCTCCTGCTGCTTCACTGGCAGCTTGTTTAGCTTTTGCCGCGCGGATGCGGCGCTCGCGGGACTGACGCTGGCGAATCTCTGCCAGCAGGCGGCGACGGAACAACACGGTGTGCAGCACCAGACCGATCAGCGGAATCAGCGTAAAACACACGGCCAGCCAGACGTAAAAGGCATAGCCGCCCATGGCGAAAAACTCGCTCCACGATGAGAAGGCAGGCGTCATGCTTTGCGTCCTCCCTGCGCCACGTCAATCGCCCACGGGCGGTGACGCTCGGTAAACAGGATCAGGTTGCGCAGACGCATCAGGGTGAGCGCACCAAACACCAGCAGATAGCCAAGAATCGACCAGCGCAGCGGCGTGCGCATGCTGGGATCGATCGCCTGTTGCAGAATGCCCGACGAGCCCTGATGCAGCGTGTTCCACCACTGCACGGAGAAGTGAATAATCGGCAGGTTAACCACGCCGACCAGAATCAGGATGCCGGCCGCGCGTCCGGCGGTGCGGCGATCGTCGAAAGAGTGATAGAGCGCAATCACGCCCATATAGAGGAACAGCAGCACCAGTTCAGAAGTCAGACGTGCGTCCCAAATCCACCAGGTGCCCCACATCGGCTTGCCCCACGCCGAGCCGGTCACCAGTGCGATAAAGGTAAATACCGCCCCAACTGGCGCCATCGCCGCAGCCGCCAGATCGGCCATTTTCATCTGCCACACCAGACCGATAAAGGCGGCGATGGCCATCGAGGCATAGACGCCCATCGACCACATCGCCGCCGGCACGTGAATGTACATGATGCGGAAGCTGTTGCCCTGCTGATAATCCGCCGGCGCAAAGCCGAATCCCCAAATCCAGCCGAGCAGCAGCGCGCCGACGCCCAGGACTGCGAACCAGGGAATCAAGCGACCGCATAGCTGGTAAAGCCGCTCAGGCTTTGCCCACTGGTGTAACCATTTCCACATTGACATTGCTCACACTAAACAAGAATTCGGATGGCGGCCTCTCTGCCGGAGGCCCGCCTTAATGCAGACTGATGCGCAGCGCGGCAGCAGTCGCAAACGGCGACAGCGTGGCGCTGACCGCCAGCATGGCGCCAAGAATCGCCAGATAACCGCCGATCGGTAACCCCTGACCGGCCGCATCAATCGCCGCGCTGGCAAAAATCAGTACCGGTATCGACAGCGGCAACACCAGTAAACTCAGTAATACGCCGCCGCGCCGCAGCCCGACGGTGAGGCCGGTGCCAATCGCACCGAGAAAACTCAGGGTTGGCGTGCCGATTAGCAGCGTCAGCGCCATTGCCCGCCAGCCAGCAAAATCCAGCGACAGCAGCAGCGCCGCCAGCGGCGAGAGTAAAATCAGCGGCAGCCCGGTAATCAGCCAGTGCGCAATCACTTTGCCCAGCACGGTGATCGGCAGCGGCGTCGGCAGCAACAGCAGCTGCTCCAGCGATCCATCGAGAAAGTCGTCGCGAAACAGCCGCTCCAGCGCCAGCAGCGATGCCAGCAGCGCGGCTACCCAGGCGACACCAGGCGCGATGCGCGCCAGCTGCTGCGGCTCAGGGCCAATGCCTAACGGGAACAGCGTAATCACGATCAAAAAAAACCACAGCGGATTAACCACTTCCGCGCCGCTGCGAAAGGCAATCTTTAACTCACGCTGAATAACCCGGCCAAGCATCACGCCCACTCCGATGTAAGACGAATTTTGCGCACGCGCGCATGGCTGTCCGGCAGATCCTGATGGGTGGTTAGAATCACCACGCCACCGTTATCGGCATGATCGGCGAAGCGCGCCATTAATTTTTCCACGCCGTGTTTGTCGATGGCGGTCAGCGGCTCATCCAGAATCCACACCGGAGCCGGGCTGAGCCACAGTCGCGCCAGCGCCACGCGCCGCTGCTGCCCGGCGGAAAGCTGAGCCACCGGCACCTCTTCATAGCCCAGCAGATTGACCTGCTCCAGCGCGTCATAAAGCGTGTCTTCGCTGCGATCGCCGTGCCAGAAATGCAGATTCTCCCGCGGCGACAGCACCGATTTCACGCCCGGATGATGGCCGAGATACAGCAGGTTTTGCTGCCATATTTCGCGCTGCCGGCGAATCGACTGCTGTTGCCAGCGTACTTCGCCCTGCTCTGGCCGGCTTAACCCGGCCAGCAGTCGCAACAGTGAAGTTTTGCCTGCGCCGTTGGGCCCTTCGATTTGCACCACATCGCCCGCCTGCACCTGAAAACTCAGTCCGTGGAACAGGGTTCGCTCATCGCGAACGCAGGCGAGATTAATCACTTCGAGCATAGAAGGGAGATTCATAGCAATAAATGAGGCGGGAATAATACCACACTCAAACCAGGGGCCGAAGTCTGTGCGCAAGCTCCCCCTTCCCCCAAATGGGGTATTCATGCGCATCAGATCAAGAAAGCGCTCAAAAAACCACCTTTGCTAATCTCTTGTTACTCTTAATTTGAATCTTTGTAACATTTCGACCTTGCTAAAAGCGTCTACGCTTATTACGCACTGGCATTATCACCGGGAGAAAAAATGAAGCCATCGCCATCAAATAACACGCATGACAATGACGTGGACAGTGAAGAAAAAGAACAGGGAACGGATATCGAAGTGGACGAAGACGCCCTGCCCTCGCGGGCTGCGGCGATCCATGAAGAGATTCGACAGGACGGTGAAAAGGAGCTGGAACGCGACGGTATGGCGCTGCTGTGGTCAGCGATTGCCGCCGGCTTATCGATGGGTGCCTCGCTGATGGCGAAAGGCATTTTCCAGGTGCACCTTGCTGGCGTGCCCGGCGCTTATCTGCTGGAGAATCTCGGCTACACCTTTGGTTTTGTCATCGTGATTATGGCGCGCCAGCAGCTGTTTACTGAGAATACCGTCACCGCCGTGCTGCCGGTGATGCATAAACCCACCGGCGGCAATTTTATGCTACTGCTGCGGCTGTGGAGCGTGGTGCTGATCGGCAATTTGATTGGTACCGCGCTGGGCGCGCTGGCGTTTAATCATATGCCGATTTTCGATGACGCTACGCGCCAGGCCTTCACCGCCATCAGCGAAAAAGTGATGGAGCACACGCCGGGCGAAATGTTTGCCAACGCGGTGATTTCGGGGTGGATCATCGCCACCATGGTGTGGATGTTTCCTTATGCTGGCGGCGCCAAAATTGTGGTGATTGTGATGATGACCTGGCTGGTGGCGCTGGGCGATCTGGCGCACATTGTGGTCGGATCGGTTGAAGTGCTGTATCTGGTGTTTGCCGGCACGCTGCCGTGGCAGGAGTTTTTGTGGCCGTTTGCACTGCCCACCCTGCTGGGCAACATCACCGGCGGTACGCTGATTTTTGCCCTGATCAGTCACGCGCAGATCCGTAACGACATGAGCGAAGCGGCCAAAGCCAAAGCGCGAGCCGAACAGAAGCGTAAAGAGAGGCAGGAAAAGCAGAAAAATCAGGAAAATGCGTGATCGCCACCGCCTGATTGCTGACACTTTGAGCAAACAGGCGGCCTACGGTTAAAATCCCCTGCACGGTGCGCTATACTGCGCGCCGCCACGTCCCCTTAGTTAAATGGATATAACGAGCCCCTCCTAAGGGCTAGTTGCAGGTTCGATTCCTGCAGGGGACACCATAACGACCCGAACCCGCCTCAACCCGCCCGAACAAATCCCCATAAAAACATAGCGTTAACCCTCTTCAACCCGAACCAAAATGAACCAAACTGCGTTGACTACACCGCTTTTTTGCGGGCATATTGTGGGCACAATTAAAAATTACCACGGAATTATGCCCACATGCTGACGGTCAGGCAGATCGACGCCGCCAAACCCAGAGAGAAGTCCTATCGTCTGTCCGACGCAGGCGGTCTGTTTCTGTTTGTCCCGCCTACCGGGAAGAAGGTATGGCGGCTCCGCTACCGCTTTGACGGTAAAGAGAAAACGCTGGTTTTTGGTCCCTGGCCACACATATCCCTGGCCGAAGCACGCGCACGCCAGGCGGAAGCGAAAATGACCCTGCTTTCCGGCGTCGATCCGGCCCGGCAAAAACAGGCGCTGAAGCAAAAGGAACCGATGCCGGATACCCTGACTTTTGAGGGCATTTTCAGGGAGTGGTATGCCCACAAATCTCAGGTGTGGTCAGCGGGGTATGCCGACGAGTTGTACGGGATGTTCACAACCGACATCCTGCCGCTCATCGGCCATCTCCGGATGGATGAGATCGAGCCAACGCTGCTTTTGAAAGTGATACGACGCTACGAAGACAGAGGCGCTCTGGAGCGGGCAAGCAAAGCCAGAAGACGGTGCGGTGAAGTGTTCCGCTATGCGATCGTAACCGGCCGTGCGCGCTACAATCCGGCCCCAGACCTTATCGGAGCGCAGCAGAGCTACCAGAAAAAGAATTTCCCCTTTCTCACCATGGATCGTATCCAGGCGTTTCACCGTGCTCTTGACAGCTATTCCGGCAGCGTCATTGTAAAAAATGCGGCGCTTGTCCTGCATTACACGGCCCTGAGAACGAAGGAGGTGCGGTTTCTCAGATGGGAAAATGTCGATTTTGAAAGCCGCCTCATCACTGTTGATGCAGAGATCATGAAAAGCCGGCGCATTCATATCGTACCGATGTCAGATCAGGTGCATGCGCTGATGTCACTGACGAAGAAGCTCACTGAACGTCACACCCTGTGTTTCCCGGGCAGAAGCGATCCGAAAAAGCCCATCTGTGAAAACGCCATTCTGGGCCTCATCCGACGGCTCGGCTATGAGGGTCAGACGACCGGACACGGGTTCCGGCACCAGTTCAGTACCGTCATGAATGAGCTTCACTGGAACAGTGACGCCATAGAGGCGCAGCTTGCCCACGTTAATTCTCAGGGAACGCGCGGGGTATATAACCACGCGCAATACCTTAATAACCGCTATGAAATGATGCAGCGATGGGCTGACTGGCTGGATGGAAGAGAGTAACACTCAGATTATCGGCCGGTTATCCTCCCGCGCTGATATCACTCCCCACGTCTGCACGCCGATGATCGTTATCTCTTCCAGCGCCTCCCCCTCAAACGTTTCTCCGTCTTCGCAGGCGATGTAATCGCGACCCAGCATGCCTGGCTGGCAGATGCCGAAAGCCACAAAGTAGATTGTGTCACCCACCTTTGGCCGAACCGACCTGTCGATTATCGCCACGCCATCACACGTTGGAATATGAAGCGTTTCAGACGGCCGCGAAGTGATCAGCACCGGACCACCGGCAGGTCGGAAACGTTTGTGGTGTATGCCGGCGAAAGCATCTCGCGCTTCATCGCCCATGTGTTCTGTATACCCTGCCCTGCGAACCATAGATTCCCCTTCCCGCTTAGGTTGAGACCATCCATCACGCGCATCAGCGCCTCGCTGTTGGCCTGTGGTTTGTTTTCATCAAACAGATTCAGCTGCGACACGCCTTCGCTGTAAAAATCGCCCAACATCACGCCAGCTTTCATGTAGCGGTGTCCTTCAAGCCAGATGCGATCGAGCGCTTCAATGGCTACCCGGATGATGTCGCGCGTGTCGTTGGTCGGCGTGAGCACCTTGCCTGTCGACTGGTTGCCATAGAAGACTTCGCCCACGGCATGAGGACTGGTCCGGACGAACACGGCTATCTGCGTGCAATACTGGCGCTCGCCGCGCAGCTTGCCTGCAGCGCGCGCGGCGAAGGTGCATATGGCTTCGCGCATGTCGTCGTATTTGGTGATCCGGGAGCCGAATGAACGGGAGCAGACGATTTGCTGTTTGGTTGGCGCGAACTCTTCCAGTTGCAGGCATGGTTCACCGCGCAGCTCTCTGACGGTTCGTTCCAGCACAACGTTGAAATGTTTGCGGATGGTGTAGGTGCTTTGCTCTGACAGGTCTTTCGCGGTCATGATGCCCATGGCGTTGAGCTTCCTGCTGATGCGCCGGCCGACGCCCCAGACATCCTCAACCGGTACCAGCGCCATAAGCTTGCGCTGACGGTCGATATTCGACAGGTCCAGCACGCCGCCGGTCTTCGTCCACTTCTTGGCGGCATGGTTAGCCAGTTTGGCGAGTGTTTTGGTCTGCGCTATCCCTACGCCTACGGTCAGGTGCGTTTCCTGCTTAACGCGCGCCCGGACAGCGCGGCCAAATTCCTCAAGCGGGTGGTTGCGCTGCATGCCGTCCAGGCACATAAACGCTTCGTCGATGGAGTAGATTTCCACGGCCGGCACCATGCTCTCCAGCGTGCTCATCACGCGGTTGCTCATGTCGGCGTATAACGCGTAGTTAGAGCTGAATACCTGCACCTTGTGCCGGCGAAATTCATCCTTCAGCTTGAAGTATGGCGCGCCCATGGGGATTTGCAGCGCCTTAGCCTCTGCCGAACGGGCAATGACACATCCGTCATTGTTGCTCAGCACCACTACCGGCTTTCCCCGCAGATCGGGCCTGAATACTGTTTCGCAACTCGCATAGAACGAGTTCACATCGACCAGGGCAAACATCACACACCGCCATTGGGATTGAACACCTGAAACAGGCGCTCTTCACCATCGGTTTTGGTGATGTCGCGGAACGTTGTAGTGTGCATCTCAATCCACTTATTGGCCGCCCGCAGCGTGTAATGCCAGTTCAGACGGTCAAGTTCTCTGATGAAGTCGAGTGTGCTGATGGTGTAGCGGCCGGCAGCGTCGCGTTTCACCGCCTGCCGGAAAGCAATCATGATTTCGTAGTCGCGTGGCATGGTCATTTACCTCCGTGATAAATACTGTATGGATAAACAGTAATATCGATCGATAGAACTGATCAAGCCGCTGCGGTTGGGGTTTTTGTAAAGCCTTTGGCGGGCAAGGAGATTTAGTTTGGCGTGTAACACTCAACACATAAAAGAGGTAGAAATTAGTCGAGTGTGCTGTCATTTTTTAATCATTAGATGCTTATGCTATCCCATGGTTAGTGATTCGACGTGACGTTGGGTGATAAACAAATTATGATTACTCATAAATGAGCAAATGGTGTATCCTTAACACTGTATGCGCATACAGTACACTTTTAAGGTCAAAACCTTAGGGGAGGTACTGTCTCATCTTAAATTTACCAAAGGAGGCATGTCATGGCTTACTCTGCAAATGCGGTTGCTAATGCCTTCATTGAAAGAGCGAAACAGGGGAAAATCCCTGATTTAACTCCTATGAAGGTTCAAAAACTGCTGTTTTACACTCAGTCTTGGTTCCTGAAGTTGTATGGAGGTAAACCACTCATTGATGACAGCTTTGCAAGATGGCGTCATGGACCGGTTATTACATCGCTTTATCATGAGCTAAAAAATTATGGATATCACACTGTAACCAGCAAACTGACAAGAGCTGTACCATCTCCAGATGGGCATGGCTTACGTTTGATAACCCCAGAAGTTGACCCTAATGACAAAACAGCTGTTGAGTTGATTGACCGAATCACCGAAGTCTACGGCAAGTTTTCGGGTACTCAGTTATCTGCAATGACTCATGCTCAGGGTACAGCATGGAGCCTGCACGGTGGTGATGGTTCAATCATCACGTTTGATGAGATGGCTAATAACATTCATCCAGCTCAACAGGCTTAATGACTGGATGTCTTAATGTCAGAAACTCCCAATCAAGACATTCTCAGCCAGGTAGCGCCGCCAGCAAATGCGGCGCTTACTACTCCCGAGAACTCCCCTGTCGAAGAGCCACCAGTAACAAATGCTGGTGAAGTAAAGCGCGAAGAAAAATCTAGCGAAAAAGACCTGATGCTTCTTAATGAAGAAGTAGAAGATCGAAAGGCTGATAGAGCATTACGAGAAAAGTTTGGAGATAAAGCATACAAAGTTGTTCGCAAAACTCTGTATGGTTGGGCAATTCTTCTGTTTTGCTACGGATTCTCAAAGATTTTTGGATTTACCATCTTTCCTGATAACGTCATGATTGCCATAACATCAGCTGTCACTTTAAATATTTTCGCCGCATTTCTGGGCGTAATCAGAGGTTTGTTCCCTGCCGGCAAGAAAGACAAGGACTAACCCGGCCACCGCGCCGGGTTTTTTGTTCCCACCCATAAAGTGCTTAATCCTGATCAAAAGATAATCATTAGTATCTATCCCTGCCAGACACTGTATTGTGGCGAAGCCAGCACGACTGGCATTCTGGATTTCCCTTCCCTTTGTTTCAGCGACATATCAGCGCCTGCCGGCCCTGTTCCTCTGCAGACACTCACATCCCCACGGCCTCCGGTCCTTAAAACTTCTCCGTCAGACCTCTGACCAGGAGCGGATGGCAGCCTCAACGCCTGGAATTTTGCTGAGGATGTTTTAGTATTGGCCTGTGACCATCTGTGAAGGCAGATGCTCTGTCATACCCGTATTAAGGCAATGTTAGCTATCACCCGGATACCTGCTGGGTCCGGGGCTTTTTTTGCTCCTGATATCCGACAAACCGTTTTGACGCCTTTCGCCGGCCGGCTTTAACTGGCTGCGGCCCCATAACGTGCTAATTTTTGCGCCCGCATCGTTAATCTGTATCTATTCTTACCCAACCCTGTAAGTGGATGCGCCAGCCTGACTGGCATTCTGGATTACCCTTTCCTTTGAGCGAATTGATGCCTGTGTAACGCAGGCTTTTTTCGTCCTGACTCAGGCGGCCGGCCGGCTTTGAAGCATTTCACCCATACTTAAATCCTATAATTACAAAATCTTAACGGAAAGTTTTCACGCATGGATTATGATGAACGTGTAACACAGCAATGCTGCTGCGTTCGAGAGTAGTTTCCCTTTATTCCTCAGCCAGGTATGGCTGGATTAAGCTGCTCAACGAGACTAAGCCAACACCAGAGAGGTCTGGCTCGGACCTGATGCCGCCCGACGATCCGTTCGGGCTTTTTTTTACCTGTCGCCACGCATTTTAGCCGGCAACATCTCCCTGCTGCGGGTATCCAGCCGACCACCAGCAGGCCGGCCCGCGCTGGCGAGCTTAGATTACCCGCTCACAGCCGGTGATTACCGCTCAGCGCCCGTGACAAATTGCCGGCCGGCCCGATAGGCAGTGAATTTAGGCAATTCACCCAAAGGGGCACAACAGCAGACTCTGCCTGAACGGCCGCTGTTGTTAACGATCATGATTAACTCATGAAACATCGTGCGTCCTATCGCCGGCAGGCAGATCCCATTCAACCGGTAATGCATTCCCGGTGATTTGCCTTTGTTACCCGTATCCGCGTAGTCAAGCGTAATGTCTTTGTGGACAACGCTGTTGTAATGATGTCGGATGATCAGCCTGAACTCCTGCCGTTTTTTCCGGGCCTGCGCGGTCAGGGTCAGGTTGGTGTCGAGGATCCGCCCGAAAGACTCGCCTGCAATGCGGAAGATAACGTGTTCACCCTTCTTATCAGACCAGCTGAACACGTCGTCTGGCAATACCACCCCGCCTGACTGAACATTGTAGATGTCACCCGTGATTTGCCGGGCATCCAGTATCCCCTGGATGGTGCAGCTGTCCTTGATTGTGACGTGTTCAAGCTCCCCCGCTGTCGCCCGCAGGGTCCCGCTGATATCCGCCTGCTTTGCTGTCAGCTTACCGTCTGGCATCAGGCTGAAAGACGGGGGGGAACCACTGCTGACAAGACTTACGGCACGGAGGTGTTTGATGAGTGCTTCACGGAAGAAGAGCTCATCCTGCTCAATAACGAGCGCAGGCACGGTATTCCCGTTTGCCGGATTGACGAAAGCCAGACGATCGGCAGCCATCAGGATCTGGCTCTGCATCCCCTCGGGTTTTTCCTCGATCCCCATGCCGAAGCCGGTCATACAATACTGGCCGTTTTTCATCTGCTCCAGTCTGACCGACCACTGCGAGTTCAGCCGCCCTTCCGTGTCTTTCCAGCTTTTCTCAATTTTTCCGATGCTTGCTGCACCTTCTGACAGCTGCGTCATTGTTTTCAGCAGGCTCTGGTCAAGATGCGTGTCGCTGATTTTTCCTTTATAAAACGCCAGATAATCGTCCGCTTTGTCGCTCGGACTGGCGGACTGTTCGGTGAAAGCAGATTTGCCCAGCGCGTTCACGCTACGGATATAGAAATGGTGAACATTGCCCGGCATAAGGCCGTCTTTTATCCAGCAGCGTCCTTCTCCAAGATACTGCGCCTGGGATTCGGCCTGTTGCGCGTCAGCGAGCCGGGTTCCGGAATACCAGAATTCATAACGCAGCGTGGCGTCATAAATCGCCTGATGCGGCACCAGCGAGACCTGAAAGTAGCCCGGCGTCACGTCGATGGAGACGGGTGGCTCGGGCGCGGCAATGGTGATGCCGGTCGAGGCTGGATCACCTTTCTGCCCGGCATCACCGATCGCGGTGACGGTTAACGTGTAGCGGCCGGCATCCGGCAGCGTGAAAAGACATTCCGGGCGTTCGGTTGCACAGCGGAAAACCAGAAGACCTGAGGCGCGCTCGCCGCGCGTCACGCGTACGTCAAAGCGCACGCTGCCGGTTGTCTGCAGGATTTCCCACAGTGCTGTGGCCTGAATATGGCCGGATGACACGTCCACACTGGTGCGAAGATGCCGGACAGCAGGCGGCAACATTCCGTGCACGCTGGTGGGGGCAGCCGAAAAGGATTTGCCGTCATCCACCCGCGCCTGCTTTTCCGGGCAGTGCTGCAGCGCCGTTACCGCATATCCCCCGTTTTCGCTTTCCCGAATGGCCACGCAGCGGAACAGCCGCTTGCGCAGGGCAGGCTGTTTAAGCCCCCACACGCTTCCGGGTGCCACGCTGAGCGATGTCATCCCACTGGGTAACGCATCCACCTGCACACAGTCGCGTTCAGTACGCCCGTGCACGTTGACAGTAAAAGGCTCGCCAGACTCGCTGATCAGATTAAGCGTTGCACCGCCCTCGCCTGAAAGTGATACGGGCCGGTCAAGACGGATGGTTTTCGTTTCCGGTACCACATCCACAATACGGCCGCCGACCGTGGTGCCGGCATAGTCGTTATCGCAAATTTCGAGGATGTCGCCGGGAATATGGCGCAGCCCTTCTGCGCCCACGCAAAAATCGGCGGTCTGGGTTTCCAGCAGCTCCGTCTGAATGATCCATAATCCGGTCCGGTGTGCCTGCCCGCGGCTGGTACATCCAAAGGCATCGATCTTCAGCAGGTTGCGTCCGTAACGCTTTATGGCCGCACTGTCTTCCACCAGCTCAACCGACGGCTGCCAGTTGTTATGGGGATCAATAAAACGCACTTCGACGGCGTTATGGCGGTCTTTCAGCGCGCTGAAGCTGTAATGGAACTGGCCGCCCGCCACGCTGGCATTGGTGTAAGTCCAGACAACATCTGAAGGGGCATCCTGAATAAACGTCAGGCGCTGGCCGTTCCAGACGGGCATGCAGCGCATCATGGCACAGAAATCACTGATGACATCCCAGGCCTTTCTTTGCTGCGTCAGCCACGCGTTACACCGGATGCGCGGTTCCTTTCCGCCATACCCATCTTTTACGCTTCCATCACAGTATTGTGCGATGTTGTACAGCGCCCACTTATCAACGTCCGCAATCCCCATGCGCTGACCGAGGCCATAGCGCGGATGCGTCAGTAAATCATAGAGGCACCAGGCTGGGTTATCTGACCAGGCTACTGTGAAGTCCCCATTCCACGCTTCTTTTCCATAGCTGCGCGTCACGGGGTCATAATTATTCGGCACCCTTACCAGGCGTCCCCGCATCAGATAATTGCGGTCCGCCCGCTGGTTGCCTGACTTGTCAGAGTCAATCTTCAGCCCCACGACGGCCGTATTGGGATAGCATTGACGGGCATCCGTGATTTCGCTGTATGAGGCCCAGAATGTCTTATTGAGCAGGCGAGTGTCTTTACTGTCCGGCGTAACGCGCGTTACGCAAACGTCAAAGGGCGCAGGGGGCAGTTCTTCGAGCACGACCGAGAACGCAAACGGCTCGTGCGTGCACCCTTTCACAGTGATCTCCTTTTCCGTTTTGGAGCCATGAGGATGCCGGATAAGGATCTTCAGGGTCACTGATGCATTACGCGTTTCTCCTTTCTTGTTGACCGAGAAGAGCTGGCGAACGCCCAGCGTCAGGCGAAGCCGGTTAGTGTCTTTTCCCTCCACCGTGCGCGTAACGGGATTGAGTGCGGTCACGTCAGCATTGATCAGCGTTTCCCGGGCCGAGGCCTCAAATCCGCCCAGCGGCCGCTGCTCCTCTGTTCCGGCATGAAAACGCATGCTGACGCCGGAGATATTGACCCGGCCATCCGGTCCCAGAACAGGTGTACCGTTAACCAGTACGCTTCTGATGCCACTGACAGGACCGGCAATGGGGCCCTCACTGATCACATCAATAACACTCAGGACCTGAGATGATCGGAGATTATCGGGTCTGTCGCGCGGCGTTTTTTCGTGACGATGAAAAATGCTCATAACGACTCTCTTGTAGAAATAAAAAACCCGCCGAAGCGGGTTTATTTGATAACTGTGAGCCAGCTAATTACGCGACGACCACCTTCATACCGAGTATTTTCGACAATCTGGCCAGGCCTTTCGCTGTAACAAGCACCTGCTCAATAATTTTCTCACTGCTTTCTGATGCGTCTTCAGAGCCTGAAGTCGGGCCTGCAGTGCCAGCATGTCAGCCTGCGCCCTTTCGCCTGCGAGGGCTGCCGCAGACGGCTGATGTATGCCCCGCCCTTTTCGGCGACCTGCAGCAAGCGAGTCATAGCGCTGTTTTTCACGGCGCATCGCCTCCTCTTTGACCTCGCGTGACGCCCACGAGTGGCGAATAACTGACAGCGCGCGCTGGTGTTTTTCCTCTTCCGTTTCGTACTGTTTTTTCAGGGCCTGGTCAGCATCTAAACGGCGTTTTTTACGGATTTCCTCATCCTGTGCGGCTTTGTCCCGCGCGGCCTTCAGGTCACGCTGAAATTTCTGTTCTTCAAGCCCGGACAGCCGATCCCTGTCCTGCTGCGTCACCGGAACCCAGGCTTTGCCCAGTGACCGCCCGCCAGCGTGAATATTTGCGTTCAGTGCGGCAATCTGGTCTTCAAGTGAACGTTCCCGCCCGATGCCCAGCATGGCATCCCAGGTCCCTGCGGCAGTCTCTCCCAGCCATTTCCAGGTTTTTTCCAGCGTGCCAAGGTGCTGCGCCACCTCATCGCTGCGAAGACGCAGCGTGTCGGCGTAACGATCCATCGCCAGTGTAGCCGCCTCGGTTTCCTGTCCCTGCTCATCCAGTCGGGAGATGTTTTCGAGTTCAGTAGCAGTCAGAAAGTGAAGGGATTTATCCAGTTCCCGGACAGCAGTGACGGGTGTGTCCTGAAGCCGCGCAAACTGCCGGATAGTCTCTTCGGTGGCCTGCCCGGTCACCGTTTTGAGACGGGCCGCGACGTCAGCGACCTGCCGGAGGTGCTGCCCGTTAAATAAACCCGAGCCGGTGACTTCCGCCAGCACAGAAGCCGCGTCATGCTGCGTAATACCGTTGCCCGCCAGAGAGCGGCTCATCGCCTGAAGCGCTGAGGTTGTCCGGGCGGCATAGTGGCCGGTGAGGATAAGCTTCCTGTTAAAGGTCTCTGCTTCCTGACTGCCCTGATACCAGGCTCTCCCCAGTCCCCAGGCAGCAGCGGCAATACCGCCCACCATCCCGGCTATGCTCAGACCGCGCAGGGTCATCAGCTTTTCTATCCATCCGGCATTATTCGCAAGCGTAATGCCGGAGCCACGAAGTGCCCCAAAATTGCCCCGCGCCATTTCGCCAAACAACACGCCAAGCTCGCGCCGCGCCGCCGCGCTTTCCAGTCCAAGAGAGTGCGTTTTCTGACGGGCCGACTCCAGCTTACGGATATAGATTTCCGCCGCGTCGCCCAGCCCCAGTTGTGCCGCGCGCGTTCTCAGCATCTCCTCACGTGAAAGCCGTTGTGTGGCCAGCTGTGCCTTGAGCTGGCTGAGAAAGCGGGCTTTTGCCTGTGTGGCCTGCACTTCAGCGCGTGAAGCGGAGGAAACCTGCTGCGCAGTGCGCCCGGCCTGCTGCCCCGCGTTTTTCAGCTGGCGTTCGACCCGCCCCATTTGCTCGTGAAACCGGGCAGTCTCAGCCCCAAGGTTTACGACAAGATCAGCGATTTGCTGGGACATGGCGTTCTCCTCCCATGGACTCGGCCACGCTCATCAACATGTCATCAGTCATGAGGTCACCCGTTTCAGAGCGACTGAGCAGGCTGAAATCTTCTGCAGTCAGTCCGCATTCGCCAGTGGCGAGCGCCACCATTGTGCTGCTGAGCGCCGCAAATTCCGCATCCAGCAGGCGATGGCTGAACGGCACCGCGGCAAAATAACGCTGCCAGTCAGCGAGTTCAGAAGACGTCATCTCGCTCAGCATCCGGCGCCAGTCAGGGCGGCGAAACTCATGGGCCAGAAACATGATAAATGTCAGCTCCCGTCCATCGGCTTTACCTTCACGTCATCCTCCCCGGGGCCGGATGGCTCGGGCGACTTTCCATCCCCGTTGAGATCGCTGAGAACCATCACCTTTTCCGCAGCCAGACACAGCGCCTTTTCGGACCAGTCGGCCAGGATCCCCTGAAAAATATCGTTAACGTCCACCTCACGATGACAGTTCCAGATCGCACGCGAGACAAGCCAGGCATACGACTCCGTATTCAGCCTGACAAGGGCTGCGTTCCGGGCTGCGTCAGTGAGGGTGTTATCTTTAACCACGTCAGAACTGGCAAAAAAATCAAAAAACTCGGCGCGCTGCAGCGCTGTGAGTTCAGATAACTCCATTTGCTCAGGCCCGTAATGAAACACGGTCTTTTCCAGAAACATCAGAGGCCTCCTTTCTCATGGTTATTGTCAGAATGTGGCACAGGTGCAGGCGACTGCGGAATTTCCTCAGCCAGAACCGGACGGCCGCTGTTCGTTACTTTGATGGTTCGCGTGATGACCTCTTTTGCCGGAATGGTCTTGCCCAGGCTGCTGACCCAGCCCCGGAACAGATCGACGGTGCCGTTCGGATAGCGGATTTTGTAATAGCGCACCTCCCCGCTGTGAAACCAGCTCAGTAAATCTTTCTGTCCCTGCTCACCGGGTTTCCAGGCAAGCGTGATGCTGGCTTCGCCCGCCGACTTCTCGCCCTGCGCCGTGGCTTTCCAGTCGGCATTCGGATCGTCGAGCCAGGTATCGTCGTAACTTTCCGCGCTGATTTCGCCAGGCTGTAGCTCGCGGATCTGCGCCAGCCGCGTCCAGCCTTTATCGTCCAGCGGTTTAGCCGTGGCATCGCCATTGCCGGTAAAAATCAGCAAAGTGGTCCCTGCGCCTTTCACCGACGCAAGTGGATTAGGTGTGGCCATATCCAGCAAATCAACAGCCTTGTCCGGCAACTGGCGGCCGGTCAGGTAGCGACGGGACAGGGTGACGGCCGCACGGACCGCATCGTCAGTGATGTGCACGTTATGGTGTTCGGCATAGCGGGATTTCAGGCCTCTGAGCATCAGGCACGCCGTCTCATCGTCCGGCTCGTCCACCTTCACCATCTGGAAGCGACGCTCCAGGGCAGCATCGCGCTCAAAATATTGTTTGTATTCAGACCATGTGGTGGCGGCGATAGTGCGAAGTTCGCCACGCGCCAGTGCCGGTTTGAGCAGGTTGGCCGCATCTGCGCCTCCCGCCTGGTTACCCGCGCCGATGATGGTGTGGGCTTCGTCAATAAACAGCAAAATTGGGGTAGGCGACTGTTGTACAGCATCGATGACGTTTTTCAGGCGCTGTTCGAACTCACCTTTCACTCCTGCCCCCGCCTGCAACAGGCCAAGGTCGAGGGTGCGCAGAATAACCGGCTTCAGGCTTTCCGGAACGTTACCTTCTGCGATACGTAAAGCCAGACCTTCCACCAGCGCCGTTTTGCCGACGCCTGGTTCACCCACCAGAATCGGGTTGTTCTTGCGACGGCGCGAGAGAATGTCCACCATCTGGCGGATTTCAGTATCACGACCAAAGACCGGGTCGATTTTGCCTTCTCTGGCTTTGGCGGTGACGTCGAGCGTGAATTTATCCAGCGCGTTCTGCAGCGCCGGGGTCAGTTCCCCCTCTTTCAGTTCTGCACCCACCGGACGGCCGACAAACTCCACCTCACCACCGTGGCTCTGCGCCAGCTCTGCTTCCTGCTGCCGTCCGGGCGTTCGTCCGACTGCCCATCGAGCAGCGGACGCAGACGTTCCAGCTGGCTCTGGCCCAGCGTCAGCAGCGGCCACAGCCCGTCACAGCGAACCAGTTTCTGTTTCTCAACCAGCGCCATCAGCAGATGGATGCTGCGGATGTGTTCCTCACCGTTAAGAGAAGCAATCAGCCAGGCTTCCTGCAGCAGAGACTGAATAGCATCAGACAGCTGCGGACGATGGCGAACCGAGCGCGGCTGTTTATCCAGCCAGCCCAGCAAATCCTGCCAGATACGGCGTCCATATCCCACTCGTAGCGGCGTGCCAGCACCGTCAGGTCACCTTCCCCCTGCTCCAGCAGTTTCAGCAGCCAGTGCTCCGGCAAAATTTCTGCATGGGCGCGGGTCTGACACAGGGAGGCTGCCCCTTCCATCGCGCTGGGCGCAGTAAGGGTTGAGACGTCGAAGAAGGATTGCCGGGTTTTCCATGTTTGCTTGCTCACTGTTGAGGACCATTCAGGCACGCTACCGCCCCTGGCCGTTACCGAGGCCCATAAGGTCTGTTTCCGGGAAGGATGATTGTGTTTCCCGCCGCGTGAACACCAGCACGACAGGCCTCACGCAACAAGCAACCCCAGCGGCAGGCCGCCCCCCGTCGTTCCGCAATGTTCTTGTCGCAGAAGGCCGCAAGCTCAGCCGCCCCAGCATAGCTAACTCCGGGCGGACAGCGCCCAACGCATCTGCCCGCTCGTGACTTACGCGGTGGCGCGTTCGTTCCAGGAATCGGAATGAATGATGTTGCCGTCTTTGTAGGTCCAGGTGATTTTTTCGTAGCGCAGCTCGATCTGCTCCAGGTGGTTGTGCTTCTCGAAAGAAGGATCCTTGATGTCGTGCATCACCGGATTCACTTTCACCACCTTCACGTTTTCCAGTTTGGTGTTGAAGTACTCCACTTCCTGGCCCGCGTCGTTGATTTTGTACCACTTGAATTCCGCAGATTTCAGGGTCTGACCGGTGGTCACCGCCTTGTACAGGTACGGGCTGGAGGAGTCGATTTCCTTGGTGAACAGGAACGGGGTGTGGATACGGGTACCGGTCAGCTTGCCAGTGTTGTTGTCGGTCGGGATGTACAGGTTATGCTGCTGTGCCACCACTTCGATGCTGCCTTCACGATCCTGAACGTCCACAGAACCTTTGATGTCCGCGCCGCCGTCGTCTTTCAGCCAAAGATAAACAGGAATTGCCATGGAATTACTCTCCATTGTGTTGTGATGCGCCATCATCCTGCGATGACGCCTGGGGGTTGGCCCGGTATCTGGCAGGCATTGGCCTGCGGTACCAGACTGATTTCGACACGGCGGTTGAGCGCACGCCCATCCGGGGTGTCATTGGTTGCGATCGGACGGCTTTCGCCATAGCCCTGCACCGCAAAACAGCTTTCCGGCACGTCACCGGTGTCACGCATCCAGTCGCGCACCGCTTCGGCACGTTTCAGTGACAACGTCTGGTTCAGTTGCGGGTTACCGGTGTTATCGGTATGCCCGGCGACCACAATCAGCCAGCCCGGCTTCGCCTTGATGCCGACCAGAGAATTCACCAGCATTTTGGTGGACCCGGCTTTCAGCGCCGATTTGCCGGAATCAAACAGCGACATGCTGTCGAGACGGACAATTTTCGGTACCGGCTTTAGCTTCGGTTTTGGCGGTGGCGGCGGGGGCACATACGAACGGATCGCATCCAGCACAGGCATTCGCAGACGCTCGCCCTGATACAGACCAAGGCCCATCCGCATCGGTACGCCATTGCGCGCCTGGTCATCCAGCCCGGCCGCATCGTCACGCAGGACAGCAACAGCGTCGGCTTTGGGTGCGAAATCCTGCATCGGGATACGTTCATAGCGGGCAATATCGAAGCTGACACGCTGTAGCAACTGGCGATTGTTCCAGCCACTGCTGAGCAGCGCAGCCATGGCCGCCAGCGTGAAAATCGCGAGCGCATAACGGAAGGCTTGCCCACGCGGCGTCAGGCCTCGCCCTTCCGGCAGCAGCGGCAGGATAAAATCCGGCAACGGGGCAATAACCGTACTGTCCGTTCCCACCGGCTGCCAGCCCGCTACCTGTTGCATCGCAGTATGACGGGACAGCCATGCCGTCCATACCGAGGTGGCCAGACTTCCGGCCAGGATCGGTCCCAATCCCCACAGCACTGCAACCGGTGCAATGACCGGAACATCCGGGCTCTCATCAATGAAGACCGCTTTAACGTGCAACCGGAACCAGCTCATCAGGCTGTTCATCAGCACCTGTTGCTGCATCGCAGGCGCGCCACCGGTGGTGACCCATGCAGCGACTGAGCCCGGCGCTGAAGACGCACGCCAGACCCTCACCCCTTCCCCCGGGATAACCGCCTGCCAGAGCAGATCATTGGTCATCGCACTGCCAACCTGACCATTCAGAACCAGCGGCACAGAATGCCCGGTTTCTTTACGCAGCTGGCTGATTTGCCAGCGCAGGGCCAGCAGACGACGGGTAAGTCGCTCGCTGTCGGCGTGTTTTTGCGGACAGACGCTGACCATCACCGACAGCTGTCGGCCCCAGTCAGGACGCAACCCCAGTATCTGACGGGCAACCTGTTGCAGATCCTGATGTTCCTCCACGCGGATCCAGCATCCCTGTGTCACAGTAAGCACCGGTGACTGCTGCATACATGCCAGCGGCAGATCGCCACAGACCAGCACCACAGGCTGACGGTAAGTGGCTTCCGGGAGGTCATCCAGATTTAGGGCGACGTCATGCTCCGCACGACGCCTGGCGACAATCCACAACGCCAGGATAAGCCCCAGCACCGCAAGCAGAAAGAGCACCGAAACCAGTCGCGATACCGGCAGGAAACTCAGGCAAACCACGGCACTCAGCAGGGCGGCCCACAGCGCAAGCCCGCGCTGCTGTGCAGGACTCATTTCACGGCTCCCGGCAGCAGGGTCACCAGCATCTGATCCAGCCAGTGGCTCAGTCCCCACCACAGCGCAGCCACCAGCACCACGCTCAGGCCAATACGCACGGGCCATGACGCCAGCCAGCCGCCCATTTCTCGTCCGGTACGGCTTTCCGCCAGAACCGGATGGGTTGGTGGATAGCTGAACGGCGTGACATGTTCACTGAGCGCGTTGATAAGCTTCTGGCGCTCCGGATCGTTCAGAGAGCGGAAACTGCCGAGGAACCCCAGCATCATGACCCGCTGAAAGCAGGTCATGACAGCCTGGTCAGGCGCTGGTTCACGCAGCACATCACGCATGCGATCGCACAGCGTATCACCGGCATCCATGGTGCCGAGGAAGTGCCCCTGCAGGGGAATGTCATACCACTGCACGCAGGCGTCATCCTCCACACCACGACCTTTGACCGCCTCATCAAGCAGCGCACACTGTGCGGTGAGAATATGCTGACAGCTGACTTCATCGAGTTCGCTCGCTTTCAGCTCACGCTGCACACGTTCAACATCGGCAATGCAACGCTCCCACAACGTGCGCCCTTCTCCATCCTGAAACGTCGGACCGTGACGCAGGCTGATGACCTGCAGCCAGGTATCCTGCAGCAGAGCATCAATATCAATGGGCGCAGCAGTACTGCGTTTAGGCTCACTCATGTTCTCAGTACCGCAAAAAGTTCAAGTTCAGGCTCGCCGAGCATGCCCGGAACGTAAAACATACAGGTGCCGCTCTGAAGCATTTCACTGGCCAGGGGATGCGAGACATCAAGGCTGAAATACTGGTTTTCCAGACGCAGCGGAATGGCTGCCGGCACATGGCGCAGTGGCGTCAGTGGCACGCCCACCCGTGAGGAATTGACGATACTCCTGACATGATCGGGACTGCCGATCTTGCACTGGCGCGGGAACTGCTCCTGCAGTTGTGCCACCGGCATCGGTGAACGCACGGAAAGGTAGTAATCCGCCCCTTCGCGCAGACGGGAGTCATGCAGACGGGACTGCCAGACGTGTAGCCGGGCATCGTGCTCAAGCTCAATCGCCACCACCCGCGACGGCAGGCTGGCTTCCAGCAGATCGCCCAGTAAGTCGAACAGCGGCGGGAAGACGCTATTCAGCTGTTCATGCTGCCAGACCGGAATAGCACTCACCTGATGTTCCAGCGAGAAAGTCAGCAGGCTGCCCGCAAGCCGCGCCAGTTCCGGGTACAAACGCTCCGGTGGGCTTTGCAGGTTACGCTGAAACTGGCCGAGCACCGGTTCTGCGCTGTTCAGGGCATTGAGCAGCCAGAACAACGACACATCAGCCACGGCAAAGTCGGCCATGCGCTCGTTACTTTCACGCCGCATGGACATCAGTCGACTCAGACGGGCACGCAGTTGCGTCATCAATTGTTCCAGCTGGGTTACCAGCCAGCGGCTGCCCTGCAGAGCCAGCAGTGGCGGAAGCCAGGTTTCATCGAGTGCCCAGCTGCCCTGGGAATCCTGCTGCAGACGGGCGACCGGACAGGTCAGATAATCACTGTTGTTCTGATGGGCAAAACGCAGCGTCAGCTCTGGCTGCATCACTGCAATCTGCCGGGTATCGTCGCCAAAGGTGTTGCGGACATCCCGCCAGCGCTGGCGATAACGCACAGGGCGCTCGGCCACCTCATCGGGTTTAAGACAGTTGCCGCCATTTGCCCGCAGCAGCGGAAGTGCCAGAACCACCACCACGTCCTGTGATTCGCCCTCAAGCATCAGCACCGGCGGCAGGTCATCGGCGTTCTCGGTGTCGATAAGCGTGCCATCAGGAAAACGGATGTGCAGATGACGGGCCTGCAGGCGGCCCAGCTTCAGTGCATCAGGTTCGAAGGTGGCAGTAATCATCCCCCAGGGATGGCAGAGGCCCAGCCGGGCGATGCATTCCGCAGACCAGGCCGCATAGGCGACCTGTTGCTGGAAGTGCTGGGGAGAGACCATAACGCCCCTGCCCCATAACGGTTGTTCCGTTTTCATTGGCTTCCTGCCTTCGCTTACGATTTGGCTTTCGGCATCTGGGAAACCAGCGACAGGTTGACGTCCATGCCTTCTACCTGGAAGTGCGGCATCGCGTACAGCTTCACGCGGAAGAAGCCCGGGTTGTCCTCAATATCTTCCACCACCACTTTCGCGTCACGCAGCGGGTGAGAGGCCTGCAGCTCGTCGCCCGGATCGGTCATTTCGGTCACCAGACTGCGCACCCAGGTGTTCAGCTCCAGCTCCAGCAGACGGCGATCCTTGGTGGTGCCGATGTTTTCACGCTGAATCAGCTTCAGGTAGTGAGCGATACGCGACAGCAGGAAGATGTACGGCAGACGGGCGTTGATGCGGCTGTTGGCCGTGGCATCCGCGGTGTCATACAGCGCCGGTTTCTGGGTGGAGTTGGCCGAGAAGAAGCAGGCGTAGTCGCGGTTTTTGTAGTAGGACAAAGGAATGAAGCCCAGATTCGCGAACTCAAATTCACGGGTTTCCGGGATCATCACCTCTCTCGGGATTTTCACCTGATTGCCGGTACCCAGATCGTACAGATGAATCGGCAGATCCTGCACCGCACCACCGGCCTGTGGGCCACGGATTTGTACACACCAGCCATTGTTGATGAAGCTGCGCACCATGTTGGATGCGAAGGCAAACGATGCGTTGGTCCACAGGTATTTGTCGTGATCCGGGCCTTTGACTTCTTCGACGTAGTTGAAGCTGCGCACCGGAACGGTATCCGGGCCATACGGCAAGCGACCCAGCACGCGCGGCATCACCAGACCGATGTAGCGGGCATCGTCCGTCTCGCGGAAGGATTTCCACTTGATGTACTCCGCGCGGTCAAAATAGTTACCAATATCTTTGATGGCCGCGACGTCTTCCATCGAATCCTTGAGGAAGAATTTCGGGCCGGCAGAGCCGATAAACGGCATATGCGCCGCAGCAGAGACTTTTGAAATGTTGCGCAGCAGAGCGACATCCTGCGCAGACGCATCAAACTCATAAGCGGAAATCAGCGCCGCAATCGGCTCGCCGCCCGGGGTGTCATACTCATCAATGTAGGTGTGTTTATACAGTCCGCTCTGGATGATTTCCGGGCTGTCTTCGAAGTCCTGACGCAGGTCTTCTTTAGACATATCCAGCAGTTCAATTTTCACGTTCTGGCGAAAATCGGTTTTATCCACCAGCGACTTCACGCCGCGCCACAGGCTCTCAACCGCCTGAAACTCTTCATGGTGCATGACAGCATCCAGCTGGCGGCTGATCTGGTAATCGAGCTCAGCGATATGATGGTCAATCAGGTTTTTATCGAGTTTTTCAACTTTTGAGCCTGCTTTTGTCAGACACTCCAGAAAGACCTGCATCCCGGCGGTCAGACGCTCATCCGCGGTCGCATCCGACATCGCCTGCGCATCCTGCCAGATATCCAGCGCGCTCAGCTCAGAGACCGGGTTCAGATTGATTTTTTCAAACAGGGAAGCATAAACCCCACCCGCTGCAGGACGTTCCAGCACCACGCTTTCGCCGCCCGTCGCATTCTCATTTTTTACAGACATCAGCATCTTCCTTATTAATCCGTTAAATCATCGTGATGGTTATGGCTGTTTTGGTGCCAGGGCTGACAGCTCAGTTCGCAGCTCTGCGCTTAACGCCGGGTCGAGCAGAATTTTTTCCAGCTCTTTTCGGAAAGCCTGGTTATCCAGCAGGTTGGCTTTTAAATCGCGAAGCAAATTGCGCATGGAAAGCATCGCCTTCAGCTGAGGTATTTGCCGGGAGCACCTGCTCCGGCGTGAAATCTTTCATGCTCTGGAAAGTCAGACTGAATGTTGTCTTCGCTGCCATCATCAGCCAGCGTATTTTTAACGGCAGACCGTGACTTTTGGGGAATATTCGGAAAGACACTGTCAAAATTATTTTTGTTAATATTAACTTTGGTTCCGCTCTGATAATGGCGCAGATTCCTGCCCGTTACTGAAGTCACCCGCAACCAGTAATTTCAGGGGTAATTCCGTTTTCTTGCTTGCTCCGCCAGTATGCAGGTCAAGTTTTAGGTTAATACGTGCCTTAGGCACTTCATTCTGGAAACTGTCAGCCATTTCATCATCCCTCTGTTTATCTCAGCGCACATTTTTCGCGCCATACTACTTTAGAGGTAACAACAGAGCAATGATCGACAAAAAAGCAAATAGCCAGATCTTTAAGCTATAAAAGTGACGAACACAGGCCATTAACACTAAAAAAGGCAGATCATTGTCACCTGAAACCAGCTAAAAAAACTGGCAAAGACATTAAAGACCGCACATTAATGCCAATAAAAATAAAGTTGTGGATTAATATTAACAAAGCGTGAATTTGTTGATTCAGGTCAAAATAAAAAATCCGCCAAAAACAATCACACCATCAAGAAAGAAATGACATAAAAAGATAAAAATTGCGGATAGCAGCAGTGCGGAATCTCATACAGGAGGGTAATGAGATGAAGTAAATATTTCAGGTAAAACAGAGCGCACTTAAGCCCCGTGCTACATCCGTTCAACGTAATCGTATAAATCATCACCCATGCGGGAAATTTCGTATAAATAACGTTCGGGAGCGACCAGAGGGAATCAATCAGGATAGCGTGGTTCACGACATAATGACGTATGCGATCAATCGCGCCGCTGCTAATTCAGTAATCTATTCCTCACAAACTTCATTCCAACTGCCCCGTCAGCGCTGACGCCATGCCGAGGGTGCCATGCCGTGCAGCTGGCGGAAGCGGTTGCTGAAATGGCTGGAGGAGTGGAAACCGCAGCGCAGGGCAATCTCGGTGAGCGACAGCGCGCTGAATTGCAGCAGTTGCTGCGCGGCTTCCATACGGCGGCGCATCACATACTGGTGCGGCGCTTCGCCGGTGCTGCTGCGGAACATACGTGCAAAATGGTATTCGCTGAGCGCCGCCTCTGCCGCCAGTTGGGCCAGCGTTAACGGCTGATCCAGCTGCGTATCGATCAGCGCCAGCACGCGGCGCAATACCACCGGTGCCAGTCCGCCGCGCACCTGCGGCAGCTGCCACTGTACCTGACTGTAGCGCTGCAGCAGATGGGTCATCAGCAGTGTTGAGGCGCTGCTCAGCATCAGCTGGTTAGCCGGCTGCTGCCAGTCGGCGCTCAGTAGAAAATGGCGATACAGCTGGGTGATGCGATCATCGTCGGCAAAAATCTTCTCATGCAGGTTAAGCTGCGCCGGGCTGCGATCCCACACCTGCTCACCGAGGTGACGCAAATGCGCATCGGTGCAATAAAGGTGCACGAAGGATAAATCCGCGCGCAGATCCCAGGTCGACTCGGTGCCAGACGGCATCAGGCAAAAGCGATCCGGCGCGCCGCCGTTGCGCCAGCCGTGCGGTGTTTTGTGCCAGGTGTCGTAACCATCGGCAACGTACAGGCTAAGCGTATGGTGATCGCTGAGGTTGGTCACGCGATCGCCACTGTTGAACCATGCCGCCAGCCGAATGCCGCCGCTCAGCTGCACGCTATCGCGCAGCTGCGCTTTGTGACGCTGAAGCATAGTAAACGTCTGATATTCCGGCATGGTCTGACATCGCTCTCTGGGTTGATGTCCTGTAGTTTACGCAACTGACCGGACAGAAAACAGGCCAATGCCGGACCAGGCGGGAAAAAGCGCAAGAATTTGCAAGTGCTGCGCAAAGTCATGCAAGCCGCGCTCCTGTCGCTCAGGCACACTGCGAGCCTGATTCCGCCGGAGAGTTTCTGATGAACCTGATGTTATACCTCGCGGTGGTGCTGATTTGGGGCACCACCTGGATTGCGATTTTTCTGCAGCAGCAGGCCGCCGATACGCCGGTACTGGTGGCGGTGTTCTGGCGCTTCCTGTTCGCCTCGTTGACCATGCTGGTGCTTCTCCGGCTGCTGAAACGTCTGCGTACGCTGGATGCGCGTGACCACCTGTTTTGTCTGTTACAGGGCGGCTGCGTATTCGGTTTTAATTTTGTCTGCTTTTACCATGCGGCAGCGATGATCAGCACCGGACTGGAGTCGGTGATTTTTTCGATGGCGGTGCTGTATAACGCGCTCAACAGCTGGATCTTTTTCTGCCAGCGCCCGCCTTTCCGCCTGCTGCCCGCCGCCGCGCTGGGCCTCGGCGGGATTGTTGCGCTATTCTGGCAGGATATTCAGTCAGCCCAGGTTGCGCCGCAGCTGCTGTGGGGCGTGGGGCTGAGCGCGCTGGGCACGCTCGGTTTCTCCTTCGGCAATATGATTTCTACCCGCCATCAGCGTCGTCAGCGCGACGTGCTGACCACCAACAGCTACGCCATGCTATACGGTGCGCTGATCATGGCCGTGCTGGCGCTGGTGAATGGCGACGCGCTGGCACCGGCACTCAATCTGCAGTGGCTGGGCGCAATGAGCTATCTGGCTTTGTTTGGCTCGGTGCTGGGCTTCGGTGCCTACTTCACGCTGGTGGGGCGCATCGGTGCCAGCCAGGCGGCTTACAGCACCCTGCTGTTTCCACCGGTGGCGCTGACGCTTTCGACGCTGTATGAAGGCTATCAGTGGCATAGCAATGCTATCGTCGGGCTGGTGATGATTCTGGCAGGGAACATGGTGATGTTCGTGCGCTGGCCGGCTCATCGCCGGTTACGTCTGGCCTGAAGCAAGAGCGGGCATAGCGCCCGCTCTGTCACTCCTCTAGCGCCAGCCCCCGACGCCGATGTTGAGCTGGTGAGGTTGGTTAATGGCTTTTCTGGCAATCCAGTAAAGCAGAACGCGTTCATCATCTCTGTCGCGGTCGGCCATCGCCAGTAATTTCAGCGACAGGGTGGACCTGGTCACAGGCTGCTGTTCATCGCTTAACTCGATAACCGCCTGACCGATGATGCAGCAAACCTCATCCCCGCTGGATACGGATTCATATGCCCGGTCTTTCATATTTCCTCCTGTTGAGTGAACTATAAGCCTGGCAAAGTTCCTGTGTTTTGCCGCGCAGATGCTGCGCTTAAAACACCCTGTTACACATGCTCACCTGTCGCAATGCCTGTTCATGTGACGACATCCGCGCTGCGCTTAAGCAAAGGCGCAATGCCATTCATACCGTTTTCACAGCATTTCATTCCGTCTCCCGCTCCGTTCACGCCCGTCCGCACCACCCGCGCCCGCGTGAGGCTTATTATCGCTGCAGATTCCGTATTCCCGGATGGGAGAGAGAAAAATGACAACAGCCGTTACCCCTAATCATCAGCGTGTCCGTATCCTTACCCTCGCAGGCACCATCATTACCCAGTTCGCGCTCGGCTCGGTTTATACCTGGAGCCTGTTTAACGGCCAGCTGGCGCAGAAACTGGATGCGCCGGTCAGCCAGGTGGCTTTTTCCTTTGGTCTGCTCAGTCTTGGCCTGGCGATTGCCTCCTCGCTGGCCGGCAAGCTGCAGGAGCGCTTTGGCGTGCGCAATGTCACTATCGGTGCAGGCATTCTGATGGCGATTGGCTTCTGGCTGACCGCCCATGCTGACAACCTGATGATGCTGTACCTGAGCGCCGGCATTCTGGTCGGGCTGGCCGATGGCGCGGGCTATCTGATGACGCTCTCTAACTGCGTGAAGTGGTTTCCGCAGCGCAAAGGGCTGATTTCGGCCTGTTCGATCGGCGCTTACGGCCTCGGCAGTCTCGGCTTTAAATTTATCTGTGGCGCGCTGCTCAGCACTCAGGGGCTGGAAAATACCTTTGTGATTTGGGGTGTGCTGGCGATGACGATGATTATTGCCGGTGCACTGATGATGCGCGATGCGCCGCTGCAGCAGGCTGGCTCACGTCAGCAACAGGCCACACAGGAGTTTACGCTGGCGCAGTCGGTGCGCCTGCCGCAGTACTGGATGCTGGCGCTGATGTTCCTGACGGCCTGCATGAGTGGTTTGTATGTGATTGGTGTCGCGAAAGACATTGGTGAAGGCCTGGTGCATCTGAGCACGCAAACGGCGGCCAATGCGGTGACGATAATTGCCATTGCCAACCTGAGCGGACGACTGATTCTCGGCGTGCTGTCGGACAAAATGGCGCGCATCCGGGTCATTTCGCTGGCACAGCTGGTTTCGCTGAGCGGTATGAGCATCCTGCTATTCACCCACATGAATGAAACCACCTTCTTCCTGTCGCTGGCCTGCGTTGCATTCAGCTTTGGCGGCACCATCACCGTCTTCCCGTCACTGGTCAGCGATTTCTTCGGCCTCAACAACCTGACCAAAAACTACGGCCTGATCTATCTCGGCTTCGGCATCGGTAGCGTGCTTGGCTCGCTGGTAGCTTCGGTGTTCGGCGGCTTCACCGTGACCTTCAGTCTGATTATGACGCTGCTGGTGATCTCGCTGGTGCTGTCGCTCAGTATCCGTCTGCCAAATCGTCAAAACCTGGTCGCGCCGGTACTGCATAATTAATTCACCACCCTGCCGTGTAAATGCACGGCAGGCTTTTTACTGATAAACACAGAATTGATCACGCGTTGAGAATGACTGTTATTTAACCTTGCATTTCAGAGTAATCGGGTTATTATCAGGCGCTATTCAGCTTATTCCGATTGGTTTATTTCCCGCCCTGTCACTTTTAGCTTTTAATTGACATATCTGGTAATAATTACGGAAATAACTCTACATTCACTGCATCTTCACTCCACTTTTCCCGGTTAATCTGGCCTCATTGGAAAAGAGGAGGACTCTCCATGAAGAAGTTAATAAAAGTCGCTTCGGTGGTGGCGATTATGACCATGCTAAGCGGGTGTATTATCGAACACGATCATGGACGCGGTCCCGGCTGGGGCCACGGGCACGGCGGCGGCTGGCATCACGGCCATGGCGGCTATCGTCACTGGTAATTGGGCAAAGCACACACAGCACATAATAAAAAATGAATAAAGAAAGGGCGGGAATCAATCCCGCCCTTATTTTTTAGCTTTTCACCGCGTAATTACATTGATACCAGACTTTCTTCAGGCCAGGCAAATTGCTGTCCTGCGCCGGAAGCGATTCGACTTTATCGAAGCCGCGCTGGTTACAGTAATTCGCCAGATCAAGTTCCAGCGCATCTTTATCCAGCTTCTGTGGATCGTAACGATACTGTACGGTATTTGAACGGGCATCTTCATCCACGCGCTCAAAACCCCCGGGTTTGCTGACACTACAACCGGCCAGCATAAAAAGCGCTAACGCGCTAATAAGCATTTTATTCATTAGGGTGTCCTCATCAGACGTTGCAGTGTAAAAGGCAACGCCACACGCCTCTATAGGAAAAAGACGCGAAATGTCCGATTAATGCAAAGTTTTCGCCAATCAAATCAATAAAACCAAACGGTTTTCCTTATCACATCAGCAGTGAGAAGATGACTTCAGACAAAACGAAGTCTGCACCACACCAGGTGATACCCACAAAAAGACATACTGAAAGTGACCTTTATGCCCGTGCTGAGCGGGCTTTTTTTCGCCCGTTATCCGGTAAGGCTGACCATCTTACGCAAAAGATTGGCCGCTTGTTTGTCCGGCAATGCGAGAATTCCGCTGTAAAGATCTATCGACATCGCGCACATCGTGCCGCGATCCACCGCCGTATCCGCCGGCATATTCAGCTGCTGCAGCTTATCGCCCCACTTGCCATACAGTTTTTCCACCACGCGCTGCAGATCGCGCTGCGCCTGAGGCTGATCCACCGCCAGCTCATCGCCGGTACTGTTTTGCAGCAGTGCCTCGAGCGCTTCACCATCGCGCTGATTAAGCTCCGGCGACAGCACCTGTTGCAGATTGACGCCACCGCTGACCTGCGGATAGAGGAAACGGAAGCAGCGCTGCGTATCCTGCTGCTGCAGCGCCTGCATCTCCTGCACCGAAACGCGGATGTAGTTGATGATCGCCGCATCGCTGGCGCGCGCCATGCGCTGATTCACCAAATCCATCAGCCAGCCGCGCATATCGCCCAGCGCCTGCTCCGCAGGTACGCCCTCTGCCAGCTTGTGCTGCAGCTCGCGATTGAGCAGTTGCCACAGCGCCGGCTCCTGCACTTTCAGTACGCGATAACCCGGCGCGTCGCTCAGTTGGGTAGCCACCTGCGCCGCCAGCGCCTCGCGCTCCTGACGCGGATGCAGCCAGCTAAACCACAGCAGATTAGCCAGCAGCACAGGCAGCAAAAACAGCAGGACACCCTGCCAGACGCGCAGCGCGGTGGTGCGCAGCAGTACCACGATGATGATCGCCAGCAGCACAAAAGCAGCCAGCGTGAGCGGGAAAAGCGAGAACATGGAGCGACATTAATCCTTGCGAACGTCAATTAAAACCGGACAGCTGGCGCGTTCAATCACTGCTGCGCTTACCGAGCCTTTCAGCAGGCGGTTGAGCGGCGACAGGTGACGACGGCCCATTATAATCATACTGGCGTGCAACGCCTCAGACTGCGCCACAATGGTTTCCGCCGCTTCACCGGCCAGAATCAGCCCGCGTGCGTCAATGCCAGCGCGCAGCAGCGGTGCCAGCGCATGGCGTACCACCATTTCAGCCGTGTTTTGTTCATCCTGCGCCACGACAAAATCGTCCGGGTCTTCCCCGGCGTCGATCTCAATCGGCTGATTGCACGACGAATAAGCCGGATCGACACAGCACAGCACGGTGACCTGCGCCTGTTGCGCCAGAGCCTGTTCAATGGTCAGGGCGATCACTTTTTCCGCCACCGGTGAGTTATCAATGGCCATCAGCAAGGTTTTCATCAGTCGGTTATCCTTCCGCAGCAGTTATTTTGCCAATTTCGCGAATCAGCGCCTCTTTACACTTTATCAGCGCTGTCCGGTAATGCGCTTCCTGGCGGTGAAAACGTGCCGTCGGCACCAGCAGTGAGATCGAGAAGCGCCCGAACAGCGTATCAATCGCTACCGCCATGGTGGAAATGCCCTCCAGCGTTTCGCCGCGATCGATAGCCAGTCCGCTAGCGCGCACCTCCGCAATCAGCGTCAGCAACTGCGGCAGCGTTTTTACCGTCATTTCCGTCAGTTCCGCATAGGCTTCACCGACCATCACCCGCACATCTTCGTCGCTCTCCAGCGCCAGTAGCGCCCGACCACCGGACGTACTGTAGAGCGGCAGATTCAGGCCGATGTGGGGCACCACGCGCAGCTCACGCGTGGCCACCACGTAATGGACAATCGCCAGCTGCGTCCCGCTGGCCCGCGCCAGCGACACCGTTTCATTGATTTCCGCCGAGAGTTGTTCGAGGAACGGCCGGACAATTTCCACCACGTCACTGTGCACGCTGGAGATCAGCTTCAGCAACGCCGGACCGAGGCGCAGCCCGCCAGCCCCGCCGCTGCGCACCAGCTGCGCGCTATCCAGCGCCGCCACGATGCGCTGCACCGTCGAGCGCGGCAGATCGACCACCTGCGCAATTTCACCCAGACTCATGCCGCCCGGATGCTCACCGAGCGCATTTAAAATTTTTGCCGCACGCGCAATGACCTGAATGCCACCCGCTTTTTCATCCTCACGGCTTGAGGGAGGTTCTACCATGATACGTTCCTTTTTGGCCTGCCCTACTTTAGCGCGAACGATCGCACTTTTACACCCTGTATCACATTGCAATACACCATATCGAAATGTAAGATGCGAGCTGTATCACATCGCAATACACTGCATCAACCAATAACGAGACACCTGTTATGAATGCCCAGCCCGTGGCGGCACCGGCACCGCATCCTTTTACCCTGCGCCTCGCGCTGGGGCTGGTGGGAGTGCTGATCGCCGCGCTGACCTCCGGATTAAACGATCGCGTTACCGACATCGCGCTGGCCGATATCCGTGCCGCAATCGGCATTAGCTACGATGACGGCAGCTGGATTATTTCGGCTTATCAGGCAGCGGAAGTCGCCGCGATGATGATTGCACCGTGGTTCGCCGTCACCTTTTCGCTGCGCCGCTTCGCGCTGGCGGTGTCGGCCGGTTTCATGGTGTGCGGTGTCCTGCTGCCCTTTATGCCCACGGTCCCGCTGTTTATTGCGCTGCGCGTGGTGCAGGGACTGTTTGGCGGCGCCCTGCCGCCGCTGCTGATGACGGTGGCGCTGCGCTTTCTGCCACCGCCGATCAAACTTTATGGGCTGAGTGCTTACGCCCTCACCGCCACGTTTGGCCCGAATCTGGCGGCGTCGCTGGCGGCGTTCTGGACCGATGACGTCAGCTGGATGTTTGTGTTCTGGCAGGTGGTGCCGGCCATGCTGATCGCCATGCTGCTGATCGGCTGGGGTCTGCCGCAGGATCCGCTGCGCACTGAGCGATTTAAACAGATTGACCTGTTCGGCATGCTGAGCGGCTGCTCGGGCATGGCGCTGCTGATTCTGGCGCTGACGCAGGGTGAGCGTCTCGACTGGCTCAGCTCGCCGCTGTTTGTCGCCCTATTATTCAGCGCGCTGGCGTTGCTGATTGTGTTCTTTATTAATGAATGGTTTCACCCGCTGCCGCTGTTTAAGTTGCAGATGCTGCGCCGCCATAATTTGTCGCACGGTTTGCTGGCGCTGGCGGGTGTACTGATTCTGGCGCTGTCCGGTTCGGCGCTGCCGTCGGCCTATTTTGGTCAGGTGGAGGGGTTTCGCACGCTGCAGTTCGCGCCGCTGGCGTTGACCATCGGCCTGCCGCAGCTGCTGATTGCACCGCTGGTCGCCAGCCTGCTGAATATCCGCTGGATTGACTGCCGCTGGGTGCTGAGCGCCGGTGTGCTGCTGCTGACGACCGCCTGCCTGCTCGGCATGCAGATCACCACCGACTGGGCGCGGCAAAACTTCTGGCTGATGCAGGTCTTGCAGGCGTTTGGTCAGCCGATGGTGATTCTGCCGGTGCTGATGAGCGCCACCAGTGTGGTCGCGCCGCCGGAAGGACCGTTCGCCTCCGCCATGTTCAATACCGTACGCGGCTTTGCCAGCATCGCCGCCAGCACGCTGGTGGAGTGGTTTATCAGCCATCGCGAGCAGTTTCACTCCAGCGTGCTGGTCGATCAGGCGGCCAGTCGCAGCTGGCTGATGACCGCAGCGGATAGCCAGCAGGCCAGCAGCAGCCTGCCGCTGTTGGCCGACGGCAGCGCCAGCAGCGCGGCCAATCTCAGCGGCTTCGCCACCCTGCTGAAGCATCAGGCCATGGTGCTGAGCCTGAGCGATGCGTATCTGATGCTGATCGCTTTCGCTGTCGGGCTGTTAGTGCTGACGCTGTGCCTGGCGAAACGCGTCTGGCCACCGCAAACCCTGATTCAACCTGTTACCAAAACTCCGGAATAACTGTTATGCACGCTTTTGCTATGAAACGAACAACCTTGCTGAGCGCCCTGCTGCTGGTTTTGCTGGCGATGGCGTTCTGGCTCTGGTCAGCCATGACCGGCAACGACCATCGCACTGATGATGCCTGGGTGAATGCCGATTACACGCTGGTGGCCCCGAAGGTGTCCGGCTATATCGCCCACGTCAACGTGCAGGATAACCAGCGCGTGCGGGCTGGTGACGTGCTGGCGACGCTCGACGACCGCGACTATCGCGTGGCGCTGGAGACCGCGCGGGCGAATCTGCAGGTCAGCGACGCCAAACGGCTGAGCGCGCAGGCGCAGCTCGACCAGCAGCAGTCCACCATTGCCGAGGCCCGTGCCACGCTGGCCGCCAGTCAGGCATCGGCGCAGTATGCCGGACAGAGCGCGGCGCGCTACAACCAGCTGTACAAGAGCGGCACCATAGCCGCTGACGATCAGCAGAAAGCCAGCTCAACCCAGCGTTCTGCGGCCGCTACGGTGCGCCAGAGCGCAGCGGCGCTGGCGGCGGCCGAACAGCAGGTGAAAGTGCTTGAGGCCGCGCTGCGTCAGGCGGAGGCTGATGTCGCGGCGGCGCAGGCCAGCGTCGACCAGGCCGGGCTGAATCTCTCTTATACGCGTATTATTGCGCCGGTGGATGGCATGGTGGGTCAGCGTTCGGTGCGCGTGGGAGCCTGGGTCAGCGCGGGTACGCGTCTGCTGGCCGTGGTGCCGCTACAGCGGACTTACATCACCGCCAATTATCTGGAGACGCAGCTGGCGGATGTGCGCCCGGGCCAGAGAGTGGTGGTGAAGATTGATGCATTGCCCGGCAAGACCTTCACCGGTCACGTTGACAGTATTGCGCCCGCTACCGGCGCCACGTTTTCCGCGATTGCCCCCGATAACGCCACCGGCAACTACACTAAAGTGGTTCAGCGTTTGCCGGTGAAAATTGTGCTGGATCCGCATCAAAGCGATCTGGCGCAATTACGTGTCGGCATGTCGGCGATTCCGCAGATTGAGACCCGATGAAAATGTGAGCAACTTCTCAGAAGTGACCTATTTATTTTCGGATCGAATCCGCGTAAATTAGCGCTCGATCCTGTTTCGGGGCAGCCCGGAGCGACCTGAGTAGAAAGCGTGTAGCGATGATGAACTCCACCTTTCTCTTATTCTGTTCGGGTTACGCTGGTTTGGGATCGCCATCATTGTAACCGCTCAGAGGAGTTGTTTTGTGAAATACGCCTTGATGGGAATCTCTTTCTTCGTCTTACTTTGGGTCGGCACCTTCGTGCTGATGCTGTAAAGACGCCAGCCGGGGCGACCGCTCAGTCGCCCCGATTTGTAGTTACTCTGCTTCTTCCACCGCTTTTACCGTTCCCGGCAAAATCCCGTCGGCGCGGAACATCGCCTTGATCCCGCGCACCGCCTGGCGCAGGCGGTCGCGGTTCTCGATCAGGGCGAAACGCACATGGTCGTCGCCGTAGTCGCCGAAGCCGATCCCCGGCGACACGGAGACCTTGGCGTCCTGCAGCAGCTTCTTGGCGAACTCCAGCGAGCCCAGATGCGCGTAGGGCTCGGGGATCTTCGCCCAGACGTACATCGACGCCTTCGGGTTCTCCACCATCCAGCCGGCCTCGTGCAGCCCTTTCACCAGCACGTCGCGGCGGCGCTGGTACTGCCCGGCGATATCGCGCACGCACTGCTGGTCGCCTTCCAGAGCGGCAATGGCCGCCACCTGCAGCGGGGTGAAGGTGCCGTAGTCGTGATAGCTCTTGATCCGCGCCAGGGCCGAGACCAGCTCGGGGTTGCCGACCATGAAGCCGATGCGCCAGCCGGCCATGTTGTAGCTCTTCGACAGGGTGAAGAACTCCACCGCGATATCCCGGGCGCCCGGCACCTGCATGATCGACGGCGCTTTCCAGCCGTCGTAGACGATGTCGGCGTAGGCCAGGTCGTGCACGACCAGCACGTCGTACTGCTTGGCCAGCGCCACCACGCGCTCGAAGAAGTCCAGCTCCACGCACTGCGCGGTGGGGTTGGAGGGGAAGCCGAGGATCATCATCTTCGGCTTGGGAATCGATTCGCGGATCGCCCGTTCCAGCTCGTTGAAGAAATCGATGCCCGGCACCAGCGGCACCGAGCGCACCTGCGCGCCGGCGATCACCGCACCGTAGATGTGGATCGGATAGCTGGGGTTGGGCACCAGGATGGTGTCGCCATGGTCGAGGGTCGCCAGCATCAGGTGCGCCAGGCCTTCCTTGGAGCCGATGGTGACGATGGCTTCGGTTTCCGGGTCGATCTCCACCTCGTAGCGGTCGCGGTACCAGTGCGAGATGGCCCGGCGCAGGCGCGGAATGCCACGGGAGGTGGAGTAGCCGTGGGTGTCTTCGCGCTGGGCGACGCTGGCAGAGCTTCTCGACGATATGCGGCGGGGTCGCCCCGTCCGGGTTGCCCATGCACAGGTCGATGATGTCCTCGCCACGGCGACGGGCGGCCATCTTCAGTTCGGCGGTGATGTTGAAAACGTAGGGGGGAAGGCGGTCGATGCGCGCGAAACGGCGCGCAGGGCGTGATTCAGCCATGCTGTCCTCGGAGTAACGTAAGCGCCCGGAACCGTCCGAGCGACGCTGGCCACTGCCGTGACCGAAACAAGAACATAACGCGCTGATAACAATATTGTCGAGGGGGGACGGCAAATTTTCTTAGCCTGCTTCGTTTAAGCGCCCAAACACCCAATCGTTTACCCACTGACCGTTGAGCCGGTAATTATCGCGTAGCGTGCCTTCCAGCGCGAAACCGTTCTTTTCCAGAATGCGCCGCGACGGCCAGTTGCCCTCAATCACCAGCGCTTTGAGTTTGTGGAAGTCGGCCTGCAGCAGGAACGTGCACAATGCCTGCAACGCTTCGCTGCCGTAGCCCTGACCGGTACAGGCGTGGCGCAGCATGTAACCCACTTCGGCCTGACGATACGGATGCCATTCGGCGCTGCAGCCAAATAGGCCAATCGCTTCACCGCTATCGCGCAGGCGCGCCACCAGGCACAGCATGTGAAAACTACTGGGTTGCCACGGTGCCAGCCGCTCGTTAAAGCGCTGGCGGATGTCGTTTTCATCGGGGATCTCGCTCACCCAGGTCATGGTCGCGGCATCTTCATGGACCGCTTTGAAAATCTGCCAGTCTTCCGGCTGTAACCGGCTGAGGGACAAACGAGGGGTGAGTAATTGCATGGCCACGCTCCGCTGTTGTGCTTACGGCAACATAGCAAACCGCATCCGTGACAACCAGTGAACGCTGCACGCTTTCAGCAATCCTCTTTTTAGCACTCAGGATTTCCTCTTTTCAGGTTTCATAGCGGATAATTTGCCTTGCCTCCCTTCAGGGGCGGGTGTTACGGGCGGATCTGGTCGCCATAAATGGCGCCCCTACGGTGCATCTGCGGTCTTGCAGGGTGCGCATCTTCGTATCTGGTCGCCATAAATGGCGCCCCTACGGTGTGTCAGCGGCCAATTTTACACGGCGCGCATCTTCCAATCTGGTCGACATAAATGGCGCCCCTGCAATGCATCTGCGGTCTTGTAGGGTGCGCATTGATGCGCACCGGCAGTGCGCACCTTCATATCTGGTCGCCATAAATGGCGCCCCTGGAGTGCATCCGCGGTCTTGTAGGGTGCGCATTGATGCGCACCGGCAGTGCGCATCTTAAAAATTGATCCAGGCTATGAGAAACGTCTGCAGCTTGCCGGGACGCTGGCGGATCGCGATCACATTTTTTATCATGTCCGCAACCTTGCCTGCTCCGGAGAACACCGTGCCTTCCCATTTCGACATGCTGCTGGCGGTTTTTGACCGTGCGGCATTAATGCTGATCTGCCTGTTCTTCCTGATCCGCATCCGCCTGTTTCGCGAGCTGCTGCAAAAAGATGTCCACTCACTCGGCGAAAAAGCTGCTGGCCGTTACCGCCATCTTTTCGCTGTTCGCCCTGTTCAGCACCTGGTCCGGCGTGCCGGTTGAAGGCTCGCTGGTTAACGTGCGGGTTATTGCCGTCATGGCCGGCGGAATTCTGTTTGGCCCGTGGGTGGGCATTGCATACCGGCGTGATTGCCGGGGTGCACCGCTACCTGATTGATATCGGCGGCGTCACCGCGGTGCCCTGTTTTATTACCAGCATTATCGCCGGGGGTATCGCCGCCGGTGCCATCAACCGCTTCGTCAGCAAAGAGCAGCGCTGGCGCGCCGGGATCCTCGGCGGCATGCTGTGCGAAACCCTGACCATGCTGCTGGTCGTGCTGTGGGCCCGACAACCGACTGGCGCTGGGGCTGGATATCGTCTCGAAAATTGGGATGCCGATGATCCTCGGCAGCGTCGTGCATCGGTTTTATTGTGCTGCTGGTGCAGAGCGTCGAAGGGGAAAAAGAGGCCAGCGCCGCGCGTCAGGCCAAGCTGGCGCTGGACATTGCCAACAAAACGCTGCCGCTCTTTCGTCACGTTAACGCGGACTCGCTGCGCCAGGTCTGCGACATCATCCGCCGCGACATCCATGCCGATGCCGTGGCCATCACCAATATCGACCACGTGCTGGCCTACGTTGGCGTCGGCGAGCACAACTATCACGACAGCGACGACACCATCAGCCCGACCACCCCGCAGGCGATCGCCTGCGGTAAAATCATCATTAAAAACAATGATGAAGCCCACCGCACCCCGGAAATTCACTCCATGCTGGTGATCCCGCTGTGGGAGAAAGGCGTGGTGACGGGCACGCTGAAAATTTACTACTGCCACGCGCATCAGATCACCTCCTCGCTGCAGGAGATGGCGATCGGCCTGTCGCAGATTATCTCTACCCAGCTGGAAGTCTCCCGTGCAGAGCAGCTGCGCGAGATGGCAAATAAGGCAGAACTGCGCGCGCTGCAAAGCAAAATCAATCCCCATTTCCTGTTTAACGCGCTGAATGCCATCTCCTCTTCCATTCGTCTGAATCCGGACACCGCGCGCCAGCTGATTTTTAATCTGTCGCGCTATCTGCGCTACAACATCGAACTAAAAGACGATGAGCAGATCGACATCAAAAAAGAGCTGTATCAGATCAAAGATTACATTGCGATTGAGCAGGCGCGCTTTGGCGACAAGCTGACGGTGATTTACGATATTGATGAAGAGGTGCACTTTGCGTGATCCCAGCCTGCTGATCCAGCCGCTGGTCGAAAACGCCATTGTGCACGGTATTCAGCCCTGTAAAGGCAAAGGCGTGGTCACCATCAGCGTGAAAGATCTGGGCAACCGCGTGCGTATTGCGGTGCGCGATACCGGCCACGGCATTCAGCGAAGAGGTGGTCAGCCGGGTAGCGCGCAACGAAATGCCGGGCAATAAAATTGGCCTGCTGAACGTGCATCACCGGGTGAAACTGCTGTACGGCGACGGGCTTAACCATCACCCGTCATCAGCCCGGTACGGAAATCGCCTTTACCCTCAGCAAAAGTGGTCAGCGGCTGTCCGGCCCGCTCACCCCGTTAGCGGAAACCTCAGCGCGATGAAAGTCATCATTGTAGAAGATGAATTCCTGGCGCAACAGGAGCTAAGCTGGCTGATCAAAAAGCACAGCCAGATGGAGATTGTGGGCACCTTTGATGATGGTCTGGACGTGCTGAAGTATTTGCAGCACTAACCGGGTCGACGCGATTTTTCTCGATATCAACATTCCGTCGCTGGATGGCGTATTGCTGGCGCAAAACATCAACCAGTTTGCCCATAAGCCGTTTATTGTGTTTGTCACCGCGTGGAAAGAGCACGCGGTCGAGGCCTTCGAACTGGAGGCGTTTGACTACATCCTGAAGCCGTACCAGGAGTCGCGCATCATCAGCATGCTGCAAAAGCTGGAGGCCAGCGCACAACAGCAGCAGGCGCAGCAGCACAATCCGGCAGCCAGCGCGCCGCAAACGACACCATTAATCTGGTCAAAGATGAGCGCATCATCGTGACGCCGGTCAACGATATCTACTACGCCGAAGCGCATGAAAAGATGACGTTTGTCTATACGCGGCGGGAATCGTACGTGATGGCGATGAACATCACCGAGTTTTGCAGCAAGCTGCCTGAGTCGCATGTTCTTTCGCTGCCACCGTTCGTTCTGCGTGAATTTGAACAAGATTCGCGAGATCGAACCGTGGTTTAACAACACCTATCTGGCCTGAAGTTGCGCGATCTGGATTTTCAGGTGCCGGTGAGCCGCAGCAAGGTGAAAGAGTTCCGCCAGCTGATGCATCTTTGAAGGCGAACGGCACGGGAAGCCGTTCGCCCGTCAGATTAGAGGATGTGCCCGAGCACCTGACGCAGATGGGCACCGGCACCCAGCAGGCCCGGGTTGTCGTGCACAATCAGGTAAACAGGAATGTCCTGTACGTAGCTTCTGAAGCGCCCTTTATCTTCAAAGCCGCCGCGGAAGCCGGAGGCTTTAAAGAAGTCGAGGAAGCGCGGCACGATGCCGCCCGCAATATAGACGCCGCCGAAGGTGCCGAGCGTCAGCGCCAGGTTGCCGCCAAAACGTCCCATGATGACGCAGAACAGCGACAGAGCGCGGCGGCAGTCAATGCAGCTGTCCGCCAGCGCCCGTTCGGTGACATCTTTCGGCTGCAGATTTTCCGGCAGACGACCATCCGATTTCACAATCGCCCGATACAGGTTCACCAGCCCGGGACCCGACAGCACGCGCTCGGCGGAAACGTGGCCGATTTCCGCGCGTAGCTCTTCGAGAATAATGCCCTCTTCTTCGCTGTTTGGCGCAAAGTCAACGTGACCGCCTTCACCCGGCAGGCTCACCCAGCGCTTATCGACATGCACCAGATGGCTGACGCCCAGCCCGGTACCGGCACCGTAAACGGCAATCGGCTTACCCTCCACCGGCGTTTTGCCACCGAACTGGATCAGGTGCTGTGCGGCTCAGCATCGGGATCGCCATGGACACCGCGGTGAAATCGTTGATGATTTCCAGAGGCGCAAAGCCCAGGTTTTCCTTCATCTCGACGCGATTGAGAAGGCCCAGTTATGGTTGGTCATTGCCACCCAGTCGCCGGTTATCGGACAGGCAATGGCGATGCAGCCGTCGGTAATGTCCTGTTTTTGCTTATCCAGATAGTGACGGATAACTGCTTCAAGGTTGTCGTAGTCTGATGTTGAGAATGTTTTGGCCTGGGAGATGGCGCCGGTCTCCACCTCACACAAGGCGAGACGCGCGTTAGTGCCGCCCACATCGCCGACCAAGGCATATTTTGTCATTCTTCTGCTGCTCCGCTTGGGTCATAAACAAGTGCAGGACACTATAAAAGCCTGCCAATAAAACAACAACGCTCACCTTGCACGATGAGCGTTGGTCATTCAGTGCGACGCACAGCCTGACTGTCGCCAGCCCAACTGTACAGAGGCAACTGTCCTAAACTTTGTGGCTATTGCGCTGGTGCAGCGCCGCCGTGACGGTGCGCAGCAGCGGCGGCAAATCCTGTTTCTCCATCACCACCTCAATCAGTGACAGGCAACGCGCCTGGCTGAGCAGCGCCATCACGGCGTCGAGCTGCGCCGTTTCACTGATGCGCCAGCTCTGAGCCGCACAATTCAGGCTCATCGCCTGCGGCAGCGCGGTCCAGTTCCACTGCGCGATGTCGTTGTAGCGCTGTTCCGCTCCATGGATCGCGCGTTCGACAGTGTATCCCTCATTATTCAGCAGAAAAATGATCGGGCTTAAGCCGTCGCGCTGGATCGATCCCAGTTCCTGAATGGTCAGCTGCGCCGATCCATCGCCGATGATCAGAATGACGCGGCGGTCGGGCTGCGCCGTCTGGGCACCAAAGGTGGCGGGTAAAGTATAGCCAATGGAACCCCATAAAGGTTGTACCAGCAGCTGCGCATCATGCGGTAAACGCAGCGCGGCAGCGCCAAAGGCCGCCGTGCCCTGATCGGCAAGGATAATATCACCGGGCTGCAGGAAACGCTGCATCGCCTGCCAGAAAGCCTGCTGACTGATTACGGCAGCAGCAGCCGGGCGGTGCATCGTCCGGCATGTCGGCCTCGCCCGTGGCCCAGTGCGCGCAGTGGCGCTGATAAACCGGCAGCAGCGCGGCCAGCGCCTGCGCCATGCTCAGCGGTGCAAAGGTTTCTCCGGCGACGCTGGCATGAAACGGCTGCAGATCAATCACCCGCTGCGCCGACAGCTGCTGGGTAAACCCGGCGGTCAGGGTGTCGGTAAAACGCACGCCGACGCACAGGGTGACATCGGTGTCTTCAATTGCCGCGCGCACGGTTTCGCGGCTGCCGCTGGCGGCGTAGGTGCCGACGAAGCCCGGTTGCTGCTCATCCAGCACGCCCTTGCCCATCAGTAGCGTGGCTGCCGGAATGGCGCGCAGCGCACGCAGCTCAGCCAGCGGTGCCTGCAGCTGCCAGCGGGCAGCGAGAAAATCGGCCAGCAGCGCCACGCGCTGCGCCGGTGCCAGCAGGCGTTCCGCCGCTGCGGCAAACGCCTGCGCCACGTCGCGGTTTTCAGCCGGTACCGGGCTGGCGCTGGCTGACGGCAGCGTTACCGTGGCGGCGGCGACATCCACCGCCAGCAGCAGATAGCCCGGACGATGCTGCTGCAGCGCGCTAGCAATGACCCGATCAATTTCAGCCACGGCGTTTTCCGCGCTCAGCACCGCGCTGGCGGCACTCACTTCCTGGGCCATACGCAGAAAATGACCAAAATCACCGTCGCCGAGCGAGTGATGCACGCAGTCGCCCTGCTGCTGCGCGTGGCTGGCAGGAGCGCCGACGATGTGAATCACCGGCACGTATTCGGCGTAGCTGCCGGCAATGCCGTTAATCGCGCTGAGTTCACCGACGCCAAAGGTGGTCAGCAGCGCGGCCGCGCCGTTGCAGCGACCGTAACCATCGGCCGCATAGGCGGCATTGAGTTCATTAGCGCAGCCGACCCAGGTAATACCGGGATGGTCAATGACGCTGTCGAGAAATTGCAGGTTGTAGTCGCCGGGTACGCCGAACAGATGGCGGATACCCGCCTGGTGCAAACGATGCAGTAAATAGTCGCCAACGTTAAGAGTGTTCATCGACCGCTCCTGTGAGGGGGAATGATCAGGAGTATTAGCGATGTGGCTGAACTGGCGAGATTTTCACCATCATCGCGCTGTCATGCATGGCAAGCATTCGTTACGACGACAGAAAATTCTGTAAGTTGCGATCTTTGCCGCGTTACGGCGCAGTGTAAACGCATACACTGCTATGCTGATGCCACTTTCTCCCACCTGAGACAGGAACGCTGCATGAGTACTTTTCCCCACGCCGAACGTTATCACCAGATGCAGTATCGCCGCAGCGGCCGCAGCGGCCTGAAGCTGCCGGCGATTTCGCTGGGTCTATGGCACAACTTTGGCGACAGCACGCGCGTCGACAACAGCCGCGCGCTGCTGCGTCACGCGTTTGATCGCGGTATTACCCATTTTGATCTGGCCAATAACTACGGGCCGCCGCCCGGTTCTGCGGAGAGCAACTTTGGCCGCATTCTGCGCGAAGATTTTCACGGCCTGCGCGACGAGCTGGTGATCTCCACCAAAGCGGGTTACACCATGTGGGACGGTCCGTACGGCGACTGGGGCTCACGCAAGTACCTGATTTCCAGCCTCGATCAAAGCCTGAAGCGCATGGGGCTGGAGTACGTGGATATCTTTTACCATCATCGTCCGGATCCGGAAACGCCGCTGGAAGAGACCATGCGCGCGCTCGATCAGGTGGTGCGTCAGGGTAAAGCGCTGTACGCGGCGATTTCGAACTACCCCGCGGATAAAGCCGCCGCCGCTATCGCCATGCTGCGCGATCTCGGCACCCCCTGCCTGATCCACCAGCCGCGCTATTCGATGTTCGAACGCACGCCGGAACAGGGTCTGCTGGACGTGCTGGGTGACAATGGCGTCGGCTGTATTGCTTTCTCGCCGCTGGCCGGTGGCGTGCTGACCGACCGCTATCTGCAGGGCATTCCGCAGGATTCGCGCATCGCCAGCGGCAGCAAATTCCTCAACGAAAACCAGCTAACGCCAGAGAAGATGGCGAAGGTGCAGCAGCTGCAGGCGCAGGCGCAGCAGCGCGGTCAAAAGCTGGCGCAAATGGCGCTGCGCTGGGTGCTGCGCGACACGCGCGTCACGTCGGTGCTGATTGGCGCCAGTAAAACCGCGCAGATTGATGATGCCGTCGACATGCTGAGCCAGCCTGAATTAACGGCGGACGAGATCGCCGCCATTGAGCAAATCCTGGTGTAACCGTTTACCCGCCCGGACTTTTCCGGGCGCTGTCTTTAGCAGAAAACGCTGCACAACCTTTCGCTGACACTTTTTCAGACTAAATCTCAAGGCGTGTCTGGTCCGATATGGCACACTAGCGCCACGGTAGCCTCGATGCTATCGATGAGGAGAAAGTATGAAACGTGCAATTTTGTTTGCCGCTTTGCTGGCAACGTTATCCCCTCTGGCGCTGCACACAGCTGAAGCCAGTAGCGCTACCATCAATCTGGCCCCTGGCGTCACGCTGCATCTCGGCGATCGCGATCGTCGCGGCTACTACTGGGACGGTGGTCGCTGGCGTGAACCGCGCTGGTGGCACGATCGCTATCAGTACAACGATCATCGCTGGTGGCGTCACGAAGAGTGGAAACGCCACCGTGCCTGGGAGCGTGAACGTGAGCGCCGCTGGCACGAGCGCGAACGTCGCGAACACTGGCGTCACGATCACCGACACGATCGGCATGACCGCCACGACCATCATCACCATTAAAAAAAATCCCGGCGCAGACGCAGCCGGGATTTTTTTATTCAGTCATTTGTTTACCAGCCGAGCGCTTCGCCCACCAGCAAATAGATATTCAGCGCCACCACCAGCACCACAATCAGACGACCGGCATTTTGCATCAGGCGTGAGTTCACCAGTTCATCGCCCATGATGTCACGGTTCCCGGTGAAAGACCAGCAGCGGCACCAGCGCCAGCGCAATACCGAAGCTCAGCAGCACCTGGCTCATCACCAGAATGCGCGTCGGATCCAGCCCCGCCCAGATCACAATAAACGACGGCAGCATGGTAATGGTACGGCGCACCCACAGCGGAATGTGGAAGCGGACAAAGCCCTGCATCACCACCTGCCCCGCCAGCGTCCCCACCACGGTGGAAGAGAGACCGGCCGCCACCAGGCTCAGACCAAATATGGTCGCCGCAGCATGGCTCAGTAGCGGCTCCAGCGTCAGATAGGCCTGGTCGAGATCGGCAATGCCGGTATGGCCGTTAAAGTGGAACGCGGCCGCTGCGGTGGCCATCATCGCCAGGTTAACAAAACCGGCAATGGTCATGGCGATCGCCACGTCCCATTTGGTGGCGGAGTAGCGCTCGCGCCTTGCGTGCCTTGATTACCGATGCTGCGTCAGCGACGAGTGCAGATAAATGACGTGCGGCATGATGGTCGCGCCCAGCACCCCAGCGGCGAGGAACACCGCGTCCGAGGTAGGCAGGCTCGGGATCACCATGCCCACCACCAGATCGCTGACGCTCGGCTGCGAGAAGAACAGCTCAACGATATACGCCGCAGCGACAAACAGCAGCAGCCCGCCAATGACCTTCTCCAGCGGCTTTTGCCCTCGGCGTTGCAGCATCAGGATCAGGAACGTGGCAATACCGGTTAGTACCGCGCCCTGCAGTAGCGAGACGCCGAGGATCAGCTTAAAGCCGATCGCAGCGCCGATAAATTCAGCCAGATCGGTGGCCATGGCGATGATTTCCGCCTGAACCCAGTAGAACCACACCGCCGGACGCGGATAGTGATCGCGGATCTGCTCCGCGAGGTTTTTACCGGTGGCAATACCCAGCTTGGCAGACAGCATCTGGATCAACATCGCCATAATGTTGGCCCAGACGACCACCCACAGCAGCTTGTAGCCGTAAGCTGGCCCCCGCCTGGATATTGGTGGCAAAGTTGCCCGGATCGATATAACCAATGGCAGCAATGAACGCAGGTCCCAGCAGCGCGAGCTTGATCTTTCTGGCTCCGCGAGCGGCGCGCTCGGCGGTGCGACTTTCTGACATAGTTTTGACCCTGTCCTAACGCTTGTCTGACCCATCCAGCTTACGGGGCATTCAAGGCAAGTGAAATTTGGTTATAGTTATCGCATTGATAGATGGTGCTATAAAGTATAGCCATTGCTATACCACAAGGTAAAGTTAGCGCTTGCTAAAAATTATGCAACAGGTTTCACTCTACTCCCGGGTCAAATTATAGACAATCTCTTTGTGGATATTTCTTGTGATCGATTTGTAAACAGGTTGTGAGCGGTGATGACTATTTCTGAGTAAATCACAGCGACACCGAATACTATAGTGTGTCTTTGATCTCGTTTTCTTTCCGCTTGTTACATAGAATGTGCACGAAAATTCAACCCGCCTCATATTTGGAGCAAATATGTCCCATATTTTGCACTTCCTTTTAGCATTGGTGGTGGTAGCCGTGCTGGCGTTACTCGTCAGTCACGATCGCAAGAATATCCGCATTCGTTATGTTGTTCAACTGCTGGTGATTGAAGTTTTACTGGCGTGGTTCTTCCTGAACTCCGACGCATGGCCTTGGCTTCGTGAAAGGCTTCTCCGAAATGTTTGAAAAACTGCTCGGATTTGCTAACGAAGGGACTAACTTCGTCTTCGGTAAAATGAACGACGAAGGCCTGGCGTTCTTCTTCCTGAAGGTGCTGTGCCCTATCGTCTTCATCTCTGCGCTGATCGGTATTCTGCAGCACATCCGCGTTCTGCCGTTCGTGATTCGCGCCATCGGTACCGTGCTTTCCAAGGTTAACGGCATGGGCAAACTGGAATCCTTTAACGCCGTCAGCTCCCTGATTCTGGGTCAGTCAGAAAACTTTATCGCCTATAAAGATATCCTCGGCAAAATGTCACCGCAACCGCATGTACACCATGGCCGCGACCGCAATGTCTACCGTTTCCATGTCCATCGTGGGCGCGTACATGACCATGCTGCAGCCAAAATACGTGGTGGCGGCGCTGGTTCTGAACATGTTCAGCACCTTTATCGTTCTGTCGCTGATCAACCCGTACCGTGTTGAGCAGCGAAGAAAACCTGCAGATGGCAGAATCTGCACGAAGGTCAGAGCTTCTTCGAAATGCTGGGTGAATACATTCTGGCCGGTTTCAAAGTGGCGATTATCGTTGCCGCCATGCTGATCGGCTTTATCGCGCTGATCTCCGGCCTGAACGCGCTGTTTGCTGCGATGTTGGGTATCTCCTTCCAGGGCATTCTCGGCTACATCTTCTATCCGTTTGCCTGGGTTATGGGTGTGCCGGCGCACGAAGCGCTGCAGGTGGGCAGCATCATGGCGACCAAACTGGTTTCTAACGAATTCGTTGCAATGATGGATCTGCAGAAAATCGCCGGCACGCTCTCGCCGCGTGCGGAAGGCATTCTGTCCGTGTTCCTGGTCTCCTTCGCCAACTTCTCCTCCATCGGCATTATCGCTGGCGCGATCAAAGGCCTGAATGAAGAGCAGGGTAACGTCGTTTCCCGCTTTGGCCTGAAACTGGTGTACGGCTCGACGCTGGTGAGCGTGCTTTCTGCCGCCATCGCCGGTCTGGTGCTGGGCTTCTGATCTACAGGGCGGGCTGCGGCTCGCCCTTCTCTTCTTTTATATACCTAAGCGTTATATCCCGCGCCAGTCAGCCTGCCGCCGCGTCACGCCCTGCTTCACCGTTTCCCGCAAACCCTTTGCACAATATCGAATTTCCGTTGTTGCCGTCTGCGCCCGTAGCTTTTCTTTCTGACCTCACCTCAGGAGAATCGCATGAGCATTCAGTTCCTCGGCATGATTGGCCACCGGCTTGCCTCAGAAATCATTCCCGCGTCCGGCACGTTGTTCGATAAAGATTACATTGCCCGCTTTGCCCGCGCCCATGAAGCGGCCGGCTTCGACCGCATCCTTGTCGGCTACTGGTCCGATCAACCCGATGGCTTTCTGGTCACCGCGCACGCAGCGGCGCATACCCAGAAGATTAAATTCCTGCTGGCGCACCGTCCGGGGTTTGTCGCGCCCACGCTGGCGGCCCGCAAGCTGGCTTCGCTCGACCATCTCACCGACGGCCGCCTGGCCGTGCATATTATCAGCGGCGGCAGCGACAGCGAACAGCGCCGCGACGGTGATTTTCTCAGCAAGGCTGAACGCTATGCGCGCACCGACGAATTTCTCAGCGTGCTGAAACAGAGCCTTGAGTCGCCACAGCCTTACGATCATCAGGGCCGGTTTTACCAGGCTGAGCAGGCTTTCTCTGCCATTAAACCGCTGCAACATAAGCTGCCGATCTATTTCGGCGGATCGTCACCGGAGGCGATTGACGTGGCGGCGCGGCATGCTGATGTCTTCGCGCTGTGGGGCGAACCGTTAAAAGGCGCGGCCGAGACGGTACGTAACGTGCGTGCGGCGGCGGCCGCGCAGGGGCGCCAGATTGCGTTTAACATCTCCTTCCGGCCTATTCTGGGTAACACTGAAAAAGAAGCCTGGGAGCGCGCCGAACATATCCGCGCCACCGCAGAGAAGCAGCTGGCGGAGACCGGCTATACCTTTGGTTTGCCGAAGCCGCAGAGTGTCGGTGCGCAGCGTCTGCTGGCGGCGGCGCATGAGAGCGAACGCCACGACAAAGTGCTGTGGACCGGCGTGGCAAAACTGGTGCAGGGCGGCTACAACTCCACCGCTCTGGTCGGCACGCCGGATCAGGTTTCTGAGGCGCTGCTGGATTACTATCGCCTCGGCATTCATAGCGTGCTGATCCGCGGATTTGACCCGCTGAATGACGCGGTGGAATACGGCCGTGAACTGCTGCCGCTGACGCGTGAAAAAGTGGCTGCGCTCAGCGCAACTGAAAAAAGGAGCGCCTGATGCGTCTCGCCGCTCTGTTTGCCGGTGTTGCGCTGGCCCTCGCGTCACTCCAGCCGCTGCTGGCGGCCGATAAAGTCACGCTGCGCCTTGGCGATGTTAAAGGCGATCGTTTTGCCGCCCTGAAAGCCTCGGGCGAACTGAACAATCTGCCTTACGATCTTAAGCTCACCGCCTTTGACTCCGGCGCGCCGGTGCAGGAAGCGCTCAATGCCGGGGCGCTCGACGTTGGCTTTACCGGTGATTTGCCGTTTCTGTTTGTCTATGCGGCAGGCGCGCCGGTGAAAGCCGTGGGTGCCTGGCAGAATAACCCGGACAGCATCGCCCTGCTGACCCGCCCCGACGCCGGCATTCACCGGCTGCAGGATTTGAAAGGTAAGCAGATCGCGGTCAACCGCGGCGGCTGGGGACACTATCTGCTGCTTGGCCTGCTGGAGCGCGCGGGCCTGACGCCGCAGGATGTCACGCTGCGCTTTCTCGGACCGGTGGATGGCCGCGCGGCGCTGACGTCCGGTGCGGTCGCGGCCTGGGCGCCGTGGGAGCCTTATATCGCCACCTCGACCGCCATCGACGGCACGGTGCGCGTACCGGACGGCGGGGGTAAAGGCATTATGTCCGGTTACTCCTACGCGCTGGCCCGCAATGAAGCGTTGCAGGACGCCGGCAAGCGGGAAGCGATTGCCGACCTGCTGGCGCGACTGGCGAAGGCGCAAATCTGGGCGCAACACCATCCGCAGGAATTCGCCGGCGTGCTGAGCAAAACCCTGAATATGCCCACCGCCATTACCCGCAGCTGGATTGACGATGCGCGCATCCGCCCGCTGGTGTTTGATACGCACCTGATTGCCACGCTGCAGAAATCCGCCGACTTTTTCCATCGTTATCAGGTATTGCCAAAACAGGTCGATGTCAGCCAGGCGTTTGACTTCAGTCTGTCCGCCGCCGCTAACCGCATCGCCCAGCACGCGCCGGGAGACAAATCATGAGTGATTATCAGCACCATCGCCTGCGCACCTTCGTCGCCCGGCTGGCCACCCTGCTCGACAGCCAGCCGGACGAAGCGACCATTTTGCGGCAGGGCAGCGGCTGGCTGGCCGAACTGATTCGCCACGATGACTGGCTGGATGAGGCGTTTACGCCAGCCCCGATCCGCAGCGCTACCAGCAGTACCTGCTGCATGCCGATTCGCGGCAGCGCTTTTCGGTGGTCAGCTTCGTCTGGGGGCCGGGCCAGCTCACGCCGGTACACGATCACCGCGTCTGGGGCCTGATCGGCATGCTGCGCGGCGCCGAGATATTCGCAATCGTGGCAGCCGGGCCCGCACGGTTTACAGGCGGAAGGAGCGCCGGTGCGGCTTGAACCCGGCAGCGTGGAGGCGGTGTCGCCGACGGTCGGCGACATCCACCAGGTCAGCAACGCCTTCGCCGACCGGCCGTCCATCAGTATCCACGTCTACGGCGCCAATATCGGCGCGGTTCGGCGTGCCGTCTTCAGCGCCGAAGGCGAGGAAAAACCCTTCATTTCCGGCTATTCCAACAGCCGCTTGCCCAATATCTGGGACCTGTCGAAAAACCATGAGCCGATAAACCGCGTTCCTTCCCGTTTCGCCAGGCGGCGGAACTGCTGACAGCGCTGCGTCAGCAACAGGAAGTGGCGATCATTGACGTGCGCGATGAGGCCCCGTTCGCCCGGGCCCACCCGCTGTTCGCCGCCAACCTGCCGCTGTCCAAGCTGGAGCTGGAGATCTGCATGCCCGCGTGCCGCGCCGCGACACGCCGATTACCCTCTATGACGACGGCGAAGGCCTGGCGCAGATCGCCGCGCAACGCCTCGCTCGCGCTGGGCTACAGCAACGTGGTCACGCTACTGGCCGATGGTTTCGCCGGCTGGCAGGCGGCCGGCGGCGAGCTGTTCAGGGATGTGAACGTGCCGAGCAAGGCGTTCGGCGAACTGGTGGAGGCCGAGCGCCACACCCCGTCGCTGGCCGCCGAGGAAGTACAGGCGCTGCTCGACGCCCAGGCCGACGTGGTGGTGCTGGATGCCCGCCGCTTCGACGAATACCAGACCATGAGCATCCCCGGCGGCATCAGCGTGCCGGGCGCCGAACTGGTGCTGCGCGTCGCCGAACTGGCGCCGGACCCGCGCACCCGGGTGATCGTCAACTGCGCCGGGCGCACCCGCAGCATCATCGGCACCCAGTCGCTGGTCAACGCCGGCATTCCCAACCCGGTGTCGGCGCTGCGCAACGGCACCATCGGCTGGACGCTGGCCGGTCAGCAGCTGGAACACGGGCAGAGCACGCCGCTTTGGGCGAAGGTTTCCTGCCAGGAACCCGCGCAACGTCGGCCGCGAGCCAGCGCGCCCGCGCCGTGGCCGACCGCGCAAACGTCGCGCGTATCGACCTGGCCGGCCTGCGCCAATGGCAGGGCGAAACCGAGCGCACCACCTACCTGTTCGACGTGCGCACGCCGGAAGAATACGAAGCCGGTCACCTGCCGGGTTCGCGCTCCACGCCCGGCGGCCAGCTGGTGCAGGAAACCGACCATGTCGCCAGCGTGCGCGGTGCGCGTCTGGTGCTGGTGGACGACGATGGCGTACGCGCCAACATGAGCGCCTCCTGGCTGGCCCAGATGGGCTGGCAGGTGGCGGTGCTGGACGGACTGCCGCCGACTTCAGCGAACAGGCGGCAGCGTGGGGGCAGCCGCAGGCCGCGCCGGCCGCAGCGCCGAGAATCCATCTCCCCGCGCAGACCCTGGCCGACTGGCTGCGCGAACCGGGCACGCGGGTGCTCGACTTCACCGCCAGCGCCAACTACGCGAAACGCCACATCCCCGGCGCCGCCTGGGTACTGCGCAGCCAGCTGAAGCAGGCAGTGGCACAACTGGGCACGATGCCGAGCGCTATGTGCTCACCTGCGGCAGCAGCCTGCTGGCGCGCTTCGCCGTGGCGGAAGTCCAGGCCCTGAGCGGCAAGCCGGTGTTCCTGCTCGACGGCGGCACCAGCGCCTGGGTCGCCGCCGGCCTGCCCACCGAAGACGGCGAAAGCCTGCTGGCGTCGCCGCGCATCGACCGCTACCGCCGCCCGTACGAAGGCACCGACAACCCCCGACGAAGCGATGCAGGGCTATCTGGACTGGGAGTTCGGCCTGGTGGAGCAACTGGGTCGCGACGGAACCCACGGTTTTCGCGTGCTGCAGCTGCAGCCACAGGCCGTGACGGTTTAACACGGAAAGGCGCTGCAGGTCAGCGCCATTGCGCGCAGCCAGTCGGCGAATACAACGTCACACTGCGCAAACGGGCAGTATTATTATCGGGTTTTGAATACGTTTGTTCTGAACGAACAGAGAATTGGTGGAGGTAAGCGGGATCGAACCGCTGACCTCTTGCATGCCATGCAAGCGCTCTCCCAGCTGAGCTATACCCCCACATCTGGAATTCGTTTTTTCAGTGCAAACCGTTGGGAGCGGTTTGGTGGAGCTAAGCGGGATCGAACCGCTGACCTCTTGCATGCCATGCAAGCGCTCTCCCAGCTGAGCTATAGCCCCGTACCGAAAAAACCGCCGAGTTACCTCGACGGACGGCATAATATGAGACCGCTGTTTGAGTGTCAACGGCAAATTCTCGTTCTGCGTGCGATCGCTGAAAAAGGCGGCAACCCTGTGTCGCCGTGGCTTTTTTTTCAGCGCAGCGCGTACTCGTCATCCCTGCCCTCAGCCGTTATCTCAACGCCGCCTCAACGGTGCACCACGCCGAGGTTAACTTTAGGTTAAAGATGTTAGCGTCAGGCTTGTTTTCGTTAATGGTGCGTGTAAAACTTAGCGCGCTAATTAACCGGTTAGCCGTCCAGGGTATTCACTCGCTAACCGGCCAGCACGTCCTCCTTGTTTAATAAAAGAAAAGTGAACTATGTCGCTGCATACACCTAAAGAGATCGCGCAACTGGCGATTCAGGCCGGCGTGGCTAAAAGCCGTCTGCCGGTTTCCACCTTATTAATTCTTGGCTTTATGGCTGGCGCGTTTATCGCGACCGGCTTCCTGCTCGATCTGCACGTTATTAACCAGCTGCCTGCTGAATGGGGCTCGTTTGCCGGCTTCCTCGGTGCGGCGGTATTCCCGGTCGGACTGATTCTGACCGTGCTGGCGGGCGGCGAGCTGCTGACCGGCAACATGATGACCCTGCCCATTGCCTGGTTCGCGCGCCGCATTAGTGGTTTCAGCGTGCTGCGTAACTGGTTTTGGGTCACCATCGCCAATTTTATTGGCAGCGTTGCGGTAGCATGGTTCTTCGGCCATCTGCTCGGCATGACCGAAGGCGACTATCTGAAGAAAACCGTGGCGATCGCCCATGCCAAAGTGAACGCCGATTTCATGCACGCGTTCATCTCCGGCATCGGCTGCAACTGGCTGGTGTGCCTGGCGGTGTGGCTGGCCTTCGCCAGTAAAGATATGGTCGGCAAAATCTTCGGCATGTGGTTCCCGGTGATGGCCTTCGTGGCAATCGGTTTCCAGCACGTGGTGGCCAACATGTTTATCGTGCCTGCCGCAATTTTTGCCGGTCAGATGAGCTGGGCAGAATTTGCACCTAACGTGGTTGCGGTATTTTTAGGCAATGGTGTGGGCGGTGCGATCTTTGTCGGCCTCACCTATTTCCTCGCCTTCCGTCCGGCACAGGCGGCGGTCAGCGAAGCGCAGTAAACCGATTTTGCCTTTTGTCGCACAGCAAAAGGCATTTTCTGCCTTGATTACTTTTCCCCGTAACGTTTTGTTGTAATATGTAGAGCTAATGTATTTAACAGGGACAGCATCGTGAAAAAGGAATGGCTCACTCCCGAAGAGCTCGCGCTGGAAACGGGCTACAGTCGGCAGACGGTGAATAAATGGATCAAGCGTGAAAACTGGACGACCACGCCTAAGCCCGGTGTACAGGGCGGTAAGGCGCGATTAATCCACATTGATGAGCGTGTCAAAAGCTTCATTCAGTCCACCCGCCATGCAAACGAACCGGCGGCGAATTACGGCGCTCAGCAAAATACGTTACCTGCGTTATTAATAAATTCTGTCCAGCAAATGACGGCCACCGAACAGGAACAACTGGCGGCGCTGTTATTGCGGGAAGGGATCAGGGGCGTATTACAGCGGTTAGGAATCCAGGAAGAATAGAAAAGCCGGAAGCAGTGAGATGCTTCCGGCTTTTTTGTTGCCTGCCTCATCACAGCAGCCTGACAGGCCGCTGTTCAGCTCAATCAGGCCTGTGCCTCACGCTCCGCGATGAACGCCAGCGCCTTGTTTATGCGCGCCACGCTGCGTGCTGCGGCCGATGGCATGGACCGTCACGTCCAGCGCCGGAGACTGACCCGCACCGGTCACCGCAACGCGCAGCGGCATACCGACTTTGCCCATGCCGACTTCCAGTTCGTCCGCGGTCGCCTGAATGGCGTGATGCACATTTTCAGCGGTCCAGTCGGTGATCGCTGCCAGCTTGTCACGCACCACTTCCAGCGGCTGACGAGCCACCGGACGCAGGTGCTTTTTCGCGGCGTCCGCATCGAACTCGTCAAACTCTTCATAGAAGTAGCGGCAGCTTTCGGCGATCTCTTTCAGCGTTTTGCAACGCTCGCCGAGCAGTTTCACCAGATCCGCCAGCTCCGGGCCGGTGCGGGTATCAATATTTGCCTGCTCAATGTGCCACTGCAGGTACGTCGCCACATATTCCGGCGGCATGGTATTGATGTAGTGGTGGTTCAGCCACAGCAGTTTGTCGGTGTTGAATGCGCTCGCCGATTTGCTCACAGAGCTCAGAGAGAACAGTTCGATCATCTCTTCACGGCTGAAGATCTCCTGGTCGCCGTGGGCCCAGCCCAGACGCACCAGATAGTTCAGCAGCGCTTCCGGCAGATAGCCGTCGTCGCGATACTGCATGACGCTCACCGCACCGTGACGTTTAGACAGTTTTTTACCGTCGTCGCCGTTGATCATGGAGACGTGCGCATAGACAGGCACAGGCGCATTCAGCGCTTTCAGGATGTTGATCTGGCGCGGCGTGTTGTTGATATGGTCTTCACCACGGACAACGTGGGTAATTTCCATATCCCAGTCGTCAACCACCACGCAGAAGTTGTAGGTTGGAGAACCGTCGGTACGGCGGATGATCAGATCGTCCAGCTCCTGGTTGCTGAATTCGATCGGGCCACGGATCTGATCGTCAAAAATCACCGAGCCATCCTGCGGGTTAGCAAAACGCACCACGCACGGTTCATCAGCAGCATGATCGCTATGGTCGTGGCGGCAGCGGCCGTCATAACGCGGCTTTTCACCGTTCGCCATCTGCTCTTCGCGCAGCGCATCCAGACGCTCTTTGGAGCAATAGCATTTATACGCCGTGCCCGCGACCAGCATCTCATCAATAACGGCGTTATAGCGGTCAAAACGTTTGGTCTGGAAGTACGGGCCTTCATCCCACTCCAGGTTCAGCCAGTTCATCCCATCCATAATGGCTTCAATTGCTTCCGGCGTGGAGCGCTCAAGATCGGTGTCTTCAATACGCAGCACGAACTCACCTTTGTTGTGGCGTGCAAAAAGCCAGGAGTAGAGAGCAGTACGCGCACCACCGACGTGCAGATAGCCTGTCGGGCTGGGCGCGAAGCGAGTTTTGATTTTCATGAAGCAATGGCCTTACGTTATAAAGATGCCGGCAATCGGCAAATCGCGGGAAAAACAATGGGCAATATTCTATCACTGTGGGGCTGATTCCTCAATGACTGTCACGCTGGCGGCGCGGGCAGAAGTGCGTTTTTCTGTTTAGAAATGCGCCACGCCCATTGGCTTTAGCGATGCGTTTTGTTTAATTTTACGACGAACGAATAAATATTTTAGAAAATGCGTTGACTCATTTTCAACTCTCCCTATAATGCGACTCCACACAGCGGGGGTGATTAGCTCAGTTGGTAGAGCATCTCCTTTACACGGAGGGGGTCGGCGGTTCGAGCCCGTCATCACCCACCATCTACTTCAGGTAGACTCGCAGTGTAGATAAGAATTGAGATTGGGCGATTAGCTCAGTTGGTAGAGCATCTCCTTTACACGGAGGGGGTCGGCGGTTCGAGCCCGTCATCGCCCACCATTCTCACCTTATCGCAGCAGTTCCGAAATGGGCGATTAGCTCAGTTGGTAGAGCATCTCCTTTACACGGAGGGGGTCGGCGGTTCGAGCCCGTCATCGCCCACCATTTCGGGTCGTTAGCTCAGTTGGTAGAGCAGTTGACTTTTAATCAATTGGTCGCAGGTTCGAATCCTGCACGACCCACCAATGTAAAAAAGCGCCCTAAAGGCGCTTTTTCGTTTCTGTGTGCCGATGCTGAACGTGCAGGATGAGAACCTGCTGCAGGTTCGACTGAATCGCCGGGAGCGATTCAGGCTGATGCGCCAGCATCACCCGCAGGGCGAGGCCCCGGATGGGCCGAGGCATATCCTGCACGACCCACCAAATTCAGAAAAGAGCGCCCTTTGGGCGCTTTTTTCGTTTCTTCACATCCCACTTCCCTGGCTACCAGCTAAGCTGCAACTGCATTCAACCACGGTTGCACGTTTGGTAGCGGCGCAATTTATTGCGCGATGAATCGCGCCGCTACAAATAATGTGCGACTTGCGGTTGCCTTATCTGACCGCGCTTACATTCTCAGGGCGCTTTTCCGCTTCATCTGTTAAGGAAGAACCCGCTCTGCCTGAGGCCGTGCCCGCCCTATCCCCTTCCGCCCTCGTTCCTGACGAAACCTTTTCGCAAATTTAACACCTCTCACCCTCAAGCCGCAGCGGCTGCGTTCCGATAACGAAAGGGCACATTTGCAAGGAGAACGTTATGACCACCATTTCGACCAATACCAATATTGGCAGCAGCAGTACTTCGGGATCCGGAAGCGCATCCGGCAGTAGCGATAGCGCTTCGAAAATCGCCAGCCTGACCAAACAAATCGCCAGTCTGAACGATGAACTGAAAGACATCGCGAAGGACAAAAGCCTGACCGAGAAGCAAAGAAAGGATAAGCAGGAGACGATTAACGCGCAGATTCAGCTGCTGCAGGCGCAAATCCAGCAGTTGCAGAAGCAGGAAAAGGAGAAAGCGGAGCAGAAGCAGGAGAAACAGGAGGTTACTGCAGTGAAAGCGGATGGTATCAACCGCCCAACCGACAGCAACCAACTTGACGTTTATGTTTAAAACGCCGGATTAAGCGCGCGATCCTGCGTCAGCAGCGCCGCCTGCTGACGCACTTCCTGCCAGATAGCCTCCGCTGCCGGGGTGAGTGACCGGTTTTTGCGTTTAATCAGCATCAGGCTGCGATTGATCTCCGGATAGAGCCGGCGCACCGTCAGCTTACGACCAGACGGCAGCGGCAGCGCCAGTGCCGGTAAAATGCTGATGCCAATGCCCGCTTCCACCATCGGAAACAGCGTCGCCGGATGGCCAATCTCCTGCACCACCTGTACGTTCAGCGCCAGCCGCTGCAACGCGGCATCAATCAGCGGGCGGCTGCCCGACGCATAATCCTGTAGCACCATAGCGCGACCAGCCAGCATTGACCACTGGGCCTGCGGCACCTGCGCCAGCGCATCATCCTGATGGCACAACAGTAAAAACGGCTCCTGCAGAATCTCCTCGCTATCAAAATCGGCATCCTGCAGCGGGATCGATGACAATGCCAAAATCGACTTCCCCATTGCGCATGCTCTCCAGTACCCACTGCTGCGGCCGGTCGTGCAGCACAAAATCACCCGAATGTCCGGGTAACGCGCTGGCTGCTCGGCAATACACTGCGGGATAAGATGCGCGGAGATCGTCTGGCTGGCCGCCACCCGCACGGTGCCGCTGCGCTGCTCGCCAAGCTCCGCACGTCGCGGAGCGTGCTGTTCAGCTCATCCAGCAGCCGTTCCAGCCGCAGGGCCAGCTGCTGCCCGGCTTCGGTTAGTACCACTTCGCGCGTGGTGCGATCGAGCAACCGTACGCCCGTCTGAGTTTCCAGCTCTTTCACACTGTGGCTGACCGCCGACTGGCTCAGGCCAATCATCTCCCCTGCCCGGCTGAAGCTGCGGGCGTGGGCCACGGTGACAAAAATGCGAAGCTGACGTAAGGAGTAATTCATCTGTTTAATTCATGAATGGATGCAATAAATCAATTTTATTTCTCAAAGGGAAAAAAGCACAATAGCGACATCTGTTTTCAGGAGTCATAATGAAACTATTTCGTATTCTTGATCCGTTTACGCTCACCCTGGTCGTCACCGTTTTACTGGCTCTCCTTCTTCCCCGCGCGCGGCGGGTTTGTGCCGTTCTTTGAAGGGCTAACCACGGCCGCCATCGCGCTGCTGTTCTTTATGCACGGCGCCAAACTCTCCCGTGAAGCGATCATTGCGGGCGGCAGCCACTGGCGACTGCATCTGTGGGTGATGTGCAGCACCTTCGTGATTCTGTTCCCGATACTCGGCGTGCTGTTTGTCTGGTGGGCAGCCGGTCAATGTCGACCCGGCGCTGTATACCGGTTTCCTCTATCTGTGCATTCTGCCCGCCACCGTGCAGTCCGCCATTGCCTTTACCTCGCTGGCGGGCGGTAACGTTGCGGCCGCCGTGTGTTCAGCATCCGCCTCCAGCCTGTTGGGGATTTTCGTCTCGCCGCTGCTGGTGGGCCTGCTGATGAATATGCACGGTGCGGAAGGTAACCTGGAGCAGGTCGGCAAAATCTGTCTGCAGCTGCTGCTGCCGTTTGTGCTGGGGCACCTGTCCCGTCCGTGGACCGGCGCGTTTGTGGCGAAGCATAAAAAATGGATTTCAAAAACCGACCAGACCTCGATTCTGCTGGTGGTTTACTCCGCCTTCAGCGAAGCGGTGGTGAACGGCATCTGGCATCAAAGGTGGGCGCCGGCTCGCTGCTGTTTATCGTGGTGGTCAGCATCGTCCTGCTGGCGATTCTGTTATTGCGGTAAACGTCTTTGTGGCACGCAGGTGCGGCTTCAACAAAGCGGATGAAATTACGATTGTGTTCTGCGGTTCGAAAAAGAGCCTGGCGAACGGTATCCCGATGGCGAACATTCTGTTCCCGACCACCTCAGTGATTGGGATGATGGTGCTGCCGCTGATGATTTTCCATCAGATCCAGCTGATGGTCTGTGCGGTGCTGGCCCGTCGCTACAAACGCCGCCAGATGAGAAGAAGCTGGCGAAGCAGCAGATTGAAGCGCAGAAGTCATAAAACATCAGGCCCGCAACTGCGGGCCTGTCACTTATTCAGGGCGTTTCAGGGGCTGAACCAGCTGGGTCAGCCCCTCGGTTTTGATCAGTAGCGTGATAGCCATCAGCTCGCCCAGTCGCCCGGCAGGAAATTCATCCTTCCGGGCAAACCACAGCAGATACTCCTCCGGCAAATCAATCAGCCTGCGCCCCTTGTATTTACCGAACGGCATCTCGGTATTGGCGATCTCAACGAGCTGCTCTTTCTCCACGTTACTCTCCTAACAGGCGCATCATTTCCGCTTCATCGATAACCGCAATGCCGAGCTCCTGCGCTTTTGCCAGCTTTGAACCCGCCGCTTCCCCGGCGATCACCAGATCGGTTTTCTTCGACACGCTGCCCGCCACTTTGGCCCCCAGCGCCACCAGACGCGCTTTGGCATCATCGCGAGAAAGCTGGCGACAGGCTAGCCGGTCAGCACCACGGTTTTACCGGCAAACGGGCTGTCGATCTCTTCGGCGTTGACCACCACCGGCGCGGGCCATTTAATGCCCTCTTCCAGCAGCTGGCCGATGACCTCGCGGTTGCTCTCTTCAGCAAAGAAGTTAAAGACGTGCGTGGCGACCACGATGCCGACATCCGGCACTTTTTGCATTCAGCGCATCAATGGTCGGCGTTCTTCACCTTTTCCAGCGCCGCCGCGACCAAAGTGGTCCGCCAGGCTAAACCTGCCGCCGTCGCTTCGCCAACTTCACGAATGCCCAGCGCATAGAGGAAGCGGGCGAAGGTCGTCTCTTTGGCGGCTTCCAGCGCGTTAACCACGTTCTGGGCTGACTTCGGCCCCATGCGATCCAGGCCGGTCAGCTTACCCGCCGTCAGCCTGAAGAGGTCCGCAGGCGTGTGGACATACTCTTTCTCAACCAGCTGATCGATAATTTTGTCGCCCATGCCGTCCACGTCCATCGCCCGGCGGGAGACAAAGTGCTTCAGCGCCTCTTTACGCTGCGCGCCACAAATCAGGCCGCCCGTACAGCGGGCCACGGCTTCGCCTTCCACACGCTCAACGTCAGAGCCGCACACCGGGCAGTGGGTCGGGAAGACAATCTCGCGCGTATCGTCAGGACGTTCTGACTCCACCACGTTGACCACCTGCGGGATCACATCCCCCGCGCGGCGAATCACCACTTTGTCACCAATACGCAGGCCCAGGCGTTCGATTTCATCGGCGTTGTGCAGCGTGGCATTACTCACCAGCACGCCCGCGACCTGCACCGGCTCCAGTCGTGCAACCGGCGTAATGGCGCCCGTACGGCCCACCTGGAACTCCACGTCGCGCACGAAGGTCATCTGCTCCTGGGCCGGGAATTTAAACGCCACCGCCCAGCGCGGCGCGCGCGCCACAAAGCCCAGTTGCTCCTGCAGCGCCAGCGAATCCACCTTGATGACCACGCCATCAATATCAAAGCCGAGCGTCGGACGGTCCTCTTCCACCTGGTGATAGAACGCCAGCACCGCTTCCGGCGGAGTGCAGAGCTGAACGCGGTTGCTCACCGGCAGGCCCCAGGCCTTAAACTGCAGCAGACGCCCGAGGTGGGTATCCGGCAGCTCGCCGCCCTCCAGAATACCGACACCGTAGCAGAAGAAAGTAAGCGGTCGCTTCGCGGTGATGCGCGGGTCAAGCTGGCGCAGCGAGCCTGCCGCCGCGTTACGCGGGTTAGCAAACACTTTCCCGCCGGTGCGACGCGCTTCTTCGTTGATTTTTTCGAAGCCCGCCTGCGGCAGGAATACTTCCCCGCGCACTTCCAGACGCGCGGGAATATTGTCGCCCTGCAGTTTCAGCGGGATCGCGCGGATGGTACGCACGTTGGTGGTGATGTCTTCACCGGTCGTGCCGTCGCCACGCGTGGCGGCGCGCACCAGCACGCCGTTTTCATAGAGAATACTGACCGCCAGGCCATCCAGCTTCAGCTCGCAGCACCAGGTGAGGGAGCGTCGGTGCTTTTCAGGCGATCCTGCACGCGCTTGTTAAAGGCGAGGAAGCTCTCTTCATCGAAGACGTTATCCAGTGACAGCATTGGCACTTCATGGCGCACCTGGCTGAAAGGCCCCCAGCGGCTCAGCGCCGACGCGCTGGGTGGGAGAATCCGGCGTGATCAGCTCCGGATGCTGCGCTCTCCAGCTCGCGCAGCTCGCGCATCAGGCGGTCGTACTCCGCATCCGGAACTTCCGGCGCGTCCATAACATGATAGAGATATTCATGATGGCGAAGCGTGGTTCGCAGTTCAGTGAGTTGTTGTTCGATTGAGTCCATATCGCACCATCAATGAGAAAAAACCCCCGACAGGCGGGGGTTGAGGAGGAGGTTGAGTTAACGCGGTGATTGCGCTTGGCTTCCTTAACTTCGCGGATGCGGTCCTGATACTCGCGCAGCTTCTGCGGCGTCATCATGCGACGCTGATCGTCGAGCACCACACCACCCACTTCATCAGCAATATGCTGAGCGGACTGCAGCATCAGCTTAAAGTTTTGCAGTTCGTCACCGTAGGACGGCACCTGCATAAAGATCGTGACGCCCGGCGTCACGAAATCACCGGTCATTTCCGGATCGAAGGTGCCAGGGTTAACCATGTTGGCCAGGCTGAACAGCGCCGGGCCGCTGCCGTCCGGGCTCAGGTGGCGATGGAAAATGTTCATATCGCCAAACTTGAAGCCGGCCTGTTGAATACTGTTAAGCAGCACGTCACCGTTGAGATGGCTGCCGTGATGCGCGGCCACGTTCATGATGATCACCGCTTCTTTTACTGCCCGGCGCAGCGGGCTGCGGCTGCGGTGCAGCTTCCTGCACAGGCGCAGGTTCAGGTTGTTTAACCTCCGGCTCGGCGGCGGTAAACTCCGGAGCCGGCTGGGTGGCGGACAGGCGGTTGCATGATCCTGCTGCGGAGTACGGCTGCTGAACCGGTTGGCTGGCTGCGGCACGGGCTGCGCTACCGGCGCCTGCGGTTGTGGCGCAGGTGCAGACTGACGTACCGGCTCATCGTCCAGCAGCGGATCGCCGCTTAGCGGCGTTTCCTGGCGTGGGAATGGCTGACGCACCGGTTCCGGCGCACGCGGAGCAGCAGGTTTGGTGACCGGCGCATCGAACTGCGGCTCGTCTTCGGCATCACGCTGACCCGATGAACACGAACTTCACCCACGCCGTCGTCGTCGCTGTTCCGTCGATGTCATCTTCAGTGTCATCGTCGTCACGACTGGACTTCATGCGCTTCAGTGGGCGATCGCGAAACATCGAGGAGCGCTCTTTACGGCTGGTCCAGAAACCATGTACCAGTAAAGCGATTATGGCGATCGCGCCAACAATGATTAATATCAGACGCAAATCCTGCATCATTATATTCTCTGTTGTTCTAACACCTTGCCACCACGGCAAACATTTACTCACTAAGAGTATTTGCCGTTTACGTCAAGTGCAAGTGTGTGCAGAGCATTCACAGCATAAAGATGAAGCTAAATCGTGCTTTTTGCTGTTTTTTCGAACATTTCCGAACTGGTCATTGGTCCGTAAGTGGATAATATAGGCGGGCAATTCCACTGATGTTGGCGGGTCCGCTACATAAAGGAGTACAGCCTGGTTATGCCGTTTCTAGACTTCGGTCTCCTCCACCGCGCGAGTGGTCTTCGTGGTATTTTTCTCAGGGCTGGAAACTGGTCTCCCTGCCGGGTATTCGACGCTTCGTCATTCTGCCGCTGCTGATCAACATTGTTCTGATGGGCGGCGCGTTCTGGTGGCTGTTCACAAAGCTCGAAAGCTGGATCCCGTCGCTGATGAGCTACGTGCCGGACTGGCTGCAGTGGCTGAGCTATCTGCTCTGGCCGGTGGCGGTGATCTCTGTGCTGCTGGTGTTCGGCTATTTCTTCTCAACGATTGCCAACTGGATTGCCGCGCCGTTTAACGGCCTGCTGGCGGAACAGCTGGAAGCGCGTCTTACCGGCGCGACGCCGCCGGACACGGGCGTACTGGGGATCATGAAAGATATCCCGCGCATTATGAAGCGCGAGTGGCAGAAGTTCGCCTGGTACCTGCCGCGCGCGGTTGTGCTGCTGCTCCTCTATTTTGTCCCCGGCATTGGCCAGACGGTTGCGCCGGTGCTGTGGTTCCTGTTCAGCGCCTGGATGCTGGCCATCCAGTACTGCGACTATCCGTTTGATAACCACAAGGTGCCGTTTTAAACAGATGCGCACCGCCCTGCGCACGCGGAAGGTCGCCAATATGCAGTTTGGCGCGCTGACCAGCCTGTTCACCATGATTCCCTTCCTTAACCTGTTCATCATGCCGGTTGCGGTTTGCGGCGCGACGGCGATGTGGGTGGACTGCTACCGTGCTAAGCACGCGTTATGGAAATAATGCAAAAATGTGTAAAGCAGGGGTGGCTTATGCCGCCCCTTATTCCATACTGATCCCCATTATTTCCTTGCAGTATATAGATATGCGAATTCCTTACTTCCCCCTACCTGCTTAGCAGGTATGCTGGGTCGGTATCCCAATTTCATACAGTTAAGGACAGGCCATGAGTAAGATTTATGAAGACAACTCGCTGACTATCGGTCATACGCCCCTGGTTCGACTGAACCGTATCGGTAATGGACGCATTCTGGCGAAGGTCGAATCACGCAACCCGAGCTTCAGCGTAAAATGCCGTATCGGTGCAAACATGATTTGGGATGCCGAAAAACGTGGCGTGCTGAAGCCGGGCGTTGAGCTGGTGGAACCGACCAGCGGCAACACCGGTATCGCTCTGGCCTATGTTGCTGCCGCGCGCGGCTACAAGCTGACGCTGACCATGCCGGAAACCATGAGCATCGAACGTCGCAAGCTGCTGAAAGCGCTGGGCGCGAACCTGGTGCTGACCGAAGGCGCGAAAGGCATGAAGGGTGCCATTCAGAAAGCAGAAGAGATTGTGGCCAGCGATCCGGCGAAATACCTGCTGCTGCAGCAGTTCAGCAACCCGGCAAACCCGGAAATTCACGAAAAGACCACCGGCCCGGAAATCTGGGAAGATACCGACGGCCAGGTTGATGTATTTATCTCCGGCGTGGGTACCGGCGGTACGCTGACCGGCGTGTCGCGCTATATTAAAGGCACGAAAGGTAAAAAAGACCTGATCACCGTGGCCGTTGAGCCAACCGACTCACCGGTTATCTCTCAGGCGCTGGCGGGCGAAGAGCTCAAACCAGGCCCGCACAAAATTCAGGGCATTGGCGCAGGCTTCATTCCGGGCAACCTGGATCTGAAGCTGATCGATAAAGTCGTCACCATCACGAACGAAGAAGCCATCTCTACCGCGCGTCGCCTGATGGATGAAGAAGGTATTCTGGCGGGTATCTCTTCCGGTGCGGCCGTTGCGGCGGCGCTCAAACTTCAGGAAGATGAAGCCTTTACCAATAAGAATATTGTGGTTATCCTTCCTTCCTCGGGTGAGCGTTACTTGAGCACCGCGCTGTTTGCCGATCTCTTCACTGAAAAAGAGCTGCAACAGTAGTGCCAGCATGTTAATAACGCGTAAAAAAGCACCTTTTCAGGTGCTTTTTTGTGGCCTGCTTCAAACTTTTACCCCTCCTGGCATTGCTTCACCCCGTAGGGTCTGGTATTTAAACCAGCAATTATTTTGATGCGTGAAATTAATCAGTGAACGAAATAGCCTTGCTGAATCGATTTTATGATTTGGTTCAAGTCTTGCTTTCGCTGCATAATGTTTAATGACGATCGAAACGTCAG
>JBCNOW010000020.1:0-87757 GCA_039593635.1 Enterobacterales bacterium
GCGCAGGTTATCCACAGTAACAATGCATATATCTCCTCTTTTTCCACATTTCCAGAATCCCCTCACCACAAAGCCATCAAAATCTGGTAAACTATCATCCAATTTTCTGCCCAAATATCGGTGAATACTCGATTTTTGTTCGATTCTTGAACAATGTGTCTTTTCTCTGGGATGGGCGATACAACATCTGGCTGGCCCCTGTTGGGCTGGTAGCAGTAAAAATTCTGAATATACCTGGAGGTTTTCATGGCTGTCGCTGCCAACAAACGTTCGGTAATGACGCTGTTTTCTGGTCCTACTGACATTTATAGCCATCAGGTTCGTATCGTGCTGGCCGAGAAGGGTGTCAGTTTTGAGATCGAGCATGTGGAAAAGGATAACCCGCCTCAGGATCTGATCGATCTCAACCCGAGCCAAAGCGTACCGACGCTGGTGGATCGCGAGCTGACCCTGTGGGAATCCCGTATCATTATGGAATATCTGGATGAGCGTTTCCCGCATCCGCCGCTGATGCCTGTTTACCCTGTTGCGCGTGGTGAAAGCCGCCTGTACATGCAGCGTATCGAAAAAGACTGGTACTCGCTGATGAACGTCATTACCAGCGGCTCCGCTGCCGAAGCCGACGCTGCGCGTAAGCAACTGCGTGAAGAGCTGCTGGCAATTGCCCCGGTGTTTGGTCAGAAACCGTTCTTCCTGAGCGATGAGTTCAGCCTGGTGGACTGCTACCTGGCACCGCTGCTGTGGCGTCTGCCAACCCTGGGCGTTGAGTTCAGTGGCCCTGGCGCGAAAGAGCTGAAAGGCTATATGACTCGCGTATTTGAGCGCGACTCCTTCCTGGCATCTTTAACTGAACCGGAACGTGAAATGCGTCTCGGCCGAGGCTAATGACTGTGGAAATGTCACAACTTACCCCACGCCGTCCGTATCTGCTGCGCGCCTTCTATGAATGGCTGCTGGATAACCAGCTCACGCCGCACCTGGTTGTGGATGTGACGTTGCCGGGCGTGCTGGTTCCAATGGAATACGCACGTGACGGACAGATCGTACTGAACATTGCGCCGCGTGCGGTGGGTAACCTGGAGCTGGCCAACGACGAAGTGCGCTTCAATGCGCGTTTCGGCGGCGTGCCGCGTCAGGTTTCCGTACCGCTGGCTGCGGTGCTGGCGATCTACGCGCGTGAAAACGGTGCGGGTACCATGTTCGAGCCGGAGCCTGCCTACGATGAAGCCGTCCGGCATGATGAATGACGACCAGGAAACTTCGGCGGCCAGGAAGAGACGCTGATGTCGGTGATTGATGGTGACCGTCCGGACGATGCGACGGATGACGACTCTTCACCGGATGATGAACCGCCGCCGCGCGGTGGACGTCCTTCACTGCGCGTAGTGAAGTAAATCGCGGAAAATAAAAAACGGGCTGATTAGCCCGTTTTTTTTATGCTTGTGTCGCGGCGCGGCTTAGCGCGCAGCAGACCAAAGGAAGCGTAGCGCTCCCTTTGTACCGATCTTAATAAACGTCGCGCAGATAACGCTTATCTTTCTTCAGCTGATCGATATAGGCTGCGGCACGCTCGCTGGAAAGACCACCGAACTGACGCACCACTTCATACAGCGCGGCGTCGACGTCCTTCGCCATGCGTGAGGCATCGCCACAGACGTAGAAGTAGGCGCCTTCCTGCAGCCAGGCGTACAGCTCAGCGCCTTTCTCCAGCATGCGGTTCTGCACGTAAATCTTCTCTTCCTGATCGCGGGAGAAGGCCAGGTCGAGATGCGTCAGCAGACCGCTCTGCTGCCAGCCCGCCAGCTCATCCGCGTAAATGTAATCATGTTCCTGATGCTGGTCGCCGAAGAACAGCCAGTTTTTACCTTCAGCGCCGGTCGCCTGGCGCTCCTGCAGGAAGGCGCGGAACGGCGCGATGCCGGTACCCGGACCGACCATGATCAGCGGGGCGTTATTGTTCGCCGGCACGCGGAACGCTTTGTTCGGCGAAATAAAGATCGCCGGCTTCTCTCCGCGACGCACGCGTTCAGCCAGATAGGTCGAGCACACGCCTTTACGCTCGCGGCCACCGCTGTGATAGCGCACGGAAGCGATGGTCAGATGCACCTGGTTAGGGTGCGCCTTCGAGCTGGACGAAATGGAGTAAGCACGGTGCTGCAGCGGACGCAGCATCGCCACCAGCTCCGGCACCGACAGATTACGCTTCAGCTCGAGCTGCAGCAGATCCAGCGTATCTTTACCCCACAGCCAGTTGGCCAGCGTATCTTTATCGTCGTGCTGCAGGACGTGCAGCAGCTCCTGGTTGGTGGTGTGCTGTCCGACCCACTCAATCAGCTTGCGCGACGGCTCAGAAATCTCGAACTGATAGGTCAGCAGATCGCCGAGGTTACGGTCAAAGCCCGGCACCGGGGTTTCGTAGTCGGCTTTCAGCTCGCTCAGCAGCAGACTTACCAGCCCGGCATCGTTCACCGGGATCACGCCCAGCGCATCACCGGCTTCGTATTTCAGGCCGCTGTCGCTCAGGTCAAATTCGAAGTGACGGATATCTTTGGCGGACTGCTCGCCGGACAGACGCTTATTGGTCACCAGCGCCGCCGCGTATGGGTTTTGCTTGTTGCTGCCTGGGATTACCGGCGCTTCCGGCGCGCTCTCCAGCACCGTGCCGCTGCTGCCCGCGCTGGCGGCAAACTGTGGCATGGCGCTGCCAATCCACTCGCTGGAAGGCTCTTCGTAATCGATGTCGCAGTCGATGCGATCCACCACGCGTTTCGCCCCCAACTGCTCCAGGCGCATATCAATGAACTTACCGGCCTGGCAGAAACCGTCGTAGCCGGTATCGCCGATTGCCAGCACGGCAAAGTGCATCTGCTCCAGACGCGGCGCGGTGCTGGCTGAGATGGCCTGCCAGAACAGCTGTGCGTTGTCTGGCATTTCGCCTTCGCCGTAGGTGGAGGTGACGATCAGTACATGACGCATGGTGGCGAACACATCCAGATCCACTTCACCCAGTGCCTGCACTACCGGCACCAGGCCTTTAGCGCGCGCCGCCTTGGCTGCGGTCTGCGCCAGCGCTTCGGCGTTACCGGTCTGGGAACCAAACAGAATATGCAGCTGGGTGGTGGCGCTGGCGCCCGCTGCCGGTGCGGTCTGCTTATCTTCTAATACCAGCAGGCGCGAGTGGAGACCGGCGAGAAACCCCGCCAGCCAGTATTTCTGTTCGCCGTTGAACGGCGCGTCTTCAGGAATGTAAGGAATCTTCATGGATATCAGTACTCAAACCGTTTTATCATCATCAATCTTCTTTCGCAGCACAATCAGGAGAGTTTCCCGACCGCGGCGGCAATCTCTGGCAGTGCGGCGCGTGCAAACAGCTCTTCAAAATCAGGCAGATGGCCCAGCACCTCACGGTTGCAGGCGTCCTGATAAATGATCCAGCCATAGGTTGCCAGGCTGTCCATGGAGCGAATGTTGCGCTGCGTCAGCGCGGCTTTGTAATCCGACATACGCTTGGCGGCGATCAGGCTTGCCAGCTCATCATCGCTGTAGCTCTCAATGGCCGCACGGGCATGACGCTGCAGTTTGCTGACCAGCGCGAAATCTTCGGTCATCAGCAGGTTGCGAACCGCTTTCTCGACTGCCGCGTCTTCCACCGCTGTGCCTTTCGGCAGTTTGCCCAGCGCCAGCTGCTGCGCGAAGCTCAGAACGGTGTAGTTATTCAGCAGAACAAACATCTCCTGCGTATCGGTCGCGCCGTAGGCCGGTACCGCACCGTCGGCGATGGTTTTGCCCGCACGCCAGGCTGATTTGAACTTGGCAACCTGATGCGCGGCCAGCGACGTGGACAGTTCTTCCAGCAAATCCTTACGCGTTTTCGCTTTCAGGATCTCGCCGCCGTCCTGATACAGCAGCAGCGAGCGTGGCATCACGTAAACGAAGTGCTGACACTCGGTTTCCCAGTTCTCCAGCAGCCACGCCGCGCGCGGCGACTGGGTGGCTTCGACGTGCCAGTGCAGCATGGTCAGCACTGCCTGCTTGTGCACCTGCGCCATTTCGTCTTCGTCAGCGATGGAGCCGAACAGCACCGAATCACCGGCGGCGTGCGCGGCCAGGGAACGGTACGGATCGTACTGATAGGCGAAGCCGCCGCTCATGCCGTTACCGAAACCTTTACCAAAGGTGCCGAGGTTAAGAATCGCGCCGTTAGTCATGTATTCACAGCAGAAGTCGCCGACGCCTTCCACCACCGCGGTGGCGCCCGAGTTACGCACGGCGAAACGGTCACCGGCCTGGCCCTGAACAAACAGACGACCGCCGGTCGCGCCGAATAGCGCAAAGTTACCAATCAGCACGTTGCCGTCGCTGTCCTGTGCGCCGCCGCCCGGTGACATCACCACCAGTTCGCCGCCACACTGACCTTTACCGACGCCATCGTTACAGGTGCCGTAATGCTTCATCTGCATGCCGTCGTTGCAGAACGCGCCAAATGACTGACCGGCTGACCCGCGGGTATCAATCTGCACCGTGCGCGGTGCCAGATATTTCCGGCCACGGTCATCCTGCAGTACCGCCGGCAGCGCGGCCAGCTGCTGCGCCGACAGCTCGTGGTTCAGCATGCGCTCAATATCGATCGCCAGCTGACCGCCAACGCTCTTGTTACGGTTGTTCAGCGTTACGCCGTTACCCAGCGTAATCTCGCGGCGGGCAGCATCAACCAGCTGCGCTTTCAGCTCATCTACCCAGCCATCGTCCAGCTCGAAATCTTTTTCCAGATACACCGGCTGAGCAATCTTCTGCTCCGGCACCACGGTCAGCATGGCGCGCAGATCGAGTTTGCCCACTTCCAGCGGATGATCCATCAGGTGTAGCAGGTCAGAGCGGCCGCGCGCTTCACGCAGCGAACGCAGACCGAGGCGTGCGAGGAACTCACGCACTTCCTGCGCCACGTTGATGAAGTACTGCGCCAGCTGACGCGGATCGCCATCGAAGGCTTCAGCGTTAGTGGTGAGGCCAGCCGGGCATTTGACGTTGCAGTTTTTCGCCATCACGCATTTCAGCATCATCAGCGCGGTGGTGCCGAACTCGAAGCTGTCGCCGCCGAGCAGCGCCGATTTGATCACGTCGCTGCCGGTCTGCTGTGCGCCGGAGCAGCGCAGCTGCACTTTGTCACGCAGCCCGTTAGCGCACAGCGCCTGGTGTACTTCGGCGATACCGATTTCCGCCACGCGCCCGGTGTATTTCAGGCTGGTGACCGACGCCGCGCCGGTGCCGCCGGTGTTACCGGCGACGTTGATGACGTCTGCGCCGGCTTTTGCCACGCCGACTGCGATAGTGCCGATGCCTTCAGACGACACCAGTTTGACGATAACGCGCACGCGTGCCGCTTTACAGTCGTGGATCAGCTGCGCCAAATCCTCGATGGAATAAGTATCGTGATGCGGCGGCGGTGATACCAGCTCAACGCCCGGCGTACCGCCACGCGCGGCCGCAATCTCCACCGTCACTTTCGGTGCTGGCAGCTGACCGCCTTCGCCCGGTTTAGCGCCCTGGCCAATTTTGATCTCCAGCTCTTCCAGCATCGGGTCGGCCAGATAAGCCGCCCATACGCCGAAACGACCGGACGCCAGCTGTTTGATGCGCGATGCGCGAATGGTGCCGTGACGTGAATAGTGTTCGCCACCTTCACCACAGTTACTCATTCCGCCCACCATATTGGTGCCGTGCGCTACCGCTTCGTGCGCCGGCGCGACCAGCGCGCCGTGGCTCATGGCGCCTGAGGCGAAGGTACGGGTGATTTCGTGCGCCGGCTGGATCTCTTCCAGCGGCAGCGAGGGCAGCGCGGTAAAGATTTTCGCCAGATAGTCTGCTGCCTGACCGTAAGCGGTAATGTGCAACACGCCTTCAGTGATGCTGCTGCTTTCGATCTCATCGTTAAAGCGGGTTTTCAGCGCGCGTGACAGCGCGGCCAGACGCTCGCTCTCCGGCTTCAGGCCGGCAATAGCATCAATCAGACGCAGCTCAAACTGGTTGAGGCTGCCGTTCACCGCTTCGCAGCGCAGGCCGCGAATGGCGAAGCCGTTGTTGACCAGCGAGTAGCGGCCCAGCTTGCGGCCAAATTCGGCTTCGCTGTCCACGTGGGTCAGATCGCACGGCAGCGCGAGGATGTCGCGCAGCGCCGCCGGACGACGCTTACGCTCGGCGTGCATCAGGCTGGAGAACTGACGGTAATCCGGCGTGATAGCAAAGCTGTCGATCACCGCATTCGGGATGCGCTCGAAGCTGCTGTCTTTAAACGACTCGGCTTTGATGCTGAACGCGTTGTCCAGCCTGGCCAGCGTCATCAGACGGATAAAGTTGTCCTCTTCGCGCGCTTTGTCGGCGAAACGAATCGGCTGCTCTGTCATATCAATAAAGGTACGTACTGCGATGGTGCCATACGAGTGGCCCGCACCCTCAGAACGTTCTTTGAACAGACCCAGCAGTGGCACTTCGGCTTCGCCCTGAATTTTCAGCGCGCTCTGGTGCCAGTCCACCGCCATCTGCGCGATGGCCGGGAAGCCCGCGCCGCCCACCGGGGTTTTGATATTCGGGAAATATTTCTTCAGCACCGGATCTTCGGTATCGAGGAAGTTCGGCTCGAAGAACTCACCGCAGCTGTAGCTCTCAACGGTACACAGGCCCACTTTGCCCATGGTTTTCATCAGCGCTTTTTCTGCCGCTTTGGCATAGCGTTTGAACGCTTTGTTGCCTTCTTCACCTTCGCCAAACTTCTCTTCTGCACGCATCTGTACGCCCAGCGGATACACGGCAGAGGCGCCGAAGCCGAGCGTGGCGGCGATATGGTGTGAGGAGATGCTCTGACCGCTCTCGACCACCAGTGACACATCCAGACGCAGGCCTTCCTGCACCAGACGCTGGTTGATGGCCGATACCATCAGCAGCATCGGAATGGCAGCATGGGTTGAAGAGATATGGCGATCGGTGATCACCGCGATGCCGCCCTGCTGACGGGCAAAATCCACCACCTGCTGCGCCAGGTTATCGATAGCGTTTTCCAGCGCTTTGGCGTTGGCGGCGCGGCTGACGATGTCTTTACCGATGACCGGCTCATACAGCATCTCGAAGCGCGCATACGGCGCCACTTTCTGCTCGCGCAGACGCAGCATGTCCAGATGCGTCAGGATTGGGCTTGGCACGATGATCTGCTGGCCTTTACTGCGGCCGAGGTGCGGTTTAGCGCCGAGCGCCACGCGCAGCGTCATGCCGTCCGCTTCACGGATGGAGTCGAGCGGCGGGTTGGTGACCTGTGCAAAGCGCTGCGAGAAGTAGTGCGCCATGCCGCCTTCATGATCGGACAGGCCATTGATGGCGTTGCCGTAACCCATCGCGGAGATCTTCTCAGCGCCGGTTTGCAGCATCGGGTCCATCATGAATTTGAAGCTTTCCTGGTTGTAGTAGTAAGCCACAAAGCGCTGATAGGTTTTCAGGTCGCCGCGATAGCGCAGCGGTGAGCCGAGTTTCTCTGCCGGCACTTCCGGCAGCTGCTGCAGTTCAACGCGTGCCGCCTGCACCAGGGAGAGATAATCTTTTTCTGCCGCCAGCTTTTCCAGCGCCTGCACGGTGGTGTAAGAGCGTTTCTCTTTGTGATCGTAATAGAGCATGCCGCCAGCTTCGATACGGCCACGGCGCAGCACGCTCTCCGGTGGGAAGGCGATCTGGCCGGCTTCTGACATCGCACCGATATACTCAGCGGTTTCGACGGAGCGCAGCGGACGCAGGCCAAGACGGTCCAGCCGTGCGCCAATCACTTCGCCGTTACCGAAGATCAGCGCGGCGGGGCCGTCGTTCTTCTCTTCATACAGCGAGAAGTATTCCAGCATGGCGCGCACTTCAGCCGACAGCGAGGTGTCGTTTTCCCAGGCCGGCGGCATCATTGAAACCACGGCGTTGATCAGATCGAGGTTATCTTCCATCAGACGGCTGTGGATGCTCTGATCGAGACGCGAACTGTCAGACTGGCCTTTTGGCCGCACGATCTTTTTGCCGCGCGCCAGCATCAGTGCCGCTTCCGCGATGCGGTTTTTACGGTCCGTGTTCAGCTCACCGTTGTGCGCCATCAGGCGGAACGGCTGCGCCATCGTGGTATGCGGATCGGTATTGGTGGAGAAGCGGGTATGGAAAAACAGTCCGCGCACCTGATGATCGGGATCGGTCAGATCTTTGAAGTAAGGGATCACTTCGTTGGAGTTCAGGCGGGCTTTGAACACCTGAGTGCGCGACGACAGCGACAGCGGATAAAGACCGCCGAATTCGCTTTCGGTAAAGGCGCGTGCTTCGATGTCCAGCAGCGCACGGTAAATGTGGCGCTCGAAGTCGCTCTGCTCGGTAACGTCCTGCGGTGCGGCAAACACCCACTGCACGATCGGCAGCTGGAACTGCTGTGCGGCCGGGCGCGTGACGCTGTTGTCCAGCGGCATATCACGCTTCAGCAGCACCGGGAAGTTGTAAGCGGCCAGCGTCTCTTCAACCAGACGCTCTGCGTTCGCGCGCAGCGCCGCATCTTTTGGCACAAAGAAGTTGCCCACGCCAAAGCGGCCCGCTTCCAGCGCCTGACCGGTCAGCTTACGGAAGAAGTTCAGGGAGAGGTCAACGTTAACGCCTGCACCATCGCCCACACCCTCTGCAGACATCCCGCCACGGTGCGGTACCGTGCACAGGGCGCTATGCGCCATCTGCAGGATTTCATGGGTCTGCTCGCCGTCCTTGCGGGTAATGAAACCTACACCACAGCTGTCGCTTCCTGCTGATGGATCATACAAACCCCAGGGGTTAGGTTGTTGAGTGGACATTGAGGGTCTCCTTAAACTGCTTTAGACATTACCTGCATTATTTCAGGCACAGAGCGCTGCTGCGTGCTGTATCAATTTGTTTTCGCGCGCTTTTACGCGGACGTCGCAACACCGGACAACGACAATCAAGGCACTGATTTACGTCCTTGATTGGCTGTCCATAAAATCCGGTCTCTAAGGGAGATAACTTGCATCCAGAGGGAGTCTTCTTGCTGCATAGATATGCCGAGACACAGTCCCGACTGGAAAGCATCCAGCGGAATTCCAACTTATCGGGAAAGCGAACTCAGGTCAAATAGCCAGCTTTATTACGGTTAATCAGCCTTTTTGCAATTTAACTGTATGATTATTATGTTTTTATTACGTAAATATATGTCAATCTGACCTTTCTGATTCCCTTATGAAGTGTGAGCCGTCTCACTGTGTGATCGGCCTCATATTTCCAGACCATGCTGTTGAATATGGGGATGCCAGCACAAAATTCTGTTTGGACCGTTTCGTGCACAGCATGTATCTGTTTTTCTTATGGCGGAACATTTGAATCAAAACGCGGTTGCCATTAGTAAAATTAATTAACCAGGGTGTGATTAAAACAGCACTTAAGCTGAATGGATATGCAATAACGGAAGGCAACCATCAGGAGGGATGGCTGCAGAAAGCGGATGCGCCGGGCACGCGGCACCGGGACCCGCAAAAGCGCGGCCCTCCAGATTATTCAGTTGGCAGAATTAGTCAAGCGCTTTAGGCATAAAGCCGCGAACGTCGGCGAAACGCCGCGCTGCTGCACCATAACAGGGCGTAAAGTCAGTCCGCACGGCGCGTGCGGCGGCGCAGCGCGCGGATAATTACGCTATGATGAGCCAGATTCGTTCAGGGAGCGCGTAATGAAACAGATTCGTCTTTTAGCACAGTACTACGTGGATTTAATGGTCAAGCTCGGGCTGGTGCGGTTTTCGCTGCTGCTGGCTTCGGCGCTGGTGGTGCTGGCAATGGTGGTGCAGATGGCGGTCACCATGGTGCTGCGTGGCCACGTTGAAAGTATCGACGTGGTGCGTTCAGTGTTTTTTGGCCTGCTGATTACCCCATGGGCGGTCTACTTTCTCTCCGTGGTGGTCGATCAGCTGGAGGAGTCGCGCCAGCGGCTGTCGAAGCTGGTGGACAAGCTGGAGGAGATGCGCACGCGCGACCTTGAACTGAATCAGCAGATGAAAGAGACCATCAGCCAGCTGAACCAGGAAATCAGCGACCGTATTAAAGCAGAGCAGGCGCGCGAGCAGGTGATGGATAAGCTGCGCGAAGAGATGACGCGGCGTGAACAGGCGCAGATTCAGCTGGAGCAGCAATCCTCCTTCCTGCGTTCGTTCCTCGACGCCTCGCCCGACCTGGTGTTCTACCGCAACATCGACAAAGAGTTCTCCGGCTGTAACCGCGCGATGGAACTGCTCACCGGCCTGAGCGAGAAGCAGCTGATTGACCTGACGCCGCGCGACATTTATGACGAAGATGCCGCCGCCAAAGTGCTGGAGACCGATGAGAAGGTGTTTCGCCACAACGTGTCGCTCACCTATGAACAGTGGCTGGAGTATCCGGACGGGCGCAAAGCCTGCTTTGAAATCCGCAAAGTGCCGTATTACGACCGCGTCGGTAAGCGTAGCGGCCTGATGGGCTTCGGACGCGATATTACCGAGCGTAAGCGCTATCAGGACGCGCTGGAGAACGCCAGCCGTGAAAAGACCACCTTTATCTCCACCATCAGCCACGAGCTGCGCACGCCGCTTAACGGCATCGTCGGGTTAAGCCGCATCCTGCTGGATACCGATCTCAACCAGGAGCAGCTGAAGTACCTGAAAACCATTCACGTCTCGGCCATCACGCTCGGCAATATCTTTAATGATGTGATCGAAGTCGACAAGATTGAGCGGCGCAAAGTGCAGCTGGATAACCAGCCGCTGGATTTCACCGGCTTCCTCGCCGACCTGGAAAACCTCTCCGGCCTGCTGGCGCAGCCGAAAGGGCTGAAGTTCGTCATGGCACCGGAATTGCCGCTGCCGCACAAGATCTCCGCCGACGGCACGCGCCTGCGCCAGATTCTGTGGAACCTGATCGGCAATGCCGTGAAGTTTACCCGGCAGGGCGAAATCGTGGTGCGCGTCGCCTATCGCCAGGACGAAACGCTGCACTTTGAGGTGCAGGACTCCGGGATGGGCATTCCGCAGGAAGAGCAGGACAAAATCTTCGCCATGTATTACCAGGTGAAAGATCAGCACGGCGGTAAACCGGCCACCGGCACCGGGATTGGCCTGGCGGTGTCACGCCGGCTGGCGCAGGCGATGGGCGGCGATATTACCGTCAGCAGCGCACCGGGTCAGGGCTCGTGCTTTACCGTGGAAATCCACGCGCCGCGCGTGGCGGATGAAGTGGAAGATGAGGATCAGGACGACAGCATGCCGCTGCCGGCGCTGCACGTGCTGCTGGTAGAAGACATCGAACTCAACGTGATTGTGGCGCGCTCGGTACTGGAGAAGCTGGGTTGCAGCGTGGAGGTGGCGATGACCGGCGGTGAGGCGCTGGCGATGTTCGATCCGCAGGAGTTCGACCTGGTGCTGCTGGATATCCAGTTGCCGGACATGACCGGCCTCGATGTGTCGCGCGCCATTCATCAGCAGCACGCCGGCGTGACGCTGCCGCCGTTGGTCGCGCTGACTGCCAACGTGCTGAAGGATAAAAAAGAGTATCTCGATGCCGGCATGGACGATGTGCTGAGCAAACCGCTGGCGGTGCCGGCGCTGACCGCGATGATCAAGAAATTCTGGGATTACCAGGCCGAAGCGGAAGCGGTGGTGAGTGACGCCGACGCGGAACAGTCACGCACGCTGCTGGATGTCGACATGCTGGAGCAGTATATCGAGCTGGTTGGTCCGGGGCTGATCACCCAAAGCCTGACGATGTTCGAGCAGATGATGCCGGGTTATCTTGAGGTGCTGGACTCCAACATGATGGCGCGTGACCAGAAGGGCATCGCCGAAGAGGGGCACAAGATCAAAGGCGCGGCGGGCTCCGTCGGCCTGCTGCATCTGCAGAAACTGGCGAAACAGATTCAGTCACCGGAATTGCCGGCCTGGTGGGATAACGTGCAGGAGTGGGTCGACGAGCTGAAGCACGAGTGGCGGCACGACGTTGAAGTATTACGGAACTGGGTTGCGGAGCGGGAAAAATAGCGCGGGCCAGAAAAAAAATGACCCCAGTCGAAACCGGGGTGCGCGAATACTGCGCCAACACCAGGGAAATGGGCGCTGCTGCTATTATTAGAAATCGAATACAAAAGCAACAGCGTGGTATTGGTTAACGCTTCAAAATCACCTTAGCAAATTCGCCACAGCTTGTGACAAGATTCATTAAATTGTGTGATGTTGAGCAGCGTTTAAATACAGAAAACATTAATTTGCTGACACAGTCAAGCAAGGAATCAATTTCTTTAGCGTATTGCACTATTTTTGAGCAAATGTTCGGTTTTTTGCCTGGTTTTCCCACAGTCGCGGTCCGGAAAGCGCTGCGCAGCGAAGGGAAACGGCAAAAAGCGCAGCGCAACGGCCGTTTTTATGCTCATGTTATTGATTCTAATAATGAATAACCAGATTTTGCCGCGGTTATCCAAAACGTTTTGGAAACCCCCGGCTGAAAGTTCCAGTTCGGGCATTGAACGGTTAGCGTAAACCGGATGGGCGGTAAAACGTTTTACAGGTTGAGCCCTGGCCTGAAGCGTAATTGTCGCTATTTGCGCCGTGTTTTTCAGAATGGTCTCGGTTGTCAATGAACATCTTCACTGACTACTAAAGATGATAGTTAAACATCGTGAAAGGTTTAACGTGAGCAGTATCACAATCGGTTAAGTATTTATGCCCGTGGGCGCTGCGCGATTTTTCTGCATGGAACCGATTCCTTTTTGCCGGAAGTGCTTGATGCGACTGGCTCTAATAGAGGAACGATGGTTGCCCGCGCAATGAGTTTGGCTGGTGGTCGCGATGCCGCAGAGATAAAATTCCGGCTTGCATCACCGCTATTTGAAATCATGACCTGAGTAATTGATTAATCCAGGGAACCGGTAAGAGACGATTGCATGAGTAAGAGTAAAGGGAAGATGGTCCAGCGCCTGAAGCGGCTGGCTGGCAGGGTGCTTCTGGCATGGCTGGGTCTGTGGCTGGCCGGTATTGTGCTGTTCAGCATTTTTGCCGGTACCGTTTTCGGCGGTCATGGTTGAGCGGCAGCTTGGCGCGTGGTTCACCGGTGATTTCGGCTATGTTGCCCATTCTGACTGGGTGAGCATGGATGAGATCTCTCCGTGGATGGGGCTGGCGGTTATCGCGGCGGAAGATCAGAAATTCCCGGAGCACTGGGGGTTCGATGTGGCCGCGATTGAAAAGGCGCTGGCCCACAATGAACGTCATGAAAACCGCGTGCGCGGCGCATCAACGCTGTCGCAGCAGACGGCAAAAAACCTGTTCCTGTGGGATGGCCGAAGTTGGGTGCGAAAAGGGCTGGAGGCGGGGCTGACGCTGGGAATGGAAACGGTCTGGAGCAAACGGCGTATTCTGACCGTGTATCTCAATATTGCGGAGTTTGGCGACGGGGTATTTGGTGTGGAAGCGGCATCGCAGCGCTATTTCAATAAACCGGCCAGCCGGCTGAGCATGTCGGAAGCGGCGTTGCTGGCGGCTGTTCTGCCAAATCCTATCCGCTTTAAGGCCAGCGCGCCGTCAGGGTACGTGCGAAGCCGTCAGGCGTGGATCATGCGCCAGATGCGTCAGCTGGGCGGCGAGGGTTTTCTGCAGAGCGTATAAGCGCAGCTGCACCCTGACGCGGAAGTTAGTCTTCGTCAAACCCGGCGTTAAACAGCGCAATCACCGCCGCCAGCGCTTCCTCTTCCTGCGGGCCGGTGGCTTCGACTTCAATCTGACGCCCTTTGGCGGAGTCCAGCATCAGCAGCGCAATCACGCTGTTGGCTTCCGCTTCGGTGCCTTCGTCATTACGCAGCAGCACTTCCGCATCGAAACCCTGCATCAGCTCAAACAGCTTCATCGCCGGGCGCGCATGCATGCCCAGCTTATTGGTGATCTCAACGGTTTGTTTTACGGTCATGTTTTACGTTTTTCCAGCGTGCGATGACGGGACTGAACGTTCTTACCGCGCGAGCGGAAATAGTCGGCCAGCTGTTCGGCGATGTAGACCGAACGATGTTTACCGCCGGTACAGCCAATCGCCACCGTCAGATAGCTGCGGTTGTTGGTCTCCAGCATAGGTAACCATAGCTCAAGGTAGCTTCGCGTCTGGTAGATAAAATTGTGAACTTCGGTGTGCCGGTCGAGGAACGCCGCGACGGGTTTATCCAGACCGGTCATCGGACGCAGTTTCGGATCCCAGTGCGGGTTCGGCAGGAAGCGCACGTCGAAAACGTAATCCGCATCGATCGGAATACCGTGCTTAAAGCCGAAGGATTCAAACACCATCGTCAGTTCACGCTCGCGTTTGCCCAGCAGGCGGGTGCGCAGCATTTCTGCCAGCTCGTGAACGGACATCTCTGAGGTGTCGACAATCAGATCGGCGCGGGAGCGCAGCGGCTCCAGCAGATCGCTCTCTTCATCGATTGCGCTCTCCAGCGAGAGATTTTTGCTGGAGAGCGGGTGCAAACGACGGGTATCGCTGTAGCGGCGGATCAGCGTATTGCGGTCAGCATCAAGGAACAGCAGCTGAGGCGAGAACGCGTCAGGCAGGTTACTCATTGCCTGTTCAAAGATCTCCGGCGATTCCGGCATGTTACGCACGTCGATACTGACGGCGGCAGAGGTTTGTCTCTCCGCTAGGGTGCGCGCCAGCTCGGGCAGCAGCACCACCGGCAGGTTATCGACGCAGTAAAAACCCATGTCTTCCAGCGCGCGCAGGGCCACGGATTTTCCCGACCCTGAACGACCGCTGACAATCATCAGCACCATGTTCCGTTTCTCCCGTGTTAAACCGGCACGCAGGCCGGTAAAAGTGTCTGTCGCTTAAGCGTGATCTTGCCTTGATGCTTCAGTGATAATTTGATAGAGCTCTTCATCACTTTGGGCCGAGCGCAGTCGACGGCAGATGGTTTTATCCGCCAGGCGTTTGGCGACCAGCGAAAGCGTATGCAGATGGGTTTTGGTCTGGTCGGCAGGCACCAGCAGCGCGAAGAGGAGATCGACGGGCTGGTTATCGATGGCGTCAAAGGCGATAGGCGTTTCCAGGCTGCACAAACACACCGACGGCACGCAGGGTATCCTCTTCCAGCTTGCCGTGCGGGATCGCGATGCCGTTGCCGATACCGGTACTGCCCATCTTTTCACGGGTCAGAATGGCTTCGAACACCGACCTGCGGCGGCAGGCCCAGCTGTTTTGCGGCCAGTTCACTGATGATTTCCAGCGCACGTTTTTTGCTCTGGCAGTGAACCGCACTGCGGGTACATTCCTGGTTAAGGACATTGCTCAGTTGAAGAGCGGAATCGTTGTTTATCATAATTTCACCTAAGCGCTAACTGTACAAATGGCCTGTTGTGTTTCACAACAGGCCGTCCTGCACCCGTTAACTGCCCGGACAATTAGTGTTGTTTCAGTTTATCTTTATGTTTATTGAGCTGTCGCGCAAGCTTATCAATCAAGCCGTCGATAGCCGCGTACATGTCTTGCCCTTCCGCACTGGCATGGAGTTCACCCCCGTTAACGTGCAGGGTTGCATCCGAGATATGAGTCACTTTCTCCACTTTCAACACAATATAGACCTGATTGATCCTTTCGAAATACTGTTCAAGTTTCGCGAACTTGGTGTTCACAAAGTCGCGTAAGGCCTCAGTAATCTCGACGTTTTGTCCTGTGATGTTGAGCTGCATAGTGTCTTCCTTATCGGTTGGGTCAGACCAGCTGTTTACGCTGGTTAGACGGCGGAATGGATAAAGACTCTCGATACTTCGCAACAGTACGACGTGCCACCATAATACCCTGATCGGACAGCATGGTGGTCAACTTACTGTCGCTCAGTGGCTTCGCGGGGTTTTCCGCGGCGATCAACTTCTTCACCAGTGCGCGAATCGCCGTTGACGAGGCTTCGCCGCCGCCTTCGGTGTTCACATGGCTGGAGAAGAAATACTTCAGCTCAAAAATACCGCGCGGACTGTGCAGATACTTCTGCGTGGTGACGCGGGAAATGGTGGATTCATGCATCTCGACGGCCTGGGCGATATCCGCCAGCACCATCGGTTTCATATACTCTTCGCCCTGCTCAAAGAAGGCCTGCTGCTGTTCGACGATGCAGCGGCTCACGCGAAGCAGGGTATCATTCCGGCTCTCCAGGCTCTTGATCAACCATCGCGCTTCCTGAAGATTGCTGCGAATATATTGATTGTCGGAGTCGTTGCGCGCGCTGGTACACATAGAGGCGTACTGCTGGTTGATTTGCAGGCGAGGGATGCTGTCAGAGTTCAGTTCAACGACCCAGCGGTCATTGTGTTTTCTGACCAGCACGTCCGGGATAACGTACTCGGGTTCGCTGGTCTGGATCGACTGACCGGGACGCGGATCGAGAGACTGGATCAGATTTACCGCCTCTTTCAGCACCTCTTCCTTCAGGCGCGTCACGCGCATCAGGGTGCGGAAATCGTGGTTAGCCAGAAGATCCAGATGATCGCTGATGATTAAGCGCGCTTCGTCGAGCCACGGCGTCTCTTTGCTGAACTGAGAAAGCTGGATCAGCAGACAGTCACGCAGGTCCTTCGCGGCCACCCCGACCGGATCGAAGCGCTGAATGCGTTTCAGTACCGCTTCAATCTCCTCAATCTCAATCTCTTCATCGCCCATGCTTTCCAGAATGTCGTCCAGCGTGACGGTCAAATAACCGGTGTCATCAACGGCGTCGACAATCGACGTGGCAATAGCGCGGTCGGTATCGGAGAAGGGGGTAAGCTCTACCTGCCACATCAGGTAATCCTGCAGCGACTGGGTGGTTTCGCCCTGGTAGACCGGTAGCTCGTCGTCCTGGTAGTCTGCACGCGTGCCGGAAGGGGTTCCGGCGGTGTAGATTTCATCCCAGCTGGCATCCAGCGGAAGCTCGTCCGGCATCTCTTTTTGTTCGAGTGCATCACGCGGTATCGAGCGCTTCTGTGTCCTGCGATTGCTGGGTATCTACCTCGTCATGAAGATCGGCTTGCTCCAGCAGCGGATTGCTGTCCAGCGCCTGCTGGAGCTCCTGCTGAAGTTCTAACGTGGACAGCTGCAACAGGCGAATTGCCTGCTGTAGCTGCGGCGTCATCGCCAGCTGTTGGCTGAGCCTTAATTGCAAACCTTGCTTCATGTTCAGAGCATTTTTCTCCGGTTCGGCGTTACGTTACCTCTACCCTATCAGAGTCTGAAGTCTTCCCCAAGATAGACGCGCTTAACATGATCGTCTTCGAGGATCTGCTGCGGCGTACCGTGGGCGATCAGATTGCCCTGGCTCACGATATAGGCGCGTTCACACACCGCCAGCGTTTCACGAACGTTGTGGTCGGTGATCAGCACGCCAAGCCCGCTGTCACGCAGGTGCTCAATAATGCGTTTAATGTCGATAACGGAGATCGGGTCAACGCCCGCAAACGGTTCATCCAGCAGGATAAACTTCGGATTGGCGGCCAGCGCGCGCGCAATCTCAACACGGCGGCGTTCACCCCCGGACAGCGCCTGGCCCAGGCTGTCGCGCAGGTGCTCAATGTGAAACTCTTCCATCAGCTCGTTGGCGCGATCCTGACGCTGTTCGTTGGTCAGATCGTCACGAATTTGCAGGACCGCCATCAGGTTATCGTAGACGCTCAGACGACGGAAAATAGAGGCTTCCTGCGGCAGATAGCCGATGCCGCGGCGCGCGCGCGCATGCAGCGGCAGAAGGCTGATGTCTTCATCATCAATGATGATGTTGCCGGCATCGCGCGGCACAATACCGACCACCATGTAGAAGGTGGTGGTTTTACCCGCACCGTTCGGGCCAAGCAGGCCCACAATTTCGCCGGAGTTGACGGTCAGACTGACATCTTCTACGACACGGCGGCCTTTGTAGGCCTTCGCGAGATTTTTTGCAGTTAATGTTGCCATAACGAATTAGTTACTCTTCTTTCTGTGCCGGGGCCTGGCCGTTGCCTTTGTCCTGCAGCTGCGACGGCACCAGCACGGTGGTGACGCGTTTGCCTTTCTCGCTGGAGGCCTGCATTTTCTGCTCTTTCACCAGATAGGTGATCTGGTCGCCGGTGATATTGCTGTCCAGCTGTTCCAGATAGGCGTTTCCGGTCAGGATGACCAGATCCTTCGCCAGCTCATAGTGCATGTGCGAGGCGTGGCCCTTCACCGGTTTGCCGTTGTCCTGCATCTGGTAGAAGGTGGCCGGGTTGCCGTAGCCATCAATGATCTCTTTGCCCTGCTCGCCGCCCGGACGGGTAACGACCACTTTATCGGCGTTAATTTTGATGGTGCCCTGGGTCACGACGACGTTGCCGGTGAAGGTAACGACGTTACCCTGCATATCGAGAGACTGGGTGTCGGACTCGATATGGATCGGCTGGTCGGTATCGCCCGTTACAGCAAGCGCGGGGAGACTGGCCGCCAGCAGCGCGCTGGCGATAATTACTTTAAGGCTGAGTTTGTTTGTTTTGAATTTCATAGGAGGTTCTAACCTTTTCAATCAGCTCGGCGTTCTTTGCTGCGTAAGTTCCCGCGCATTCTTAAACCGCTGGAATTAAATGTTGTGCCATACAGTGTGACCAGATCCTGCGACGTCACATCCTGGGTTACCAGGTTGATCTGGGCATTATCCGTCGTAATTTTTCGCAGTTGTGCGTCAGCGGTCAGGGCGTTGACTTCAACGTGGCCATACAGATAAAGCATACGATCATTTGTCAGTTTTGCCCGATCTGACTTAATTGACCACGTCGGCACTTTGTCTTTATCGAAAGTGGTCATCACCGGTTGGGTAAACCACGAACTCACGCCATCGTCGGAAAAGTATTCAACATGCTGGGCAATCAGGCGATAGTTCAGCGCACCTTCCGGGCTATAGACCACGGTGTCGCTGTGATCGCTTTTATAGGTTGGATCGTTATTGTTGATCACTTCCGTTTGCGTGTCGTCGCGATCGGCAAGGTTCACGCCAATCAATACCAGTGCGACAAGCGAAAGCAGAATGATAACCCAACGTCTGGTTTTACTCATATCGATTGCCCTTTGGCCTCATCAAGCTTGCCCTGCGCCAGCAGAAGCAGATCGCAGACTTCACGGACGGCACCGCGGCCACCATTGATGCGGGTAACGTAATCGGCGCGCGGGATCAGCAACAGCGGATGCGCATCGGCAACGGCGATGCTCAGACCCACCTCTAGCCATCACCGGCCAGTCAATCAGATCGTCCCCGACATAGGCCACCTGCTCCGGTGGCGCGATAGCCAGTTTACCCAGTAAATCGTTGAACGCTGCCATCTTATCGGATTGACCCTGATACAGATGGGTAATCCCCAGGGTTTCACAGCGATCTTCTACCAGTTTAGCTTTTCGTCCGGTGATGATAGCAACCTCGATGCCCGAGGTGAGCGCACAGCGGATACCGTAGCCATCGCGAACGTTAAACGCTTTCAGCTCTTCACCATTATTGCCCATGTAAATCAGGCCATCGGAAAGTACGCCATCCACATCCAGAATCAGCAGACGAATGTTTTCCGCCTTTGCCATCATCTGGGTACTGACCGGACCATAACAGGTTGCAAGGGATGCACCCGCATTACTCATTGTCTTATCCTTTATTACACTACGCCAGCGCGCAGCAGATCATGCATATGTACCACACCCAGCAACTGGTCGCCATCGGCAACCATCACCGGAGGTGATATGGCGGGACTGCATCAGGTTCAGCACATCCACCGCCAGCGTTCCCGGGCGCACGCGAATGCCGCCGGGCGTCATCACATCGGCAATGCCGGCGTGCGGACATCTACGCCCATATCGAACACGCGACGCAGGTCGCCATCGGTGAAAATCCCCTCGATTTTCATCAGATCGTCGCACACGACCGTCATGCCCAGATTTTTGCGGGTGATTTCCAGCAGCGCATCACGCAGGGAGGCTTCTTTACTGACGTGAGGGATCTCATCCCCGGTGTGCATAATATCGTTTACCCGCAGCAGCAGCTTGCGCCCCAGCGCGCCGCCCGGGTGGGAAAGCGCGAAATCTTCCGGCGTAAAACCGCGGGCTTCAAGCAGCGCAACGGCAAGCGCATCGCCCATGACCAGCGCGGCGGTGGTGCTGGACGTCGGCGCCAGGCCCAGCGGACAGGCTTCTTTCGGCACTTTCACGCACAGATGAATATCGGCCGCACGCGCCATGCTGCTTTCCGGACGGCTGGTCATGCAAATCAGCGGCACCTGCAGCCGTTTCAGTACCGGGATCAGCGCCAGGATTTCGTTGGACTCGCCGGAGTTGGACAGGGCGATCACGACATCCTGCGGCGTGACCATCCCCAGATCGCCGTGCGCGGCTTCCCCAGGGTGGACAAAGAAGGACGAGGTGCCGGTGCTGGCGAATGTTGCCGCCATTTTGCGTGCCAATGTGGCCGGACTTGCCCATCCCCATCACCACGACTTTGCCCGGCACAGTAGAACATCTTCTCACAGGCCAGACTAAAATCCTGATTAATGTACTGATCTAACTGCGCCAGACCTTCACGTTCAATCTCCAGAACCTCTTTGCCTGCTTTCTGAAAGTCAAAACCCGGCTGCAATTCTATTTGCGACATAATGCGTTTCCGTTTACCCAGAGAGAAGAGGGGAGAGCCAGTACAGCATCGCCATCCATACGATAAATCCACCCGTCAGCAGCGCGCCTGCGCCTTTGCCGATCTGTCGTTGCCGCCGCCAGCAGAGCAGGGCAAAAATCACGCTGACCACCAGCATAACATCACGCCGTAATCACGCGAAAAGGCCAGCGGATTAAACGGCCCTGGCGAATCAGGGCCGGCAGGCCCATCACAATGGCGATATTGAAAATGTTGGAGCCGATGATATTGCCAATGGCGATGTCATCTTCCCCTTTACGCGCGCCCGCCAAGGCCGTGGCCAGTTCCGGCAGGCTGGTGCCGATGGCAATAACCGTCAGGCCAATCGTCAGTTCGCTCATGGCAAAATAGTTCGCCAGCACCGTCGCGTTATCCACGACCATGCGCGTTGCCATCGGCATGATGATCAGCGCGACGCCCAGCCAGAGCAGCGCGACCGGCAGCGTGCCTTCGCGCGGCAGTTCGGCAACCTGCTCACGCGTCAGGCTGTCCTGACCCTGCTTTTCCGCCTGGCGGGCGATTTTAACACTATACAGCAGCCAGATAACGGCCAGCGCCAGCAGCAGAAATGCCACGCCATCCAGCCGGCTGAGCTCGTCATCGTAAAATACGCACCCTGCCAGCAGGCTTACGACTAACATTAGCGGCAATTCACGGCGCAGAACATCAGAATGCACGCGAAATGGATGCAGCAGCGCCGCCAGGCCTAAAATCAGTAAAATATTGACGATGTTAGAGCCAATCGCGGTGCCGACAGCCAGGTCTATCTGACCATGCAGCGATGCCGAGACAGAGACGATGATTTCAGGAAGTGAGGTGCCAACGCTGACCACGGTCATCCCGATGACAACAGGCGGTACGCCCGTCAGGCGACACAGGATCGATGCAGCAAACACCAAACGGTCAGCACTGTAGACCACTAAAAGTAAACCAATAATTAACAGTGCTGTTGCTAAAAGCATCAAAAGTCCTTTCTTCAGGTATACTCGTCGGTTCCCGCGCGCGGGAATAGCTGTGCTGCATACGGTCTGAGTCGTAACGAATTCCTAATTTTGACTTTATGCGCCGGAAAAGTAAAACAAATGCCAGCTTTCGCTAACCTCAACGGCTAATATTCTGTAAAATATGGTGCATTAGTGGTTTATGTTTCAGGCTACGCATGCGGGCTGCACGTTAATTACGCCCGATCAGGGTAAGAGAGGAAATAGATGAGCCAGCAGCTATGGCGAATTTAGTCGATGTCCGTGGTGTGAGTTTTTCTCGCGGCAATCGATTGATCTTCGATGATATTTCGTTGACCGTACCGCGTGGCAAAATCACCGCCATCATGGGGCCGTCCGGGATCGGTAAAACGACCCTGCTGCGCCTTATTGGTGGGCAGATCCCACCGGATAGCGGTGAAATCCTCTTCGATGGCGAAAACGTTCCGGAGATGTCGCGCTCGCGCCTGTATACTGTGCGCAAACGTATGAGCATGCTCTTTCAGTCGGGGGCGTTGTTCACCGACATGAACGTCTTTGATAACGTGGCCTATCCGCTGCGCGAGCATACCCGCCTGCCGCCGGAACTGCTGAAAAGCACGGTGATGATGAAGCTGGAAGCCGTGGGGCTGCGCGGGGCCGCGAAGCTGATGCCTTCGGAACTGTCCGGCGGGATGGCGCGCCGCGCCGCGCTGGCGCGAGCCATTGCATTAGAGCCCGATTTAATCATGTTCGACGAACCGTTTGTCGGGCAGGATCCCATCACGATGGGCGTGCTGGTAAAGCTCATCTCTGAACTGAACAGCGCGCTCGGCGTCACCTGCATCGTGGTTTCTCACGATGTGCCGGAAGTGTTGAGCATTGCCGATTATGCCTACATCGTGGCGGACAAAAAGATCGTCGCGCACGGTAGCGCTCCGGGCGTTGCAGGAAAATTGCGATCCGCGCGTGCGGCAGTTCCTTGACGGTATTGCCGATGGCCCTGTGCCGTTCCGCTATCCCGGCGGGCGACTATCGTGACGATTTACTGGGAATAGGGAGTTAAGCCACTCATGCTGTTAAATGCGTTGGCCGCTCTTGGACACCGTGGCATAAAAACCATCAGGACGTTCGGGCGTGCCGGATTGATGTTATTCAACGCGCTGGTCGGCAAGCCGGAGTTTCGTAAGCATGCGCCTCTGCTGGTGCGGCAGCTTTATAACGTCGGCGTGCTGTCGATGCTCATCATTATTGTCTCCGGTCTGTTTATTGGCATGGTGCTGGGGCTGCAGGGCTACCTGGTGCTGACGACCTACAGTGCGGAAACCAGCCTCGGGATGCTGGTGGCGCTCTCGCTGCTGCGCGAACTGGGGCCGGTGGTGGCGGCGCTGCTGTTCGCCGGGCGCGCAGGGTCGGCGTTAACCGCTGAGATTGGCCTGATGCGTGCCACCGAGCAGCTCTCCAGCATGGAGATGATGGCGGTCGATCCGCTGCGTCGCGTGATCTCGCCGCGTTTCTGGGCGGGGGTTATCTCTCTGCCGCTGCTGACGATTCTGTTTGTCGCGGTGGGTATCTGGGGCGGCGGTTCGCTGGTTGGGGTCCACTGGAAAGGCATTGATGCCGGTTTCTTCTGGTCCGCCATGCAGGACGCCATCGATCTGCGCATGGATCTGGTTAACTGTCTGATTAAAAGCGTGGTATTTGCCATTACGGTCACCTGGATTGCGTTGTTCAATGGTTACGATGCCATCCCGACGTCGGCGGGCATTAGCCGTGCGACTACACGTACAGTCGTACATTCGTCGCTGGCCGTACTGGGTCTGGATTTTGTGCTCACCGCACTGATGTTTGGGAATTGAGTTCATGCAAACGAGAAAAAATGAAATTTGGGTCGGCGTGTTCCTGCTTGCTGGCGCTGCTGGCGGCGCTGTTTATCTGCCTGCGAGCGGCGGATATCACCTCAGTGCGCACCGAGCCGACGTATCGCATCTATGCCACCTTCGACAACATCGGCGGGCTGAAGGCGCGCTCGCCGGTCCGCATTGGCGGCGTGGTGATTGGCCGCGTATCTGACATTACGCTTGATGAGAAAACGCTATCTGCCGCGCGTCGCGATGGATATCGAAGAGCGTTACAACCATATTCCGGACACCAGCTCGCTTTCTATCCGTACTTCCGGCCTGCTGGGCGAACAATATCTGGCGCTGAACGTGGGCTTTGAAGATCCCGAGCTGGGAACGACTATCCTTAAAGACGGTAGCGTGATCCAGGATACCAAGTCCGCGATGGTGCTGGAGGATATGATTGGTCAGTTCCTTTACAACAGCGGCGACAATAAGGACGATGATAAATAGTCTGACGATGCCGCCTGCGCAGGGTGAAGCGAAGACCATACATACAACGGTCGCACGACACCTGCTGGGCAGACGGAATAATTTCAGGAGAAGTCATTCATGTTTAAACGACTGTTAATGGTTGCCATGCTGGTCATTGCCCCTCTCACTGCGGCACACGCTGCGGATCAGAGCAACCCGTACAAACTGATGGACGAAGCCGCGAAGAAAACCTTCGACCGTCTCAAAAACGAACAGCCAAAGATTCGCGCTAATCCTGATTATCTGCGTGATGTGGTCGACCAGGAACTGCTGCCGTATGTGCAGATTAAATATGCGGGAGCGCTGGTGCTGGGGCGTTATTACAAAGACGCGACGCCGGCGCAGCGTGAAGCCTACTTTGCCGCATTCCGTGAATACCTGAAACAGGCTTACGGCCAGGCGCTGGCGATGTACCACGGCCAGACCTATCAGATTGCGCCGGAGCAGCCGCTGGGCGATGCCACCATCGTGCCTATCCGCGTAACGATCATCGATCCTAACGGCCGTCCGCCGGTGCGCCTGGATTTCCAGTGGCGTAAAAACAGCCAGACCGGCAACTGGCAGGCGTATGACATGATCGCCGAAGGGGTGAGCATGATCACCACTAAACAGAACGAGTGGAGCGACCTGCTGCGCACCAAGGGCATTGATGGCCTGACCGCACAGCTGCAGTCTATTTCTCGTCAGAAAATTACTCTGGACGAGAAGAAGTAATGTCGCAGCAACTCCGCTGGTCGCGTGAAGGTGAGACGTTAAAGCTGTCCGGTGAACTGGACCAGGATCTGCTGAACCCGCTGTGGGACAAACGTCATGAAGCGATGCAGGGCGTGACGCTTATCGACTTAACCGACGTCACGCGGGTGGATACGGCAGGCGTTGCGCTGCTTGCCCATCTGGTTGCCGTGGGGAAAAAGCAGGGAACAAGCGTCATGCTTCATGGCGCGAGCGATAATGTCGTTACCCTTGCGCAACTCTACAATCTGCCTCAGGACGTACTGCCTCGTTAATATTTTCAGTGCGTTACTTCCGAAAGCCCTGACAGTTTCATCGTCGGGGCTTTTTGCTTGTTTAAGACGACGCCACTTTGCTCTAAGATGTTGGGCTTGTTTTCACTATCAGATGATTAAGAGCCCATGGAAAATCATGAAATCCAGACAGTGCTGATGAATGCACTCTCCCTTCAGGAAGCCCACGTCACTGGCGATGGCAGTCACTTCCAGGTTATTGCTGTGGGTGAGATGTTCGACGGTATGAGCCGTGTGAAGAAGCAGCAGGCTGTGTACGCGCCGCTGATGGAATATATTGCGGATAACCGCATCCACGCCCTGTCGATTAAAGCGTTCACCCCGCAAGAGTGGGCACGCGATCGCAAACTAAACGGTTTTTGAGCTGAGGGCGAGCGCCCGCAGCACGGTTGAATTTATAAGAGAGCACATAATGGATAAATTTCGTGTACAGGGGCCAACGCGTCTCCAGGGCGAAGTCACAATTTCTGGCGCGAAAAACGCCGCGCTGCCGATCCTCTTTGCTGCGCTGCTCGCGGAAGAGCCGGTAGAAATTCAGAACGTACCGAAGCTGAAAGATATCGACACCACCATGAAGTTGCTCACCCAGCTGGGTACGAAAGTGGAGCGCAATGGTTCCGTCTGGATTGATGCCAGCAAAGTGAACATCTTCTGTGCGCCTTACGATCTGGTGAAAACCATGCGTGCCTCCATCTGGGCGCTGGGCCCGCTGGTGGCGCGTTTCGGCCAGGGACAGGTTTCTCTGCCGGGCGGCTGCGCCATCGGCGCGCGTCCGGTTGATCTGCACATCTTCGGTCTGGAGAAGCTGGGCGCAGAGATCAAACTGGAAGAAGGTTACGTTAAAGCCTCCGTCAATGGCCGTCTGAAAGGCGCGCACATTGTCATGGACAAAGTGAGCGTTGGCGCTACCGTCACCATTATGTCTGCGGCGACGCTGGCAGAAGGTACCACCATCATCGAAAACGCCGCGCGTGAACCGGAGATTGTGGATACCGCAAACTTCCTCGTGGCGCTGGGCGCGAAAATCTCCGGCCAGGGTACTGACCGCATCACCATCGAAGGCGTTGAGCGCCTGGGCGGTGGTGTTTATCGCGTTCTGCCGGACCGTATCGAAACCGGCACCTTCCTGGTGGCTGCGGCGATCTCTGGCGGCAAAATTGTTTGTCGCAATGCTCAGCCAGATACCCTGGATGCGGTGCTGGCGAAACTGCGTGAAGCGGGTGCGGATATTGAAACCGGTGAAGACTGGATCAGCCTCGATATGCACGGCAAGCGTCCGAAAGCGGTCACCGTGCGTACGGCGCCGCATCCGGCATTCCCGACCGACATGCAGGCGCAGTTCACGCTGCTGAACCTGGTGGCGGAAGGTACCGGCGTCATCACCGAGACCATTTTCGAGAACCGCTTCATGCACGTCCCGGAACTGATCCGTATGGGCGCGCATGCTGAGATCGAAAGCAACACCGTGATTTGCCACGGCGTTGAGAAACTGTCCGGTGCTCAGGTAATGGCAACCGATCTGCGTGCGTCTGCAAGCCTGGTGCTGGCGGGCTGTATCGCGGAAGGCACGACGGTTGTGGATCGTATCTACCACATCGATCGTGGTTACGAGCGTATTGAAGACAAACTGCGCGCGCTGGGTGCCAATATCGAGCGTGTGAAGGGCGAGTAATCGTTTGTCCGGCATTGCCAGCCCTGAAAACCAGACATGACAGCGGGGCTGGTTTTTTTGCTTTACAAAGCCGTTTCGTGAGACTGTCTCTTTTTCTTTTCTCTGGCGCATCATGCGCGTTCTGTCGATAAATTCATGGGTAACGGGATCGTGATAACGTGAAGGCCAGATCACCCACGGGTGCGTTTCCAGCGCCGTCGCGATAATCAATTCTCCTTTTGGCCAGGGGCGGGTCAGGGCGTTGGCCAGGGTGGAAGAACTCAGACCATGGCGGCGGGACTCTGCTGCCAGTGACGTACCTCTTTTGCGCAGTGCCGCAATGATATCTGCCGTATGCCAGTCGATAAATTTCGTATCCATAACGCTCTTCTCCGTGTCCGTGTTAGTGCTCCATCTCTGCAGCGCTGTGGCTCTCCTGCGCAGAGATAACTGGAAAAATCCGGATTTTTATAGCAAATAATTTCCATATGTTTCCAGTAATTGTTTTGCCTGTGCACGAAACTGCGCAGTTTTTCGCAAAAATGCTGCAAGGGAATGTAATCAGACCGGCAGAGCAGGGGGAGAAATAAAAACGGGGCCGGACGGCCCCGGGGTGGGAGCGGGAGGTGGGGCAAGATTAACGGTCGCGCTGAACAGCGATGTGGGCAAGACCGATCAGCGCTCGCGCCATGGGCTGTCTGGAATAACCTGGAGAGCTGCGATGGCTTTATCCGCCTCTTCTTCAGCGCGCTGACGCGTCCATTCCAGCGAGCCGCAGATAGCCATTGTTTCCAGTACAGGTTCCAGAAGATGGCGACCATTTCCTTGTTCGATCGCCTCACGGATCATTTTCGCCTGGTCGGGCGTTCCGTTGCGCATGGCGTGCAGCAGCGGCAGGGTCGGTTTGCCTTCGTTCAGGTCATCGTCACCGGTGTTTTTGCCGAGCGTCTCGCCGTCCGCGCTGTAGTCCAGCAAATCGTCAATCAGCTGGAAGGCCGTGCCCAGATAGCGGCCATAGTCCTGCAGCCCTTTTTCCTGCGCCTCGGAACAGCCAGCCAGAATGCCGGAGCACTGCGCAGCCGCTTCAAACAGGCGCGCGGTTTTGCTGTAGATCACGCGCATGTAGTTTTCTTCGGTGATATCCGGGTCGTTGACGTTCATCAGCTGCAGCACTTCGCCTTCGGCGATGACGTTCACGGCTTCTGACATCACTTCCAGCACTTTCAGCGAACCGAGGCTGGTCATCATCTGGAAGGCGCGGGTATAGATAAAATCCCCGACCAGAACGCTGGCGGCGTTCCCGAAGGCGGCGTTTGCCGTGGCTTTGCCACGACGCATATCGGATTCATCCACAACATCGTCATGCAGAAGCGTCGCGGTGTGAATAAATTCGATCAGCGCGGCGATCGTCACATGGGCATTTCCCTGATAAGCCAACGGCTCTGGCAGCCAGAATGGCAATCATCGGGCGAATGCGTTTACCGCCGCCGCTGACGATGTAATAGCCCAACTGATTGATCAGCTGAACATCAGAGTTGAGTTGCTCCAGGATTGCTGCATTCACACCCGCCATATCTTGCGCGGTTAACTCGTTGATTTTTTCTAAATTCATCGCAAAGTCGGGCAAATGTTCATGCTTTGATCTCCTGTTTCCTCAATGCATGGGGTAAGCGGGTTTACAAGGGTGGTTCGGTTTATCAATAGTAGTGCTGATTGTACTGAAAAAACGGCTCAGATAAACGTTACCGTACGTGTTGTGTTTTTTTTCTTCATGTATTGACGGTAGCACTTGTCAAAGGCTCGCGTTTTGCGTAATATTCGCGCCCTATTGTGAATATTTATAGCGCACTCTGATTCATACGAGGACGTGCGCGGAAGCGGAGTTTTATATGTACGCGGTTTTCCAAAGTGGTGGTAAACAACACCGAGTAAGCGAAGGTCAGACCGTTCGCCTGGAAAAGCTGGACATCGCAACTGGCGAATCTGTTGAGTTCGCAGAAGTTCTGATGATCGCAAACGGTGAAGAAGTCAAAATCGGCGTTCCTTTCGTTGATGGCGGCGTTATCAAAGCTGAAGTTGTTGCTCACGGTCGTGGCGAGAAAGTTAAAATCGTTAAGTTTCGTCGTCGTAAACACTACCGTAAGCAGCAGGGCCACCGTCAGTGGTTCACTGATGTGAAAATTACTGGCATCAGCGCCTAAGACCTGAGGAGAGATTTAAATGGCACATAAAAAGGCTGGCGGCTCCACACGTAACGGTCGCGATTCAGAAGCTAAACGCCTGGGCGTTAAGCGTTTCGGTGGCGAATCCGTTCTGGCGGGTAGCATCATCGTTCGTCAACGTGGTACCAAATTCCACGCTGGCAACAACGTAGGTTGCGGTCGTGACCACACTCTGTTTGCTAAAGCAGACGGTAAAGTGAAATTTGAAGTTAAAGGCCCGAACAACCGTAAATACATCAGCATCGTTGCTGAGTAAGGTTGTTGTGCCGCAGACGATTAACGTCTGAACACACGAATGGAAGGCCCCGCAGCTTTGCGGGGCTTTTTACATTCTGCCGCAGGTTACGGCAATCACGCTGACCTTGCGCTTCAGTTTGCTGTACACTTTATGTACACATGGCTTTGCCAATCCTGTATTATCCGCCGCCGGTCAGCGCAGAAGACCCTGGCGGACCCGTTTGTCGCCCGCAGCGTGGCGCAAACGACAGTGTGACGGAGAGTAAAATGAAGTTTGTTGATGAAGCGACGATCCTGGTGGTCGCGGGTGATGGTGGCAACGGTTGCGTCAGCTTCCGCCGCGAGAAGTACATTCCCAAAGGGGGACCGGACGGCGGTGACGGCGGTGACGGCGGTGATGTTTACCTGCTGGCGGATGAAAACCTCAACACCCTGATCGATTATCGTTTCGAAAAATCTTTCCGCGCCGAACGTGGCCAGAATGGCCAGAGCCGTGACTGTACCGGTAAACGCGGTAAAGACATCATTGTTAAAGTGCCGGTGGGTACGCGCGTGATCGATCAGGGCACGGGCGAAACGCTGGGCGACATGACGCGCCATGAGCAGAAGCTGATGGTGGCGAAGGGCGGCTGGCACGGTCTGGGCAACACCCGTTTCAAATCGTCCGTGAACCGTACGCCGCGTCAGAAAACCATGGGCACGCCGGGCGATAAGCGCGACCTGCAGCTGGAACTGATGCTGCTGGCAGACGTGGGTATGCTGGGTATGCCAAACGCCGGTAAATCGACCTTTATCCGCGCAGTCTCCGCGGCGAAGCCAAAAGTGGCGGACTATCCGTTCACCACCCTGGTGCCAAGCCTCGGCGTGGTCACGTATGGACAGCGAAAAGAGCTTCGTGGTCGCCGACATTCCCGGCCTGATTGAAGGCGCCGCGGAAGGCGCCGGCCTGGGTATTCGCTTCCTCAAGCATCTGGAGCGCTGCCGCGTGCTGCTGCACCTTATCGACATCGCGCCAATCGACGAATCCGATCCGGTAGAGAACGCCCGCATCATTCTCGGCGAGCTGGAAAAATACAGCGACAAGCTGTACCAGAAACCGCGCTGGCTGGTGTTCAACAAAACTGACCTGCTGAGCCGCGAAGAGGCGGAAAGCCGCGCCAAAGCCATTGCCGAAGCGCTGGGCTGGGATGAGAAATACTATCTGATCTCCGCCGCCAGCCGTGACGGTGTCAATGAGCTGTGCTGGGATGTGATGAGCTTTATCATCGCGAATCCAAAAGAAGCGGAAGAAGAAGCGAAGCAGCCAGAGAAAGTGGCCTTCATGTGGGATGATTACCACCGTGAAGCGCTGGAAAATGCTCAGGAAGTGGAAGAAGACGAAGACTGGGATGATGACTGGGATGAAGACGACGACGAAGGCGTCGAGATCATTTATCAGCGTTGATGTCAGCGAAAAAAGCGGCCAGATGGCCGCTTTTTTTATTGCTGTTTAGCGCCGAGCACCAGCCCGCACCATCATCCCTCTCCCCGCAGAAGAAAGCACCAGGCCGCACCATCATCCCTCTCCCCGTGGGAGAGGGCAGGGTGAGGGCATCAGGCCGCAGCGGAACCAAACCTACCCCAGCACCGCCACCGTCAGCCGCGAACTGCAACACAGCTGATCGCGACTATTGCGTATCTCAATCTCCCAGCTCTGACTGCGAACGCCCCCAGATGCAGCGGCTGACAAACGCCGCGCACCTCGCCGCTGCTCACCGCCCGATGATGGGTGGCGTTCAGCTCCGTGCCCACCACGCTCTGCCCGTCGCGGGCATCAGAAAACCGGCCATTGAGCCCAGCGTTTCCGCCAGCGCCGCCGACGCGCCGCCGTGCAGCAGGCCAAACGGCTGATGGGTGCGCGCATCCACCGGCATTTCCGCTTCCAGCGTATCGTCGCCGAGGGCGGGTATAAACGATGCCCAGATGCGCCACCAGCGTGTTTTCACGCTGGTGGCGTTCAGTTCTTCAGGCGATAAATGACGTTTCCAGATCATCTCAGGCCCCCAGCGTGGAGCCGCCGTCCACCACGATATCCTGCAGGGTGATATGGCTGGCGGCATCGGAGGCCAGGAACAGCACGGTGTTCGCAATCTCCTGCGGCCGGGCGATCTTGCCCAGCGGAATGCCGAGCTTGAACTGCTCGCCAAAGCCGCGAATGCGCTGCTGCTCCGCATCGTCGCTTTTCCACAGGGTGCGCTGCATATCGGTATCCGTTGAGCCCGGCGACACCAGATTACAGCGCACGCCGCTGCCCGCCAGCTCCAGCCCGACGGTCAGGGCCAGGCTTTTCAGCGCCGCTTTCGAGGCGCCATAGGCGCTCATGCCGATGCGCGGCGCGTGCGCCGCGTCGGACGCCACGGTGACAATCGCCCCGCCCTGCTGACGGCGGAACTGGCCCATCGTCTGCTGGAACAGGTTGAACGCGCCGCCAACGTTGACCGCAAAGGGTCTGCTGCCAGTCCTCCTGCGAGAGCTGGTCCGTCGCCCCCATGCGCAGAATGCCCGCGGCGTTGACCAGCACGTCCAGCCGTTCGGCTGGCTGGCCAGCAGTGACTGACAGCAATCGCGCACCGCAGCACTGTCGGCCACGTCCAGCGTTTGGCAGGTGGCAAACGGATAGTCATCCTGGGGGAAGGCCAGATCGAACCCGGTCACCTGCGCGCCCGCCTCCCGGAACGCCAGCGCGGTCGCGTAGCCAATCCCCTTCCCCGCGCCCGTCACCCAGACGGTTTTGCCGGTGAAATCAAAACAGGCGCTCATTACTTCACCTCGCGGGAGAGCAGCGCCCACCAGGCGTCGATGGTTGGATTTTTCGCCAGCATCACGAAATCGATATCGCCGTGCACTTTGCGCCAGCGGGCGGCCAGCGCCATCATGCGCACCGAATCCAGGCCGTAGTCGATCAGGTTTTCGTCATCCATCGGCTCGTCGGACTCGTCCAGCAGCGGCAGGATCAGCTCGCGCAGCGCGGCCTTCGTGGCCGGAACGGACGGCAGCAGTTCGTCGGTCATCACCACGCGGCCCGAGCGTCCTGCCACGTAGTTCAGCGACATCAGGTGCTCGTCGCGGGTGAAATCCGCCAGCGCGTCGGCAATAAAGAACGGCTTGATGTCGCGCATAAAGGCATCGGTGGCGGTGGTCATGCAGCCGATGTGGGCGTAAACGCCGGTAATCAGCAGCTGATTGCGGCCCGTCTCTTTCAGCATCTGCTCCAGCGGCGAGCGGAGGAAACGCGCTGTAGCGCCACTTCACCAGCACCGTGTCCGCTTCGTCCGGGGCCAGCTCGGCGACGATGCGCTGCTGCTCCGGCGAGCGGGTCAGGCCCGGCCCCCACATGTCATTCAGCAGGGCGCGATCTTCGTCGCTCTGCTCTTTCGGCTGGGCGGTGTAGTACACCGGAATGTTGTGCGCTTTGCAGTACGCGCGCAGTCTGGCGATGTTCGCCACCACCTGCTGCATCATCGCGCTGTTTTCGCCCCAGAAGTTCAGGAAATACTCCTGCATATCGTGGATCAGCAGCGCGGCGCGCTCCGGCTCAAACGCCCAGTTCACTTTGTTGGTCGGCAGCTCTGCGGCGGTCGGCAGCGCGTAAGCGGTTAATTTTGGAATGGCCATACTCTGTTCCTCAGGCGCTGTGCCCGTTCAGCAAGCCACAGGCGCAACTGTTTCTTATCGACTTTGCCGACCGGCGTTAGCGGCAGCGCATCCACGCTCTCCACGCGGTCCGGCAGCTTAAATTCGGCAACGCCCTGCTCGCGCAGGAAGCGACGCACCTCGACCGCGCGCAGGGGCTGTTTCACCACCAGATACGCGCAGCTTTTTTCGCCCAGCAGGCTGTCCTCCATGCTCACCAGCGCGGCGTGGATCACCGCTCCGCATGGCGCAGCAGCAGGTTTTCGATCTCTTCGGCGGCGATCTTCTCGCCGCCGCGGTTGATCTGATCCTTCTCGCGCCCCTGCACGGTGATGTAGCCCTGCTCGTCAATGGCAATCAGATCGCCGGAGCAGTAAAAACCGTTGGCGTCGAAGGCGCTGGCGTTGTGTTCCGGGCTGTTGAAATAGCCGCGGAAGGTATACGGTCCGCGCGTCATCAAACGCCCGACCTCACCGCGCGGCAGCGGGTTGCCGTCCTCGTCCGCCACCCACACTTCGTCGTCCGGGCACATCGGGCGGCCCTGGGTATTGATGATGCGCTCCGGCGTATCGTCGAGCGCGGTATAGTTCACCAGCCCTTCGGCCATGCCGAACACCTGCTGAAGCTGGCAGCCGATTTCCGCCGGAATGCGCGCCGCGAGCGTGGCGGAGAGGCGTGCCCCCCCAACCTGCAGCAGCGCGAGGGATTTAAGCTGCGCGTTCCCCGCGCCGTCGGCAATCGCCTGCAGCCACAGGCTCACCGCCGGGGGCACCAGCGAGGTGACGTTAATCTGATGCCGTTCAATCAGCGGGAAGCAGAGCGTGGCGCTCGGATCGTTCGCCAGCACCACGCAGCCACCCGCGGTAAAGACGCCTAACGATCCCGGCGAGCTCATGGCGTAGTTGTGCGCCGCGGGCAGCGCGTTCAGATACCGGGTATGCGCAGTGATACCGCAGATCTCGTTGCTGCGGCGAATGCTGTAGTCGTAGTCGTTGTGTGTCCGCGGGATCAGCTTCGGCGTGCCGGTGCTGCCGCCGGAGAGCTGGAAAAACGCCACTTCATCGGCGGCCGTCGGTGTCGCGACAAAATCGCCAGCCGCTTCATCCTGCAGCGACGCCAGCGTATTTTCCGCCTGCGCGTCGTTACGCAGGATCACCTGCTGCAGCGTGGGCTGCGCCTCGCACAGCGTGGCGATGAAGTCGTCGCTGGCAAACAGCGCGTGCTGGCGATCGGCGATCAGCAGTTTCGGTGCAATCTGCTGCGCATAGGCCAGCAGTTCAGTGCGCTGATGGCTGAACAGCGCGTACACCGGGACCACGCCCAGCTTAAACAGGGCAAACAGCGTAACGTAAAAGTCGGCCACGTTGCCGAGCTGCACCAGCGCCGTGTCACCGCGCTGTAAACCGCGCCGCTGCAGCGCCGCCGCCAGATTATCACTGCGCTGCGCCAGCTGGCGGTAGCTGAGCTGTAAAGGGCCGTCGATCACGGCGATAGCGTCGTTTTCGCGATGGCGGTCGATGATGTCGGTCAGCGGCACGTCGATCCAGTAGCCTTTCTCGCGGTAGCGCGCGGCCAGATGTGCCGGCCAGCGGCTGAAGGGAATGCTCATGCTTGTTCCTTTATTGCAGTCCAAAAGCGCGCAACATGGTGTCCAGCTTCACACCTGTTTCACGCCATTCTGATTCCGGTTGCGAGTCGGCGACGATGCCAGCGCCGGCAAACAGCCGCACGCGCGTGCCGTTTACCGTTCCGCAGCGGATGGTCACCACCCATTCGCCGTTGCCTTCGCTGTCGCACCAGCCGACGATGCCGCCAAACAGCTGGCGATCAAAGGGTTCGAGCTGCTGAATCAGCTGCTGTGCGCGGGCGTGCGGGAAGCCGCTCAGCGCAGGGGTTGGGTGCAGCAGCGCAGCCAGCGACAGCGCGTTTTCGCGCTCATCCTGCACTTCGCCATCGATTTGCGTCGCCAGATGCCACAGCGTGGCGGTGGTGATCAGCGACGGCACGGTAGGCACCGACAGCAGGCGGCTACGCGGCTGCAGCGTGCTGCGCATCGCGTCGGTCACCAGCTGATGTTCGTGGCGATCTTTGGCTGACGCCATCAGGGTGTTACCTGCCGCGCGATCGGCGCTGACGTCGTCATGATGGCGGCGCGCCGAGCCGGCCAGCGGGCAGGAGGAGAAATCGCGCCCCTGTTTGCGCAGCATCAGTTCCGGGCTGGCGCCCACCAGCGCGCCGCCTTCCGCCAGCGGCAGATGGAAATGGTAGCTATTGGGATTTTGCGCGATCACGCGCTGCATCAGCGCGGCGGTATCCACCGGCTGCTCCGTGACGATATCCATCAGGCGCGACAGCACCACTTTGTCCGGATCGCCGCGCTGGATGGTGGCAACGGCGTCGGCCACCATGCGGGTAAATACCGCGTGGTCTGGCACTGCCGTCCGCCGCCGCACTGCCGGCAGATCGCTCTGCTGCACCGGCAGCGCCTGTTGCAGGTCGGCGCGATTAAAGCTCTGCCAGGATTCGGGTATGAACAGCGACGCTGGCTGGCTGACGTCAAACGGAATCGCGCCCACCAGCAGCGGATTGGCGATCCCCTGCTTTTTCGCCGCGGCAAAGTGCTGGCGCAGCTGCTGTTGAAAGTCGCCCTGGAGCAGCGCGGCATCGCCCACCGGCGTGTTGATCGTGGTATAGCACCCCTGGGTGGCCAGGCTGCGCCATGGCGAGGTGAAAAGGAAACCGCGGCACAGCGCGGAAAAATCCTTCAGCCAGGCATTTTCAAACGTGGAGCTTTCCACCATAATTTTCACCTATAAATGATAAGATTATTAAGAATGATTATCATTTTTATTATGGCTCTGTAACCTACGTCGAAAGGGGCAAAGAGTCAATCCATTCGCGGGATTTACCGTGCTGTCAGACGTAAGCGGCGGCTGACGCCGGGCCAGGCATTAAGCTAAAAGGTGGATCAAAACTTATGAATAAATGCGGTTTATGGGGCATGGCTGTCCTGTTGTTCATTTTCCAGTCGCTGTCAGGGACAGCGCGGGCCGACCAGGGCTGGCCGCGCAGCGTACAGGGCGCGACCGGAACGGTAACGCTTCACCAGGCACCGCAGCGCATTGTCTCCACCAGCGTGACCCTAACCGGCTCCCTGCTGGCGATTGACGCGCCGGTCATCGCCAGAGGCGCGACCACGCCGAACAACCGCGTGGCGGACGCTCAGGGCTTCTTGCGCCAGTGGGGCGATATTGCGAAGCAGCGCAAGGTTGCGCGGCTGTACATTGGCGAGCCGAGCGCCGAAGCGGTGGCGGCGCAAATGCCGGACCTGATTTTGATCAGCGCCACCGGCGGGGATTCCGCCCTGGCGCTGTACGATCAGCTCTCCGCCATCGCCCCGACGCTTATCATCAACTACGACGACAAGAGCTGGCAGGCGGTGGTGACCCAGCTGGGGCAGGCATCACCGGCCAGGAAGAACAGGCCGCGCAGCGCGTAGCCGAGTTTGATAAACAGCTCGCGCAGCTGAAAGAGCAGATGACGCTGCCGCCGCAGCCGGTGAACGCCATCGTCTACACCGCCGCCGCGCACAGCGCGAACCTGTGGACCGCCGAATCGGCGCAGGGCAAGCTGCTGCACCAGCTGGGTTTTACCCTGGCCGCTCAGCCCGCCGGCCGGCACGCAACAGGGGCACAGCATGGGCCAGCGCAAAGACATTATTCAGCTCTCGGGCGGAAAATCTCGCCGCCAGCCTGACCGGCGAAGGGCTTTTTGCTGTTTGCCGGCGATGACAAAACCACGCAGTCAGTGCTGACCAACCCGCTCCTGGCGCAAAAACGCGGCGGTGCGCGATAAGCAGGTCTGTGCGCTGGGAACCGAGACCTTCCGCCTGGATTATTACAGCGCGATGCAATCTGCTGACGCGTCTGCATCAGCTGTTCGTCAAATCATGATGTTTGCTGCGCCAGCACGGGCGTTTGCGGGGCTTGGGGGGGGGCCGTCGGCCGACCCTCTTTCTTATATATTTTCTTGCCTGATAGCGCCGCAATCCTTTCATCATCAGCCACATCATGACGCCAAGCAGTGTCGCGGCACAGCCAAACGCCGCGGCAGCCTGCGCCGGTAACAGCCACGAACCGAGGGCACCAATCAGCGCCGCGCCAATGGCATCGCCCGTCACGTTCTGCGCGGTCCACAGGCCGTTGATGCGCCCGAGCATGCCTTCCGGCGTCTGGGTCTGGATCAGGGTGTACTGCAACAGCGAGCTGATGGCGCTCAGCCAGCCGAAGATCACCAGACACAGCACGCCCAGCGCCCACAGACCGGCATCAGGCTGAAGAAGCCGATGGCGATAAACGAGGCCAGCGTGGCAAGCAGCATAATCAGCCCCGGACGCGCGCTCTGCGCCAGCTTGCCGCTGGTCAGCGCCCCGCACGGCCGCGCCGAGCGGAATGGCGGCGTACAGCACGCCAATCTCTGAGGCGCTCATCTGCCACTCGCCCGCCAGCGCCGGGTACAGCACGCGCACGGCGCTGGCCATCGTCAGCAGCCCGCCGAGCAGCGCAATGCCGCCAATCAGCGGGTTGCTGAACAGGAACTGCATCGCGGCCATCAGCGATTTCAGCGGATGCTCGCGCGGCTGCGGCGGCGGTGGCAGCAGCGGCAGGCGCAGCAGCGTCAGCGTGGTGATAAAGGTCCCCGCCGCCGCCAGCCCGTAGTTCCACGCCACGCCGCCAGTCGCCAGCAGCAGGCCGCCGCCCATTGGCGAAATCACCGAGCCGAGGCGCACGGTGAGCATGGTGATCGCGCCCGCCTGCATCAGGTTCTCGCGCCCGACCAGCGCGGGCGTTGCCGCCAGCAGCGCCGTCACGCCAAACGCGCCAAAAAAGCCGTCCCACAAGCCCAGCAGATAGATCGCCATCAGCGAAGGCTCCGGCAGCATGGCGTTCAGACACAGCCCGATAAAGCCCACGCCGCAGGTGCCGCGCGCCAGCAGGATCAGCTTCTTACGCTCGTAGCGATCCGCCAGCACGCCGCCGACCATCAGGCCGATAAACATCGCCCCGCCGGTCAGGGTGACGGATAACCCCACCAGCCAGCTGGAGTGGGTCATGGTCTGGATCTGCACCGGTACGGCCACGCCGAGCAGGCCGAGGGACAAAATGGAGATAAAACGCGCGATAAACACGGCGCGAAACGCCGGGTGCGTTTTCAGCAGGCTGAGAGGTCGATAAAGCGAGCAGGTTTTGATTCATTCGTAACAAAGCCTTAAATTTGAACCAATTTCTACTCATCATCCGCGAGGCGACACATGCTAACATAGCCAAATAAGATAGATAACGATAATCACTATCATTATCAAATTGGACGTTGGACCGCCGATGTCGTACTGTGTTGGTTTCGCCGCTCTGCGCCGGTCCGTGCTTTCGCCGGCTCAGTGATTGCTGCTTTTGCTCCTGGGCGATGGCACTCAGCCTGCTGATTGGCGCGAAACCGATGCCCGCCTCCGTTATCGTCGATGCGCTCACCGGCACCTGCCAGAGCGCGGACTGCATCATCGTGCTCGATGCCCGCCTGCCGCGCACGCTGGCCGGGCTGCTGGCGGGTGGCGCACTGGGCCTTGCGGGTGCGCTGATGCAAACCCTTACCCGTAACCCGCTGGCGGACCCCGGCATTCTCGGCGTGAACTCCGGCGCCAGTTTTGCCATCGTGCTCGGCGCGGCGCTGCTCGGTTGTTGACGTCGCCCACAGAACAGCTGGTGATGGCCTTCTGCGGCGCGCTGGCCGCCTCGCTGCTGGTGGCCTTTACCGGCAGCCAGGGCGGCGGGCAGCTCAGTCCGGTACGTCTGACGCTGGCGGGCGTGGCGCTCGCGGCGGTGCTGGAAGGCTTATCCAACGGCATCGCCCTGCTCAACCCGGACGTCTACGACCAGCTGCGCTTCTGGCAAGCCGGCTCGCTGGATATCCGCGATTTCAGCGTGTTGCGCACCCTGAGCCCGGCGGTGCTGGCCGGTGCGGCGCTGGCGCTGGGGCTGGCGCGATCGCTCAACAGCCTGAGCCTCGGCAGCGACACCGCCACCGCCCTCGGCAACCACGTGGCGCGCACGCAGCTGATGGGTCTGCTGGCGATCACCGTTCTGTGCGGCAGCGCGACCGCGGTAGTCGGCCCGATCGCCTTTATCGGCCTGATGATGCCGCATATGGCGCGCTGGCTGGTGGGCGCGGATCACCGCTGGTCGCTGCCGGTGACGCTGCTGGCCACCCCTGCCCTGCTGCTGTTTGCCGATGTTCTGGGCCGCCTGCTGGTGCCCGGCGAGCTGCGCGTCTCGGTGGTCAGCGCCTTTATCGGTGCGCCGGTGCTGATCTTCCTGGTACGTCGTAAACGCGGAGGTGGCGCATTATGACCCGTCCCGCCTGGTTGCATCGACCGCGTCTCGCTGCTGCTTAGCGCTATGTCCGCTGCTGGCGGTTGGGCCTGGCGCTGCCGCGCGGTGACGCTGCCGACTTTACGGCGGAATGCAGGTGTTAACTAACGCCCTGCTCGGCAGCGCGCCGCGCAACGTCACCATGGTGGTGACGGAGTGGCGACTGCCGCGCGTGGCGATGGCGCTGCTGGTCGGTGCGGCGCTCGGCGTCAGCGGCGCGATTTTTCAGTCGCTGATGCGTAACCCGCTCGGCAGCCCGGACGTGATGGGCCTCAATACCGGCGCCTGGAGCGGCGTGCTGGTGGCGATGGTGCTGTTTGGTCAGCACCTGACGGCGATTACCTTGACGGCGATGGCGGGCGGTATTCTGACGTCCTTACTGATCTGGGGCTGGCCTGGCGCAACGGCATCGACACCTTCCGCCTGATCATCATCGGCATCGGCGTGCGTGCGATGCTGATGGCCTTCAATACCTGGCTGCTTACTGCAGGCCTCGCTGGAAACGGCGCTCTCCGCCGGGCTGTGGTACGCCGGCTCCCTCAACGGCCTGACCTGGGGCAAAACCTGGCCCGCCGCGCCGCTGATTGTGCTGATGTTTATCGTCGCGCTGCTGCTGGCGCGCCGTATGCGTCTGCTGGAGATGGGCGACGACAGCGCCTGCGCGCTGGGCGTGGGCGTCGAGCGCTCGCGCCTGATGCTGATGCTGGTCGCCGTGCTGCTGACCGCCGCCTCCACCGCGATTGCCGGGCCGATCTCGTTTATCGCCCTGGTGGCACCGCACATCGCCCGCCGCCTTAGCGGGACGGCGCGCTGGGGCTTAACCCAGGCGGCGCTGTGCGGCGCGCTGCTGCTGCTGGCCGCCGATCTCTGCGCCCAGCGGCTGTTTATGCCTTATCAACTGCCGGTGGGCGTGGTCACCGTCAGCCTCGGCGGGATTTACCTCATCGTCTTGCTCGTTCAGGAGTCACGCAAGAAATGACAGATTCAACCACCCGCTTGCGCGGCGAAAACCTCACCCTCGGCTACGGCAAAAAAATCATTGCCCGTGAATTTATCCGTTGCCATTCCGGACGGCCACTTCACCGCGATTATCGGCCCGAACGGCTGCGGTAAATCGACCCTGCTGCGCACCCTGAGCCGCCTGATGACGCCGGCTGAAGGCGGCGTGTTCCTCGACGGCGAGCAGATCCAGCGCTTCGCCAGCAAAGAGGTGGCGCGGCGTATCGGGCTGCTGGCGCAAAACGCCACCACGCCGGGAGACATCACCGTGCAGGAGCTGGTCGCGCGCGGGCGCTATCCGCACCAGCCGCTGTTTACCCGCTGGCGCAAGGAGGATGAAGAGGCGGTGAAGCGCGCGATGCAGGCGACGGGCGTGACGGACCTGGCCGGGCAACAGGCGGTCGATACGCTCTCCGGCGGCCAGCGTCAGCGCGCGTGGATCGCGATGGTGCTGGCGCAGGAGACGTCCATCATGCTGCTGGATGAGCCGACCACCTGGCTCGATATCAGCCACCAGATTGACCTGCTGGAGCTGCTGAGCGAGCTGAACCGCACGCAGGGGTATACCCTGGCGGCGGTGCTGCACGACTTAAATCAGGCCTGCCGCTACGCCACGCATCTGATTGCCCTGCGAGACGGTGAGATTGTGGCGCAGGGCGCGCCGAAAGAGATTGTGACGCCGGAGCTGATCGAGCGGGTCTACGGCATGCGCTGCATGATTATTGACGATCCGGTGGCGCATACGCCGCTGGTGGTGCCGCTGGGGCGCGGGCGCTAAGGCGGAGAAGAGGCTGTGGTGTAAACGTTTTCTGCCATGCGGCCTTCCCTCGGCTCCCGTAGGCGGGAGCGGGTGAGCGGCAGGAAACGGCGCTATGACGCTCCCCAACAACTCCTTCAACACCGGCCCAATCTTCTCAAACGCCTGCGGTGAAATAATATCCACGTGGGCGCAATCCTGGCTGTACACCTCAAGCTCCCCCACCCACGGCGCCCAGGCGCGGCCTGCGGATCCATGGTTCGCGTACGTTCGGCGACAAACAGCGTCGCTTTGCCGTCAAACCGCGCGCTGTGCGCCGTGGTCAGCAGCCGCACCGCGTCGGCGTAGTTGCCTTCGATAGCGTTAAACAGCTCGCCTGCAGCCCTTCGCCGGCCTGCTGGCGCTGCGCGGCGATAAACGCCTGACGCTCGCGCTCAATCTCCGCCAGCACCTCCGGGTCCAGCCCGTTGGCCTCTTTCTCCGCCCAGTTCTGGGTTTCCGGCGGCCAGGTGTCCAGCAGGCCAAGGAAGGCCACCTCTTCACCCAGCGCGCGCAGACGCGCAGCAATGCCCTGCGCCAGCGTGCCGCCGAGCGAGTAGCCGAACAGATAATACGGCCCGTGCGGCTGCTCCTTACGCAGCGTAGTCAGATGATGCTCAATCACCCCATCCAGATCCGCACACTGCTGCATCGGCCCCTCCGGGTCGAGGCGACTGAATGCCGGTAATTGACCAGCGCGGGCTGAGGTAGCGCGCCAGCACGCTGAACTGCCAGGCAAAACCGGACGCCGGATGGAAGCAGAACAGCGTCGGGCCGTTGCCTTCACGCAGCGGCAGCAGCGTTTCAATAGCCCAGGCGCTGCGCCTGCTCCGCTGGCTCAGGCATCTGCTCCAGCAGCGCGGCGAGTTTCTCCACCGTCGAGGCGACCATAATCTGCCCCGGCGTCACCTGGCGGCTGGAGCTCGCGGCTGAGCTGCGCCGCCAGGCGCATCGCCAGCAGCGAGTGGCCGCCGAGGGCAAAGAAATCAGCCTGCGCACCGATCGTTGACCTCGCAGCCCAGCAGGCGCGGCAGAACGCCTGCGCGCCACGCGGTTGCTCTCTATACCGGTTTGCAGTGGCGCGCGCCCTGGCGGTTTTGCTGGTCAGCTCCGGCAGCGGCAGCGCCTTGCGATCCAGTTTGCCGTTGCCGCTGAGCGGCAGCGCGCTGCAGCTGCACCACCGGCACCATATGCGGCGGCAGCTGGGCTTTGAGCGCGTCCAGCAGCGCGTCGCGATCCAGCGGTAAACCGGATTCGGAAACCACATACCCCACCAGCTGGCGCGCATCGCCCGCCTGTGCCGCCGCCGACGTGACCCAGTCACGCACGCATGCGTGGGCACGGCCTGCGGCAATGCCGGGCAGGGCGCAGCATCGCCCGGTCGATTTCGCCCAGCTCAATGCGCTGGCCGCGGATTTTCAGCTGATCGTCGCTGCGCCCCAGATACTCCACCGCGCCGTTGTCCAGCCAGCGGGCGACGTCGCCGGTACGGTACATCCGCTCGCCGGCGGCGAAACGGGTCGGCGATAAAGCGGCTGGCGGTGAGATCCGGACGGCCCAGATACCCCTGCGCCAGCTGAATGCCGGTGAGATAGAGATCGCCCGCCACGCCCAGCGGCACCGGGCGCATCATGCGCGTCCAGAATGCGCAGCCCGGTGTTCCACACCGGGAAGCCGATCGGCACGCTGTTGCCCTCCACCGCCGCCAGCGCTGCGCCATACGCCGGATACCAGCTGACGTCCACCGCCGCTTCCGTCGGGCCATAGAGGTTGTGCAGCGGCGCGCGGGTCAGACTGTTCCCACTCGCGGCACAGCTCGGTCGGCAGCGCTTCGCCGCTGCAGAACACCATTGCGCAGGCTGGCGCAGCACGCTATCGCGGCCGGGTGGTCAGCGAGGCGACAAAGGCCGCCAGCATCGACGGCACGAAGTGGGTGGTGGTCACGCCGTACTGCGGGCAAAAAGTTGCTGCATCGCCTGCGGATCGCGGTGCGCGTCCGGCTCGGCCATCACCAGCTTCGCCCCGGCGATAAACGGCCACCAGAACTCCCACACCGAGACGTCAAAGCTGCACGGCGTTTTCTGCGCCACCACGTCCTGCGCCTCCAGCGGGTAGTGATCCTGCATCCACTTCAGGCGGTTAACGATGGCGGTATGGCCGACCATGACCCCTTTCGGGCGCCCGGTCGAGCCGGAGGTAAAGATGATGTACGCGCCATCCTGCGGCGTCGGCGCGCTGGGCGGGGCCGGTGCATGTTCGGCATTGTACAGGGTGTCAAAGTGCAGCTGACTGACCGGCGCGATGGCGCCGAAGCGGGCACTGAGCGCGGCAGTGGTAATCAGCGTTTTGGGCGCGGCATCTTCCAGCATCATCCGCAGGCGATCGTCCGGGTAGCCGGTATCCAGCGGCAGCCACGCGGCGCCCGGCCTCAACAATGCCGTGCAGCGCCAGCGTCAGGAACACCGAGCGCGGCAGCGCCACCGCCACGCTGTCGCCCGGCTTCACGCCGCGCGCGCGCAGCAGGTTTGCCAGCGCGACCACCTGCTCGCGCATCTGGCGATAGCTCAGCTGATGCTGCGCATCCGCCAGCGCGGGTGCGTCCGGCGTTTTGCTCGCCTGCTCCGCCACCAGATCCGCCAGCGTGGTGGACGGCAGCGCATCGGCCGGTATCGTTGATGGCCGCAATCTGCTGCTGCTCCGCTGGCGTCAGCAGATCGAGCTCGCCCAGCGCGCGCTGCGGCTGCGCGGCCAGCTGGCTGAGCAGCAGGGCAAAGCGGCTGGCATGGCGCTGCAGCGTCTCGGCAGCATAGCGCTGCGCGTTCGCCAGCAGCTCCAGCGTCAGGCCGCCCTGCTCGTCCGGGAACAGCGCCAGCTCCAGATCGTTCACCGGGCCGGTGGCCAGCGTGATGCGTGATGCCCTCAATGCCGTCGAAATCCAGCTGGTAGTCAAACATCTTGACGTTGAGCACCGGGCCAAACAGCGGATCGCTATCGCCGAGGCGGCCGAGATCGCGCACCATCTGTTCGGCATCGTAGCGCTGATGGCGGCGCATTTTTTTCAGCTGGTCCGCGGCCAGCTGAGCGGCGAGATCGCCGAGCGTTTCTCCTGCGGGCTGATAGTGCACCGCCAGCGGCAGCACGTTGAGCACCGGCCCGGTCGCGGTCAGCGCGGCGGAGCCCATGCGGCGCATAAAGATAAACCCGGCGGCGTAATCCATCCGCCCGCTGAGGCGACCCAGCCACAGCGCCACCAGCGCAAGGGCCAGATCGGCGGCGCTGTGCTGTGGATGCTGGCTGGTCAGCGTGTGGCTAAACGGTGACGATCCAGCGTAACGCTGTGGCGCAGCATATCGGTGGTGGCGGCGCTGACCGGCCAGCGGCAGCGGCGACAGCGAGGCGGGCGCGGGCAGGGCGCGGCCTTTTTCGCGCCAGAATTCGCCGTCACGGGTGTAAGACGCCGATTGCTGATAGCGCTGATACTCGTCCACCACGGCGCTGAACGGAATAAACGGTGTCGGCTCAGGCGGCTGCTGCTGTACGGCGGCGCTGTACAGGTTGGCGATCTGGCGGGTAATGCGCGGGAAAGCTGAAGCCATCCACCACCAGATGGTGATAGCGCTGATACCAGTACCAGTGCTGCTCGCCGAGGCGGAACAGGCGATGGTGCCACAGCGGCGCGCCGCTCAGCACGCGCAGGTCGCCCTGCATATCGGCGCGCATCTGTGCGCGCGCAACGGCGGCGGCATCCGCTTCGCCGCGCAGATCAACGATGTCTGGCAGGCTGAAGGTCTGCGGCTGCGGCCACTGCAGCGGCTCGCCGTCGATTTCGCCGAACGCCATATTCAGGGTATCGGCTTCCTGCATGCCGTCGACAATGGCCTGCGCCAGCAGCGCACTGTTGATGTCGCCGCGCAGTTCGACAAAGTGCGCGACCGCGTAGGCGTTGTGATGGCGGCTGAGCTGGTCGGCGATCCAGATGCCAGGCTGCGCTGCCACCAGCGGCAGAGTTTGTTGGTCAATCATAGTGTCGTTCATCAGAGAATTTACTGTCGCTCCGGTTCACGTCTGGCGTGATGAATGAATTTGGATTGCGCCACAAAGCTTGCAGACCGTCGAGCAGGCCACCGCGCCAGCACAGCGCGTCATGGCCGCCCTCTACCGGCTGGTAATGCACCTGATAGCCGGCAGCGGTAAGTTGTTGTTGTAATTGTTGATTGGCTTGCAGAATCAGGCCTTCACGCTGGCCTGCCTCCAGCCAGAAACGCAGCGGCTGGCGAGGTGCCAGGCCATGGTCCAGCGCCTGCAACAGCCAGCCATGCGGGTTACCACGCTCCGGCCACCAGAAGGAGCCGGACAGGCTGAGCGCATTACCAAAGGTGTGGGGAAAGTGCAGCGCGGCAAACACCGCGGCCAGACCGCCAAAGCTTTGTCCGGCAACCAGCGTGCGCGCCGGCTGCGCATCGTACGGCATCCAGCGTGCTACCTGCGGCAACAGCTCCTGCTGCACCGCCTGCCAGAATTGCGGATTGCATGGCAGCTCGCGGCTGCGGTGTTCGCGATCGATGATGTCGATAAACAGGTAGACCGCCGGCGGCAGCTTGCCCGCGGCGGTCAGCTGCTGCAGCGGTCCGGCGATCGGCATCTGCTGCGCCCAGAACTGACCATCGAGCAGTATCGCCAGCGGACGCGGGCCGTGCTGCGCCTCGCCTGTAGCGTACAGCCACACCCGGCGACGATTGCCGAGCAGCGCGCTGTCCCACTGCTGCTCCTGCAGCGTCAGCGCCGGGGTGCGGCCCTCATCCACCGCACGCCACACCTGCTGGTCGGGCGCGTCAGGCAGGTGCAGTGGTGACACGCCCATGCCGCGTCCGCCGGACCAGCTGCGCAGCGGATTGAGCGCATCGGCCTGCGCGGCAGGGAATTTTTCGCGCCACCAGTGGCGCAGCGCATGCATGTCAGGCTCGCCGCTGAAATCGCTGGCCTGCCGATCCGGCATCAGGCAGTAGCTGCCGCGCCAGTGTGACGGCAGCACGGTTTGCCAGTACCAGACATCGCTACTGGCGACGCGCATCAGCGATTGCGGCGGGCGATGCTGGTGGTGATCGGTCACGCCGGTGATGTTGATCCACACGCGCTGGGTGTGGGAGGTGGTTTCACTGCCTTGCGGATCGCGCCAGAAGAAGGTCACCAGACAGGTGCCATCCTGCTGCGGCTCAATGCGCGGAATGCCCTGAGTCTGTTGCTCCTGCCACCAGGCTTCGCTACCAATTCCATCATTTCGCCAGGTCATAGGGGCTGCCAGTCGCCGTCTGTACGGGGAGGTTTACATAGGATTGATAAATAATACTATTGATAATTATTTGCATTTGCAATAGGGTGACTGCGCTCAAAATGAGCACGCACGTTCCGTCTGGCACCCGGTAAGTCATGGGATTCAGCAAAGGATGGCCCTGCCAGGTGTGAACGGCTGCGCGATAAAGACAGGGATCTTCTCACCGGCTCGCCAGTCACTCCGCTGTGGCGCAGAACTGGCCTTCCAGGAATGAAAAAAAATGAAGCATTACTCGCGGTTTACCTTCGCTATTTTGATTGAACTGGGGCTCAGCGCCTCACTGCTTTCCGGCAGCGCCTGGGCAGCAGAGACTTCCAGCAAGACGACTTCCAGCAACGCCTCTTCTCCCGATGCCAGCGCAATGGACGGTGGCACCTTAATGGTGACGGCCCAGCAGCAGACGCTGCAGGCGCCGGGGGTTTCCACCATCACCGCCGATGAGATCCGCAAAAACCCGCCCGCGCGCGACGTTTCTGAAATCATCCGCACCATGCCGGGCGTTAACCTGACCGGTAACTCCACCAGCGGCCAGCGCGGCAACAACCGCCAGATCGACATTCGCGGCATGGGCCCGGAAAACACCCTGATCCTGGTCGACGGCAAGCCGGTCACCAGCCGTAACTCCGTGCGTCTGGGCTGGCGCGGCGAGCGCGATACCCGCGGCGATACCAACTGGGTGCCGCCGGAGATGATCGAGCGCATCGAGGTGATTCGCGGCCCGGCCGCGGCGCGCTACGGTAACGGCGCGGCGGGCGGCGTGGTGAACATCATCACCAAAAAGTGCGATCAGCAGTGGCACGGTTCCTGGAACACCTACCTGAACGCGCCGGAACACAAAGACGAAGGTTCCACCAAACGCACCAACTTCAGCCTGAGCGGCCCGCTGGGCGGCGACTTCAGCTTCCGCCTGTATGGCGGTTTAGCCAAAACCCAGGCCGACGCGTGGGACATCAACCAGGGCCATGCGGCAGCGCGCACCGGCAGCTATGCCGGCAGCTACCCGGCAGGCCGTGAAGGCTCGGTTAACAAAGATATCAACGGCGTGGTGCGCTGGGATTTTGCGCCGATGCAGTCGCTGGAGTTTGAGGCCGGCTACAGCCGCCAGGGCAACCTCTACGCGGGCGATACGCAGAACACCAACAACGCCAGCGCGCTGGTGAAGAAGAACTGTACGGCAAAGAGACCAACCGTCTTTATCGCCAGAACTACTCTTTCACTGACCTGGAACGGCGGCTGGGATAACGGCATCACCACCAGCAACTGGGCGCAGTACGAACACACCCGCAACTCCCGCCTCGGCGAAGGGCTGGCGGGCGGCACGGAAGGGATCTTCTCCAACAGCGATAAGTTCACCGATACCGATCTGGCCGATGTGCTGCTGCACAGCGAAATCAACCTGCCGTTTGAGCTGGGCGTCAATCAGAACCTGACGCTGGGCACCGAGTGGAACCAGCAGCGCATGAAGGACTGTCCTTCGTCGACCACCCAGGCCGCCAGTAACGGTGCCGTGCCAGGCATCGCCAGCACCGGCCGCAGTCCTTATGCCCAGCGCGGAGATTTTCTCCCTGTTTGCCGAAGACAACATGGAGCTGACCGACAGCACCATGCTGACGCCGGCGCTGCGCTTCGATCACCACACCATCGTCGGCAACAACTGGAGCCCGTCGCTGAACCTGTCGCAGGGGCTGGGCGATGACTTCACGCTGAAGATGGGGATCGCCCGCGCCTACAAAGCGCCGAGTCTGTACCAGACCAACCCGAACTACCTGCTGTACAGCAAAGGCCAGGGCTGCTACGCCAGCTCTGACGGCGTGGGCTGCTACATGATGGGTAACGACGATCTGAAAGCCGAAACCAGCATCAACAAAGAGATTGGCCTGGAGTGGAAACACGACGGCTGGCTGGCCGGTGTGACCTGGTTCCGCAACGACTACCGCAACAAGATTGAAGCCGGCTATGCGCCGTTCAGGTAACGCCTCGACCGGCACCACCGATATCTATCAGTGGGAAAACGTGCCGAAAGCGGTGGTGGAAGGGCTGGAAGGCACCCTGAACGTGCCGGTCAGCGACACCGTCAACTGGACCAACAACATCACCTACATGCTGCAGAGCAAGAACAAGGAGACCGGCGACCGTCTGTCGATCATTCCGGAGTACACGCTGAACTCAACCCTGAGCTGGCAGGTGCAACGCAGGATGTGTCGCTGCAGTCGACCTTTACCTGGTACGGCAAGCAGCAGCCGAAGAAGTACGACTACAAAGGACAGCCGGTGACCGGCTGCGCCACCGACGAAGTCAGCCCGTACAGCATTGTTGGCCTGAGCGGTACTTACGATATCAATAAGTATGCCAGCGTGACGCTGGGCATCGATAACCTGTTCGACAAGCGCCACTTCCGTGAGGGCAATGCGCAAACCACCGGTAATGCTACCACCGGCGCTTATCTCTACGGTGCCGGTGCCAATACCTATAACGAATCAGGCCGTACTTACTATATGAGCCTCAACACCCACTTCTGATGGCGTTCAGCCAATCAGTTGCGTTGGCAAACAGCAGCGGGCGACCAGTCCGCTGCTGTCTTCGCGGTTGACCAGTTCCAGCCTGCCGCGATGCATCTGCACAATACGCAGCACAATGTTCAGGCCCAGGCCGCTGCCGCCATAGCGTTGATCGCGCCGCCGGAACGCCTGCGTCAGCTCTTCTGCCGCATCGGCATCAATACCCGGCCCCTGATCCCACACTTCAACCCAGACCTGCTGTTGCACCTGACGCAGCTTCACCTGCACGCTGCTGCCTTCCGGACTGTAGCGCGATGCGTTCTCCAGCAAATTGCGCAGCATCAGGCGCAGCAGCACCGCTTCACCCTGCTGCGGCACATCGTCGCCGTCTGGCCAGTGCAGCGTCTGCTGACGCTGGGCATACAGTTCAGCCATCTCCGGCATTAGCGGCTGCATGATGTCACGCTGCCACTGCAGCTGCTGATAGTGGCCGCTCGCCATCGCCTGGCCGGCACGCGCCAGCATCAGCAGCTGTTCAACGGTGTGCATCAGCTGGTCGATACGGCTGAATCACGCCGTGGCGCTTTGCGGCACCTGACTGCGCCATCAGCTCCAGATGCAGTCGGATCCCGGCAAGGGGCGTTCGCAGCTCGTGCGCGGCGTCGGCGGTGAAGAGTCGCTCCTGCTGGATGGTGTGGTCCAGCCGGGCGAGCAGCTGATTGAGCGAGGTGGTGACGGCGCCGATTTCTTCCATGTCGGAATACATAGGAAGCGGGGTCAGGTTGTCCGCCGAACGGTTAGCCAGGCTGACGCGCAGCTTGTTCAGCGGCCGGGTTATCCAGGTGACCGCCCAGAACGAGAAGAGCAGCGTAAAGCCAACCATCACCAGGGAAGGGACCAGCAGCGAGGCAATCGCTTCGCGGATCTCTTTCTCAACGTGGTTGTTGCGTGCTTTTGCCGACAGCGTTTCGTTGACCAGAAAACCAATCTGTTCGCGGCTTTCGTGCCACAGCCAGATGACGCTTATCAGCTGGAAAAATAACAGAATGACCGCCAGCAACACCATTAATCGCCGACGCATGCTGTTCATTTCTGGCTCTCCAGACGGTAGCCAACGCCGCGGACGGTTTTGATCCGGTCTTTGCCGAGCTTGCGCCGCAGATTATGAATGTGGACTTCGAGGGTGTTTGACCCCGGATCGTCCTGCCAGGAGTAGATATCCTGCTGAAGGGTTTCTCGGTGTACCGTTTGCCCGCTTCGCATGATCAGACGCGTGAGCAAGGCGAACTCTTTGGGGGTGACCTCCAACGGGCTGATACTCACGCAGCACCTGCTGGGTTTGCAGATTCAGCGTAATATCGCCGTCGGTGCAGTAAGTTATCACTATGGCCCTGATAGCGGCGGATTAACGCTCGCACCCGAGCCTGAAGTTCTGCGAGCGCAAAGGGCTTCACCAGGTAATCATCGGCACCGGCATCAAGGCCGTTAATACGATCTTCAATGGCATCGCGTGCGGTCAGGATCAACACCGGGTTGGCGATACCGCGGCGACGCCACTGGCTAAGCAGCGTGGCGCCGTCTTTATCCGGCAAACCTAAATCGAGGATCACCAGGCTGTATTCGCCGCTCTGGATCAGGGCATCCGCCTCTGCCGCGGTGCCAGCGCAGTCCAGGGCATAGCCTTCATTGGCCAGCCCCAGCGCCAGCCCTTCCTGTAATAACAGATCGTCTTCAACTATGAGTAGTTTCATCGCTAGTTATTCTGGTAGATGTCCTTATAAAGCCTGCTCTCGAAGCGAACCAGCGGAATACGACGCGTTTGCGCTGGTCGGTCGGTTCGACGGCATAGCCGGAAAGATACTGCACGAATGCCATGCGCTGTCCGCTGGCGGTGGTGATGAAGCCTGCAAGGTTATACACCCCCTGCAGTGAACCTGTTTTAGCGGACACTTTGCCATCCACACCCGCAGCGTGAAGCCCGGCGCGATACTGCAGCGAACCGTCATGCCCGGCCAGCGGCAGCATCGAGATAAAGTTTAGCTCAGTGTCATGTTGTGCAATGTACTGAAGCACCTGCATCATGGTGGCCGGGGCGATCAGGTTATGGCGCGATAGTCCGGAACCATCGACGGCGATAGTGTTACCCAGATCGATCCCCGCCTGCTGGCGCAGGATCTGACGAACCGCGTCTGAACCCGCGCGCCAGGTTCCCGGCACGCCAAAGCGCGCGTGACCAATCATGCGGAATACGGTGTCGGCAATCATGTTGTCAGACTTTTTCAGCATGATCCGCAGCAAATCGTGCAGCGGCGCAGACTGTTTGCTGGCGATGACCGTGCCCGGTTGGTTGACCTGCGTCTGGCGCAGGCAGAGTGCCGGTGTAGGTTATTCCTGCCTGCTTCAGTTCGTCTTTAAGAATCGCGCCCGCATAGCTTGCGCCATCCTGGATGGCGAAGGCCAGCGGCAGCGGATCGGCGCGCTGCGTCAGGCAGCCGGTGAGGGTGTAGCGGTTAAGATCGCCGGGCACCACGTCCAGTTCGCAGTACTGCGCGTCCGGGGAGCCTTTAGCCAGCGTACGCACCTGGCTGAACATGGTGCACCGGATAGTAAGATGCCACGCGAATAAACGCTAAATCAGTCCGGTTTTGGCGCGCTGTAAAGCGAAATCGAGAAGCAGTTGCGGTCAACAATCGCGGCCGCAGGCGGGGCGCTAAAGCACTGCGTCATGTCGTTCCACGGCCAGCCTGGGGCTTTATCGTGGCTGGCAAAAATGGAGGTATCGATCAGCACATTGCCATCGATTTTCTTGTCACGCCGGATTTTTTCAGCACCGCCACCATGTTGCGGATATCCTGGCGTTTAAAGGTGGGATCGCCGCCAAAGCGGGCGATAAGATCGCCTTTCAGTTCGCCATCGCTCGACGTTACCTTTGGTTTCAAGCGTGGTGGTAAAACGGAAGTCAGGCCCGAGCTGAAGCAGGGCGGCGAGGGCAGTGATCACCTTCTGGGTACTGGCAGGCAGCGCCATCTGTTGACTGTGATAGTCAATCTCGGGAGCCTGTGCGCCAACCTTCTGCACCATCAGGGCGAGGTTCGCGCCTGCGGGAAGCTGATTAATGTACTCATCAACATTCGCGGCCTGAGCGGTGAACGTTATACTGGTAGTCAATCCGATGATAAAACTGGAAAATCGCATAATCTCGCGCTAACAACCCGAAAACAAACCGTCATACTACGGTGCATAGCACTGCAAAGTAAACGATGACCCATAGTGAACTTCGCGGTAAAATGCGTATCAAATTGAAAAATTGCTGCTGACCTGGGGCGTCGCTCCCGGGTCGGTTTTCTTTTTGCTTCTTGCCCGCTTAGGGGGGCAGGAGCAGGGAACACTGCTCCCAACAGGAATGTTTAAGAGGTATAACAAATGCAAGCTATTCCGATGACCTTACGTGGTGCCGAAAAACTGCGCGAAGAGCTGGATTTCCTGAAATCCGTGCGTCGCCCTGAAATCATCGCCGCTATCGCGGAAGCCCGTGAGCATGGCGACCTGAAAGAGAATGCTGAATACCATGCGGCGCGCGAGCAGCAGGGTTTCTGTGAAGGGCGTATTAAGGATATCGAAGCGAAGCTGTCCAATGCGCAGGTTATCGATATCACCAAAATGCCGAACAATGGCCGCGTGATCTTTGGTTCTACCGTCACCGTTCTGAACCTGGACAACGACGAAGAGCAGACTTACCGCATCGTGGGCGATGATGAAGCTGACTTCAAACAGAACCTGATTTCGGTGAACTCACCGATTGCTCGCGGCCTGATTGGCAAAGAGGACGATGTTGTCACCATGCGCACCCCTGGCGGCGAAGTGGAATACGAAATTATTAAGGTTGAATACCTGTAATTCGCTTCTCTACTAAGATGTTGATACATTGTAAAGAAAAGAAAAAGGCCGCGTAGCGGCCTTTTATCAACTCAAGGAGCATGGCATTTTGCTCGCCTGCTGACAGAAATCCCTCGTTTTACACAGAAAATGTGTTTGATTCAGGATATCCTTAGCGTGGCAGCGAGATTTTACGCTCTTTAGATGGGCGATAGAGCACCAGCGTTTTACCGATGACCTGTACATTACAGGCGCCGGTTTCGCGCACGATGGCTTCCACGATCAGGTTTTTAGTGTCTCTGTCTTCAGAGGCGATTTTCACCTTGATCAGCTCGTGGTGTTCCAGCGCTTGTTCAATCTCGGCAAGCACCCCTTCGGTCAAACCATTGTTGCCAAGCATCACTACAGGCTTGAGCGGATGTGCCAGACCTTTAAGGTGCTGTTTTTGTTTAGTACTCAGATTCATCGTATATTTTTGCTTACGTTGGGATTGAAAACGGTTCATTCTACCGCCATCTCCCTTATATCGCCAAATAGCTGCGTAGAAATTTATGTCACAGGCAAGCAACGATGAACCAGGACGGAAATGTTAAATGACAGGTAAAAAGCGTTCTGCCAGTTCCAGCCGCTGGCTTCAGGAACACTTTAGCGATAAATATGTTCAACAGGCACAGAAAAAGGGGTTGCGTTCCCGTGCCTGGTTTAAACTTGATGAAATACAGCAAAGTGACAAACTTTTTAAGCCGGGGATGACGGTTGTTGACCTCGGTGCGGCACCTGGCGGATGGTCCCAGTATGCGGTAACGCAGATTGGCGGCACGGGCCGCATCATCGCGTGCGATCTTTTACCAATGGATCCCATCGTTGGTGTCGACTTCCTTCAGGGCGACTTTCGTGATGAATTAGTGCTGAAAGCGTTACTTGATCGTGTTGGTGACAGTAAGGTCCAGGTTGTCATGTCGGATATGGCACCAAATATGTGCGGAACACCGGCGGTGGATATCCCCCGCGCCATGTATCTGGTGGAGCTAGCGTTAGAAATGTGTCGTGATGTACTAGCGCCTGGTGGTAGTTTTGTTGTGAAGGTGTTTCAGGGCGAAGGTTTCGAGGAGTATCTTAAGGAAATTCGCTCCCTGTTTGCGAAGGTTAAAGTTCGTAAGCCGGACTCTTCCCGGGCCCGTTCCCGAGAAGTGTATATTGTAGCGACCGGGCGAAAATGATAACCGGTAGATTTCAGGCGAAAGTTTGAATGAAACTGGATATAGAGTATCCTGACGCTGTTTTTAACACAGTTGTAATATGAGGTTAATCCCTTGAGTGACATGGCGAAAAACCTAATACTCTGGCTGGTCATTGCCGTTGTGCTGATGTCAGTATTCCAGAGCTTTGGGCCCAGCGAGTCGAATGGCCGCAAGGTGGATTATTCTACCTTCCTGCAGGAGGTCAATCAGGACCAGGTTCGCGAAGCGCGTATCAACGGACGTGAGATCAACGTTACCAAGAAAGATAGTAACCGTTACACGACTTACATCCCGGTGAACGATCCTAAGCTGCTTGATAACCTTCTGACCAAAAACGTCAAGGTGGTAGGTGAGCCGCCAGAAGAACCAAGCCTGCTGGCTTCTATCTTCATTTCCTGGTTCCCGATGCTGCTTCTTATCGGCGTCTGGATCTTCTTTATGCGCCAGATGCAGGGCGGCGGTGGCAAAGGTGCCATGTCGTTCGGTAAGAGCAAGGCGCGTATGCTGACGGAAGACCAGATCAAGACCACGTTTGCTGACGTAGCAGGTTGTGACGAAGCAAAAGAAGAGGTGGGTGAACTGGTTGAATACCTGCGCGAGCCGAGCCGTTTCCAGAAGCTGGGCGGTAAGATCCCGAAAGGCGTCCTGATGGTCGGCCCTCCGGGTACCGGTAAAACCCTGCTGGCGAAAGCCATCGCGGGTGAAGCGAAGGTGCCGTTCTTTACTATTTCAGGTTCTGACTTCGTGGAAATGTTCGTGGGTGTCGGTGCATCTCGTGTGCGTGACATGTTCGAGCAGGCCAAGAAGGCAGCACCGTGCATCATCTTCATCGATGAAATCGACGCCGTAGGCCGCCAGCGTGGCGCAGGCCTGGGCGGTGGTCATGATGAGCGTGAGCAGACCCTGAACCAGATGCTGGTTGAGATGGACGGCTTCGAAGGTAACGAAGGTATTATCGTTATCGCGGCAACTAACCGTCCGGACGTACTTGACCCCGCGCTGCTGCGTCCAGGCCGTTTCGACCGTCAGGTTGTGGTCGGTCTGCCGGATGTTCGCGGTCGTGAACAGATTCTGAAAGTCCATATGCGTCGCGTACCGCTGGCGCCAGATATCGACGCGGCAATCATTGCGCGTGGTACCCCTGGCTTCTCCGGTGCGGACCTGGCTAACCTGGTCAACGAAGCTGCACTGTTTGCCGCACGCGGTAACAAGCGCGTGGTCTCCATGGTGGAGTTCGAGAAAGCGAAAGACAAAATCATGATGGGTGCGGAACGTCGCTCCATGGTGATGACGGAAGCGCAGAAAGAGTCCACGGCGTACCACGAAGCGGGCCATGCGATTATCGGTCGCCTGGTGCCGGAACACGATCCGGTGCATAAAGTGACGATTATCCCGCGCGGCCGTGCGCTGGGTGTGACCTTCTTCCTGCCTGAAGGCGACGCGATCAGCGCCAGCCGTCAGAAGCTGGAAAGCCAGATTTCAACCCTGTACGGCGGTCGTCTGGCAGAAGAGATTATCTACGGTGCGGAACACGTTTCTACCGGTGCGTCCAACGATATTAAAGTGGCGACAAACCTGGCGCGTAACATGGTGACCCAGTGGGGCTTCTCCGACAAACTCGGTCCGCTGCTCTATGCAGAGGAAGAGGGTGAAGTGTTCCTGGGCCGCTCTGTGGCGAAAGCGAAACATATGTCCGATGAAACGGCACGTATCATCGACCAGGAAGTGAAAGCGCTGATTGAACGTAACTACGGTCGTGCACGTCAGATCCTGAACGACAACATGGACATCCTGCATTCGATGAAAGATGCGCTCATGAAATATGAGACCATCGATGCACCGCAGATTGACGACCTGATGGCTCGCCGCGAAGTGCGTCCGCCAGCAGGCTGGGAAGATCCAGGTGCTTCCAACAACTCTGACAACAATGGCACCCCGCGTGCGCCGCGTCCGGTTGATGAACCGCGTACGCCAAACCCGGGCAACACCATGTCAGAACAGTTGGGCGACAAGTAAGTCACTGCTGTTGAAGCGTTTGTCTGTACCTCAAACCCTGGAGCTTGCTCCGGGGTTTTTTCTTTTCCGTTAAACCATACTAAAACCAGGGAGATTTTAGCCATGAAACTCTTCGCCCAGGACTCGCATCTCGATCTCTCACATCCGCATGTGATGGGGATCCTGAATGTTACGCCTGACTCCTTCTCTGATGGCGGCACGCACAACACGCTTATCGAGGCGGTTAAGCACGCCAATTTGATGATCAACGCGGGTGCCACCATCATTGACGTTGGTGGTGAATCGACGCGTCCGGGCGCGGCAGATGTTTCGGTGGAAGAAGAGCTGGCGCGCGTGGTGCCGGTGGTTGAGGCCATCGCGCAGCGCTTTGAGGTGTGGATCTCCGTCGATACGTCCAAACCAGAAGTGATCCGCGAAGTGGCGCGAGTGGGTGCTCACATTATTAATGATATCCGCTCGCTGACCGAGCCGGGTGCGATTGAGGCCGCTGCAGAAACCGGCCTGCCGGTATGCCTGATGCACATGCAGGGCCAACCGAAAACCATGCAGGAAGCGCCGAAGTATGATGATGTCTTTGCCGACGTGAATCGCTTCTTTATTGAGCATATTGCACGCTGTGAGCGTGCAGGCATCCCAAAAGAGAAATTGCTGCTCGACCCGGGGTTCGGTTTCGGTAAAAATCTCTCACACAATTATGCGTTGCTTGCGCGCTTATCAGGAATTTCATCATTTTGGCCTGCCGCTGCTGGTGGGGATGTCGAGGAAATCGATGATTGGGCAGTTGCTGAATGTAGGGCCGGGGGAGCGCCTGAGTGGCAGCCTGGCCTGCGCGGTGATTGCGGCGATGCAGGGCGCGCACATTATTCGTGTCCATGACGTCAAAGAAACAGTAGAAGCCATGCGTGTGGTGGAAGCCACACTGGCAGCGAAGGAAAACAAACGCTATGAGTAATCGTAAATATTTTGGTACCGATGGTATCCGTGGGCGCGTAGGCGATGCTCCAATCACCCCTGATTTTGTTCTGAAGCTGGGTTGGGCTGCCGGCAAGGTACTGGCGCGTCATGGCTCACGTAAGATTATTCATTGGTAAAGATACCCGTATTTCCGGCTATATGCTGGAATCCGCGCTGGAAGCCGGTCTGGCGGCTGCGGGGCTTTCTGCTTCCTTTACAGGCCCAATGCCAACACCGGCTGTTGCCTACCTGACGCGCACCTTCCGTGCGGAAGCGGGGATCGTGATCTCGGCGTCGCATAACCCGTTCTACGACAACGGCATCAAGTTCTTCTCCATCGATGGCACCAAGCTGCCGGACGAGGTGGAAGAGGCCATTGAAGCTGGAAATGGAAAAAGAGATCACCTGCGTCGATTCCGCTGAGCTGGGTAAAGCGAACCGTATCGTTGATGCGGCGGGCCGTTATATTGAATTCTGCAAAGGCACCTTCCCGAATGAGCTGAGCCTGGCGCACCTCAAAATTGTGGTGGACTGTGCAAACGGCGCGACCTATCACATCGCGCCGAATGTGTTCCGCGAGCTGGGTGCGAAAGTCATCGCCATCGGCTGTGCGAGCCGGATGGTCTGAACATTAACGAAGAAGTCGGTGCGACGGACGTGCGTGCCCTGCAGGCGCGCGTGCTGGCAGAAAAAGCCGATCTGGGCATTGCCCTGGACGGCGACGGCGACCGCGTGATCATGGTTGACCACGAAGGTAACAAGGTCGATGGCGACCAGATCCTCTACATCATTGCCCGTGAAGGCCTGCGTCAGGGGCAGCTGCGCGGCGGCGCGGTAGGCACGCTGATGAGCAACATGGGGCTGGAGCTGGCGCTGAAACAGCTGGGTATTCCGTTTGTTCGTGCGAAAGTGGGCGACCGCTACGTGCTGGAAAAACTGCAGGAGAAAGGCTGGCGTATTGGTGCGGAGAACTCCGGTCACGTGATCCTGCTGGACAAAACCACCACCGGTGACGGTATCGTAGCGGGTCTGCAGGTGGTTGCCGCGATGGCGCGCAACCATATGAGCCTGCACGATCTGTGCAGCGGGATGAAAATGTTCCCGCAGATTCTGGTCAACGTGCGTTTCACTGCCGGCAGGGAAAGGCGATCCGCTGGAAAATGACAACGTGAAAGCGGTAATGACGGCTGAGGTTGAAGCGGCGCTGGGCAGCCGTGGGCGCGTGCTGCTGCGTAAGTCGGGTACCGAGCCGCTGATCCGCGTGATGGTGGAAGGCGAAGACGAAGCGCAGGTGACCGAATTTGCGCACCGTATTGCGGATGCCGTGAAAGCTGCATAATTTTCTGGGTAAGTTTAAAAAGGCGGCTTTTGCCGCCTTTGTTTTAAGCAATTAATGGCTTTTTGCTGTTTTTTTCCGCAGTTGATACAATGCGTCAAAATTGCCCTTGCGAAGGTCATTCGCTTTGGTTAGTATTCACACCCGCTTCAGTGGGAAACAAAAATCCTGCTAATTGGTCGAAGCATTGGTATGCGGCAAATCCGCAAGGAACAGGTTGATTATGTACGAAGCTCTTTTAGTTGTTTTCCTTATTGTAGCCATCGCTCTCGTAGCGCTGATTATGCTGCAGCAAGGTAAAGGCGCTGATATGGGAGCCTCCTTCGGAGCAGGCGCTTCCGGTACGCTGTTCGGTTCAAGTGGTTCTGCGAACTTCATGACCCGCACGACGGCGATTCTGGCTACGCTGTTCTTCATCATCAGTCTGGTGCTGGGCAATATCAACAGCAACAAGACCAGCAAAGGAAGCGAGTGGGAAAACCTGAGCGCGCCAGCGAAAACTGAGCAGACTCAGCCAGCTGCACCGGCTAAGCCAACCAGCGATATCCCGCAGTAAGTATTCCGTACCGAGGTGGTGGAATTGGTAGACACGCTACCTTGAGGTGGTAGTGCCCTAACGGGCTTATGGGTTCAAGTCCCGTCCTCGGTACCAAATCCCAGCATATTGCATTTGTCGCAAAACGGCGTAGAATTTGCCACGTTTCAGGCGCGGGGTGGAGCAGCCTGGTAGCTCGTCGGGCTCATAACCCGAAGGTCGTCGGTTCAAATCCGGCCCCCGCAACCACTTTCCCATAAAGTTCTTTTTCAAATATACTGTGAAGACTTAGAGCCTTCGTAGCTGGATTTGAAAAAATTCTTTCGGAGAGTGCTCCAGGCCACAGTTGTGGCTATAGGGTTCAGTTATCTAAAGCCCCGATTTATCGGGGTTTTTTGTTATCTGACTACAGAATAACTGGGCTTTACGCCCTTTTTTTATGTCTTGGGGGTGGGCTTGTCCACATTAGAGCAAAAATTAACAGAGATGATTACTGCACCGGTCGAAGCACTGGGCTACGAACTGGTCGGCATCGAATTCGTTCGCGGCCGCACATCGACGCTGCGCATCTATATTGATAGTGAAGATGGCATCAATGTTGATGATTGTGCTGATGTCAGCCACCAGGTGAGTGCGGTTCTTGATGTTGAAGATCCGATTACCGTTGCGTACAACCTGGAAGTTTCCTCACCTGGCCTCGATCGCCCGATGTTCACGGCCGAGCACTATGTGCGCTTTACCGGTGAAGAAGTGGCTCTCGTTCTGCGTATGGCCGTACAGAACCGCCGTAAATGGCAGGGAATTATCAAAGCCGTTGATGGTGAAATGATCACGGTGACAGTCGAAGGCAAAGATGAAGTGTTCGCGCTGAGTAATATCCAGAAGGCGAACCTGGTCCCCCACTTTTAACAGTCTGGATTGAGGTGAAAAGCCCGCGATGAACAAAGAAATTTTGGCTGTTGTTGAAGCCGTCTCCAACGAGAAATCACTGCCGCGTGAGAAAATTTTCGAAGCGCTGGAAAGTGCACTGGCTACAGCAACCAAGAAAAAATACGAACAAGAGATCGATGTTCGCGTAGAAATCGATCGTAAAAGCGGTGACTTCGATACATTCCGTCGTTGGGTAATCGTTGAAGAAGTGACCCAGCCGACCAAAGAGATCACCCTGGAAGCCGCACGTTTTGAAGACGAAAGTCTGAACGTGGGTGACTACGTTGAAGATCAGATTGAATCTGTGACCTTCGACCGTATCACCACCCAGACCGCTAAGCAGGTTATCGTGCAGAAAGTGCGCGAAGCCGAGCGCGCGCTGGTTGTCGATCAGTTCCGCGATCAGGAAGGCGAAATCATCACCGGCGTGGTGAAGAAAGTGAACCGCGACAACATCTCCCTGGAGATCAAATCCGAAGGGTTGCCGGGTAACGCTGAAGCCGTGATCCTGCGTGAAGATATGCTGCCGCGTGAAAACTTCCGCCCGGGCGACCGTATTCGTGGTGTTCTGTACGCCGTGCGCCCTGAAGCGCGTGGTGCACAGCTGTTCGTGACCCGTTCTAAACCAGAAATGCTGGTTGAACTGTTCCGCATCGAAGTGCCGGAAATCGGCGAAGAAGTTATTGAGATCAAAGCGGCAGCTCGCGATCCGGGCTCCCGTGCCAAAATTGCGGTGAAAACCAACGACAAGCGTATCGATCCGGTCGGTGCTTGCGTCGGTATGCGCGGTGCGCGCGTTCAGGCGGTTTCTACCGAGCTGGGCGGCGAGCGTATTGATATCGTTCTGTGGGACGACAACCCGGCGCAGTTCGTGATCAACGCAATGGCTCCGGCCGATGTGGCGTCTATCGTTGTTGACGAAGACAAACACACCATGGATATCGCTGTTGAAGCGGGCAACCTGGCGCAGGCGATCGGCCGTAACGGTCAGAACGTACGTCTGGCGTCACAGCTGAGCGGCTGGGAACTCAACGTCATGACCGTTGATGACCTGCAGGCCAAGCATCAGGCTGAAGCCCATGCGGCGATCGATACCTTCACCAAATACCTGGACATTGACGAAGACTTCGCCACCGTTCTGGTAGAAGAAGGTTTCTCTACGCTGGAAGAACTGGCCTATGTGCCAATGAAAGAGCTGCTGGAAATTGACGGTCTGGATGAACCAACCGTTGAAGCCCTGCGTGAACGCGCTAAAAACGCACTGACCACCCTGGCACTGGCTCAGGAAGAAAGCCTTGGCGATAAGAAGCCGGCTGATGACCTGCTGAATCTGGAAGGTCTTGATCGTGCGATTGCGTTCAAGCTGGCTGCCCGTGGTGTTTGTACGCTGGAAGATCTCGCTGAGCAAGGCGTTGATGACCTGGCTGATATCGAAGGTTTAACCGACGAGAAAGCCGGCGAGCTCATCATGGCCGCACGTAATATTTGCTGGTTCGGCGACGAAGCGTAATAAACTGTAGCAGGAAGGAACAGCATGACTGATGTAACTGTAAAATCGCTGGCTGCTGAGATTCAGACCTCCTGGACCGCCTGGTACAGCAATTTGCTGATGCAGGGATCCCGAAGTCCGCTGATGACTCGGTGACCGCGCAAGAAAAACAAACCTTGTTAACGCACCTGAACCGTGAACACGGCTCTACGCCTGACAAGTTAACGCTGCAGCGCAAAACGCGTAGCACGTTAAATATCCCTGGTACCGGTGGCAAAAGTAAATCGGTACAAATTGAAGTCCGCAAGACGCGCACCTTTGTAAAACGTGATCCGCAAGAGGCAGAGCGCCTTGCCGCGGAAGAGCAGGCACAGCGTGAAGCGGAAGAACAAGCTCAGCGTGAGGCGGAAGCAGCCGCCAAACGTGAAGCAGAATTAAAAGCTGAACGTGAGGCCGCAGAAAAAGCGAAACGCGACGCCAGTGATAAAGTGAAGCGTGACGCTGCGGAAAAAGACAAAGTGAGCAATCAACAGACAGACGAAATGACCAAAACCGCCCAGGCTGAAAAAGCCCGCCGTGAAAATGAAGCTGCCGAGCTGAAGCGTAAAGCGGAAGAAGAAGCCCGCCGTAAGCTGGAAGAAGAAGCGCGCCGCGTGGCTGAAGAAGCGCGTCGTATGGCAGAAGAAAACGAGAAGAATGGCGTGAATACCGCTGAACTGACTGAAGATACCAGCGACTATCACGTGACCACTTCTCAGCATGCGCGTCAGGCTGAAGATGATAACGACCGTGAAGTAGAAGGCGGTCGTGGCCGTGGTCGTAATGCAAAAGCCGCGCGTCCGGCGAAGAAAGGCAACAAACACGCTGAATCTAAAGCTGATCGCGAAGAAGCACGTGCAGCGGTTCGTGGTGGTAAAGGCGGTAAGCGTAAAGGTTCTTCTCTGCAGCAGGGCTTCCAGAAGCCAGCTCAGGCGGTTAACCGTGACGTTGTGATTGGTGAAACCATCACCGTTGGCGATCTGGCGAACAAGATGGCGGTTAAAGGCTCTCAGGTCATCAAAGCGATGATGAAGCTGGGCGCAATGGCGACCATCAACCAGGTTATCGACCAGGAAACCGCACAGCTGGTTGCCGAAGAGATGGGCCACAAAGTTATCCTGCGTCGTGAAAACGAGCTGGAAGAAGCAGTAATGAGCGACCGTGATACTGGTGCTGCGGCTGAACCGCGTGCGCCGGTCGTGACCATCATGGGTCACGTTGACCACGGTAAAACCTCGCTGCTCGACTACATTCGTTCCACCAAGGTGGCCTCCGGCGAAGCGGGTGGTATTACCCAGCACATCGGTGCTTACCACGTAGAAACCGACAACGGCATGATCACCTTCCTGGATACCCCAGGCCACGCCGCGTTTACCGCAATGCGTGCCCGTGGTGCTCAGGCGACGGATATCGTTGTTCTGGTTGTTGCTGCCGACGATGGCGTCATGCCGCAGACCATCGAAGCTATCCAGCACGCGAAAGCGGCGCGGTGTGCCGGTGGTGGTTGCGGTGAACAAGATCGATAAGCCAGAAGCCGATCCGGACCGCGTTAAGAACGAACTGTCCCAGTACGGTATCATGCCGGAAGAGTGGGGCGGCGAAAGCCAGTTCGTCCACGTATCTGCGAAAGCGGGTACCGGTATCGACGACCTGCTGAACGCGATCCTGCTGCAGGCTGAAGTTCTGGAGCTGAAAGCGATCCGTAAAGGTATGGCGAGCGGCGTGGTTATCGAATCCTTCCTGGATAAAGGTCGTGGCCCGGTGGCTACCGTTCTGGTTCGTGAAGGTACACTGCACAAGGGCGATATCGTTCTGTGCGGCTTCGAATACGGCCGCGTGCGTGCGATGCGTGACGAACTGGGCCGTGAAGTGCTGGAAGCGGGTCCGTCCATTCCGGTGGAAATCCTCGGTCTGTCCGGTGTGCCGGCTGCCGGTGACGAAGTGACCGTTGTGCGTGACGAGAAGAAAGCGCGTGAAGTTGCACTGTATCGTCAGGGCAAATTCCGTGAAGTTAAACTGGCTCGTCAGCAGAAATCCAAACTGGAAAACATGTTCGCGAACATGACCTGAAGGCGAAGTTCACGAAGTGAACATCGTACTGAAGGCCGACGTTCAGGGTTCTGTGGAAGCGATCTCCGACTCCCTGCTGAAACTGTCTACCGACGAAGTGAAAGTGAAGATCATCGGTTCTGGCGTAGGTGGTATCACCGAAACCGACGCGACCCTGGCTGCTGCGTCCAACGCCATCCTGGTTGGCTTCAACGTGCGTGCTGATGCATCTGCGCGTCGCGTGATCGAAGCGGAAAGCCTGGATCTGCGTTACTACTCCGTCATCTATAACCTGATCGACGAAGTGAAAGCAGCGATGAGCGGTATGCTGTCTCCTGAGCTGAAACAGCAGATCATCGGTCTGGCTGAAGTGCGTGACGTGTTCAAATCACCGAAATTCGGCGCGATCGCGGGCTGTATGGTTACCGAAGGCACCATCAAACGTCACAACCCGATCCGCGTACTGCGCGACAACGTGGTTATCTACGAAGGCGAGCTGGAATCCCTGCGTCGCTTCAAAGATGACGTTAACGAAGTCCGTAACGGCATGGAATGTGGTATCGGCGTGAAGAACTACAACGACGTTCGCGTTGGCGATATGATCGAAGTGTTCGAAATCATCGAAATTCAACGCAGCATCGACTAATCCGATGTGGTGCTGGTGGCGGGATGTGATGTCATATGTAGGCCGGGATTGCCTCGTGCCACCCGGCAATAATTTTAAAAGGGGCTTTTAGCCCCTTTTTTGTCTGGAGAATTTATTATGGCGAAAGAATTTGGTCGCCCGCAGCGCGTGGCGCAGGAAATGCAGAAAGAGATCGCGCTCATCCTGCAACGCGAAATTAAAGACCCGCGTCTGGGTATGATGACCACCGTCTCTGGCGTGGAAATGTCCCGTGACCTGGCCTATGCCAAAGTGTTCGTGACCTTCCTGAACGATCAGGACGAAGCGGCGGTGAAAAACGGCATTAAAGCGCTGCAGGAAGCCTCCGGTTTTATCCGCTCTCTGCTCGGTAAAGCGATGCGCCTGCGTATCGTGCCAGAGCTGACCTTCTTCTACGACAACTCGCTGGTTGAAGGTATGCGTATGTCCAACCTGGTGACCAGCGTGGTGAAACATGACGACGAACGTCGTGTAAACCCGGCGGACGACAGCAAGGAGGACTGATGAGTCGTCCTCGTCGTCGTGGTCGCGACGTGCATGGCGTGCTGCTGCTGGATAAACCCCAGGGCGCATCCAGCAACGACGTGCTGCAAAAAGTGAAGCGTATTTTTAATGCCAACCGTGCGGGCCATACCGGCGCGCTCGATCCGCTGGCGACCGGTATGCTGCCGGTCTGTCTGGGGGAAGCGACAAAGTTTTCCCAGTACCTGCTGGATTCGGATAAGCGTTATCGCGTTATCGCCAGGCTGGGCCAGCGCACGGATACCTCCGACGCGGATGGCCAGGTGGTGGAAGAGCGTCCGGTGACCTTCAGCGCGGCTGAAAGCTGGATGCGGCGCTGGAGAGCTTCCGCGGGGATACGCTGCAGGTGCCGTCGATGTATTCGGCGCTGAAATATCAGGGCAAAAAACTCTACGAATATGCGCGCCAGGGCATTGAAGTGCCGCGTGAAGCCCGTCCGATTACCGTGTATGAGCTGCTGTTTATTCGCCACGAAGGCGATGAGCTGGAGCTGGAAGTCCACTGTTCGAAAGGGACCTATATTCGCACCATCATCGACGATCTGGGTGAGAAGCTGGGCTGCGGCGCGCATGTGATCTATCCTGCGTCGTCTGGCGGTCGAGCAAGTATCCGGTTGAGCGCATGGTGACCCTGGAACAGCTGCACGCGCTGGTTGCGCAGGTTGAAGCGGCGGAAACCGCAGGGGATTCGCAGCCGGCGATTTGTTGATCCGTTGCTGATGCCGATGGACAGCCCGGCTGCGGACTTCCCGGTAGTTAATCTTCCTTTAACATCGTCCGTTTACTTTAAAAACGGCAATCCGGTTCGCACGGCGGATGCACCGCTGGAAGGGCTGGTGCGCGTGACGGAAGGTGATGAAGGGAAATTTATCGGTATGGGTGAAATGGACGGTGAAGGGCGCGTTGCGCCGCGTCGTCTGGTCGTCGAGTATGCCGGCTGATCGCGTGCTGGCCGTTACAGCTCACTTTGCGATAAGCTTAACGTCGGGAGACGAGTAGAATATCGCCGCTTAACGTCCGGTAAATTGTTTAACAATTTGCGGGGCGTACATGGGGTCGCTGAATTAGAGATCGGCACCCTTACATTCTTTATACTTTGGAGTTTGAAAATGTCTCTAAGCGTTGAAGCTAAAGCTAAAATCGTTTCTGAGTTTGGTCGTGGTACTAACGACAGCGGTTCTACCGAAGTTCAGGTTGCACTGCTGACTGCACAGATTAACCACCTGCAGGGTCACTTTGCAGAGCACAAAAAAGATCACCACAGCCGTCGTGGTCTGCTGCGCATGGTTTCTCAGCGTCGTAAACTGCTCGACTACCTGAAACGTAAAGATGTTGCACGCTACACCGCGCTGATCGAGCGTCTGGGTCTGCGTCGCTAAGTCTTGCGAGTTTCAGAAAAGGGGGCCTGATGGCCCCTTTTTTCAACCAGACGGCAGCAATTCAATGGAAACTATTGTATTGTTGCTATAAATGATCTTCATTGCAGAGGTTCGCGCGGCTAATGAGAGGCTTCACCCATGGGGGTGTCGGTTGTCATTAGTCGCGAGGATGCGAAGAAGGTCGGGTTAAATCGACAGCACGCCTGGGTGGTGTGCTGTCATACATTTAAGAAAGGACAGAATTTTGCTGAATCCGATCGTTCGTAAATTCCAGTATGGTCAACATACCGTCACGCTGGAAACCGGCATGATGGCACGTCAGGCTACTGCTGCCGTTATGGTAAGCATGGATGACACCGCGGTATTCGTTACCGTTGTTGGCCAGAAAAAAGCTAAACCAGGTCAGGACTTTTTCCCCCTGACCGTTAACTACCAGGAGCGTACCTACGCTGCCGGTAAAATCCCGGGTGGCTTCTTCCGTCGTGAAGGCCGTCCAAGCGAAGGCGAAACCCTGATCGCGCGTCTGATTGACCGCCCGGTTCGTCCGCTGTTCCCGGAAGGCTTCGTAAACGAAGTTCAGGTTATTGCGACCGTTGTTTCCGTTAACCCACAGGTTAACCCGGACATCGTTGCGATGATCGGTGCCTCCGCTGCCCTGTCACTGTCTGGTATTCCATTCAATGGTCCAATCGGTGCCGCGCGCGTCGGTTACATCAACGACCAGTACGTGCTGAACCCAACCCAGGAAGAGCTGAAAGAGAGTAAGCTGGACCTGGTGGTTGCCGGTACTGAAGCGGCTGTGCTGATGGTGGAATCCGAAGCTGAACTGCTGAGCGAAGACCAGATGCTGGGCGCTGTGGTGTTCGGCCACGACCAGCAGCAGGTTGTTATCCAGAACATCAACGACCTGGTGAAAGAAGCCGGTAAACCACGTTGGGACTGGCAGCCAGAAGCGGCAAACGACGCGCTGAACGCACGCGTTGCTGCTCTGGCAGAATCTCGTCTGAGCGATGCTTACCGCATCACCGACAAACAGGAGCGTTATGCTCAGGTTGACGTGATCAAAGACGAAACCATCGCCACCCTGGTGGCTGAAGACGAAACGCTGGACGCTAACGAGCTGGGCGAAATCCTGCACGCTATCGAGAAAAACGTTGTTCGTAGCCGCGTACTGGCAGGCGAGCCGCGTATCGATGGCCGTGAAAAAGACATGATCCGTGGTCTGGACGTGCGTACTGGCGTACTGCCACGTACTCACGGTTCTGCGCTGTTCACCCGTGGTGAAACGCAGGCGCTGGTAACCGCGACCCTGGGTACCGCGCGTGACGCGCAGATCATCGACGAGCTGATGGGCGAGCGCACTGACAGCTTCCTGTTCCACTACAACTTCCCTCCGTACTCCGTAGGTGAGACCGGTATGGTTGGTTCGCCGAAGCGTCGTGAAATTGGTCACGGTCGTCTGGCGAAGCGCGGCGTACTGGCAGTGATGCCAGACGCAGACAAATTCCCGTACACCGTTCGTGTGGTTTCTGAAATCACCGAATCTAACGGTTCTTCTTCCATGGCTTCCGTGTGTGGTGCCTCTCTGGCGCTGATGGATGCAGGCGTGCCAATCAAAGCCGCCGTTGCGGGTATCGCAATGGGCCTGGTGAAAGAAGGCGACAACTTCGTTGTTCTGTCTGACATTCTGGGCGACGAAGACCACCTGGGCGATATGGACTTCAAAGTGGCGGGTTCCCGCGACGGTATCTCTGCGCTGCAGATGGATATCAAAATTGAAGGTATCACCAAAGAGATCATGCAGGTTGCTCTGAACCAGGCTAAAGGTGCGCGTCTGCACATCCTGGGCGTGATGGAACAGGCTATCAACGCGCCGCGTCGGTGATATCTCTGAATTCGCTCCGCGTATCCACACCATCAAGATCAACCCAGACAAGATCAAAGATGTTATCGGTAAGGGCGGTTCCGTAATCCGTGCGCTGACCGAAGAGACGGGCACCACCATCGAAATCGAAGACGACGGTACTGTGAAGATCGCAGCGACCGACGGCGAGAAAGCGAAATTCGCGATTCGTCGCATCGAAGAAATCACTGCAGAAATCGAAGTGGGCCGTATCTACGCAGGTAAAGTGACCCGTATCGTTGACTTTGGCGCGTTCGTTGCCATCGGTGGCGGTAAAGAAGGTCTGGTTCACATCTCTCAGATCGCTGACAAGCGCGTTGAGAAAGTGACCGATTACCTGCAGATGGGTCAGGAAGTACCGGTTAAAGTTCTGGAAGTTGACCGCCAGGGCCGTATCCGTCTGAGCATTAAAGAAGCAACCGAGCAGTCTCCCAGCCAGGCGCGCCAGAAGCACCCGCTGCGGTGACGACGCCTGACGCCGAGTAAGCGTTTTTCCTGATCAGCCGCTCCCTGCCTGCTGGTGGGGAGCGGTGTTTGCCGGCGTCGCGCGCGGTCGCGGCGGCGCTGAGCAGGACGGTTATCATCGCGAGGGCAGGACGCCTTGTTAAGCCGCCGGGGGACAGGACGTTCATCCAATAGTTGTCTTCGGGAGTGGGAAATGAAGCCTTTTTTGCGCTGGTGTTTCGTTGCGACAGCTTTAACGCTGGCAGGATGCAGCAACTCTGCCTGGCGTAAGAGCGAAGTCCTCGCAGTGCCATTGCAACCGACTTTGCAGCAGGAAGTGATTCTGGCACGCATGGAACAAATTCTTGCCAGTCGGGCTTTAACCGATGACGAACGCGCACAGCTTTTATATGAGCGCGGAGTGTTGTATGATAGTCTCGGTCTGAGGGCATTAGCGCGAAATGATTTCTCACAAGCGCTGGCTATCCGACCTGATATGCCTGAAGTATTCAATTACTTAGGCATTTATTTAACGCAGGCAGGCAATTTTGATGCTGCCTATGAAGCGTTTGATTCTGTACTTGAGCTTGATCCAACTTACAACTACGCGCACTTGAATCGCGGTATCGCATTGTATTACGGCGGTCGTGATAAGTTAGCGCAAGATGATCTGCTGGCGTTTTATCAAGACGATCCTAATGATCCTTTCCGTAGCCTGTGGCTTTACATCGTTGAGCGGAAGCTCGATGAGAAGCAGGCAAAAGAGGCACTGAAACAGCGCTTCGATAAATCGGATAAGGAACAGTGGGGATGGAACATTGTCGAGTTCTACCTGGGCAACATTAGCGAAGCAACGCTGATGGAACGCCTCAAGGCGGACGCAACGGATAACACCTCGCTCGCTGAGCATCTCAGTGAAACCAACTTCTATTTAGGTAAGTACTACCTAAGTCTGGGGGATAAGGACAGCGCTACGGCACTGTTCAAATTAGCGGTTGCTAACAACGTACATAACTTCGTTGAGCACCGTTATGCATTGTTGGAATTATCGCTCTTGGGCCAGGAGCAAGACGACCTGGCAGAATCGGACCAGCAATAGCTGACGACATAAACATCAGCCCGTAATCTTTTGATTGCCATCACCTTAACTGGTGAGGGCGTTGTTGTTCGTCAATACACCTACTTTGAGCCGGTTCACACTTTTCAATGAAAATTGCTAATCATTTTCACGATGAGCTAAGTAGACTGGCCGCCATTGACATTGAGGCACTCGTACTACATGGCTGAATTCGAAACCACTTTTGCAGATCTGGGCCTGAAGGCTCCTATCCTTGAAGCCCTTAACGATCTGGGTTACGAAAAACCATCTCCGATCCAGGCAGAATGTATCCCACATCTGCTCTCTGGTCGTGACGTGCTGGGCATGGCCCAGACTGGTAGCGGTAAAACCGCAGCGTTCTCGCTGCCGCTGCTGAACAACATCGATCCGGACCTGCGTGCACCGCAGATCCTCGTGCTGGCTCCAACCCGTGAACTGGCGGTTCAGGTTGCTGAAGCAATGACGGAATTCTCTAAACATATGCGCGGCGTAAACGTGGTTGCCCTGTACGGCGGCCAGCGTTATGACGTGCAGTTACGCGCCCTGCGCCAGGGCCCACAGATTGTCGTCGGTACGCCGGGCCGTCTGCTGGATCACCTGAAGCGCGGTACCCTGGACCTCTCTAAACTGAGCGGTCTGGTACTGGATGAAGCAGATGAAATGCTGCGTATGGGCTTCATCGAAGACGTTGAAACCATCATGGCGCAGATCCCGGAAGGTCATCAGACCGCTCTGTTCTCTGCAACCATGCCGGAAGCGATCCGTCGCATTACCCGCCGCTTCATGAAAGAGCCGCAGGAAGTGCGCATTCAGTCCAGCGTGACCACTCGCCCGGACATCAGCCAGAGCTACTGGTCTGTGTACGGCATGCGTAAAAACGAAGCGCTGGTGCGTTTCCTGGAAGCGGAAGATTTTGATGCGGCGATTATCTTCGTGCGTACCAAAAACGCGACCCTGGAAGTGGCTGAAGCCCTGGAGCGTAGCGGCTATAACAGCGCAGCGCTGAACGGCGACATGAACCAGGCCCTGCGTGAGCAGACGCTGGAGCGTCTGAAAGACGGTCGTCTGGATATCCTGATTGCAACCGACGTGGCAGCACGTGGTCTGGACGTTGAACGTATCAGCCTGGTTGTTAACTACGACATCCCGATGGATTCCGAGTCTTACGTTCACCGTATCGGCCGTACCGGTCGTGCGGGTCGTGCTGGCCGTGCGCTGCTGTTCGTTGAGAACCGCGAGCGTCGTCTGCTGCGCAACATCGAACGCACCATGAAGCTGACTATTCCGGAAGTTGAGCTGCCTAACGCCGAGCTGCTGAGTCAGCGTCGTCTGGCGCAGTTCGCTGCCAAAGTTCAGCAGCAGCTGGAAAGCAGCGATCTGGATCAGTACCGTGCGCTGCTGGCGCAGATCCAGCCAACCGCTGAAGGCGAAGAGCTGGATATCGAAACGCTGGCTGCAGCACTGCTGAAGATGGCACAGGGCGAACGTACCCTGATCGTGCCACCAGATGCACCGATGCGTCCTCGTCGTGAGTTCCGTGACCGTGACGATCGCTTCGAACGTCGTGGCGATCGTAACGACCGTGGTCCACGTGGTGACCGTCCAGAGCGTGGTGGTGAAGATCGTCCACGTCGTGAGCGTCGTGACGCTGGCGAAATGGAGCTGTACCGCATTGAAGTGGGCCGTGATGATGGTGTTGAAGTTCGTCACATCGTTGGCGCGATTGCTAACGAAGGCGACATCAGCAGCCGTTACATTGGTAACATCAAGCTGTTCGGTTCCCACTCCACCATCGAGCTGCCAAAAGGCATGCCGGGCGAAGTACTGCAGCACTTTACGCGTACCCGCATCCTGAACAAGCCGATGAACATGCAGCTGCTGGGCGATGCACAGCCACGTCCTGACCGAGCGCGGCGGGAACGTCGTGGCGGTGGTCGTGGTTTCGGTGGCGAGCGTCGTGGTAACCGCGAGGGTGGCAACCGTGAAGGTGGCGCACCGCGTCGTTTCTCTGAGCGTCGCGAAGGCGGTCGTGAAGGCGGACGTTTCAGCCGTGAAGGTGGCCGTGGCCCACGTCGCGACGAAGGCGCAGCTGCACCACGTCGCCGTGATGCATAAGCGTTAATCGCTTAAAAATAAAAAGGACGCGCAAGCGTCCTTTTTTTATGTCTGTAATGCGGACTTTACACGCCGCCGGCAATCAGCACCCGCTCACCGGTAACATAAGCCGACTCTTCCGACGCCAGAAACAGCGCCACCTGCGCCACATCCTCCGGCAGACCAAAGCGTCCCAGCGGCGTGGCCGCGATCAGCTGCGCTTTAAATTCTGCATTCATTTTTTTCGCTGCCAGCAGCCCTTCGGTCAGAATGATCCCCGGCGCCAGCGCGTTGACGCGAATGTTGCGCGGGCCCAGCTCACGTGCCAGCCCCTGCGTTAAGGTATCGATTGCGCCTTTGGTCGCTGACCACAGCACCGAGCCGGGCAGGCTGCGCTGGCTATTCAGCGCGCTGAGGTTAATGATGCAGCCGCCGCGCGCCGGAAAATGCTGCGCCGCCTGCTGGCACACCAGCAGCGTACCGAGCAGATTGACGTTGAGCTGCTGCTGCATGTCGCTGACGCTGAGGTTGGCGAAGTCGCCATGGTGAAACATGCCGGCGTTGTTGACCACGATGTCTGGCGCGCCAAACTGCGCAATACTGCTGGCGAACAGGCGCTGCACGTCAGCTTCTCGGGATATATCGGCCTGTACGGCGATGGCGTCGCTTCCCAGCGCGCAGATATCGGTCACCACATCCGCCGCGCCCGCTTCATCCTGACGATAATTCACCACCACCCGGGCGCCGGCCGCGGCGAAAGTCATGGCGATGGCGGCGCCAATGCCTTTCGACGCGCCCGTCACCAGCGCAATTTTGCCTTCAAGTGCTTGCATTGTGTCTCTCCACCTGAGATTTCGGGTGAGTAAAGCATGCGCTGTTGCCGCTTTGTGCGGTAGCGCAATCCTGCAAGCTTTTTGCACGATCCTGCAAATCTGTGGCGCAGGGACTAGGCGCAACCGCATCGGCAGGTAAGAATGGGGATTCAGTGATTTTTCATCGCGGAGTGCTTAACGCATGATTCATCAGGAACAGTGGCAGCAGCTGGTGGCGATGATTGCCCGTCACGCGCAGCAGGATGGGCGCACCGCCAGCGCGATTGATTTTCTCTCTTTTGGCCGCAGCTCGCACCCCTCCAGCCTGGCGCACATTGCCAGCTGGGCGGGGTTTGCGCTGATGGCCCAGGGCCAGAAAGCACTGCGCATGGGCGATGATGTGATGCATTACGGGCCGGGCGATCTGCTGCTGGTCACCATGGACATGCCGGTGCAGTCCTGCGTGGTGCTGGCGACACCAGAGAAACCCTGTCTTGGCGTCGGCATCACCATCAACGAAGCGCGCCTGCTGCGCTATCTGGAGCATTTCCCGCCGCAGCAGATTGGCAGCGCCGCCCCCGAACGCAGCATTACCGTCCATAAAGTCGCGCCGCCGCTGGTGGATGCGGTGATGCGGCTGGTGGCGCTGCTGGATCAGCCGCAGGATATCGCCGCGCTGGCACCGCTGATTGAGCAGGAGATTTTCTATCGCCTGCTGACCGGGCCGGAAGGGCCGCGCATTCTGAATATGGCGCTGACCGAGCGCCCGGGCAACAAAGTGGCGCGCGCGGCGCGCTGGCTGCGCGAAAACTTTCATCAACCGCTGAAGGTGGATCAGCTGGCCAGCAGCGTTGGCATGAGCATTTCATCGCTGCACCATCACTTTAAAGCGGTTACGGCAATGACGCCGATGCAGTATCAGAAGCAGTTGCGGCTCAACGAAGCGCGCCGACTGATGATGATTGAGAAGCTGGATGCCGGGACGGCGGGCTACCGGGTGGGCTATCAGAGTGCGTCGCAGTTCAGCCGGGAGTACAGCCGTTTTTATGGCCAGTCACCGGCGCGCGATGTGCGCAAGATGGCGGTGGGGCCGGAAGGACTCTCCCCACCGCAGTAAGGCTTACAGCGTGCGTGCGGCTTCCATCGCCAGCGCGAACGAACGCAGGCGCGCCTGCGGATCGTAAATCTGGCCGTTGACCATGATCTCATCCGCCTGGGTTTCGCGCAGCAGCGCGGCAAGGCCGTGGCGCACTTTATCTTTATCGCCCACCACCGACATGCTCAGCGCCTGCTGCACGCCATACTGTTCGGACGGCGACCACAGGTTATCCATGTTCTCCACCGGCGCCGGCAGCGGGCCGGGCTTGCCGCGGCGCAGATTAATGAACTGCTGCTGCATCGAGGTGAACAGGAAGCGCGCATCACGATCGCTGTCTGCCGCCACCACGTTGACACACACCATAGCGTAAGGTTTTGCCAGACGCGCAGAGGGCTGGAATTTTTCGCGATACAGGTGCAGCGCCTGCAACAGCAGGTCTGGCGCGAAGTGCGAAGCAAAGGCAAACGGCAGACCAAGCTGCGCCGCCAGCTGCGCGCTATACAGGCTGGAACCCAGCAGCCACACCGGAATTTTCAGCCCGAGGCCAGGCACCGGCTGTACCGGCGGATGTTCGCCCTCTTCGGCATCGAACCAGCGGATCAGATCGGCCACATCTTCCGGGAAGCTGTCGGCCTGGGCGCTCGAAAGATGACGGCGCAGCGCCAGCATGGTGCGCTGATCGGAGCCGGGCGCGCGGCCCAGTCCGAGATCGATACGGCCAGGGTAGAGGGATTCCAGGGTGCCAAACTGTTCGGCAATCACCAGCGGTGCGTGGTTGGGCAGCATGATCCCGCCGGAGCCGAGGCGCAGCGTTTCGGTGTTAGCGGCGAGATAGCCAATCAGCACCGACGTTGCGGCGCTGGCGATGCCGGTCATGTTGTGGTGTTCGGCCAGCCAGTAGCGATGAAAGCCAAGGGCTTCAGCCTGACGCGCCAGCGCCAGCGAATTATGGAAGGCATCGCGCGCAGACGAGCCTTGCGGAATGGGGGCCAGATCCAGCACGGACAGGCGAACAGTTTTCTTCTCAGACATGGGTACTCCAGCAAAGGATGGCGCAGGTGATAAGTAAACCTGCACCAGTCAGTATTACGCATCATTACCCATATTAAAACTGCTAATAACGGCAGGAATATAGCCGGAATGTGCCTTTAACCGCCGCTATCCAGCGCCATTCCGGCCAGGCGGCGCCAGTAACCGTTGCTGTCGCTGCCGCGCGCCATCATCAGCGGCGCTTCACCCGCTTCGTTAGCGCGGAAGCGATCAACCTGTGCCAGGGTGCTCTCATCCTGCGGCGACAGGCGCACAATATCGATCCAGCCATGCATACCGGCGAGATCGTTGCCAAGGTTGTAACAGTAGCCGCTCATGGTCTGAATGCCGTTCAGGACAAATACCTGCTGGCCCTCCTGCGACAGCACGCGGCGCCCGGTGGGATAATCAATACAGCAGGTCTGGCAATCATCTTTGGCACGGTTTTCGGAACGCGCGGTAAAGCAGCGCGCCGACAGTGCCAGCGGCAGATGGCCGTAGCCGAGCACTTCAACCTCAAACCGGTCGCGCAGGCCAGCGTCATGGCACTGCTGCAACAGCTGAATCAGCCAGTCGCGTGACATCTCCACCGGCATGCACCAGCGCGTCATGCCCTCCTGCAGCAGCAGCTGGAGCGTCTGCGCGTTATACACATTCAGGGTGGGACCGGCGACAAACGGCAGTTTGCGCTCTGCCGCCATGTTCACGGTGCCGATATCGTTGGCTTCCAGTAAGAACTCACCGTTTTCAACATAGCGGCGCAGCTCTTTGACTTCCGAAGGGGACTGCAGCAGCGCCAGCGTGCTCAGCACCACCTGTTTGCCGCTGGCCGCCAGCGTGCGGCCCATCTCCATCCACTGACTGAACGCAGTGGCGCGGCGTTTGCTGCACACCGCTTCGCCGAGGTAGACAATCTCTGCGCTGCTTTCTGCGGCGCGCTGGTAAAACTGCTCCAGCGTGGCGGTTGGCCAGTACCACAGCACCGGGCCGATGGCGTATTTCATACGGTCTCCTTATTGCCAGTCGCGGTGATAGGCGCCGAGCGTGGTCTGGCTGCCTTCAGAAAGTTCACCGAGCGCGCGCATCCACGGCGCCTGCACCGTGAACTGTTGCGGATCGGCCATGCAGCGATCGATCGCCTGACGCCACACTTTCGCCACCTGCGCCACATAGGCCGGGCTGCGCTGGCGTCCCTCAATTTTCACCGAGGCGATATTGGCGCGCAGCAGCTCTGGCAGCAGCGCCAGGGTATTCAGGCTGGTGGGCTCCTCCAGCACGTGATAGCGCTGGTTATCCACCTCGTAGCGTCCTTTACACAGCGTCGGATAGCCCGCGCTCTCATCGGCGGCGTAACGGTCAATCAGTACTTCGTTCAGGCGCGACTCCATGCCCTGTGCCGTCTGCTGCCAGCGCACAAATTTGGCCGGTGAACAGGCGCCCGCGCTGTTCGGCGACTCGCCGGTCAGCCACGACGAGAGATAGCAGCGGCCTTCGGCCATGATGCACAGGCTGCCAAAGGCGAACACCTCAAGCGGCACCGGCGTTTCGCGCGCCAGCTGCTTCACCTGGTGCATCGACAGCACGCGTGGCAGCACCACGCGACTCAGCGCAAAGTGGCGGTGATAAAACTGAATGGCCTGCAGATTGGTGGCGGACGCCTGCACTGACAGGTGACGTTCAACCTGCGGGTAGCGGCTGGCGGCGTACTCCAGCGTGGCGATATCGGCCAGAATCAGCGCATCGGCACCGTTCTGTGCGGCGACGTCAATGGCGCTTTGCCAGCGGTTAAGGCCGTCAGGATGGGCGAAGGTGTTGATCGCCACGTGCAGTTTACGCCGGTGCTGGTGCAGGAAGCGCGCGGCTTCTGCCAGTTTCTTATCGGTAAAATTGAGGCCAGCAAAGTGGCGGGCGTTGGTGTCATCTTTCAGGCCGACGTACACCGCGTCAGCGCCGTGCTCCACCGCCGATTTCAGCGCAGGTAAATTCCCCGCCGGACACAGCAGTTCCATACAATTTCCTCCCCCGGATTCTGAACGCCGTTGAGTGTAAGGAAGCGCAGGTGCAGCAATGTTGATTTAAGGCAGTGAAAGCGGGATTGCCAGGGCGGAATGGAGAATTTTCGCACAGACGCGGGGCGATTTCCTTGATCCCGGTTGAGGCGAAAGCCGACGGATGTGGCAATATAGATAAAATTTTCTCAAGGGAGTGCAGCGCATGTTCGCACGCTTACGCGGCCTGTTAATTGAAAAAGGGCCGGAATTCCTCGCTTTACCGGTGTCGCTAACACCATTCGCCGTGAAAAAAACGGTTTTGCAACAACTCCTAAACTGGCAATTTCGTCATGCTTTGGCTGAAGGTGAGTTAGACTTTCTGCAAGGGCGCTATCTCGGCATTGAGATCGCGGACGTCAATCTGCGCTGGATCACCACGCTGCAGGACGGGCGCCTGACCGTTTCGCGCGACGCCGAAGCAGATGTCTGGTTTCGTGGCGAAGCCAACGATCTGCTGCTGGTAGCAGCACGCAAAGCCGACCCCGATATGTTGTTCTTTCAGCGCCGTCTGGTGATTGAGGGCGACACGGAGCTGGGACTGGAGGTGAAGAATCTGATGGATGCCATAGAACTGGACGCCATGCCCACGCCATTGCGCACGGGGTTGCTGCAGCTGGCTGCTTTTGTTGAGGCAGGAATGACACAGGACGCGAAGGCCGCTGAGGCGCGCGCGGGGATCTCATGTTGATTCGTACTGAAATTGGTGTGGACGCGGCAGGCATCGACAGCCTGTTAAAGCGCAGTTTTGCCACCGCAGCCGAAGCGGAACTGGTACAGCAGCTGCGTGAAGACGGTTTACTCACGCTGGGCGTGGTGGCCACCGATGACGAAGGCCAGGTGCTGGGTTATGCCGCCTTCAGTCCGGTGACGTTGCAGGGCGAGGATCGTAACTGGGTGGCGCTGGCGCCGCTGGCGGTTGATGCCTCGGTGCGCAGTCAGGGCATTGCTAAACAGCTGGTGTATGAAGGGCTCGATTCGCTCAATGAGTTCAGCTACAGCGCCGTGGTGGTGCTGGGCGATCCGCAGTTCTACAATCCGCTCGGCTTTGAACCGGCGGCGCGTCACGGCCTGCACTGTCGCTGGCCCGGCAGCGAAGCGGCGTTTCAGGTGTATAAACTGGCGGACGATGCGTTCGATGGGGCAGAAGGGCTGATCGCCTTCTCGGCACCTTTCAATCGTATCGACTAAACCACGCCGTTAAGCAGGCTGGCTGCTGGGCAACCAGCAGCAGTTTCTGCGCCCGGCTCAGCTGTTTTACCTGATACTCCAGCCGGGAGGCCGCCGCGCGATCGCCAGCCGCGCAGTGAAACACCAGCGTCAGTGGACCTTTGCCGCGCAGCGCACGGGCACCGCGCCCCTGCTGGTGCTGCTGCAGGCGACGGTTGACGTCAGTGGTGATGCCGGTATAAAGCATCCCGGCGGCGGTTTGCAGCATATACAGCTGCCAGCCCTGTTCCATTTACAAACCTCGTTCATGTGCTGGCGGGCAGTGTAACGCGCCTGCGGCCGCATCGCTATCAACGCACGGAGTTGCTCTTGTCTGACCATTCTCATCTGATTCGCTATCTGAAAAAGCAGCACGTGCTGTCGCTGTGTGCCAGCGACGGCGATGCGCTATGGTGCGCCAACTGTTTCTACGTGTTCGATGAAGCGCGCATGGCGTTCTGGCTGATGACCGAAGCGGATACGCGTCACGGCGCGCTGATGGCGCGTTATCCACGCGTCGCCGGCACGGTGAACGGCCAGCCGAAAACGGTGCTGCTGATTAAAGGCGTGCAGTATCGCGGGCGTATTCAGCTGACCGATGAGGCGCAGGCGCTTAAGGCCTATCAGTCGCGCTTTCCGGTGGCAAAAAAAGCCACCGCGCCGCTGTGGGAAATTACGCTCGATGAGCTGAAAATGACCGATAACGCGCTGGGGTTTGGCAAAAAGATTGTCTGGCAGCGTTAGCCCGGCACGCGCAGAGGCGCACCGGGCGACCGCCTTACGCTGCGTTCAGAATGCGCAGGGATTCGCGGTTAAACGCGGGCAGGTCTTCAGGCGTGCGGCTGGTAACCAGCTTGTCATCATCAACCACCACCTCTTTATCGTAAAAGTCCGCGCCGGCATTACGCAGATCGATGGCGATAGCTTTCACGCAGGTCATTTTGCGACCGCGCACGCCGTTCGCGCTGATCAGCAGCTGCGGACCGTGACAGATGGCGAAAATCGGTTTGCCGCTGGCGACAAACTCTTTGGTAAAGGTGACAAAGCGATCGTCACCGCGCAGCGCGTCAGGCGAATGACCACCGGGCAGCAGCAGCGCGTCAAACTCGGCCGGGCTGACATGGTCAATATCCTTGTCGATTTTGACTTCGGCTTTGCCCTGTTTTCCCTTCACGGTTTTGCCCGCCTGCATCTCAATGGTGACCACTTCATGGCCCGCTTTGGTGAAGGCCTCGGCCGGTGAGGTAAACTCTGAGTCTTCAAATTCATCGGTAATCAGAACCGCTATTTTCTTGCTCATCTTTCTCCTCCTTGCTGGTCACGCACCTGCTGTGCGTGACACGTTTCAACAGACAAGTCTGGACCCTGAGCGCGGAAACGCAAGCCAGCCGGCGCAGGCGGGATTGGTTAAATTCCGGAGACAGATCAAGTTTAAGCGTGACGACGCTGGCACACAGGCATAACCTGAATAACACTGTGGGATCTGCGTCGCGCCCTCCGCGCGACATACGTTATTCAGTTGAATACGGAACCGGTCATGACCCAATTCGCCTCACCTGCACCAGCGGCCCGCTTCGCCTGGTGGAAACCGCTGCTGTTCCTCGCCGTGGTGCTTATTGGCCTGTGGTACGTCAAATGGCAGCCTTACTATGGCAAAGCCTTCACCGCCGCAGAAACCCATTCCATCGGCCGCTCTATTCTTGCCAGTGCCGCAGATTCGCCGTGGCGCGCCGCGCTGGATTACGCCATGGTCTATTTTCTCGCGGTGTGGAAAGCCGCGGTGCTCGGTGTGGTGCTGGGCTCGCTGGTGCAGGTGCTGATTCCGCGCCGCTGGCTGCTGCGTCTGATGGGCAGCAACCGGCTGGGGGCCACGCTGGTCGGCACCGGTTTTGGCCTGCCGGGCATGATGTGCAGCTGCTGTGCCGCGCCGGTGACCGTCGGCCTGCGCCAGGCGCAGGTTTCAAGCGGCGCGGCGATGGCGTTCTGGCTGGCGAATCCGCTGCTCAATCCGGCAACGCTGGTGTTTATGGGCTTTGTGCTCGGCTGGCAGTTTGCCGCCATTCGGCTGGTGGCGGGTGGGGTGATGGTGCTGGGGATTGCCATGCTGGTGCAGCGCAGCGTGCCGGAAACCGCCGTTGCCGCGCCGCTGTTGCCGCAAGAAAGCCATGAACGGTTTGTGACGCGCTGGCTGCGCGTGATGTGGCGGCTGTTCTGTAACACCATTCCGCTCTACATTGTGGCGGTGCTGCTGCTCGGCGCCGCGCGCGTCTGGCTGTTTCCGCACGCGGATGGCGCGGTAGGGAATACGCTGTTCTGGGTGATGCTAATGGCCATCGCCGGCTGCCTGTTTGTGATCCCTACCGCCGCCGAGATCCCCATCGTGCAAACCATGATGCTGGCGGGCATGGGCATCGCACCGGCGCTGGCGCTGCTGGTGACGCTGCCCGCGGTCAGCGTGCCGTCGCTACTGATGCTGCATCGCGCGTTCCCGCCGCGCGCGTTGTGGATCGCCTTCTGCGGCGTGGCCGTCAGCGGCATGCTGCTCGGTACGCTCGCACTGTGGCTGGCGTAGATACCAGATAGTCTGATTGCGGCTGCCGCGCCACAGCAGCCGCGCATCTTTTTCCGCTTCGATGAAACGTCCATCAATCAGCACGTCGATTTCCGCAATCACTTCACGCTGCGACGCCGTCAGTTCCGCCAGGGTGTAGCCGGTCCACAGCCAGATATCTTTATCCGGACAGTCGCGCCGCACGCGCTTCACCAGCCGGCGAATATGCGGCACATTGTGCGGATGCAGCGGATCGCCGCCGCTCAGCGACAGCCCCTGACGCGGAATGCGTTGATCCTGCAGATCGGCGATCAGCTGCTCCTCCATGGCCAGCGTAAACGGCACGCCGGAGTCAGGCCGCCAGGTGCTCTGGTTGTAGCAGCCGCGACACTGATGTTCGCAGCCCGCGACAAACAGCGTGCAGCGCGTGCCGGGACCATTCACGATATCCACATCGTAGTAGCGATGAATGTGCATCATCCCAGCTGTCCGGTATCAAGGTGTTTCACGCGGCGCTTCACCTCTTCCTGCTTGCCGGCGTTAAACGGACGCGCATCCGGGCTGCCGAGATAGCCGCACACGCGGCGGGTCACCGAGACGCGCGCCGCATCGTGGTTGCCGCATTTCGGACAGGTGAAGCCTTTACTGGTACACTCGAACTCGCCGGTAAAGCCGCACTCGTAGCACTCATCGATTGGCGTGTTGGTGCCGTAATACGGCACGTGCTGATAGCTGTAATCCCACACATCTTCCAGCGCCTTCAGGTTGTGCTGAATGTTCGGGTACTCGCCGTAGCAGATGAAGCCGCCGCTGGCGATCGGCGGATAGGCCGCTTCGAAGTCGATCTTGTCGTACGGGTTCACCTTTTTCTCCACGTCGAGGTGGAAGCTGTTGGTGTAATAGCCTTTGTCGGTCACGCCTTCCACAACCCCAAACTCGGCGGTATCCAGGCGGCAGAAGCGGTCGCACAGGTTCTCGCTCGGCGTGCTGTAGAGGCTAAAGCCGTAGCCGGTTTCCTCTTTCCACTGATCAACCGCCTCGCGCAGGCGCGTTCACAATCGCCATGCCTTTTTTCGCGCAGGGTGCGCGGCGTCGTACATATGCTACGGCGTTGCCGCACAGCGCGTTGATGGTTTCGTGAATGCCGATATAGCCCAGCGAAATCGACGCGCGGCCGTTTTTGAAGATCTCGGACACGTCGTCGTCCGCTTTCAGGCGCACGCCGCAGGCGCCTTCCATGTAGAGGATTGGCGCGACGCGGGCTTTGACCCCTTCCAGGCGGGCGATACGGGTCATCAGCGCTTTCTTCGCGCCAGCTGCAGGCGCTCATCCAGCAGCTTCCAGAATGCGGCTTCATTTCCCTTTGGCTTCCAGCGCGATGCGCGGCAGGTTCAGGCTGATCACGCCCAGGTTGTTGCGCCCGTCGTGGATCTGCTCGCCGTTTTCATCTTCGTACACGCCGAGGAAGCTGCGGCAGCCCATTGGCGTTTTAAACGAGCCGGTGACTTTCACCACCTGATCGTAGTTCAGGATGTCCGGATACATGCGCTTGCTCGCGCACTCCAGCGCCAGCTGTTTGATGTCGTAGTTCGGAGGTCGCCAAACTTGTGGTTCAGGCCGTCGCGAATGGCGAACACCAGTTTCGGGAACACCGCGGTTTTGCGGTTTTTGCCCAGGCCGGAAATACGGTTGCGCAGAATGGACTGCTGAATCAGACGCGATTCCCAGCTGGTGCCCAGGCCAAAACCGAAGGTGACAAACGGCGTCTGGCCGTTGGCGGTGTGCAGCGTGTTCACCTCATATTCCAGCGACTGGAACGCGTCGTAGCACTCTTTTTCGGTGCGGGAGTGCGCGTAGCCGTCCGCGTCCGGAATCTGCCACTCTTCGGCCATTTTGCGGTGCTTGTTGAAGCTGGCGGTGACAAACGGGGCCAGCACTTCATCAATGCGGTTAATGGTGGTGCCGCCGTAAATATGGCTGGCGACCTGGGCGATGATCTGTGCCGTGACCGCGGTGGCGGTGGAGATGGATTTTGGCGGTTCAATCTCGGCGTTACCCATTTTAAAGCCGTGGGTCAGCATGCCTTTCAGATCGATCAGCATGCAGTTGAACATCGGGAAGAACGGCGAGTAGTCGAGATCGTGATAGTGGATTTCGCCGCGCTCGTGCGCCAGCACCACGTCGCGCGGCAGCAGGTGCTGACGGGCATAGTGTTTGGCGACGATACCGGCCAGCAGGTCGCGCTGCGTCGGGATCACTTTACTGTCTTTGTTGGCGTTTTCGTTGAGCAGGGCCGAGTTGGTCTGCTCCACCAGGCCGCGGATCTCCTGGTTCAGGCGGCCGCGCTTCTCACGCGCCACATCGCGATCGTGGCGGTACTCAATATAGGCGCGCGCCAGCTGCGGCCAGCGTCCGCTCATCAGCGCCTCTTCCACGGCACACTGGATGTCGCGAATATCGACTTCAGCCTGCGTTGCCAGCTGCGCGCTGACCTGCTGAGCGACCGTCGTGCACCAGGCCAGGTCGTCAACCTGGGCAGCCTGCGCGGCGGCCCGCACTGCAGCTTCAATGCGCCGGGCATCAAACGGCACCCTGCAGCCGTCACGCTTAATCACTACCGTTGCCATCTTCCCTTTCTCCGCTGGAAACTACATGTAGATAATTTTAAGGAGTGTAATCGCAACATGTGGTGTTTCAGAGGGAATTAATCGCACTGTTTTTGACCTGTCGCAAAGAAGCGCGGCCAGCGCCTGAAAGCCGTGCAGTGGTCAACAGCCGCTACACTGAAAAGTTTTAAGCCGGGCAAACTTCAGCCGGTTGCAACTTGCTTTGCGTTGCGAAACAGGTTTAATGAGCGTTTTGCGCCATTTCCGGCCCATCGTTTTGCCTTACAAGGATGCCCACCATGCTTCTGCCCCGTACGCTGCTGGCCGTTTTGTATTCCCTGACGTTTTCCACGCAGGCCGCACCGGCAGGCGATCTGCCGCTGATGCCGTGGCCACAGCAGGTGACGCAGCCCGCAGGCGGTGGCGCGTTTACCCTGACGCCGCAATTTTCGCTGCACATCACCGGCGATCACCTGGAAGGGGCCGAAGCGCGCTGGCGCGCCCGCATTGCGCGGCAAACCGGCTGGGCGCTGCTGCCCGCCAGCCCGGCCAGCGATCGTCCCGCCATTCAGATCCGGATTGCCGACGCGGTCGATCCGCTACCGCAACCGGACAGCGACGAAAGCTACCATCTGGAGGTCAGCAGCAGTGGCGTACTGCTGCAGGCACCTACCCGTTTTGGCGCGATGCGCGGCATGGAAACCCTGCTGCAGCTGATCGCCAACACCGCCAGCGGCACGCAAATTCCCTTTGTCACCATTGACGATCGGCCGCGCTTCCCGTGGCGCGGCGTGCTGATCGACCCGGTGCGCCACTTCCTGCCGCTGGAAACCCTCAAGCGGCAGATTGATGGTATCGCCGCGGCGCGCATGAACGTGTTTCACTGGCACCTGACCGACGATCAGGGCTGGCGCTTTGCTTCCAGTCACTATCCGCAGCTGCAGCAGCAGGCCAGTGATGGCCTGTTCTACAGCCAGCAGCAAATGCGCGAGCTGGTGCACTATGCCACCCAGCGCGGCGTGCGCGTGGTGCCGGAAATCGATCTGCCCGGCCATGCTTCCGCTCTTGCCGTGGCGATGCCGGAGCTGATGAGCGCGCCGGGCCCGTATGCCATGGAGCGCGGCTGGGGGGTGTTTAAACCCTTGCTCGATCCCAGCAATGAAGCGGTGTTTCGCTTTATCGACACGTTGATCGGCGAAGTCGCGGCGATCTTTCCCGATCCCTACATTCACATCGGCGGGGATGAAGTCGATCCCAGTCAGTGGAACGCCTCACCGAAGATTCAACAGTTTATGCGTGACCACGGCCTGCAGGACGCCCATGCGCTGCAGGCGTGGTTCAACCAGCGGGTTGAGAAGATTCTCGCCGCGCATCAGCGGCGCATGCTTGGCTGGGATGAGGTGTACCATCCCGACCTGCCGAAAAGTATTGTGATTCAGTCGTGGCAGGGGCAGGACGCGCTGAGCGAAGTGGTAAAGCAGGGGTATCGCGGCATTCTTTCCACCGGTTTTTATCTCGACCAGCCGCAGAGCGCCGCGTATCACTATCGCAACGAGCTCTGGCCGCAGGGGCTGAACGGCGTCGATCAACTGCGCGCCGACGATCAGGCGCAAAGCTGGCAGTTCACTATGCCGCGTCTGAAAGGCAGCGCGGTGCAGGGCAGTTTCACCCTGATTGAGAGCAAAAACGGCTGGCGCGGTTTTATCGATTTCAGCGGCAAGGCGCGACGCCAGGTCAGCGACATTCGCTGGCTATCACCGACGCAGCTGACCTTCAGCGTCGACAGCTGGATGGGGCCGTTTCAGCCGGTGGTGACGCTGACGCGTGACAGCCTGACCGGCTACGTGCTGGTGGGCAACGTGCGCTATCCGACCACAGGCAGCAGGCTGGCGCAGATACCGGCCGGTATTGCCCCGGTACTGCCCACGCCCGCTCAGCTGCAGCGTGATTTGCTGGGCGGTGAAGCGGCGCTGTGGGCGGAGAACGTGAATAGCCGGGTGATTGATACGCGGCTGTGGCCGCGCGCCTTTGTGGTGGCGGAGCGGCTGTGGTCGGCGCAGGATGTGACCGACAGCGAGAATATGTACCAGCGGCTCAGCGCGATTGATCGCTGGGGGACGGTGTCGGTCGGCCTGCAGCAGCATCAGCAGGCCGAGGTGCAGATGATGCGACTGGCCAACAGCAGCGATATCACTCCGCTGCGCGTGCTGGCGGAAGTGCTGGAACCGGCGCAGTATTACACCCGCCAGCACCTGAAGTTTCAGGCCGGGCATTATGACTATTTTGAGCCGCTGAACCGGCTGGCGGACGTACTGCCGGCTGAGAGCGAGCCGGTGCGCCTGCTGGATAAGCAGGTGGATGCGCTGATCGCCAATCGCGGCGATCATGCTGCCGCCAGCGCCCTGCGCCATCAGCTGCAGCGCTGGCAGCGCAACAGCGATGCGGTGATGCCGCTGGTGCTGGGTAACTATCAGCTGAAAGCGCTGCAGCCGCAGGTGCGCCAGGTCGCAGAGCTGAGCCGGATGGGGCTGGATCTGGTGAACGCACTGGAGCGCAACCAGGCCTATGGCGCAGGCGAGGTGGCGCAGATGCACGCCCGGCTGGATGCGGCGGCGCAGGTGCAGGATGAAACGGTGCTGGCGCTGGTGCGACCGCTGGAGAAACTGCTGCGATCGTCGAGATAGGGAAGTTCGGAAGTCACGAACTATGCAGGGTCGTCATTGATGACGACCTGGCGATCTCGCCAGGTGCGCACGGATACGCCCCCTGCATGCTGTGTGATTGATGACAGCTAAATTAGCGACGTACGGCAATCGCTTCGATTTCAATTTTCACGTCTTTTGGCAGACGGGCCACTTCCACGCAGGAGCGCGCCGGGAAGGAGGCGTTATGCTCGGTGAAGAACGCTTCATAAGTGGCGTTAACGGTCGCGAAATCGTTCAGATCTTTCACGAACACGGTGGTTTTCACGATATCGCCCACTTTCAGGCCGGCGGCTTCAACGATCGCCTGCACGTTTTCCAGCGACTGACGCGCCTGCGCCGCGACGTCGGCCGGCACCTCACCGGTTTTCGGGTTCACCGGGATCTGGCCAGAGGTGATGATCATGCTGCCCAGATCAACGCCCTGAACGTAAGGGCCGATAGCCGCTGGTGCATTTTCCGTCGCGAGTACTTTGGTCATGATTTCTCCTTAGGAATGCGCGGCGAACCCTTGCCCGCCGCTAAAATGTTCCCGGCCATTATAGGGAGGCCGGGATCCTTTACCAACCTCAATTAGTTGGCCAGCACCACATAATGAGAAAACTCTTTTTCGCAGTATTTGCATTTGAGCGCGATGTCATCGGCGCGTTTTTTCACTGCAAAGCTGGAGGAAACCGGCTCAGCGTGGCTGATGCAGTTGCTGTTCGGGCAGACCAGCACGCTTTCGATGCGATCCGGCAGGCTCGGGCGGGATTTTCCCACCACTTCATACTCGTCGATGCGGTTGACCGTGGCGTCCGGCGCGTACAGCGACAGCTGGTTAACCTGCTCGTCGGTCAGGAAGGTGTTCTCGATTTTGATCAGGTCCTTGCGGCCCATTTCGCCCGACGGCAGGTTCAGGCCGATGGTGATGCGCTGGTCGGTTTCGGTCAGTTTGAACAGCGTCAGCAGCTTAAAGCCCACCTGCGCAGGGATGTGGTCAATCACGGTGCCACGCTTGATGGCTTCAACCTGGAGTTTGTTATCGTGTGTCATTGTCGTTTCCCCTTACAGTGCCAATTCGCGATTCAGAACCAGTGCCAGTAACGCCTGGCGGGCGAAGATGCCGTTTCCGGCCTGCTGGAAGTACCAGGCGTGCGGCGTTTTATCCACGTCTGTGGTGATCTCATCGATGCGCGGCAGCGGATGCAGCACCTTCATGTTGTCGCGCGCACCGTCGAGGTCGCTGGCGCGCAGCACGAACTGCGCCTTCACGTTGGCGTATTCGGACGGATCCAGACGCTCTTTCTGTACGCGGGTCATGTAGAGAATATCCACGGTGGCCCCATCACCTCTTCGATGCTGGCGTGCAGGCTCCACGCAATGCCTTTTTCGTCCAGCATGTCGAGAATGTACTGCGGCATCGCCAGCGCGTCCGGGGCGATGAAGTAGAAGCGGTTGCCGTTAAATTTCGCCAGCGCCTGGGTCAGGGAGTGGACGGTGCGGCCATATTTCAGGTCGCCGACCATGGCGATGTTCAGGTTCTCGAGGCGTGCCCTGCGTCTCCTGAATGGTGAACAGATCCAGCAGGGTCTGCGTCGGATGCTGGTTGGCGCCGTCACCGGCGTTCAGCACCGGAATGCCGCCGGAAAACTCCGTCGCCAGACGCGCCGCGCCTTCCTGCGGGTGGCGCATCACAATCGCGTCCACGTAGGTGCTGATGACTGAAATGGTGTCCGCCAGGGTTTCGCCTTTTTTACCCAGCGACGTGTTGCTGCTGTCGGAGAAGCCCACCACGCTCGCGCCCAGGCGGTGCATGGAGGTTTCAAAGGAGAGGCGGGTGCGGGTTGAAGCTTCAAAGAAGCAGCTCGCAATCACCTTGTGCTTCAGCAGCTCCGGTTGCGGATTGGCCTTCAGTTTTGCCGCGGTTTCCAGAACCAGTTCCAGCTCTTCGCGGCTGAGGTCGTTTATGGAAATGATGTGTTTTTGATAAAGCGGGTTGGCCATAGCTCTCTCCTCTGCGCTGCCGGATTGCGGACAAAAAAAAGCCCCTTTACAGGGGCTTTCTGGCGATCGATGAATGACGGAAAGAAACAGGTGCGCCGCCTGCATTCAGGCGTACGGGAGCGGCAAATTGTGCGCTGCGCTGTTGCATGTTTCCTCCGGCAAATTGTGGCGCATTATACGCATTCACTGAGCCGCATCAAGCAGAAATCACGCGCGAGGTAAACGTTTGCGCCGTGCAGGCTTAGCGCTGACTCA
>JBCNOW010000021.1:0-173141 GCA_039593635.1 Enterobacterales bacterium
GCACTTTAAAGAGGATTGAGCCATGGCAAACCCGGAACACCTGGAAGAGCAACGCGAAGAGACGCGTCTGATTATTGAAGAGCTGCTGGAAGACGGTAGCGATCCGGACGCGCTGTACACCATCGAGCACCATTTCTCTGCGGATGATTTCGACGCGCTGGAAAAAATGGCCGTGGAAGCCTTCAAGCTGGGTTACGAAGTGACCGAGCCGGAAGAGCTGGAAGTGGAAGAGGGCGACACCGTCATCTGCTGCGACATCCTGAGCGAAGGCGCGCTGAAGGCGGAGCTGATCGACGCGCAGGTAGAACAGCTGATGAACCTGGCCGAGAAGTTTGACGTGGAATACGACGGCTGGGGAACCTACTTCGAAGATCCGAACGGTGAAGACGGCGAAGAAGGCGACGACGAAGATTACGTCGACGAAGACGACGACGGCGTGCGTCACTAAGCGTTTCAGGCGTGGCGCGCGCCACCGCTTTTTCAAGGCAGAACCATGGATTACCCGCAGATACTCGCCCCCGTACTCAACTTCCTCCAGTGCCCGACCCCGCAAGCATGGATTGATAAAGCCCGCGACCCGGCGAACCTGCCGCTGCTGCTCACCGACCACATGGTGTGCGAGCTCAAGGCCGCCCAGACCGCGCTGCTGCTGGTGCGCAAATACGTCGCCGACGAAAGCGGTGCCGACGCGCTGCTCGACTGGCTCAAACCCTACGAACAGTTCACCTTCCGCGACGCCCGGAGCCGGACTTCATCGCCCTGCACAAGCAGATTGGCAAAAGCGTGATGCCCAAAACCGACGACCCGTGGGGCCAGGCGCTCATCGACAGCATGGTGCTGCTGATTAAAGAAGAGCTGCACCACTTCTGGCAGGTGCGCGAGGCGATGCTGGCCCGCGATATTCCGTACGTCAAAATCACCGCCAGCCGCTACGCCAAAGGGATGCTGAAGGAAGTGCGCACCCACGAACCGCTGACGCTGATCGACAAGCTCATCTGCGGCGCCTACATCGAAGCCCGCTCCTGCGAACGCTTCGCCGCGCTGGCCCCGTTCCTCGACGACGACCTGCAGAAGTTCTATCTCTCGCTGCTGCGCTCGGAAGCGCGCCACTATCAGGACTACCTGACGCTGGCGGCACAGATTTCACCGAAGGATATCGCGCCGCGCGTGCGGGCGATTGGGGCAGCGGAAGCGCGCTTGATCAGCGAACCGGACGCTGAGCTGCGCTTTCACAGCGGCGTGCCGGCGTTTTGATTTGGTGCGCGCGGCGAAACTTCCTGACCCAGCCTTCAGGCGTTGTCTTACTACCCTCTTTAGCTTCGCATACCTTCTGTGTAAAGACGCAGGGGGTAGTAATTAAGCAGTGAGTCATTAAAGACTTATAAATACCATGGAAGCAGGAATGAATTTGCCCGATCAGATCTTCGCGGCGCGCTGATGGCCCCAGGTCAGGTAGTAGACATCATAAAAATCCACTTCTCCTTTCTGCTGCATCAGGCGATCGATGCCGCTGCGCACGCGCTCGGGCGTGCCCGGATTCTCCAGGATCTTGTCCAGCGCCTGCTGTGAGACCGGCTGCACGTAATACCACTCGCCGTTATAGCACACGCGCAAATCCAGCGTATCGATGTCCTCGAAGCGGTATTTCGGGTTGATGTCCAGCAACATCAGAAAACTCATCACCAGCACGAACACCGTGGCGAACCAGAAGGCCGGCCAGCCGAGCATCTCAGTCGAGAAAATCAGCGCCACGCACAGGCCGTAGCACAGGTACATCACGCCCCACAGCCCCGGATGGGTTTTCAGGAAGTTAAAGCTAAAACGCGGCAGATTATCGCGCCGCTCTTCGCGGTTGAGCGTGTCGATTTCATCGATCAGAATTTGTTTAATCGCGTCCATTATTCACCTCTGAATATCACTGCCTGCCAGTAAACCACATAACAGTGAAGGGCGGCAGAGACAGATCAGCGGTGTTTTTTTATAACAGTTTTCCGTAACGCATCAGCTTACCTGCCCGACAATCTGCAGATTGGCATCGTCCGGCACCTCGTTATATGACAGCACATTCAGCCCGCTGGCGAACAGCCGGGCATAGCGCGCAATCAGCGGCCGCAGCTGCGGCGTCACCAGCAGCACCTGCGTCAGGTTCTGCGCTTTCAGCTGCTCCATCATCACCGGCAGCGTGCTCTGCAGCTGGGTGAGAATGTTGGGATCGACCGGGAAACTGTCCAGCGCCACTTTGCCGCCCTGCTGCGCCTGATTGAGCGCAGCCAGCAGCAGGTTTTCCAGGCTGTTATCCAGCGTATAGGCCGACAACGGTTTGTTGTCCGGCGCAATCGCCGCCACCATGGCGCGGCGCAGCGCGTAGCGCACATCGGAGGTCAGCAGGATCGGATCTTTAGTGATCGCCACGCTCTCCAGCAGCGTGGTGGCAATGGTGGTGATGTCCTTGAGCGATACCTGATCGTTGAGCAGCAGACGATACACCTTGAGCTGCAGACTGTAGTTCACCGCGGCGTTGAGATCCTCTGACAGCTTCGGCGCCACGCTCGCCAGCCGCTGATGCAGCTGAGTAATATCATCGTAGTTGAACAGCTCCGGCAGGTTTTCGCGCACCACTTTGTTGACGTGCGTGGCCACCACGCTGGCGCAGTCGACTACCTGATAACCCAGATTCAGCGCTTTGGCTTTCTGCTCTGGCAGGATCCAGGTCACCGCCATACCGTACGCGGGATCGGTATCCAGCAGGCCGTCGATCTCACCGTACTGATCCGGCGTCGGCAGCGCCATCAGGCGGTCGGCGTGTACTTCGCCCACCGCGGTGCGAACGCCGTTGATCTTGATGGCGTACTGCGACGGCTTTAAGTGAAAATCTTCACGCAGGGCGATCTCCGGCAGCAGCACGCCGCTGGTTTCCGACACCACCTGGCGCACGCCGCGCATACGCTGGGTCAGCGGCGCGCCTTTGCCTTTGTCCACCAGCGTGACCAGCTTGTAGCCCAGGTTAAGGCCGATGGGCTCGACCAGCGGAATATTGTCCCAGCTGATGGTCGGCTGTTCGTCCGGCTGCGCCAGCGCCTGATTGATCGCCTCCATGTCGACATGGCTTTGCGTCGGCTTCTGCACCACGCGGCTCTGGCGCCACGCGGCGAACAGCAGCAGGGCGGTGAAGACGAGGAACACCATGTGCGGCATGCCCGGCACGATGGCCAGCACAAACATCACGCCCGCGGCGGTATACAGCGTGGCCGGTTTCGCCAGCAGCTGCGACTTCACTTCCTCGCCCATGTCAGCGCCGTCGCTGATGCGCGTCACGATGATCGCCGCCGCCGTCGACAGCAACAGCGACGGGATCTGCGCCACCAGACCGTCACCGATGGTCAGCAGCACATACTGTTCGAACGCCTGGCCGGCCGGTAAACCATGTTTGAATACGCCGATCAGGATGCCGCCCAGCACGTTGATCAGCAGGATCATGATGCCGGCGACGGCGTCACCGCGCACAAACTTGGAGGCACCGTCCATCGCGCCGTAGAAGTCCGCTTCGTTGGCCACATCCTGACGCCGCACCCGCGCCTGTTCCTGATTAATCAGCCCGGCATTGAGATCGGCGTCGATCGCCATCTGTTTGCCCGGCAGCGCGTCGAGGGTAAAGCGCGCCGATACTTCAGAAATACGCTCGGCCCCTTTGGTCACCACCACAAAGTTGATCATGGGCGCCGTCACCGAAGACGAGCGTAAGGAGATTGTCGCGCAGCTTAACGGCACCTCAGTGTTTAACGGTTCCGGTTTTAATCCGTTCGATGTCGAAACCGGACGCGGCTCCGCCATCATTGGTGAAACGCTGGCGATTGCGCCGCCGACCGAGGGCGCCACCGTCAGTGACACCAGTGCGGAAAACAGCGACAGCAACAGTAACGCCAGCCAGCCGCAGGAAGATCTGGACAGCGTGCTGTCGCGCTCCGACGCCGAGCTGGCGCAGCTGCGTCAGCAGATCCAGAGCATCATCAATAGCTATCACGCCCAGAACCTGCTGACGCTGGAAACCCTGCCGCAGGGGCTGCGTATCCTGATTCAGGATGACCAGGATCGCATGATGTTTCCGCGCGGCAGCGCGGTGCTGACACCGTTTTATCAGCGCCTGCTGACCGAACTCGGTCCGGTGTTTAACCGTATCGACAACAAAATCATGATCAGCGGCCACACCGACGCCGCGCAGTACAGCGGCAACGCGGCGTACAACAACTGGAATCTCTCCGGTGACCGTGCGCTGGCGGCGCGGCGCGCGCTGGAGCGCGGCGGGCTGGAAAGCACGCGCGTGCTGCAGGTGAATGCCATGTCATCCCGTATGCCGCTGGACAAAGCCGATCCGCTCAGCGCACGTAACCGCCGCATTGAAATCATGGTGCTCACCGAGGCGGCCGCCGAGACGCTGTTTCAGTTTTATGGTCGTGAAGGGGAGAACGTAGTGAAACCCATCGCTGACCGCCTGCGATAACCTGTCAGTGCCTTTGAATCAACTGTTGATTCTACCGGTGGCGAAATCCACCGGTTTTTTTTGCCTGTTTTTTGTTGTGGCAGATGCCGGGTAAACGAGGCGCGCCACGGCATGCCACGAAATGTTAAATATGTTAATAAGTAATTTGGCTTTAGTAAGCTAAATCATTCTTTTATGTGAATTTTGCCGGTGTGCGCACATTGCAATGCCCGGTGGCTTTGCCACAATTAGGCAATGTGGCTATCCGGAGAAAGAGTATGTCTGCCCAATCTTCCAGTCTGCTGTTACTGATGTCTTTCGCCGCCGGTACCTTTTCCGCGGGATCGTCAGGTAACCCGCAGCATTTAATGTTATCGCTGCCGTCCGGCGGTGTACCCAATAATCCGCTGCCGCTGATCATCTGGCCGTGCGTGGTGCCGGAAGAGGAGGAGGACAGCGCGGCCTGGTTTGAAAAAACCTTTAGCGCCAGCGGCTGGCCTGCGGCGTGGCGCGCGCCGATTTTTCCTTACACCCACTATCATCCCAATACCCATGAGGTACTGGGCGTCGGCGCGGGCTGGGCGGAAGTGCTGTTTGGCGGCGACAGCGGCCGCATGGTGACGCTGCGTGAGGGGGATGCAGTGCTGATCCCGGCCGGCGTGGGCCATAAACAGGTGTTTGCCTCCGACGACTTTTTCACCGTTGGCGCCTATCCTGAAGGGATGTCACCGGAAACCGTGCGCGACGAACCCTCCCGGCTGCGCGCGTCGAAAGAGCAGATCCAGCGCGTGCCGCTGCCGGATCGCGACCCGTTTACCGGCGGCGAAGGAGCAATGACCGAAATCTGGCTGCCAGTGGCGCAGCAGCTGATGCACCAGTAAGGTGCAAGGCAACGATTATCCGGCGCGGCTCCGCTTTTGGGGCGCGCGTGCCGTTGCGGCGGCGGGCCTCTGGCACACTTTGTGCAGGAGAGAAGTCAGGTCCTCTGACAAGCGCCGGGTAAATCATGAAAGCACGCGACCAGATAGCATCAACCTTCTACGATGAGATGTTGCAGAGCGACGGTCAGCACCGCGCTCACTATCAGCATTACTGGGAATGGTTACAACAGGCGGACAAAGAGGCGGTGGCGCGTAAACGTGAAGAGGCAGAACTGCTGTTTCACCGCGTCGGCATCACCTTCACCGTCTACGGCGACGAGCGGGGCACCGAGCGCCTGATCCCCTTCGACACCGTCCCGCGCATCATTCCCGCCGGCGGAGTGGGCGCCATGCTGGAACGCGGCATTCGCCAGCGCGTCCAGGCGCTGAACCCGTTCCTCGCACGACATCTACCATCAGCAACACATCCTCAAGGCCGGCATGGTTCCGGCCGAGCAGGTGCTGGCCAACGACCAGTACCAACTGGCGATGCAGGGACTGGATCTGCATCGCCAGATCTACGCGCACATTGCCGGTGTCGACCTGGTCCGCGACGGCAACGGCGACTATTACGTGCTGGAGGACAACCTGCGCACGCCCTCCGGCGTCTCCTACATGCTGGAAAACCGCAAGATGATGATGCGCCTCTACCCGGAGCTGTTCGTCCGCGCAGCATATCGCGCCGGTGGAGCGCTACCCCGCGCACCTGCTGCAGACGCTGCGCGAAAGCTCGCCGGTTAACGATCCGGCGGTGGTGGTGCTGACGCCGGGACGTTTCAACAGCGCCTACTTCGAGCACGCCTTCCTCGCCCGCGAGATGGGCGTGGAACTGGTGGAAGGCGCCGACCTGTTCGTCCGCGACGAGCGCGGTCTACATGCGCACCACCGCCGGCCCGCAACCGGTGGACGTGATCTACCGCCGCATCGACGACGCCTTCCTCGACCCGCTGGCGTTCCGCGCCGGATTCGATGCTCGGCGTGCCGGGCCTGCTGTCGGTCTACCGGGCCGGCAACGTGGTGCTGGCCAACGCGATCGGCACCGGCGTGGCCGACGACAAGTCGATCTACCCCTACGTGCCGGACATGATCCGCTTCTACCTCGGCGAGGAGCCGATCCTGCACAACGTGCCGACCTGGCAGTGCCGCAAGCCGCAGGATCTGAGCTACGTGCTGGCCCATCTGGCGCAGCTGGTGGTGAAGGAGGTCCACGGTGCCGGCGGCTACGGCATGCTGGTCGGCCCGGTCGCCAGCCAGCAGCAGCTGAGCGAGTTCCGCGAGCGGCTGCTGGCGCGGCCGGACAACTATATCGCGCAGCCGACGCTGTCCCTCTCCACCTGCCCGACCTTTGTCGAGAGCGGCCTGGCGCCGCGCCATATCGACCTGCGGCCGTTTGTGCTGTCCGGCGCCGGATCGGGTTCGCCTGGTGCCGGGCGGCCTGACGCGCGTGGCGCTGAGCGAAGGCTCGCTGGTGGTGAACTCGTCGCAGGGCGGCGGCACCAAGGACACCTGGGTGGTGGAGGAGGATAATCATGCTAAGCCGGACCGCCAGCGACCTGTACTGGATGGCGCGCTACCTGGAGCGCGCAGAGAGCTTTGCCCGGGTGCTGGATGTTACCTGGAAGCTGTCAATGATGCCGCGCCACCGCCAGCAGCAACACGATTTGGCGCTGCCGCTCAATCTCACCTTTTCCCATGAGCTGTTTCAGCAGCGTTACGCCCGCTTTTCCATGAACAACCTGCTGAACTTCTTCGCCCTTGATAGCCACAACCCGAGCAGCATTTATAGCTGTATTGAAATGGCGTGGAATAACGCCCATGCGGTACGCGGCAGCCTGTCATCGGAAGTGTGGGAGTGCATCAACACCACGCGTATCGACATCCGCAATCTGCGTCAGTCCGGGGTGGATAAAATCGGTATTGATACCTTTTTTGACTGGGTGAAAGAGCGCTCGCATCTGTTTCGCGGCGCGATGTTCGGCACGTTGTTGCGCAACGATGCGCAGTGTTTTATTCGTGTCGGTACGCTGATTGAGCGCGCCTACGCCACCGCCCAACTGCTGGCGCTTAAAGATCAGCAACTGAACAACGATCCGGATCCAGTGCGTGAATATTATCGCCTCGACACCCTGCTGCGCGCGGTGAGCGCCCGCGAGGCCTATCACAGTATTTACCGCCAGCCGATCAGCCGGGAAACCGTCAGCGAACTGCTGGTGTTCCGTAATGATGTGCCCCGTTCGCTGCATGCCTGCATGTGGCGAGATCTGGTCCAGCCAGCTGGAGCAGATTGGCAGCAGCGGCGAGGATCGCCCGCGCTATCTCAGTACCGTCCTGCTGGCGGAGATGCGCTTCAGCACCTGGGAAAGCCTGACGCGCGACGGCCTGCAGCCGTGGCTGGACCATTTTCTCAGCCGCATCAACGCGCTGGCGGAGAGCATCAATCACACCTATCTGGAGGCGAAATGAGACTCAACATTAAGCATTAAACCCGGTACGCCTATGAGCAGCAGGTGAAGTTCAGCACCCAGTATCTGCGCCTGACGCCGCAGAACTCGGCGCGCCAGCAGGTTGCTGTCGTGGCAGCTCGATCTGCCGTGTGAGGCGACGCGCACGCTGGATGCCTATGGCAACCTGATGCATGTGCTGACGCTGGACAGCCCGCACCAGCTGCTGGAGATTTTTATCCGCGCGCAAGGCGTGGTCGAAATCGCCGATAATCTGGATGCCAGCGAGCTGGCGCCGGATCCGCAGTCGACGTTGTCGCCGCTGGTGTTTCTGCGCGTCACGCCGCTGACCCAGCCGGACGGGGCAATCCGCGACTTCGCCCGGCGTTACTGGCAGGCGGAGAAACCGCTCGCCAGCCTGGAAAAACTGATGGACGAGCTGCTGCTGAAAATGCCGTACCAGCCCGGCAGCACGCAGGTAAGCGACAGCGCGGCGAAAGTGTTTGCTGCCGGCAAAGGCGTTTGCCAGGATCACACCCACGTGTTTCTGGCCTGCTGCCGCAGCCTGAAGATCCCGGCGCGCTACGTCAGCGGTTATCTGTATACTGACAACGTTGAACACGTTGCTACCCACGCCTGGGTTGAAGCCTGGCTGGATGGCCGCTGGCACAGTTTTGATATCACCAACAACACGCGCAGTACGCAGGCAGCATCTGCGGCTGGCGGTGGGCGTGGATTATCTGGATGCCTGCCCGGTGCGCGGCATTCGTCTGGGCGGCGGCGGTGAAGATATGCTGGCGGTGGCTGCGGTGCAACAGGTGCACGGGCAGCAGTAATCGGAACAGGCGTAACTATGACTTATTGTGTGGCAATGCGTTTATCGGCCGGGATGATTTTTGTCTCGGATTCACGCACCAATGCGGGCGTGGATCATATCTCCTCGTTTCGCAAACTGCATGTGTTTCAGGTGGACGATGAGCGCACGCTGGTGCTGCAAAGCGCCGGCAATCTGGCGACGACGCAGAGCGTGATGAGCCTGCTGCGGCGCAACTGTAACGACAGCGAACAACCCAATCTGCTTAACGGGCGTTCGCTGTACGACATTGCGCTGCTGGTAGGCGCCACGCTGCGTGAAGTGATTGCGCGCGACGGCGAGGAGTTTGGCGGCACGCTGCTGCTGGGCGGGCAGATTCGCGGCGAAGAGCCGCGGCTGTTCCAGATCTATCCGCAGGGCAACTTTATTGAAGCCAGCGTCGACACGCCGTACTTCCAGATTGGTGAGAGCAAATACGGTAAGCCAATTATTGACCGCGTGCTGCGCTATGAGACCTCGCTCAGCCAGGCGATGCAGTGTGCGCTGATCTCCATGGATTCGACGCTGGCGAGTAACATCTCCGTCGGCCTGCCGCTCGACGCGATGGTTTACCACAGCGATAGCTTTAGCGACAGCGAGCAGTACCACATCACCGAACAGCATCCCTACTTTTCCCAGATCCGCCAGCTGTGGAGCAAAGGGTTGCTGAGCGTGTTCTCTCAGCTGCCGCCGCTCAAGCTCTGACCTGCTGCCCGGTCGTCACGCTGGCGGACCGGGCCGGGTTTGACTCACACCAGCTCATTGGCGCGTGCCGCCGTATTAATTCCGCTAATCCCTTTCAGGCCGAGCTTGCGCAGAATTTTAATTTTATAAGTGCTGATGGTTTTACTGCTCAGCTGTAATTGCGAGGCGATCTCTTTATTACTCATCCCGGAGGCCAGTTTCACCAGCACAATCAATTCGCGGCGCGTTAAACTCATCAATTTCTCGCTTTCAATCAGTTCGGCGGCATCCGCCGCGCTGTGCGTGACCGGATAAAAACGTTTTCCGCGCTCGACTTCTTTTATTGCTGTCAATAAAGTTTCCAAATCGCCGCGTTTACACACATAGCCTTCTACCCCTAACTGCAGGCAACAGCGTTGATAAAACAGGCTTTCTGAGGCGGTAAAAACAATGATTTTTTGCTGCGGCAAAATACGTTTAATGTCGGCAATCAGCGGAATGCCCGCGCGGCCGGGCATGGTCAGGTCCAGCAGCACCACGTCTGGCTGCGCATGATGTAATTCGCTAATCAATAAATCGCCTTTGTTGGCAATGCCCGCAACCGAATAGTCATAAGCGTGCAGCAGTGCCTGAATACCCGCACAGATTAATGGGTGGTCATCAACTATAAATACCGAATGAATCATATGTGTAGTCCAAAAATAAACAAAAAAAGAACGCAAGGAATAAACACCGATGAAAATTCATTAGCAGAGGTGTGACCAGATTAATTCACGGGTCTTAAGAATAAGATTTAAGTCCTGTCTGGAAAATTCTCATTTAAGGTTAAATTGACTTTTTTATGCGCCAGCACAAAGCGCGCCGATACTTTTTCCTGTCCGCATCAGCTGTAGTCATAAATCTGAAAACAAGCCGTTTTAACGTCAGGGGAATAAACCGCTGCGTATAAAAAGGTGCACCATGTTTTCCGTTGATCAGCTTCTCAATACTTACTGGCCAGGCCAGCAGCCGGCGCACTGGCAGAAAAGCCTGCTGAAGTGGGCGGTGCGTGAACAGGAGTTTCAGGACTTTGCCCAGCGCTATCCGCATCTGAAAGGGGTGGATATGGTGGAGCAGGTGCTGGAACACCTGGATGTGCGCTGTGAGCTCAGCGAACGCGACCTTGAACAGATCCCGACGCACGGGCCGGTAGTGATCGTCGCCAACCATCCGCTTGGCGCGCTGGACGGCCTGGCGCTGCTGGCGGCGGTATCGCAGGTGCGGCGCGACGTGAAAATCGTTGCCAACCGCATGCTGATGATGCTGGAGCCCATCAACAACCTGATGCTGCCGGTGGATAACATGGGCAACCGCACCAGCCGCGAGCAGCTGACGCGCATGCAGCAGCATCTCGACAACCAGGGCGCGCTGATCATCTTCCCGGCCGGTGAAGTCTCGCGCCTGTCGAGCCGCGGCGTGCGCGATCGTCACTGGCACCACAGTTTTCTGCGCCTCGCCGCCCGCGCCCGCGCGCCGCTGGTACCGGTGCACGTGGTGGGACGTAACAGCCTGGCGTTTTACGCCGCGGCGAAGGTGGCGGCACCGCTGGCGCTGCTGATGCTGGTGCGCGAAATGTTCCGCCAGCGCGGTACGCGCATCAAACTGCATATCGGCGAGCAGATTCCTTTCGCCAACTGGCACGATGGCCATACGCCGGGCAAAGAGCTGGCGAAGCGGCTGCGCAAGCATCTGTACCGCATCGGTCAGGGACGGCGCGGTCTGTTTCTTACCGAAGCCGCCATCGCCCGCCCGGAAGATCGCGCTGAGCTGAAAAAAGCGTTGCTGGAGAGTGAACGGCTCGGGACGCTGCCGGACGGCAAACAGATTTACCTGTGGCGGCGCAACGGGGCCAGCTGGGTGCCGCTGCTGCGTGAACTGGGCCGGCTGCGCGAAATCGCCTTCCGTGCGGTGGGCGAGGGCAGCGGCAGGCGGCGCGATCTCGACAAGTATGACGATGATTACTATCACCTGATTTTATGGGATGACGAGGCGCTGGAGATTGTCGGGGCCTACCGCTTTATTCCCGGCGCCGAGCAGCTGGCGCGGCGCGGGCTGCAGGGCATCTACAGCGACAGCCTGTTCCACTATGACGAGCGCATGCTGCCGATTATTCAGCAGGGGCTGGAACTGGGGCGCAGCTTCATTCAGCCGGCCTACTGGGGCAAGCGCGGGCTGGATTATTTATGGATGGGCATCGGCGCTTACATTGCGCGCTATCCGCAGACGCGCTACCTGTTTGGCCCGGTATCAATCTCCGGCACCATGCCGCTGGCGGCACGCGATCTGCTGGTGGCGTTTTACCGTCTCTACTTTCCGACCGATCTGCCGCTGGCTAAATCGCGCCGCCCTTATCCGGCGTCGCTGCCGGAGGTGCTGGCGCAGTTCACCGGCGATAACTACGCCGACGATTTGCGGCGTCTCAAGCATTTGCTGGCTAATCTCGGTACCGCGATTCCGACGCTGTACAAACAGTATTCGGAAGTGTGCGAGCCGGGCGGCGTGCAGTTTATCGATTTCGGCAGCGATCCGGATTTCAATCACTGTATTGATGGCCTGGTGCTGGTCGATCTGTCACGCGTAAAACCCGCGCGTTATGAACGCTATATCGGCATGCATTTAACCTGAACGCGCCAGATGACGTCAGTTAATGCCACCTGACAGCACGCCGCCGGAGAATCTCCGCGCGGCGTGCTGTCAACTTTGCGCAATAAATCCACTATCCCACTGAACATTTTCTCGCCACTGCCGATAACCACACTACCAACTTTTGTCTGCGGATGATTTGCGCTTGTAAGCGATGCGCTTTTGCGTTTAAGTCTGCCTGAAGATTAAGAATTATCTTAACTGCGCATCGAGACCAGGCCAGCATAGGCGAACAACAATGAACAATAACTCAGACGTAATGTACCGGCTACTGGTGCAGAGCGTGGTGGATTACGCCATCTACATGATTAAGCCGGATGGCACGGTGGCTAACTGGAACATCGGGGCGCAACGCGCCAAAGGCTATACCCCCGAAGAGATTGTCGGGAAGAATTTTGCGCTGTTTTACAGTGAAGAGGATCGGCGCAACGGCGCGCCGCAGCGCGGTCTGGCCATCGCCACCGCCACCGGGCGCTATGAAACCGAAGGCTGGCGCTATCGCAAGGACGGCAGCGCCTTCTGGGCGCACGTGGTGATCGACGCCATCCGCGATGAGTACGGCGAATTGCTGGGCTTTGCCAAAATCACCCGCGACTGCACCGAACAGCAGGCGCAGCAGCGTAAACAACAGGAACAGGAGCAGCGTTTCCGTTTATTGGTTGAAGGCGTAACGGACTACGCCATCTACATGCTCGACCTTGACGGCAACGTCGAAAACTGGAACGCCGGCGCGCAGCGCGCCAAAGGCTACGTGGCCGAAGAAATTGTCGGTCAGCACTTCTCGCGCTTCTACAGCGCACAGGATCGCCTGAACCATATCCCGGAACGCAACCTGACCACCGCGTTTAAAACCGGTCGCTTTGAAGACGAAGGCTGGCGCTATCGCAAAGATGGCAGCGCCTTTTGGGCGCATGTGATCATCGACGCGATTCGCGATGACGCCGGCAAACTGATCGGCTATGCCAAAATCACCCGCGACTGCACCGAACAGCAGGCGCTGCTGCGCAAGCAGCGTGAATACGAGAAAACCTTCCGCCTGTTAGTGGAAGGCGTGACGGATTACGCCATCTACATGCTGGATTTACAGGGCCGGGTGGTGAACTGGAACGCCGGCGCGCAGCGCGCCAAAGGCTACATGGCTGACGAGATCGTGGGCCAGCACTTCTCCGTGTTCTACGGCTCACCGGAACGTCAGGCGCGTACGCCGGATGCCAATCTGGGCATCGCGCTGAAAACCGGTCGCTTTGAGGACGAGGGCTGGCGCTACCGCAAAGACGGCTCCGCCTTCTGGGCGCATGTGGTGATTGACGCGATTCATGATGAAGAGGGCAAAATGATCGGCTTTGCCAAGATCACCCGCGACGTCACCGAGCGGCGTGAGCATGAGCAGCAGCTGCTGCGCGCGCGCGATCTGGCGCAGGCGCAGAGCGCCAAAATGTCGGAGCTTTCCGGCTTCCTCGACACCATCATCAGCAACATTCCCTCCTGCGTGATCGTCGAAGACGCCATCAGCCGCGAAATCCTGATGGTCAATGACAAAGCCGAGCAGCTGTTTGGCTTCAGTAAGTCGCTGATTATGCATAAGCGGCCGCACGAATGTATGTCGGCGGAACTGAGTGACTACTTCAACAGCCTGGCGGATATCGCGCTGCGCAGCGAAGGCATCCACGCGCGCGAGCAGCTGTTACTGACCGCTGGCGGTGAGCGGGTGCTGCACACGCGCGCCACCACCATCAGCGGCAAAGACATGCGGCAGAATTACGTGATGCTGATTGTGGAAGATGTCACCGATCAGCGCGAAGCCGATGCACGCATTCGTCACATGGCGCATCACGATAATCTTACCAGCCTGCCGAACCGCATCCTGTTTCGCCAGAAGCTGAGCGAGGCGCTGCGCGTCGATCAGCAGCAGGGCCAGACCAGCGCCACGCTGTGTCTCGATCTGGATAACTTCAAGAACGTGAACGATGCGCTGGGGCATCAGATCGGTGACGATCTGCTGCGGGTAGTGGCGAAGCGGCTGCGCAGCGTACTGCGCGATCAGGACACGCTGGCGCGCATCGGCGGCGATGAGTTTGCCATCGTGCTGCCCAACGTGCGGAATGCCGATGAGGCTGCGATTGTGGCGCAGCGCCTGATCGAGGCGATCCGCCCGCCGGTGAATGTTGAAGGCCACAACCTATCGGTCGGGCTGAGCGTCGGCATCGCGCTGACCTCGCAGGCCACCAATACGCCGGAACACATGCTGCGCTGCGCCGACATGGCGCTGTATGAAGCCAAGCGTAACGGCCGTAACCGCTATGAGCACTTTACGCTGGAGATGGATAATGTGGCGCGTAGCCGCCGGGTGATCGAGAACGATCTGCGCGAGGCGATCACCGGACGGCAGCTCAAGCTCTACTATCAGCCGATCACCAACGAGACCGGCATCATTGGCTATGAGGCGCTGATGCGCTGGCATCATCCGATCAAAGGATTGATCATGCCGAATGACTTCATTCCGATTGCCGAAGAGACCGGGCTGATCCATATGCTCGGCGCCTATGCGCTGTACGAGGCTTGCCGCGAGGCGCAGAGCTGGGAAACCGAACAGTCGGTGTCGGTCAATCTGTCCCGCTGCAGTTTAAGAACAGCTCGCTGGTGTCGGTGGTGGAGGGCGCGCTGCGCGAATCCGGCCTGGCGCCGCATCGGCTGGAGGTAGAGATCACCGAATCGGTGCTGCTGGATGATACGCTCGGCAATATCCGCACGCTGCAGAGCCTGAAAACGTTGGGCGTGCAGATTGCGCTCGACGACTTCGGCACCGGCTACTCGTCGCTCAGCTATCTGCGTTCGTTCCCGTTCGATAAGATCAAAATCGACAAGTCGTTTATCAATGATATGGGCGACAGCCGCGAGGCGCTGGCGATCATCCGCGCGATTACCGGCATGAGCCGCAGCCTGGATATTCAGATCACCGCAGAGGGCGTGGAGAGTAATGAGCAGTTTGTCCGCCTGCGCGAAGAGGGCTGTACGCTGTTCCAGGGCTACCTGTTTGGCCGGCCACAGCCGTCGGAGCTTAGGCTAAAAGCGCTGGAGTAAGCACAAAAAAACGCCCGACAGAGTCGGGCGTTGTGCATGCTGCTGTGCATAATCTTTATTATTTTTACTGGCCGTGGCCTTCGACGTTCATGCGGCCCAGATCTTTGTCCACCAGGAACAGACCTTCGCCTTTGTTGCCCACCAGCGCCAGCTTGTCCAGCACGGTTTTGAACAGCTTCTCTTCTTCGTGCTGCTCGGCAACGTACCACTGCAGGAAGTTAAAGGTGGAGTAATCCTGCGAAGTCAGCGCGGCGTGCACCAGCTCGTTGATTTTGCTGGTGATCAGCTGCTCGTGCTTCAGCGCTTCTTCCAGTACGTCATTCAGCGAGGTCCAGCTTACCGCCGGCGCGGCGATGCTGCCCAGCACCGGCAGTGAACCGGCATCGCTGACGTAGTCAAACAGCTTCTGCATATGCTGCATCTCTTCGCGCGAGTGCATTTTCAGGAAGGAGGCGGCACCTTCGAAGCCTTTGTCGCTGCACCAGGCACTCATCTGCAGATAGAGGTTGGCGGAGAAGAATTCGAGATTGAGCTGGTCGTTCAGGCGTGAGGTCATTTCAGCGGTTAACATGGCTGAGTCCTTTTTAATTTGTCAGGTGAAGTACGGCGAATTATGCATCAATCTATACTTTTTTGTGAAGGTATTTTCGTAAAAAAGTTGAATTTATCTTATTGATTATAAATGGAATTATTCCGCTAGTTGAATGCGAAGAATTCTCAACTTTGACTAATTTTCATTCACAGTCCGCAGCACTGTTTTAGTGCAGCTGCGTTGCCTGCTGGCGGTGCAGCGCACAACCGCACCGATCACTTCTTCGCCAGTCAACCCGCCGATAAAATAAGCACTGGCGCGACCGGCAATAAACCTGGCACGGCGATATAAACGCTTATTCCGGCTGCTGCTTGTTACTGAACAAAATCAGCCATAGCGAAATTAAAGAAAGTGCGCATTGGCATAAATCCTGCTTGGTTAATAGTTCCGTATATTGCAACCACGTCTGGCAGAAATAGGGTCAGCAGGAGAAAAGATGTCTGAAGAAAAAATCATGGCCGCGCCACAAACGGTCACGGCGAGCGCCGGAAATTATCTCGCGCTGATACTGGCAATACTGTTTTTTTCCGGTTTGCTTTATAAGGTGGACGGTTTGGCGTGGCTGGGCGCCTTTGACTTCACCACGCTGGGCGGTAGTTTTGGCACCATGAAGTCGCCGGAAACCAGCACCTTTATCGGCGGCGGCGGCATCAGCGCCAAAGCCGGGTTTCTTGTTTGCGCTGTCGCTGGTGCCAACGGTTATGCTGGCGCTGGGCCTGCTGGAGATATTCACCCACTATGGTGCGATTCGTGCGGCGCACACGTTACTGACGCCGCTGCTGAAACCGCTGCTGGGTATTCCGGGCTACACCGGGTTGGCGTTGATTACCGACCTGCAAAGTACCGATGCCGGTGCGGCGCTCACCAAAGAGATGTATGACAGCGGAAAAATTGCCGGTAAGGAGGTGGTGGTTATGGGCGCGTGGCAATATTCCGGTGCCGGATTAATTAATAATTATTTTGCCATTGGATCGGCGATGTTTGCCTCCATTATCCATTCCAATCATTATTCCGCTGGTCTTAATGTTTGTCCTGAAATTCGTTGGTGCGGCATTTGTCCGTTTTGCGTTAAATACTGTCTATAAGAGGGATTTTGCCGATGAAAAATAACGTACAGTCGCGGGTCAATAATAACCCGTTTGATATTTTCGTTATCGGCGCACGTAAAGGTTTTAATATCGCCATTAATAACCTGATGCCGAATGTCGTAATGGCCTATGTGATTGCTGAAATGCTCAACTTACTGGGCGTGATGCAGATTATTGGTCATCTCTTCGCACCGCTGATGGGCGTGTTCGGCCTGCCGGGCGAAGCCGTGACCGTGCTGCTCACCGCCTGGCTCTCCTCTTCCGCTGGAACCGGCGTTGCTATCAGCCTGCTGAGTAAAGGTCAGCTTGATGTCGGGCAGATCACCATTCTCGCCCCGGCCATCTTTTTAATGGGTTCACAGCTACAGTATATGGGCCGCCTGCTGGGTGTGGCCGATGTCCCGAAGAAGTACTGGCCGTTACTGATGGCCGTCAGCATTCTTAACGCGATTATTTCTATGTTCGTGATGCGCTTTTTTGCTTTAGGAGCGAATACCAAGGTGTCCAGACGTGTCTCGCATTAGACACTACCATTTTCTGCATCAGATCCCGGAGCTGGGGTTTCAGGAAGTACAAAACCTCTGCCTACATCGCAGGCCAGCTGGAGCAGGCGGGCATTACCAGGTCACGCGCCAGGCATCAACCAGACCACCGGCATCGTGGCCGTGCTGGACAGTGGCGTACCGGGCCCGGTACTGGCGTTGCGCGCCGATATGGACGCGCTGGGACATATCATCAATGGCGAGCATGTCGCGCGCCACACCTGCGGCCACGATGGTCACTCTTCCGTGGTGCTGACCACCGCCCAGGAAGTGATGGCGGAAGGCGTGGTGAAAAAGGGCAAGCTGAAGTTTATCTTCCAGCCAGCCGAAGAACTGGGCACCGGAGCGATCGCCCTCACTGAGGGCGGCGTGCTGGAAGATGTGGATATGATCCTCGGCTTCCACCTGCGCCCGCTGGAGGAGTGCCCGATGGGGCAGGCGACGCCTGCGGTGATCTATTCAGCGTGCAGCACGCTGGAGGCCACCATTAAAGGTGTTCCGGCCCATGCCGCGCGACCGCATCTCGGCGTCAACGCGCTTGATGCGGCAGTCCAGGCGGTGCAGGCGGTGAACAGCATTCATCTGGCACCGGGCCTCACCTGGAGCGTAAAAGCGACGCGCTTCCTGTGCGACGCAGGCGTGACCAACTCGGTGCCGGACGAGGCGCGCGTGGTGTGGGATCTGCGTTCGCAGGAGAACGCGCCGATGGAACTGCTTAAAGAGAAAGTCAGCCGGGCAATTAAGCACAGCGTGGCCGCGCTGGGCGCAACCGCTGAAGTGGTGGTGCTGAAAGAGATGCCGGCGGCGGAAATTGATGCCGATGCCACCGCGCTGCTGAGCGCCGCGATTGTCGATGTGCTCGGCGAGCAGGGATTACTGGCGGCGAAAACCACGCCGGGCAGCGAGGATTTCTTCTACTATCCGGTGAAAAATCCGCAGGTGAAAGCCGGTTTCTGGGGGCTGGGAACCAATCTGGTGCCGGGACTGCACCATCCGCAGATGCGCTTTGAGCTGAGTTCGCTGGAGATCGGCGTGAAGATCTTCAAGGCGGCGGTGGTGCGCATGCTGGGATAACGCGCCTCAGCGCGCGCCCGTGCCCACGGTCTGATTCCACACCATCTCATCGAGCAAAATCGAGCTGTGCTGGCTGGTCTCAATCACCAGTGAGACCGGCTTCATGCCGGCGAAGCAGAACACTTCGTGGCGCTTTTTGCTGGCGTTCAGGCGACGAAACGCCACGATGCGTCCGGCACGGTTGTAGAAGCGCACTTCGCTAAAGTAGGTGTTGAGACCGATGTAGCTCAGCACCAAATCGTGCAGCGGCGGCAGATCAAATTTCACCAGCGTCTGCCGCTCAATCACCAGCGCGCACTTGTCACTGTCGGCGTGATACGGTGCTAACGACACCGCGCCCCGGCGTGCAGTGACCGACAGCGCGGCGTCCAGCATGTACGGATACTCCGGGACAAAATGCTGACCGGCAGAAAAACCGGGACGCGGCGTGAGCAGATAATGCAGGTGCGCCGGCAGGCTGCTGCGGGAAAAATCAGCGCGGCCGGTGGCTGGCACGGCTGGGTTATCCGGCTTATTCATCAGCAGCATCTCGCCGGGTTTGCGGTACATCTGCGCGGGCGACGACAGGGCGGCGTTTCGGTGCGAAGGGCTGTAGGTATGTGGGTTGAGCTGTAGGGTCAATTTGCTGTCCTTGCCGGGGTGACGGTTCCGGACAGGCATTCTCAGCCACACATCGCTTAGTGTTTACAAGACATGTCCTGAACTGCGCGAGCATCGTCTCATCCTGCCGCAGATTCCCCCGCCTGCTGAAATATTGTATGCTATGCCGCCTCAATGCTGATGGGATAACCGGACTGCCGCCAATGTAGATCGCACACACCCTGCTGTGACCCGACGCGCATGCGTCGCCATTGGCACCGTTATCCGCCGGACTGGCTCCGGAATGATTTATTCGCAGCGCGCCGCTCGCGCGTTGCCCTGAAGAAGAATTCACTCATGTCTATTGCTCCCTTTTTAGAAGAGGTGGCCAAGCGCCGCCGTACCTTTGCCATCATCTCGCACCCCGATGCCGGTAAAACCACCATCACCGAAAAGGTCCTGCTGTTCGGACAGGCGATCTCAGACCGCCGGTACCGTTAAAGGTCGCGGCTCCAGCCAGCATGCAAAATCCGACTGGATGGAGATGGAAAAGCAGCGCGGTATCTCCATCACCACCTCGGTGATGCAGTTCCCGTATCGCGAGCTGCCTGGTCAACCTGCTGGACACCCCCGGCCACGAAGACTTCTCCGAAGATACCTACCGCACCCTGACGGCGGTGGACTGCTGCGCTGATGGTGATCGACGCCGCGAAAGGGTGTTGAAGATCGTACCCGCAAGCTGATGGAAGTGACCCGTCTGCGCGACACGCCGATCCTCACCTTCATGAACAAACTCGACCGCGACATCCGCGACCCGATGGAGCTGCTGGATGAGGTCGAGAGCGGAGCTGAAGATCGCCTGTGCGCCGATCACCTGGCCGATTGGCTGCGGCAAGCTGTTCAAAGGCGTTTACCACCTCTATAAAGACGAAACCTACCTGTATCAGACCGGCAAAGGCCACACGATTCAGGAAGTGCGCATCGTGAAAGGGCTGGCGAACCCGGAACTGGACGCGGCCGTCGGCGAAGAGCTGGCCGCGCAGCTGCGCGACGAGCTGGAGCTGGTGCAGGGCGCCTCCCACGAGTTCGACAAAGAGCTGTTCCTGAGCGGCGAAATGACCCCGGTGTTCTTCGGTACCGCGCTGGGCAACTTCGGCGTCGACCACATGCTGGACGGTCTGGTGGAGTGGGCGCCGCCGCCGATGCCGCGCAAAACCGACACCCGCGAAGTGGAAGCGAAAGAGGAGAAGTTCACCGGCTTCGTGTTCAAGATTCAGGCCAACATGGACCCGAAACACCGCGACCGCGTGGCCTTTATGCGCGTGGTGTCCGGCAAGTATGAGAAGGGCATGAAGCTGCGCCAGGTGCGTACCGGGTAAAGATGTGGTGATCTCCGACGCGCTGACCTTCATGGCGGGCGACCGTTCGCACGTTGAAGAAGCGTATCCGGGCGACATCATCGGCCTGCACAACCACGGCACCATCCAGATCGGCGACACCTTCACCCAGGGCGAAATGATGAAGTTCACCGGCATTCCGAACTTCGCCCCGGAACTGTTCCGCCGCATTCGCCTGCGCGATCCGCTGAAGCAGAAGCAGCTGCTGAAAGGGCCTGGTTCAGCTCTCCGAAGAGGGCGCGGTGCAGGTGTTCCGCCCCATCGCGCAACAACGATCTGATCGTCGGTGCGGTGGGCGTGCTGCAGTTCGACGTGGTCGGTTGCGCGCCTGAAGAGCGAGTACAACGTGGAAGCGATTTACGAATCGGTCAACGTGGCGACCGCGCGCTGGGTTGAGTGCAGTGACGTGAAGAAATTCGAAGAGTTTAAGCGTAAGAACGAGATCCAGCTGGCGCTGGATGGCGGTGATAACCTGACCTATATCGCGCCAACGATGGTCAACCTGAACCTGACGCAGGAACGTTATCCTGACGTACAGTTCCGCAAAACGCGCGAACACTAAGTTCGCCGTCTTCACCGGGCTGCTGCTTTCTTTCCTGTCCGGTTATATTAATCCCTTGCGGAATGTTCTTAATTCATCGCAATGCGGTTATTCCGCTTTTTGCGCGAGTTTTCAACCAATTCTAAAAGCGGCATTGCAAGAGGTCTGTAATCCCTAACTCAGTGTTTAAGCTTCGGGTGTCGGATGAGAAAACTGTTCATGCCTGATTGGGTCTGATTACGTCCATCACGCAGCAACGTGGTGTGTTGCTGGCGCATTTCTTCTGCGGTATATAAATGGCCGGAAAGTGGGTAGCCCGAATAACGGGAAAACACAGGAATACATCGATGAATATGACAAGACTGAAGATTTCTAAAACTCTGCTGGCTGTAACACTGGCCGGTACTGCGTTCTGTTAAGCGGTCCGCCCGGCGAATGGCGGCATGGATAAAGCCACGGCCACGGCAGCGCGGGGGAAAAAATCGATAGCTCTATGAATAAAGTCGGTGGTTTCATGGATGACAGCTCCATCACAGCAAAAGTGAAAGCCGCGCTGGTGGATGATGAAGCCATTAAGAGCACCGATATTTCCGTCAAAACGCAGCAAGAAAGTGGTCACCCTGAGCGGCTTTGTGGAAAGCCAGGCCCAGGCCGAACAGGCTGTGAGCGCTGGTGCAGAAGGTGTCGAAGGCGTGGCCTCCGTGAGCGACAAACTGCACGTCCGTGACGGCAAAAACGCGTCGGTGAAAGGTTATGCCGGGGATGCCGCAACCACCAGCGAAATCAAAGCTAAACTTTTAGCAGATGACATCGTGCCGTCTCGTAAGGTGAAAGTGGAAACCACCGATGGTGTGGTTCAGCTTTCCGGGGAACGGTTGATTCCAGGCACAAAGTGAACGCGCCGAGTCAATTGCGAAAGCCATTGATGGTGTGAAAAGCGTTAAAAACGATCTGAAAACGAGTGAAATCTTAACGCATTCACCGGAACGGCTAAATCAGCCAACGGTGCGAAATAAGCGAATTCCGTATGGGAAAAACGCCGCCGGTGAGTGATGTGAGCGGTCAGCGCTAGGATAAGCAGGTCGACATTAACTATGGTAAAGGAGAGGCTTATGTTTCGTTGGGGCATTATATTTCTGGTTATCGCGTTAATTGCCGCCGCATTGGGCTTTGGTGGACTGGCGGGTACAGCGGCATGGGCAGCTAAAATTGTCTTTGTCGTCGGTATTATTCTGTTCCTGGTCAGCCTGTTTACGGGGCGTCGACGACCCTGACCCACTGCGTTAACCATGTTAACCCGCTAGTCACATAAAGCGGAGGCCAGTCATTGCCACCATTGAAGGTGCGCCGCGACGATTGCAGGATGCGGTTGGTCAGGGAACGACAATGACTGGTTCTCCGGGATGCTGATTGAGCGCATCAATCAAAACAGGAAAGCAGAGGTGGGGCAACGAATTCCCGTTACGCTCGGCAATATTGCGCCGCTGACGTTAAAACCGTTTCGCGCAGGTCAACTCGCACTGGTCTGTGAGGGCGGCGGACAGCGCGGCATTTTCACCGCCGGCGTGCTGGATGAATTTATGCGCGCGCAGTTCAACCCGTTTGACTTTACTTCGGCACGTCTGCCGGGGCGCAGAACCTCTCTGCCTATGTCTGTAACCAGCCCGGCTACGCGCGAAAAGTGATTATGCGCTACACCACGGCGAAAGAATTTTTTAACCCGGTGCGCTTTGTGCGCGGCGGCAACCTGATCGATCTCGACTGGCTGCTGGATTCCACCTCCAGCCAGATGCCGCTGGCGATGGACACCGCCGCCCGTCTGTTTGATAGCGGCAAAGCGAATTCTGGATGTGCGCCAGCCGTGGCGATGATTATTCCGCCGGGCTATTTCTCACCGCAGAAGGAGAACTGGCTGGACATCATTCGCGCCTCCAGCGCCATTCCCGGTTTTTATCGTACCGGTGCGCTGCTGGATGGCATCAGCTATCTGGACGGCGGCATCAGCGACGCCGTGCCGGTGCAGGAAGCGGCCCGGCGCGGGGCGAAAACCATCGTGGTGATCCGTACCGTGCCGTCGCAAATGTATTACACCCCGCAGTGGTTTAAACGCATGGAGCGCTGGCTGGGCGACAGCAGCCTGCAGCCGCTGGTGAATATCGCAAAGCAGCATGAAACGACCTACGGCGCCATGCAGCGCTTTATTGAAAAGCCGCCGGGTAAGCTGCGCATCTTTGAAATCTATCCGCCGAAGCCGCTGGTCAGCATGGCGCTGGGCAGTCGTCTGGCGTCGCTGCATCAGGATTATCAACGGGGCCGCCGCTGCGGGCGCTACTTCCTGGCGACGGTGGGCAAAATGTGGCTGAGCGATGCTGAACCGCTGGCGCGACCGATTGCCGTGACGCCGCCCGCCGCCGTCGCCAACGCGCCGGATAACCGGCCGGTCAGCACGCCGCCGCTGGCGGGCAATGACGCCGACTACGATGCAGGATCGCTGGCGTGACGCACCGCTTTATCGATACCCACTGCCACTTTGATTTTCCGCCGTTTGTCACCGCTGCCGAGCACAGTATCGCGCAGGCGGCGCAGGCGGGCGTGGAACGCATCATCGTGCCGTGCGTGGATGCCAGCCGTTTTGCCGTGGTGAGCCAGCTGGCGCAGCAGCATCCGGCGCTGTATGCCGCGCTCGGCCTGCATCCGATCGTTATTGAGCAACATCAGGATGACGATCTCGATCGCCTTGAGCAGTACCTGCAAACGCCGGATGTAAAACGCGTGGCCATCGGGGAGATCGGCCTCGATCTGTATACGCGAGAATCCGGATTTTGCGCGGCAAACCCGGCTGCTGGAGGCGCAGCTCAGGCTGGCAAAGCGCTATGATTTGCCGGTGATCCTCCATTCGCGACGCACGCACGATAAGCTGGCGCAGTATTTGCGCCGTCACGACCTGCCGCGACGCGGCGTGGTGCACGGCTTTTCCGGCAGCCTGCAGCAGGCGCAGCGTTTCATTGCCCTGGGCTACAAGATTGGTGTCGGCGGCACCATCACCTATCCGCGCGCCAGCAAAACCCGCGACGTGATGGCGCAGCCTGCCGTTGCAGGCGCTGCTGCTGGAAACCGATGCGCCGGATATGCCGCTGAACGGTTTTCAGGGCCAGCCAAATCGCCCGGAACAGGCGGCGCGCGTAATGTGTTCGAAGTATTGTGCCAGCTGCGCCCGGAACCGCCCGATGAGATCGCCGATGCGCTGTGGCACAACAGCCTGCGTTTGTTCGCCCTGCCGGAGTGAGTATTGATCCTGCGCCTGCCGCGATCTCACTTCATGGAACAGCGCCATTACGGTCAGTGAAGTGTTAACTCTGCTTAATGGCCGTTGCAATTTTGGTCGCGGCGCAAGTTATTGCGCGATAAATCATACCGCTCCAACTCTCCTCTGCGACTTCTGATGATGCGCGTACACCCACCTCTCTACCGCAAATTAGCTACGCTTTAACGATATCCGATACCTTTTTGCGGCAACATTTGTGATAATAATCACAATCGCATCATGCCGCGCTGTTCGGCAAAATAGCGATTTAATGTGATTAAAATCGCTAAATTCATGTATATCAGAGCGCGTTTTCTTTTTCCTTGTGACAAGCCTCGCAATTCCACGCGGCGTGAGTTGTTATAATTATCACATTCTCCGGTGAGCAGATTTCACCGGCCTGACTTTGGAGAGCACCATGACCGATTTAACTGCAAGCAGCCTGCGCGCGTTGAAACTGATGGACCTGACCACCCTGAACGATGACGACACCAATGAAAAAGTCATCGCCCTGTGCCATCAGGCGAAAACGCCAGTGGGCAACACCGCCGCTGTCTGCATCTATCCGCGCTTTATCCCGATTGCCCGCAAAACGCTGAAAGAGCAGGGCACCCCGGACGTGCGCATTGCAACCGTCACTAACTTCCCGCACGGTAACGACGATATCGAGATCGCGCTGGCGGAAACCCGCGCGGCGATTGCCTACGGCGCAGACGAAGTTGACGTGGTGTTCCCGTACCGTGCGCTGATCGCCGGCAACGAGCAGGTCGGTTTTGACCTGGTGAAAGCCTGTAAAGACGCGTGTGCGGCGGCAAACGTGCTGCTGAAAGTGATCATCGAAACCGGCGAGCTGAAAGAAGAAGCGCTGATTCGTAAAGCGTCTGAAATCTCGATCAAAGCCGGTGCGGATTTCATTAAAACCTCTACCGGTAAAGTGCCGGTGAATGCCACGCCGGAAAGCGCGCGCATCATGATGGAAGTGATCCGCGATATGGGCGTGTCCAAAACCGTGGGCTTCAAACCGGCGGGCGGCGTGCGTACCGCGGAAGACGCGCAGCAGTTCCTGGCGATTGCCGACGAGCTGTTCGGCGCGACTGGGCCGATTCCCGTCACTACCGCTTCGGCGCGTCCAGCCTGCTGGCCAGCCTGCTGAAAGCGCTGGGTCACGGCGACGGTAAGAGCGCAAGAGCCGGTTATTGATCCACGCGGTCGCTAAAATGGCGGCCCACGGTGTCACTGCCGTCAGGTGCGTATTGCTGCGCAGCTGGCGGCTGCCACTTCCCCCGATAGATCCGCTTTTCCGCGGGAGGTTACCGTGTTTCTCGCACAAGAAATTATTCGTAAAAAACGTGATGGTCAGGCGTTAAGCGACGAAGAGATCCGCTTCTTTATCAACGGCATTCGTGATAACACCGTCTCTGAAGGGCAGATTGCTGCTCTGGCGATGACCATTTTCTTCCACGATATGTCGATCCCTGAGCGCGTGTCGCTGACCATGGCGATGCGAGATTCAGGAACCGTTCTGGACTGGAAAAGCCTCAACCTCAACGGCCCGATTGTTGATAAACACTCCACCGGCGGCGTGGGCGATGTGACCTCTCTGATGCTTGGCCCGATGGTGGCGGCCTGCGGCGGTTACATTCCGATGATCTCCGGGCGCGGCCTGGGGCACACCGGCGGTACGCTCGACAAACTGGAAGCCATTCCGGGCTTCGATATCTTCCCGGACGACAACCGCTTCCGCGACATTATTAAAGACGTTGGCGTGGCGATTATCGGCCAGACCAGCTCTCTTGCTCCGGCAGACAAGCGTTTCTACGCCACCCGCGATATCACCGCGACCGTTGACTCCATCCCGCTGATCACCGCCTCTATCCTGGCGAAGAAACTGGCTGAAGGGCTGGACGCGCTGGTGATGGACGTGAAGGTGGGCAGCGGCGCGTTTATGCCAACCTATGAACTCTCTGGAGCCGCTGGCCGAAGCGATTGTTGGCGTCTCCAACGGCGCGGGCGTGCGCACCACCGCGCTGCTGACCGACATGAACCAGGTGCTGGCTTCCAGCGCCGGTAACGCGGTTGAAGTCCGCGAAGCCGTGCAATTTCTCACCGGAGAATACCGTAACCCGCGTCTGTTCGACGTCACTATGGCGCTGTGCGTGGAGATGCTCATCTCCGGCAAGCTTGCTAAAGACGATGCGGAGGCCCGCGCGAAGCTGCAGGCGGTGCTGGACAACGGCAAAGCGGCGGAGATCTTTGGCCGCATGGTGGCGGCGCAAAAAGGCCCGACCGATTTCGTCGAAAATTACGCGAAGTACCTGCCAACCGCGACGCTCAGCAAAGCGGTGTATGCCGATAGCGAAGGGTTTGTCTCCGCCATGGACACCCGTGCCCTCGGTATGGCAGTGGTCTCAATGGGCGGCGGCCGTCGTCAGGCCTCAGACACCATTGATTACAGCGTCGGCTTTACCGATATGGCCCGTCTGGGCGACAGCGTTGACGGCCAACGTCCGCTGGCGGTGATCCATGCCAAAGACGAAGCCAGCTGGCAGGAAGCGGCGAAAGCGGTGAAAGCGGCCATCACGCTTGACGATAAAGCACCGGAAACCACACCGACTGTCTATCGCCGTATCACCGAATAGCGGTATACTGATCTGATCGATAATTTTTGAAGCACTACGTACGGAGAACAATTATGAAACGTGCATTTATTATGGTGCTGGACTCATTCGGCATCGGCGCAACCGAAGATGCAGAACGTTTTGGTGACGTGGGTTCCGATACCATGGGTCACATCGCGGAAGCCTGTGCGAAAGGCGAAGCGGACAACGGTCGTAAAGGCCCTCTGACTCTGCCAAACCTGACCCGCCTCGGTCTGGTGAAAGCGCATGAAGGCTCTACCGGTAAAATCGCAGCCGGTATGGACGGCAACGCGGAAGTGGTGGGCGCTTACGCCTGGGCGCACGAGCTCTCTTCCGGTAAAGATACCCCGTCCGGCCACTGGGAAATCGCCGGTGTGCCGGTGCTGTTCGACTGGGGCTATTTCTCCGATCACGAGAACAGCTTCCCGCAGGAGCTGCTGGATAAGCTGGTAAAGCGTGCCAACCTGCCGGGCTACCTCGGCAACTGCCACTCTTCCGGTACCGTGATTCTGGACCAGCTCGGCGAAGAGCACATGAAAACCGGCAAGCCGATTTTCTACACCTCTGCTGACTCCGTGTTCCAGATTGCCTGCCACGAAGAGACCTTTGGCCTGGATAAACTGTACGAGCTGTGCGAAATCGCCCGTGAAGAGCTGACCGAAGGCGGCTACAACATTGGCCGCGTGATTGCGCGTCCGTTTATCGGCGACAAAGCGGGTAACTTCCAGCGTACCGGTAACCGTCACGATCTGGCCGTTGAGCCGCCGGCACCAACCGTGCTGCAGAAGCTGGTTGATGAGAAAGACGGCCACGTGGTTTCCGTGGGTAAAATCGCGGATATCTACGCCAACTGCGGCATCACCAAAAAAGTGAAAGCCACCGGTCTGGATGCGCTGTTTGATGCCACCATCAAAGAGATGAAAGAAGCGGGCGACAAGACCATTGTCTTCACCAACTTCGTCGACTTCGACTCCTCCTGGGGCCACCGTCGCGACGTCGCCGGTTATGCTGCTGGGCTGGAGCTGTTTGACCGCCGTCTGCCGGAGCTGATGGAGCTGGTGGGTGAAGATGACATTCTGATCCTGACCGCGGACCACGGCTGTGACCCAACCTGGACCGGTACCGACCACACCCGTGAGCACATCCCGGTGCTGGTGTACGGCCCGAAAGTGAAACCGGGCTCGCTCGGTCACCGTGAAACCTTCGCGGACATCGGCCAGACCATTGCGAAATATTTTGGCACGTCTGACATGGAATATGGCAAGGCGAGGCTTGCTGATAATTTTGGGGGGAGGGGGGACAGCCACCACGGGGGGGTTTTAATGAAAAGGAACTGAAGATGGCAACTCCTCACATTAACGCAGAAATGGGTGATTTCGCTGACGTCGTGTTGATGCCGGGCGACCCGCTGCGCGCGAAGCACATTGCCGAAACCTTCCTCGAAGACGTGCGTGAAGTGAACAACGTTCGCGGCATGCTGGGCTTCACCGGTACTTACAAAGGCCGCAAAATCTCCGTGATGGGCCACGGTATGGGTATCCCATCCTGCTCCATCTACACCAAAGAGCTGATCACCGATTTCGGCGTGAAGAAAATCATCCGCGTGGGCTCCTGCGGCGCGGTGCGCATGGACGTTAAACTGCGTGATGTGGTGATCGGTATGGGTGCCTGCACCGATTCCAAAGTTAACCGCATGCGTTTCAAAGATCACGACTTCGCGGCGATTGCTGACTTCGGCATGGTGCGTAACGCGGTTGACGCGGCAAAAGCGCTGGGCGTTGACGCGCGCGTGGGTAACCTCTTCTCCGCTGATCTGTTCTATGCGCCGGACGGCGGCGAGATGTTCGACGTGATGGAAAAATACGGCATCCTGGGCGTGGAAATGGAAGCGGCGGGCATCTACGGCGTGGCGGCTGAGTTTGGTGCGAAAGCGCTGACCATCTGCACCGTGTCTGACCATATCCGTACCCACGAGCAGACCACCGCTGCTGAGCGTCAGACCACCTTCAACGACATGATCAAAATCGCGCTGGAATCCGTTCTGCTGGGCGATTGATTTTCCTGGGTTTTCCTTCGCCCTCACCCTAACCCTCTCCCGCGCGCGGGAGAGGGGAGTGATCGAGCAACGTTTATTAGCCGGTCAACGCCCCGTCCCGCATTCCTGACACAGCAGCCCCACCGTAAACATCTGACACACTTTTACCCAGGCTTGTGCATCTTCCTGCTGGCTCTGCGGCGATCTCTCCCTATCATTAGCGTGATAATGAAGAGACTAAGCCCCTGATGAATTTCCGCAATTTCGAAGCTGAAGAGAAACTGTTTGTGCGCCGCGCGCTGGTGGCGTTTGCCCTGGTTGTTATCTGCTTCACCATTCTTGGCATCAACCTGTATCGCTTACAGGTGGATCAGCACAGCTATTACCAGACGCGTTCCAACGAGAACGACATCAAAATGATCCCCATCGCGCCAACGCGCGGGCTGATTTTCGATCGCAACGGCATCCCGCTGGTGCGCAACGTCACCTGGTACGACATCCTCGTCACGCCGTACAAAATCGACAACATGCAGGCGACGCTGAAGGCGCTGACGCCCATCGTTGATCTGACTCCGGATGATATCGAAACCTTTGAGCATGAACTGAAGCAGAGCAGCCGCTATAAACCGGTGGAGCTGAAGGCCGAGCTCACCGACGAGGAGGTGGCGCGCTTCTCGGTCAATCAGTTCCGCTTCACCGGCGTCACCATCGATACCTATCAGGATCGGGAATACCCGTACGGCGCCGATCTGGCGCACGTTGTCGGCTACGTGTCGAAGATTAACGACAATGATTACAAGCGGCTCAATGCCGAGGGCGTGGGTGAAAACTATGCCGCCGACCATAACATCGGCAAGCAGGGCATTGAGGGCTACTACGAATCCCTGCTGCACGGCAAGACCGGCTATCAGGAAGTGGAAGTGGATAACCACGGCCGCATCGTGCGCGTGCTGAAAGAGGTGCCGCCGGTAGCAGGCAAAAACATCTGGCTGACGCTGGATCTGCATCTGCAGCAGTATGTGGAGAGCCAGCTGGCCGGGCAGCGTGCGGCGGTGCTGATTGAGGATCCGCACGATGGCGGCGTGCTGGCGATGGTCTCCAGTCCGAGCTACGATCCCAACCCGTTCGTGAAGGGCATCAGCTATAAAGCCTATAAAACGCTGCTGCAGGATAAAAACCTGCCGCTGATCAATCGCGTCACCCAGGGGCTGTATCCACCGGCATCGACGGTAAAACCCTACATGGCGATGTCGGCGCTGCTGAGCAAAGTGATTACGCCGGGCACCACCTTCTTTGGCGCGCCGACCTGGACGCTGCCGGGCACCGATCGCAAATACCGCGACTGGAAAAAGTCCGGCCACGGCATGCTCGACGTCACCAAAGCGATTGAAGAGTCCGCCGACACCTTCTTCTATCAGGTGGCGTTCATGATGGGCATCGACCGCATCCACAGCATGCTCAGCCAGTTCGGCTACGGCAAACCTACCGGTATCGATTTGAATGAAGAGTACGCCGGGCTGCTGCCAAGCCGCGAATGGAAGCAGAAAGTGCATAAGCACGTGTGGTATCAGGGTGATACGGTATCGGTGGGCATCGGCCAGGGCTACTGGATTGCCACGCCGATTCAGATGGTGAAAGCCATGGTGGCGCTGATCAATAACGGCCGGGTGATTAATCCGCACCTGCTGGCTAAAGCACAGCGCGGTACCTGGCAGCAGGTTTACCAGCCGACCGCGCCGCAGCCGCAGATTGGCGATGCGAAATCACCGTACTGGTCGCTGGTGCGCCACGCCATGTTTGGTATGGCCAACGCGCCTAACGGCACCGGTTATAAATATTTCCATACCGCGCCGTACGGCATCGCCGCCAAGTCCGGTACGTCGCAGGTGTTTAGCCTGAAGCAGAACCAGACTTACAACGCAAAGATGATCCCGGTGCGCCTGCGCGACCACATTTTCTATACCGCCTTTGCGCCGTTTAACAACCCGCAGGTGGCGGTGGCGCTGATTCTGGAAAACGGCGGTAACGAAGGTATTACGGCCGCGCCGGTGATGCGCAATATCCTCGACCACATCTTCCTGCCGCTGCCGGATAGCAGCGTGCCGATGCAGACGGCCAGCACCGCGCAGGTGCATTGATCAGCGGAAAAATACCCGGTTGCGGCCGTGGTGTTTGGCATCGTAGAGCGCGGCATCGGCATTGCTGTACAGCGTGTCGAAATCGGAGCCCGGCTTGCCGTAGCTCACGCCGAGGCTGGCGGTCACCAGCTGCTGCGGCAGCACCGCCAGCGGCGAGGCGTTAAGCGAGGCGTGGATCGCACCGGCGACAATCACCGCGTCGGACAGACGATAGTGCGGCAGCAGCACGGTAAACTCTTCGCCGCCGATGCGGCCAATGCTGGCACCGGCCGGGCAGTGCGCCTGAATGCGCGTCACCAGCCCGCAAATCACCTTATCGCCCATCGGATGGCCGTATTCGTCGTTGATTTTTTTGAAGTGGTCGATATCCAGAATGATCAGCGCCGCCGGACCGCTCTCCAGCGTCTGGCTGATGCGCTGAATAATCGCGCCACGATTCCACACCGCCGTTAGCGGATCGTGGCTGGCTTTGTACTCCAGCTCCTGCGCCAGCTGGTTTAACTGCTCATTCACGCGGTTCAGCTCGCGCTCCGCGCGATCGCTGCGGGAGATGAGCCGCCAGGTTTCGCGCATCAGGCGCTGATAGTGGCGATTCAGGTGCAGCAGCGCCTCGCGGTAATCCTGCGCGCTCAGCGTGTTTTGCGCCGCCACATGCTGTGAGCGATTCAGCACCTCGCTCTCTTCACGGAACAGCTCATTGAGATCCATCATGACGCCAGTTCCGCCTGCAGATTAACCTGCAGATCGGTAAAATCCAGCGCCAGTTCCTGACCAAACTCTTCCGCGATGTCATCTTCCGCATCAAACAGCCAGTTCAGCGTGACGCGCTGACCGCGCTGTGCCAGCTGGTTGAACAGATCAAACAGGCTGAACAGCATTTTAGTGCTGGAGCTGTTGAAGTAGCGCAGCGCGATAGTGACGACCACCGCGTCGTTGTCGGTGGGTTGCCACTGCTCAAGGGCATCCAGCAGCGGGCGATAAAACGCCGCCGCGTTCTCCGGCCACGACTCGCCGCGCAGCGCAAACTGGCGGGTGGCAAAATCAAAACTCACTTCGGGCGTGCTCTCAGTGGCAGCGATAATCAGGTTTTGCATACAACCTCAATCCTGGTGAATGGTGGCTTTAAGCCAAAACGTGGCGTAGCCGCTGGCGGGCAGCGGACGCAGTTCATACTCCAGCGGTTCACTGACATCACGGGCAAGCGTCAGCAAACCGATATTGGCCCCTTTGCTGGTGGCGGGGCTCTCGGTGCGCAGACCGACACGGTAGGCCTGCTTAATTTCGTCGTTACTCATGGTACGCAGCAGATCGAGCCAGTCGCGCAGCTGCTCGCAGGCGGCCTGTTCGACCTGATTACTGCTCTCCAGCACGTAGTTATCGCCATCCACGTGCAGCGTTACGGTGCCAAAGCGAAAGTGCTGTTCGGCATGGCTCAGGGTACGGCTGTCCTGCGAATAGCGCAGGATGTTCTGCACAATCTCGACAAAGCTGGAGAACAGCCGGCGGCGTACTTTCAGCGGGGCCTGCTGGTTTTCCAGAAACACTTTGATCACTTCACCCATCGCGGTGATGTTCTGCGGCGAAAAGAAGCCGGTATAGTGCAGCGCAACGCTGTCGGGCGGCAGGTGCGTGCCGGTGGAAGCTGGATGCATAAGAGGCTCGTTAATAACGCAGGCCAAACCAGGTGACGTCATCGCGTCGCGGCTGGTTGCCCTGCCAGTGAAGAAATGCCTGCGCAAACGCCGTGGAGAGCTCGGCCATCGGCAGGGTTTTATGTTGTGCAATGACCGTCTGAATCCGCTTTTTACCGAACATGATCTGCCGCGCGCCGCCGGGTTGATCGGTCACGCCGTCGCTCATCACCAGCAGCACATCGCCGGGCTGCAGTGTGCGCTGCTGCTGCGGCCAGCAATAGTCGTGCGGCGTATCGGTGTAGCCAACGCCGACGCGATCGGCCTGCAGCGCGGCGGCTTCACCCTGTAGCGGCTGCAGCACCGCGTGCATGCGCGCGCTGGCCCAGCTCAGCTGATGGCTGGCCGTCTCCAGCCGCAGCGCAATCGCATCGCAGCCGTCATTGGACAGCGAAGTCTGCTGCGAGGCGTTAAGCTGGCCCAGGGTTTGTTTGATGTGGCGGTTAAGCGCCTGCAGCAGAGCAGACGGCGTACGATGGTTGTGCTGCAGCGCACGCTCCAGCGCTGCATGCAGAATCACCGTCATAAACGCGCCGGGAATGCCGTGACCGGTGCAGTCGGCAATCAGCGCCAGCCAGCCGTGCTCGTCGCGGTGAAAGGCGTAATAGTCGCCGCCCACGCCATCGCGCGGCTGCCAGTGCAGGCACCAGTCGCTCAGCTGCTGCGCCATCTGCTGCCGCGAGCGGTCCAGCATCGCGTCCTGAATCACCCGCGCGTAATCGATGCTCTGTAAAATTTGCTGATGCTGCTGCGCCTGCAAATCGGAGACGGTACGAATCAGGTCGATGCCGAGGCCGATGCCAATATAGCGGCCCTGTTCAGTCACGATAAAACCATCGGTCACTGATTTATCCCCGCTGGCGACCACCTGCTGCGCGACCCGATCGAGTTCGGTTTCGGCATCGATCACCAGCGGTTGTTTATCCATAAAGGCGATACAGCTTTTACGATCGTACAGCTCACGGAAGAACGGGCGCGTCATTTGCGACAGAAAGATGTGGCGGTTAATCATGCCGAACGGCGTGCCGTTTTCCACCACCGGCAGGCCAATCAAATCTTTGTGTTCGCTAAACAGCGCCATTACCGCCGTGTTGTCCATCGCTGGCGTGACGAACGGCACCGCAATACAGAGCGAACGCGCGCGGGCACGACCCGTCAGGGCGCTAAGCCCGGTGCGGAAATCAGGCTGCTGCATGAGAAAAAGTCTGGCGTTGATTAGGAATAATCTTAGGTTACGGCACGGCGATGACACTTTTATGTCACCGCCGGCCCGCGCGCGACGCGGCGCTTACTGCTGGGCTTTTAGTGCATCGGCGACGTGGCTGATGGCGCGCACCACCTCACTGGAGCTGCCGCGAATTTCGGCAATCACACCGCCCGCCTGCTGCGCGAGCACTACGCCCTGATCGGCACGCTTCAGGTTCGACGCGATGCCTTTCTGCGCCTTATCCGCCAGCAGATGGTTATGCCTCACCCGATTCTCGATTTCGCTGGTGGCGCGATTGATGTTTGCCGCGAGGGTGCGCACTTCACTGGCGACCACCGCAAAGCTGCGGCCGTGATGACCGGCGCGCGCGGCTTCCACTGCCGCATTGAGCGCCAGCAGATTGGTTTGGTCGGCAATACGGCGAATACTCTCCACGATGGCGCCGATGCGATCGGAAGAGTCGCTCAGATCATTGATATCACCAGAAATACCGTGCAGTTCGCTGGCCAGCGCATTGATATTCTGTACGCTGTTCTCAATGACCGCCGCACCCTGTTGTGTGCTTTCGCTGGTATGCAGCGCGGTTTGCCATGCCTGCTGCGCTGCTTCGCGCTCCAGCTGGTTCTTTTCCACCTGCGCGGTAACGTCGGTGGCGAACTTTACCACTTTGTACAGCTCGCCGGCGCTGTTGAACACCGGATTATAGGTGGCGCGCAGCCAGACGGTGTTGCCCTGCTTATTGACGCGCTCGAACTGGCCGGAGATATATTCACCCTGATTGAGCTTGTGCCAGAAGCGACGATAGGCCTCGCTGGTGCGCATCTCAGGCGGACAGAACAGGCTATGATGGCGACCGATGATTTCATCAGCGCGATAGCCCATGGTATTAAAGAAGTTATCGTTGGCCATCAGCACTTCACCTTTGAGGTTGAAGGCAATCACCGCCATCGAGCGCTCAATGGCGGTGGTCATGGCGCGCTGCTCCTGCGCATCCATGATGCGCGCGGTGATATCACTCGCCAGCTTAACGATTTTAATCACCCGACCGTGGCGATCCTGCACCGGTACGTAGTTGGCTTCCAGCCAGATTGGACGGCTGTGCTTCGCCACGCGCAAAAACTTATCGCTGAAGCCTTCGCCGCGATTCAGACGCTGCCAGAACTCGCGATACTGCGGTGACTGCACCATATCCGGCGTGCAGAACAGGCTGTGATGCTGGCCGACAATTTCTGCCAGCGTGTAGCCCATGCGCTCCAGAAACAGCGCGTTAGCGGTGAGGATGTGACCATCAGGCGTAAACTCGACCATGGCGATAGCCTCCTGCAGCGAACTGAGCGTTGCGCTGTTGTGACTGCGTTTCTGCCACGCGAGGCGCGACAGGATTCCCGATGTAATAGTGCTGAACATGGTGGACCTTATTATGGTTATGGGATGTCAGCACGGTTATCGGCGTGAGTGGCTAAAAATTCACCGCTAAATGACGCGGTTGCGCAGGTTTTTACCATCGGGTCCGGCGGTTGCTGCAAAAGGCAGCAGTCAGCTGATTTTTACCGAAAAGCGTTTGACGGTACGGCGCGAGTAAGGTTTAATGCGCCCCGTTGCCCGGATAGCTCAGTCGGTAGAGCAGGGGATTGAAAATCCCCGTGTCCGTGGTTCGATTCCGCGTCCGGGCACCAACATTCTGAAAACCCAGCCTTTATGGCTGGGTTTTTGCTTTTTGAAGCACCAATGATTTCTGGTCACTTTGACTGCTGAGGTCATAGTACTGCTTCAGCTATCCAGTATGAGTCTTCCTCTTAAGCAATCTGACGGGTAAAAGCACTTCGAAAATGTCTGCGTTAACTGGTGAACATCCAGATGCAGACGATCGGTTAAGCCATAGAACGGATAACAAATCGGACTAGCGCGGCATCCCTGACTTAGGTATTTTCCCGTCCATGCCAGACATCCAATGCAGCTCAGGCTGACCAGAGAAACAACTCACAGTGGTAGCCCAACGGACTCCAGTTACAGAACGCTAATATCGATGTTGCCGGATGCCGTTTTAATCGCGTTAATCTGTGCGGCAATCATCGCCATAGCGGACGGCCTCGCGTGTAATCACCGCTGACCTTGCCGTAATCCAGCGGCTGCGCACGCGAAGGCTGCGTGTAGCGGTCGATGCCAGCACGCATGGTGTTGAGGTCTTCGCTGGCTTTCTTGTAGTCGAACAGGTAACGGCGGCGATTATTGGGATCGGACTGCGTGGCGACAGTGCGGGCGCGGTCGAGGGAGAGCTGGACTTAGTCTGGTAGGTGTTGGGTGGTGGCGAGTTCGTCGAGTTCTGAAGCAAAAGTAATTTCTGGATTGACTAAGACTGTAACCAATAGAAGTGTATTTATTGAAGTTTGAACGAAACAATTAACCATGATTTCCTCCTCAGTGACTAGGAGGGTGTATTCACTAATTAATAAATAGGACGAATAGGGCTAAATAAATCTCATGCGTGATTACTTTAATAATGATGTGATTTTTTCTGCAGTGACCAAACACCCCCATTTTATTTATTTTTATGGGGGTGATGTTATTTAGAAATGTTGATGAAACCTAAAGAAAGCTCGCAATTAATTCTCATTTCCACTCGCAGATGAGAATGGGTCGTTCCAGCCTTTTATTTTTATCAATTCTTCCAGCTCCTCTCGGGTGTTGGCATTGTTTTTGTGAATCTCGTCATGAATGTCAGGGTTTACGACTAAGATATCATCCAGGTTAAGCGCATTGTGAGGATCATCTGATTTTCTATTCACATGATGAGCGTGGGCATCCTTTTCAAGTGCCTTCCCTGAGAGTTGGCAGCTTTCTATTCCATCTCTTTTAATTTTATCTTTTTTTAAATTTGGAAGTGCATTTTCAATTCTAGACTTCAGGATTTCACGGCTTTTTTCAGCGGTTGGGGAGTCTCGTAACGCTATTAAGACTTTTTCAGATTGCCGCAGCTTTTCACGTATAATAGAATCACGAGGTTCTTGTACTCTGTCTGAAACAGTATGCAATATAGCTGATACTGAAGCATATCTTTCATTATCAAAGATTAACTTATCTTTATCAGAAAGGTTATTATAAATCTTATTAACTCCTCCATTATCGCATGCTAACAAAGTTCCTATTTTTTTCTTATTAATAAATGTATTTCCATCAGAACCAAGTGCGCCTCCGTTAATTACGGCATTTTTTATCTTTGAGTTCTCTGCTTCAGTTAAGTTTTTACTATTTTCTGGCAGTTCAATATTCAAATCTTTAGCTAACGTTAAAGATGGTAGTTTTTTACTCATCTTCATCGCCCTTATCAGTTACATTAAGGTAGATTTCATTCAAAGTTGAAAATGCCTCAGTATTCTCATCATCATTTTCTCTAATTATTCTTGATAAGTTATAATACCAGCGTTTAGCTTTTCTAGGATTGTCGTAAAAATCATCCTTTAAATTAAGGAGATGGTTTCTTTGTTCACCATCGATATGGGTCAGTATATACTTATATTTCTGAAATTCATTTGTGAAAGTTTCTTTTGATAATGACATCCAGTTTTCTTGGAGTTTTTCAACGAAGGGAAATAACTCCTCGAAATTTTCGGCCTCTATTTTAAATGGTTTGACTAAGTTTTGAAGGAAACTATAAGCCTTCTCGAAATCTCCAATTCGCTTCAAATCTTCTGGTGTCTTAGCATTTTTCAGACAAGACAATTCAAAATCTTTCATATACCCTCCATAATGTAATGATTGTTAACTTATAAAAATCTAATCTCTATAAAAATAGAATGTTAACTTTGTAATATTACCAATAAAATTTCATATTGTTTACATCTGCCGCGCCGCAAGCGCCTTGCATGCTGACGATAGGGCGCAAAGTCGAGCTTTGCACGCTATCGTCCAGCTTACAAATACTTCTTGAACGAGGCTGTCAGCACCGCCAGCGCCATGCCCAACATCAGCGCCGCAGGTAGCACCAGCAGATTTTGGTAAACAGCCGGTACCAGCGTGGTGTTGAACTCAACTGCGGGACGTAATAGCGCTTCGATAACATAGTGATCGCTCATAGTATTGCCTCACTTTTGGCAGGATTCATACCTGCTGCGTGCCGAGTGATGCAGATTGCGCCAGCACAAGTAAGCGCGCAGCAGTGCCAGAGAAAGGATGAAGAACAGTGGAAGCAGCATCTGCGATGCATGAGGCATTCCATGCAATCCGGCGAATTCCATCACTGGGCTGATAACTGCTGGCTCAGTGAATGCTCTGTGATCAGCACCGGGTAATGTTCCAACTATAGGCGACGCGCCAGATCGCTAGCTGATACCTATGCGAGCTGTAGATCTGGCGCAATCTGGCACAACTGCTGTAGTGAAGCTGAGCTGCTAACGTTCACCACCATTCTAACCGCACCACGACGGCTGAGCGGTTCAGCGTTACGTGATAGCCATTTTGCGATTGAGCATCATCGCCAACCAGAAACAGCGCACCAACTCCTGGTAGTTTCAGCGCGCGCGGCTCAGTGATGCCGGGAGTGAGTTCAGGTGTTGCCACTGGCAACACTGAACCTTCACTGTAATCAGGTTGGATTGATTGCTGTAGCGACTGAGGCTCAGCGTTGATTCCCTCATAGAACGGCGATGCCGATCGTCCGCCGAGATCCGCGATAACGTTGAGTTCCGCATGTGAGATAAATGGCAGTGCGGCGATCGCGCCAGCCAGCATCAATTTGTTCATTGCTGCCTCCGTGGTTCTGTCCAGATAATTTCGGTTGAAGGTGTTTGATTGCTCGCGAGGTTAGCGGGTGCCTGTGTTGCGATTGGACCAGGTTGAGCAGGCGTTAGTGAAGCCAGCTTTTGGCTGACAATCTGCCGATAGCGCGCAGCCGGTTTACCTCAAGCCGGATGGTGATAGCAGCCAGCCGCATTCAACCAACTGCCGGGACTACGCTCCCAGCACTCGCGAAGAATGCGCGCCGCTGCGCTCAGGTTGGTATACGGATCAAACGCATCCCTCGTGAGCTGAAGCGATGGCCATTCCAGCCGAGATTGACCTTCGCGATGCCAACATCGATTCTCTTAAGCAGATGGATTTTCATAAACTGCTGCAGCGCCTGCCAGGTAGCTTGTCGACTTTCATAGCGATAGCTTTTACCCGCGACGTTGATTGTCCAGGGCTATAGGCGCGTGCCATGTGGCAGCTGGCGCGATGATTCAGCCAACGCAAGTGAGTAAAGCGACTCAGCTGGAACGCCATGCTGCAGAGCGGCTTTCTGATAACCCGACGGCACGCTTTGCATACTGGTTGACGCCACAGAGCTGGCGGCACTTAGCTACAACGCGAGGGTTTGAACGCTGCGATATGCCATCCGCTTTCCTCTTGCTGGAGAAGAACCGGCATGATGCCGTTGCCGTAGCACATCCAGCGGCCTGCATCGTGGTTCAGGGTGATGCGGCGCTCGCGTACTTGATCGGCGAAATGCGGTGCTGTTGCGCCCAGTTGCGGAGTTTCTGATCGCTGCCTTCACTATCGACAAGGTAGATATCAACGGGGCGTTTATCGGCGAGAACGGCGGAAAGTCGAGCATCGCAGCGCTGGCAATCTGCATCGCGCACGAGCAGCGCGAGCCGACCACCAGAGTCATGCGCGATGCCTGCGGCGTTGCCCATGTTAACCGGTAGCATGTTGGGCATCAGGGTTTCCAGGCAGCATCAACTTCGCGCTGGAATTTGAGCTCTTTCTCTGTTCGTTCTTATTACTGTTTTACCCAGAGTTCGGCGTAGTGGCGGCGTTCGGCGTCTGATTCTGCTTCTATGCATAAGGCAGTAACAGGCTCAGTTTTTGGTCATTGAATACCTCTAATTCCATTCTTAATTTTAAGGAATTTATTGTATTCCCTTTCATTAATCTCATTAATTAAATAGGTGTCTTTTTATTCAGTTATATAACTTTTATTTTTCTGTATGTCTTCGGTGTAAATAGACCTAGGTAGGGATAATGAGAAGATAAATGGTTTTGCTTTAACGGGAAATAGTCATTTGATAACATCATGATCCATTTCTCATCAACAATCACTTGATAAGGATTATAATGAGCGTTATGTGCTTTTCGATGCTAAAGTAAATAATAAATAGTTAAATTTTAAAAAAATATCCATGAGTATTCATTTTGCAACCGCCTCTAAATACACTTCATCTTTATAAGCCCATGCTTTTATTCCATTTTGACATGCTGATGTTCCCACTATAACAAAAATTGGAGATTTAATTATTTGCTTATTGGCATGATAGAAACGTTCAATGCTAATTTTATCTTGATTTGATAATGCCGGTATTAATTGAGGGTGAGTGTGCCAGTAACCTGCAAAAACTAAACCATAGCTCCTGGCTTGGCTTTGCTCATAATCACATCGGTAAGAATTAAGTTCTACCCAATGTTTTGAAGATTTGTCTGATGAATGCGGCAAAGTAGCTGAGGATAGCCATAAGCCATTATCGAATGAAGGGCTGATGAATAATTGCCCTCCACATTCCATTTTGTCACCGTGCTGTCTATGAGCATCAAAAATAGCAGAAACATCTTCGCTAACCTGCAATTTGAAATCATATTCTTCCCACACCCAAGTCCATGCGAGAGAAGGAGGGTTATTCATTGTTCCATTCATTTTTAATTACCATTGTCTCGATGTTTTCATCAATCTGTGGACCTACGTAAGTTCCTCCAGCCATAACGACCCTGCTACTTTCAGTAACAAATGAACTCCATAGGTTACTATCTGAGTTTTCAGTGTCCTGCAAAATTTTAACTACTGACTTTGATACCATACCTGCAATCAGTTGGATATTTAATGAGCTTCCGGGAATGAACCCTACACCACAGGCTGGTAATTTGAAATAACCATTGTTTTCCCATTGAGTAAATTTATTCTTAAAGTCCCCTTTTTTATCAAAGAGATATCTTGCATCTGCGACTTTTGTTTTATTGCTGCACAAAACATGGCCAACAAATGCGTAGGGCTCAACCCAAGCTTGCACAAATGAAATCTCTTTTACTCTTGACTTAATTTCCCATAGGAAGTATTCAGTTGGCCAGTCTGCAGAGGTTGAAACAATACAGTCATATGAATAGATGTTAATATCCTTATGAAAAACTGCTTGATGAAAATATTTTGGAATTGCAGTTATTACAGCTGTTGGTATGCAAGATCGAAGGTAATTCTTAAGTGCTAATGATTTATTTTTACCTAGATCATCAATTGTTAAAACATGTCTTCCTAAATTAGAATCATCGAGAGTGTCAGGGTCAACAATTGTTAGTTCTGTTATGCCGGAATGTATTAATTGTGATGCTACATGACTTCCAAGTGAACCTGCGCCAATCAGAAGAACTTTTTTTTGTTCATTTTCATCGATGCGGAAATCTTTTGAACGTGAAAAGATAACTTCGTTGTCGAGAAAAAAAGTATCAGTAATTAGTAATTTATCCTTTTCACCTATGGGGTTTTTTACTGAGCGGATTTTAGCCTTTCTTAACCCAAAGTTAAATGTCTGACTATCTCTGACTCCTTTCCTTTGAATTAGGAACGAAATAACACTCACTGGCTCTGAATTAAATATTTCAAGAACTACCCACCTTAAGGGGTGATTAGATTCATTTTCTAACCATTCTTTCAGAGCCTGAATATCACTTTCATCAGCATGACTTGAGAGCCAATCGACAAAACCATAAGCAGTTGGTAATTTTACATTTGGTGTGGATGTTAATTTTAAGTAAAACGCCCCTTTTGCTGCCTCAATCTTTTTTTTGGTGGGAGATACCTGCCATTGATAATGTTCTAAAATTTTATTGTCACTATCTGAGGCCCAAATTTCTCCATTACCTAACTCGCCACTCTTGGATAAAGTGTATAGAGGTGTAGATTCTTTTGGTTTGCTCAGTAAAGTTAATTTCTGTTGACTTAATTTAGCTTGCATAGCCCAATAGCTGATTACTTCACTGTCAAATTCATTTTTAATTTCTTTAGTGTTTTGACTTTCGCATACAAGGGAGACCATCTTCCCTAATCTTAAGAACGTGTTATCAATAACTTCAACGGGATCACCATATACAGCCTTATCTCCACCACCAAATAAACAAACAAACTCATCCAAGATATGAGGCCATTCTAACCAAGGGCTTGGTTTAATAGATAATGCTAAGGCTACGCTTGGGAAGCTTTCACTAAACCCTACCTGTAACTTCCTTTTTATTCCTAGATAATCAACAGGAAGATTCAGCTCAAATCTAATAACTTCCTTTGAGTTTGTTGTATTAACTTCAACTAGAAAACAATTGTTAAATATCTCATGAAGTCTGTTTACACCTGCCTGTATAGCAGGTGTGATATTATTAGTCTTATCCAAGGCGTTCGACCGTCCCTGCATTAGCTTGACCTAAACCAGATAACGTACCAAACGCACTCAATACATTTTTATTTAATGTTACACCAGACGTTCTTCCCGGCAATGTCCAAGACGTGCCAAAATCTTTGGATATCTCACTAATCATAGATTGAGGTACACCAAACTTATCACTTACTTCCTGTTCAAATCTCTGCTGAGTGCCCCAGTCGCTTAAACCAAGTGCGATATCGGTGATTGCATCAGCGTGCCAATCGTAAAATGCATCTCTATATTTATCACCTTCTCCATTATCTCTATTCCATTTTTCAGCGAAGTTTTCACCTTCATCACATGGATTTAGAACCTTATATTCACTATTAGAATAATCAACATGTTGAGCCATATCAGATACAATCGAGAACATCACATCGATTGGCCTCATTGGTGTCAAGGCAGACCTTAAAGCAATTTGATAATAAGCTTTTGTTGCGAGCGTAGTAATAACTGCTGAAATAGGCCTATGAATTTCTCTCGAAGCACGTATAGCCCAGCGATCGCGGTGTCTTTTTAAAAGCTTAATAGTTGCGCCAAGAGGATGAGAGTCTGAGTATTCTTGATAGTTAGGAATAGGATCCATAGTAGACTTAGCTAACTCTTCATTACCAACGATACTGTCTATAGTCCTAGTTGATTCAGTGATCATCAAAATTTTTTTAGTGCTTACATTTTCAAGCCATAGTGAATAAGAACGCGGAGCACTAGCTTTCCAACCATCTTGCCTATCAGGAACAAGTAGTTTCCCATACCCCTCACTTTCATAATTTCCAGGTGCTATAATAGCAGGAGTAATATCTATATGAAAACCTGGGTTTTCATCAGAGTAGACAATTCTAATTCCACGTCTAAGTTGTTGTGGATCAGCTTTAACTGTTGACTCTGTTCTGAATAACGTCTCTATTGCAAGCAATACATCTTCTGGTTTGGAATTAACAGCATTCGGTAATAAGATGATGGCGTCGGCATCGATAGTCGCCATATCGCCCTTGGCTTCAGGTGCAGGTTTAACAGTTGTCTTAAGGCCAATTGAACCCTGGATAAAGATATGAGCCCCAGACAAACAAAACTCCTGAGCCTTATCTAATATTTTTTGCAATTGGGAATATCGGCTTTCAATCAAATCATATTGAATAGAAGTTAAAGATATTTTTTTAGAGGCTTCAATGAGCATCTTCTCCCAACTGTTAACCTGTGAGGAGTCTTGCGCTGTATAGTCTAAAACTTGAGAGCTCATACTAATCTCCTGATTAAAAAAACTATTTCTTTGAAATTTTATTGAATATTTCTGATTGATATATCGCATCTTGAAGAGCGTTATGGGTAGCTAAGTTTTTGGTTTTTAACTTTACATCTATCTTGCTAGATTTTGTTTCCTGCCAAAGTGTACCAAATTTGCCCATATAATATGACTTAATATCAAGAGCTGTAAAACCAAAAGGGTTTTTTCCCAGCTGTTTAATAAATGCATAATTAATGAACGACCAATCAAAAGCAGCATTGAATCCAACAAAAACTATTTTTTTATCTTTGAATTGTTCTCCTTTCAGCCAATTATCAAAAAGTTCAATGGCAATAGATATGTTCTTACCATTTTCATTTAACTCATCAATATTTAGCCCGGTTACCGCAAGAGCCTCATCTTCAACCAAGCCTCCCTGTGGCTTAATTAAGCAACTGAAGTTTTCTTCTGGTTTTCCTACTACGCAAGCGCCAATACTAATGAGGTCATATTCCCCCGGAATTGGGCCGGTAGTTTCAATATCAACAGAGATATAAATTTCTGGCGAAGACATTACAACCTCGCTTGATACAATTTAAATATGCTAGCGTGAGAAAATAACAAAACTTAATGAAAAGTCAATTAATTATAAGGGGTGAGAGCTCTGGATGTGATTAAGTTATTGTTTTTAATTGGGTTTATATCTGCCCCCCCTCTTGAAGTATTGAGTTTTCTTTAAGGTGTGACATGATGATTTATAAGATTGATTTCTAAAACTTGCAATCAAACGTGAAATAACGAACATTTGACTTAGGTAAGAATTTAAAAGGTGAATTATAATGAATAAAAGCGATTTACTCAATCAATCTAATTATCCTCCTCTTGAGGAGGCAGAGTCAATTGACGAATTCCTGTCTTTTATCGAAAGTGAAATAGTGTGGGATTGCGTCGCTGTAATCAGTGATGAAGGAAGTTCGAATATAATTATTACTACAGTTGATAATGGGGTTGTTAACTCTTGCTTCAGATTAAACTTATCACCTGCGGGATTTGTGGGGTGTATTAAAAGAGTTGCATCTAATAAAAAATTAATTCTGTCATATCTTCAGGGTGCAAATTTATCCATAAATGATTTATTAACTCTGGGGTCTATCCAAGATATATATGCTCGTACTATGGAGCAGTCATGTGAAATAGGGTTTCCTGAATTGACTAAGTTTATTGAATCAGCTGAGACAGGTTGTAGGGATAAAGGTCGAGGGAATGATTTTACACTTGAAACCAAACGAAAGGTAAATATGGCTAGTCACAGTCGCTGCATGTTTACTGGATGTGGCGAACATTTATATATTGATGAGCTGACAGGGCAGGATGGAAATTACTCATACCTGGCTCACAATGTTGCTTCTTCTGAAAATGGCGAACGGGGCATACCTGTACTATCTAATTTGCTTTCAAACGAACCAAGTAATGTCCTCTTGTTATGCGACAAACATCACCGGTTGATAGATCGTGTTGCTGCTTGTGATTACACTGCAGAAATACTTTCGGGTATGAGAAGTAAATTCATTCGCGATGCTGATGAATTACTTGATGGTCTTAAATATCAGTCAATACCTGTTTACTCGATTTTATGGCCTATAAATACGAATGTTGCATCACCTCCCAATAAAAAAGAAATATCGGCATCTCTTGCTACACTTAATTATAAAATGAGTGGTGTAATTAATTGTATATATGATAGTAACGATTTCACTCGAGAAATGCCAGATCTTCATAAGCACATCATGCCAGCTAATATTAAAAATGCTGCAGATAAAATCATTCAGCAAACCAGAGATTCAGGACACCGAGCTGCATTGTTTGCTTTTGGCCCATCACCTGCATTAGTTGCATTAGGAGCCCTTCTGGGAAACAAAAGCCAATATACTCCAATGTTAAGATACCGTGATGGTGCTTGCTGGAAGTGGCCTTCATTCACTGCTTCTGGAGTATTTTATGATTGCGAAGGATTTGAGGGGTTAGATCATAGTGAGGATGTTGTAATATGCATAGCTTTTACTGCACTCCCTAAAGTTATGCGTGAAACAGCTAATAAATTGAGTGAGGAGCTCAATGCAAAAGTAATCATTTACAAACCTAAGAATGATGAGTTTGATAACGGAGCAATACCTCACCCAACTGATGGAGTATTATTCTCATCAAGATTACATTACGACTTTCATACATTGAAATCGCACCATGGTGTTAAAAGGATGCATCTTTTAATTTGTGCATCTAATGCCGCATCTGTATTTGTAGGGCAAGCATTCGATTTACATCATCCTGAAATGATAGTTTACGATTTCAAAGAAGGAACTATGCAACCAATATTGTTGCTGACAAACGACTCATCACGCACAAATGTAAGTTACTACTAACTCAAAGTAAATGCCCCTATTAGGGGCATTTATTCTAAAACGAGTTATCAACATAACTTCGATTTTCAGTTTTATTTGAATGTGGTGGATTTTCCGATTTTTCAGCCTTGTAAACCATCGCCTGACCAATCTTGATCCAATCAGCCTTAATCAGTCTGGCTTTCAAGCTAACCCGCTGTTCGCCTGTATGATCACCTTTGTTGAGCGTGAAAATTTCTGACGTCAGGTTACTGAAGGTAAACCCAAGCAGCACTCTCTGGTCCTCGTCTAAGGCTATCTGGCAGCGGCTTATAAGGTCCGTTGCTTCCTTACCGGCGACAGTGGCGTCAAATCGCACACAGGTTGGGCTGTCAGTAGGTCCACTGAGCGCATTAATCACCATGCTGAGGAAGCTACCAGCGAGGGTCTTAATTCTGCGAATGTTGCTCAGATAACCCGGGCTCTTAATGTTGAGATTTTAGGATTTCGCTTTGGTAGAAGTGCTGTTGGTGTTTTTGCAGCGTTGTTGGTGGTAACAGTCATGATGTTTACTTCAGGAGTGGGTAACTAGTCACACAGAAACATTAATCCCTGCCGGATAAAAGCATTCCGTCATAAAACCTGGATAGCTTCGCCGCACTGACTGGTAAGTGCAAAGTACCCCACCAGCAAAGTGATCCCACAGCAGGTAGAAAGTCGCCCACTAAATCTTAGGTACTTTTATCAGTTTATAAGGCTCAGCACGACATAACCTGCTCAGGAGTTTAATGAGTGTTTGGCAAATATTTAACCCGATTTCATACATCAGATATAGATTTAATCTACTGTAATATAAGGAATAATATAGACAGCGGCGTCACTCACAACCCCTCCCTCGCTGCCAGAAATCCCTATTAACATTCGAGACCTGAAGCCAGTATTTTGTCTATATTGTAGATATTGGATATGTGTGGTAATCAGGATTCAGCCATGGTCAGTGCGGGTAAATCGACTGAATTTGAAGTGATTGCGGTGTCTTCTGGTAATGTTTCTTACTCAACGAGCAGCAACGGACATGCCGACATCACCATCTCGGTTCCGGATTTCAGTGGCGCGCAGGAAGAGCTCTATTATGTCCTGAAGCGTCCAGCCTACATCGACGAGGTCGCATTTCAGGTAGCGCTGGAGGCTGCCTTTCGTGCGGTAGTGGGGCTGGAAAAGCTCACCGGTAAAAAACGGGACGAAATCCTTCCTGCTGCAAAGATAAAAAGCGCAGGCAAAAGCAAGCCTGCAAGCAGTTCTAACACGGCACGACTTGAGACGTTGAAGCAAACCATTCTCGATGATGCTGAATGGTTGCCTGCTCAGGAAGTCTCACGTCGCAGCGGCTCTGCCGTGGATATCAAAAATCCCAGCGGTCTACCGAACCGCTGGAAGCGGGCCGATAAAATTTTTGCCATTACTTCTGAAGGCAAAGATCTTTATCCTGCTTACGCGCTGGACGTAGGCGGGCAACCGCTGCCGCAGATGAAGAAAATTATTCAGCTGTTTGGTGAAACAAAAACCCCCTGGTCACTGGCGCTCTGGTTTGGCTCACCGAATAGCTGGCTGGGAAATCAAAAACCGAAAGATCTTCTCGCCTCTGCGCCTGAACGGGTGCTGGAAGCGGCCGCGCGGGCAAAAGAGGGACCGGTACATGGATGAGAAAATAAAAACTCCAGTGGTAAATGATGATCTTACGGCCAGAATGGCGATCTGGCCGAAAGACAAAAGGATTTGCCGGGCACTCACCTCACAACGCCAGCTGCACCGCCGCGTCCCCGTCTTCGACCTGCGCCGGCACCGCGCAGCAGATCAGCACTTCATCCTGCGCCAGCGTGATGCCTGGTCGCGTAGGGTATGTCACCGCGCCTTGCACCAGTCTGGTCTTACAGCTGCCGCAATGTCCGGCGCGACAGCTGTAGGCCGGGCTCAGGCCGCGCGCTTCGGCCAGCTCCAGCAGCGTGCCGGACTGCGGTGTCCAGCGCGCTTCTTTCAGCGACTCTGTAAACACCACCGGCACCGCTTCGGTCGCCACCGGCGGCAGCGCGGCGGGCTCTGGCGCATCCTCCTGCTGACGCTGCAGCGACGACGGACCAAACGCTTCGGCGTGAATACGCGCGTCGGCAATATTCAGGCCGCGCAGTCCGTCATACATCGCCTGAGTAAATGACGGCGGACCGCACAGATAGAAATCGTAATCGTTGAACGGCAGCACCTGCGACAGCAGCGCCATATCGATGCGTCCGGCAACGTCGTAATCCACGCCGGCTTCGGCTTCGGCTTCGGCTTCGCCCGGCTGGCTGAGCACCCGCACCAGTTTCAACGCGCCTTCGCTGGCTGCCAGCAGCGCATCGATCTCACGCACAAACGGGCGTTCGGCCAGGTTACGCGCCGACTGCAGCAGATACACCGGACGCATCCGGCGTTTGCGTCGGCCTTCATAAATCAGGTGACGCAGCATCGCCAGCAGCGGCGTGATGCCGACGCCCGCCGCCAGCAGCACCGCTGGCCGCGTTTCGTGTGCATCAATAGTGAAATCACCGGCCGGTGCGCGCACCTCCAGCCGATCGCCGACGCGCAGGGCATCGTGCAGATACTGCGAGACGGCGCCGTCGCGCTTCACGCTGATGCGGTAATAACCGTCCGACGGCGCAACCGACAGCGTGTATTGCCGAATCAGCGGCTTAGCGCTGCCCGGCAGCGTCAGGCGGATCGGCAGATGCTGGCCCGCCAGATGCGGCAGTACGCCAGCGCCATCATCCGGCATAAGATGAAACGAGCGAATCTGCGCGCTCTCATCGACAATTTGCGTGATGCGAAATGGTCGCCACTGCGCCGCCAGCTGCTGCGCCTGCAGGCGTTCGCTGGCGGACGGCCAGTCGCCGGTCATCAGCGAGGCGGGCGATATGCCGTCTGGCTGATCGGCCCAGCGCAGGGCGAGGGCAGCGCGCCGGCGCACGATGCGGCGCGCGCTAAAGCGCCACAGCCGCTCGGCTCCCTGAAAGGCCGCGATTTCGGCGGAATCGGTTATCACCGTGGCATCGCCGCTCATCTGCAATACATCGCCGCTCGCGTAGTCGATAAACAGCAGCCCGGCCTTGCCGTTGAGCACGATATTGCCGAGGGTGGAGAAGAACAGGTTGCCGTTGAAGTCCGGAATGGTCAGTACATCATCGGCACCGATGCGCACAAATCCGGCTTTGCCGCCGCGATGCGAAACGTCCACCTGACGGCGCGCCTGGTCGGCATAAGTGGTGACATAAAACGTGTCCGCCTGCCCGATGGCGGCGCGCGCGGCGTCATCCAGCGCGCTGAGCGTCTCAACTTCGCCCAGATAAAGCCCTGCCGGGCGCATGGTCGAAGCGGAAATCGCGCAGCTGAATATAGCGCGGGCAGTTGCCGAAGCTCTGGTCAACCTGCACGCGCAGGCCGCCGCCAATCGCCGTCAGCACGCCGTTCATGCGGTTGCGCCGCCGCGTGTGCAGCTCGATGCCGAGCAGGCCCACCGGCGCGCCATCGGTCATCCCGTCGGCCGCCGGATCGCTGACGTCAGGGCGGGCCGCGATATCCAGCGTGGTGGCGTTGGGCGAGAAGATAAAACCGGGCTGGCCTTCCAGCAGCGTGGCCCAGGCATCACCCTGTGCATCAACGCTGCCGGCAACGATAAACGGCAGCTGCGCGTAAAAGTCACGATGCTGATCGGGCATGTAATCGCGGATCACGCGCTGCCCGACATCGGCCATACGTTCTGCCACTCCCGCCTGCTGCTGCAGCGCAATTTCACCGTCATGCCATACCGGCAGCGTAATCAGTTTCTCGCCCATGATGCTGGCTCCTGTCAGGCGCGCAGGCCGGCGGCGGTCTGCGGAAAAGGCACAAAGCCGGGCAGCGCTTCAATCCGGCGCAGCAGCTGATTCACCGCAGGGTAACCGGACATCTCGACGTTGCCTTCCGGCGCACCGGCCAGGTAGCTGTATAAAGCGATGTCAGCAATGGTGGGATGGTCGCCCACCAGCCACTCACGCTGGCTGAGATGGCTTTCCAGCCGCGAAAGAATCAGATGCGCGCGCGCCAGCACCTCTTCAGCATTAAATTTGGCACCAAACACGGTAATCAGGCGCGCCGCCGCCGGACCGTAAGCCAGTTCACCGGCCGCTACCGACAGCCAGCGCTGCACCTGGGCGGCGCCCAGCGCATCTTCCGGCAGCCAGTCGCTGCGGTTAAATTTCTTCGCCAGGTACACCAGAATGGCATTGGAATCCGCGATATAAACGCCTTCGTCTTCCAGCACCGGCACCTGACCGAATGGGTTGATGGCGAGAAACGCCGGGGTTTTATGTTCGCCGCCAGGCAGGTCGACTTCGACCGTTTCATGCGCTATGCCGAGCAGTGACAGCGCCAGCAGTGCGCGGTGGGCGTGGCCGGAGAGCGCTAAATTGTACAGTTTCATCATGCGATTCCTCAGGTAGTGGCCGGGGTGATCCCGAGCCGTGGCCTAAGGTTCGCACAGCCGTATTGCTGACAGAATAGCCAGATCTGCGAAGTCATTATTGCAAAAAGTGGAAGGATGCGGCCGGGTGCGCAGCAGGGCACACCCGGCAGAGGAAGTGGTTCAGGAAGGCACGACGGCACTACTGCTGGCGGCCTGCGCCTGCTGTTCATTTTGCTGCTCTTCGCGCAGCTTCAGGCGATCCCACACGCGGAAAAATGGATAGTAGACCACCAGCGAAATCGTCAGGTTGACCACCTGCAACACCGTGCCGGAGATATGGCCGCCGGTGGCGAGATAGCCGCTGACGAAGATCGGCGTGGTGAAGGGCAGGGCGATGCCAGCTGGCGGCGCCACCAGACCGCTGCTCATTGCCGCCCACGAGACAATCACCAGCAGCACCGGCGTCAGGATAAACGGCAGGAACAGGTAGGGGTTCATCACCAGCGGAATGCCGAACACCAGCGGTTCGCTGATATTGAACAGCGCCGCCGGCGCGGCGATTTTCCCCAGCTGTTTCATCTGGCGGCTGCGCGCGCGGATCAGCATAAAGATCACCAGCCCAAGCAGCGCGCCGGTGCCGCCGGGCGCAATCCATAAATCGTAAAACTGCTGGGTAAAGATGTGCGGAATCGGCTGGTTATGCTGAAAGGCTTCGAGGTTTTCACTCATGTTCGACAGCCATACCGGCTGAATGAACACCAGCACGATGGCATCGCCGTGCAGGCCGAGCGTCCACAGAATGCCAATCAGCAGCACCGAGAAAATCATCCCCGGCAGCGTGCCGCCGACGTGGTGCATCGGCAAACCAATCACCGTGGCAATCAGGTTGTTGATGTCATGGAATGGTGAGGCTTCAACTGCCAGGCGCAGCAGCAGCACCACGGCCAGCACGCAGAAGCCGGGAACCAGCGCGAGGAACGATTTCGCCACCGCCGGCGGCACGCCTTCCGGCATCTTAATCACCAGGTTACGGCTGTGCACAAAGCGGTAGATTTCGGTGGAGAGCAGCGCAATCACAATCGCCACGAACAGGCCCTGACTGCCGATCAGCGAAATCGGCAGCACGCCGGTGACCAGCTGCGCGGGCGCGCCTTCAACCGGGGCGAACAGCGTCTGCTGCGGAATGGTCATCACAAACGCCACCAGCGCCATCGCGCCGCTGGTCAGCGGGTCGAGCGTGCGATATTTCTCCGCCAGCCGGTAAGCGATGCCGAAGCTGGAGATCAGCGCCATGATGTCGTAGGTGGCACGCACCGGATAGAGCAGTTTATTGCGCCAGCTGTCGCCGAACAGGTCGGCCATCAGATGGCCCCAGGCCGGGATCGGCAGGTAGGCGAAGATCAGAAAAAAGCTGCCGATCAGCATGAACGGCATGTTGAGAATGATGCCGTCCCGCACGGACAGCACATGCTTCTGCCCGGCCACCTTGAGCGCGGCGGGCAGCACATAACGTTCGATGATATTACGGTTGGACATAGGGCCTCCTCGGGCACAATGGCGCAACAAATTAACAGTTCAATGCGTGTCATTTCGGCGCGGCAGCGGATACCTGCACCCGGCCGTCGCGGCGCAATTTATTGCGCGATGAAGCGCGCCGCGACGGCCTGGGTGCGGTTTGCGACAGGGATATCACGCAAACTGCGGCAGCCACGGTTGATTCAGCGTCAGCACTTCGTCCAGCAGCGCTTCGGCGCTGGCGACATCGCCGACCAGCGGATTGCCGACCAGCGCCAGCAGCGCGGCACCGCGATCGCCGTGCACCGCCGCGTCGATGGTTAATCGCTCGAAGGCTTTGATCTGCTGCGTCAGCCCGTGCATCAGCGGTGGCAGCGCGCCAAACACCAGCGGGTGCGCGCCCTGCGCATCGACCACACAGTTCACTTCCACCACTGCGTCGTCCGGCAGACCGTGAATCGCCCCACGGTTCTGGCAGTTCACCACCAGATTTTGCCCGCTATTGTTATGGATGGCGCTGATGAGCTCAACGGCCACTTCGGAGTAATATGCGCCGCCGCGAAAACTCAGCTGCTCCGGCTTGTGCGCCAGCTGCGGATCGGCATACAGCGCGAACAGCTCGGCTTCCACTTTCATCACCTGTTCGGCGCGCGTTCCGGCCTGGCCGTGCTGCGCTTTCTCCTGCTCTTCGGCCAGCATCTGCGGTGTTTGCCAGTAGTAGCGGTGATAAGGGCAGGGAATCGCCTGCAGCGCGCGCAGAAACGCCGGCGACCACGGCATCTCTTTGATGTTATTCATGGTCAGCGCCTGGCCTTCGCACAGCTGTTCGATCACCCCGGCGGTCACGTCCTCGCCGCGGCACAGCACCTGATGCACCCACACCAGATGATTCAGCCCGGCAAAGCGCAGCGCCACCTCGTCAAACGGCGCCTGTAACATGCCGGCGATCATATGGTGCATATTCACCGGCACGTTACACAGGCCGATGATCTTCGCGTTGCTGTAGCGCGCCACGGCTTCGGTGACGATGCCCGCTGGATTGGTGAAATTGATGATGAAGGCATCGGGTGCCAGCTGTTCCACTTTGCGCGCAATCTCCAGCATCACCGGAATGGTGCGCAGCGCTTTGGCGAAGCCGCCGACGCCGGTGGTTTCCTGGCCGAGACGACCATACTTCAGGCCCAGCCGTTCATCGGCGGCGCGTGCTGCCAGCTGGCCGACGCGCAGCTGTGTCAGCACAAAGCGCGCACCGCGAATCGCCTCATCCAGCGCGAAATGCACGCTGACCTTAACCTGCTCCAGCCCGTTCTTTTGCAGCATACGGCGCGTGAGATCGGCGATGATCTGTACCTTTTCGCGTCCTGCCGCCACATCCACCAGCGCCAGTTCGGTTACCGGCAGCTGCGCATAACGGTTGATGATTCCCTCCACCAGCTCCGGCGAATAGCTGCTGCCGCCGCCAATGATTGCTATCTTAAGCATCGTTTTCTCCTGCCGTGGTACGGCGATAGAGTTCAATGATTTCGCCCGCTAAATCCTGAATCAGCATGGCGTTCATCAGGTGATCCTGGGCATGAACCAGAATCAGGGTAACCGGCAGCCGGCCGCTGCCTTCGTCCAGGCTAATTAGTGCCGTCTGCTGCTGGTGCGCGCTGCTCACGTTTTCCCGCGCCGCCGCCAGCTGCTGCTGTGCCGCATCAAACTGCCCGGCACGCGCCAGCTGCAGCGCGCTCAGTGCGGCGCTGCGCGCGGCCCCGGCCTGCACCAGCAGCAGCATGATCTCCTCTTCCGGAACCACCATTACGTCATCTTCAGGCATGCAGAATCTCCCACAGCGCAGCGCCGTGTGTTGTCAGTCGGATTAGGGGAAACGGAAAATCAGGAAGCGTGCAGTGCCAGCGCTTTATCCAGCACCTGTTCGCCGCGCATCATGCCGTAATCCATCATGTCGATCACGGCGACCGCCTTGCCCTGCGGGGCGGCGATGGCGGTGAGACGGGCAGCTTCAAACTGCACCTGCGGGCCGAGCAGCACCACGTCTGCGTCCGGCAGGATGCGTTCGAAGTCTGCCACCGGGACGGCCTGAATGTTGATCGCCAGCCCGCGCGCTTGTGCGGCGTGCTGCATTTTATTCACCAGCATGCTGGTAGACATGCCGGCGGCACAGCAAAGAACAATGCGCATAATTTATCCTCCTGTGAATTGACTCCGGCATTTAAGACCTGTCTCGGCCGCACTGTAAATACCCTGCAGCCAGATGATTTTGTGATGAAAATAATTTAAAATATTATTTATCAGTAGTTTAATCATCAAATCGCCATGAAAATAATTTTCATTGATGTGATCGGCACGATGATTTTCTGTTGCGGGAGCTTTAATTCCAGGAAAATTCAGTGCGCTCAGCTGAAAAAAATCTCACAATGAAAAATATTTTCATGCATCATGAGGGTTCGTTACTGAGGATGTGATGAGCTAATGGATATTGTCTGGCAACTGCAGCAGCAGTCGGCGCGTTTTGATGCGCAGGAATCAAAGCTGGCGCGATTTATTCTGGATAACCTGCACGCCAGCGCGCAGGCCACTATGGAGAGTCTGGCGATGCAGGCGGGTGTCAGCCCGGCTGTACTCCAGCGCTTTGCTGCCTCGGCGGGCTACCGCGATCTGGATGATTTTCTGCACCAGGTGCGCCAGGCCGGCCAGCAGGAAAGTGCGTTTATGACGGTGATTCGTCAGCGGCAGGCTTCGCTCAGCCAGCAGGAGCAGCGGGTGGCGCGCGCCATCCTGCGTGACGCCGCGTTCGCGGCCTCGGCCACCATTGAACAACTGGCCAGCCGGGCGGAAGTCAGTGCGGCGACCATTACCCGCTTTGCCCGTTCGGTCGGCTGCGACGATATTCGCGATCTGCGTATGCGGCTGGCACGCGCCAGCGCCGAACCGGCTACTTCCAGCCACGGTGCGGTGCCGCAGCTGGTGAGTCTGCATCAGGCGCTGACCCAGCAGTGGCAGCAGCTGGATGACAGCCGCTGGCAGCAGGCGGCGCAGGCGCTGCGTCAGGCACGCAGCGTGTTGCTGATCGGTGCCGCCGGCCAGCACACGCCGCTGGTGGCGGAAGTGCAGCAGCGGTTGAGTGAAGCCGGGCTGGCGCTGGCGTGGATCCAGGACGACAACCTGCTGCGTCTGACGCTCAGCCGTTTGCAGCCGGACGATCTGCTGCTGATCCTCGCGCCGGACACCATCAACAGCAGCGTGCTCAGCGCGGTGCATCACGCTCACATCCAGCAGACCCCAGTGATGGCGCTGTGCCCGGCGGCGCTGGATCTCGCCAGCCAGGCCAACTACTGGCTGCCGCTGCCGGATGCAGCACCGGCGCGGCGCTATGGCATCCTGCTGGCGCTGGACCGGCTGGCGGCGGCGCTGTAACACCCCGGCTTTCGACTCAGGCGGTTGCCGCCACCTGAGATTTGGCTTCAATAAACTGCACCAGCGCGCGCGTCACGTCAGCGGTGGTGGCGCTGCCGCCGACGTCCGGCGTCAGAATGCCCGCCGCGCACACGTGCTCAATGCCCTGCATAATCAGCGCGGCCGCGTTGCGTTCGCCCAGATGTTCCAGCATCTGCACCGCAGTCCAGAAGGTGGCGATCGGGTTAGCGATGCCTTTGCCGGTGATATCAAACGCCGAGCCGTGAATCGGTTCGAACATCGACGGAAAACGCCGCTCCGGATCGATATTGGCGGTTGGCGCGACGCCGAGACTGCCGGCCAGCGCGCCGGCGAGGTCGGAGAGAATATCCGCATGCAGGTTAGTGGCGACAATGGTATCCAGCGATTGCGGGTGCAGCGTCATGCGGTGCGTCATGGCATCCACCAGCATCTTGTCCCACTGCACATCCGGAAACTCCTGCGCCACTTCCGCCGCAATTTCATCCCACATCACCATGCCGTGCCGCTGAGCATTGGATTTGGTCACCACCGTCAGCAGTTTGCGCGGCCGCGACTGCGCCAGTTTAAAGGCGTAGCGCATGATGCGCGTCACGCCGACGCGGGTGAAAATCGCCACTTCAGTGCCCACCTCTTCTGGCAGGCCGCGGTGCGCACGGCCGCCGTTGCCGGAGTATTCCCCTTCCGAGTTCTCGCGCACGATTACCCAGTCAAGATCGCCCGGTCCACGGTTGCGTAGCGGCGAGGTCACGCCCGGCAGAATTTTGGTAGGCCGCACGTTGGCGTACTGATCGAAGCCCTGACAAATCGGCAGGCGCAGCCCCCACAGCGTGATGTGATCCGGCACGTCCGGCGCGCCCACCGCGCCAAAGTAGATGGCATCAAACTGCTTCAGCGTCTGCAGGCCATCTTCCGGCATCATCACGCCGTGCTGTTTGTAGTAATCCGAGCCCCAGTCAAAGGTCTGCACGTCAAACGTCAGCTGTTCATCGTGCCGCGTCAGCGCCTGCAGCACCTCAACGCCAGCCGAAATCACTTCCGGGCCAATACCGTCTGCCGGAATCGCGGCAATTTTGTAGTTACGCATCGTGTTCTCCAGTCAATTAATGGGTATGAGGATGAGGCAGATCGGCGCTTTGCGGTTTTGGCGTGTGCGCGGCGAGAATCAGCACGATGAGCGCGGACAACGCCAGCAGCGCGGCGACGAAATAGAGTCCCCAGGTGTAGCTGCCGGTTTGCTGGCGGATCACGCCAATCATCATCGGGCCGACAAAACCGCCGAGGTTGCCGATGGAATTAATGGTGGCGATGCCGGCGGCTGCGGCCGGCCCGCTGAGAAACAGCGTCGGCATGCTCCACAGCGGCGGCTTGGAGGCGCTGATGCCGACCGTGACCAGCGTCAGCGCAATCATCACCGCCAGCAGCGTGCTGACGTTGCCGGCGTAAATCAGCCCGGCGGCAGCCAGTAAACAGGCGCCAATGACGTGCCAGCTGCGCTCGCCGCGACGATCGGAGTGACGTGCCCACAGGATCATGCCGATCACGCCGATCACCGCCGGGAAAGCGTTGAGGAAACCAATTTCCAGTGAGGAGGCGCCGAAGCTGCGGATGATTTGCGGTGACCAGATTCCCAGCGTGTACAGCCCGGCCGAGGTGCCGAAGTACACCAGCGCCAGGGCCAGTACGCGCTTGTCCGCCAGCCCGCGCCAGGCGCTGCTGTGGCCATGTTGCATCGACCGCGCCTGCTCTTCAGCCTGCATGGTCTCCTGCAGCCAGCGCCGCTCTTCTGCGTTCAGCCATTTAGCCTGCGCCGGACGGTCGGTGAGGAAAAACAGCACCACGATGCCCAGCAGCAACGCCGGAATCGCTTCTAACACGAACATCCACTGCCAGCCGGCGTAGCCCAGCAGACCGTGCATCTCCAGCAGCGCGGCAGAGACCGGCGAGCCGAGCGCGGTAGAGAGCGGGGCGGCAGCCATGAAGATGGCGGTAACCTGCGCGCGCTTCGCCGCCGGGAACCAGTAGCTGAGGTAGAGAATGATGCCGGGGAAGAAACCGGCTTCCGCCACGCCGAGCAGAAAGCGCAGGAGGTAGTAGCTGGTGGTGCCCTGCACCAGCGCCATGCAGCCGGAGACCAATCCCCAGCTGATCATCACGCGGGCGATCCAGATGCGTGCGCCCACTTTGTGCAAAATTAAATTCGACGGGACTTCAAACAGAAAATAGCCGAGGAAAAAGATCCCGGCGCCAAAACCAAATACCGTGGGCGAGAAACCTAAATCCTGATTCATGGTTAACGCGGCAAAACCAATATTGACGCGATCGAGAAACGCGATGAAATAGAGCAGCATGATGAAGGGCACAATGCGCAACGTCACTTTACGCATCACCCTTTTTTCGAGGTGAGAGTTCATATTAAAGTGCTCCAGATTGTGTAGGGTAGTATTATTTTCTGGTTGTCGAATGCAGTATGCAGGTTTGTATTGCGCGATCATCAGGCGTGGATTATATAAACTATTTGAATAATCGTGCGGTGAGGGAAATGTGGATATAAATCAATTGCGTTGTTTTGTCGCGGTGGGTAAAGAACTGCATTTCGGTCGGGCGGCACAAAGTATGGAAATGATGCCTGCATCACTTTCCCGCTTTATTCGCCTGTTGGAAGAGGATCTGGGCGTGCGCCTGTTAAACCGCTCAACGCGCAATGTTTCATTAACCGCCGAGGGAGCCCTGTTTTTTGACGAAGCGGGAAAACTGATCGATCAGTTTGATGCGCTGGCGCTGCGTTTTAAAGGCGGATTAAAAGATGAACGCCGGACATTACGCATTGGCGCTATCGATAGCGCCGCGCGCGGTTTAGTTCCGGCACTGCTGAATTTATTTGTGCCGCGTCATCCGCTGAGCGATATCCATATTATCGAAGATAAAACCCTTAACCTGATCCCCAAATTAAAATCCGGCTGGCTGGATATGATTATTATCCGCGCGCCGCAGCGCATGGATGCGTCACTGGCGCTGCGTTTTATTACCCGCGAAAGTTGCGTGCTGGCAGTGCCGCTGACGCATCCGCTGGCGGATAAAGCGCAGGTGACGGTGGCAGATTTTCAGCATGAAGCCATGATTATTCCGGACCGCCGCACCCGGCCGCACAGCCACGATCTCACCATCAGCCTGTTTAAGCAGGCTGGCCTGACGCCGCATATCGCGCAATATGCCGAAGAGAAGCAAACCATTCTCAGCCTGGTGTCCGCCGGCCTCGGTCTGGCGGTGGTGCCAGCCTCTTATCGCACCATGAACAGCGACAGCGTGCGCTATATCGCGCTGACGTTACCGGAGCAGATCAAAGGCTTGCCGCTGAGTATTGCGTGGCAGAAGGGCAACGAAGATCCGCTGTTGCGTGAAATGCTGCGTCTGCTGCATGACCACCGGCAGGAATTGATCGACAGGCTGTGAGGCTGCGCCGGAACGCGCGCTGACGATCTGTTTGTTACTTTCATTCTGCAAGTGACTTGCAAAATGAAAGTTACCCTGCCACAGTATCCCGCATCGACTTCACATCGGGAACTGGCCCATGAAAAACCAACCTCTGTGTAATATGCCGTGCCCTATCGCACGCAGCCTTGGACGCGTCGGCGATGGCTGGAGCATGCTGATCATGCGCGATGCGCTGGCCGGCTTTACCCGCTTTGATGAGTTTCAGAAAAGCAGCGGCGTGGCACCTAATATTCTGTCGCGCCGGCTGAAAGAGCTGGTGGAGGATGGATTGCTGGAAAAGGTGTGTTACAGCGACGCTCCGGCACGCTACGAGTACCAGCTCACTGCGGCGGGCCGCGATTTTCGCACGGTAATACTGGCGCTGGCCGAGTGGGGCAGCACCCACTTTTCACCGGAAGGGCGGCAGATGCAGCTGGTTGAAAGCGCCACTCAGCGCCCGGTGACGCCGCAAATGGTCGACAGCGCCACCGGCCAGCCGCTCTCCAGTGACAAATACCAGATGGTGCCTGGCCCGGCGGCCAGCCCGATGATGCACTATCGCCAGCAGTATCTGGCGAGAAAGCGCGCAGGCGATACGGCGCAAAAATTCGCCCCGCAGACGGTGGCCGGGAACGAACCATGAGCCTGACGCGGAAAAAAGCGGCACTGCTGCTGATGCTGGCCTGCGGCGGCGTGGCGCTGGCCGGCTATGGCTATTACTGGTGGCACAGCGCGCGCTTTATGCCTTCGACCGATGATGCCTACGTCGGCGCGGATATCAGTGCGATTTCGGCCAAAGTGTCCGGCTATGTCCAGACGCTTGCGGTGCAGGATAATGCGGCGGTTAAAAAGGGCGACCTGCTGGTGCAGCTGGATAACCGCGACTATCGGGCGGCGGTTGACCGTGCGGCGGGCGAAGTCGCCGCGCAGCAGGCGGCGCTGCAGGATATCGCCGCCACGCGCCAGCTCCAGCTGGCCACCATCGACGGCGCGCGTGCTGCGCTGCTGGCGGCGCAGGCGGTGACGCAGAAAACCACCGCCGACCAGCGCCGCTATGACGCGCTGGTGAGCAGCGCTGCGGTGTCGCAGCAGATTCGCGATCATGCGCAGGCCGATTACCATCAGGCGCTGGCGCAGGAAGGCAAAACCCGTGCCGATCGCGCGGTCGCCGAACGTCAGCTGCAGGTGCTGGATGCGCGCGAGCAGCAGACGCACGCCGCGCTGGCACAGGCGCAGGCCGACCTGGCACTGGCACAGCTCAATCTGGAATACACCGCTATCCGCGCGCCGTTTGATGGCGTAATTGGCAATCGCCGCGCCTGGGCTGGTTCGTATATCAGCAGCGGCACGCAGCTGCTGTCGCTGGTGCCGGCGCAGGGGCTGTGGATTGACGCCAACTTCAAAGAGAGCCAGCTGGCGCACATGCGGCCAGGCCAGACGGCAACAATTGTCGCGGACGTGCTGCCGGGCCGCACCTTCAGCGGGCATGTCGCCAGCCTGTCGCCTGCGACCGGCTCGCGCTTCAGCATTCTGCCGGCGGAAAACGCCACCGGTAACTTCACCAAAATTGTCCAGCGCGTGCCGGTGCGCATTGCGCTGGATGGCGATGCGGCCACGCTCGGGCTGTTGCGTCCGGGACTGTCGGTGACCGTGACCGTCGATGAGCGCAGCGCGCAATGAGCCGCGTGGTCGCCGCGCCGATCGCGCCCGCGCAGATGCCGGTCAGCCGGAAAGTTTTCGCCTTTGCCACCCTGTGCATCGGCATGTTTATCGCACTGCTGGATATCCAGATTGTCTCAGCTTCGCTGCGCGACATTGGCGGTGGCCTGTCGGCGGGGGATGATGAAACCGTGTGGGTGCAGACCAGCTACCTGATCGCCGAAATCATCATTATTCCGCTCTCCGGCTGGCTGGCCAGCGTGCTGTCTACGCGCTGGCTGTTCGCCGCCTCGGCCTGTGGCTTTACGCTGATGAGCCTGCTGTGCGGCTGGGCGTGGAACATTCAGAGCATGATCGCGTTCCGTGCGCTGCAGGGGCTGGCGGGTGGCTCAATGATCCCGCTGGTTTTCACCACCGCCTTCGCCTTTTTCCAGGGCCGGCAGCGGGTGATTGCTGCCGCGACCGTCGGCGCGCTGGCGTCGCTGGCACCGACGCTCGGCCCGACCGTTGGCGGCTGGATCACCGATAACTTCAGCTGGCACTGGCTGTTTTTTATCAACATCATTCCCGGTATTTACATCACCATTGCGGTTCCGCTGCTGGTGAACATCGACGCGCCCAACCGCGAACTGCTGCGCGGTGCGGACTATCTCAGCATCGTGCTGCTGGCGCTGGCGCTCGGCTGTCTGGAATATACGCTGGAAGAGGGGCCGCGCTGGGGCTGGTTTGATGATGACACCATTGCCACCACCGGCTGGATTGCGCTGGCGGCGGGCGTGTTGTTTGTGATCCGCACGCTGCGGCATGCCAAACCGATCGTCGATTTACGCGCGCTCAAGGACCGCGACTTTAGCCTCGGCTGCTACTTCTCGTTTATGGCGGGCGTGGGGATCTTCGCCACCATTTACCTTACGCCACTGTTTCTCAGCCAGGTGCGCGGCTTCAGCGCACTGGAGACTGGACTGGCGATCTTCTCCACCGGGGTGTTTCAGATTCTGTCGATCCCGCTGTATGCCTGGCTGGCGAACCGCGTCGATCTGCGTATTTTGCTGGCGGCGGGGCTGATCTGTTTTGCGCTGTCGATGCATTTCTTCGTGCCGATTACCCATGACTGGGGGGCGAAGGAGCTGCTGTTTCCGCAGGCATTTCGCGGTATGGCGCAGCAGTTTGCCGTGGCACCGACGGTAACGCTGACGCTGGGCAGCTTGCCACCGGCCCGCCTGAAGCTCGCGTCTGGCCTGTTTAATCTGATGCGCAACCTTGGCGGTGCGATTGGCATTGCCCTGTGCGGTACGGTGCTCAACGACCGCACCAACCTGCACTTTAGCCGGCTGGCGGATCATCTCAACAGCGCCAGCCTGACGCTAGGTGATTTTCTGCAGGGGCGCGCTCAGGCGCTGATGACCAGCGGCCTGAGCCCGGATGCCGCGCATACGGCCGCGCTGCAGTCGCTGGCGGCGCTGACGCTGCGTGAAGCGCGCACTCAGGCCTTTTCCGACGCGTTCTGGCTGATCATGACAGGCTTTTTCGTCGCGGCGCTGCTGGTACCGTTACTGAAAAAGCCACAGGGATGAGGGCCAGATCGTAGCCCATTAACGTTTACTCAGCGCTTCCCACAGGCCCAGCAGATAGGTGGTGCCCAGCGCGCGGTCGTACAAACCGTAGCCGGGCCGCCCGGTTTCGCCCCAGATAAAGCGGCCGTGATCCGAACGGATATAGCCGTCAAAGCCGTTGTCATACATCGACTGCAGCACTTTATACATATCCAGCGAGCCATACTCCGTCGGATGCGCGCACTCGTAGAAATCTTTATCGCGGATGATCTTGATGTTGCGCACGTGGGCAAACGGGATGCGCCTGCGGCGCGAGAATTCGGCCAGAATGGCATAGACATCGTTCTGCGGATCCTCGGCAATCGATCCGGTGCACAGCGTGATGCCATTGGCTTCAGAATCGACGACGTTACAGATCCAGTCGAGATCATCGCGGTTCTTCACCACGCGCGGCAGACCGAAGATCGAATACGGCGGATCGTCCGGGTGGATCGCCATCTTCACGCCCACCTCTTCGCACACCGGGATCACCGCTTTGAGGAAATAGGCGAGGTTTTCACGCAGCTTCGCGTCATCTACGTCCTGATATTTGGCAAACAGCTCCTGAACTTTTGCCAGCCGTTCCGGCTCCCAGCCCGGCAGCGCGAAGCCGTTGGCGCTGCCCAGTACTTCTTTCACCACCTCGTCGAGGCTTTTATCAATGCCCTGCTTCTCGAAGGCCATGGTGATGGAGCCATCCGGCAGCACGTAGTTCATATCCGTCTTCATCCAGTCAAACACCGGCATGAAGTTGTAGCAGATCACTTTTACCCCGGCGGCCGCCAGGTTGCGGATGCTTTGCTGATAATTGGCGATGTAGCGATCGCGGCTCGGCAGGCCGATCTTGATGTCGTCGTGAATATTAACACTCTCAATCACTTCAACCGTCAGTCCGGCTGCGTGCACCTGATCGACCAGCGCCTGGATCTTCTCCTGCGGCCAGGTTTCGCCCACCGGCACATCGTAGAGTGCGCCCACCACGCCGCGTACGCCCGGCACCTGGCGAATATATTCCAGCGAAACCTTGTCTTCCTTCGGCCCAAACCACCGCATTGTCAGCTGCATTATGTCATTCACCGTCATCGTGTCTGTATGATAACGGCTAAACTACCATACTAGAATTCATGAGGGCAGCCTTGTGCGGCGATTAAGCCTTGATCCGCGTCACAGAACCAGTTTTATCCGCAGCGCAGTCGCTTACTGGGTGGTCACCAGCTCGGTGAAATATTGCTTGTACTTAAACAGTTCGAGATCCGAGCGCAGCCCCAGTTTGCGCAGCGCGGTCTGCTTCTGACCGCTGATGGTTTTGCGGCTGCGCGCGTATTTACCGGCGATCTGCGTAATGCTCAACCCGTCGAGATAACAGCGAATTACCTCGATTTCGCGCGGGCTCAGCTCGCGCAGCAGCAGCGAGATGTCGTCGCCCGCCTGGCGCGGCGTCAGGTAGTCGTGCATCTCGCGATCGCTCTCCTGGAATTTATCCAGCTCCAGCATCATATCCGGCGTCAGGAAGCGCTTGCCGCGACAGATTTGATGGATGGCATCGATCAGCACCTCCTGATCGTGGCTTTTGCCGACAAACCCCTGCACGCCGGCTTTCAGCAACAGCTGGACAATTGCCGGTTTCTCCACCGCGGACGACACCAGAATCTTCAGCTGCGGGTAGTGCAGGCGCAGCTGTTTCACCATTTGCAGCCCGTCGAGCTGGTCTTCACCCAGCATGTAATCCAGCACCAGGATATCGAGCGGGTGGCGCTGCAGGAAGGCCATCAGCTGCTGGCGCTGGGCAAAGGCCCCGGCCAGATCGAGCTGCGGCTCCTGCGCTAAGCGGTACTGCATGGCTTTACCAATCAGCGGATGATCGTCCAGCACGGCAATCTGCCAGATTGCGCTCTCTTTCATTACATCACCTCTTCAGGAATAGGTGTTTCCAGGGCACGCAGGAACAGCGCGTCCAGCTCGGCCACCGCCCCGGCGACCTCCGGCAGCAGCTGTTGTAATAGCGCACCATCTTCATGCTCCGCCGCCTGTTCGGCGGCGCGGCAGCGATGTTGCAGCGCGTCGGCGCGCAGCATTCGGGCACTGCCGAGTAGCTGATGCGCGGCGTGACGCGCCGAAGCAAAATTGTTCGCAGCCACCGCCTGCGTCAGCTGGGCGAGATCGTAACTGTTCTGCTGGCGCGCGGTGGTCACCAGGTCGCGCCACGCCTGCGGGTTGTTTGCCGCCAGATTTTCCAGCGTCAGCAGGGTATCGTCGCGCGTCGGGTTCATCGGTGCGCCGGTAATCACCTGCAGCAGCTGCGCGCGCTCCAGCGGTTTAAACAGGCAACCGTTCATGCCGGCGTCCTGCGCCAGCTGCGCCACGCGCTCCTCCGCCATCGCCGTCAGGCCGTAAACCGGTACCGCGCGTCGCACCAGGCGCTTCTCTTCGGCGCGCAGCTGGCGGGTGAATTCGAAGCCGTCCATCTCCGGCATGTTGCAGTCGGTAATCACGCGGTCCGGCTGATTTTCGCGCCACAGCGCCAGTGCCGCTGCCCCACCGTCCGCCACCAGCACATGGTGGCCGGCGTAGCGCAGCTGCTGGGCCAGCAGCAGACGGTTGGTGGCGTTGTCATCGACAATCAGAATGCGCAGTGCAGCCTGCTTAGCGGGCTCCACCGGCTGTGGCAGGGTGGGCTGCTCATGTTCAATACGCGCCGCTTCCGCGCGGAAGCGCAGCATAAACACGCTGCCGTCACCCGGTTCACTCTCGACGTGCAGCTCGGTGCCGAGCATCACCGCCAGCCGGCGGCAGATATTCAGGCCTAACCCGGTGCCGCTGGCGCGGTTGCTGCCCTGATCGACCTGAATGAACGGCTCGAAGATCGCCTGCTGCTGCTCTGCCGTCAGGCCAACCCCGCTGTCGCTCACCTCCAGCACATACTCCGGCCGCGTGCTCTCTGCCTGATACAGCGCCACTTCCACTTCGCCGTGCGAGGTAAACTTGATGGCGTTGCTCACCAGATTGGAGAGAATTTGCTTCAGCGCCACCGGGTCAAACAGCACCTGGTCCTGCTCCAGCTCCAGCACGATATTCAGCGCCAGCCCTTTGTTGAGCGCCACCTGGCGGAACAGCGCTTCGCAATCACGCACCACTTCACTGAGCGACATCGGCTGCAGCTGCACGCTGAAATGCCCGGATTCGATTTTGGCCAGGTCGAGAATATCGCCCACCAGCGACAGCAGTGAACGCGACGACTCCCAGGCGACATCAATGTTCTTCTGCCGCTGCTGTTCATTACTCTGGCCGAGATGCTCGATTTCCAGCAGGCCAATCAGCGCCGCCAGCGGCGTGCGGATTTCATGACTCATGTGCGACAGGAAAGTGCTTTTCGCTTCGCTGGCGCGCACCGCGACTTCGTTGGCTTTGCGCAGGTCGGCCATCAGCGCTTCGATATGCGCCAGCTGCTCGCTGATTTCACGCTCGTGCTCGCGCTGTTTGGCCAGCGAGGCTTTCAGCAGATGGTTACGCCACAGGAAAAACAGCAGACCCAGCCCGGCTACGGCGACGATGCGCAATATATAGCTGCGATAGCTTTGCCACGAGGTGCTGGTAGCGGGCGGCGTGTATTTGATCCAGCGCTCCATCAGCGACTGCATGGTCGGCTGCGGAATATCGGACAGCGCTTTGTTAAGGATCGAGAGCAGCACCTGATCCTGCCCATTGACCGCCATCGCCATGCGGAACATCGGCAGCGGCGCGACAAACGCCACTTTGAAGCTGTCATTAAAGTGATTGTTGAGCAGAAACAGCGACGACTCGTACGGCACGATAAAGCCATCCAGCTGCTTATCCAGCAACTGACCGAGCGAATCAATCGATACGCCGTTTTCGACGAAGTTGATGCCCGGCCAGCGCTCACGTAAATCGTAGCGATAGTAGGCGCGCTCATAGATACCGACGCGCTTGCCCGCCATCTCATCAAAGCTTTTCCACGGGCTGTCTTTGCGCGTCACCACTACCCACGACGAGTAGATGTAAGAGCGGGTGTAGCGGATTTTGTCGTCCTGCTGCGCGGTAGCGTCGCTGACGGCGATAATCGCATCGCGCTGGCGGTTGAGCGTATCGCGCATGTTGCTCAACCCCTGAATCGGGTTGTAGCGAAAGCGAATGCCGGTGCGCTGGGAAATCATTTTCAGCAGGTCCACGCTCAGGCCGACCACGCGCTGGCGGTTATCAATAAAGGTAAACGGCGTATGCGAAGGATCGTAGTTAACGGTGATCTCGCGGTGTTCTGCCAGCCACGCGGCCTCTTTGTCGCTGAGATCCAGCGGATGGTTCTTAACCACCGACTGATAATCCAGGCTCCAGGCTTCCGCAATCTGTACCGCGTTGCGCAGCGGAATGTTTTTCAGGATTTCATCAATGGCTGCGATCAGCGGCAGATTGGCACTGTTGCTGGCAAAGCGCGCGTCGACATCGTTGGTGTACGGCGTGCTGTGCGCTTCAATCACGTTCTGCAGGCCGCGATGCGAAAGAAAGCGCTGAGTGGCGCTGTTGCTCCAGAACAGGGTGTTTTCGCTAAACGCGGTGTCAGTGTAGGCCCACAGCGGCGGCGCGGCTGGCGCCAGCGTGGCGCGCGGATAGCGCTTGTGCAGCAGCGCTTTGAGTTCTGCATCACCGTAATAGAGCAGACGATAGCGGCTATTTTTCAGTTCACTGTCGAAGGTCGCGTTACGTTTGCTGATTAATACGCTGCGCGCCAGTGAATACGGCAGGCTCAGCGCCAGCTGCGTATCCTGATTGGCGGCCAGCGTGTAGTAAGGAATCAGATCGACTTCACCGTCGTTGAGCGCATCCACCAGCTCCAGCCGGGTTTTATACACCTTGATTTTCACCGGCAGATTTAACGCCTTCGCCACGATGGCCAGATAATCGGCCGAAAGTCCTTCGTAGGTATTGGCTTCAAACGACACGGAATAGGGCGGCAGCGGATTGTTCCACACGCCGACGCGCAGTACAGAGTGCTGTTTCAGCCACTGCTGGCTCTGCGGCGACAGCGTGACTTCCGGTGCTACCAGACCATAGCGCGGCGAGAAATTTAACGTGGTTGCACCCCAGGCAGACAGGCAAAAGCCCAGTAACAGAAGGAGGCTGAGGATGCGTTTACTCACGGATGATTTCACTCGCTGGACCGGTTGCGCGCGCTGCCACCATGACGGCGCTTCTTCTCTGACGGCACGTTGCGCGTCAGGCATCCTTCAACAGCGACTTAATACAAGTGGACTTAAATCGCGCTTAAGAAATTTCTTAAAAACAGGAGAGAAAATTCCTGGTGAAAGCCAGGTTTCGCCGGCGCGCCGAAGCGAAGCGCGCTGCTATTTTTAGTAAGTGTAAGTTTTGTTTGCTGAAATTACCGCGTTGCTTCGCCATTCCTGCTGAACCCGGCGCAATTTTCCGACGCTAATCGCCTTTTCATTTGTTTTATTTACAGAATCTATCGTGCAGGCAAAATAGCCCTTATTTTCTCTCCAGCGATCAACTATGTCCGAAGAAGCGCTGCGCCAGCAGATTCAGAACCTGAAAAAGCACAATGCGCGCCTCAAGCGCCTGGCGCACGACGCGCGTAATAAGCTGAACGCGGCGCTGGACGGCACCGGCTTGTGCCTATGGCAGCTGGATATTCCCAGCGGCAAGCTGGTGATTTTTAACCGGCGCTGGGGCGCGATGCTCGGCTTTCAGGCGAAAGAGACCAAAGCGCGCTTTGATGCCTGGCGCGAGTGCCTGCATCCGGAAGATGCCGATGAGGTGCTGCGCGCCTTTTACGATCATATTGAAGGACGCGCGCCCTATTACGAGGCGCTGCACCGTATGATCGGCAAGAACGGCAAAATCACCTGGGTGCTGGATCGCGGACGCGTCAGCGAGTGGGACGAGCAGGGTAATCCGCTCAAAGTGACCGGCACCCATATCGACATGACCAAAGAGAAGAATTACGAAGCCCAGCTCTCCCAGCTGGCGCATCACGACCCGTTAACCGCGTTGCCCAACCGCCACGCGCTGCAGGCGCATTTTAGTCAGCTGCAACGCGCCGGGCCGTTGTGCGTGGCGTTTATCGACCTCGACAACTTCAAGCACGTCAATGACACGCTCGGCCATCGCAGCGGTGACGAGGTGCTGATTCAGCTCAGCCAGCGCATCCGTGATTTGCTGCCGTCAGAGGCCATCGTCGGGCGGCTTGGCGGCGATGAGTTCGTGCTGCTGCTGCCGTTTTTGATTGATTACCCCAAGGTGCGCATTCTGGCGCAGGCGGTGCTGGATGCGGCGCTGACGCCGTTTGATGTCGACAATGGTCATGCGCAGATTGGCGCCTCAATCGGTATCGCCCCGGTACACCGGCGCGACAGATTCGATGACGCGCTGACCCGGGCGGATGGCGCGATGTACCAGATTAAGAGAAACGGTAAGCAGGGCTTTGGCCTGGCAGGCAATATATCGGCGGGGTGAGGGCCAGTGCCCGCACCCCTTGATCACTTAAAACGCAAAACAGGAACAGCCCAGCGCCACCCCAGAACGCGTTGTTGTCTGACACCGGCACCGATGACTGGCGCGCGACATCATGGGCGTGGCTGTGCACGCCGCAGGGGCCGCTGCACTGGTGTACCTGCGGCATCCGCGCGGCGCGGCCGCTGGTCTGCGGCGGGGCGCTGCGGTAGTGACCAGGCACGGTAACCACCGGCGACCACTCCGGCAACACCGGCACCGGCGGCGGTGCCAGCGGCGTGAAGCTGCCAGCGGCATACACCACATTGCCATCCACCAGCGTCAGCACCGATTCAATGCCTTTGATCTCCTCTTCCGGTACGCTGAAGAAATCTTTCGATAACAGCACCAGATCCGCCAGCTGGCCGACTTTGATCTCACCTTTGGCGCTCTGCTCGCTGGAGAACCAGGCGCTGCCTTTGGTCCATAGCATCAGCGCGGTTTCACGGTCGATGCGTGCGTTGTCATCGTACAGCTGCATCCCGCCGACGGTACGGCCTGAAACCAGCCAGTACAGTGCGGTCCACGGGTTATAGCTGGCAACGCGGGTGGCATCGGTACCGAGGCCGACCGGCACGCCGGCCTCCAGCATGCGCGCCACCGGCGGCGTCTGCTTCGCGGCCTCTTTACCGTAGCGATCGACAAAGTATTCCCCCTGGAAAGCCATGCGATGCTGCACCGCCAGCCCGCCGCCGAGCGCTTTTACCCGCTCAATATTGGCTTCAGTGATGGTTTCCGCATGGTCAAAGAACCAGTGCAGGCCATTGAACGGAATGTCGCGGTTCACCTTCTCAAACACATCCAGCATGCGGCTGATCGATTCGTTATAGGTGGCGTGCAGGCGGAACGGCCAGCGATGCTCCACCAGGTGGCGCACCACACGCTCCAGCTCATCTTCCATGCCGGGTGCCAGATCCGGGCGCGGTTCGAGGAAATCTTCGAAGTCCGCCGCCGAGAACACCAGCATTTCACCGGCACCGTTGTGGCGCAGGAAATTGGTGCCCTGGCCCGGCTTCAGCATATCGGTCCACTTCTCAAAGTCTTCCAGTTCGTGGCCGGGCCGCTGGGTGAACAGGTTATAGGCGATGCGTACCGTCAGCTGCTTTTTCGCGTGCAGTTCGGCGATCACGTCGTAATCGTCCGGGTAATTCTGGAAGCCGCCGCCGGCGTCAATGGCGCTGGTCAGACCGAGGCGGTTCAGCTCGCGCATAAACTGACGCGTCGAGTTAACCTGCTGTTCCAGCGGCAGCTTTGGCCCTTTCGCCAGCGTGGCGTACAGCAGCATGGCGTTAGGACGGGCGATCAGCATGCCGGTCGGATTGCCATTGCTGTCGCGCTGGATTTCGCCGCCCGGCGGGTTGGGGGTCTCTTTGGTGTAGCCCACCACTTTCAGCGCGGCGCGATTGAGCAGCGCGCGGTCATACAGATGCAGAATGAAGACCGGCGTATCGGGCGCGGCGGCGTTGATTTCGTCCAGCGTCGGCATGCGGCGCTCAGCAAACTGGAACTCGCTCCAGCCCCCGACCACGCGCACCCACTGCGGTGACGGCGTACGCAGGGCCTGTTCGCGCAGCATACGCAGCGCATCGGCCAGCGACGGCACGCCTTCCCAGCGCAGCTCAAGGTTGTAGTTGAGGCCACCGCGAATCAGATGCAGGTGGGAATCGTTCAGGCCGGGAATGCCGGTGTGCCCTTTGGCGTCGATGATTTGCGTGTCGCTGCCGGCAAAGCGCATGACGTCCGCTTCGCTACCTACGGCGAGGAACTTGCCGTCTTTGATGGCCACGGCGGTGGCCAGCGGGTTTGCGCGGTCGACGGTGTGAAACTTACCGTTGGTAAAAATCAGGGATGCGGTCGTCATTCTGTTCTCTCCGTTAAATTAAGCGTAGCGGCCCTCAGCCACCGTGTTAATGCGCGGTTAAAAATGCTTGCGCCGATGAGGAAAAAAATACGAAATGACAGCAGTTATTGATAACGGATTGTTTTTACGTTGTCGTTCAACTTTTTTTACGGAGGGTAGGGAATGCGTTTAAATCTGGAGGCGCTGCTGATTCTGGATGCGCTCGATCGTCATGGCACCTTTGCCGCTGCGGCCGCGCGACTGTTCAAAACCGCGTCGGCGTTGAGCTATACCGTGCAGAAGATGGAGAGCGATTTAAAAATCACGCTGCTCGATCGCTCCGGCCATCGCGCCACGTTCACGCCGACCGGCCGTCTGATGCTGGAAAAAGGGCGAACGCTGCTGCGTGCGGTGAACGAGCTGGAGCAGCAGGCGCGCTACGTGGAGAGCGGCTGGGAGAGTCTGCTGACCATCAGCGTGGATGCTTCGCTGCCGTTCAGCATCCTCACGCCGCTGATTGACGAATTTTATCAGCAGCACCCGCACACCCAGCTGCAGTTCCGTCAGGACGTGCTGGCCGGCTGCTGGGAAGCGCTGCACTACGGCGAAGCGGACATTGTCTTTGGCGCGGTTCAGGAACCCGCCACGCGCAAAGAGATTGTCTGCCAGCCGCTGGGCTGGCTGGAGTATGTGTTCGCTGTCGCTCCTGACCATCCGCTGGCGGCGGAGCCCGAACCGCTGCTGCGTGAACAGATTCGCCAGTATCGCGCGGTCACGGTGCATGATTCATCCCGCCACGGTGCCGGGATGGATTTACGCGTGCTGGATGAGCAGAAGACGCTGAGCGTGCATGATTTCCCGGCCAAACTGCAGGCGCATCTCGCCGGGCTCGGCTGTGGTTATCTGCCGCTTTACCTGGCGCGCCCGCACCTGGCGAGCGGTGCGCTGGTGGCGCGCCAGCTGGACAGCGAGTGCCGGCGCGATATCGCCTATCTGGCGTGGAATGAGAGCGCCTGCGGCAACGCGGCTATCTGGTGGCGCGAGCGCCTGCCGACGCTGCCCGGCCTGAGTGACATCTACGCGCCAGCCTGATCACAGCGCAATATGATGGCTGACCTGCGGGGGTTCATCCCCCTGATGGAACTGCAGTACCGCCTGCTGTAACTCAGCATCGGCGCGCGAGACGCGCTGGTGCTGACGCAAATGCTCCTGCCATGACTCCACCATAAACCACTCCAGCAGCGCTCCGGCATCGTCGGTCTGCTCCATTAATCCCCACGCATAGGCACCGTCACGGCGTCGCGCCTGCGCCAGTTTGTGCATGGCGTGCTGGAAAGCGGCGCGATCGGCCTGGGGAACACGGTAGCGAATCTGGATCAGTACGGCGCCACGGCGGATATCCACCGCATCGCTCACCACTGGTTCAGCCCAGTGCTGCGCTGGCTGCAGATCCGCTTCGCCCGCCGGCAGCGCCAGCCGTTTTGCCAGCAGCGCCGTGATGAGCAGCGCCGCGCCGGCCAGCATCAGCGTTGGTGCCAGGCCCATGTGCTGGGCGATCAGCCCCCAGGCCAGACTGCCACCCGCCAGCGTGCCGTTGAACACCATCAGATAGACCGCCAGCCCGCGACCGCGCACCCAGTCGGGCAGCACCGCCTGCGCCACGCCGTTGAGGGTCGTCAGCGCGATGATCCAGCCGGTGCCCAGTACCAGCATCAGCAGCAGCGCCAGCCACTGCGGCGGACTGAGCGACAGCGCCACCATGACCAGCGCGCTGAGCACGGCGGAGAGCAGCATCAGTCCATCATGGCTCAGCCGGGCACGCAGGCGCGGCAGCAGCAGCGCGCCGGCAATGGCACCGGCACCGACGGCCCCAAGCAGCAAGCCATAAAAGCCCGCGCTGCCGTGCAGCATGGTGCGCGCCACCAGCGGCAGCAGCGCCCAGATGGCACTGGCGAAGGCAAAATACAGCGCGGCGCGCAACAGTACGCGGTGCAGTTCGCGGCTGGCTTTCACATAGCGCAGCCCGGCGCGGAAAGCGCCAAAGAAGTGCTCATTCAGCGCGGTAGCGGCTTTCGCCGGACGTTTCCACCACAGCAGCGCGGCGATGACGAAAAAATAACTGGCGACATCGGCACCGTAAGCGGCCATAGCACCTAAACTTGCCAGCAGCAGGCCGCCGGTAGCCGGTCCAATCGCCCGGGCGATATTGATGCCCAGCGAGTTGAGCGCGACGGCGTTTTTCAGCTCATGACGGGGTACCAGCTCCGGCACGATGGCCTGCCATGCCGGACCGAACAGCGCCGCGCCGACGCCGCCGACAAAGGTCAGGCCGATCAGCCATTCAACGGTGAGCCAGTGGTTGTGCGACAGCAGCAGTAGCGTGCCGCTGACGCTGGCCATCAGCAGCTGCACCACAATCAGCAGGCGGCGGCGGTCAACAATATCCGACAGCACGCCGGCCGGCAGCGCCAGCAGAAATACCGGCAGGGTGGCGGCGGTTTGCATCAGCGCGACGGCGGTTGGGTTATCCGACAGTCCGGTAATCAGCCAGGCGCTGGCGACGTCACGGATAAAGCTACCGGTATTGCCAAGCACCGAAGCGGTCCAGATCACGGCGAAAAGCCCGTAGGCGAAAGGGGAAAACGCGCCGCTGCGCGCTGTTTGTGGATTTGGCTGGTTCATCAGGCTGTTCCTGTCAGTGAGCGATGAGAGCACGATACGAAGCTCGCCCGTCAGGAGATAGCGGAAAAAATCGGCCAACTTGTACAAGGATTTTTGACGGCAGGGCTTGGCAAAAATCTTTGCACAAGTTGTCAAAATCTCTGCTTTAGGTTTTTCCAGCATCCCGCGCTAGTTTGATTGCCAGACACAACATCACTGACTAACGGAGAAAAAACATGAGCACATTCAAGACTAAAGACGGCGTAAACCTGTACTTCAAAGACTGGGGCAAGGGGCAGCCGGTGCTGTTCAGCCACGGCTGGCCGCTGGATGCCGATATGTGGGACAGCCAGCTCAACTTCCTTGCCGAGCGCGGCTACCGCGTCATCGCGTTTGACCGCCGCGGCTTTGGTCGCTCCGATCAGCCGTGGGAAGGCTACGATTACGACACTTTTGCCGACGATATTCACGGCCTGATCGAGCACCTGCAGCTGGATGAGGTGACCCTGGTGGGCTTCTCGATGGGCGGCGGGGATGTGTCGCGCTACATTGGTCGTTATGGTACCGCGAAAGTGAAAGGACTGGTGCTGCTGGGCGCCGTCACCCCGATCTTTGGTAAAACCGACGATCACCCGGAAGGGGTGGAATCAGCGGTGTTTGACGGGATCAAAGCGGGTTTGCTGAAGGATCGTGCGCAGTTTATTAAAGAGTTCGCCACGCCGTTTTACGGCACCAACGCGGGCCAGACGGTTTCCGATGGGGTGCTGACGCAGACGCTGAACATTGCGCTGCTGGCGTCGCTGAAAGGTACGCTGGATTGCGTGACCGCGTTCTCTGAGACGGATTTCCGTGCGGATATTGCCAAAGTGGATGTGCCGACGCTGGTGATCCACGGCAGTAACGACCAGGTGGTGCCGTTTGAAGCCACCGGTAAGCTGGTGCACGAGATGATTGCGGGTTCGCAGCTGAAAGTGTATGAGAACGGCCCGCACGGTTTTGCGGTGACGCATCAGGACCAGCTGAATGCGGATCTGCTGGCGTTTTTGCAGGGGAATTGAGGGGGGAGTGCGTTTTTTCCCCTCACCCTAGCCCTCTCCCGCTTGCGGGAGAGGGGACCGATCGAGCGGGGCATTGGATCTTGAATTAACCTGGGCTGTCTCAGTCCTGCATATGGCAGCGTTTCCCTCTCCCTGTGGGAGAGGGCCAGGGTGAGGGCATCAGGCCGCAGTATCCCGCCTGCTACCACACCCAACCGCATTATCAGTCCGCCAGCAAATGCCCGTACATCGCCAGCAGGCGACGGGTGACGCCGTTCGTCCAGCCGAAGCCGTCCTGCAGCGGATACTCCCCGCCGCCCCCTTCGCGCGGGCGTACTGCTCGCGATATGGTACTTCTCGATCAGCTTGTGGTGCGTCTTATAGAAATGGTTCACCGTGTGCAGCCAGCTCCAGGCGATCTCATCCCCCAGCGAGTCGTTGCCGTACTGTTTGAACCCCTGAATCGCCATCCACTGCAGCGGCGCCCAGCCGTTGGGTTTATCCCACTGCTCGCCGGTTTCCACCATGGAGGTGACAAGGCCGCCCTGTGTCAGCAGCAACTGGCGCAGGGCTTTTACCGCCTGACAGAGTGCTCGGCCTGCTCATGGGCGATGCCAGCCCCACGTACAGCGGCACCACCGCTCGCTGCGGAGAAAGGCGCCATAAGCGTTCGCGTCGCCAGTCGTAGTCGCGGTAGCAGCCGTTCTCTTCATCCCACAGGTAGCGGTGAACCGCCGCTTGCGGCGCATCCGCTTTCTTCTGCCACGCCAGGCCGGTGAGTTCTTCACCCTTCGCGTGCGCCAGCGTCGAGATCATCAGCTCCAGCTTGAACAGGAAGGCGTTCAGGTCCATCGGGATAAACTGCGTGGTGCGAATGCTGGCCAGTCGCCGCGGATCGCGCAGCCAGCGCGAGGAGTAATCCCAGCCGGAGGCGGCACCGGCGCGCAGATCGCGATACACCTCGTTGGGCGGACGACCCGAGTGGCGGGCCGTTTCCACATCCTCAATCCACGATTCGTCGCGCGGGGTGTCACGGTCGTCCCAGTAGCGGTTCAGCAATGAACCATCCGGCATGCGCACCGCGCTGCGATAGGCCTGATTAAGCAGCAGCGACTCGCCGCCCCGTCCATCCAGAAGGCGTACTCCATTTCATCAGGTGCTCAAGGTAGCGCTTCGCGCCGCGCACGCCGTCCTCTTCAAACAGCTCCACCATCAGGGCAAAGACCGGCGGCTGGGAGCGGCTGAGGTAGTAGGTGCGGTTGCCGTTCGGAATATGGCCGTAGCGTTCGATCAGCCACGCGAAGTTATCCGCCATGCATGACGCAGCAGATCGTTACGGCCACGCTTCGGCCAGCCCCAGCATGGAGAAGTAGGAATCCCAGTAGTAGGTCTCGCTGAACCGCCCGCCGGGCACGATGTAGGCCTGCGGCAGCGCCAGCAATGACGAATGCGGTAAATGCTGCTGCGGCATTTTGGTTAACACTGGCCACAGATCGTCAATATGTTCCGTCAGGGTTTTATCCGGATTGGAAACATAAAAACTCTCATTGACCTGCGGTAAATAAAAATGCTCGTGGACAAATTTTTCCAGGTCGAACTCCGCCGAACGTTTGCGGCGGCGATAGCGGATTAAAATATCCAGCGGATCGAATTTAGGCGCGCAGTCCGGAAACGTTTTGCTGTCGGCAAAAATACGTGACGTCTGCACGTGCTCAAACAGCTCCAGATAGCGATCGGCAGGCGTCAGCGCATCAGGCGCAGGCAGGCCTTCGATCAGCTCGGGTTCCGGCTCCGAATCCTGCATACCTTCGCGGATAAACTCGTGAGGATCGTATTGATACCCCAGATCAGCATGGGCTTCGTGTTCTCCGAAAGCTTGACGTTGCTGGTGGTTAGTATTAATAGCGGCCTCCTGAAATTGCCTGGTTGCTCAAAGGACAAATTATAGATCTCTGACCCGATGAGACAACAATGCGAAATATCTATGAACGTAATAAATCTTGTCGATTGATCGGCTTTTTAAGGCTTTTTTCAGCGAATACAACGCCCTATATTTCAGGAATTGAAAGCAGTGTTTCAGATGAAGCTTTAAATAAATGAACAGATTTATCTGTAAATAAAAAAATCGTCAGTGATGACGGCAAAAAAGCGGGAAGAGGTTGATCATTTGATGGCAAACGAGACGGGGAAAAGAGGGCTTTTCGTCGCCCTCACCCCGGATTTCACCGCAGGTGAGGGCGCCATCAGCGCCTTACTTTGCCAGCGTGGCCTTAATTACCGCGGCGAACGGTGTGGTCGGGCGGCCAATGAGTTTGCTGAGCGTGTGGCTGTCGTCGAACAGGGCGCCCTGGGCGGCACCGGCGTCGGAATCCGCCAGCAGTTCGGCCAGCGGCGCGGGTAAACCGGCTCCGATCAGCGCCGCGCTGAATTCCGCAGGCGGCAGGTTAACGTACTCCACCTGTTCGCCGGACTGGCGGGCGATCTCCGCACTGAATTCTGCCAGCGTATAGCTGTCATCGCCGGCCAGTTCGTACACTTTGCCGGCCTGATCGTCACGGCTGATCACCTCTGCCGCCGCGGCAGCATAATCCTCGCGCGCCGCCGACGCGATGCGCCCGTTGCCCGCCGCGCCGATAAAGGCATGATGCGCTAACGCCGGTGCGATGCTGGCCGAATAGTTTTCGCTGTACCAGCCGTTACGCAGCAGGGCATAAGGGATGCCTGAAGCCTGCAGCAGCGCTTCGGTGGCGCGGTGTTCGACGCCCAGACCCAGCGGCGAGGTATCGGCATGCAGCAGACTGGTATACGCGATAAATGACACGCCTGCCGCTTTGGCGGCATCGATCACCGCCCGGTGCTGGGCTTCGCGCTGGCCCACTTCGCTGGAGGAGATCAGCAGCACTTTCTGCACGCCGGCAAAGGCGCCCTGCAGCGTCTGTGGCTGGTTGTAATCTGCGGTACGCAGCGCGACGCCGAGCGCCTGCAGGTCCTGCGCCTTTTCCGGTGAACGTACTACCGCGATGATCTCGCTGGCCGGTACTTTCTTCAGCAAGGCATTAATCACTAAACGGCCCAGTTGGCCAGTGGCTCCGGTAATCGCAATCATGGTGTTTTTCCTCAGGTTGAACTGGTATGGAAACAGCCTACGAGATAAACTAACTTTTAGTAAGTACTTACAGATTTGTTAGTTTGAGCGGAGTGATGTAAATGGCTGAAAACCTGAGTGATAAATTTTCCCGTGGTGAATTGCTCAATGTGAACTGCCCGTCACGTGAAGTGTTAAAACGGATTACCAGCCGCTGGAGTGTGCTGGTGTTACTGGCGCTGCGTGCTGAGACGCTGCGCTTCAGCGAACTGCGCCGCCGGATTGGTGGCATCAGTGAACGCATGCTGGCGCAGACGCTGCGCTACATGGAAGAGGATGGCTTCATTGAGCGTATCGCTTATGAAGTGGTGCCGCCGCACGTGGAGTACCGGCTGACGGCGCTGGGCCATGAGGTGGAAGGGCAGGTCATCGGCCTCGCCGACTGGCTGGAAAGCAATGTCCACCGCATCATTAAAGCGCCGCAGACAGCGTGAGTGCCGTCGCGGCGCGCCAGGCTCAGGCGTGCAAATATTTCTCAAACCAGCCGAGTGTGCGACGCCATGCCAGTTCTGCGGCAGCTTTGTCATAGCGTGGCGTTGAGTCGTTGTGAAAGCCGTGATTCACGCCGGGATAAATATACGCTTCATAGGTTTTGTGGCTGGCTTGCAGGGCGGCTTCATAGGCTGGCCAGCCTTCGTTGATGCCTTTATCCAGCGCGGCATAGTGCAGCAGCAGCGGCGCCTGAATGCGCGCAACATCTTCCGCTTTTGGCTGGCGGCCGTAGAACGGCACGGCGCAGGCCAGCTCAGGAAACGCCACTGCCGCCGCATTGGCCACGCCGCCGCCATAACAGAAGCCGGTGATGCCGACCTTGCCGTTCCCCTCGGGATGTTGCATCAGGAAATCGACCGCCGCGAAGAAATCGTTCATCAGTTTGGTCGGGTCGACTTTGGCCTGCATCGCACGGCCCTCTTCATCATTGCCCGGATAGCCGCCCTGCGAGCTTAAGCCATCCGGCGCCAGCGCGACATAGCCCGCTTTGGCGACCCGTCTCGCCACGTCTTCAATGTAAGGATTCAGGCCGCGATTCTCGTGTACCACCACCACGGCACCCAACTTGCCGCTGGCGTGAGTCGGGCGCACCCGATAAGCGCGTACCTCGCCATGTCCCTGGGGCGACGGGTAGTGAATGTATTCGGCGTTGATATCAGGATCGGTAAACGACACCTGCTCTGCCAGCGCATAATTGGGGCTCATGGCGCTGAGCAGGGTGGCTCCGGTCATGCCAGCGATGGTGAACTTCGCGGCCAGCGAGAGAAACTCGCGCTTGCTGATGCGACCGTGCGCATAGTAGTCATAAAGCTCAAGCAGTTCCTGGGGAAAATCCTGGGCGGTAAGACGGGTCATAACCTCTCCTTCGCTGATTAACCGGACTGTGCTGCTTTAACAAAGCACAGCCTGACGCCGCTGGCAAATGCCATGCCCCAGCGGGTTAATGCGCGATGGCTCACAGAATGTCACCGAAAGGCAGCAAATTAATTTCTTTTTGGTCTATAAAAATTATCTTTTAATTAACAAAGTTTCTTTCTGGCTACTGTGCAGGAAATTTTACAGCGTAACGTGACGGTGCGGTCCTGTGCCGTTTTGTCTTGCGCAGTAATTAACAGCTAAATTAGCCAGTTACCAGATTAACGCCTTTTTCTCTCGCTCTGCTTAATAACAAGATTGTCACAATAAATCACGGGCTTTAACCTTAACTTAGTGATTTTAAACAAGTAGTTTCTGGTGAAAACAATGATCGAAATCAAAAAATACTGTTATAGTTTTAGCCATTCCCACTGTTTCTTTTTGTTCTCGCCGCTTGCCTTACAATTGGCGTGAATCTCTTCCGACGTCACGAAATAATAATCTTGTGCGTCAAACTTGTTAATTATAAGTAAAAATTCGGTGCAATCTTGTGGCAAAGAGGTAAGCAATGTTTGGATTAGATGCTTTCCACCTGGCCCGGATTCAGTTCGCCTTTACCGTGTCCTTCCACATTATTTTCCCGGCCATCACCATCGGGCTGGCCAGCTACCTGGCGGTGCTGGAAGGCCTGTGGCTGAAAACCCGAACGAGAGGCCTATCGCGATCGCTCTACCACTTCTGGTCGAAGATTTTTGCCGTCAACTTCGGCATGGGCGTGGTCTCCGGGCTGGTGATGGCGTACCAGTTTGGCACCAACTGGAGCGGTTTCTCCCAGTTTGCGGGCAGCATTACCGGCCCGCTGCTGACCTACGAGGTGCTCACCGCCTTCTTCCTCGAGGCCGGCTTCCTCGGCGTGATGCTGTTCGGCTGGAACCGCGTGGGGCCGGGCCTGCACTTCTTCGCCACCTGCATGGTGGCGCTGGGCACGCTGATCTCGACCTTCTGGATCCTCGCCTCCAACAGCTGGATGCAGACCCCGCAGGGCTACATTATCGAGAACGGCCGGGTGGTCCCGGTGGACTGGCTGGCGATGATCTTCAACCCCTCCTTCCCTTACCGCCTGCTGCACATGTCGATCGCCGCGTTCCTCGGCAGCGCCCTCTTTGTCGGCGCGTCGGGCGCCTGGCACCTGCTGCGCGGGAACGATACCCCGGCCATCCGCAAGATGTTCTCGATGGCGATGTGGATGGCGCTGATCGTCGCGCCGATCCAGGCCATGGTCGGCGATACGCACGGCCTGAACACCCTTGAGCACCAGCCGGCCAAAATCGCCGCCATTGAAGGCCACTGGGAAAACCCGCCGGGCGAACCGACCCCGCTGCTGCTGTTCGGCTTGCCGGATATGGAGGAGGAGCGCACCAAATACGCGCTGGAAATCCCGGCCCTCGGCAGCCTGATCCTGACGCACAGCCTGGACAAACAGGTCCCGGCGCTGAAAGAGCTTCCCGAAAGAGGACCGCCCGAATTCCACCCTCGTGGTCTTCTGGTCGTTCCGCATCATGGCCGGCCTGGGCATGCTGATGATCCTCCTCGGCGTCTGGAGCCTGTGGCTGCGCTACAAAAAGCGGCTGTATAACTCCCGGCCGTTCCTGTGGTTTGCCCTGCTGATGGGGCCGTCCGGCCTGATCGCGATTCTCGCCGGCTGGGTCACCACCGAAGTGGGCCGCCAGCCGTGGGTGGTCTACGGCCTGCTGCGCACCATCGACGCGGTCTCCGCGCATGGTGATCTGCAGATGAGCATCAGCCTGCTGGCCTTCTTCGTGGTCTACTTCGTCGGTGTTTGGCGTCGGCTACGTTTACATGATGCGCCTGATTAAGAAAGGCCCGCAGACCGGCGAGGGTAAAGATGTGCGCCACGGTGGTCCGGGGCAGGATATAACACCTGCGCGTCCGCTTTCTGCGGCCCATGAGAGTCTGAACGAACCGCAGGAGGGTAAATAAATGGGTATCGATTTCTCCCTTATCTGGTTTGTCATCATCGTCTTTGCCACCCTGATGTACATCGTGATGGACGGCTTTGATCTGGGCATCGGCATGCTGTTTCCGTTCATCAACGATGCGGACGAGCGCGACGTGATGGTGAACACCGTGGCGCCGGTCTGGGACGGCAACGAGACCTGGCTGGTGCTGGGCGGCGCGGGGCTGTTCGGCGCCTTCCCGCTGGCCTATGCGGTGATCTGTCGATGCGCTCACCATTCCGCTGACCTTGATGCTGATCGGGCTGATCTTCCGCGGCGTGGCCTTTGAGTTCCGCTTCAAGGCCAGCCGGCCAAGCAGCACATCTGGGACAAGGCGTTCATCGGCGGTTCGCTGGTGGCGACCTTCTTCCAGGGCGTGGCGCTGGGCGCCTTCATCGAAGGCTTCCCGGTGAGAAGGGCGCGAGCTTTGCCGGCGCGGCGCTGGACTGGCTGGCGCCGTTCCCGCTGTTCTGCGGCGTGGGCCTGGTGGTGGCCTACACGCTGCTGGGCTGCACCTGGCTGATCATGAAAACCGAAGGCGCATGAGCTGCACCGTAAGATGTCCGCGCTGGCGACGCCCGCTGGCGTTGGTGCTGCTGGCGATCATCGGGGTGGTCAGCCTGTGGACGCCGCTGGCCCACGACGAGATCGCCGCAGCGCTGGTTCAGCCTGCCGAACCTGTTCTGGTTCCTGCCGGTGCCGCTGCTGGTCCTGCTGTGTTCGTGGGGCATCGTGCGCGCTATCAAGCGTGAGGCGCACTACTCGCCGTTCCTGCTGACGCTGGGGCTGATCTTCCTCGGCTTCAGCGGGCTGGGGATCAGCCTGTGGCCGAACATCATTCCGCCGGCGATCACCATCTGGGAGGCCGCGGCGCCGCCGCAGAGCCAGGGCTTTATGCTGGTCGGCGCGCTGTTGATCATTCCCGTGATCCTGGTCTACACCGCCTGGAGCTACTACGTGTTCCGCGGAAAAGTGAAGCACGGCGAAGGCTACCACTGAGATGCAAACCGAGGTCAGCAATATGAACAACCCCACTGAAACGAAAGCCCCCTGGTGGAAGCGCGTGCTGTGGTTAGTAATCATCTACGGCGCAAGCGTGCTGGCACTGGGCGTGGTGGCATCACTGTTTCGTATGATGATGACGGCAGCGGGCATGCGTTCGCACTGAGTGGTCGATGAGGGCAGGCACGCCTGCCCGGTTGATTAAGCATTATCGGTCGCCATCAATGGCGACCCTACAGGTGATGCACGATTTTCGTAGGGTGCGCATTAATGCGCACCGCTATGCGCAGGCAAATCACTGCTCAATGATGCGATGCCGTTAAGACGATAAAAGGTTAGTTACCTAAGCAATTAATGCTTTTCCCGTCTCGCTGTCTTTACTCTTCCTTACGTTATCCATACGATTTTGTTATAATTATGTGACGGATTACGCAAAAGCACCGCCTTTCCCAACCCATTCAATTAAAAAAAATGCTCAGCCTGAATCTGAAAAAACAGTACATCAACGATCTGGTGGACTGGATCGAGGCCAATCTGACCGACGAGCTCAACATCGATCTGATTACCCTTAAATCCGGTTACTCCAAGTGGCACATGCAGCGCATGTTTAAAGAGATGACCGGCCAGACGCTGGCCTCGTACACGCGCAAACGTCGCCTGACGCTCGCTGCCATGGCGCTGCGCCTGACCAGCATGCCGCTTATCGATATCGCCGTGCGGTTTGGCTTTGATAATCAGCAAAACTTCACCCGGGTGTTTAAAAGCCACTTCGCCATGACGCCAGGCGCTTATCGCCGCATTCCTGAGATGCAGATGAAAGACTTCCACAGCCGCATCTCCACCCAGCGGCAGTGGGTGAGTGCGCGCCTGGCAGAGAAGCCGGAGCTGAAGCTGTGCGGAGAAGTGATTGAGTGGGAGTGCCGCTTCGGCGAATACATTGACCATCACAATCACGTGGTGGCGCAGCATACGCGTGATTTCATCGCCTTCGCCGGCCAGCACGTGCAGCGTGGCTGGCTCGGTTTCCAGTTCAGTCCGGGGGTTAACTCCAGCGATCAGCAGCATATCAGCCTGTTCCAGGCGCTGGAGAGCCAGTATGCCGACGTGCTGACCGGCAATGTACAGAACTGGACCGGTGAAAGCGGACTGTATGCGGAGATTGACTGGCACGGCGCGCCGGAAGAGATCAATGCGTTCACCGCAGAGGTGTACTACAACCATCTGCCTGCGCTCGGCGTGGCGCGGCGGCCGGGCAAGGACCTGATTAAGCTCGATCTCCGCTACAGCACGCCGGATCTGCTGCAGGGCACCTTTTACATTCCGGTTAAAGTCTGATAATGCATAAATCGTGCGGTAAACTGTGATAAACCGCACGATTTTATAAATTCCTGTGCCTGAGTGGCGTAAAATCCTTCACTGAAACCTGACTGACCGTGGAAAACACTGTTTGCCACCTCTCAGGCTGGATTATCACCTGCATGCCTGGTCCATTCCGGACCGTTAGAGTGAAAAGACAAAAAATTATGCGACTTCTACCGTTGTTACTTTCAACAGCGCTTGTGGCGTTTTCCGCGCTGGCAAGTGCCCAGATGGCTGAGCCTTTCTCACCGCCAGGCGGCCTGCATCCGCATCAGCCTCACTGCGCCCAGCATGAGATTGCCGGCGATAATGCGCTGCCACAGCAGCGTACGGATGACGTGACGCTGCTGACCTGCACTAACCACCAGGCCTGACGGCGCGCTACCTGCTTAGCGACCAGCGCCGTATTGCGTCCGTCCGCTTTCAGCCCCTCCCTCCGCTGCAATACGCCCGGCCTGGCACATAACTCGAAAATCCCGAGCAATAAACGAGACATAAGCTGCTTTTAACGAGGTGTTGCAGCGGCTAAACTTCTCCACCAAATGTCTCTGCTCAGGAGGAGTTGTGAACAAACCCCGTAGTATTCGAAGCTTGCTGAAAAGCTTTATCGAAAGTGACGCCAGCAACGGCATGGTACTGATTCTGGCGGCGGTGGCGGCGATGGTGCTGGCCAATAATGCCGCCACCGCGCAGGGCTATCAAAACCTGCTGGCGGAGCCGGTACAGATTCGCTTCGGGGCGCTGGAAATCAACAAGAACATGCTGCTGTGGATCAACGATGCGCTGATGGCGGTGTTCTTCCTGTTGGTAGGACTGGAAGTGAAGCGTGAGCTGGTGCTGCGGCTCGCTGGCCAGCCGCCAGCGCGCGGCGTTCCCGGTGATTGCTGCCCTTGGCGGGATGGTCGTGCCGGCGCTGCTCTTCCTGGTGTTCACCTGGCAGGATCCTGTTGCGCGTGACGGCTGGGCTATCCCGGCCGCAACGGATATCGCCTTTGCGCTCGGTGTCTTAGCCCTGCTCGGTAGCCGCGTTCCGGTTGCGCTGAAAATCTTCCTGATGGCGCTGGCGATCATTGATGACCTGGGCGCCATTGTGATTATCGCGCTGTTCTACACCAGCGATCTGTCAATCCTGTCGCTGAGCGTGGCCGCCGGGGCGATTGCAGTGCTGGCGCTGCTGAACATCTTCAATGTGCGCCGCATCGGTATCTATATCCTGGTGGGGATGGTGCTGTGGACGGCGGTACTGAAATCCGGCGTGCATGCCACGCTGGCAGGCGTGATTGTCGGCTTCTTCGTGCCGCTTAAGCCGCAGGAGGGAAAGTCTCCGGCTAAACAGCTGGAGCACGTACTGATCCGTGGGTCGCCTTTATGATCCTGCCGCTGTTTGCGTTTGCCAACGCGGGCGTTTCCCTGCAGCGGCGTTACGCTCGATGTGCTGTCGCCGTGTCCTGCCGCTGGGCATTATTGCCGGGCTGTTTATTGGTAAGCCGCTGGGGATCAGCCTCTTCTGCTGGCTGGCGCTGAAGCTGAAGCTGGCGTCGTTGCCGAGCGGCACCACCTTTGGTCAGATTATGGCCGTCGGCGTGCTGTGCGGCATTGGATTTACCATGTCGATCTTTATCTCGACGCTGGCGTTTGGCGCAAACGCGCCTGAGCTGATCGTCTGGGCGAAGCTCGGCATTCTCATCGGGTCATTACTGGCCGCGGTGATTGGTTATACCTTGTTGGGGCGGCAGGTCAAGGACTGTCGGCGGCCGCTAGGCATACCACGGGGAGGAGGCGCAAGCCTCCCCTCCTTACTCACGGAGGGCGATGAAGCGTCAGCTCAATTTCAACCATCTGTACTACTTCTGGCACGTCTATAAACAGGGCTCGGTGGTGGGGGCCGCAGAGGCGCTTTACCTGACGCCGCAAACCATCACCGGGCAAATCAAAGCCCTGGAAGAACGTCTGCAGGGCAAGCTGCTTCAAGCGTAAGGGGCGTGGGATTGAGCCGAGCGAGCTGGGTGAACTGGTGTTCCGCTATGCGGACAAGATGTTCACCCTGAGCCAGGAGATGCTGGATATCGTCAACTACCGCAAAGAGTCGAACCTGCTCTTTGATGTGGGCGTGGCGGATGCGCTCTCCAAACGGCTGGTGAGCGGCGTGCTGGATGCGGCGGTGGTAGAAGACGAGCAAATCCATCTGCGCTGCTTTGAATCCACCCACGAGATGCTGCTGGAGCAGCTGAGCCAGCATAAGCTGGACATGATTATCTCGGACTGCCCCATCGACTCCACGCAGCAGGAGGGGCTGTTCTCGGTGAAAATTGGCGAATGTCGGCGTGAGCTTCTGGTGCATCAATCCGCCCGCCGGAGAAACCGTTCCCGGCCTGTCTGGAAGAGCGTCGCCTGCTGGTGCCGGGAAGGCGTTCCATGCTGGGGCGCAAGCTGCTGAACTGGTTTAACTCCCAGGGGCTGAAGGTGGAGATCCTCGGTGAGTTTGATGATGCGGCGCTGATGAAAGCCTTTGGCGAAGCGCACAATGCGATCTTTGTGGCACCGACGCTCTACGCGCACGATCTCTATTCAGACGATAAGATTACGGAGATTGGCAGGGTGGATAACGTGATGGAGGAGTACCACGCCATTTTTGCCGAAAGGATGATTCAGCATCCGGCGGTGCAGCGAATCTGCAACCGTGACTACTCGGCGCTGTTTACGCCACCGGCAATCTGAAGACATAAAAAAACCCGCGTTAAGCGGGTTCTTTAAACAAGCAACAACAAGCGGCGATTAAGCCAGTTTGTTGATCTGCGCGGTCAGGTTTGCTTTATGACGCGCTGCTTTGTTTTTGTGGATCAGACCTTTAGCAGCCTGACGATCCACGATTGGTTGCATTTCGTTAAATGCGTTCTGCGCTGCAGCTTTGTCGCCAGCTTCGATTGCTGCGTATACTTTCTTGATGAAAGTACGCATCATAGAGCGACGGCTTGCGTTGTGCTTGCGAGCCTTTTCAGACTGAACGGCACGTTTCTTAGCTGATTTGATATTAGCCAAGGTCCAACTCCCAAATATGTTCTATGTGGACAATTCAAAGGCCGAGGAATATGCCCTTTTTGCCTTCTTTTGTCAATGGATTTGTGCAAATAAGCGCCGTTAATTAGCGACGCTACGTTACGTAGTGATGGCGCAGGATTCTACCAGCTTGTCTTTCGTGAATACAGCCTTTCGGCATAAAAATCGCAGTTCACGGGGACAGATTTTTTCGCTGTGAAAGGTCAGCCTGATGAAATCATTACGGCTTTCTGTTTTGCGCGAACAATCGCCGGTTAACCTTAACCGCTGTACAAGGTATACTTTGGCGATTTTCACTGTTTTGAGCCAGACATGAAGCTGATACGCGGCATACATAATCTCAGCAGAGCCCCACACGGGTGCGTGCTGACCATTGGTAATTTCGACGGCGTGCATCGTGGTCATCAGGCGCTGTTGCAGGGATTGCGTAAAGAAGGGGAGGCCCGTGGCCTGCCCGTGGTGGTGATGATTTTCGAGCCACAGCCGCTGGAGCTGTTCGCGGGCGATAAATCTCCCGCCCGCCTTACTCGCCTGCGCGAAAAGTTGCGCTACCTGGCACAGTCCGGCGTGGACTACGTATTGTGCGTGCGTTTCGATCGCCGCTTTGCCGCACTGACAGCACAAAATTTTGTCAGCGACCTGCTGGTTAAGCGTCTTGGCGTGCAGTTTCTCGCCGTGGGGGATGATTTCCGCTTTGGCGCTGGTCGTCAGGGCGATTTCTTGCTATTACAGAAGGCTGGTCTGGAGTACGGTTTTGACGTCACCAGCGCGATGACCTTCTGTGAAGGCGGCGTTCGCGTCAGCAGCACGGCGGTGCGTCAGGCGCTGGCTAATGATGAATTGGAGACGGCAGAAACTCTGCTGGGGCATCCGTTCACCATCTCTGGCCGCGTGGTCCATGGCGATGCGCTGGGCCGCACGATAGGTTTCCCGACGGCGAATATACCGCTGCGTCGTCAGGTTTCCCCGGTTAAAGGGGTCTATGCGGTGGAAGTGGCAGGACTGGGCGATAAGTCGTTTTACGGCGTTGCCAACATTGGCACGCGTCCTACCGTTGCCGGTGTGCGTCAACAGCTAGAAGTGCACCTGCTGGACGTTGTAATGGACCTGTATGGTCGCCATATAGATGTGATACTGCGTAAAAAAATACGCAATGAGCAGCGATTTGCTTCGCTGGATGAACTTAAGGCGCAAATCGCGCGAGATGAATTGACGGCCCGCGAGTATTTTGGGCTATAGAACCGGCTTAACTGCCTACGTGATAAATACGGAACCGAGAATCTGATGAGTGACTATAAATCAACCCTGAATTTGCCGGAAACAGGGTTCCCGATGCGCGGCGATCTCGCCAAGCGTGAGCCGGGAATGCTGGCGCGTTGGACTGATGATGACCTGTACGGCATCATTCGTGCAGCCAAAAAAGGCGAAAAAACCTTCATTCTGCATGATGGCCCTCCATATGCGAATGGCAGCATTCATATTGGTCACTCTGTAAACAAGATTCTGAAAGACATTATCGTGAAGTCCAAAGGACTCGCGGGATATGACTCGCCTTACGTTCCGGGCTGGGACTGCCACGGTCTGCCAATCGAGCTGAAAGTGGAGCAAGAGTTTGGCAAGCCGGGTGAGAAGTTCACCGCCGCCGAGTTCCGTGCGAAGTGCCGCGAATACGCAGCCACGCAGGTTGACGGTCAGCGTGCTGACTTCATCCGTCTGGGCGTACTGGGCGACTGGTCGCACCCGTACCTGACCATGGACTTCAAAACCGAAGCCAACATCATCCGTGCGCTGGGCAAAATCATCGGTAACGGTCACCTGCACAAAGGCGCGAAGCCGGTGCACTGGTGCGTGGACTGCCGCTCTGCGCTGGCAGAAGCGGAAGTGGAGTATTACGACAAAACCTCTCCGTCTATCGACGTGGCCTTCCACGCGGTGGATCAGGATGCGGTGAAAGCCAAATTTGGCGTCGCCTCGGTAAACGGCCCGATCTCTCTGGTGATCTGGACCACTACCCCGTGGACCCTGCCAGCCAACCGTGCGATCTCCCTGTCCGGTGAGTTCGAATACGCGCTGGTGCAGATTGACGGTCAGGCGGTTATCCTGGCGAAAGATCTGGTTGAGAGCGTGCTGAAGCGCGCGCATATCACTGACTACACCGTGCTGGGCACCGTGAAAGGTGACGCCCTGGAGCTGATGCGCTTCAAACACCCGTTCCTGGACTTCGACGTTCCGGCGATCCTGGGCGACCACGTGACGCTGGAAGCGGGTACCGGTGCGGTGCATACCGCCGGTGGCCACGGTCCTGACGACTACAACATCAGCCTGAAGTACGGTCTTGAAATTGCCAATCCGGTTGGCCCGGACGGTTCTTACCTGCCTGGCACCTATCCGGCGCTGGACGGCATCAACGTCTTCAAAGCGAACGACATTATCGTTGACATGCTGCTGCACGAGAACGGCGCGCTGCTGCACGTTGAAAAAATGCAGCACAGCTATCCGTGCTGCTGGCGTCACAAGACGCCAATCATCTTCCGTGCGACCCCGCAGTGGTTCGTCAGCATGGATCAGAAAGGCCTGCGCGAGCAGTCTCTGAAAGAGATCAAAGGCGTGCAGTGGATCCCGGACTGGGGCCAGGCGCGTATCGAATCCATGGTGGCTAACCGTCCTGACTGGTGTATCTCCCGTCAGCGTACCTGGGGCGTGCCGATGTCGCTGTTCGTGCATAAAGAGACGCATGAGCTGCACCCGAACACCCTGGAACTGATGGAAGAAGTGGCGAAGCGCGTCGAAGTTGACGGCATTCAGGCGTGGTGGGATCTCGACGCCAGCGACATCCTGGGCGCTGATGCGGATAACTACGAGAAAGTGCCGGATACCCTGGACGTGTGGTTCGATTCCGGGTCTACCCACTCCTCCGTGGTTGACGTGCGTCCGGAGTTTGCCGGTCACGCTGCCGATATGTATCTGGAAGGGTCTGACCAACACCGCGGCTGGTTCATGTCATCGCTGATGATCTCCACCGCCATGAAGGGTAAAGCACCTTACCGTCAGGTACTGACTCACGGCTTCACCGTGGATGGTCAGGGCCGTAAGATGTCCAAATCCATCGGTAACACCGTTTCTCCGCAGGATGTGATGAACAAGCTGGGCGCGGATATCCTGCGCCTGTGGGTGGCCTCTACCGACTACACCGGCGAAATGGCGGTATCTGACGAGATCCTGAAACGTGCTGCCGACAGCTATCGTCGTATCCGTAACACCGCGCGCTTCCTGCTGGCGAACCTGAACGGTTTCGATCCGGCGAAAGACATGGTGAAACCGGAAGAGATGGTCGTGCTGGATCGCTGGGCGGTAGGCTGTGCGAAAGCGGCGCAGGAAGACATCGTTAAGGCGTATGAGTCCTACGACTTCCACGAAGTGGTGCAGCGCCTGATGCGCTTCTGCTCCATCGAGATGGGCTCGTTCTACCTCGACATCATCAAAGACCGCCAGTACACCGCGAAGGCGGACAGCGTGGCGCGTCGTAGCTGCCAGACCGCGCTGTTCCACATCGCAGAAGCGCTGGTGCGCTGGATGGCACCGATCATGTCCTTCACCGCGGATGAAATCTGGGGCTATCTGCCTGGCGACCGTGAGAAGTATGTCTTCACCGGCGAGTGGTATGAAGGTCTGTTCGATCTCTCCAGCACTGAAGCGATGAACGATGCCTTCTGGGACGAGCTGCTGAAAGTGCGTGGCGAAGTGAACAAGGTGATCGAGCAGGCGCGTGCTGACAAGAAAGTCGGTGGCTCTCTGGAAGCGGCAGTGACGCTGTACGCCGAACCGGAGCTGGCGGCGAAGCTGACCGCGCTGGGCGATGAATTGCGATTTGTCCTGTTGACCTCCGGTGCGAAAGTTGCGGATTATGCCGAGGCTTCTGCTGATGCTCAGCAGAGCGAGCTGCTCAAAGGGCTGAAAGTCGCGCTGAGCAAAGCCGAAGGTGAGAAGTGCCCGCGCTGCTGGCATTACACCACCGATATCGGCCAGGTGGCGGAACACGCAGACATCTGCGGACGCTGTGTAGAGCAACGTCGCCGGTGACGGCGAAAAACGTAAGTTTGCCTGATGAGTAAAACTCTCTGTTCAACAGGACTGCGCTGGCTGTGGCTGGTTGTGGTGGTGCTGATTATCGATCTGGGCAGCAAGTTCCTGATCCTCCAGAATTTTGCTCTGGGGGAGACGGTCCCGCTGTTCCCGTCGCTTAACCTGCACTACGCGCGCAACTACGGTGCGGCGTTCAGTTTCCTTGCTGACAGCGGTGGCTGGCAGCGCTGGTTCTTTGCGGGTATCGCTCTCGGTATCTGCGTGATCCTGGCGGTGCTGATGTACCGCTCGAAGGCCACGCAAAAGCTGAATAACATCGCCTACGCGCTGATCATTGGCGGCGCGTTAGGCAACCTGTTTGATCGCCTGTGGCACGGCTTTGTGGTCGATATGATCGACTTCTACGTCGGCGACTGGCACTTCGCGACCTTTAACCTGGCCGATACCGCAATTTGCATCGGTGCGGCGTTAATCGTGCTGGAAGGCTTCTTGCCTAAACCCGCTGCGAAAGAGCAGGCGTAAGCATCAATGCCGGGTGGCGCTACGCTTACCCGGCCTACAGAATTTGTGGCTTCCCGTAGGCCCGGTAAGCGTAGCGCCACCGGGCAACAGGTGACCCAAAACAAGCGAGCAATTTGCATGTCTAAATCCGTACAAAGCAACAGCGCGGTTCTCGTGCACTTCACGCTGAAACTGGATGATGGCTCAACGGCTGAATCCACCCGCAATAACGGCAAACCCGCCCTGTTTCGTCTTGGCGACACGTCATTATCCGAAGGTCTGGAGCAACAACTTCTGGGTCTGAAAGAGGGCGAGAAGAAGGCGTTTTCGCTGGAGCCGGATGCGGCGTTTGGCGTGCCAAGCCCGGATCTAATCCAGTACTTCTCGCGTCGTGAGTTTATGGATGCGGGCGAGCCGGAAATCGGGGCGATTATGCTCTTTACCGCTATGGACGGCAGCGAAATGCCTGGCGTGATCCGCGAAATTAACGGCGACTCTATCACCGTTGACTTCAACCATCCGCTTGCCGGGCGTACCGTTCATTTTGATGTTGAAGTGCTGGAGATCGATCCGGCACTGGAGGCCTGAAATGCAGATCCTGTTGGCTAACCCGCGCGGCTTCTGCGCCGGTGTAGACCGCGCTATCAGCATTGTTGAAAACGCGCTGGAGATTTACGGCGCGCCGATTTACGTGCGTCACGAAGTGGTGCATAACCGCTACGTGGTCGACAGCCTGCGCGAGCGCGGTGCTATCTTCATCGAGCAGATCAGCGAAGTGCCGGACGGCGCGATCCTGATCTTCTCCGCGCACGGCGTCTCCCAGGCGGTGCGTAACGAAGCGAAAAGCCGCGATCTGACCGGTTTTTGACGCCACCTGCCCGTTGGTGACGAAAGTGCATATGGAAGTGGCGCGCGCCAGCCGTCGCGGTGAGGAGGCGATTCTGATTGGCCATGCCGGTCATCCGGAAGTCGAAGGCACCATGGGCCAGTACAGCAACCCGAAAGGGGGAATGTACCTGGTGGAGTCGCCGGAAGATGTCTTTACGCTGAACGTGAAAAATGAAGCCCGCCTGTCGTTTATGACCCAGACCACGCTCTCGGTGGATGATACCTCGGATGTGATTGACGCCCTGCGCCAGCGCTTCCCGAAAATCGTCGGGCCGCGTAAGGATGACATCTGCTACGCCACCACTAACCGTCAGGAAGCGGTGCGTGCGCTGGCTGAACAGGCGGATGTGGTGCTGGTTGTCGGCTCCAAAAACTCCTCTAACTCCAACCGTCTGGCCGAACTGGCGCAGCGGATGGGGAAAGCAGCGTTTCTGATTGACGATGCGACGGACATTCAGGAAGCGTGGGTCAAAAATGCGGCCTGCGTTGGCGTTACCGCAGGCGCTTCCGCGCCGGATATCCTGGTGCAGAACGTGATAACCCGTCTGCAGGAGCTGGGCGGTGGCGAAGCGGTTCCGCTGGAAGGACGCGAAGAGAATATCGTCTTCGAAGTGCCGAAAGAGCTGCGTATCGACGCCCGCGAAGTGGAATAACCCCTAAACAGCGAAAAGGCCAGCATCTCATGTGCTGGCCTTTTTTTTGTCCCGTACTTTATCGTGACCACAAAATCATGTCTTTTACTGATATTTAAGTCGGTTTCACGTTAAATTCTAATTATTGGTGTTTTCAGTTGGCAGTGCTCAGAAAGGCTGGTTAATCTGAAAACGGTTTACATCATTTTAACGTAAGAGAATAACTATGCATGATGCACAGATCCGTGTCGCCATTGCGGGCGCGGGTGGACGTATGGGTCGCCAGCTCATTCAGGCGGCACTTCAGATGGATGGCGTGGCCCTGGGCGCGGCACTGGAGCGTGACGGTTCATCGCTTCTTGGGACCGATGCCGGTGAACTGGCTGGTGCGGGCAAGACAGGTGTGACCGTGCAGAGCAGCCTGGAAGCGGTCAAAGATGATTTTGATGTGTTCATTGATTTCACCCGGCCAGAAGGCACTCTGAACCATCTGGCATTTTGCCGTCAGCACGGCAAAGGAATGGTCATTGGCACCACCGGGTTTGATGAAGCCGGTAAACAAGCCATTCAGGATGCGTCAGACGAGATTGCGATTGTCTTCGCCGCTAACTTTAGCGTGGGCGTAAACGTCATGCTGAAGCTGCTGGAGAAGGCCGCGAAGGTGATGGGCGATTATACCGACATTGAGATTGTCGAAGCTCACCACCGCTATAAAGTCGATGCACCCTCCGGCACGGCGCTGGCAATGGGCGAAGCGATTGCGCATGCACTGGATAAAGATTTAAAAGACTGCGCGGTTTATACCCGTGAAGGTCATACCGGCGAACGTGTCCCGGGTACGATTGGTTTCGCAACCGTTCGTGCGGGTGACATCGTCGGTGAACATACCGCGATGTTCGCCGATATCGGCGAACGTGTTGAGATCACGCATAAAGCGTCCAGCCGCATGACATTCGCGAATGGCGCTGTTCGCTCCGCTTTGTGGCTAAAAGGCAAGGATAACGGTCTTTTTGATATGCGAGATGTGCTCGATCTTAACAATTTGTAAGAGTTATTACCCATCGTGATGTGGTTATTGCAGTCGTAATTGTTTGATTGCATAGGGCAATAATTTATTGCCCTTTTATTTTTCCTGTTTCATTCTATATTTCGAGCTTTGTCGTAGAAAGTTTATGTTATCTTTCCTTTTTGTGTTGCCAGTATGTAAATTTTGACCATTTGGTCCACTTTTTATTACCCCGTCACAGGTAATTCTAATAAAGTTGTCACGCAAGCGTTTTCCGCAGTGATTTACCTGATCTTTTTGCCGCTTAACATCTTTTCAGGCTGCCAGGCTTGCAAAAGGATAATTAAAATCTCCGTTTTAAGTTGACTTTTACCCACCAAATCTCCAGAATGCCGCCGTTTGCCAAAAATCCGCTGGCAACACATTTGCATTGATCCATGACATGGTTATGAATTAATATGCAAATAAAGTGAGTGAATATTCTCTGGAGGGTGTTTTGATTAAGTCAGCGCTATTGGTTCTGGAAGACGGAACCCAGTTTATCGGTCGGGCCATAGGGGCAACGGGTTCGGCGGTTGGGGAAGTCGTTTTCAATACTTCAATGACCGGTTATCAAGAAATCCTCACTGATCCTTCCTATTCTCGCCAAATCGTTACTCTTACTTATCCTCATATCGGCAATGTCGGCACCAACGCGGCTGACGAAGAATCCTCTCAGGTACATGCGCAAGGCCTGGTCATTCGCGACCTGCCGCTGATTGCCAGCAACTTCCGCAATACCGAAGACCTCTCTTCTTACCTGAAGCGCCATAACATCGTGGCGATTGCCGATATCGATACCCGTAAGTTAACGCGTCTGCTGCGCGAGAAGGGTGCACAGAACGGCTGCATCATCGCGGGTGATAACCTCGATGCGGCGCTGGCGCTGGAAAAAGCGAAAGCCTTCCCGGGCCTGAACGGCATGGACCTGGCGAAAGAAGTGACCACCGCGGAAGCCTACAGCTGGACGCAGGGGAGCTGGACGCTGGAAGGCGACCTGCCGGAAGCAGCGAAAGCGCAGAGGCGAGCTGCCGTTCCACGTGGTGGCCTACGATTTTGGCGCCAAGCGCAACATTCTGCGCATGCTGGTTGACCGCGGCTGCCGCCTGACGGTGGTGCCGGCGCAAACCTCTGCCGAAGACGTACTGAAGCTGAATCCGGACGGTATTTTCCTGTCCAACGGCCCTGGCGACCCGGCGCCGTGCGATTACGCCATCACCGCCATTAAGTCCTTCCTGGAAACCGACATTCCGGTGTTCGGCATCTGCCTCGGCCATCAGCTGCTGGCGCTGGCGAGCGGTGCGAACACCGTTAAGATGAAGTTCGGCCACCACGGTGGTAACCACCCGGTGAAAGACATCGATAACAACACGGTGATGATCACCGCGCAGAACCACGGTTTTGCCGTCGATGAAGCCTCAATGCCGGCTAACCTGCGCGTGACCCATAAGTCGCTGTTCGATGGCACCCTGCAGGGCATTCATCGCACCGACAAGCCGGCGTTCAGCTTCCAGGGTCATCCGGAAGCCAGCCCGGGCCCGCACGATGCCGCGCCGCTGTTCGATCACTTTATCGAACTTATCGAGCAATACCGTAAGACCGCTAAATAATCAGGAGCCGAGAAGACCATGCCAAAACGTACAGACATAAAAAGCATCCTGATCCTTGGCGCTGGCCCGATCGTCATCGGCCAGGCCTGCGAATTCGACTACTCCGGCGCGCAGGCGTGTAAGGCCCTGCGTGAAGAGGGTTACCGCGTCATCCTGGTGAACTCCAACCCGGCGACCATCATGACCGACCCGGAAATGGCCGACGCGACCTACATCGAGCCGATCCACTGGGAAGTGGTGCGCAAAATCATCGAGAAAGAGCGCCCGGACGCGGTGCTGCCGACCATGGGCGGCCAGACCGCGCTGAACTGCGCGCTGGACCTGGAGCGTCAGGGCGTGCTGGACGAGTTCGGCGTGACCATGATTGGCGCCACCGCCGACGCGATTGATAAAGCCGAAGACCGTCGCCGCTTCGACGTGGCGATGAAGAAAATCGGCCTCGACACCGCGCGTTCCGGTATCGCACACACCATGGAAGAGGCGCTGGCCGTTGCGGCTGAGGTCGGCTTCCCGTGCATCATCCGTCCGTCCTTCACCATGGGCGGCACCGGCGGCGGTATCGCCTACAACCGCGAAGAGTTCGAAGAGATTTGCGACCGCGGCCTGGACCTGTCGCCGACCAACGAGCTGCTGATCGATGAATCGCTGATTGGCTGGAAAGAGTACGAGATGGAAGTGGTGCGCGACAAAAACGACAACTGCATCATCGTCTGCTCCATCGAAAACTTCGACCCGATGGGCATCCACACCGGTGACTCCATCACCGTGGCGCCAGCGCAGACGCTGACCGACAAGGAATACCAGATCATGCGTAACGCCTCGATGGCGGTACTGCGTGAGATCGGCGTGGAAACCGGCGGTTCCAACGTGCAGTTCGCTCGGTGAACCCGAAAACCGGCCGCCTGATTGTTATCGAAATGAACCCGCGCGTGTCCCGCTCCTCGGCGCTGGCCTCCAAGGCCACCGGCTTCCCGATCGCCAAGGTCGCCGCCAAGCTGGCGGTGGGCTATACCCTCGACGAACTGAAGAACGACATCACCGGCGGCCGCACCCCGGCGTCGTTCGAGCCGTCCATCGACTACGTCGTGACCAAGATCCCGCGCTTCGCCTTCGAGAAGTTTCCCGGTGCCAATGCCCGCCTGACCACCCAGATGAAATCGGTCGGTGAAGTGATGGCCATTGGCCGCACCTTCCAGGAATCGCTGCAGAAAGCGCTGCGCGGCCTGGAAGTGGGCGCCACCGGTTTCGACCCGAAAGTGAGCCTGGACGACCCGGAAGCGCTGACCAAAATCCGCCGCGAGCTGAAAGATGCGGGCGCGGAGCGCATCTGGTACATCGCCGATGCCTTCCGCGCCGGCCTGTCCGTCGACGGCGTGTTCAACCTGACCAACATCGACCGCTGGTTCCTGGTGCAGATTGAAGAGCTGGTGCGTCTGGAAGAGCAGGTGGCGCGCTGAGGGTGTCAACTCGCTGAACGCTGACTTCCTGCGCACTGCTGAAGCGCAAAGGCTTCGCCGACGCGCGTCTGGCAAAGCTGGCGGGCGTGCGCGAAGCGGAAATCCGCAAGCTGCGCGACCAGTATAACCTGCACCCGGTCTACAAGCGCGTGGATACCTGTGCCGCCGAGTTCGCCACCGACACCGCCTACATGTACTCCACCTATGAAGAAGAGTGCGAAGCCAATCCGTCAGTCGACCGCGACAAGATCATGGTGCTGGGCGGCGGTCCAAACCGCATCGGCCAGGGCATCGAGTTCGACTACTGCTGCGTGCACGCCGCGCTGGCGCTGCGCGAAGACGGTTACGAGACCATCATGGTCAACTGCAACCCGGAAACCGTCTCCACCGACTACGACACCTCCGACCGCCTCTACTTCGAGCCGGTGACCCTGGAAGACGTGCTGGAAATCGTGCGCATCGAGAAGCCAAAAGGCGTGATCGTGCAGTACGGCGGCCAGACCCCGCTGAAGCTGGCGCGCGCGCTGGAAGCGGCAGGCGTGCCGGTCATCGGCACCAGCCCGGATGCCATTGACCGTGCCGAAGACCGCGAGCGCTTCCAGCAGGCGGTTGACCGCCTGAAGCTGAAACAGCCGGCGAACGCCACCGTGACGGCGCATTGAACAGGCGGTAGAGAAGGCGAAAGAGATTGGCTACCCGCTGGTGGTGCGTCCTTCCTACGTGCTGGGCGGCCGCGCGATGGAAATCGTCTACGACGAAGCCGACCTGCGTCGCTACTTCCAGACGGCGGTGAGCGTCTCCAACGATGCGCCGGTGCTGCTGGACCGCTTCCTCGACGACGCGGTGGAAGTGGACGTCGATGCGATCTGCGACGGCGAAATCGTGCTGATTGGCGGCATCATGGAGCACATCGAGCAGGCGGGCGTGCACTCCGGCGACTCCGCCTGTTCGCTGCCGGCGTACACGCTGAGCCAGGAGATTCAGGACGTGATGCGCCAGCAGGTGCAAAAGCTGGCCTTCGAGCTGCAGGTGCGCGGCCTGATGAACGTGCAGTTCGCGGTGAAAGACAACGAAGTCTACCTGATTGAGGTGAACCCGCGTGCGGCGCGTACCGTGCCGTTCGTCTCCAAAGCCACCGGCGTGCCGCTGGCGAAAGTGGCGGCGCGCGTGATGGCTGGCAAGACGCTGGCTGAGCAGGGCGTCACCAAAGAGATCATCCCGCCGTACTACTCGGTGAAAGAAGTGGTGCTGCCGTTCAACAAGTTCCCGGGCGTTGACCCGCTGTTAGGGCCAGAAATGCGCTCTACCGGTGAAGTGATGGGCGTGGGCCGCACCTTCGCAGAAGCGTTCGCGAAGGCGCAGCTGGGCGCGCAGTAGCTCAACCATGAGAAAATCAGGGCCGTGCGCTGCTCTCCGTTCGTGAAGGCGACAAAGAGCGCGTGGTTGACCTGGCCGCCAAGCTGCTGAAACAGGGCTTCGAGCTGGATGCAACCCACGGTACGGCGATTGTGCTGGGCGAAGCCGGCATCAACCCGCGTCTGGTGAACAAGGTGCATGAAGGTCGTCCGCACATTCAGGATCGTATCAAGAATGGCGAATACACCTACATCATCAACACCACCGCAGGCCGCCAGGCGATTGAAGACTCCAAGCTGATTCGCCGCAGCGCGCTGCAGTACAAAGTGCATTACGACACCACCCTGAACGGCGGTTTCGCAACCGCCATGGCGCTGAACGCGGATGCCACCGAGAAGGTGATTTCGGTGCAGGAAATGCACGCGCAGATCAAAAGCTAAACCGCCTGCTCTGTGACTAAACGGCCCCGCGCGGGCCGTTTTTTTTTGCTGTTTTGCCTGTGCTGCATAAGGTTATACGTTACAAATCTATTGATTTGACATAATTTTTATCAGTTGATGCGAAACCAGTTACATTCAGGCGTATCCGCACAAAATTATAAATACCTCTCCGCTAAGCGCACCGTACTATTCCGCTGCTCAATCATAGAGCGCTCACCTTAACGGGATATAAAAATGAAAATGCGTGCTTTCACTCTCAGCGCAGTGGCTGCGTTACTTGTTGCTGCACCTCTCGCCAGTCAGGCGGAAATCACCCTGCTGAAGCAGGATCCGCAGGCCGGCGATCCGCTTAGCCGTCTTGATTTCAAAGTGGGCGGCAGTATTCGTCCGCAGTATCTGCATCAGAACGGTTAACGATAAATCGTATAAGCGTAACGGCTACGACGGCGGTTCACGTTTCCGCTTCAGCGCCAACTACTACCTGTTTGACGATGTCAGCTGGGTGGGTTACTACGAGCTGGGCGTAAACTTCCCGGCCTGGTGGGGCTGGGATAACCACTATGCGGACGGTGCCCACAACACCACGCGTCGCCAGCTGTATACCGGTTTCAAAAGCGCATCGCTGGGCGAGCTCTATTTTGGCCAGCAGAACAGCGTTTATTACGATGTCGTCGGCGCTAAAACCGATATCTGGGACTACGATATGCTGGCCCAGGCACCGGGCAACGGCATCAACGGTGACTACGACGGATCTTACCGCTCGCGCAAGATGCTGAAGTATAAAAACACCTTTGGCGATGCGGATGTCTATGCCGCTTATCTGTTTGAAGATGACGACTATCTGCCGGGCAACGGCCTGCGCTACAAGCGCAAGGGCGGCGGTTCGCTGGGCGTGAACTATCACATCACCAAAGATCTGGCGTGGGGCACCGCGTGGAACTACACCCGTGCGGATATCCGCAATCCGGGCAATGGCGACAGCAAGCGTTACGACCAGAATATCTACGGTACCGCGCTGAGCTGGACGCCGGACAACTGGACGCTGTCCGCCGGTGCGGGCTGGTATGAGAACTTCTCGCCAACCAAACGCAACACCGTTAACAACTACTTCGCGGATGATGCGTGGGGCGTTGAATACTTCGCCGGTTATAAATTCCCGATCGGCCAGTATGCTGTGAAGAGCATCCAGCCGTACTTCATGGGCGATCGCCTGGAGTTCGTCAACGGACGTAACTACAAGCGTATCGATAACGGCGTGGGCGTCAGCGCGCAGCTCGACTACGGTTTCCGCGTCGACTACGAGTACGTGATCACTTCCAGTACCGATAAATCACTGGGCAACGTTAATCTGGTGCGCCTGCGCTACGATTTCTGATGCGTAAATCAACGGCTCCTGCGGGAGCCGTTTTTTTTGGGGCGGACACAGTGCGCTTTTCTTTACACAGCGCGCGGGCAGCGTGGAGCATCACCCTGAGTTGTAGCGCCTTCACCGCGAATTCTGGCGGCTCTTTCCGCTAACGGCCGCAAAGCCGGAGTAAAACTCTGTCGCTCAGACAAAACGCCGAGCCAAGCGGGCTTTACGTAAATAGCACGGTCGTCCTATCGACGAAAGTTTCACCTTTACGTATCATTGCGCCAATTTTTTTCCTGTAGGTCTTTTAACATGATTAGTTTGATCGCGGCACTGGCAGCAGATCGTATTATTGGCATGGAAAACGCCATGCCATGGCACCTGCCTGCCGACCTCGCGTGGTTCAAGCGCAACACGCTGAACAAACCGGTGATTATGGGCCGTCTGACCTTTGAATCGATTGGTCGCCCGTTACCGGGACGTCTGAATATTGTGGTCAGCAGCCAGCCCGGCAACCATGACGGCGTGACCTGGGTGACGTCGCCGGAAGAAGCGATTGCCGCAGCGGGTGAGGCAGAAGAGATCATGGTGATTGGTGGTGGCCGGATTTATGCGCAGATGCTGGCGCGCGCCGATCGTCTCTATCTGACGCATATCGATGCGGAAGTGGAAGGCGACACCCAGTTCCCGGATTACGAGCCGGACGAGTGGCAGTCGACGTTCAGTGAGTTCCACGATGCCGATGCGCAGAATTCGCACAGTTACTGCTTTGAGATTCTGGATCGCCGCCGTTGAGAGTGGCCTGCTGCGCATGAATGCGCACCTTACAACGACAGGGATCAATCGCTGTTTATACATTCCAGGTGCGCATAAATGCGCACCCTACAATGGCAGGGATCAATTGCTGTTTATGATGCGATAAAATTGTGCGATATCAGGCTGATGGCTGCCTCGGTACAGATTGTCGCTGTAGGGTCGCCATTTATGGTGACCAAAAAAAAGCCCCGCTAACATCGCGGGGCTTTTTGTTTACTGCATATCGCTCAGGGGGGAGGGCGCATTCACCGCGCTTTCCGCCATGGCCTGGTCACGGTTCGAGACCTGGGTGTAATACTGGCCGCTCTCCCAGTGCAGCAGGGTCAGCGTTCCGCCCCAGCAGCATCCGGTATCCAGACCGTAGATCCCGTCCGGCGTGCCTTTTCCTTCCAGCGCAGCCCAGTGACCAAAGACCTCGCGTGTACTCGCTGCTGATTTTGCCGGGCACCTGGAACCACGGTTTGAGCGGCGCCGGCGCGCTTTCCGGCGTCTCTTTGGAATACATATCCAGCTGCCCGTTCGGGAAGCAGAAACGCATGCGGGTGAACGCATTGGTGATAAAGCGCAGGCGGGCCAGACCGCTGAGATCCGGTCGTCCAGTGGTTCGGCATATCGCCATACATGGCATCGAGGAAGAGCGGATAGGAGTCGCTCGCCAGCACCGCCTCAACGTCGCGCGCGCAGGGTTTTTCGCCGTCTCAAGATCCCACTGCGGCGTGATCCCGGCATGGGCCATCACCAGCTTTTTCTCCTCGTCGACCTGCAGCAGCGGCTGACGGCGCAGCCAGTTAATCAGTTCGTCGGCGTCGGGCGCATCCAGCAGGGGAGTGAGGCGATCTTTGGGTTTGTTGCGGCTGATCCCGGCAAAGACGGCCAGCAGATGCAGATCGTGGTTGCCCAGCACCATGCGCACGCTGTCGCCCAGCGATTTGACGAAACGCAGTACCTCAAGCGAGCCCGGCCCGCGCGCCACTAAATCGCCCGTCAGCCAGAGCGTGTCCTGTCCTGGCGTAAAGTCGACCTGTTTTAACAATGCGATCAGTTCATCGTAGCAACCGTGAACGTCGCCAATCAGATATGTAGACATTAGATTAATGAATGAGTGTGGTTACGGCGAGACGGAACACAGGAATAGCAACGCGGAAGACATTGCCATCGACGTCGACCATTTCGTAATGGCCTTGCATGGTACCCAGCGGCGTTTCAATCACCGCGCCGCTGGTGTACTGATACTCTTCGCCAGGGGCGATGTGGGGCTGCTCACCGACCACACCTTCACCCTGAACTTCGATTTCGCGGCCATTGCCGTTGGTGATAAGCCAGTAGCGCCCGCGCAGCTGCACGGCGCATCCGCCCCAGATTGCGAATGGTCACGGTGTAGGCAAAGACAAAACGCTCTTCATCCGGCGAGGATTGCGATTCAACATAGACGCTTTGTACATGGACACATACGCGGGGCCAAATCAATCATGCACTCAATTCTCGGCGCAGCTTTCGGCGGCTGATGTAATTGCCGTCAGCCAGTTTGCCAGCTGGCAGTACTGCTCCACGGAAATATTTTCTGCACGCATTGCCGGGTCGATCCCCAGCTCTGCTAACACCTCAACGGTAAACGAATTGCTCAGGCTGTTACGGATCGTTTTACGGCGCTGGTTAAACGCTTCTGTGGTGATGCGGCTCAGTACGCGCAGATCTTTGACCGGATACGGTTTCGTTTTGTAAAGCGGCACCAGGCGCACAACCGCAGAATCCACTTTCGGTGGCGGCGTGAACGCGGACGGCGGCACTTCCAGCACCGGGATCACCTGGCAGTAATATTGCGCCATCACGCTTAAACGACCATACGCTTTACTGTTCGGCCCTGCAACCAGACGGTTAACCACCTCTTTCTGCAACATGAAGTGCATGTCGGCAATGGCATCAGTATAGCTAAAGAGGTGGAACATCAGCGGCGTGGAGATGTTATACGGCAGGTTGCCGAACACGCGCAGCGGCTGGCCCATTTCTTCGACAGCTCGCCAAAGTTCATGGTCATGGCATCCTGCTGATAAATGGTCAGCTTTGGCCCGAGGAACGGGTGCGTTTGCAGGCGTGCGGCCAGGTCGCGGTCCAGTTCGATAACGGTCAGCTCGTCCAGACGTTCGCCTACCGGCTCGGTCAGCGCGGCAAGGCCCGGGCCGATTTCGACCATCGCCTGACCTTTTTGCGGATTAATAGCCGAGACGATGCTGTCGATCACGAACTGATCGTTGAGAAAGTTTTGCCCGAAGCGTTTACGGGCTAAGTGGCCCTGATGGACTCGATTAGTCATTGAGTATTAACAATCATTTTGATGGCGAGATTAAGCGCCGTAATAAAACTGCCGACATCCGCTTTCCCTGGCCTGCCAGATCCAGCGCAGTGCCGTGGTCAACGGATGTTCGAATAAAGGGTAAACCGAGGGTGATATTCACCCCGCGGCCAAAGCCCTGGTATTTTAGCACGGGCAGGCCCTGATCGTGGTACATCGCCAGCACGGCGTCGGCATTATCCAGGTATTTCGGCTGAAAAAGGGTATCGGCAGGCAGCGGACCGCTGAGATTCATCCCCTTCGCCCGCATTTCGTCGAGCACCGGAATGATGGTGTCGATCTCTTCCGTGCCCATGTGCCCGCCTTCGCCGGCGTGCGGATTCAGGCCGCAGACCAGGACGTGCGGCTGCGGGATGCCAAATTTTGTCTGCAGATCGTGGTGCAAAATCCCGATGATCTCGCGCAGGAGTTCAGGGGTGATGGCATCAGGAATGGCTTTGATCGGCAGATGGGTGGTCACCAGCGCAACGCGCATCGCTTCCGTCGCCAGCATCATCACCACTTTCGGGCTGTGCGAGCGCTCTTCGAAGAACTCGGTATGCCCGGTAAACGGTATGCCCGCTTCGTTGATCACGCCTTTGTGCACGGGGCCGGTGATCAGCGCGGCAAATTCGCCCTTCAGGCAACCGTCGCAGGCGCGGGCCAGGGTTTCCACGACGTAATGGCCGTTGGCGTCCGTGCGAGTTGGCCCGGCGGTCACCGGCTGACATGCAGTGGCGAGGGGCAGCAGCGTGAGCGTACCGGCCTGCTGCGGCTGTGGTGCCACGCCGGGCTGATAGTCACGCAGCGTCAGCGGCAAACCCAGTTGAGCCGCGCGCTGTCTGCAGCAGTGTTGCATCTGCGCAGACAACCAGTTCTACCGGCCAGTCACGCTGGGCGAGCTGAACCACGAGGTCAGGCCCAATCCCGGCGGGTTCGCCGGGCGTGATCACAACACGATGCTTTTTCATTAGTTGCTCAGCATTTTCACGTAAGCACTGGCGCGTTGTTCCTGCATCCAGGTTGCCGCTTCTTCAGAGAATTTACGGTTGAACAGCATACGGTAGGCTCTGTCTTTCTGCGCCGCATCCGTTTTATCCACGTTGCGGGTATCCAGCAGTTCGATCAGATGCCAGCCAAAGGAGGAGTGCACCGGCGCGCTGATCTGGCCTTTGTTCAGCTTCATCAGCGCATCGCGGAAGGCCGGATCGTAAATATCCGCTGCCGCCCAGCCCAGATCGCCGCCCTGGTTCGCAGAGCCAGGATCCTGAGAGAACTCTTTCGCTGCATTGGCAAACGAGGTTTTACCGCTCTTAATGTCCGCGGCAATCTGTTCCAGCTTCGCACGCGCCTGATCGTCGGTCATGATCGGTGACGGTTTCAGCAGAATGTGGCGAGCGTGAACTTCGGTCACGGAGATGTTCTGGCTCTGACCGCGCAGATCGTTCACTTTCAGGATGTGGAAGCCCACGCCTGAACGGATTGGACCCACAATGTCGCCTTTCTTCGCCGTGCTCAGCGCCTGGGCGAAGAGGGATGGCAGCTCCTGAATACGTCCCCAGCCCATCTGGCCGCCTTTCAGCGCCTGCTGGTCGGCAGAGTAGGTGATGGCCAGCTTGCCGAAATCGCTGCGTACGCGCCTTTACGCGGTTCGACCCACCAGCTGGACGTGCCTGCGCTTCCTGGTTCCGTCAACCTGATCGGACGTTGGGTTTTCTGGCAGCGGGATCAGAATGTGGCTCAGGTTCAGCTCGGTGCTCTGGCATCGTTCTGGTTGCCCACCTGCTTTGCCAGCGCATCCACTTCCTGCGGCAGGATGGTGACGCGGCGGCGCACTTCATTGTTACGCACTTCCGAAATCAGCATCTCTTTACGGATCTGGTTGCGGTAGGTGGTGTAGCTGATGCCGTCATAGGCCAGACGACTGCGCATCTGATCTCACGCTCATGTTGTTCTGCTTTGCAATGTTAGCGATGGCCTGATCGAGCTGCTCGTCAGTCACCTTCACACCCATTTTCTGACCCATCTGCAGGATGATCTGATCCATGATCAGACGTTCCAGGATCTGATGGCGCAGCGTTGCGTCATCCGGAAGCTGCTGACCGCCTGCTTCGCCCGAATTGAGCTTCACGGATTTCATCAGACCGTCAACGTCACTTTCGAGCACGACGCCGTTGTTAACGACAGCGGCGACTTTATCAACAACCTGGGGGGCCGCGAAGCTGGTATTCGCAACCATAGCGACACCGAGCAGCAGCGTTTTCCAGTTCTTCATACTTTTTCCATTTCAATTAACCGCAAAGCGGATTACGTTTCAAATCAGCACATTACAAAGAGCTACGGTACGGCAGAATGTTCGAACGCAGCATCTGACTGCGTGCCCAGGCCGTAGTTGGAACTCAGGCCGCGCAGCTCGACATTAAAGCCAATCACGTTATCGTATTTGCTCTGATTGTTTTCACTGTCCCAGCCGTTAAGCTTGCGCTCGTAACCGACACGCAGCGCGTAACAGCAGGAGTTATATTGCAGACCAACCATCTGGTCAGCCGGCTTATTCGCGTTGGTGTCAAAGTAGTAAGCGCCTACGATTGACCAGCGGTCGGCAATAGGCCAGCTTGCTGCGCCACCCACCTGCGAAATACCGTCTTTGTACTGTTCTTCTGGTAGCATAGGTTGGCAACGTCGCCTGAATATATTCCGGGCTGGCGTAACGATACCTCAACTGCATCATACGGTCTTCATCACGACGGTATTCCACAATGGCGAGCTGCCTTGTGGCAATATTGTCCAGACGCGTATCGTACTGCACGCCACCGCGCAGGCCCCAGCGATCGGTCATGCGCCAGTAGGTATCACCCGCCCAAACCAGCGCTACCCGTTTTGTTGTCTTTCTCCCAGTTAATGTTGTCATCACCGGTACGAGACTCGGTGAAATAGTAGATTTGACCAACAGAAACGTTAAAACGTTCAACGGCGGCATCATCATAAACGCGCGTTGTGACGCCGGTCGTTAACTGGTTAGCGGAGGCGATACGGTCGAGACCGCCATAGGTGCGGTCGCGGAACAGGCCGCTGTAGTCAGACTGCAGGAAAGAGGAGTCGTAGTTCTGGATATTGCTCTGATCGCGATACGGCACATACAGGTACTGCATGCGCGGCTCCAGCGTCTGGGTATAACCATCCGCCAGCAGGCCATATCACGTTCAAAGACCAACTTGCCGTCCATCCATTTTGAACTGCGGGAGCGTGCGGTTTACCGACTCTTCAAGTCGTCCGCTTATTCCGTTAGGATTGGCGTCCCAACGGGTGTTATAGCGGTCGACATTGTTTTGCTGATAGTGGGTCGCCATCAGCTTGGCTTCGGTATTCAGGCTTGCCCAGTCGTTAGACCACGGCAGATTGATCGTCGGCTCAAGGTGAACACGCGTGGCTTCCGGCATATCCGAATCCGTGTTGAAATGTACCGCCTGAGCGTAAACCCGGGTGTCGAATGGACCAACATCGTTCTGATACCAGTTAACGTCCAGCTGTGGTTCTGCACCATATGTAGGCGTGGACTGGTCAGAAAATACCTGGAACTGCTTCGTCGAGACCGTGGCATCAAAGTTCTGCACCGCGTAGCCAACGCTGAATTTCTGCGTGGCGTAGCCATCGGTCGAGCTGTAACCGTACTTCGAATCAAGATCGTTGAAGTAGTAAGGATCGCTGACTTTGGTGTAGTCGACGTTAAAACGCCACACCTGATCCATCACGCCGGCGTGCTGCCAGTAGAATAACCAGCGGTGGCGGTTGCTCTCCGTTCTGCACCGTTGGTCGCCCTCATCTTCGTAGAACTGTTTATCCGACGGCAGATAATCCAGCTCCATCAGGCCAGCACCGGCCTGAGTCAGATAGCGGAACTCGTTCTCCCACATGATGTTGCCGCGCTTATGGATATAGTGCGGCGTGATCGTGGCATCCATGTTGGGCGCGATGTTCCAGTAGTACGGCAGGTAGAACTCAAAGTAGTTCGTGGTGCTGTATTTGGCATTGGGGATCAGGAAACCGGAGCGACGTTTGTCGCCCACGGGAAGCTGCAGGTACGGGCTGTAGAACACCGGCACGGGGCCGAGCTTAAAGCGGGCGTTCCAGATCTCCGCGACCTGTTCTTCACGGTCCTGAATCACTTCGCTCCCGACCACGCTCCAGGTATTTGAACCCGGCAGACAGGAGGTAAAGGAGCCGTTTTCCAGAATCGTATAGCGGTTTTCACCGCGCTGTTTCATCAGGTCGGCTTTACCGCGCCCCTGGCGACCCACCATCTGGTAATCACCTTCCCAGACGTTGGTGTCTTTGGTATTCAGGTTTGACCAGGCTTTCGGACCTTTCAGGATGACCTGATTATCGTCATAGTGCACATTACCCAGCGCATCCACCGTTCGTACCGGCGTCGGCCGCACCTTCCGGCTGCTTCTGGTGCAACTGCACTTCATCGGCCTGCAGGCGGCTATTCCCCTGGTTAATATCCACATTGCCGGTAAACGTGGCATTGTCAGGATAGTTACCTTTTGCGTGAGTCGGCAGTAATGGTTACCGGCAAGCTATTGGTATCGCCCTCCACCAGTGGGCGATTGTAACTGGGGACGCCAAGCATACACTGCGAGGCACGAGATCGGCCGCCAGCCCCTGTTGACTGTAAAGGGCGGAGCCAATCATGGTGGCCAGGAGGGTGGGGATACGTTTTTTCATACGTTGTATTTTATTGTTCCGTCATCAGTGGCTACGGCTTACAAACGCTCAGAGACTATCTTACTCATCTGCGCAGTACCAGCGTTAATCCTGCCCGTTTGCGTGCCAGAGTGTTAGGGCTCGCTATCGAATGACGGGTATGATAAAGCAAATTATAGCCGATGTCCTTTATTGCGTGGTGGCAATTGAGTGATTGAAGTGATGATGGTGGGCATGACGGAATTGACTATCCGGGGAGTATATGCAGTATTGGGGTAAAATAATCGGCGTTGCGTTCGCCATCATCATGGGTGCCGGGTTTTGGGGCATCGTTCTGGGGCTGATTATCGGCCATATGTTTGATAAGGCGCGCAGCCGCAAAATGGCCTGGTTTGCCAATCAGCGCGAGCGTCAGTCGCTCTTTTTCTCCACCACCTTTGAGGTGATGGGGCATTTAACCAAATCAAAAGGGCGTGTCACCGAAGCCGATATTCAGATTGCCAGCGTATTTATGGATCGCATGAATCTGCACGGCGAGTCGCGTGTGGCGGCACAACATGCGTTTCGCATCGGTAAATCCGATAACTATCCGCTGCGTGAAAAGATGCGCCAGTTCCGCAGCATCTGCTTTGGCCGTTTCGATTTGATTCGGATGTTTCTGGAAATTCAAATCCAGGCGGCGTTTGCCGACGGTTCCCTTCACCCCAATGAACGTGATGTGTTGTACGTCATTGCGGAAGAGCTGGGCATCTCCCGTATGCAGTTCGACCAGTTCCTGCGCATGATGCAGGGCGGGGCAGCAGTTTGGCGGCGGCTATCACCAGCAGTCGTCCGGCGGCGGCTGGCAGCAGGCGCAGCGTGGCCCGACGCTGGAAGATGCCTGCAACGTGCTGGGCGTGAAACCCACGGACGATCAGCGACCACCATCAAGCGTGCCTACCGTAAGCTGATGGGTGAACACCACCCGGACAAACTGGTCGCGAAAGGTTTACCGCCGGAGATGATGGAGATGGCGAAGCAAAAAGCGCAGGAAATTCAGAAAGCGTACGAGCTGATTCGCAAAGAGAAGAAAGGTTTTCAAATAAGCAAAAGCCCGACAGCGTCGGGCTTTTTTTTAGAAGTCCACCGGGGCTTTAAACGTCATCGCGTTACCGAAGGCCGGATGGGTGATGGTGAGCGTCTGCGCGTGCAGCTGCAGACGTGGCGCCAACGCCAGCGCTTCCGGCGGGGCGTAAAAGCGGTCGCCCAGAATCGGATGACCCAGCGCCAGCATATGCACGCGCAGCTGGTGCGAACGTCCGGTAATCGGCTTAAGCAGGACGCGCGCGGTGTTATCCGGCGCGTACTCCAGCACTTCATACTCGGTCTGCGCCGGCCTTGCCGGTTTCATAACACACCTTCTGCTTTGGCCGGTTCGGCCAGTCGCAAATCAGCGGCAAATCCACCAGCCCTTCCGCCTGCGCCGGATGGCCCCAGACGCGCGCCACATACTGCTTTTTCGGCTCGCGCTCGCGGAACTGGCGCTTCAGCTCACGCTCGGCCGCTTTGTTCAGCGCCACCACAATCACACCGCTGGTGGCCATATCCAGGCGATGGACGGACTCCGCCTGCGGAAAATCGCGCTGAATGCGCGTCATCACGCTGTCTTTGTGCTCATCCAGACGCCCCGGCACGGACAACAGGCCGCTTGGCTTGTTGACCACCATAATGTGCTCATCCTGATAAAGGATGACCAGCCAGGGATCCTGAGGGGGATTGTAGGGCTCCATCACCATCTTGCGCTCCGTTTACTGATGCGTCACAACGATAAGACGCAGGGCATCCAGACGCCAGCTAGCCTGGTTGAGGCTTTCCAGCACCTGCTGACGGTTGCTTTCAATCGCCGCCAGCTCGTCGTCACGGATGTTCGGATTGACCGCTTTTAACGCTTCCAGACGGGACAGCTCGGCAGACAGTTTCTCGTCGGCTTCATTGCGCGCGGCGTCAATCAGGTCTCGGGCCGCTTTTTCAATCTGGATTTCGCCCTGCTGGAGAATGGCGTGCACGTCCTGCTGGACCGCGTTCACCAGCTTGCTGCCGGTATGGCGGTTCACCGCGCTCAGCTGGCGGTTGAAGCTTTCGAACTCCACCTGTCCTGCCAGGTTCGTACCGTTTTTATCCAGCAGCAAACGCACCGGCGTTGGCGGCAGGAAGCGGTTGAGCTGCAGCTGTTTCGGCGCCTGCGCTTCCACAACGTAGATCAGCTCCAGCAGCAGCGTGCCGACGGGCAGCGCCTTGTTTTTCAGCAGGGAGATGGTACTGCTGCCGGTATCGCCGGAGAGGATCAGATCCAGCCCGTTGCGGATCAGCGGGTGTTCCCAGGTGATGAACTGCGCATCTTCGCGGGACAGCGCCACATCACGCTCGAAGGTGATGGTACAGCCATCTTCCGGCAGGCCCGGGAAATCCGGCACCAGCATGTGATCGGACGGGGTCAGGACAATCAGGTTCTCGCCGCGATCGTCCTGGTTAATCCCGACGATGTCGAACAGGTTCATGGCGAAGCTGATCAGGCTGGTGTCGTCATCCTGCTCTTCAATGCTTTCAGCCAGCGCCTGCGCTTTTTCACCGCCGTTGGAGTGGATCTCCAGCAGACGGTCGCGCCCCTGCTCCAGCTGCGCTTTCAGCGCGTCATGCTGCTCGCGGCAGGATTTGATCAGATCGTCAAACCCGTCGGTGTTTTCCGGCGCGGCCAGGTAGCCGATCAGATCGCCGTGCACCTGATCGTAAATGGTGCGGCCGGTCGGGCAGGTATGTTCAAACGCATCCAGACCTTCGTGGAACCAGCGCACCAGCACGGACTGGGCGGTTTTCTCCAGATACGGCACGTGGATCTGAATATCATGCGCCTGACCGATACGATCCAGACGGCCGATACGCTGCTCCAGCAGATCCGGGTTGAACGGCAGATCGAACATCACCAGATTGCTGGCGAACTGGAAGTTACGGCCTTCAGAGCCGATTTCCGAGCACAGCAGCACCTGGGCGCCGCTGTCTCTTCGCCGAACCAGGCGGCCGCGCGGTCGCGTTCGACGATGGACATCCCTTCGTGGAACACGGCGGCGCGAATGCCTTCGCGCTCGCGCAGGACCTGCTCCAGCTGCAGCGCGGTGGCCGCTTTGGCGCAGATCACCAGCACTTTCTGGGAACGGTGTGCGCGGTCAGGTAGCCCATCAGCCACTCTACGCGCGGGTCGAAGTTCCACCAGGTGCCGGTATCGCCTTCAAATTCCTGATAAATCTGTTCCGGATAGAGCATGTCGCGGGCGCGCTCTTCCTGGCGTTTTGCGCGCCCCCATAATGCCGGAGACTTTAATCGCCGTCTGATACTGCGTCGGCAGCGGCAGGCTTGAAGGTGATGCAGTTCGCGTTTCGGGAAGCCCTTCACGCCGTTACGGGTGTTACGGAACAGCACGCGGCTGGTGCCGTGGCGGTCCATCAGCATGTCGATCAGCTCTTTGCGCGCGGATTCCGCCTTGTCGCGGTCGCTGTTGGCGGCCTGCAGCAGCGGCTCAATATCCTGCTCGCCAATCAGATCGTTGCTCAGGGGGTTTGAGCTCGTCGTTTGAGAGACGTTGTTCCCGCCAGCAGCAGTGGCGACGGCATCCGCAACCGGACGGTAGTTATTCTGCTCTTCCACAAACTGCGCGAAGTCGTGGAAACGGTTTGGATCGAGCAGGCGCAGACGGGCGAAGTGGCTCTCCAGGCCGAGCTGCTCCGGCGTTGCGGTCAGCAGCAGGACGCCGGGCACGCGCTCGGCAAGCTGTTCAATCGCCATATATTCGCGGCTCGGCGCGTCTTCGCTCCAGACCAGGTGGTGCGCTTCGTCGACCACCAGCAGATCCCACTCGGCGTCGCACAGATGCTCAAGACGCTGCTTGTTGCGGCGCACGAAGTCCAGGGAGCAGATCACCAGCTGTTCGGTTTCAAACGGGTTGTCCGCCGTCGTGCTGCGCTTCGGCGTAGCGCTCGTCGTCGAACAGGGCGAAGCGCAGGTTGAAGCGGCGCAGCATCTCCACCAGCCACTGGTGCTGCAGGGTTTCCGGCACCACGATCAGCACGCGCTCGGCTGCGCCGGAGAGCAGCTGTTGATGCAGGATCATGCCGGCTTCAATGGTTTTACCCAGGCCCACTTCATCGGCCAGCAGCACGCGCGGCGCGTGGCGGCGGCCCACGTCATGGGCGATGTTCAGCTGATGGGGGATCAGGCTGGTGCGCTGGCCGCGCAGGCCGCTCCACGGCATGCGGTACTGTTCGCTCTGGAACTTGCGCGCGCGGTAGCGCAGGGAGAAACGATCCATGCGGTCGATTTGCCCGGCAAACAGGCGATCCTGCGGCTTGCTGAACACCAGTTTGCTGTCGAGCAGCACTTCGCGCAGGATGACATTGCTCTCGTCGGTATCAAGACGCGTCCCGATGTAGGCGAGCAGTCCATTCTCTTCTTTTACGTCTTCAACCTTCAGCTGCCAGCCGTCGTGGCTGGTCACGGTGTCACCCGGATTAAACATCACGCGGGTAACAGGGGAGTCATTGCGGGCGTACAGGCGGTTTTCACCGGTGGCAGGGAAAGAGGAGGGTAACCATGCGCGCATCGACGGCAACGACGGTTCCCAATCCAAGTTCGCTTTCTGTATCGCTGATCCAGCGTTGACCAAGTGTAAAAGGCATAGTTGTTCGGCTCTAATCTTTAATTGCAGGCAATAGTTCGACCCCCGTCAAAAAAGACGGTCATCGAAAAATGGGTCCGGGAATCGGAAAGGGCGCTATGGTACTGGATGGCAGCCATTTCGTCACGTGTCAAAATAGCCCAAGTTGCCCTGTCACTAGTGTAGCAAAATCGTCGTCGATGAAGGGCAAAATTCCGTCGGCGACCGGCTGAAGCTGGCGCGTCAGGTAGTGATCGTAATCGAGCGGCGAGCTGCGCGCTTCCAGCGGCTCCGGCCCGGCGGTGGCCATGACGTAGCTGATCGAGCCGCCGTTCTGATACTGCGGCGGGCGCCCGCGGCTCACGGTTTTCTTCATCGGCCAGGCGCGCGGCGCGCACGTGCGGCGGCACGTTGCGCTGGTACTCCTCCAGCGGGCGGCGCAGGCGCTTGCGGTAGACCAGCTGGTCGTCCAGCTCGCCGGCCATCAGGCTGGCGATCGTCTCGCGCACGTAGTCCTGATAGGGCTCATTGCGATTGAAGATGCCGCAGGTAGAGCGTCTGCTGGAACTGCTGCGCCAGCGGCGTCCAGTCGGTGCGCACCGTTTCCAGCCCCTTAAAGACCATGCGCTGCTCGTCGCCGTCCTGAATCAGCCCGGCGTAGCGCTTCTTGCTGCCCTGCTCGGTGCCGCGAATGGTGGGCATCAGAAAGCGGCCGAAATGGGTTTCAAACTCCAGCTCCAGCGCGCTGTCGAGACCGTAAGTCTGCTGCAGATGCTGTTGCCACCAGCGATTGACCAGCCCGGCCAGCCGCTGGCCGATCGCGGCGGCATCGTCTTCGCTGTGGGCGCTTCTTCAGCCAGACGAAGGTGGAGTCGGTATCGCCGTAGATCACGTCATAGCCCTCGGCTTCGATCAGCTCGCGCGTTTGGTCTGGCGCATGATGTCGTGCCCGCGCATGGTGATGGACGAGGCCAGGCGCGGGTCGAAGAAGCGGCAGGCGCTGGTGCCCAGCACGCCGTAAAAGGCGTTCATGATGATCTTCAGCGCCTGCGACAGCGGCTGGTTGCCGTGGCGTTTGGCCGCCTCGCGGCCCTGCCAGATCTGCCCGACGATCGCCGGCAGGCAGTGCCGGCGCGAAAAGCGCGCGCCGCGAAAGCCGTCCACCGAGTGGGCGTCGTCCGGCTGGCGCCAGGCCTTCCACCAGCCCGACCGGATCGATCAGGAAGGTGCGGATGATCGACGGATAGAGGCTTTTGTAGTCCAGCACCAGCACCGAGTCGTACAGTCCCGGCCGCGAATCCATCACGTAGCCGCCGGGGCTGGCTTCCGGCGCCACTTCGCCGAGGTTGGGCGCGACGTAGCCGGCGCGGTGCATTCGCGGAATGTAGAGGTGGCTGAAGGCCGCCACCGAGCCGCCGTGGCGGTCCGCCGCCAGGCCGTTGACGGTGGCGCGTTCCAGCAGGGAAACGGCATGATCTCGGTTTTATGGAAGATCCGCGTCACCAGCTCGCAGTCCTTCAGGTTGTAGGTGGCGAGCGCCGGTTTGTCTTCGGCGAAGCGCCGGTCGATCTCGTCCATGCGCTCCCACGGATTGTCGATGGCTTTGCCTTCGCCGAGCAGCTCCTGCGACACCGCTTCCAGGCTGAAGGAGGAGAAGTTCCAGAACGCCGATTTCAGCGCCTCGATGCCGTCGATGATCAGCCGACCGTTGGCCTGCGCGAAGAAGACGCCGTGCTTAAAGCCGTGCTCGCGCCACTCCAGCGGCTGCTGCTGACGGCCAAGACGCAGCGGGATGCCGTAGCGCTCGGCATGTTTTTGCAGCACGCGCAGGTCGAACTGCACCACGTTCCAGCCGATGATGACATCGGGATCGTGCCCGGCCAACCACTGGTTAAGTTGCTCCAGCAGCTGCGGGCGGCTGTCGACGTACTCAAGCTGGAAATCCAGCTGGCCGAGGCATCGCCGTTCGGCGGCCCGAGCATATAGACCTGGCGCTGGCCGCAGCCTTCCAGGCCGATGCAGTACAGCTCGCCGTGGGCGGTGGTTTCGATATCCAGCGACACCCATTTCAGCGGCGGGCGATAGTCGGGATGCGGCTTCAGGCGCGCGTTGACGAGGCTGTCGCCGCGCGGCTCGCCGCTGACCCAGACCGGCGCGGTGATAAAGCGCTCCATCAGGTAGCGTTCCGGCGGGCGGATATCGGCTTCGTACACCGCGACGCCGGCTTCGCGCAGGCGTTTTTCGATGCTATGCAGCTGTCGGTGGCTGCGGCAATAGAGTCCCAGCACCGGTCGGCGACGAAAATCTTTCAGATCCAGCGGTTGCAGGCGCGTATGGCGCTCGTCACGAATCAGCGCTTCGGTTTGCGCCTGGAACTCCCGGGGAATAAACGCCACTGACTCCTGCGCAGGCAGCACCAGGCGCTGCGGGCCCTGGTCGGTGGCCAGCCAGAGCGCCACCTCGCTGCCGGTAGGGGTATCCCGCCAGTGTCGGGTCAGTAAAAAGCCTGCGCGCGGTTCGGTCACGTTAACTCCGGTGAATGAATTCATTTCAGTATATCATGGATGTTTATACAGTGTACTGCGGTGGTGCCGTCGTCTGCGCGGCGCGGGCGTGCGGCAGCGCGGGGAATTGCTTGACGCTGTGGGGCTGTCTCAGGACAATCCAGCCTCTATATTCCGCAGAGGATAGTTATGGAAGCCTGGATCCAACACCTGTTTACGCAATCGCTGGAGTACTCGCTCATCGCCGTGGCGCTGGTGGCGTTTCTGGAGTCGCTGGCGCTTGTCGGGCTGATCCTGCCCGGCACGGTGATGATGGCCGGGCTGGGCGCGCTGATCGGCAGCGGCGAGGTTAATCAATTTCTGGCAGGCGTGGCTGGCCGGGATTATCGGCTGCCTGATGGGCGACTGGATCTCCTTCTGGCTGGGCTGGCGCTTCAAGGAGCCGCTGCACCGCTGGTCTTTATGAAAAAGAACAAAGCGCTGCTGGATAAAACCGAGCATGCGCTGCATCAGCACAGCATGTTTACCATTCTCGTGGGGCGCTTTGTCGGGCCAACGCGTCCGCTGGTGCCGATGGTGGCCGGGATGCTGGATCTGCCGGTCGCGTAAAATTCGTGCTGCCGAACATTATCGGCTGCGTCTTCTGGCCGCCGTTTTACTTCCTGCCGGGGATTCTGGCTGGCGCGGCGATTGACGTGCCGCAGGCGGCGCAGGGCGACAGCTTCAAATGGCTGCTGCTGGCGGTGGCGCTGCTGCTGTGGATCGGCGGCTGGCTGCTGTGGCGCTGGTGGCGCAGCGGCAAAAGCGTCGACTGGGCCACGCCTTATCTGCCACTGGCGCGGCTGCTCTGGCTGGCTCCGCTGATGGCGCTCGTCGGCGTGGGGTGCCGTGATTGCGCTGCTGATTCGTCACCCGCTGATGCCGGTTTTCGGCGAGATCCTGTGGAAGGTGTTCTTCGCTTAAGCGCGGTTTCCGGGGGGGGGGGGAATACGCCAAGGATGGCGGCCGCCGGGCTTTCTCCGCGCAGCAGGCTGGCGGTGCTGCCATCCCAGTACACCCGTCCGTCCGCAATCACCACGGATCGCGTGGCGCAATCTGCTGCGGCATCCTCAATACTGTGCGACACCATCAGCATCGTGAGTAGCTGCTGGCGCTGGCAGACCTCCTGCACCAGCGCCAGCATCTCCTGGCGCAGCGCCGGATCGAGCGCCGAGAAGGGCTCATCCAGCAGCAGCACCGGCTGCTCGCGCACCAGACAGCGCGCCAGCGCCACGCGCTGACGCTGGCCGCCGGAGAGCTCGCCCGGCAGCGCGTCAGCATCGATTCCAGCCCGGTTTGCTCCGCAATCTGCTGTACCTGCTGCTGCTGTTGGCGTCGTTCAGCTTCAGCCCCGGATGCATTCCCAGCGCGATGTTTTGCCGCACCGTCAGATGGGTAAACAGATTGTTTTCCTGAAACAGCATCGAGACCGGACGTTTCTGCGGGGGGCGGCGGTGCGGGTATGGTCGATTTGCTATCGATCTGCATGGCTGCCCTGCTCGCCGGGGTAAGAAAACCGGCAATCAGATTCAGCAGGGTGCTTTTCCCCGCGCCGCTTGGGCCAAGTACGGCGATCACCCCCTGGCGCACGGAGAGCGTGAAGCGCATCGGCAGATGCTGGTAGAGCCAGGTTACATCAGTCAGTGTTAACATCGCGCCCCGGAAGTTTTTCGATAACGGTAAATAAGGCAAAGCACAGCAGCAGCAGTAACAGCGCCGTGACCGCGCCATCCTGGGACTGCGATAGGAGCCGATTTGCTGATAGAGCCAGAACGGCAGCGTGCGGAAATCTTCGTTGCCAAACAGCGCCACCACGCCAAAATCGCCAATCGACAGCACGCAAGCAAAGGCCAGCGCCTGCGCCAGCGGGCGTTTCAGCGCGCGCAGTTCGACCCCACCCGCAGACGGCCGGCAAACCCTGCATGCCCAGCGACTGGCACAGCAAACCGTAGCGGCTGTTGACGTCGCGCATCGGGTTTTCCAGCACCTTCAGCGCGTAGGGGATGGCCATCAGGGCGTTGGTAAAAATCACGATGCCGTCGGCGCTTTCCGGCAGGCCGACGGTGCTGTTGAACAGCAAAAAGAAGCCCGGTTGCCAGCACGATGCCCGGCATCGCCAGAATCAGCATTCCCGTCAGCTCCAGCGCCTGTCCGGTTTTCTACGCGCTGCTGACGCTGGCGACAGCTCGCGGCTGCTCCACAGCAGCATCATGGTCAGCAGGACACACAGCAGCCCGGCAGCCAGCGCGATGCGCAGCGAGGTCCACGTCGCCTGCCAGAGCACGGGCTGTTGCAGGACGGACGTGAGATTGAGGTTCAGTCCGTCAACGATAACGGCCAGCAGCGGCGGCAGCAGCAGCAGCAGCGCCAGCGTAATCAGCATCAAATCCGCGACGCGGCTGTGCAGGCTGTCCTGCGGATCGCGCCAGCCGGGTATCTGATGCTGCCAGCGGGAATGGCTTTACTCAGGCGCTGGCTCAGCAGCACCAGCACCAGACAGCACGCCATCTGCACCAGCGCCAGCAGCGCGGCGCGGCCGGGATCGTAGTCAAAACTCAGCGCCTGATAAATCGCCAGCTCAATGGTGGTGGCCTGCGGCCCGCCGCCCAGCGACAGCACGGTGGCAAAGCTGGCGAAGCAGAGCATAAAGATCAGCGCGGCCGCCGTGGGCAGGATCTGACGGCGCAGCCACGGCCATTCGACAAAGCGGAAGAACGACCAGCCGCGCATGCCGAGCTGTGCCGCAAGCTGGCGCTGCTCGCCGGGAATGTTCTCCAGCGCCTGTAAAAACAGGCGCGTCGCCATCGGCATATTGAAGAAAACGTGCGCCAGCAGAATGCCCTTCAGCCCGTAAGGCGAGAAGTGCCACTCCAGCCCGACGGCATGCGCACAGCGCGGCCAGCCAGCCCTGACGACCGTAGACGCTCAGAATGCCAAATACGGCCACCAGCACTGGCAGGATCAGCGTCATGGCGCACAGGCGCAGCAGCAGCCTGCCTGCCGGGGAAACGCCGGCGGTACAGCGCGCGCGCGAGGAAAATGGCCGGGATCACCGACAGCAGCGCAGAGAGAAACGCCTGCCAGAAGGAGAACGCCAGGACATGGTGCAGAGATAGCTGTCGTGCCAGAGCGCGAGCAGATCGCTCTCCGGCGCGTTAAACCACAGCGCAAGAAAAGCGCCAGCAGGCTGACCGCCACCATCAGCAGGGCGGCGAGCAGTCCGGGGATTAACCAGCCGGGAATTAGCGGCTGACGGCGCGTTGCCATTCACTTACCCATGCTGCACGCTGCGCGGCGACCTGCTGCGGCGTAAATTCCAGCGAGGTTTGCGGTTTTTGGTTTGGTCAACTGCTCGAAACCTGCGGGCAGGGTAACGCTGGTGACCGGATACATCCAGTTGCCTGTGGGAATGGCATTCTGGAACGCCGGTGAAACCATAAACTTCAGGAACTTCTCGGCCAGCTCCGGCTGTTTGCTGGCGGCGAGTGCGGGCGCTGCCACTTCCACCTGCAGATAGTGCCCTTCAGCGAAATTCGCGGCGGCGTAGTTGTCTTTCTTCTCTGCGATAATGTGGTAGGCCGGAGAGGTGGTGTAGCTCAGCACCAGGTCGCTTTCCCCTTTCAGGAACAGGCCGTAGGCTTCGCTCCAGCCTTTGGTGACGGTCACGGTTTTGGCTGGCCAGCTTCTGCCACGCTTCCGGCGCTTTATCGCCGTAGACTTTCTGCATCCACAGCAGCAGACCCAGGCCCGGCGTGCTGGTACGCGGATCTTCATAGATCACGCGCCATTTCTGGTCGCTTTCCACCAGCTCTTTCAGGCTTTTCGGCGGGTTTTTCAGCTTGTTTTTGTCGTAAACAAACGCAAAGTAGCCGTAATCGAACGGCACAAAGGTGTCGTTTTTCCAGCCGCCCGGCACGTTGACGGCATCCTGCCGCCACGCCGCTTTTGGCGAACAGTCTGGTTTGCGTTGCCGCTTCCAGCAGGTTGTTATCCAGCCCGAGCACCACGTCGGCCTTGCTGTTTTTCCCTTCCATGCGCAGACGGTTGAGCAGCGAGACGCCATCTTCCAGCGCCACGAACTTCAGCTCGCAGTTGCAGTCGGCTTCAAAGGCTTTTTTCACTACCGGGCCGGGGCCCCAGTCGGCGGAGAAGGAGTCGTAGGTGTAGACCGTCAGGACGGGTTTGGCGCGAAAGCAGGCAGCGCAAACAGCGCCAGCAGGGGGAGAACTTTTTTTAACACTTTGCACCTCAAGGTTGAGTGGCAAAGGATTTTGAGCGACAGCCTCAAATCCCTTCGCCGGCGTTATCCGGATCAGGTTCGACGGGTATTATCTCAGCGCACATCTGTGATGCAGCACCCCGTTGAGAACGGCGCTATTGTAATGATTTGGTGAGGTGAATATTACGAAAGCGTTATGGCTCCGGCGGCGCAAACCAGGCGGATTTAAAATCAAACCAGCCCAGCGTGTTCATCCGCAGGCCGCGCATGCTGCGCTGGCCCTGGATCAGCAGCCAGTGGTGGATCAACGGATGCAGATAGTCGCTGTTTACCAGCTGTTTGCTCCACTCCGCCAGCGGCAGCGCTTTCTGCCCGCCACCGCGCGGCGTCCTCCTGCCAGTCCCGGTTGATACAGTGCTGAATCAGCGGCACTTCATACAGGTGAGCGAAGAGAGCGAGAAATCGAGCGGCAGGGTAAAGTTGGCGCTGTTCAGCCAGATATCGCTGACGACATCCTCGCCGTCGATGCCACTCTCATCATAGCTCGACCTTCGCGGGTGATCGCCAGCTCGACGCCCTGCTGCGCCAGCAGCGGCCGCAGCGCATTATCGGGCGATGAGAATCGTGCTCAATGTGATCGCGATAGTAGCTGAGGGTGATGGTCTCCAGCCCGGCAGGTTTTACACTGCGCACCGGCTGAGGATGGTGCCAGCGCGGAAGCAGGCCATATGCCGGGAACCAGTATCGCTGATAGCCGACGCCGGCATGCATAAATCAGGCGGCGTTAGCCGGGGTCAGCACATGGGCTGATCCACCGTGCGGACCACCGGCATGGTCGCTCCGCGGTGGCTGCGGCTGTCAAACAGCAGATAGTAGCAGCCCTCTTCCAGGCGACTTTCGACCGCCTTTTCGCTCGTTGTGGGGCCTTCCAGCGTCAGGCCTGCGCTCAGCTCTTCGTTGAGATCCGGTAATACCCAGACGTTCACTTCGTCGATCAGCGCCCGGTAGCCAAAATAGTCATCAAACGCGCGGATTTTCAGCTGGTTGTTGGTGATTGCGCGTCACGGCGTAGGGGCCGGTGCCAATCGGCTGGCTGGCAAAATTGTTCAGTGATCGCCATTCGCCGGGCAGAATCATTGCGGGGACACATGCCCAGCAGCCACGGCAGCCATTTGTCCGGCTGAGACAATTCAATATCCAGCGTCCAGGCCGTGGGGGAGTGGATCCGCGATATGCGAATAGAGCGGCAGCGTGCGGGCGCGTTCCAGAGAGGCGATGACATCACTGCATCTCCAGCTCGCGGCCGTGATGAAAGTGGATGCCGGGGCGTAAAAAGAAGCGCCAGTGCAGGGGGAAAGTTGCTGCCAGTGGTGTGCGATATCCGCTTCCAGTTCCCCGTTTTCCTCATTTATCCGCGTCAGGCCGCTGAATATTTGCCGGGCCATATGGGTTTCAGAACGGCGCAACGCCGTGCCGGGCAACAGGTTTTTCATTGGCCGATAGTAGAGCACCCGCAGAATGTGGCGGCCCTGACGAAAGCTGCGCCCCAGATGCGAGACCAGCATCTGGCGCACGGCGGCTTTATCGCCCACCAGCTGGACCAGCTGATCGATGCGGTCCTGCTCCAGCAGATCCTCCGCCCGCTGTTGCTGCAGCGCCAGCCCGGTATAGAGGAAGGTCAGGCGCGAGCGTTTACCGCGTCCGGCTTCGGCCTCCCAGCTTAGCCAGCCCTGCTGCTGCATGGTGTTGAGCAGCGTGCGCATATGGCGGCGGGAGCAGTTGAGCAGTTCTGCCAGCTCGTTGAGCGTGGTCTCCTGCGATTGCCCCTCGCAGCACTGCCACAGGCGGATAAATTGTTGTTGCAGACGACCGGAAGGCATAAAAGGGGAACTCCTGAAAAATTATTAATCTATTTCTAGACAAAAATTCGCTCAATTTATTAATCCCTATATTAGGAGGGAGCCAATACTGGCGGGCAATGGAAGAGCGGGAGGCATTCAGTAATGAATGGCGCTCTGCCAGCTATTCTCGCCGACGTCGATCATGTGTGACTGAGTATTGGAGTGCTTATCACCCGCCAGCAAAATTTTTTTGCTGGCTTTTTTCGTTTATTCTTTCACCCAATTTCGTTTCCCGGTCTTTTTCCTCAAGGGACTTGTGCATGCTGTCGTTGGTTAACGACGTGGGGCGCCGCCTGAATCGGGGTGTTTATGCCTCTCTTTTATGCTGGTGGCCTTTATGATGGGCGTGGCGGGGGCGCTGCAGGCGCCGACGCTGAGCCTGTTTCTCAGCCGCGAGGTGGGGGCGCAGCCGTTCTGGGTCGGCCTGTTTTATACCGTCAACGCCATTGCCGGGATCCTGGTCAGCCTGTGGACTGGCGAAACGATCGGACAGCCAGGGCGATCGCCGCAGGCTGATCCTCTTTTGCTGCCCGATGGCCGTGGGCAACGCGCTGCTGTTTGCCTTTAACCGTCACTACCTGACGCTCATCACCTGCGGCGTGCTGCTGGCCTCGCTGGCCAACACCGCCATGCCGCAGCTCTTCGCGCTGGCGCGTGAATATGCCGACAGCTCGGCGCGGGAAGTGGTGATGTTTAGCTCGGTGATGCGCGCGCAGCTCTCGCTGGCGTGGGTCATTGGCCCGCCGCTGGCCTTCATGCTGGCGCTGAACTACGGCTTCACGGTCCCGCTATGTTCTGCATCGCGGCCGGGATTTTTGTGATTAGCCTGGCGCTGATTGCCTTTGCGCGCTGCCCTCGGTGCCGCGCGTGCGACAGCACACGCCGGATAAGCCCATCACGCAGGTGAGCGGCTGGCAGGATAAAAACGTCCGCATGCTGTTTATCGCCTCCACGCTGATGTGGACCTGCAACACCATGTACATCATCGATATGCCGCTGTGGATCAGCAGCGATCTGGGCCTGCCGGACAAGCTGGCGGGATCTTAATGGGCACCGCTGCCGGGCTGGAAATTCCGAGCGATGATTCTGGCGGGGTATTACGTGAAGCGCTTCGGAAAGCGTCGGATGATGATCGTCGCCGTGGCGGCCGGGGTGCTGTTTTACGCGGGACTGATCCTTTTCCATTCGCGTGAAGCGCTGCTGGCGCTGCAGCTGTTTAACGCTGTGTTTATCGGCATCGTCGCCGGGATCGGCATGCTCTGGTTTCAGGATTTTATGCCGGGGCGTGCCGGTTCGGCGACCACGCTTTTTACCAACAGCATTTCGACCGGCGGTGATTCTGGCGGGGGTGATTCAGGGGGCGCTGGCGCAAAGCTATGGCCATGCCTCGGTTTACTGGGTGATTGCGGCGATTTCGGTGGTGACGCTGGTGCTGGCGGCGCGGGTGCGCGATGCGCGGTGAGGGCGGTGTGGAGATTGAAGGTCGCCATAAATGGCGACCCTGCGGGGCATTGCGCGTTTCGGGCATGGTTTGCACATTTTTGGTCGCCATAAATGGCGACCCTACAGGGCATTGTGCATTTAAGCAACTTTGGTCGCCATAAATGGCGACCAAATTACTGACGCGTTTGCTGTAGGGTGTGCGCGCGCAGCGGGTAAACCTTAGCCCATAAACGCAGGCTGTTTTTTCTCGTACGCGGAGATGGCGTCTTCGTGCTGGAGCGTCAGGCCAATGCTGTCCAGACCGTTCAGCATGCAGTGACGGCGGAAGGCATCGATGCTGAAGCTGTAGGTCTTATCCCCGGCTTTCACCACTTCCGCTTCCAGATCCACTTCAAACGCCATGCCCGGATTTGCCTTAACCAGCGCGAACAACTCATCGACCTGCTCGTCGCTCAGCGTCACCGGCAGCAGCTGGTTGTTGAAGCTGTTGCCGTAGAAGATATCCGCGAAGCTCGGGGCAATCACCACTTTAAAGCCGTAGTCGGTCAGCGCCCACGGCGCATGCTCACGCGAGGAGCCGCAGCCAAAGTTTTCCCGCGCCAGCAGAATGGAGGCGCCTTTGTATTCCGGGAAGTTCAGCACGAATGCTCGGCGGTAGGCTGGGTGCCGGCGTCATCATCAAAACGCCAGTCGTTAAACAGGTGTGCGCCAAAACCGGTGCGCGTCACCTTCTGCAAAAACTGCTTCGGAATGATCGCGTCGGTATCGACGTTAGCGGCGTCCAGCGGGACAACAAGCCCGGCTGTGTTGGGTAAATTTCTCTGCCATGATTGTCTCCTTATTTCAGGCTGCGAATATCGGCGAAATGGCCGGTAACTGCCGCAGCGGCGGCCATTGCCGGGCTGACCAGATGGGTGCGTCCACCGCGGCCCTGACGGCCTTCAAAGTTACGGTTGCTGGTGGAGGCACAGCGCTCGCCCGGATTCAGGCGGTCGTTGTTCATCGCCAGACACATGGAGCAGCCCGGCAGGCGCCACTCGAAGCCGGCTTCGATGAAGATCTTATCCAGACCTTCGGCTTCCGCCTGCGCTTTCACCGGACCAGAGCCTGGAACCACCAGCGCCTGCACGCCCGGCGCCACTTTGCGGCCTTTGGCGATCTCTGCCGCCGCGCGCAAATCTTCGATACGCGAGTTGGTGCAGGAACCGATAAAGACTTTATCAATCGCCACATCGGTCACGGTGGACGCCCGGCTTCAGGCCCATATAGGCCAGCGCTTTTTCGGCGGTGGCGCGCTCGACCGGATCGGCGAACGAGGCCGGATCCGGGATGGCTGATCGTTCACGGAAATCACCTGGCCCGGATTGGTGCCCCAGGTCACCTGCGGGGCGATCTCTTCCGCCTGCAGCGTGACAACGGTATCAAAGCTGCGCCGTCGTCGGTTTTCAGGGTTTTCCAGTACGCCACCGCGTCGTCAAAATCCTGGCCCTTCGGCGCATGCAGACGGCCTTTCACATAGTTAAAGGTGGTTTCGTCCGGCGCGACCAGGCCGGCTTTGGCGCCCATCTCAATGGCCATGTTGCACAGGGTCATGCGACCTTCCATGCTCAGCGCCTGAATCGCCTCGCCGCAGAATTCCACCACGTGGCCGGTACCGCCGGCGCTGCCGGTTTTACCGATGATGGCCAGCACGATGTCTTTCGCGGTGATGCCCGGCGCGGCTTTGCCCTTCACTTCAATCTTCATGGTTTTGGCGCGGCCCTGTTTCAGGGTCTGCGTCGCCAGCACGTGCTCCACTTCAGACGTGCCGATCCCGAAGGCCAGCGCGCCAAACGCGCCGTGGGTTGCGGTATGGGAGTCGCCGCAGACGATGGTCATGCCCGGCAGGGTAATGCCCTGCTCAGGCCCCATCACGTGGACGATGCCCTGATACGGATGGTTCAGGTCATACAGCTCAACGCCAAACTCGTTGCAGTTCTTGATCAGCTCCTGCATCTGGATACGCGCCATTTCACCCGAGGCATTAATGTCTTTGGTCTGGGTGGAGACGTTGTGATCCATGGTCGCGAAGGTTTTACCCGGCTGGCGTACCGGGCGCTTGTGCGCGCGCAGGCCGTCAAATGCCTGCGGAGAGGTCACTTCGTGTACCAGATGACGGTCGATATACAGCAGCGGGGTTTCGTTTGGTGCCTCGTAAACAACGTGCGCATCAAACAACTTTTCATATAACGTCTTAGCCATGATTACACCCCTTCAGCGACATAGCGGGCAATAATGTCGCCCATTTCATCGGTACTGACTGCTGCCGTGCCGCGCGCTAAGTCACCGGTACGGACGCCTTCTTCTAACGCCCGGTTAATGGCGTTTTCAATTGCGGTTGCTGCGTCGCCTGCATCGAGGCTGTAGCGCAGCAGCAGGGCCAGGGAGAGGATCTGCGCAATCGGGTTGGCAATGTTTTTGCCGGCGATATCCGGTGCGGAGCCGCCCGCTGGCTCGTACAGGCCAAAGCCTTCTTCATTCAGGCTTGCGGAGGGCAGCATCCCCATGGAGCCGGTGATCATCGCGCACTCGTCAGAGAGGATATCGCCGAACAGGTTGGAGCAGAGCAGCACGTCAAACTGGGACGGATCCTTAATCAGCTGCATGGTCGCGTTGTCGATGTACATATGCGACAGCTCAACGTCCGGGTACTGCTTAGCGACTTCACTGACGATCTCGCGCCACAGAATGGAAGACTGCAGCACGTTCGCTTTATCAATGGAGGTCACTTTATGGCGGCGTTTACGCGCTGACTCAAACGCGATATGGGCGATACGTTCAATTTCGAAACGGTGATACACCTCGGTATCAAAGGCGCTTTCATGCTGGCCGCTGCCTTCGCGACCTTTCGGCTGGCCGAAGTAGATCCCACCGGTCAGCTCACGCACGCACAGAATATCGAAGCCGTTGGCGGCGATATCCGCGCGCAGCGGGCAGAACTCTTCCAGCCCCTGATACAGCTTCGCCGGACGCAGGTTGCTGAACAGTTTGAAGTGTTTACGCAGCGGCAGCAGCGCACCGCGCTCTGGCTGCTCTGCCGGCGGCAGATGTTCCCATTTTGGGCCACCAACGGAGCCAAACAGCACGGCATCGGCCTTCTCGCAGCCTTCAACGGTGGCTTTCGGCAATGGCGTTTACCGTGATTATCAATCGCAATACCGCCCACGTCGTAGTGGCTGGTGGTAATTTTCATCGCAAAACGCGAGCGAACGGCTTCCAGTACTTTCAGCGCCTGTGCCATCACTTCCGGGCCAATACCGTCACCCGGCAACACAGCAATATGGTAATTCTTCGACATTACACGGTTTCCTTGTTGTTCTCTTTATTCTGAGCTTTGCGTTGCAACTCTTTTTCGACTTCGGCGGCGCGCCAGATGTTGTTCAGGACATGCACCATCGCTTTCGCGGAGGATTCGACGATATCGGTCGCCAGGCCCACACCGTGGAAGCGGCGGCCATTGTAGTTGACCACGATATCCACCTGACCCAGCGCATCTTTGCCGTGGCCTTTGGCCGTCAGGTCATATTTCACCAGCTCAACGTCGTACTCGGTGACGCGGTTGATGGCCTGGTAGATGGCATCGACAGGGCCGTTACCGTTGGCCGCTTCCGCTTTAATTTCATCGCCGCAGGCCAGCTTGACCGAGGCGGTGGCGATGTCGCTGGAGCCGGACTGCACGTTGAAGTAATCCAGACGGAAGTGCTCTGGCTCTTCCTGCTGCTTGTTAATGAAGGCCAGCGCTTCCAGGTCGTAATCGAACACCTGGCCTTTTTTGTCGGCCAGCTTCAGGAACGCGTCGTACAGCTGATCCATGTTGTAATCGCTGTCCTGGTAACCCATCTCTTCCATACGGTGCTTCACCGCCGCACGGCCGGAACGGGAGGTCAGGTTCAACTGCACCTGGTTCAGGCCAATGGATTCCGGGGTCATGATTTCGTAGTTTTCGCGGTTCTTCAGCACGCCATCCTGGTGAATGCCGGAGGAGTGGGCGAAGGCGCCGGTACCGACAATCGCTTTGTTGGCCGGAATCGGCATGTTGCAAATCTGGCTGACGGTCTGGCTGGTGCGCCAGATTTCGTTGTGATTGATGCGGGTGTGCACGTTCATGATGTCTTTGCGCACCTTGATCGCCATGATCACCTCTTCCAGCGAACAGTTACCGGCGCGTTCGCCGATACCGTTCATCGCGCCTTCTACCTGACGCGCACCGGCGTGCACCGCGGCGATGGCGTTGCCTACGGCCAGGCCCAAATCATCATGGGTATGAACGGAGATAATCGCTTTATCAATGTTCGGTACGCGCTCATACAGGCCGGTGATGATGTTGGCGAACTCAAACGGCATGGTGTAGCCGACGGTGTCCGGGATGTTGATGGTTTTGGCGCCGGCGTTGATGGCGGCTTCCACCACGCGCGCCAGATCGTCGATTGGCGTACGGCCCGCATCTTCGCAGGAGAATTCAACGTCATCGGTATAGTTGCGTGCGCGTTTGACCATATATACCGCGCGTTCAATCACCTCATCCAGCGTGCTGCGCAGCTTGGTGGCGATATGCATGGGGGAGGTGGCAATAAAGGTGTGAATACGGAAGGCTTCGGCCACTTTCAGCGACTCGGCAGCAACGTCGATATCTTTCTCTACACAGCGCGCCAGACCGCACACGCGGCTGTTTTTGATGGTGCGGGCGATGGTCTGGACGGATTCGAAATCACCCGGAGACGAGACCGGGAAGCCGACCTCCATCACGTCGACGCCCATACGTTCGAGAGCCAGCGCGATCTGCAGTTTCTCTTTCACACTCAGGCTTGCCTGTAATGCCTGTTCACCGTCACGTAAAGTGGTATCGAAAATAATGACTTGCTGGCTCATGGGTTAGGTCCTTGTCAGTCTTAGGGCGCCTTGCTACGAGCATAAAAAAACCCGCGCAGTGGCGCGGGTTTTTAGTCTTACTGGTGACGATTCAACGCTGAATTTCGCCCGCCAGTCTACCGCGCACAGTGGATGCGTTTAGTAGTAGTAGACCGGTGAAACGAATGGTGCGTGTCATGAATCGTGCTCCGTTAAATTCAATATGCTTTTAGTGGTACTGGATACGCCTGTGCATGTCAACCCCTGAATGGTGAAAACGGGGTATTTCTCTGGCCGGAAAAGGGCGATGTGCTGGGATTATCGGTCATCGCAGAGCATTGCCATTAATTAACGGTGGCTTAGCGCGTTATGCCACTTTAAAAAATCTTTTAAAAAAGGCGAATAATTTTAAGTTGCTGAATTATATGTTTTTATTAAGGCTTATTCGTCAGGTGGAAAAACAAGATAAAGCTTGTTGCTTAGCAGATTGTGATGTGGAAGAGAGACTTAAGAGTTAATCACGCCAGAAACGCGGTAACGGAAAAAATTGTGGGCTAAACACGCTGGCAATATGAAAATCATATTTCTTACAACACGCTGTAAATAATCTGCAAACCAGCATTTTCCTCTGTCCATATGCCATCGCATTAGTTTATTCCTCCCGGGCGATAATCACGCATCAGTGCCTTTTTTGCCACTGACAGCGCCGTGCCGCCTTATGACGTTTGCAGGCCGGGTTTTCTGCGGTTATGGTAATCGACCTACTCTCAAAAGAATCCACGCAGGTAGATTCCCTGTACCTGGAAGACGAAATGAATGGCGTCTTCTGAGCATAAACATAAGGTTTTGATCTTAATTGGCAATAAAGGGACAGATGCGAGCGGCACGCAGGATAGCGTTTGCTGGCGCAGCTGGCTCTCAAAATGCCTGGAGGCAAAGCATGGAGATGTTGTCTGGCGCGGAAATGGTCGTCCGGTCGCTGATCGATCAGGGCGTAAAGCAAGTGTTCGGCTATCCGGGCGGCGCGGTTCTCGATATTTATGATGCGCTGCATACGGTAGGGGGCATTGACCATGTGCTGGTGCGCCACGAGCAGGCGGCGGTGCACATGGCCGATGGCCTGGCGCGTGCGACGGGTGAAGTGGGCGTGGTCCTGGTCACCTCGGGCCCTGGTGCGACAAACGCCATCACCGGTATTGCGACCGCTTATATGGACTCTATTCCGCTGGTGATCCTTTCCGGGCAGGTCGCGACCTCGCTGATTGGCTATGACGCGTTTCAGGAGTGCGACATGGTGGGGATTTCCCGTCCGGTGGTGAAGCACAGCTTCCTGGTCAAGCAAACCGAAGACATTCCCGGCGTGCTGAAAAAAGCGTTCTGGCTGGCGGCCAGCGGGCGTCCGGGGCCGGTGGTGGTCGATCTGCCGAAAGATATTCTGAACCCGGCCAACAAGCTGCCTTATGTCTGGCCGGAATCGGTCAGCATGCGCTCTTACAACCCGACGACGCAGGGCCACAAAGGCCAGATCAAGCGCGCGCTGCAAACGCTGCTGGCGGCGAAAAAGCCGGTGGTCTATGTCGGCGGCGGGGCGATTACTTCAGGCTGCGAGGCGGAACTGCTGCAGCTGGTTGAAAAGCTGAATCTTCCGGTCACCTCCTCGCTGATGGGGCTGGGCGCGTTCCCGGGCACGCATCGTCAGGCGCTGGGCATGCTGGGGATGCACGGTACCTATGAAGCCAACATGACGATGCACCACTCCGATGTGATCTTTGCCGTCGGCGTGCGTTTTGACGATCGCACCACCAACAATCTGGCGAAGTACTGCCCGAATGCCACCGTGCTGCACATTGATATCGATCCGACCTCAATTTCCAAAACCGTGCAGGGCGGATGTGCCGATCGTCGGCGATGCCCGACAGGTCCCTGAAACAAATGCTGGATCTGCTGGCGCAGAGCGAGGCGCAGCCAGCCGCTGGATGAGATCCGCGACTGGTGGCAGCAGAATTGAGCAGTGGCGCGCGCGTCAGTGCCTGAAATATGACACGCAAGAGCGAGAACATCAAGCCGCAGGCGGTGATCGAAGCGATCTGGCGTCTGACGAAAGGCGATGCGTATGTAACCTCGGACGTGGGCCAGCATCAGATGTTTGCCGCGCTCTACTATCCGTTTGATAAACCGCGTCGCTGGATCAACTCCGGTGGCCTGGGCACGATGGGCTTTGGCCTGCCGGCCGCGCTGGGCGTGAAGCTGGCGCTGCCGGAGGAAACCGTTGTCTGCGTGACCGGCGACGGCAGTATCCAGATGAACATTCAGGAGCTCTCCACCGCGCTGCAGTATGAGCTGCCGGTGCTGGTGCTGAACCTCAACAACGGCTATCTCGGCATGGTGAAGCAGTGGCAGGACATGATCTACTCCGGCCGCCATTCTCAATCTTACATGGAGTCGCTGCCGGATTTTGTGCGTCTGGCTGAAGCCTATGGCCATGTGGGGATGCGAGTGACCGATCCGGCTGAGCTGGAAACGAAGCTCGCAGAAGCGCTTGAGCACGTTAAAAACAACCGCCTGGTCTTTGTGGATGTCATCGTTGATGGCACCGAGCACGTTTATCCGATGCAGATTCGCGGCGGCGGCATGGATGAGATGTGGTTAAGCAAAACGGAGAGAACCTGATATGCGCCGGATATTATCGGTATTACTGGAAAACGAGTCTGGCGCACTGTCGCGCGTCATTGGGCTGTTTGCGCAGCGCGGCTACAACATTGAAAGCCTGACCGTGGCGCCGACCGACGATCCGACCCTGTCGCGTATGACGATTCAGACCGTCGGCGACGCCAAGGTGCTTGAGCAGATCGAAAAACAGCTGCATAAGCTGGTCGACGTGCTGCGCGTGAGCGAGCTGGGGCAGGGCGCTTACGTTGAGCGTGAGGTCATGCTGGTGAAAATTCAGGCCAGCGGTTACGGGCGCGAAGAGGTCAAACGCAATGCGGATATCTTCCGCGGGCAGATCATTGACGTCACGCCTTCTCTTTATACGGTTCAGCTGGCCGGAACCAGTGACAAGCTGGATGCTTTCCTGGCCTCCGTGCGGGATGTGGCAAAAATTGTTGAAGTGGCGCGATCGGGGATCGTGGGGCTGTCACGCGGCGAGAAAATCATGCGGTCATGCGTTAATACCGCAAAGTTATCATCGGTTTTCGAGCTGCCCGGTCACCAAAGCCGGGCTTTTTTTTGCGTAATCAGCCGACAACGCAGATAAAAGCGGTTGCCGCGAAGGCTTTTCTGCGTTTAGATGTTAAAAGATTTAACCATAACCTTGACAGGGCCATGGACTCTTTTCTTTTTTAAGGGGCAATTGTGAAACTGGATGAAATCGCCCGGCTAGCCGGCGTGTCACGAACCACGGCCAGCTATGTGATTAACGGCAAAGCAAAGCAGTACCGTGTCAGCGACAAAACCGTTGAGAAAGTTATGGCGGTGGTTCGTGAGCATAACTACCATCCGAATGCTGTCGCTGCCGGCCTGCGCGCCGGGCGCACCCGCTCGATTGGTCTGGTGATCCCCGATCTGGAAAACACCAGCTATACCCGTATCGCCAACTATCTTGAACGTCAGGCGCGTCAGCGCGGTTACCAGTTGCTGATTGCCTGCTCGGAAGATCAGCCCGATAACGAGATGCGCTGCATTGAGCATCTGCTCCAGCGTCAGGTGGATGCCATCATCGTCTCGACCTCCTTACCGCCAGAGCATCCGTTCTATCAGCGCTGGGCGAACGATCCGTTCCCGATTGTCGCGCTGGACCGCGCGCTGGATCGTGAACACTTCACCAGCGTTGTGGGTGCCGATCAGGATGATGCGGAAATGCTGGCCGCTGAGCTGCGTAAGAACCTTCCCCGCTGAAACGGTGCTGTATCTTGGCGCGCTGCCTGAGCTTTCCGTGAGCTTCCTGCGTGAGCAAGGGGTTCCGCACCGGCGTGGAAAGACGATCCGCGTGAAGTCCACTATCTCTATGCCAACAGCTATGAGCGCGAAGCCGCTGCCGCGCAGCTGTTCGAAAAATGGCTGGAGACGCACCCGATGCCCCAGGCGCTGTTCACCACCTCGTTTGCCCTTCTGCAGGGGGTGATGGATGTTACCTTACGTCGTGACGGCAAGCTTGCCCTCCGACCTGGCGATCGCCACGTTCGGGGATAACGAACTGCTCGACTTCCTGCAGTGCCCGGTGCTGGCGGTGGCGCAGCGCCATCGCGATGTGGCTGAGCGCGTGCTGGAGATTGTGCTGGCGAGCCTGGATGAACCGCGCAAACCGAAGCCGGGTCTGACGCGTATCAAACGTAATCTCTACCGTCGCGGAAAATTTAGTCGCCGCGATAAATGAAGTGTCGGGCGAGACGTCTGCCCTTTTTTGCTTGCTAATTTATCGAATAATTCCCTATTTAACCAGACGCACACGGGCGTAAAAAAGCGTAAATTATCATTGCCTTTTTATCTGGCTAACGAACCCTTATCGGTCGATGAATATCTTCTTATTTGTTTACATCTTGCTGGCCAGCAAAGTGTTACCTTTTTTTTCTTTGGTCGCGCATAGCAGCAGCTGACGCGACCGTTGCGTGAATCTGGCGCTGTTATCCCCAGAGAATCTGTCTTAAAATGCTGCCCGCGTCGCAAACTGACACTTTATTTTATTTCGCTGCGATGATATTGAGCTGAGGGTTTTAACGCTAAACTGTGACGCATATTGTCTGTTTTTCTTACAAATATTCATAACGTTAATTTCCTCGTCCTCCCCGTTGAGCACTTATTGTCCGGTCTTGTTTTTCTCTGCGGTTAATGCGTTCATTCGGTGTAAAGAGTGATATTCACTTAGCCGTTGCTGGCTTGACAAGCTTTTCCCTCGCTCCGTAAACTCCTTTAGGTGGGAATTTGTGGGTTAAAGTGGTGAGGAGGGGTAAGACTGGCATGTTCCGTGGAGCAACGTTAGTCAATCTCGACAGCAAAGGGCGTTTATCGGTCCCAACCCGATATCGCGACCAGCTGATTGAGAACGCTTCGGGTCAAATGGTTTGCACCATTGACATCAACTCCCCCTGCCTGCTGCTTTACCCCTTGCCTGAATGGGAAATTATTGAGCAAAAGCTGTCGCGACTGTCGAGCATGAACCCGCAGGAACGCCGCGTGCAGCGGCTGTTATTGGGACATGCCAGTGAATGTCAGATGGATAACGCAGGGCGATTACTGATTGCCCCTGTGTTGCGGCAACATGCCGGTCTGACAAAAGAAGTGATGCTGGTCGGGCAGTTCAACAAGTTTGAACTGTGGGACGAAACGACCTGGTATCAACAGGTCAAGGAAGATATCGACGCTGAGCAGTCTGATTCCGCAACCTTGTCGGAACGGCTGCAGGACTTGTCTCTATAAATATGATGGAAAATTATAAACATAAAACGGTGTTACTGGACGAGGCCGTTAACGGCCTGAATATTCGTCCGGATGGCATCTACATTGATGGCACTTTTGGTCGCGGTGGTCACTCGCGTTTGATCCTCTCCCAGCTTGGGAGCGGAAGGACGTCTGCTGGCAATCGATCGCGATCCGCAGGCGATTGCCGTTGCGCAGACCATCAATGACCCACGCTTTTCCATCGTGCATGGACCTTTCTCTGCGCTCGCGGATTACGTTGCCGAGCGCGACCTGACGGGCAAGATCGACGGGATTCTTCTCGATCTTGGCGTCTCTTCACCCCAGCTTGATGATGCTGAACGCGGCTTCTCCTTTATGCGCGACGGTCCGCTGGACATGCGTATGGATCCGACGCGCGGCCAGTCTGCCGCCGAATGGCTGCAGACCGCTGACGAAGCGGATATTGCCTGGGTGATCAAAACCTTTGGCGAAGAGCGTTTTGGCAAGCGCATCGCGCGCGCCATTGTTGAGCGCAACCGCGTTGAGCCGATGACCCGCACCAAAGAGCTGGCCGAGGTGATTGCGGCGGCAACGCCGGTGAAGGATAAGCACAAACATCCCGCGACCCGTACCTTCCAGGCGGTTCGCATCTGGGTAAACAGTGAACTGGAGGAAATAGAGCTGGCGCTAAAAAGCTCGCTCGACGTGCTGGCCCCGGGTGGGCGGTTATCCATCATCAGCTTCCATTCGCTGGAAGACCGCATTGTGAAACGCTTCATGCGTGAACAGAGCCGCGGTCCACAGGTGCCAGCGGGGCTGCCGATGACGGAAGAACAACTCAGAAAGCTGGGTGGCCGTCAGTTGCGAGCATTAGGCAAGTTGATGCCGGGCGAAGAAGAGGTGGCAGAGAATCCACGCGCCCGTAGTTCAGTGCTGCGTATTGCAGAGAGGACGAACGCATGATCAGCAGAGTGACAGAGACCCTAAGCAAAGTTAAGGATTCGTTAGGAAGCAACGAGCGCCATGCCTTGCCTGGCGTGATCGGCGACGATCTTTTGCGGTTTGGGAAGCTGCCACTCTGCTTGTTCATTTGCATCATTGTGACGGCAGTAACGGTGGTGACAACAGCCCACCATACACGTTTATTGACTGCGCAACGCGAGCAGCTGGTGCTGGAACGCGATGCGCTGGATATTGAATGGCGAAATCTGATCCTTGAAGAAAACGCGCTCGGCGATCACAGCCGGGTTGAACGGATCGCAACGGAAAAGCTGCAACTGCAGCATGTTGATCCTTCCCAGGAAAATATCGTAGTACAAAAATAAGGGAAAACGCGACGCATGAAAGCAGCGGCAAAAACGCTAAAACCAAAACGTCAGGAAGAACAGGCCAACTTTGTCAGTTGGCGTTTTGCGTTGCTTTGCGGCTGCATTTTACTGGCGCTGGGCGTTTTGCTGGGGCGCGTGGCGTGGCTGCAAATCATCGCGCCTGACATGCTGGTACGGAAGGGGATATGCGCTCCCTGCGCGTTCAGGAAGTGTCGACTTCTCGCGGAATGATCACCGACCGCTCCGGCCGCCCGCTGGCGGTGAGCGTGCCGGTGAAAGCGATCTGGGCCGATCCGAAAGAGCTGCACGATGCCGGCGGCATCACGCTTGATAACCGCTGGAAAGCGCTGTCTGATGCGCTGAAAATGCCGCTGGATCAGCTGGCCTCCCGCGTCAACGCCAACCCGAAAGGGCGTTTTATCTATCTGGCGCGCCAGGTTAACCCTGACATGGCGGACTACATTCGAAAAAGCTGAAGCTGCCGGGCATTCATCTGCGTGAAGAATCCCGCCGTTACTATCCGTCCGGCGAAGTAACCGCTCACCTCATTGGCTTCACCAACGTCGACAGCCAGGGGATTGAAGGCGTTGAGAAAAGCTTCGATAAGTGGCTTACCGGCCAGCCGGGCGAGCGTATCGTGCGTAAAGACCGCTACGGGCGCGTCATTGAAGATATCTCCTCCACGGACAGCCAGGCGGCGCACAACCTGGCGCTGAGCATTGACGAGCGCCTGCAGGCGCTGGTCTACCGCGAGCTGAACAACGCCGTGGCGTTTAACAAGGCCGAGTCGGGCAGCGCCGTGCTGGTGGATGTCAGCACCGGCGAAGTGCTGGCGATGGCCAACAGCCCGTCCTACAACCCGAACAACTTCACCGGCACGGCGAAAGATGCGATGCGTAACCGGGCGATTACCGACGTGTTCGAACCCGGCTCCACGGTGAAACCGATGGTGGTGATGACGGCGCTGCAGCGCGGCATCGTCAATGAAAACACGGTTCTGAACACCATCCCTTACCGTATTAACGGCCACGAGATCAAAGACGTGGCGCGCTACAGCGAATTGACCCTGACCGGGGTGTTACAGAAGTCGAGTAACGTCGGTGTTTCAAAGCTGGCGTTAGCGATGCCGTCCTCAGCGTTAGTAGAGACTTACTCACGTTTTGGACTGGGAAAGGCGACCAATTTGGGGTTGGTCGGAGAACGCAGTGGCTTATATCCTCAAAAACAACGGTGGTCTGACATAGAGAGGGCCACCTTCTCTTTCGGCTACGGGCTAATGGTAACCCCGTTACAGTTAGCGCGAGTCTACGCAACGATTGGCAGCTACGGCGTCTATCGCCCGCTGTCGATTACCAAAGTTGATCCACCGGTGCCGGGCGAGCGTATCTTCCCGGAATCCATCGTTCGTACCGTGGTGCACATGATGGAAAGCGTGGCGCTGCCGGGCGGCGGCGGCGTGAAGGCGGCCATCAAAGGCTATCGCATCGCCATTAAAACCGGTACGGCGAAAAAAGGTGGGGCCAGACGGCCGCTACATCAACAAATACATTGCCTATACCGCAGGCGTTGCGCCTGCAAGCCACCCGCGTTTTGCGCTGGTGGTCGTGATTAACGATCCACAGGCGGGTAAATACTACGGCGGCGCCGTTTCCGCGCCTGTGTTTGGCGCCATCATGGGCGGCGTGTTGCGCACCATGAACGTTGAACCGGATGCGCTGGCGACGGGCGAAAAAAGTGAATTTGTAATTAATCAAGGCGAGGGTACAGGTGGCAGATCGTAATTTGCGCGACCTTCTCGCTCCGTGGGTGCCTATGCGCACCGGCGCGAGCACTGCGGGAGATGGTACTGGACAGCCGCGTGGCGGCTTCTGGCGATCTTTTTGTGGCGGTGGTCGGTCATCAGGCGGACGGGCGTCGATATATCCCGCAGGCGATTGCGCAAGGTGTTGCTGCCATTATTGCTGAGGCTAAAGACGAGGCAACCGACGGTGAGATCCGTGAAATGCACGGCGTGCCGGTTATCTATCTCAGCCAGTTGAATGAGCGCCTCTCCGCACTGGCGGGACGTTTTTATCACGAACCTTCCGACCAGCTGCGTCTGGTTGGCGTGACGGGCACCAACGGAAAAACCACCACCACGCAGCTGATGGCGCAGTGGGCGCAGCTGCTGGGTGAAACCGGCGCCGTGATGGGCACCGTGGGCAATGGCCTGCTTGGGTCAAAAGTGAGCCCGACGGAAAACACCACCGGCTCGGCGGTTGACGTACAGCATGTGCTTGCCGGGCTGGCAGGGCAGGGCGCAACCTTTGCCGCGATGGAAGTCTCTTCGCACGGTCTGGTACAGCACCGCGTGGCGGCGCTGAAATTTGCCGCTTCCGTGTTTACCAACCTGAGCCGCGATCACCTTGATTATCATGGTGATATGGAGCACTACGAAGCCGCGAAATGGCTGCTGTTCTCTACTCACCACTACGGCCAGGCCATCATCAACGCCGATGACGAAGTGGGCCGCCGCTGGCTTGCGAAGCTGCCGGATGCGGTTGCGGTATCGATGGAAGACCATATCAACCCGAACTGCCACGGCCGCTGGCTGAAGGCCGTTGAGGTTAATTATCACGACAGCGGCGCGACGATCCGCTTTGCCTCTTCCTGGGGGAAGGCGAAATTGAAAGCCGCCTGATGGGGGCGTTTAACGTCAGCAACCTGCTGCTGGCGCTGGCGACGTTGCTGGCGCTGGGTTATCCGATGGGCGCGGAGCTGCTGGAAACGTCAACGCGTTTGCAGCCGGTCTGCGGCCGTATGGAAGTGTTCAGCGCGCCGGGTAAACCGACCGTGGTGGTTGATTATGCCCACACGCCGGATGCGCTGGAAAAAGCGCTGGAAGCGGCGCGCCTGCACTGCACCGGTAAGCTCTGGTGCGTGTTTGGCTGCGGCGGCGATCGCGACAAAGGCAAACGTCCGCTGATGGGCGCTATTGCCGAGCAGTTCGCGGATATTCCGGTGGTGACCGATGACAACCCGCGCACCGAAGAGCCGCGCGCCATCATCAACGATATTCTGGCGGGTATGCTGGACGGCGGGTCGTGCCCGCGTGGTGGAAGGCCGTGCGGAAGCCGTGACCAACGCCATTATGCAGGCGCAGGAGAATGATGTTGTTCTGCTGGCGGGCAAAGGCCATGAAGATTATCAGATTGTTGGCAACCGCCGTCTGGACTACTCGGACCGCGTAACGGCAGCTCGTCTGCTGGGAGTAGTGGCATGATAGTCCCGTTACGCTGAAGGAACCCTGGCAGAGATTCGCAGCGGTGGGCGACCTGCACGGGCAAGACCTGACCATTGATGCCGTGACCACGGATACCCGCAAAGTTACCGCGGGCTGCCTGTTTGTGGCGCTGAAAGGCGAGCGTTTTGACGCGCATGATTTTGCAGAACAGGCCAAAGAGAACGGCGCCGGTGCGCTGCTGGTCAGCCGCAGGCTCGATATCGATTTGCCGCAGCTTGTGGTGAACGATACGCGTCTCGCGTTCGGTGAGCTGGCTGCCTGGGTGCGTCAGCAGGTGCCGCCTGCTCGCGTTGTCGCGCTGACCGGGTCATCCGGCAAAACGTCGGTGAAAGAGATGACGGCGGCGATTCTCAGCCAGTGCGGCAATACGCTTTATACCGCGGGCAACCTCAATAATGACATCGGCGTGCCGATGACATTACTTCGCCTGACCAAAGAACATGAATATGCGGTGATTGAGTTAGGGGCAAACCACCAGGGCGAAATCGCCTGGACCGTGAGCCTGACGCGCCCGGAAGCGGCGCTGGTGAATAACCTGGCGGCGGCGCATCTGGAAGGCTTCGGCTCGCTGGAAGGCGTGGCGAAAGCCAAAGGCGAGATCTATACCGGCCTGCCGGATGACGGTATCGCCATTATGAACGCCGACAACAACGACTGGCTGAACTGGCAAAGCATCATTGGTTCGCGTAAAACCTGGCGCTTCTCGCCGAATGCGGCCAACAGTGATTTTACCGCGACCAATATCCATGTGACGTCGCACGGCACGGAGTTCACCCTCACCACCCCGACGGGTGGCGTGGACGTGCTGCTGCCGCTGCCGGGACGCCATAACATCGCCAATGCGCTGGCGGCGGCGGCGCTGGCGATGGCGGTGGGCGCGCCGCTTAACCGCGATAAACCAAGAGGGTGCTGGCGAACCTGAAAGCCGTGCCGGGGCGTCTGTTCCCGATTCAGCTTTCGGAAAACAAGCTGCTGCTGGATGACTCCTACAACGCGAACGTCGGTTCGATGACGGCGGCGGTGCAGGTGCTGTCTGAGATGCCGGGTTACCGCATCATGGTAGTTGGTGATATGGCTGAGCTGGGCGACGAAAGCGAAGCCTGCCATACCCAGGTCGGTGAAGCGGCGAAAGCAGCGGGACTGGACTGCGTATTGAGCGCAGGAAAACTGAGCCAGGCCATTAGCCACGCCAGCGGTGTTGGCGAACATTTTGCCGATAAAGCTGCGTTGATTAAACGCCTCAACGCGTTGATTACAGAAAAACAAATTGTGACTGTGTTAGTGAAAGGTTCACGTAGTGCCGCCATGGAAGAGGTTGTGCACGCATTACAGGAGAACGGGACATGTTAGTTTGGCTGGCCGAACATTTGGTCAAATATTACTCAGGCTTTAACGTCTTTTCCTATCTGACGTTTCGCGCCATCGTCAGCCTGCTGACTGCGCTGTTCATCTCGTTGTGGATGGGCCCGCGCATGATTGCCCGTCTGCAAAAACTCTCTTTCGGCCAGGTCGTGCGTAACGACGGTCCGGAGTCGCACTTCAGCAAGCGCGGTACGCCGACGATGGGCGGGATCATGATCCTGACCGCCATCGTGGTTTCCGTGCTGCTGTGGGCCTATCCGTCCAACCCGTACGTCTGGTGCGTGCTGACCGTACTGGTGGGTTACGGCATCATTGGGTTTGTGGATGATTACCGCAAAGTGGTGCGTAAAGACACTAAGGGCCTGATCGCCCGCTGGAAATATTTCTGGATGTCGGTGATTGCGCTGGGCGTGGCCTTCGCGCTGTATCTGGCCGGGAAAGACACGCCTGCCACCGAGCTGGTGGTGCCGTTCTTTAAAGACGTGATGCCGCAACTGGGGCTGTTCTACATCCTGCTGGCCTACTTTGTGATTGTTGGCACCGGCAACGCCGTTAACCTGACCGACGGTCTGGATGGCCTGGCCATTATGCCAACCGTCTTTGTGGCCGCCGGTTTCGCGCTGGTGGCGTGGGCGACCGGTAACATGAACTTTGCGAACTACCTGCACATCCCTTATCTGCGCCACGCGGGTGAGCTGGTGATCGTCTGTACGGCGATTGTTGGCGCGGGGCTGGGCTTCCTGTGGTTCAACACCTACCCGGCGCAGGTCTTTATGGGCGACGTCGGTTCTCTGGCTTTAGGCGGTGCGCTCGGCATTATCGCCGTACTGCTGCGTCAGGAGTTCCTGCTGGTGATCATGGGCGGCGTGTTTGTGGTTGAGACGCTGTCGGTGATTTTGCAGGTCGGCTCCTTCAAGCTGCGCGGCCAGCGCATCTTCCGTATGGCGCCGATTCACCACCACTATGAACTGAAAGGCTGGCCGGAACCGCGCGTGATTGTGCGCTTCTGGATTATTTCGCTGATGCTGGTGCTGATTGGCCTGGCAACGCTGAAGGTACGTTAATCATGGCAGATTACCAGGGCAAAAAAGTCGTTATCATCGGGTTAGGCCTTACAGGCCTCTCCTGCGTGGACTTTTTCCTTGCGCGCGGCGTTACGCCGCGCGTGATGGATACGCGTGTCTCTCCGCCGGGTCTGGACAAGCTGCCGGAACAGGTTGAACGCCACCTTGGTGGTCTGAATGATGACTGGCTGCTGGCAGCCGATCTGATTGTCGCCAGCCCGGGTATGGCGCTGGCGCACCCTTCACTGAGCGCTGCCGCCGATGCGGGCGTTGAGATTGTCGGCGATATCGAACTGTTCTGCCGCGAAGCGCAGGCGCCGGTTATCGCGATCACCGGTTCTAACGGCAAAAGCACCGTCACCACCCTGGTGGGTGAAATGGCGAAAGCCGCGGGCATGAACGTAGGCGTAGGCGGCAATATTGGCCTGCCTGCGCTGATGCTGCTGGATGACAAAGGCCTGCGAGCTGTATGTGCTGGAGCTTTCCAGCTTCCAGCTGGAAACCACCTCCAGCCTGCATGCGGCGGCGGCAACCATCCTCAACGTGACTGAAGATCATATGGATCGCTATCCGTTTGGCCTGCAGCAGTACCGCGCCGCCAAACTGCGCGTTTATGAAAACGCGAAAGTCTGCGTGGTTAACGCCGATGATGCGCTGACCATGCCGGTGCGTGGCGCCGATGAGCGCTGCATCAGCTTTGGCATCACCATGGGTGATTATCACCTGAACCGCCAGCTGGGAGAAACCTGGCTGCGCGTGAAAGGCGAGAAAGTGCTGAACGTGAAAGAGATGAAGCTTTCCGGCCAGCACAACTACACCAATGCGCTGGCGGCGCTGGCGCTGGCGGATGCCGTAGGTCTGCCGCGCTCTTCCAGCCTGAAAGCGTTGACCACCTTTACCGGCCTGGCGCACCGCTTCCAGCTGGCGCTGGAGCATAACGGCGTGCGCTGGATCAACGACTCCAAAGCCACCAACGTGGGCAGCACGGAGGCCGCGCTGAACGGTCTGCAGGTTGACGGCACGCTGCATCTGCTGTTGGGCGGCGACGGTAAATCAGCTGATTTCTCCTCCGCTGAAGCCGTATCTCACCGGCGATAACATCCGTCTGTACTGCTTTGGCCGCGACGGCAGCGAGCTGGCTGAACTACGCCCGGAAATTGCCGAGCAAACTGAAACGATGGAACAGGCGATGCGCCTGATTGCCCCGCGCGTGCAGCCGGGCGATATGGTGCTGCTCTCCCCGGCGTGCGCCAGCCTCGATCAGTTCAAGAATTTCGAACAGCGTGGTGATGTCTTTACCCGCCTGGCGAAGGAGTTAGGCTGATGCGTTTATCTCTCCCTCGCCTGAAAATGCCGCGCCTGCCAGGATTTGGGATCCTGGTGTGGCTGTTTGCGGCGCTGAAAGGCTGGGTGATGGGCTCACGGGATAAAGATTCCGACTAGCCTGATTATGTACGACCGCACGCTGTTCTGGCTGACGCTGGGGCTGGCGGCGATCGGCTTTATCATGGTGACCTCGGCTTCGATGCCCGTCGGGCAGCGTCTTGGCGAACGATCCTTTCCTGTTTGCCAAGCGTGATGGGCTGTACATCATTCTGGCGTTTTGCCTGGCGCTGGTGACGCTTCGTCTGCCGATGGCGTTCTGGCAGCGGCACAGTACCGCGATGCTGATCGCCTCGATCATTATGCTGCTGATCGTGCTGGTGGTCGGTAGCTCCGTTAACGGGGCATCGCGCTGGATCGCCTTCGGCCCGCTGCGTATTCAGCCAGCGGAGTTTACCAAGCTGTCCCTGTTCTGCTACCTGGCGAACTACCTGGTGCGTAAGGTGGATGAGGTGCGTAATAACCTTCGCGGCTTCTTAAAGCCGATGGGCGTGATTCTGGTGCTGGCGGTCCTGCTGCTGGCGCAGCCTGACCTCGGTACTGTGGTGGTGCTGTTTGTGACCACGCTGGCGATGCTGTTCCTGGCGGGGGCCAAACTGTGGCAGTTCATCGCCATTATCGGGATGGGGATTTCAGCGGTGGTGCTGCTGATCCTCGCCGAACCTTACCGTATCCGCCGCGTGACCTCGTTCTGGAACCCGTGGGAAGATCCGTTCGGCAGCGGTTATCAGCTGACGCAGTCGCTGATGGCGTTTGGCCGCGGTGAGGTCTGGGGACAGGGCCTGGGCAACTCGGTACAGAAACTGGAGTATTTACCGGAAGCGCATACTGACTTCATCTTCTCCATTATTGGGGAAGAACTGGGTTATATCGGTGTGGTATTAGCGCTATTAATGGTATTCTTCGTCGCTTTCCGCGCCATGTCCATCGGCCGGAAAGCGCTGGAGATCGATCACCGCTTCTCAGGCTTCCTGGCCTGCTCAATTGGTATCTGGTTTAGCTTCCAGGCGCTGGTTAACGTCGGGGCCGCAGCGGGTATGCTGCCGACCAAGGGTCTGACGTTGCCGCTGATCAGTTATGGTGGTTCGAGTCTGTTGATTATGTCGACGGCCATCATGTTTTTGTTACGCATAGATTATGAGACGCGTCTGGAAAAAGCCCAGGCGTTTACACGAGGTTCACGATGAATCAACCGAAGCGGTTAATGGTGATGGCGGGCGGTACCGGCGGACATGTGTTCCCGGGACTGGCGGTTGCGCACCATTTAATGGATCAGGGCTGGCAGGTACGCTGGCTGGGAACCGCAGACCGCATGGAAGCCGATCTGGTACCGAAGCACGGTATCGAGATCGACTTTATTCGTATCTCCGGCCTGCGGGGCAAAGGCCTCAAGGCCCTGCTGCTGGCACCGGTGCGTATTTTCAACGCCTGGCGTCAGGCGCGCACCATCATGAAGCGCTTTAAGCCCGATGTGGTGCTGGGCATGGGCGGTTATGTCTCTGGTCCCGGCGGGCTGGCCGCATGGTCCGTTGCGGTATTCCCGTTGTGCTGCATGAGCAGAACGGTATTGCCGGCCTGACCAACAAATGGCTGGCGAAAATCGCCACCAAAGTGATGCAGGCGTTTCCCGGCGCGTTCCCGAAAGCGGACGTGGTGGGAAACCCGGTGCGCGTGGACGTGCTGGCGCTGCCGCTGCCGGAGCGCCCGCCTGGCGGGCCGTGAAGGGCCGGTTCGTGTGCTGGTCGTTGGCGGTGGGTCTCAGGGGGCGCGTATTCTGAACCAGACGATGCCGCAGGTGGCGGCAAAGCTGGGTGATGCCGTGACGATCTGGCATCAGAGCGGAAAAGGCGCTCAGCAGACCGTTGAGCAGGCTTATGCCGAGGCGGGCCAGCCGCAGCATAAAGTGACGGAGTTTATTGACGATATGGCCGCAGCCTATGCCTGGGCCGATGTCGTGGTCTGCCGCTCGGGCGCGTTGACGGTCAGCGAAATTGCCGCCGCAGGTTTACCGGCGCTGTTTGTGCCGTTCCAGCACAAAGACCGTCAGCAGTACTGGAATGCGCTGCCGCTTGAAAAAGCCGGTGCGGCGAAAATTTTTGAACAGCCACAATTTACCGCCGATGCGGTCGCCACCACCCTGGCGGGCTGGAACAGAGGCACTGCTGGAGATGGCGCAACGCGCGCGCGCGGCCGCTATCCCTGATGCGACGGAACGGGTGGCAAAAGAAGTGAGCCTGGCAGCCCAGGCTTAACCCTCGCAGCGCGTGAAGCGCGGCACGAATTTTAAGTAGTCGATGGCGTTTAGAGAATGAATACACAACAACTGGCAAAACTGCGTTCAATCGTGCCCGAGATGCGTCGCGTCCGGCACATTCACTTTGTTGGCATCGGTGGTGCTGGCATGGGCGGTATTGCCGAAGTGTTAGCTAACGAAGGCTATCAGATCAGCGGGTCTGACCTGGCGCCAAACCCTGTTACGCAGCAGCTGGCGTCGCTTGGGGCGACTATCTATTTCAACCATCGCCCGGAAAACGTGCGCGATGCGAGCGTGGTGGTGGTCTCCAGCGCCATCTCCTCTGACAACCCGGAAATCGTTGCCGCGCATGAAGCGCGTATTCCGGTGATCCGCCGTGCGGAAATGCTGGCGGAACTGATGCGTTTCCGTCACGGCATTGCGATTGCCGGCACCCACGGTAAAACCACGACCACGGCGATGGTGTCCAGTATTTATGCGGAAGCCGGGCTCGACCCGACGTTCGTCAACGGCGGTCTGGTGAAAGCGGCGGGTGTGCATGCGCGTCTGGGCCACAGCCGTTATCTGATTGCGGAAGCGGATGAGAGCGACGCGTCGTTCCTGCATCTGCAGCCGATGGTGGCGATTGTCACCAACATCGAAGCTGACCACATGGATACCTACCAGGGCGACTTCGAGAACTTAAAGCAGACCTTTATCAACTTCCTGCACAACCTGCCGTTTTATGGGCGTGCGGTAATGTGCGTGGACGATCCGGTGATCCGCGAGCTGCTGCCGCGCGTGGGTCGTCAGATCACCACCTATGGTTTCAGCGAAGACGCTGATGTCCGCGTGGAAGAGTACAAACAGATTGGTGCGCAGGGCCACTTCACCCTGGCGCGTCAGGACAAAGAGCTGCTGCACGTCACGCTGAATGCGCCAGGGCGCCATAACGCGCTGAACGCCGCGGCGGCGGTGGCCGTTGCGACGGAAGAAGGCATTGACGATGAAGCGATCCTGCGCGCGCTGGAAAGTTTCCAGGGCACCGGGCGTCGTTTCGACTTCCTCGGTGAATTCCCGCTGGATGCGGTGAATGGTAAGCCGGGCACCGCGATGCTGGTGGACGACTATGGTCACCATCCGACCGAAGTGGACGCCACCATCAAAGCGGCGCGCGCGGGCTGGCCGGAGAAGAATCTGGTGATGATCTTCCAGCCGCACCGCTTTACGCGTACCCGCGATCTGTATGACGATTTCGCCAGCGTCCTGTCGCAGGTGGATACCTTGCTGATGCTGGATGTTTACGCCGCGGGCGAAACGCCGATTCCGGGCGCGGACAGCCGTTCTCTGTGTCGTACCATTCGCGGACGCGGTAAAGTTGACCCTATTCTGGTATCTGATCCTGCACCGGTGGCGGAAATTCTGGCACCGGTCCTGACCGGTAACGATCTGATCCTGATTCAGGGTGCGGGAAATATCGGCAAAATCGCCCGTACCTTAGCTGAAATCAAACTGAAGCCGCAAACCCAGGAGGATGAGCATCATGGCTGATAAGATTGCTGTCCTGTCTGGCGGCACCTCCGCCGAGCGCGAGGTTTCCCTGAATTCCGGCGGCTGCCGTGCTGGCGGGCCTGCGTGAAGGCGGCGTTAATGCGCACGGTGTCGACACCCGTGACGTCTCAGTGCTGGACCTCCCGCAATTAAAAGCGATGGGCTTCGATAAAGTCTTTATCGCTTTGCACGGTCGTGGCGGTGAAGACGGTACCCTGCAGGGGCTGCTGGATTTGATCGGCATGCCTTACACCGGCAGCGGCGTGATGGCTTCCGCCATCTCCATGGATAAACTGCGCAGCAAATTGCTGTGGCAGGGCGGGGGGTTACCCGGCTTGCACCATTGGGGGTCGGGCTGACGCGTCAGCGAGTTTGAACAGGGGCTGGATGCTGACAGCGTTAATACAGGCGTCGATTGATGCACTGGGCTTACCGGTTATTGTAAAGCCCAGCCGTGAAGGGTCGAGCGTCGGGATGTCAAAGGTCGATAAAGCTGAAGATTTAGCAGCTGCTTTAGCGCTGGCATTTCAACACGATGAAGAAGTTCTGATTGAAAAATGGCTCAGCGGGCCGGAATTTACCGTGGCGATGCTTGGCGAAGAAATTTTACCGTCAATTCGCATCCAACCCGCCGGAGTCTTCTATGATTATGAGGCGAAGTATCTCTCTGATGAGACGCAATATTTCTGCCCTTGTGGTCTTGAAGGTGAGCGAGAAGAGAGGCGGAATTACAGTCCCTGGTGCTTAAAGCATGGCATGTTTTAGGCTGCCGTGGCTGGGGACGCATTGATGTGATGCTGGACAGCGACGGGCAGTTTTATCTGCTGGAAGCGAATACCTCGCCGGGAATGACCAGCCACAGCCTTGTGCCGATGGCGGCGCGTCAGGCGGGGAATGAGCTTCTCGCAGTTAGTCGTACGTATTCTGGACCAGGCGGGCTGATATGTCTCAGGCTGCATTGAACACGCGCAACCGCGATGACGAGGAAGAATACTCTTCTTCACGCCGGAGTAATGGAACGCGTCTTGCAGGGATTATTTTCCTGCTCGGGGTGCTGTGCACCGTGTTTATCAGCGGCTGGATGGTGCTGGGCTGGATGGAAGATGCGCAGCGGTTGCCGCTGTCGAAGCTGGTGGTGACCGGTGAGCGTCACTACACGCGTAACGATGATATTCGCCAGTCAATTTTGGCGCTGGGGTCGCCCGGCACCTTTATGACGCAGGACGTCAATATTATTCAGAGCCAGATTGAACGTCTGCCGTGGATAAAACAGGCGAGTGTCAGAAAGCAATGGCCTGATGAATTGAAGATTCATCTGGTTGAATATGTGCCCATTGCGCGTTGGAATGATCAGCACATGGTTGACGTAGACGGAAATTCCTTCAGCGTCCCGGCCAGCGATCGTGTCAACAAGCAAAATTTACCGATGTTGTATGGCCCGGAAGGCAGCGAAAACGAAGTATTGCAGGGTTTTCGCGAAATGGGGCAGGTGCTGGCGAAGGACAGGTTTACGTTAAAAGATGCTGCGATGACGGCGCGCCGCTCCTGGCAGCTCACGTTGACGAACGGCATTAAGCTCAACCTGGGACGCGGCGACACAATGAAACGTCTGGCGCGTTTTGTAGAACTTTACCCGGTTTTACAGCAGCAGGCGCAGACGGACGGCAAACGGATAAGCTACGTTGATTTGCGCTATGACTCAGGCGCAGCAGTCGGTTGGGAACCGGCTCCGGTCGAGGAACCTAATCAGCAACAGAATCAGGCACAGGTACAGGCAGAACAACAATGATCAAGGCGACGGACAGAAAACTGGTAGTTGGACTGGAGATTGGCACCGCGAAGGTTGCCGCTTTAGTAGGGGAAGTTCTGCCCGACGGTATGGTCAATATCATTGGCGTGGGCAGTTGCCCGTCCCGTGGTATGGATAAAGGTGGGGTAAACGATCTTGAGTCGGTGGTGAAATGCGTACAGCGCGCCATCGATCAGGCTGAATTGATGGCAGATTGCCAGATTTCTTCTGTCTATCTGGCCCTCTCTGGTAAGCACATTAGCTGCCAGAACGAAATCGGCATGGTGCCGATTTCCGAAGAAGAAGTGACGCAGGAAGACGTTGAAAACGTTGTGCATACGGCGAAATCCGTGCGTGTCCGCGATGAGCATCGCGTATTGCACGTGATCCCGCAGGAATATGCGATTGACTACCAGGAAGGGATCAAGAACCCGGTTGGTCTGTCTGGCGTGCGTATGCAGGCAAAAGTGCACCTGATCACATGTCACAACGATATGGCGAAGAACATTGTTAAAGCCGTTGAACGTTGTGGCCTGAAAGTTGACCAACTTATTTTCGCCGGTCTGGCGGCAAGTTATTCCGTGCTGACCGAAGACGAACGTGAACTGGGCGTCTGTGTGGTCGATATTGGTGGTGGTACAATGGACATGGCCGTGTATACCGGCGGTGCGCTGCGCCACACCAAAGTGATCCCTTACGCAGGGAACGTGGTGACCAGCGATATTGCTTACGCTTTTGGTACGCCGCCGAGCGATGCAGAAGCGATTAAAGTGCGCCACGGTTGTGCGCTGGGGTCTATTGTTGGCAAAGATGAGAGCGTTGAAGTGCCGAGCGTGGGCGGTCGTCCGCCGCGCAGCCTGCAGCGCCAGACGTTGGCAGAGGTGATTGAGCCGCGCTATACCGAGCTGCTCAACCTGGTCAACGAAGAGATTTTGCAGTTACAGGAACAGCTTCGTCAGCAGGGCGTAAAACATCATCTTGCGGCGGGGATTGTATTAACCGGCGGTGCAGCGCAAATTGAAGGTCTTGCGGCCTGTGCTCAGCGCGTGTTCCATACGCAGGTGCGTATTGGTGCGCCGCTGAATATTACCGGTTTAACGGATTATGCCCAGGAGCCGTACTATTCAACGGCAGTGGGCCTGCTCCACTACGGGAAGGAATCTCATCTCAGTGGTGAAGCAGAAGTGGAAAAACGCGTCTCAGTGGGGTCGTGGGTCAAACGACTGAACAACTGGTTGCGAAAAGAGTTTTAATTTTTTTAAGAGACCGGAGAGAATTAGCGGTCTCGGGCGACAGGCACAACGGAGAGAGAAATTATGTTTGAACCTATGGAACTGACCAACGACGCGGTGATTAAAGTCATCGGCGTCGGTGGCGGCGGCGGTAACGCCGTAGAGCATATGGTGCGTGAACGCATTGAAGGTGTTGAATTCTTTGCAGTTAACACCGATGCACAGGCACTGCGTAAGACGGCAGTTGGCCAGACTATTCAGATCGGTGGTGGTATCACCAAAGGTCTGGGCGCTGGAGCTAACCCGGAAGTTGGCCGCAACGCGGCTGAAGAAGATCGTGAAGCCCTGCGTGCTGCACTGGAAGGTGCGGACATGGTCTTTATCGCAGCAGGCATGGGCGGCGGTACCGGTACCGGTGCAGCACCTGTTGTGGCTGAAGTGGCTAAAGATTTAGGTATCCTGACCGTTGCTGTCGTGACCAAGCCTTTCAACTTCGAAGGCAAGAAGCGTATGGCCTTCGCGGAGCAGGGTATCACTGAGCTGTCCAAGCATGTGGACTCGCTGATCACCATCCCGAACGACAAACTGCTGAAAGTGCTGGGTCGCGGTATCTCCCTGCTGGATGCCTTCGGCGCGGCAAACGACGTGCTGAAAGGCGCGGTTCAGGGTATCGCTGAACTGATTACCCGTCCTGGCCTGATGAACGTTGACTTTGCAGACGTTCGCACCGTGATGTCCGAAATGGGCTACGCGATGATGGGCTCTGGCGTGGCGAGCGGTGAAGACCGTGCTGAAGAAGCGGCTGAAATGGCTATCTCCTCCCCGCTGCTGGAAGATATCGATCTGTCTGGTGCGCGCGGCGTGCTGGTCAACATTACCGCTGGCTTTGACCTGCGTCTGGATGAGTTCGAAACCGTGGGTAACACCATCCGTGCGTTCGCCTCTGACAACGCTACCGTGGTAATCGGTACATCCCTTGACCCGGAAATGAACGACGAGCTGCGTGTGACGGTTGTAGCTACCGGTATCGGTATGGACAAGCGTCCTGAAATCACTCTGGTGACCAACAAGCAGACTCAGCAGCCGGTTATGGATCGTTACCAGCAGCACGGTATGTCTCCTCTGACTCAGGAGCAAAAACCGGCCGCAAAAGTGGTTAATGACCCAACGCCGCAAACGGCGAAAGAGCCAGATTATCTGGATATCCCGGCGTTCCTGCGTAAGCAAGCTGACTAAGAATTGGCTGGAATTTGGGGATTTCCGCTCTTTGTGCTAAACTGGCCCACCGTTAGTGATATACACTCTCGGTTGGATAGTTAATTTGGCGAGATTATACGATGATCAAACAAAGGACACTTAAACGTATCGTTCAGGCGACGGGTGTCGGTTTACATACCGGCAAGAAAGTCACACTGACGTTACGCCCTGCGCCGGCCAATACCGGGGTCATCTATCGTCGCACCGACTTGAATCCACCGGTAGATTTTCCGGCCGATGCCAAATCTGTGCGTGATACTATGCTCTGTACTTGTCTGGTGAACGAGCATGACGTGCGGATTTCTACCGTAGAGCACCTGAACGCCGCCCTGGCGGGTCTGGGTATCGACAACATTATTGTTGAAGTCGATGCGCCAGAAATCCCGATTATGGATGGCAGTGCTGCTCCGTTCGTTTATCTGTTGCTGGATGCCGGCATCGAAGAACTGAACTGCGCGAAGAAATTTGTTCGCATCAAAGAGACCGTTCGCGTCGAAGATGGCGACAAGTGGGCTGAATTCAAACCGTACAATGGTTTCTCGTTGGACTTTACCATCGACTTTAACCATCCGGCGATTGATGCCAGCACCCAACGCTATGCGATGAACTTCTCTGCTGATGCGTTTATGCGCCAGATCAGCCGTGCTCGTACCTTCGGCTTCATGCGTGATATCGAATATCTGCAGTCCCGCGGCCTGTGCCTGGGCGGCAGCTTCGATTGTGCCATCGTTGTTGACGATTATCGCGTACTGAACGAAGACGGCCTGCGTTTTGAAGATGAATTCGTTCGTCACAAAATGCTGGACGCGATCGGCGACCTGTTCATGTGTGGTCACAACATCATTGGTGCATTTACCGCGTTCAAATCCGGTCATGCACTGAACAACAAACTGTTGCAGGCCGTCCTGGCAAAACAGGAAGCCTGGGAATATGTGACCTTCGAAGACGAAGCTGAACTGCCGCTGGCGTTCAAAGCGCCAAATATGGTTCTGGCGTAACGGTTAAAGCCGTTTCGTAAAAAAAGTCGACTGGTTCACCTGGTACTCTCTCCGACCAGGGAAGCCAGTCGTTTTTTATTGCTCTGCCGCTGGCGCTGTTATTGCCCGCTTTGCGCAAAACTCCTGCTTTGTCAGGGCCGACCATAACCTTGGCTGCAAAAGAACGTGTTTTCCGCTGTAAGCCCTGTTATTCCTGCTGCTGTCGAATTGCCCGGCTTTAGTGGTAATATCTGGGCGCTAAAAAAAGAATAACTGAACTCAGCCTGCACTGACGGGCGTATGTGGTGGAGCAAGTGAGCGGAATACTGTCGCGCTGGCGACAATTTGGCAGACGTTACTTCTGGCCGCATCTCTTATTAGGGATGGTCGCGGCGAGTTTCGGCTTGCCTGCGCTCTGCACAAAGCGCAGAGCCCACCAGCAGCGATTCGCCGGTCAGCAGCCTGTTTACCGGCAAGGTGGTGCGGTTTAATTTCACCTAATCTCGCGTGGCTTGAAGCCAGCGTCGCCGTCCTAATTTCTCCGTTGATTACTGGCAGCAGCACGCCATCCGCACGGTTATCCGCCATCTGTCGTTCGCGATGGCGCCGCAGGCCATACCGGTTGCTGAAGAGACGCTGCCGGTGCAGGCGCAACATCTTGCCCTGCTGGATACGCTTAATGCGCTGCTGACTTCACCCGCGCAACCTTTAGCCACGATGGCACCGCCGTCGCGAGCGCATCATGTTTCGCCCAACGTTCACTCTTCTTGCTGACATGGATCAGGCTGGTTCACGGCATCCGCGCCGGGCCTCAACGCCTCAAAGCTAACATTACTTTTCCTTTTTCTATTTTTTATCTTTGCGCCCGTATGGTTGCGGCTGTTTGAGATAATTTATTATGCTAATCAAATTATTAACCAAAGTTTTTGGTAGTCGTAACGATCGTACCCTGCGCCGTATGCGCAAAGCTGTCGCCGTCATCAACGGTATGGAACCGGCGATGGAGAAGCTCTCTGATGATGAGCTGAAAGCGAAAACCGCGGAATTCCGCGCGCGCCTGGAAAAAGGCGAAACCCTGGAGAGCCTGATTCCGGAAGCCTTCGCCGTTGTGCGTGAAGCGAGTAAGCGCGTGTTTGGCATGCGTCACTTCGACGTGCAGCTGATGGGCGGCATGGTGCTCAACGAGCGCTGCATCGCGGAAATGCGTACCGGTGAAGGTAAAACCCTGACTGCGACGCTGCCGGCTTACCTGAACGCGCTGACCGGCAAGGGCGTGCACGTCGTGACCGTCAACGACTATCTGGCGCAGCGTGACGCCGAAAACAACCGTCCGCTGTTCGAGTTCCTCGGCCTGACCGTCGGCATCAACCTGCCGGGCCTGCCGGCGGTGGCCAAGCGTGCAGCCTATGCCGCCGATATCACCTACGGCACCAACAACGAATACGGCTTCGACTACCTGCGCGACAACATGGCCTTCAGCCCGGAAGAGCGCGTCCAGCGCAAGCTGCACTATGCGCTGGTGGATGAGGTGGACTCCATCCTGATCGATGAGGCGCGTACCCCGCTGATCATCTCCGGCCCGGCCGAAGACAGCTCCGAGCTGTACATCAAGGTCAACAAAATCATTCCGCACCTGGTGCGCCAGGAGAAAGAAGACTCGGATACCTTCCAGGGCGAAGGCCACTTCTCCGTTGATGAGAAAGCGCGCCAGGTGAACCTGACCGAACGCGGTCTGGTGAAAATTGAAGAGCTGCTGGTCAGTGAAGGCATCATGGAAGAGGGCGAGTCTCTCTACTCTCCGAGCAACATCATGCTGATGCACCACGTGACCGCCGCGCTGCGCGCCCACGCGCTGTTCACCCGCGACGTCGACTACATCGTCAAAGACGGCGAAGTGATCATCGTCGATGAACACACCGGCCGTACCATGCAGGGCCGCCGCTGGTCTGATGGTCTGCACCAGGCTGTGGAAGCCAAAGAAGGTGTGGATATTCAGAATGAAAACCAGACGCTGGCGTCTATCACCTTCCAGAACTACTTCCGTCTGTACGAGAAGCTGGCGGGCATGACCGGTACTGCCGATACCGAAGCGTTTGAATTCAGCTCCATCTACAAGCTGGATACCGTGGTTGTGCCAACCAACCGTCCGATGATCCGTAAGGATATGCCGGACCTGGTGTACATGACCGAAGCGGAAAAAATTCAGGCGATCATCGAAGATATTCGCGATCGTACCGCGGCAGGCCAGCCGGTGCTGGTGGGGACCATCTCCATTGAGAAATCCGAAGTGGTTTCCAACGAGCTGACCAAAGCGGGCATTAAGCACAACGTTCTTAACGCCAAATTCCACGCCAAAGAAGCAGATATCGTTGCGCAGGCGGGTTATCCGGCGGCCGTGACCATCGCGACCAACATGGCGGGTCGTGGTACCGATATTATGCTGGGCGGTAGCTGGCAGGCCGAAGTGGCTGAGCTGGAAAACCCAACGCCTGAACAGATTGCGCAGATTAAGGCCGACTGGCAGGTGCGTCACGACGCGGTGCTGGCATCCGGTGGTCTGCACATTATCGGTACCGAGCGTCATGAATCGCGTCGTATCGATAACCAGCTGCGTGGCCGTGCGGGTCGTCAGGGTGATGCCGGTTCTTCCCGCTTCTACCTGTCGATGGAAGATGCGCTGATGCGTATTTTCGCCTCCGACCGCGTGTCCGGCATGATGCGTAAGCTGGGCATGAAGCCGGGCGAAGCGATTGAGCACCCGTGGGTGACCAAAGCGATCGCTAACGCCCAGCGCAAAGTGGAAAGCCGCAACTTCGATATTCGTAAGCAACTGCTGGAATACGATGACGTCGCCAACGATCAGCGCCGTGCTATCTACACCCAGCGTAACGAACTGCTGGACGTGTCCGACGTGAGCGAAACCATCAACAGCATCCGCGAAGATGTGTTCAAAGCCACTATCGACGCGCACATTCCGCCGCAGTCTCTGGAAGAGATGTGGGATGTTGCGAGGCCTGCAGGAACGCCTGAAAAACGACTTCGATCTCGATCTGCCGATCGCAGAGTGGCTGGATAAAGAGCCTGAGCTGCATGAAGAGACCCTGCGCGAGCGTATCTTTGAAACCGCGCTGGAGCGTTAACTAAGCGTAAGGAAGAGGTGGTTGGCGCTGAGATGATGCGTCACTTCGAAAAAGGCGTGATGCTGCAGACGCTGGACTCCCTGTGGAAAGAGCACCTGGCGGCGATGGACTACCTGCGTCAGGGTATCCACCTGCGTGGCTATGCGCAGAAAGATCCGAAGCAGGAGTACAAGCGTGAATCCTTCGCCATGTTTGCCTCGATGCTGGAGTCGCTGAAGTATGAAGTGATCAGCACCCTGAGCAAGGTGCAGGTGCGTATGCCGGAAGAAGTGGAAGCGATGGAGCAGCAGCGTCGTGAAGAAGCTGAGCGTCTGGCACAGATGCAGCAGCTGAGCCACCAGACTGACGAAAGCGAAGCCGCAGCAGCGATCGCCGCGCAGACCGGCGATCGTAAAGTGGGTCGTAACGATCCGTGCCCATGCGGTTCGGGTAAAAAATACAAACCGTGCCACGGCCGTCTGGCCTGATAACAAAAAGGAGCCCGCGGGCTCCTTTTTCTTTGGCTGATTAGCGGGTAATCGCCATCAGCTTCTCCTCATTCAGCCGCACGCCATGATAGGGCAGCGTAACCAGCAGCCCATCCGGCAAACCATAGCGTTTCAGCAACGCCCGGCTCTGAAACAGCAGCTGGTGATAGTTGTTGTCGCTGATCCCCGGATAGCTCTCATTCCATACCGTGGCAATGATCTGCCGTTTCGAGGTGATGCGCAGCAGCAGGCAGGAGAAGAAGCGCTTCTGCGCTTCATTAAGCGGGATGGTCTTCTGTTCTGGCCACCAGGTTAAAGTGTTTTGCGCGCTGTCGAGCGTCAGGATGTCGTGAAAAACTAAATGGCGTAAGGTATTCATCTGTTTCTGTGCGTCTTGCGCCAGAAACGTTGTTAGTTTGCGTTCCATGTGTAGTCGGCCTGGCTAGAGTAAAGTGGCTGCGAGTATTCCCAACATGGCGCCGTGCGATCATTACGACCTGTCTTAATAACTGGAATCTGTGCGACAGGATCGCGGTGAAGCCGACAGCAGTTAACATCGTCCGGCGTCTGCTTTAAAATCAGCGCTCACTCACTACAAGCGGAATCCAGCTTATGAAACACCTGCAGGTGGCGGTGGGCATCATTCGCAATGCCAGTCGTCAGATCTTTCTTGCCCAGCGCGCAGCAAGCTCGCACATGGCCAACAAATGGGAGTTCCCGGGCGGAAAAATTGAACAGCACGAAAGCGCAGAACAGGCGTTAAAACGTGAGCTGATGGAAGAAACCGGTATTGAGGTGACGGCGGCGAAAGCGATTGGTCAGGCCGACCACAGTTACGATGACCTGCGTGTTACGCTGCATTTCTTCCTGGTGGAGGGCTGGCAGGGTGAGCCGTGGGGACGCGAAGGTCAGCCGCAGCGTTGGGTCGAGCAGCGTGATTTAGTGGCCGATGAATTTCCACCTGCCAACCACGCCCTGATTGCCCGCTTAGTGGCGGGCGAGATTTAAACTCAGGGGCCGCGTGCCCCTGCCGATTACGGCTGCTCTTCACTCCAGTCGTCACTCTCCGTCATGTCTCCGCTGCTGGGAATGCGTTTCTCTTCAGCGGCCCACTCGCCCAGATCGATCAACTGGCAGCGTTTGCTGCAAAACGGGCGCCACGGGCTGAGTTCATCCCACATCACGGCTTTACCGCAGTTGGGGCAAGGTACGGTAATCATCTCTTCCTGCATAACATCCTCTAACAACAGGCTAATTCAAAATTCAGTCGCGCCGGCACTTCACCGCGTTCGCTATCGAGCGGTAAAAAGCGGATGGCATAGCGGCTTTTATGACCAGAGACCTGCGGATAGAGCGCATCTTCCAGCGTCAGCTGCAGGCGCAGCAGGTCGGACCCTTCGGCGTTATCCTGGTAAAAGCCGTTGAGGCTGGTCTGATGGCGAAACACGCCCGACTGACGAATCAGGTTGAGGATCATCGTCAGGCTGTTGCGCAGCGGATCGAGCGAGGCCAGCCAGCTATTCACCAGAGTATCGCGCAGCGCCTGTGGCTGGTGCAGCCAGATGTGTAAACCCGGCAGATCAAAACTGCAGCAGCCGCCGGGAATGCTCAGGCGCTGACGTACGGAGGCAATCAGCCGGTCTTCGCGCAGCTGCTGACCCATGCGCGGCGCGGCCATCAGCTCGCTGGATTGTTGCTTCAGCTGTTCACGCAGCTGGCTAACGGTGTGTTCATCGACACCCGGCACATCCAGCCAGGCACGCAGTTTTTGCTGCTGACGCTCCAGCTCTTTTAACAGCTCGGTGCGCATATCGCCGCGTTCGAAGATATCCAGCAGGTCGCCAATAATACGAAACACACCCAGTGCGGCAACCGAGCTGTTGACCGGCAGCGTTTCGTGCAGCTGGTTGATCAAAAACTCCACGCGCAGCCAGGTGCGCATTTTCTCATTCAATGGGTGTTCAAACAGAACCACTGTGCTCATGATATTAATCCCGTCCGGTTGCTGCCAGGCGTAAATAGCGCTGGTGAAGTTCAGCAACGCGCGGCAAAGCCTGTTCCGGCGTGCCGCTGTTATCTATGATGTCATCCGCGCAGGCTAAACGCTGCTGACGGCTGGCCTGCGCGGCAAGAATCCGTTGCGCCTGGCTGAGAGAGATACCATCACGCTGGCGGGTGCGCTGCAGCTGCGTGGCCTCATCGACATCCACGACTAATACCCGGTCAGCCTGATGCTGCAGACCATTTTCTACCAGCAGCGGCACTACCCACATGACGTAAGGCGAAGCTGCCTGCGCCTTCAGCTGCTGGGTACGGGCGTTAATCAGCGGATGCAGCAGTTGATTGAGCCAGTTTTTCTCTTGCGGCTGCTGGAAAATAATTTCCCGCAAACGCGCGCGATAAAGCGTGCCTTCTGCGGTCAGAATCGATTCTCCGTGGCGTTTCACAATCGCATTGAGCGCAGGTGTGCCCGGTTCAACCACCTCGCGGGCAATCACATCGGCATCAATGATGTCGACGTTCAGCGCGGCAAAAGCGTTAGCAATGGTGCTTTTACCACTACCAATGCCGCCGGTCAGTGCAACGGTAAAAGGCATAGCGTTCTCTCAACATTTTCTCATCTGCCGCAGCGTGATGAGAGCCCGATCACAATCGGTTTTCTCAGCTAAATTTAACGGATTGTAGCTTAAATAAAGTGAAATTCGCAGTCTTGTCGCGGAACGAATGGCGCGTATGATAACGACACTGGAGCCGTGAGCGCTACCCGAACTGCGGTTCGTCGTCACTAACCAGGACACTCTGCTATGCGTATCGAAGAAGATGTAAAACTGGGCTTTAAAGATGTATTGATCCGCCCGAAACGCTCCACGCTGAAAAGCCGTTCCGAGGTTGAGCTGGAACGTACGTTCACCTTCAAACATTCAGGCCTCGCCTGGTCCGGCGTTCCGGTGATTGCCGCCAACATGGATACCGTCGGCACCTTTACCATGGCCGAAGCGCTGGCTGGCTTTAACGTGCTGACCGCCGTTCACAAGCACTACAGTGTTGAAGCGTGGCAGACCTTTATCCAGCACGTACCGGCCACGGTGCTCAGCCACGTGATGGTCTCCACCGGCACCTCAGAAGCAGATTTCACAAAGTTAAGCGCGATCCTCGCGCTGTCGCCCCAACTCAATTTTATCTGTATTGATGTGGCAAACGGTTACTCCGAGCACTTTGTTGCCTTTCTGCAGCGCGCGAGGGAAAGCTTCCCGGGGAAAACCATTTGCGCCGGGAATGTGGTGACCGGTGAAATGTGTGAAGAGCTGATCCTTTCCGGTGCCGACATTGTGAAGGTGGGAATTGGTCCGGGTTCGGTATGCACCACACGCGTCAAAACCGGCGTTGGTTATCCGCAACTCTCTGCGGTGATTGAGTGTGCTGATGCGGCGCACGGCCTGGGCGGGCAGATTATCAGCGACGGCGGTTGCACCATGCCGGGCGATGTCGCAAAGGCGTTCGGCGGCGGCGCGGACTTCGTGATGCTCGGCGGTATGCTGGCGGCACACGATGAGTGCGGAGGCACTCTTGTTGAAGAGAAGGGCGAGCAGTTTATGCTGTTCTACGGCATGAGCTCCGAATCCGCGATGACCCGTCACGTGGGCGGTGTGGCGGGCTACCGCGCCGCAGAAGGTAAAACCGTTCGTCTGCCGCTGCGTGGACCGGTCGCGGAGACGGTGAAAGATATCCTCGGCGGACTGCGTTCGGCCTGCACTTACGTCGGCGCAGACCGCCTGAAAGAGCTGACCAAACGCACCACCTTTATTCGTGTGCAGGAGCAGGAAAACCGCGTCTTTAACCGCTGATGTGCCGCAACGGGCGCCGCGTGCGCCCGTTTAACGTATGGCGTCTCCCAGACCAAATACCGGCAGATACATGGCAATCACCAGCGTGCCGACAATGCCGCCAATCACCACCATCATTAATGGCTCCAGCGAAGCGGCGAGGCTGTCTGCGCGCGTCAGCGTTTGCGCTTCGTGCCACTCCGCCAGCCGCGCCAGCATCACATCAAGCGCACCGGCCTCTTCACCGACGCGGATCAGCTGAGCGCACAGCGGCGTAAACAGCGGATGTCCCTGTAGCGCCTGATGCAGCGGTGCGCCAGCGGCAATATGCTGCTGTAATGCCACGATGGCATCGCGCCACAGTCGCGCGGCCAGCGTCACTTCCACCGCCTGCAGGCTTTGCAGCAGCGTCAGTCCGGCCTGCTGCGTCAGTTGCAGAATCGCATATATCTGGCTGAGCTGACCGCCGCGCCACAACGGGGCCAGCAGCGGAAGCCGCAGCAGCCACTGCTGGCAGCGCTTTTGCCACGCAACGGATCGTCGGTAGGTCAGACGCGCCAGCCACCCGGACGCCACACCGCACAACAGCAGCGGCAGCGCCGCCTGCTGCAACAGCGCCGACAGCGCCATCACGCCGGCGGTAAAGGCCGGCAGCGGTGCGTCAAAACTGGCGTACACCGCAACAAATTCCGGCAGTACAAACAGCAGCATCCCGGCGCTGACCGCCAGCGCCACCAGTAGGATGAACAGCGGATAGCGCAACGCTTTCACTACCTTCTGGCGCAGAAACTGTTGCCTGCTCTGCTGTAGTGCCAGCTGGCGGCAGCACTCGTCCAGTTGCCCGGTCAGCTCACCCACCTGCATCAGTGCCGGAAACAGCGGCGGGAAGATATCCGGCCAGGCGCGCAGCGCCTGAGAAAACGGCTCTCCGGCCATGACCCGCTGTTGCAGAAGGCTCAGCAGCACGCGCCAGCCTGCATGGGGATGGCCGCTGGCCAGCAATGTCAGACTCTCCGCCAGCGGCAGCCCGGCTTTCAGCAACGTCGCCAGCTGGCGCATCAGGTCAATTTTCTGCTGCCACTTCCAGTCGCGCGCGCGCCAGCATTTCCCGCGCTGCCAGCTCACCACCAGCATGCCGCGATCGCCCAGCTGGCCGAGCAGGGCATCCTGCGTGGGCTGCAGCGACTCGCCCTCCTGCAGCAGGCCCATGCTGTCCAGTGCCTGCCAGTGAAACTGGTAGCGATTAGCCATTGCCAAGGCCCACCACGCGCTGCATCTCTTCGAAAGAGGTGTCGCCGCGGCTCACCGCCTCCAGCCCGGCGGTCAGCAGCGTTTTCATTCCCTGCTCCGCGGCCAGCGTCAGCAGGTGCTCCAGCGGCATATCAGCCGAGATGGCGTTCTGCAATCTGCTGCTCATCGGCAGGATTTCAAACAGCGCCAGGCGGCCGTAATAACCAGAGAAGCAGTGATCGCAGCCGGGGGCACGCCAGGTTTGCAGCGTGCCGGGCCACATGTCGCCCGGCAGATGGGCAATCGCCTGGCCCGGCTGACGGCAGTGCACGCACAAACGGCGCACCAGCCGCTGCGCCACCACCAGCTGTAACGCCGGGCCAAGCAGATAGCCGGGAATGTCCATCTGCCGTAGGCGGGTCAGGGTTTCGGCCGTCGAGTTGGTGTGCAAAGTCGAGAGCACCAGATGTCCGGTCTGCGCCGCTTTTACGGCGATGCTGGCGGTTTCAGCATCACGGATTTCACCGATCATTATGACGTCCGGATCCTGCCGCAGCAGCGCGCGCAGGACGCGGTTAAAGTCGAGACCGCTCCGTGGCTGTACCTGCGTCTGGTTAATCCCCTGTAGCGGAATTTCCAGCGGGTCCTCCACGCTGCAGACGTTTTTCTCCGGCACGTTGAGGGCGCTCAGGCTGCTGTACAGCGTAAAGGTTTTACCGCTGCCGGTTGGGCCGGTGACCAGAATCAGCCCCTGCGGTTTGGCCAGCGCGTTTTTCAGCAGGCGCAGCTGTGGTAGCGGCATGCCCAGCTTATCGAGCGCAATGGCGCTGTTTTCGCTTTGCAGCAGGCGTACCACTGCTTTTTCACCCTGGCTGACCGGCAGGGTCGACAGGCGGAACGCCGCCGGTTTGTCATCCATCTCCAGACTGAACTGGCCATCCTGCGGCAGCCGACGCTCCGCGATATCCAGACCGCCGAGGATTTTCAAGCGTGCCAGCACGGCGGCGGGTGGGGCATCCGGTAACTGCGGCAGCGGATGCAGCACGCCGTCAATCCGCAGCCGCACGCGCAGCCCGTGACGCTGCGGTTCAAAGTGCACATCGGAGGCGCGTCGCTGTATGGCCTGGCGCAGAATCTGATCCACCGCGTGGATGGCGGACTCGGCGCTGGCCTGTTCGCGCGGTGCCGCACGGCTTTCTGGCTGGTGCAGCAGCTGCTCCAGCCGTGCGGCGGGCCAGCACTCAACCTCGACTGCGCACTGGCTGGCAAACTGCAGCGCCTCTAACAACAGCGGATCTGGCGCGTCCGCGACCGCCACGCGCAAGTGCGTGGCGTCATGGTGCAGTATTACGGCCTGATAGCGGGCACACAGCGCCTGCAGGGTGCTATCCGGCTTATCCATTGTTTTCTTCCTTGTCGGCAAAGCGGAACTGCTCAAGGCAGCTGTCGCGCAGGCTGGTGTTGTCGCTGGTGCAGCTGCGTTGCCAGCTGAGTGCGCCTTCCGCCGCATTCCATATCGGCAACATTGCAACGGTTAACCCCGTCAGGCTCTCCTGGCCGGTCAGCGTAATGGCACCATTAACCACGCTCAGGTTCGCCACATAGCGCGAGCCTTTGGCGGCGGGAATCCCGCGCTCGCCGGCCTGACACTGCGCCGGTCCGCCGCGCTCAATGGCGCACAGCTCCACGGCAGTTTTATAGGGCACCATGGTTTGCAGCATGTCGGTCAGCGCGGCACGTTGCAGATAATTTTGGTAAGCGGGCAGGCCAATGGCGCTGAGGATGGCGACGATACCGATGACAATCATCAGCTCGATCAGGGTAAAACCGCGTTGTTTATCCATAATGAGGCTCCTTGTTGTGGAGCCGCAACGGTAAGAAAGGGCAGGGAAAAGCGGAAGGGGGCGCGTTTCAATCCCGGAAAGGGGCGCGCAGACAATGTAGCGCGTTACAGGCGAAGCCACATGATGATGGAAGCCGGCTCGCATTTTGCCGCCAGCACCGGCGGCATGGCCTTACGTCAGACTTCGCGAAAACGCATCGACAGATCGAGCGCCTGCACGTGCTTGGTCAGCGCGCCCACGGAGATATAATCCACGCCGGTGTCGGCGAATCTGCGGCAGCGTCGTCTCCGTCACGTTGCCGGACACCTCCAGCCGTGCGCGCTTCGCCGTCAGCGTTTAACCGCCTCGCGCATCAGGTCGCCAGCGTTTCGAAGTTATCCAGCATGATGATGTCGGCCCCGGCCTCCAGCGCCAGCTCCAGTTCGCTGAGGCTTTCAACTTCCACCTCAACCGGCACATCCGGGTGCAGCCAGAAGGCTTTCTCCACCGCCTGACGGACGGAGCCAGAAGCAATTATGTGGTTCTCTTTAATCAGGAAGGCATCGGATAAACCGAGACGATGGTTTGCGCCGCCGCCGCACAGTACCGCATACTTCAGGGCGGTGCGCAGGCCCGGCAGCGTTTTACGGGTATCCAGCAGCTGGGTTCGGGTGCCGGCCAGCAGGTCAACGTAGCGGCGCACTTCACTGGCAACACCAGAGAGCGTTTGTACAAAATTGAGCGCGGTACGTTCGCCGGTCAGCAAGACGCGGGAGGGGCCGTCCAGCTCGAACAGCGGCTGATTTGGCGTGACGCTATCGCCATCTTCCACGTGCCATGTTACCTGTACATCATCGCCCGCCAGTTGGGTAAAGACCTCTTCAACCCAGCGCTTGCCGCAAAAAACACCCTCTTCGCGGGTGATAATGACCGCGTGGGAGCGTGTCTCTTTTGGCAACAATTGTGCGGTAATATCTTTATCGGCATTGACGTCACCGCCCAGGTCTTCTTTCAAAGCATGGGCAACGCTTGCCGGAATATCCATATTAATACGTTCCAGAAGCGCTTCACGTCGGTGGTCGGGGTTGTAGCGGCGAGGCGGCATGATAAAACTCCAAATTGGTAACGAATCATAATATTGAAACATGCTACTCTGAACCGAGTAACAGCACCATACATAAGGAGTTCCAGCATGTTGTTAGAAAACGGATGGCTGGTGGATGCGCGGCATGTGCCTTCGCCGCACCACGACTGCCGCCCGGAGGATGAAAAGCCCACACTGCTGGTGGTTCATAATATTAGCCTCCCGCCGGGTGAGTTTGGCGGCCCGTGGATCGATGCGTTATTCACGGGAACGATAGATCCCAATGCCCATCCTTTCTTCGCTGAGATTGCGCATTTGCGCGTGTCGGCTCACTGCCTGATTCGCCGTGATGGTGAGGTGGTTCAGTATGTTCCTTTTGATAAGCGCGCCTGGCATGCCGGTGTGTCGATGTATCACGGGCGCGAACGCTGCAACGATTTTTCCATTGGGATTGAGCTGGAAGGCACGGACACGACGCCCTACACCGATGCTCAGTATCAGCAACTGGTTGCTATTACCCACACGCTTATCGGACTCTACCCGGCAATCGCCGACAATATTACCGGGCACAGCGATATTGCTCCGGCGAGAAAAACCGATCCCGGCCCGGCATTTGACTGGCACGCTATCCGGCTTTCGCGGCAGGCGCACCGCCTCGTCACCGCAGGAGGAGATACCATGACGTTGTTTACCATGCTGCTGGTTATCATCGCTGAACGCCTGTTCAAACTCGGTGAACACTGGCAACTGGATCACCGGCTGGAGGTGCTGTTCCGCGGTCGCCAGCGCTTCTCCATGCTGCGTACGCTGCTGATGAGGCGGGCGTGATCGCCATGCTGCTGTTCTTGCTGCTGCTGCGCGAGCTGTAGGGCATTCTGTTTTTCAACGTGCCGCTGCTGGTGGTGTGGATCCTGCTCGGCGTGCTGTGCATTGGTGCGGGCAAGGTGCGTTTGCACTATCACGCTTACCTGAAAGCCGCCTGCCACGATGATGAAGCGGCCCATCAGGCGATGGCGAGCGAGCTGACGATGATCCACGGCGTGCCGCCGGACTGCGACGAGCGCGAGTTTCTGCGCGAACTGCAAAACGCGCTGCTGTGGATTAACTTCCGCTACTATCTGGCGCCGCTGTTCTGGTTTGTGGTGGGGGGCCCGTGGGGGCCGGTACTGCTGATGGGGTATGCGTTTCTGCGCGCCTGGCAGACCTGGCTTGCCCGTTATCTGACGCCGCATGAACGTTTGCTGTCCGGCATTGATGCCATCCTGCACGTGCTCGACTGGCTTCCGGTGCGTCTGGTGGGCGTGGTGTACGCGCTAATTGGCCACGGCGAAAAAGCGCTGCCCGCATGGTTTGCTTCGCTTGGCGACCGCCATACGTCGCAGTATCAGGTGCTGACGCGCCTGGCGCAGTTCTCACTGGCGCGCGAGCCGCATCCCGACAAAGTCGAAACGCCGAAGCCGCCGTGTCGATGGCGAAGAAAACGTCGTTTCGCTGGTGCTGGTCGTTGTTGTGGCGCTGCTGACCATTTACGGCACGCTGGTGTAACCCAGCGCGCCGCAACGCTACAGGGTATCCGCAGGCGGGATGCCGAAATCAGGCATCCCGTTTTCGTGCCAGCGGACAAGTTTCAGGCGGGTATGGCGGTTGGGATCGTACAGCGGATCGCCCTCAATTTCGGTGTAATTACGCGCGTGATACACCAGCACATCTTCCCCTTCCGGCGTTTGCGTAAAGCTGTTGTGGCCTGGCCCGTACTGGCGGTTTTCGTAGCTGGTGACGAAAACCGGGCGCGGGGATTTGTGCCAGTTTGCTGGGTTTTGCGGATCGGCGTGCAGGTCTATCCACAGTAGCCCCATGCAGTAGTTCTCATCGGTGGCGCTGGCGGAGTAGCTGATAAACAGCTTATCGCCGTGGAACAGCACCGCCGGGCCTTCATTGACCCAAAAGCCCCGGCACTCCCAGTCATATTCCGGTTTGCTGAGCATCACCGGCTCGCCTTTCAGCGTCCACGGGTTCTCCCATTTCGCACAGATAAAGGTTGGAGTTGCCGGAGATGTCCGGCGCTTTTTGCGCCCACAGATACCAGCGTTTCCCCTGATGCACAAAGGTGGTGGCGTCCAGGGCGAAGGTGTCGAACTGGGTTTTCACCTGGCTGCTCGGCTGCCAGTGACCGCTGAGCGGATCGCCGTCAGCACATTCCAGCGCAAACATGCGGTGCTGGAACATTCCCGGGCGCGTCGAGCGCCTGGGTGTGCGCGGCGGCAAAATAGATGTACCACTTGCCGTCGATATGGTGCAGTTCCGGCGCCCAGATTAGCTGGCGCTGCATTGGGCCGCTGTCCGGTTTGCGCCACACGGTACCGTCGGCCGCGTCGCGTAATGGCAGGCCCTCCCAGCGACGCTGCGCGGCGGATCGCCAGCCTGTCGTACTGCGGCACGGAGGCGATAAAATAGTACTGCCCCTCATGGCGCAAAATGTACGGATCGGCGCGTTGTTCGATAAACGGGTTTGGCCAGCTTGCATCGGTTCATTAGTCTTCCTGGTTGTGAGGTTGCGCGGCTTTAAGTTCGGATGGGCGTTCAGCTCATGGTAGTTGGTGCGGCGTTTCTCCTTTTCCAGATCCGGCTGGATGGTGCGCATCATGGTTTCGCGATCCACTTTCAGCAGACGCACCACGCCGGCGGTAATCAGGTATCCGACGCCGGGGATCACGGTAAACAGCAGCACGATCCCGTTAAGGGCGCTGGCGCTCTGCTGCTTTGCGCCCCGGCGTCGTAGCCGTACCAGGAGAGCAGGAAGCCGACCATCGCCCCGGCAATCGCCAGCCCCAGCTTCAGGAAGAAGATGTTGCCGGAGAAGCTGATCCCGGTGATGCGTTTCCCGGTTTTCCACTCGCCGTAGTCGTCCACATCGGCCATCAGCGACCAGTGAAGCGGAGACGGGATCTGGTGCAGGATGTTAAGCAGGAAATAGAGCACCACGATGGTAACGGTGGCTTTCGGGTCGAAGAAATAGAAGGCGCAGGAGAATGCCGCCAGCACGATGTTGGTCCAGAAGAAGACCTTCAGCTTACACCAGCGGTCGGTCAGCACTTTCGCCAGCACGCTGCCAAGCATCATGCCGACAACGCCCAGGCTGATAAACAGCGTGGCGAAGTGGGTGCTCTGGCCCATCACCCAGGTGACGTAATACATGGTGGCCGCCATGCGGATAAAGCCGGGGCAGACGTTGCAGAGCGTCAGCAGCAGAATGCGTACCCACTGGTCGTTCTTCCACACGTCTTTCAGATCATTTTTCAGCTCGTCGTTGGTCTGTACCGCCGGGCGTACACGCTCGCGCACGGTGGCGAAGCAGAACAGGAACATACAGGTACCAATCAGCGCCAGCACGGTCATCGCCATCTGGTAGCCTTTGGCTTTGTTATCGCCGCCAAACCAGTCGGCCATCGGCAGCAGCGTTAGCGAGAGCAGCAGCGTGGCGATGCCGACCATCACAAAGCGATACGACTGGCAGGCCACGCGCTCTTTTGGATCGTTGGTGATCACGCCGCCCAGCGAGCAGTAGGGGATGTTGATGGCGGTATAGGTGAGCGACAGCAGGAAGTAGGTGACAAAGGCATAGATAACTTTGCTGTTATAGCTCCACTCCGGGGTGGTGAACATCAGGATGCTGAACAGCGCGTAGGGGAACGCAATCCACAGCAGCCATGGACGAAACCGGCCATATTTACTGCGGGTACGGTCGGCAATCGCGCCCATGATCGGGTCCGTTACGGCATCAATCACGCGGACGGACAGCAGCAGCACGCCGACCAGCGCAGGAGCCAGGCCAAAAATATCCGTGTAGAAATAGTTAACAAACAACATGATGGCGCCGAAGATGATGTTGCATCCGGCGTCGCCCATCCCATAGCCGATCTTTTCTTTTAACGAGAGTTGGTTGTTTCCTGTTCATCGCAGCGTCTCCGGTTTGCGATGAAGTGGAGCAAGAATTATTTGCTGGTGTAAATTTCAGTATACTGCGTGGGGAACAGTATCAGGGCGGTGATATGGATAAATGCGCTATGGGCGTGAAAGTGTGAGGGAGGCGGTAATACAGGTACCCGGCAGCGAAAGCGGTGCCGGGCCCGGTGAAGGGCATTAGTGCGCTTTACATGGCATTACTTTTCCGTTTTTTTTCTGGCTGAACGGGATAGCCCACGCCCAGGATCGCAATCCAGACCGGGATCAGGTAGACGGAAATCGCCATGCCCGGCGTGATCAGCATGATCACCAGCACGGCCGCCATAAACAGCAGGCAGATCCAGTTACCCAGCGGATAGAGCAGGGCCGGGAAGCGGGTGGTTACGCCCTGCTGCTGTTTTGCGCGGCGGAACTTCAGGTGCGCCAGGCTGATCATCGCCCAGTTGATCACCAGCGCGGCGACCACCAGCGCCATCAGCAGCGCCAAAGCGCGTTCGTTCCGGCATCAGATAGTTGATCAGCACGCACAGCGCGGTGACGAGCGCCGAAACCAGGATGGTGTTCACCGGCACGCCGCGTTTATCCACGTTCAGCAGCGCTTTCGGCGCGTTGCCCTGCTGCGCCAGGCCGAACAGCATGCGGCTGTTGCAGTAGACGCAGCTGTTGTAGACCGACAGCGCGGCGGTCAGCACCACGAAGTTCAGCGCATTTGCCACCAGGGCATCGCCCAGTTCGTGGAAGATCAGCACGAACGGGCTGCCGTGTCTCTGGCGGTTGAGCGCGGCGTCCCACGGCAGCAGCGAGAGCAGCACCGCCAGGGAGCCGATGTAGAAGATCAGGATGCGGTAGATCACCTGGTTGGTCGCTTTCGGGATGCTCTCTTCCGGGTTGTCGGCTTCGGCGGCGGTGATCCCCACCAGCTCCAGGCCGCCGAAGGAGAACATGATGATCGCCATCATCATCACCAGCCCGCTCATGCCGTGGGGCAGGAAGCCGCCCTGGTCCCACAGGTTGCTCACGGTGGCCTGCGGGCCGCCGTTGCCGCTGAACAGCAGCCAGCCGCCGAACAGGATCATGCCGACGATGGCCACCACCTTGATGATCGCGAACCAGAACTCCGTCTCGCCGAACACTTTCACGTTGGTCAGGTTGATGGCGTTGATCACCACGAAGAAGACCGCCGCCGTGGCCCAGGTCGGGACCTCCGGCCACCAGAACTGGATGTACTTGCCGACCGCGGTCAGTTCCGCCATCCCCACCAGGACGTACAGCACCCAGTAGTTCCAGCCGGAGGCAAAGCCGGCGAAGCCGCCCCAGTATTTGTGGGCGAAGTGGCTGAAGGAGCCGGCCACCGGCTCTTCGACGACCATCTCGCCGAGCTGGCGCATGATCAGGAAGGCGATGAAGCCGGCGATGGCGTAGCCGAGGATCATCGCCGGGCCGGCCGACTGGATCACGGATGCGCTGCCCAGAAACAGGCCGGTACCGATGGCGCCGCCCAGGGCGATCAGCTGGATATGGCGATTTTTCAGGCCGCGCTTTAGCTGATCGCCGTGCTGTTGAGCTTCCATTTGAAACCTCGTGTGTGGTTGTTATGTTCACGCTGCTGTGCGTGTGTAATTATGAAAGTCCATATTCTGTATTTATTTCTTTACGGTTAAACAAACCGAAAAAAGCGGTGAACTTCCGTAAGCGCCAGAATAGTGGTAAGCGCCTGCGAATGCACCTGCTTTATGCTTTAGGATGCTGACGACGATGGATGAAAAAGAAGCAGCATGCCTCTGTCAACGCTTACCCTTGCGCTATTTCTGCCTATAGAATAGAAATGCTTATTAAGTGGAGGCGAATTTTCATTATTTGCTTTGTTGAATCGCTTCAGATTGCAAAAGCCTGGTGTTCGATAATGCAGTGTAAAACTCCCTCCTCTTTGGTAAAACTCATTTGTGCAACATTTGTGCAAAGTTACATTTCTGAAACGTTATTTCTGTAAGGTTGTTAAAATGTGCAGGGTTTACTGATTTCAATCAAAACCAATATGGACAGAAGGTGAATACTTTGTTACTTTAGCGAAGGAACCAACTTGAAATTGGTAAGACCAATTGACTCCGGGCAAAAAGGCGTAAGACAGGGAATATGGCCTACAGCAAAATTCGCCAACCAAAACTATCTGATGTGATTGAGCAGCAGCTGGAGTTTTTAATCCTCGAAGGGACTCTGCGCCCGGGTGAGAAACTTCCGCCAGAACGCGAGCTGGCAAAACAGTTCGACGTTTCACGTCCCTCTCTGCGTGAGGCGATTCAACGCCTCGAAGCAAAGGGCTTGCTGCTTCGTCGCCAGGGCGGCGGAACCTTTGTGCAAAACAGCCTGTGGCAGAGCTTCAGCGATCCGCTGGTAGAACTTCTCTCTGACCACCCAGAATCCCAGTTTGATCTGCTTGAGACCCGTCACGCGCTGGAAGGTATTGCGGCCTATTACGCCGCCCTTCGCAGCACTGATGAAGATCGCGTGCGTATCCGCGAACTGCATCAGGCCATTGAACGGGCACAGCAGTCCGGCGATTTAGACGCCGAGTCCAGTGCCGTCGTCCAGTATCAAATCGCCGTCACCGAAGCGGCACACAACGTGGTGCTCCTCCATCTGCTACGCTGCATGGAGCCGATGCTGGCCCAGAACGTTCGTCAGAATTTTGAATTGTTGTATGCCCGTCGGGAGATGCTCCCACTGGTAAGCAACCATCGCACCCGAGTATTCGAGGCGATAATGGCCGGGGAACCGGAGCAGGCGCGCGAAGCGTCGCACCGCCATCTGGCTTTCATTGAGGAAATCTTGCTGGACCGCAGCCGTGAACAATCGCGTCGCGAACGTTCATTACGCCGCATACAGCAACGAAAGGATTAAGCGCCAGGTACTTTTAGAGCGCGGCAACTAAACGCAGAACCTGTCTTATTGTGTTTTCTGACGAAAATACAATGGGACAGGTTCCAGACAAATCAACGTATTAGATAGATAAGGAATACCCCCATGTCAGAACGTCTCCAAAATGACGTGGATCCGATCGAAACTCGCGACTGGCTACAGGCGATCGAATCGGTCATCCGTGAAGAAGGTGTTGAGCGCGCTCAGTATCTGATTGATCAGCTCCTTTCTGAAGCCCGCAAAGGCGGCGTGAAGGTTGCTTCAGGTGCAGGGGCTAGCAACTACGTAAACACGATTGCCGTTGAAGACGAACCGGAATACCCGGGCAATCTGGATCTGGAACGTCGTATCCGTTCTGCAATCCGCTGGAACGCCATCATGACCGTTCTGCGCGCGTCCAAGAAAGACCTGGAACTGGGTGGCCACATGGCGTCCTTCCAGTCTTCTGCGACCGTTTACGAAGTGTGCTTCAACCACTTCTTCCGTGCAGCGTAACGAGAAAGACGGCGGCGATCTGGTGTACTTCCAGGGCCACATCTCTCCGGGCATCTACGCGCGTGCATTCCTGGAAGGTCGTCTGACTGAAGAGCAGATGAACAACTTCCGTCAGGAAGTTCACGGCAAAGGCCTGTCTTCTTATCCGCACCCTAAACTGATGCCTGAATTCTGGCAGTTCCCGACCGTATCCATGGGTCTGGGCCCAATCGGTGCGATCTACCAGGCGAAGTTCCTGAAGTACCTGGAACACCGTGGCCTGAAAGATACCTCTGAGCAGACCGTTTACGCCTTCCTGGGCGACGGCGAGATGGATGAGCCAGAATCCAAAGGTGCGATCACCATCGCTACCCGTGAGAAGCTGGACAACCTGTGCTTCATCATCAACTGTAACCTGCAGCGTCTGGATGGTCCGGTAACCGGTAACGGCAAGATCATCAACGAACTGGAAGGCATCTTCGCAGGTGCTGGCTGGAACGTGATCAAGGTGATGTGGGGTGCCCGTTGGGACGAGCTGCTGCGTAAAGACACCAGCGGTAAACTGATCCAGCTGATGAACGAAACCGTTGACGGCGACTACCAGACCTTCAAATCCAAAGACGGTGCCTACGTGCGTGAGCACTTCTTCGGCAAATATCCAGAAACCGCAGCCCTGGTTGCAGACTGGACTGATGAGCAGATCTGGGCGCTGAACCGCGGTGGTCACGATCCGAAGAAAATCTACGCTGCACTGAAAAAAGCGCGCGAAACCAAAGGTAAAGCGACTGTAATCCTGGCCCACACCATCAAAGGTTACGGCATGGGTGATACCGCAGAAGGTAAAAACATCGCTCACCAGGTTAAGAAAATGAACATGGACGGCGTGCGTTATATCCGCGACCGTTTCAACGTTCCAGTGACCGATGAGCAGGTAGAAAACCTGTCTTACCTCACCTTCCCGGAAGGCTCAGAAGAGCACAAGTACCTGCACGAACGTCGCCAGGCGCTGAAAGGCTACCTGCCTGCTCGTCAGCCTAACTTCACCGAGAAGCTGGAACTGCCAGCGCTGGAAGACTTCTCTCAGCTGCTGGAAGAGCAGAACAAAGAGATCTCCACCACCATCGCTTTCGTTCGTGCCCTGAACGTGATGCTGAAGAACAAGTCGATCAAAGATCGTCTGGTGCCGATCATCGCCGACGAAGCGCGTACTTTCGGTATGGAAGGTCTGTTCCGTCAGATCGGTATCTACAGCCCGAACGGCCAGCAGTACACCCCGCAGGACCGTGAGCAGGTTGCTTACTACAAAGAAGACGAGAAAGGTCAGATCCTGCAGGAAGGTATCAACGAGCTGGGCGCAGGCGCATCCTGGCTGGCGGCTGCGACCTCTTACAGCACCAACAACCTGCCGATGATCCCGTTCTACATCTACTACTCCATGTTCGGGTTCCAGCGTATCGGTGACCTGTGCTGGCAGGCAGGCGACCAGCAGGCTCGCGGCTTCCTGATCGGCGGTACTTCCGGTCGTACCACGCTGAACGGCGAAGGTCTGCAGCACGAAGATGGCCACAGCCACATTCAGTCGCTGACTATCCCGAACTGTATCTCTTACGATCCGTCTTACGCGTACGAAGTGGCAGTCATCATGCATGACGGTCTGGAGCGCATGTACGGTGAAGCGCAAGAGAACATTTACTACTACATCACCACCCTGAACGAAAACTACCACATGCCGGCAATGCCAGCAGGGTGCCGAGGAAGGTATCCGTAAAGGTATCTACAAACTCGAAACCGTCGAAGGTAGCAAAGGTAAAGTTCAGCTGCTGGGCTCCGGTTCTATCCTGCGTCACGTGCGTGAAGCAGCGCAGATCCTGGCGAAAGACTACGGCGTGGGTTCCGACGTGTACAGCGTGACCTCCTTCACTGAACTGGCGCGTGATGGCCAGGATTGTGAGCGCTGGAACATGCTGCACCCAATGGAAACCCCACGCGTTCCGTACATCGCTCAGGTGATGAACGACGCGCCAGCGGTGGCATCTACTGACTACATGAAACTGTTCGCTGAGCAGGTTCGTACTTACGTTCCGGCTGATGATTATCGCGTACTGGGTACTGACGGCTTCGGTCGTTCTGACAGCCGCGAAAACCTGCGTCACCACTTCGAAGTTGATGCTTCTTACGTGGTGGTTGCAGCACTGGGCGAACTGGCTAAACGTGGCGAAATCGATAAGAAAGTGGTTGCGGACGCAATCACCAAATTCAACATCGATGCAGAAAAAGTTAACCCGCGTCTGGCGTAAGAGGTAAAAGAATAATGGCTATCGAAATCAATGTACCGGACATCGGGGCTGATGAAGTTGAAATCACCGAGATCCTGGTCAAAGTGGGCGACAAAGTTGAAGCTGAACAGTCGCTGATCACCGTAGAAGGCGACAAAGCCTCTATGGAAGTCCCGTCTCCTCAGGCTGGCATCGTTAAAGAGATCAAAGTCTCTGTTGGCGATAAAACCGAGACCGGCAAACTGATCATGATTTTCGATTCCGCCGACGGTGCAGCAGCTGCTGCACCTGCGCAGGAAGAGAAGAAAGCAGCTCCGGCCGCAGCTGCTCCAGCAGCTGCCGCGGCAGCGAAAGAAGTTAACGTGCCTGACATCGGCGGCGACGAAGTTGAAGTCACTGAAATCCTGGTGAAAGTGGGCGACACCGTTGCGGCTGAGCAGTCGCTGATCACCGTAGAAGGCGACAAAGCCTCTATGGAAGTGCCGGCGCCGTTCGCCGGTACCGTTAAAGAGATCAAGATCAACACCGGTGACAAAGTGTCTACCGGTTCCCTGATCATGATCTTCGAAGTGGCAGGCGCTGCACCTGCAGCGGCTCCAGCACCTGCCGTGCAGCTGCTGCGGCCTCCGCGCCAGCAGCGGCTGCTGGCGCGAAAGACGTTAACGTACCGGACATCGGCGGTGACGAAGTTGAAGTGACCGAAGTGATGGTAAAAGTGGGCGACAAAGTTGCCGCTGAACAGTCACTGATCACCGTTGAAGGCGACAAAGCTTCTATGGAAGTCCCTGCGCCGTTCGCCGGTACCGTTAAAGAGATCAAAATCAGCACCGGCGATAAAGTCTCTACCGGCTCTCTGATCATGGTCTTCGAAGTGGAAGGCGCTGCGCCTGCCGCAGCTCCGGCTGCCTGACCGGCTGCCGCACCCGCTGCAGGAGCCAAACCGGCTGCTGCACCTGCGCCAGCAGCGGCGAAAGCCGATGCGAAAATCTGAGTTCGCTGAAAACGACGCTTACGTCCACGCGACCCCGCTGATTCGTCGCCTGGCGCGCGAGTTCGGCGTGAACCTGGCGAAAGTGAAAGGCACCGGCCGTAAAGGTCGTATCCTGCGCGAAGACGTTCAGGCTTACGTGAAAGACGCGGTGAAACGCGCTGAAGCTGCACCAGCTGCAGCCGCAGGCGGCGGTATCCCGGGCATGCTGCCATGGCCGAAAGTGGACTTCAGCAAGTTCGGCGAAATCGAAGAAGTGGAACTGGGCCGCATCCAGAAAATCTCTGGTGCTAACCTGAGCCGTAACTGGGTGATGATCCCGCACGTTACGCACTTCGACAAAACCGATATCACCGATCTGGAAGCGTTCCGTAAACAGCAGAACGCCGAAGCTGAGAAGCGTAAGCTGGACGTGAAATTCACCCCAGTGGTCTTCATCATGAAAGCCGTTGCCGCGGCCCTGGAGCAGATGCCACGCTTCAACAGCTCCCTGTCCGAAGATGGTCAGAAGCTGACGCTGAAGAAATACATCAACATCGGTGTTGCGGTTGATACGCCAAATGGTCTGGTTGTTCCGGTCTTCAAAGACGTGAACAAGAAGAGCATCACTGAGCTGTCCCGTGAACTGACCACCATCTCCAAAAAAGCGCGTGATGGTAAGCTGACTGCCGGCGAAATGCAGGGCGGCTGCTTCACTATCTCCAGCATCGGCGGCCTGGGTACCACCCACTTCGCGCCGATTGTTAACGCGCCGGAAGTGGCTATCCTCGGTGTGTCCAAGTCCGCGATGGAGCCGGTGTGGAACGGCAAAGAGTTCGTGCCGCGTCTGATGATGCCAATCTCTCTGTCCTTCGACCACCGCGTGATCGACGGTGCTGATGGTGCGCGTTTCATCACCATCATCAACAACATGCTGAGCGACATTCGCCGCCTGGTGATGTAAGTGAAAAGCCGGCCAGTCGGCCGGCTTTTTTCTGTTAATCTCATGTGGTTTGTGAGGTTATTGGCGAAAGCGACAATTCGTGAGCCGTTTGTTGTTTCAAAATTGTTAACAATTTTGTAAAC
>JBCNOW010000022.1:0-53262 GCA_039593635.1 Enterobacterales bacterium
TTCGCCTTAGGCTTAGGTTAATTAACGGCTCCTGTAAGGAGCCGTTTTTGTATTAATTGAAAACGTAAGTTGAATAGATAAAAACGGGCGCAGGAGCAACACGTTAAACGTTGCCGGAATAGCGGAGGAGACCCTCCGCTATTGAAGTTTACTGTTGTGCTTCGTAAGCCATGACAGCCGATAATTCAGCCGCGAATATCCGCAATCGTAATTCACACAGTGAACTGCGATTTGCCAGGCATAAACCTAACAGGATGAGCCCGCTGATAATCAGCGTGCTGAATTTCACCTTCATAGTCACTTACTCCTTGCATTAGCACGAGCAAGCCACTACCCTGACACTGTCTGGGTGTTTTGGGTAGTGGCTCACCCGTGCGGTTAATGAAAATTAATCGCACGGTTCACCTTCCACCATCCACCCCAATTTCTTTTGCAGATCTTAAGGCAGATAGCCTCAAGCGCCCGCAGGCAGTCTACGCTATTTATTTATCATTTCCTCTTTTATTTTTTTATCTCTTTTTTAAATCGCAGTTATTTTTTAAGGGTGTATTTTAATTGAGTGACTAAGTTTAAAGGTTAATTTAAACCGGCACTGCGTTGATAATTAATTAAATACGCGCAAGGCATCACGTTCAATATTTATCAGGTGATGTGGTATTAATTTTTCCTCAGGAAAACGTGTGCGGGAAGCTGAAGGGTAGCCGTTTAGTGCAAGCGCATTAGCACATAACCAAAAGTGAATGAACCGGCCTGAAAGGGGATTGCAGGTTATGGATTCGCTGCATGAAGGCCGGATGCAATAAATTACTCGCTACAACCTGGGTCCATTGGCTACCGGCACAGGCGCGAACAGGCACTATTAGAGCCGCTCTGGCTTCTCTCCTGGCGCAAAGCGCAGACAAATCTGCTAAATAACGTCAGCAAATTTTGGTTTTTTTTTAACCCCCGCCCCCTATATATGTTGCTTTTTTGTAAACGGATTAACACTGTGCAGAAATCCTGCTATGCTGCCCGACGCGGTATCGGGCATTTACCCTACAAACTGCTGTCTCACAGGAGCGTGAAGAGAACGCCCGCCGCATATGACAATGAGAGCGAGGAGAACCGTCGTGCTAGAAGAATACCGTAAGCACGTAGCAGAACGTGCCGCCGAGGGAATTGTACCCAAACCTTTAGATGCAACCCAAATGGCCGCGCTGGTCGAGCTGCTGAAGAACCCGCCGGCGGGCGAAGAAGAATTCCTGTTTGACCTGCTGATCAACCGCGTACCGCCGGGCGTAGATGAAGCTGCCTACGTCAAAGCCGGATTCCTTGCCGCTATCGCCAAGGGCGAAGCCACCTCCCCCCTGGTTACTCCTGAAAAAGCCGTCGAACTGCTGGGCACCATGCAGGGCGGCTACAACATCGCCATGCGCTGATCGAGGCGCTTGACGATGAGGCCCTGGCACCGATTGCCGCCGAAGCGCTGTCGCACACCCTGCTGATGTTCGATAACTTCTACGACGTGGAAGAGAAAGCCAAAGCGGGCAACGCCTATGCGAAGCAGGTGATGCAGTCCTGGGCCGATGCCGAATGGTTCCTGAAGGCGTCCGAAGCTGGCTGAAAAACTGACCGTCACCGTGTTCAAGGTCCCCGGCGAAACCAACACCGACGACCTCTCTCCGGCACCGGACGCCTGGTCGCGCCCGGACATCCCGCTGCACGCCCTGGCGATGCTGAAAAACGCCCGCGACGGCATCGAGCCGGACCAGGTTGGCAAGCGTTGGCCCGATCAAACAGATCGAAGCGCTGCAGCAGAAAGGCTTCCCGGTGGCCTACGTCGGCGACGTGGTCGGCACCGGTTCTTCGCGTAAGTCCGCCACCAACTCGGTGCTGTGGTTCATGGGCGACGACATTCCGTACGTGCCGAACAAGCGCGGCGGCGGCCTGTGCCTCGGCGGCAAGATCGCCCCGATCTTCTTCAACACCATGGAAGATGCCGGCGCCCTGCCGATCGAAGTCGACGTTGCACCAACCTGAACATGGGCGACGTGATCGACGTTTACCCGTACAAGGGTGAAGTGCGCAACCACGAGACCGGCGAACTGCTGGCCAGCTTCGAGCTGAAAACCGACGTGCTGCTCGACGAAGTGCGCGCCGGTGGCCGTATCCCGCTGATCATCGGCCGTGGCCTGACCGCCAAAGCGCGTGAAGCGCTGGGCCTGCCGCACTGCGACGTGTTCACCCAAGCCGAAAGACGTGGCCGAAAGCAACCGGGGCTTCTCGCTGGCGCAGAAAATGGTGGGCCGCGCCTGCGGCGCGGAAGGCCAGGGCGTCCGTCCGGGCACCTACTGCGAACCGAAGATGACCTCCGTCGGCTCTCAGGACACCACCGGCCCGATGACCCGCGACGAACTGAAAGACCTGGCCTGCCTGGGCTTCTCCGCCGACCTGGTGATGCAGTCCTTCTGCCACACCGCGGCCTATCCGAAGCCGGTCGACGTCACGACCCACCACACGCTGCCGGACTTCATCATGACCCGTGGCGGCGTTTCGCTGCGTCCGGGCGACGGCGTGATCCACAGCTGGCTGAACCGCATGCTGCTGCCGGATACCGTCGGCACCGGCGGCGACTCGCACACCCGCTTCCCGATCGGCATCTCCTTCCCGGCCGGCTCCGGCCTGGTGGCCTTTGCCGCCGCCACCGGCGTGATGCCGCTGGACATGCCGGAATCGGTGCTGGTGCGCTTCAAGGGCAAGATGCAGCCGGGCATCACCCTGCGTGACCTGGTCCACGCGATCCCGCTGTACGCGATCAAGCAGGGCCTGCTGACCGTCGAGAAGAAAGGCAAGAAGAACATCTTCTCCGGCCGCATCCTGGAAATCGAAGGCCTGCCGGACCTGAAGGTCGAGCAGGCCTTCGAGCTGTCCGATGCCTCGGCCGAGCGTTCCGCCGCCGGTTGCACCATCAAGCTGAACAAAGAGCCGATCGTCGAGTACCTGAACTCCAACATCGTCCTGCTGAAGTGGATGATCGCCGAAGGCTACGGCGACCGTCGCACGCTGGAGCGTCGCATTCAGGGCATGGAAGCCTGGCTGGCCAATCCGCAGCTGCTGGAAGCCGACGCGGACGCCGAATACGCCGCGGTGATCGAGATCGACCTGGCCGACATCAAAGAGCCGATCCTCTGTGCGCCGAACGATCCGGACGACGCGCGTCTGCTGTCTGACGTGCAGGGCGACAAGATCGACGAAGTGTTCATCGGCTCCTGCATGACCAACATCGGTCACTTCCGCGCTGCCGGTAAGCTGCTGGACACGCACAAAGGCGCAGCTGCCGACCCGCCTGTGGGTGGCTCCGCCGACCAAGATGGACGCCGCGCAGCTGACCGAGGAAGGCTACTACGGCGTCTTCGGCAAGGGCGGCGCGCGCATCGAAATGCCGGGCTGCTCGCTGTGCATGGGCAACCAGGCGCGCGTGCCAGACCGGTGCGACGGTGGTCTCCACCTCGACCCGTAACTTCCCGAACCGTCTGGGTACCGATGCCACGACGTGTTCCTGGCCTCGGCCGAGCTGGCGGCGGTTGCGGCGCTGATTGGCAAACTGCCAACGCCGGAAGAGTACCAGACCTTTGTGGCTCAGGTGGATAAGACGGCGGTGGATACCTACCGCTATCTGAACTTCGACCAGCTCTCTCAGTACACCGAGAAGGCTGACGGGGTGATCTTCCAGACGGCGGTATAAAATACGCCTGCCAGTGAAAAAGGGACGAGCGCATCGTCCCTTTTTTTATGCGCTTTTTTCCCTCGCCGTCTCCAGGCATAATGCGAGCGCGATCCCACTTTCTTGCGCGCGCTGCGCACAAAATGCACGAAAGCGTGCCGTCTGGCGCGCCACTGGTATGAGGCCAACATGGAATATGAATTTCTGCGTGACGTGACCGGTCAGGTCCGGGTGCGTATGTCGATGGACCACGAAGCGGTGGGGCACTGGTTCAATGAAGAGGTGAAAGAGAACTTTGCGCTGCTGGATGAAGTCGAAGCCGCGGTGCGTGCAGTCAAAGGCACACAGCAGCAGTGGCAGCGCGTCGGGCACGAATATACGCTGTGGCTGGATGAGGAAGAGGTGATGATCCGCGCCAATCAGCTGGCGTTAGAGGATGACGGCCTGGAAGAGGGCATGACTTATTACGATGAGGAGAGCCTGTCGTTCTGCGGCGTGGAGGATTTTCTTGCGGTGATTGCTGCTTATCGCCGGTTTATGGCCGGCCGTTAACGGGCGCCCGCAGCCGGGGCGCCACTGCCGTTGCGCAGGTTACACGCCGTTAATGGCGGAACGGGCGTGGGATAAAGGTTCCTCATCCACAATCGGTTCGACCTTGCCGAGCAGGAACAGGTAGTTAAGGATTCCGATCACCACCAGCACCGCCGAGAACACCAGCGCCCAGGTAAAGTGGCCGGTGGCACCGACGATAGCGCCGGTAATGATTGGTCCGACCGCGCCGCCCATATTGGAGACGGTATTCTGCAGCCCGGCAACAATTGACACGCTGTTGGTGGGCGCAACATCGCCCGGCAGCGCCCACACCTGAGAGGCCGCGACGGTGGTGCCGGACTTAGCAATACACAGCAGCAGTACCGTCATGAACACGGAATCGGTGAACGGCGCGAACCCGATGCACAGCGCCATCAGCAGGCCAATCGTCAGGAACAGCTTGCGTGTGGCGGTCAGCGACAGCACTTTTTTATGCACCATACGGTCCGACGCCCAGCCCGCCAGCACCTCAATCACCATACCGCAGATCAGCGGCAGCGCCGCCACCATGCCCATTTTCAGGAAATCCATCCCTTTGTCTTTCACCAGGTAAGTTGGCAGCCAGGTGATAAAGAAGTAGGAGGTGTAATTGATGGTGAAGAAGCCAATACACATTGCCCAGATGTTGCGGTAGCGCAGCAACTTGTACCACTTCATCGGCCGCACGTTCTTATCGCCGTGCTTCTGCGCCTGGCCATCGCGGATCAGGCGCACTTCATCGGTGCTAATCGCTTTGTGGTCTTCCGGGTTCTCGGCATAAATGAAGTACCAGGCGATGACCCAGATCAGCCCGACGGCACCAATCGCCAGAAAGGTCAGACGCCAGTCGAACAGCGCGATCATAAAGACGATCAGCGGCATGGCGACGGCCCCGCCAAATTTTGATGCGCTGTCGAACAGGCCTGAGACGGTGGCGCGCTCGCGATCCGGGAACCAGCGCGCGGTAATACCGGCGTTGCTGGGATAAGCCGCTGCTTCACCCACGCCGAGCGCCAGACGCAGCGCCAGCAGCGATTTAAAGCCGGTGGCGAGCCCCATCGCCATGGTGGCAATCGACCACCAGCCGACAGCGATACCGAGGCCTTTTTTCTGGCCGAAGCGGTCGGCAAACCAGCCTGCCGGGATCTGCAACAGCGCGTAGGACCAGAAAAATGCTGCCATGATAAAGCCCATCATCTCCGGATTGATGTCGAGCTCGGTGATCAGGTGCGGTGCGGCGGCAGAGAGTACGGTACGATCAATATAGTTAATGGCAATGGCCAGCCACATCAGGCCAGCGATCCACCATCTGATGCGTGTTGAGCGTGCGGTGTTGGTCATAATCATTATCCACGCGAAAAGGGTGACAGAGGAGGGCGGCGTCAGGCCAGCCCGTTCATGATATTCATCGGGCGTTCGCCCTGTTTGATACACTGCACAATCTGCGTCACGCAGCGTTCGCCGATGGCGCTGATAGCACCGTCGGTATAACCGGCAAGGTGCGCCGTGGGGATAAAGTTGCTCAGGGTGAACAGCGGATGCTGCGCCAGCGGCTCCTGCACAAAGACATCCGCCGCCGCACCGGCAATCACGTTATCCTGCAATGCCTGGTAGAGATCCTGCTCATTCACCACGCCACCGCGTGACGCGTTGATGAGAAACGCGCTCTTCTTCATGCGCTTCAGGCGCGCGGCGTCGAACAGGTTTTGCGTCTGGTCGGTGAGCGGCATATGTAAGGTGATGAAGTCGCTGTGCTCCGTCAGCTGATCGAGGCTGACAAACGTCACGCCGTGTTCGGCGGCGAAGGCGTCATCGGGATAAAAATCGAAGGCGAGGATGCGCATATTGAAGCCTTTAGCGCGCAGTGCCACCTGCTTACCGATATTGCCCAGGCCGATGATGCCGAGCGTTTTGCCGTAGACGTCGGTGGCAAAAATGCGTGGCCAGTGGCCGGCGCGGGTCTCTATTGCGGCGGTGGTGATCTGGCGCGCGCTATTGAGAATCAGCGCAAAGGCGAAATCGGCAACCGCGTGTTTGTTCGCGTCCGGCACGTTCGTCACGTAAATACCGCGCGCACGCGTTGCGTCGAGGTCGATGTTATCGACGCCTACGCCGTGCTTGCAGACAATTTTCAGCTGCGGTGCCAGCGACAGCAGCGCATCGTTGACCTCGGTGAAGGCCACGATCAGGGCGACGGTGTCGGCGAGATGCGGCGCCAGCGCGCTGAGCGGCGCGTCGGCGGGCAGCGTAATCAGCTCAAAGCCCTGCTGGTGAAGTGTGTCGATCGGCGCGGCGTCGTAGCGGGCGAACGAAGGTGAAGTACAGATGACTTTCATAGCAAATGCGTCCCGGTGTTAATAACAGCAGCCATCGCTGCCTGAATCCGCCCCGCCACCGTCAGATTAACCCTAACCCTGATGGCGGCAGGGGGTAGCGGCGCCTGTATTGCGCGATGAATCGCGCCGCTACCACAGCTGCGTGCGGTAAGTGCTTTGAATTACCTGGCTTTACTGCAAATACTGATTCACGATCTGGTAGATCTTCTGCTCTTCCTCCGCAGAGAAGCGCACCGCATAGCGGCTGTCGCCGACCTCATAGCCGAGCAGCGCCACGGCTTTTTTCACCGCCGCCGGGGAAAAACCAATGCTGTAGAGATCGGTACGCAGGCCGGTGACGTTCTCCTGAGCGTCGCGCGATCCGGCGATGTCACCGGCATGGAAGCGCGCCCAGATGGCGTTAATCTCTTTCGGCGCCACGTTAGCCAGCCCGGAAATACAGGCGGAACAGCCATCGACGAAGCCCTGATGAATCAGTGAATCCGGCCCGTTCAGCACGTTGAAATGCGCAATACCTGCCGCTGCCTGCAGAAAGCCGCTCAGGCTTTCGTAGCTGCCGGCGCTGTCTTTGATGCCAATGATGTTGGGATGCGCTGCCAGCGTGCGCACGGTTTCCGGCAGCAGCGTATTACCGGTGCGCGCCGGAATGTTGTAGAGAAACAGCGGGACGTCGATAGCGTCGGCCACGGCGCGGTAGTGATCAATCAGCTCTTCCTGTTTAAGCGGGACAAAGTAAGGGGTGATCACCGAGACGGCATCCACGCCCAGCTTTGCTACCTGCCTGCCCAGCCGGATAGTGTCACGCGTCGAGATCTCGCCAATGTGCGCCACCACCGGTGCGCTGCCGTTTACTTCGTCGACGCAGGTCTCGGTCACCGCCAGCTTCTCCTGCTCGTTCAGCACGAAAAACTCCCCGTTGGTGCCGCCGCAGAAAATACCGTTACCGGCGCTTAGCTGACGCCGAATCTGTTCACGCTGCGCGGCAGGATTGTAGGCTCCGTCGCGATCAAAAGTGGTGACGATGGCGGTCAGTACGCCCTGAATGGTGTTGCTCATGATTTCCCCGCTCATGCTGAGTGATTTAACGCCGGAAACAGCGTCAGGTAGACGTTGCGCACATCGTCGGCGCTGACTTTCATCGGTACATTCTTCATCAGGCGCTGCACGTCCAGCGCGGCTTCGACCAGATACGGCAGATGATCCGGCCCGATGCCCAGTGCTTCCAGGCTGGCCGGCAGTTTAAGGCGCTGCACCAGCGCGGCTAAATAGGCCACCAGCGCGTGCGATTTGGCCTCTTCATCCAGTGAGCTATCGGCATCTGGCAGCAGATCGTAGGCCTGCGCGAACTTGCTCACCGCCGCCGGACGCACAAACTGCATGCAGGGCGCCAGCAGAATGGCGTTGGCCACGCCGTGTGGCAGATGATATTTGCCGCCCAGCGGATACGACATGGCGTGCACCAGGTGTGTCCCGGCATGGGCGATCGCCGCTCCGCCGTAGTAGGACGCCCACAACATATTCAGCCGTGCTTCCAGGTTGTCCGGTTCGGCAAGGGTCTTTTCGAGGCTGGCGAACAGCTTTTTCATGCCGATCAGCGCATAGTTATCGCTCACCGGATTGGCCACGGTGGCGGTGAAGCACTCAATCAGGTGGCACAGCGCATCAATTCCGGTCGACGAGGCGATGTGCGCGGGCATGCTGGTGGTCAGTTCCGGAATCAGCGCCACGTAGTCCGGCAGCATCACCGGCGAAATAATACCGACCTTGGTCTCTTTCTCCGGGATGGCAAGGATGGCATTGGGCGTGGCTTCCGAGCCGGTGCCGGCCGTGGTCGGGATCAGTAAAGAAGCGGTACGCGTGTGCGGCTTCTCACCGGCCAGCAGCGCCGTCAGGGTTGGCGCATCGGCCACGCACAGCACGGACAGCAGCTTCGCCACATCCAGCACGCTGCCGCCGCCAATGCCTATCACCAGATCGACGTCGCCGTGCGGCAGCGCCGCAACAATCGCCGCCACATCATGCTGGCTCGGCTCGGGCGGCACCGTATCAACCAGGCTCAGGCTGGCGATCTGCTGCTGCAGCCGGGCGATAAGCGCCTGCACCGCCGGAATACCCAGAATGTTTTTATCCGTGACCAGCAACGCCTTCTGCTTATCCTGCAGTAAATAGCTGAGATCGTTCAGAGCCTGATAGCCACTGATCACGGTGCTGTTGATATTCATGTCATGCCCTTATAACGGTTTTGCACATTATGATTAGGTTTGCTCAATGCTGTGCGGGGTGTATCCCTTTCTGAGGCTAAATTTATAGGCGATATCGATTTCAATTAATTTGATCTTGCTCACATATAATCAATCATGATTGAATATAATCAAATGCAGCACGGCAAGGGGCCGTGACAGGAGAGAGAATGACTTCATCGCCATGGAAAACGCCCGTTCTGGTGATTGCCGACGATTTTACCGGCGCCAACGACGCAGGCAGCGGCTTCGCGCTGGCCGGCGCGCGCGTCCACGTGCTGTTCAATAACCTGACACCCCCGGAGGCTGGCGCTGCGAATGTGCTGGTGATCAGCACCGATAGCCGCGCGGTCAGCGCAGCGGAAGCCGCCAGCCGCACGCATGCCGCCATGCAGCCGCATCAGCAGATAGCGCAACACGGCTGGCTGTTTAAGAAGATTGACTCAACGCTGCGCGGCAATCCAGGCGCTGAGGTGGCTGCCGCGCTGCAGGTCAGCGCGAAACGGCTGGCGCTGGTGGTGCCGGCGGTGCCTAAGCTGGGCCGCATCACGCGCGGCGGGGAAGTGTGGATCCATCAACAGCGCCTGATCGACACCGAATTTGCCAGCGATCCTAAAACCCCGGTGACCAGCAGTAACGTGCTGACGCGCCTGCAGATGCAATGCGATCTGCCGGGCGAGCAGATCGATCTTGCCACGGTACGCAGCGGCACGCTGGCCGCACGGCTGGCGACCAGTCAGGGCCTGCTGGTACTGGACGCGGAACACCAGGCGGATATCGACGCCATTATCGCGGCTGCCGCGACGCTGCCGGAACGTCCGCTGCTGGTCGGCGCGTCCGGGTTAAGCGATGCGCTGGGTGCGCATCTTGCTGCGCGGCCCTCTCGCCCGGTGCTGGCGATAGTCGGTTCGATGAGCGCCATGGCGCAGCAGCAAATCGCCCGGCTCGCCAGCCAGCGTGACATTCGCTTGATTGATATTGATATTTGCCAGCTGTTTGCCACACCGGCATGGCCGCAGGCGGCGGCCTGGCAGCAGGCGATGGTCCAGGCGCTGCGCGAGGGTGTGCACTGTGTGGTGCGCACTACGCAACAGGCTGAGCAGCGCCACGCGATTGCGCAGCTGTGTCAGCAGCAGCAGATTACGCGCCAGCAGCTCGGCGAGCGCATCTGCCAGTTTCTGGCGCAGCTGACGCGCGCCGTCTGTGCACACATTCAGCCTGCCGGCCTGTTTCTTTCCGGCGGTGACGTGGCCATCGCAGTGGCGCAGGCATTCGGGGCCAGCGGCTTTCAGATTCAGGGCCAGGTAGCGGGCTGTGTGCCGCACGGGGTTCTGCTTAACAGTGAATTACACCTGCCGGTGATGACCAAAGCGGGTGGCTTTGGTGATGAAAACACCCTGGCAGAAGCCATTCGTTTTATTGAGGAGAAGTCGAGTGAATAACACTATTGCGGTGACCATGGGCGATCCGGCGGGCATCAGCCCGGAAATCATCATTAAAGCGCTGGCAGAAGGGGAGCTGGCGGGCATTCCGGCGGTGGTGGTCGGCTGTGCCGCGACGCTGCGTCGGGTGCTGGCGTTGAATATTACGCCGCACGCCGAGCTGCGCGTGCTGGACAGCGTGCAGGATGCGCATTTCGCACCGGGCATCATTAACGTCATCGATGAGCCGCTGGCCGATCCTGACGCGCTGCAGCCGGGCAAGGTACAGAAGCAGGCCGGCGATCTGGCCTGGCGCTGCGTGAAGCGCGCCACCGAACTGGCGCTGGCGGGCGACGTGCAGGCGATTGCCACCGCTCCGCTGAACAAAGAGGCGCTGCACGCGGCGGGCCACCTTTATCCCGGCCACACTGAACTGCTGGCACAGCTGACCAATACCAAAAATTACGCCATGGTGCTGTATACCGACCATCTGAAAGTGATCCACGTGACCACGCACATCGCGCTGCGCAAATTCCTCGACACGCTGAACGGCGAACGTATTCAGACGGTGATCGGCATGGCTGACAGCTTCCTGCGCCGCGTGGGCTATGACCAACCGCGCATCGCGGTCGCCGGGGTCAATCCGCACGCGGGCGAGAATGGCCTGTTTGGCGATGAAGAGATCACCACGGTGACGCCAGCAATCAAGGCAATGCAGCAGCAGGGCATTGATGTTTATGGTCCGTGTCCGCCGGATACGGTGTTTTTACAGTGCCAGCAGGGGCAGTACGATATGGTGGTGGCGATGTACCACGATCAGGGGCATATCCCGTTGAAACTGCTTGGATTTTACGATGGCGTCAACATCACGGCGGGACTGCCGTTTATCCGCACTTCCGCCGACCACGGCACGGCATTTGATATCGCCTGGACAGGTAAAGCGAACTCTGCGAGCATGGCGATCTCGATTAAACTCGCGATGCAGCTTGCATAGGGAAATATGAAGGGACAAAGCCGTCTCGACCAGATTATGGACTATCTCAAAAGTCATAATCTGGTCACTGTTGAACAGCTGGTGAGCGCCATTTCTGCTTCGCCAGCCACCATTCGCCGCGATCTGATTAAGCTGGACAAGGAAGGGGTGATTAGCCGCAGCCACGGCGGTGTCACGCTGAACCGCTTTATCCCGACGCAGCCGACCACGCTGGAGAAGATGCAGCGTAACCTGGCGGAGAAGCAGGCCATCGCGCAGTTCGCCGCCAGCTATGTGCAGTCCGGCGATGCGGTGGTGCTGGATGCCGGCACCACCATGCTGGAACTGGCACGACAGCTGACCCATTTGCAGCTGCGGGTGATCACCGCCGATCTGCACATTGCGCTGTTTTTGTCGGAGTTTAAACAGATTGAGACCACCATCATCGGCGGCCGCATCGACGACTCCAGCCAGTCGTGCATTGGTGAGCACGGCCGGCGCCTGCTGCGCAGCATCAATCCGGACATTGCGTTTGTCAGCTGTAACTCATGGAGTATTGAGCGCGGTATTACCACGCCGACGGAAGACAAAGCCGGGCTGAAGATGGATCTGCTGGCCAACGCGCGCCGGCGCATTCTGCTGGCCGACAGCAGTAAATATGGCTCATGGTCGCTGTACTGCGCGGCACCGATTGATAGCCTGACCGATGTGGTGACAGATTCCCGCCTTGATGAAGCGGTATGCCGTGATTTGCGCGAGCGCGGCATTGGCCTGCAGCTGACCGCGTAAATGTGCCGCCCGCATCAGCGGGTGAATGACGTGCGCTGCGCTACCGCGGCGCAGCCTTCACCCACTGCTGGCGCTGAGTTATAACAACTTCAATCCCGTCGCCGGAATATTGCGCCCGTAATAAATCTCACGCATCTCCTTCCACAACAGATTGGTAATGCGCTTGTGCTCCTGCGGGCTCAGCTCTTCAGGTTTGGTGTTGAACAGGTAATACTTCAGATCAAATTCCTTCAGCAACATCTTGGTATGAAAGATGTTTTCCTGATAAACGTTAACGTCCACCATGTCGTACATCGCTTTCATATCCTCGGACATGAAGTTCTGAATGGAATTGATCTCATGGTCGATGAAATGCTTCACGCCATTGACGTCGCGGGTGAAGCCGCGCACGCGGTAATCCACGGTGACGATATCCGACTCCAGCTGGTGGATGAGATAATTCAGCGCCTTCAGGGGCGAAATCACGCCGCAGGTCGAGACTTCAATGTCGGCGCGGAAGGTACATAAACCGCCTTCCGGGTGACTCTCCGGATAGGTGTGCACGCAGATGTGACTCTTGTCGAGGTGCGCCACCACCGAATTGGGCAGCGGGCCGGGATGCTCGGAATTATCGATATCCTGCGGATTGATCGGCTCTTCGCTGACCAGAATCGTCACGCTGGCACCCTGCGGCTCATAATCCTGGCGCGCGATATTCAGCACGTTAGCACCGATAATAGAGCAGGTCTCAGTGAGGATTTCCGTCAGGCGGTTGGCGTTATATTGCTCATCAATATAGGCGATATAGCCATCACGTTCGGCTTCGCTATTGGCATAGCAAATGTCGTAGATACAAAAACTCAGGCTTTTGGTCAGATTATTGAAGCCATGTAGTTTTAGCTTTTGCAATTGGGTTCACCTCCTGAGGTCAGCTGAGCGCGTTTAAAAGGTATTGCGGCAGGGCAAAGCTGCCGATGTGCAGCTGTGGCGTGTAGTAACGGCAGGGCAGTCCGGCCGCGGCAAAACGTGACTGCAGCGTCGCAAGGTCCGGCTGGCGCAGCGCCGGATCGTCGCTCGCCCAGGCGAAGGTCATGATGCCGCCGTAGTAGGTCGGAATCGCCGCCTGATAAAAGCTGACGTCAGCGAAATAGTGGCTGAGTTTGCGGTGGCTGTTGACCGCTTCATCCTGCTGCAGGAAGCAGACGCCGTTCTGCGCGACAAACACGCCACCGGGATTGAGCGCCTGTTTGCAGCCGGCATAAAACGCCGAGGTGAACAGACTCTCGCCGGGACCGATTGGATCGGTACAGTCGGAGATGATCACATCAAACCGTTCCTGCGTCTGGCTGACGAAGTTAACGCCATCGTCGATCACCAGATGCAGACGCGGATCGTCGTAAGCGCCGGCGCTGTGGTTAGGCAGATAGGTTTGACAGAAATTCACCACGCCGGCATCAATTTCCACCATGGTGATGTGCTCAACGCGCTGATGCCGGGCGACCTCGCGCAGCATCGCGCCGTCACCGCCGCCGATAATCAATACGCGCCGGGCATTGCCGTGCGCCAGAATCGGCACGTGCGTCATCATTTCGTGATAGATAAACTCATCGCGCTCGGTGGTTTGCACCACGCCGTCCAGCGCCATCACGCGGCCAAACGCGGCGTTCTCAAAGATCACCAGATCCTGATGCGCGGTTTTATCGCGGTATAGCAGATTGTCTACGCTGAAATATTGGCCAAAGCCGCTATGCAGCGTCTCATGCCAGGTCTCTTTTTCGGCCATGCCGGAGCGCTCCTTATGCTGTTAACGCGCAATAATGCCAGAAAAAAGCATAACGAATTATGACCGTGCTTGCACGGTCAGGGCGTTAACAGCAGCGCAGGGCGGAGGATTATTTCACGTAGGCAAGCAGGCTGAGGGAATCGCGCGCCAGCGACTTACACTTTTTGTCGTTGGTGATGGCGATACCGCTCAAATCTTTGTAGCTCTCTTCACCGAGGGATTTCATGTTGTAAGCGCTGTAATTGCTCAGATCCCAGCGGTTTTGCTGGGCAAAAAACACCAGTGCTTTACGAATCTGCGCGTCGGGCAGATCCTGATAGCCGCAATCATTTTTCAGATAGACAAACACCGCGGTGAGGTCAGCCAGATCTTCTGCTTCGGATTCGCTCAGGGCAAAACTGGTGGAGGAGAAGCCAAGGAGTCCCGCCAGCAGCAGGATCTTGATGCTTTTCGTCATAATCGTTCTCAACAAGGGACAATTTAATGACGTTAGCACAGTTATTGCCGGGATTCCGCTAAATTTGGCTAAATGGGCCACTGGCGCGCTTTTTATCCCGGCGGGCGCTTTCATCGCTTGACCCTCCCGCAGGGGAAAGGTTTACGCTGTGCCCCTATTCACGATAAGGATATGAATATGCAACGTCGTCATTTTCTCAAGCTGACCGCCGCCCTCAGTGCAGCCGGCGCGCTGCCCTTCTGGAGCCGCTCGCTGATGGCCGCTACGCGCCCGCTGTTGCCCATTCCGTCGCTGCTGGAGCCCGATGCACACGGCCAGTACACGCTGACCGCCATGACCGGCAGCAGCCAGTGGAACGGCAAATCCGTCCCAACCTGGGGTTACAACGGTAGCCTGCTCGGCCCGGCGCTGCGCCTGCAGCGTGAGAAAAGCGTCACCGTCAATATTCATAATCGCCTGCCGGAAGCCACCACGCTGCACTGGCACGGGCTGGAAATTCCCGGCGCGGTGGATGGCGGTCCGCAGGCGCTGATTGCGCCCGGCGCCACGCGTCAGGTGAGTTTTACCCCCGATCAACCGGCGGCGACCTGCTGGTTCCATCCGCATCAGCACGGCAAAACCGGCTATCAGGTGGCGCAGGGGCTGGCGGGGCTGGTACTGCTGGAAGATGAGGCGTCCGGCAAGCTGCGGCTGCCGATGCAGTGGGGCGAAGATGATGTGCCGCTGATTTTCCAGGATAAGCAGCTCACTCAGGACGGCACGCGTATCGATTATCAGCTGGATATCATGCGCGCCGCCGTGGGCTGGTTTGGCGATTTGATGCTGACCAACGGCGTGCCGTATCCGCAGCACGCGGTGCCGCGCGGCTGGCTGCGGCTGCGCCTGCTCAACGGCTGCAATGCGCGCTCGCTGCACATCGCCGCCAGCGATAAACGTCCGCTGTACGTGGTGGCGAGCGACGGTGGCCTGCTGGCTGAACCGGTGAAGGTGGAGAGCCTGCCGCTGCTGCCGGGCGAGCGCTTTGAAGTGCTGGTGGATACTTCAGACGGCAAAACCTTCGATATCGTAACGCTGCCGGTCACGCAGATGGGCATGACGCTGGCACCGTTCGATCAGCCGCTGCCGCTGGTACAGATTCTGCCGCTGCGCGTGATGGCCAGCGGTACGCTGCCGGACCAGCTGGTGGATGTGCCGCCGCTGCCGGCAACGGAAGGGCTGCAGAGCCGCTGGCTGCAGCTGATGATGGATCCGCAGCTGGATCAGCAGGGCATGCAGGCGCTGCAGCAGCGCTACGGTGCCAAAGCGATGGGCAGCCAGCACGGCGCGGGCAAAGCGATGGATCACGGCAGCATGAACATGGACCATGGCGCGATGGATCATGGCAACATGGATCACGGCGATATGGCGATGGATCAGGGCAACCCTGCCCGCAGCGCCGCATATGATTTCCACAACGGCAACAAAATCAACGGCCAGGCCTTTAACATGGAAAAGCCCATGTTTGCCGTGCCGCTGGGAAAATATGAAAAATGGACCATCTCCGGCGAAGGCGACGCCATGCTACATCCGTTCCACATTCACGGCACGCAGTTCCGCATTCTGTCCGAGAACGGCAAGCCGCCTGCGGCGCATCGCGCCGGCTGGAAAGATATGGTCAGCGTCAACGGCTGGCGCAGTGAAGTGCTGGTGCGCTTCAACTACGTCGCCGATAGCGAAAATGCCTATATGGCGCACTGCCATCTGCTGGAGCATGAGGATACCGGCATGATGCTGGGCTTTACGGTGAGCTGACGGCTGCTTCCAGCGCCAGGCGGATATCCTCAATCAAATCATCGGCATGTTCGATGCCGATCGACAGGCGCACCGTCGCGTCGGTGATGCCAATGCGCTCCCGCACCTCCTGCGGTACGCCGGAATGGGTGGTGCTGGCGGGATGGCTGGCGAGCGACTCGGTGCCGCCGAGGCTCACCGCCAGTTTGAACAGCGCCAGCGCGTTGAGAAAGCGGAATGCCGCAGCCTGGCCGCCCTCGATATCAAAGGAGAAGGTGGAACCGGCGCCGCTGCACTGGCGCTGCCAGGTTTCTCCTGCCGGACTGCTGGCGTCGAGATAGGGCAGCCAGTGCAGTTTCGCCACCTGCGCGTGATCGCGTAGAAATGCCGCGACCTGTTCCGCATTGCTGGCGGCTTTCTCCATGCGCAGCGACAGCGTTTCCAGCGAGCGGCCAATCATCCAGCTGGAGTGCGGATCGAGCTGGGTGCCAATCGCGCTGCGCAGCGAACGCACTTTGTTGATTAACGCCCGGCTGCCCAGCGCGGCGCCGGCAATCAAATCGGAATGACCGCCGACATATTTGGTCAGCGAATAGAGCGAGATATCCGCGCCGTGCTGCAGCGGACGCTGAAACAGCGGGCCGAGCAGGGTGTTGTCGCAAGCGAGAATCGGCCGGGAGCCCTGCTGCTGGGTGATCACCTCTGCCACCTGACGCATCAGTTGGATATCTACCAGACTGTTGGTGGGGTTGGCCGGCGTTTCAATCAGAATCATCGCGACGCGCCCGCGCTGCCACGCCAGCTTCGCGGCTTCATACACTTTATTTTCGTCGGTGCCGTCGCTGAATCCCACTGCTTTGATCTCCAGATCGTGCAGCGTTTTGCTCAGCAGCGTTTCGGTGCCGCCGTACAACGGCTGCGAGTGCAGGATCACTTCGCCGGGACGGGCAAAGGTCAGCAGCGTGGTGGCAATCGCCGACATGCCGGATGAGAACAGCGCGGCGCTTTCGGCACCTTCATAAATGGCCAGCCGATCTTCGACGATCTCGCTGTTAGGGTGGTTGAAGCGGGAATAGACCAGCCCGCCGCTTTTGCCCGCCGGCGGTTGCTGGCGGCCGGCAACGAAATCGAAAAATTCTTTGCCCTCTTCGGCGCTGTTAAACACAAAGGTTGACGTCAGAAACACCGGCGGCTTCACCGCACCTTCTGACAGGCGCGGATCGTAACCGTAGTTGAGCATCTGCGTTTCCGGATGCAGTTCACGCGTGCCGATCTGCGTTTTTTTACCTGATGAAGCGGCCATAGGGATCTCCAGAGAGAGCGGGCAGGATGCTTACAGTTAACGCCAGCGCAATAAATTTCGCCACGATAACGTTTGCGTTCTGTGCGCGGCGTTAGCCTGTGCGTCGACTATGATAGAATGCGCGGCTTTCTGAAAACCTTCTTAGGCGAATGCAATGAAACACACCGTCGACGTGATGATCTCTGAGCAGGAGATCGCAACCCGTATTGCCGAACTGGGCAAGCAGATCAGCGAGCACTACCGCAACAGCGGCAGCGAAATGGTGCTGGTCGGCCTGCTGCGCGGCTCCTTCATGTTTATGGCAGACCTGTGCCGCGCCATTGATGTCGCGCACGAAGTCGACTTCATGACCGCCTCCAGCTACGGCAGCGGCATGTCCACCACGCGTGACGTGAAAATCCTGAAAGATCTCGATGAAGACATTCGCGGCAAAGATGTGCTGATCGTCGAAGACATCATCGACTCCGGTAACACCCTAAGCAAAGTGCGTGAAATTCTGCAGCTGCGTGAGCCAAAATCGCTGGCGATCTGCACGCTGCTGGATAAGCCGGAGCGTCGTGAAGTTGAGGTGCCGGTCGAGTTTGTCGGCTTTACCATTCCGGATGAGTTCGTGGTCGGCTTCGGTATCGACTACGCACAGCGCTACCGTCATTTGCCGTATATCGGCAAAGTTACGCTGCTGGACGAATAACCGCACAATCTTCCAAGGCTGATCCCCTCCGCCTGCGATAAGATGCGCAGCCCGTAACTCAATGACTTACGGGCTCGGCACGCGTTTTCCTGCGGCACGCAGAGTGGTAGAGTGTGGTGGGTTATCACTCTGCGCAATTCCTTTGATTTCACAACCGTTATCGCTGAATAACCCCGCACGCTCGACGCGAGCGCACTATCATTTCATATGGCTATGATGTCACTACAACAGGGTACGGACTCGCAATGACTTATGCACTGGAACTTTCCGGGCTGACCAAGACCTATCCCGGCGGCGTACAGGCGCTGAAAGGCCTCGATCTCAACGTGGAAGCAGGCGACTTTTATGCCTTACTGGGCCCTAACGGTGCCGGTAAGTCCACCACCATTGGCATTATCAGCTCGCTGGTGAACAAATCCAGCGGCAGCGTGCGCGTGTTTGGCTACGACCTGCAGAAAGATGTGGTCAACGCCAAGCGGCAGCTTGGGCTGGTGCCACAGGAATTCAACTTTAACCCGTTTGAAACCGTAATGCAGATTGTGGTTAACCAGGCCGGTTATTACGGCGTGGAACGCGCCGAAGCGAACAAGCGCGCGGAAAAATACCTCAATCAGCTCGACCTGTGGGGCAAGCGTAACGAACGGGCGCGCATGTTGTCCGGCGGGATGAAGCGCCGGCTGATGATAGCCCGGGCGCTGATGCATGAACCGAAACTGCTGATTCTTGATGAGCCGACGGCTGGCGTGGATATCGAACTGCGCCGCTCGATGTGGGTGTTCCTGAAAGAGCTGAACGCCAAAGGCACCACCATCATCCTGACTACCCACTATCTGGAAGAGGCGGAAATGCTGTGCCGTAACATCGGCATCATCCAGAGCGGCGAGCTGGTGGAGAACACCTCAATGAAAGGGCTGCTGTCCAAGCTGCAGTCGGAAACCTTTATCCTCGACCTGGCGCCGCGCAGCCCGCTGCCGCAGCTGGAGGGCTTCCAGTATCGTCTGGTTGATACCTCAACGCTGGAAGTGGAAGTGATGCGTGAACAGGGGCTGAATAGCGTATTCAGCCAGCTGAGCGCGCAGGGCGTGCAGGTGCTCAGCATGCGCAATAAAGCGAATCGTCTGGAAGAGCTGTTCGTCAGCCTGACGCAGGGAAAAACAGGAGTAACCGCATGACGCATCTGTACTGGGTGGCGCTCAAGAGTATCTGGAGCAAAGAGATCAACCGTTTTGCCCGCATCTGGATTCAGACGCTGGTGCCGCCGGTGATCACCATGACGCTGTACTTCATTATCTTTGGCAATCTGATCGGCTCACGCATCGGCGATATGCACGGCTTCAGCTACATGCAGTTTATCGTGCCGGGCCTGATTATGATGGCGGTGATCACCAACGCTTACGCCAACGTCGCCTCGTCATTCTTCAGCGCCAAGTTCCAGCGCAACATTGAAGAGCTGCTGGTGGCGCCGGTGCCGACGCACATTATTATCGCCGGTTATGTCGGCGGCGGCGTAGCGCGCGGCGTGTGCGTGGGCGTGCTGGTGACGGCGGTGTCGCTGTTTTTTGTGCCGTTCCACGTATTCTCGTGGCCGATGGTGGCAATCACGCTGCTGCTGACGGCGATTCTGTTCTCGCTGGCGGGCCTGCTGAATGCGGTGTTTGCGCGCACCTTTGACGATATCAGCCTGATCCCGACCTTCGTGCTGACGCCGTTAACTTACCTCGGTGGCGTATTCTACTCGCTGGCGCTGCTGCCGCCGTTCTGGCAGGCGGTGTCGAAGCTCAATCCGGTGGTGTACATGATCAGCGGGTTCCGCTATGGCTTCCTTGGCATCAACGATGTTCCGCTGGTGTTGACGCTGTCAGTGCTGGTGGCGTTTATTGTGGTGTTTTACGTGCTGGTGTATGCGCTGATTCAGCGCGGACGCGGCTTGCGCACCTGAGGCGCAGCTCCGAATAAGAAGCCGCTGCCGGCGTCGTCCGGCGGCGGCTTTTTTTTTACCCACTCTTCGCAATTCCAGACGCGTCTTGTGCTTTCAGTCTGTGGCTTTCCCCATAGTGGCCGCTGACCAAAAAAGCAGCGGGGAAGCGAAGAGTGAATCGGGTATCATGGATTGATAATTTACGCGGCATGAGCATTCTGGCGGTGATTTTTTTGCACTGCATGATTGCAGTGAACCAGCAGGCCGGGCACTTCACTGCCTTTAACGAGCTGGTAAATCAGCTGCTGGCGCCGGTGCGTATGGGGCTGATGTGCTTCGTCTCCGGACTGTTCGTCGCCAGCGGTTTACGCCACGGGCAGGCGCGCTATCTGCGAAACAAAGTCAGCAGCATTCTCTATCCGTTTGCCGTCTGGGCGCTGATCTACGGCGGTCTGAAGTGGACCTTCAGCGCGATGGCCAATCACCCACAGTCGCCGCTGGCTATCGCGCTCGGCCATCTGAGCGGCGGCGATATCACCTGGTTTCTGCACTCGCTGTTTCTGTTTTTTGTGCTGATTATCCCGGCGCGCCGCCTGCCTGCGGCGCTGGTGCTGACACTGTGCGTTGCCGGTGCGGTGCTGCTGCCGCCGGTGCCGCCTGACTCGCTGTTTGCCAGTTTCGACAACCTGCATCTGAACAAGTCGCTGGTGCTGTTTGCCTTCTTCTACAGTGCCGACTGGCTGGTGCGCCAGGATATTGATATTGCCGCGTTCGCGCAGCGTCGTACACCGCTGCTGCTGTCGCTGATCGCCTTTATGCTGCTCGCGGCGTTCAGCCTGTGGGGCGGGCTGCGTCAGCATTCGCCGTGGCTGCTGCCGCTGGCGCTGCCCTCAATCCCGCTGTTCGTTGCGCTGGCCTGTCGTATCAATCTGCGGGCGGTTAACTACGTTGGCCGCCATTCGATTGTGTTTTATCTGTCGCACTATCTGGCGATTCAGGTGTGCAGTAAATTGCTGCGCCACGACGGCCACTCTGCGTGGCTGGCTGACCTGCATTTTGTGCTGGCGTTCAGCGTCGCGCTGGCGTTGCCAACGGCGCTGTGCGTACTGCGGGCAAAAGGATGGTTTGACTGGTTGTTTACGCTGAAGCGCAAAGGGCAGCCGCAGCTGGCGGGCGTATAAGGGAAAGGCGCGCTGTCAGTACAGCGCGCGGGATGATCAGGCAACCTGAACCGGCATCGCCTTCGCGGTACGTTTCATCTCGTTGTCGCCTTCAAAGTAGGCCACTTTAGGCTGCCAGCGGCGCGCCACTTCTTCGTCAGACATCATCACGAAGCTGGCGATGATCACGATATCGCCCACGTCCGCACAGTGCGCGGCCGCACCGTTAACGGAGATGATTTTAGAGCCGCGCTCGGCGGCAATGGCGTAGGTGGAGAAGCGTTTGCCGTTGTTCACGTTCCAGATATCAATGGCTTCGTTTTCAAGAATACCCGCCGCGTCGAGAAAATCCTGATCGATGGCGCAGGAGCCTTCATAGTGCAGGTCGGCCTGCGTGACTTTCACACGGTGAAGCTTACCTTGCAGCATTTTGCGAATCATTACGTGATACCTTTAATTATACCCGTGCGCGGCCGGTTTCCACCGCGCAGTGTGTAGCGGGTACATGCTGCCCATAAACGACGGCGTTAAACCGTCAGATCCACTTGCTGATTGTCGATCAGACGCGCCTGGCCGAGCCAGGCCGCCACCAGAATCACCGCGCGTTTGCTGTCGTCCGTCAGCGCCTGCAGCGTATCGGCATCGCGGATTTGAATGTCGTCAGCGCGGAAGCCTTTATCGTTCAGCGCCTGCTCGGCGAGGGCGACAATCTCTTCTGCGTCCAGCTCTTTCGCCAGCAGCTGTTCCGCCATGGTGTTCATGACCTTGCTCAAGCCCGGCGCGAGTTTACGCTGGTCAGCGGTCAGGTAGCCGTTGCGCGAGCTGAGCGCCAGACCGTCTTTCGCGCGCACAATCGGCACGCCGACGATCTCAATATCATAGCCCATATCGGCCACCATCTTGCGGATCAGCGCCAGCTGCTGAAAATCTTTCTCGCCGAAGCAGGCGACGTCCGGCTGCACCAGATTGAACAGCTTGCTGACGATGGTGGAAACGCCGCGGAAATGGCCCGGACGGCTGGCGCCCTCCAGCATGGTGGAAATGCCCGGGACGTCAACGTACGTCTGCCTCGTCGGTACCCTGCGGGTAGACATCCGCCGGTGCCGGTGCGAAGACGATGTCCGCGTGGCGTTTTTTGAGCTTTTCGCAATCTTCCTGCAGGGTGCGCGGATAGCGCGCCAGGTCGTCGGCGCGGTCAAACTGCATTGGGTTAACGAAGATACTGACCACCACGATATCTGCGCGCGGCTTTTCGCTTCGTCCACCAGCTTCATATGGCCGTCATGCAGGTTGCCCATGGTCGGGACCAGTGCGATACGTTTACCTTCCTGACGCGCAGCGACGAATATGCTGGCGAAGCAGCGGCAGGGTTTCAATGATTAGCACAACAAGACTCCTTAATGGAAACTGTGTTCTTCACCCGGGTAAACACCGGATTCAACGTCGGCAATATACTGCCTGACCGCAGCGCGCATGTCGCCCGCTTCGGTAAGGAAATTTTTGGCAAATTTCGGAATATGGCCGCCGGTAATGCCAAAGGCGTCGTGCATCACCAGAATCTGACCGTCGGTCACGTTGCCTGCGCCAATGCCAATCACCGGAATGGACAGCGCGTCGGTGATGCGTTTCGCCAGCTCCACCGGCACGCACTCCAGCACCAGCAGCTGCGCGCCGGCGGCTTCCAGCGCCAGGGCATCATCAAACAGGCGTCTCGGCTGCCGCGTCGCCGCGCCCCTGCACCTTGTACCCGCCGAAGATATTGACGGACTGCGGCGTCAGGCCCAAATGACCGCACACCGGCACGGCGCGTTCGGTGAGCATTTTCACCGTCTCCACCAGCCAGGCGCCGCCTTCGATTTTGACCATGTTGGCACCGGCGCGCATCACGGCCGCCGCATTTTCAAAGGCCTGCTCCGGCGTGGCGTAGGCCATAAACGGCAGATCGGAAAGCAGCAGGCAGTCATGGGGCACCGCGGCGCACGGCGCGGGTGTGGTAAGCGATATCCTCGACCGTGACCGGCAGGGTGGAATCATGTCCTTGTACCGTCATCCCTAACGAATCTCCGACCAGCATGACGTTGATCCCCTCTTCGGCAAACAGTTTGGCGAAGCTGTAGTCATACGCGGTGATGGTGGCGAAGCGTTTTTTTTCCTGTTTGCATTTCTGCAGTAAGGAGATGGTGGTTGGTTTCATCGCAATCTCCAGCATTTTCTGATGCGCGCAGTGTACTGGAACATTGATTTTGCAGTAAGGCGATAACGACGGGCAATGCGATTTTGGCCGCGTCATGGGGGGGCGGACCACCAGCGAATGCTGGCTGCGGTTGAGCGTTGCCAGAATGCCCGGCCTTTAGCGGCTGGCCGTCCGGGAAGGTGCAGATCGGGGGCGATTTCAAACAGCGGCCAGAGCATAAAGCCACGGTTTTTCATGTCGTAATGCGGAACGGTCAGGCGCTGGGTGTTAATCACTTCGTTGGCCGAACAGCATAATATCGAGGTCGAGCGTGCGCGGCCCCCAGCGTTCGGCTTTGCGCACGCGGCCCTGCTGCAGCTCAATGCGCTGGGTGTTATCCAGCAGCGTTTCGGCATCCAGCGCGGTTTCCAGCACCACGGCGGCGTTCAGATAATCAGGCTGATCCTGCGGCCCGAGCGGCGGCGTGCGGTAAAACGAGGAGACCGCCACGATACGGCTTTGCGGGATCTCACCCAGGGCCTGTACGGCGGCGTTAACCTGCTCCAGCGGAGAGGCTAGATTACTGCCGATGGCGATATACGCGAGGGTCATGACGCGCTGTGGTTGCTGTCGCGGCGCGGGCCAGCAGGACGACGGCGTGGACGGCGTGGTTTACGGCGCGGTGCCGGCTCTTCATCCAGGCCGGTCAGCATATCTTTCTGCTGTGTCGGCGGCGCAGAAACCTGGAACTCAGCCCACCACTGCGCCAGACGCTGCAGCTCGTCGTTGCGTTTTCAATTTCCGCGCGCAGCGCCAGCAGATCGAAGGCCGCGCGGAATTTAGGATGCTCCATCAGCTTCCAGGCGCGTTTGCCCTGACGGCGGGACATGCGCAGCTGTAGCTGCCAGATATCGCGCACCAGCGTGGTAATACGTTTCGGGATGGCCAGCGTACGGCAGCCTTCGTCCAGCACGTCGTTCATGCCGCCAGCGCGAAGGCATCGTAATAGGCGAGGCCGCTCTCCTGGGCAATTCGCTGGGCCGTTTCCAGCAGCGGATACCAGAACATCGCCGCAAACAGGAACGCCGGGTTCACGCGCATATCGTTGTGGATGCGGGTGTCGGTATTTTTCAGCACCTGTGCAATCATGCGCTCCATTGGGCTGTCACCCTTTTCGGTGAAGTAGCGGGTAATGGTCGGGAACAGCGGCTGGAACAGGTTGTATTCGCGCAGCAGATTGTAGGTTTCGATAACCGTAGCCAGCCTGCAGCAGCTTCAGCGCCTCTTCAAACAGGCGGGCAGGCGGAACGTCGTTAATCAGCGTCGCCAGACGCGGGATCGGCTCGGCGGTTTCCGGGCTGATGCGCATGTCCAGCTTGGCGGCGAAACGCACGGCGCGCAGCATGCGCACCGGATCTTCGCGGTAGCGCGTTTCCGGCTTGCCAATCAGGCGGATCAGGCCCTCTTTCAGATCCTGCATGCCGCCGACGTAATCGCGCACGGTGAAATCCGCCACGCTGTAATAAAGGCTGTTGATGGTGAAGTCGCGGCGCTGGGCATCTTCTTCGATAGAACCGAAGATATTGTCGCGCAGCAGCATGCCGTTCTGGCCGCGCTGGGACGTGGTGCGATCGGATGCGCCCGCTTCGTGGTGGCCGCGGAAGGTCGCCACTTCGATAATTTCCGGCCCGAACATCACGTGAGCCAGACGGAAACGGCGGCCAACGAGACGGCAGTTGCGGAATAATTTGCGCACCTGCTCCGGCGTGGCGCTGGTCGTCACGTCGAAATCTTTCGGTTTTTTGCCCAGCAGTAAATCACGCACCCCACCGCCAACGAGATAGGCCTCGTAGCCCGCTTTATTCAGACGATAGAGCACCTTGAGGGCATTTTCACTGATATCTTTGCGGGAAATATTGTGCTGCTCACGCGGAATAACCGACATGTGCGGTTGTGCAATAGCGTCGTTCGCCATGCTCTCTTCGCGGCTTAGCACTTTACGGCAAAAATTAGCGACTCGGGTAAAAATGGTACACCTCGTAGTGTGTTTTGTTATGAAAAAAGCGGCTAATCATAGCTCAGCGCAACGCATTTGAGAATGGCGTTGTCGCCTCATCCGGTTGTTGCGCATCATGCCGCGGAAAAGCGTCCAGTTGGCAATGGCCTATTTTCAGCAGTTCGTCAATGCGCAGATCCTGCCATTCGTTGGTTACATTCTGGTTGAGAAATCGCAGCGCGTCGATCAAAACGGGGCGCGGATCGCCGTCTGGCAGGGCCGGGGCGTGGTTTTGCTTGGACAGCTTAATGCCCTGCGCGTTGACTGCCAGCGGCAGATGAATGTAATCCGGCGCCGTCCAGCCAAACTGATGATACAGCGATATTTGCCGCACCGTCGGTTCAACCAGATCCGCCCCGCGCACAATTTCCGTGACGCCCTGAAAATGATCGTCGACCACCACGGCCAGGTTATAGGCGAACAGGCCGTCACGGCGGTGAATAATAAAATCTTCCCGCGCCAGGCGCTCATCCGCCTGGATATGGCCGCGGAGGCGATCGTTAAAACACGTCACCGGGGCGCATGCTGCCTCAGCCGTAGCGCGGCGTTTTCCGGCGGCCGATGTAGAGCGTGCGGCAGTGGCCGTCATAAACGCCTCCCACGCTCTGGATACGCGCGCGGGTGCAGGTGCAGTTATAGGAAAGCCCCTGAGCGCGAAGCCAGGCCAGACGTTCCCGGTAGGCTTCATGACGTTGTGACTGCCACAGGACGTCGCCGTCCCAGTGAAGACCGTAATGTTCCAGCTGACGCAGAATGGTGTCTGCTGCACCGGGAACTTCACGCGGAGGATCAATATCTTCAATGCGGACGAGCCATTTGCCCTGGCGGGCGCGCGCCTGCAGGTAGCTGCCGAGCGCGGCAATTAATGAGCCGAAGTGTAATTCACCGGAAGGAGATGGCGCGAAGCGCCCGATATAGGGATAGTGTGATTCAGACATATCAACAGTAACAAGGCGGGAGAGACTCCCGCCTTTGGAGTGTGTAAACAGCGCTGGCGGGATTAACCCGCCATCTGTTTTTCGCGGATTTCGGCCAGCGTTTTACAGTCGATGCACAGATCGGCGGTTGGACGCGCTTCCAGGCGACGAATACCGATTTCAACACCGCAGGATTCGCAGTAGCCAAAATCTTCGTCTTCGACTTTTTTCAGCGTTTTCTCGATCTTTTTGATCAGCTTGCGCTCGCGGTCACGGTTACGCAGTTCGAGGCTGAACTCTTCTTCCTGAGCGGCACGGTCTACCGGATCCGGGAAGTTAGCCGCTTCATCCTGCATATGCGAAACGGTGCGATCGACTTCATCCCTGAGTTGATTACGCCATGCTTCAAGAATACGCTTGAAGTGCGACAGCTGGGCTTCGTTCATATACTCTTCGCCCGGCTTCTCTTGATACGGCTCCACCCCAGCGATGGCGAGAATACTCAGGGACGATGTTTTACGGTTTTGCCCTTCTTGCATGTTGCTTCTCCTTAACACGCACTATCGATCCCCGTTTGGGGGAAAAATCAGGTCGCTATAAATAGCAGATGCTTTTCCGTATGGCAATTATCTAAACGTAACACTTGACAAGCCTGTGAGGAAAAGCGTATTTGCGCACGCGGCCAGAACACTTATTCATCAATCGTCTAATCCCTTATAAGACAATGGGAAGAGACGATCTCAGAGTCATATTATCGGCAGAAAGTTCCGCTTTATAAGCTAAAACCTCTACCCCCTGCTTTTGTGCCTCATTCAACAGTTGTGCGTATTTAGGATCGATATGGCGGGCAGGGGAAAACCGTTCAATGGCTGAATGCAACACCGCAAACAGCAATACGGCGCGTTTGCCCGCCGCCGCAACACTCATTAGCTCTCGCAGATGCTTCTGCCCGCGTAGCGTTACCGCATCCGGAAAGAAGCCATTTTCCTGTTCCGCTAACGTCACTGATTTTACTTCAATATAGCACTCAGGCGCGGTCTTCCGCCTGTAACATGAAGTCAATTCTGCTGCCTTCATCGCCATATTTCACTTCAGCTTTTTGCAGTGGCTACTAACCCGACAGTTCGGGAATGGCGTCGGCGCAGCAGCGCTTCCTTAACCAGTTGATTTGCGCGCAGGGTGTTAACGCAAATAAATGCCCCCGTGCTCGGTTTGCGGTTATTTCCCAGGTATGGGCATATTTGCGTTTAGTATTTTCTGACGTGGAATACCAGACCGTGTCACCCGGCGTGGCGCAACCGGTCATGGCGCCGGTATTGGGGCAGTGCAGGGTGAGCGCTTCGCCTTCCGGCGTCATCACATCGGCGAGGAAGCGTTTGTAGCGTTGGATCAGCGTGGCAGACTGGAGTGCAGGACTAAACTTCATCAGTATTCCTTGTGGGGTTGCCCAGCGTCCAGCGCTGTAGCGGCGTATAGCGGGTGCGTCCCTGTGCAAAGACGGATTCATACAGCGCGAAATGAGTTCACCGGGAAAGCCCCAGTGAAAACCCGGTGGCGGGATGGCAACGGCCTGACCGGCATCGCGCAGCAGCGTGATGTGCGGATGAAACGGCTGCGGGCTTTGATAACAGCCCTGACGCGCCGCCTGCGCGCGCAGCATATTGGCCAGCTGTAATAACCCGCGCGGCGGCTGGCGAGTCCCCAGCCAGACCACGCGGGAACGCAGCCACTGGCCCGCGTCATCAAGGTGCAGCGTAAACCCCGGCTGGCGAATGCGCCCGGCCATGGCTGCTGCAGCTGCTCCGCTGTTTTTCCGCGCTGACCTCGCCCAGAAACGCCAGCGTCAGGTGCAGGTTGGCTGCCGCAACCGGTCGGCCCGCTTCCGGCGGAAAATGTTCGGCGCGCCAGCGAACGATTTGTCGCTGGATCGGCGGTGGGCAATTCAATGGCAAAAAACAGCCGTTTCGACTCAGACATTCGGGAGACTCGGTAATGATATGCGCCGATGCTACAATGTACGCCGACTAATGTTAACCCTCTGGAGCTGTTAGTGTCCTCATTGCCGGTCGCCGTCGTCCTTCCTGAACTGCTCGCTGCCTTGCAGCATGCCCCGCAGGTTTTGCTGAACGCCCCGACGGGGGCGGGTAAATCCACCTGGCTGCCGTTGCAGATCCTGAAAGAGGGGAAGATTGCCGGGAAAATCATCCTGCTGGAGCCGCGCAGGCTGGCCGCGCGCAACGTGGCGCAGCGGCTGGCGGAACTGCTGAATGAAAAACCGGGCGAAACGGTGGGTTATCGGATGCGCGCCGAAACCTGCGTCGGCCCGTCCACGCGTCTTGAGGTGGTCACCGAAGGGATTCTCACCCGCATGCTGCAAAACGATCCGGAGCTGACCGGCGTATCGGGCTGGTGATTCTGGATGAATTCCACGAGCGCAGCCTGCAGGCGGATCTGGCGCTGGCGCTGTTGCTGGATGTCCAGCAGGGACTGCGCGACGATCTTCGACTGCTGATTATGTCGGCGACGCTGGATAACGAGCGGCTACAGCAGACCGCTGCCCGATGCGCCGGTCATCGCCTCCGAAGGGCGAGCGTTTCCTGTTGAGCGCCGCTATCTGCCGCTTCCTGCCCATCAGCGCTTTGACGAAGCGGTGGCGCGCGAGTTGCCACAGTTGCTGCGCCAGGAGCCCGGTTCGCTGCTGCTGTTTTTGCCCGGCGTGGGGGAGATTCAGCGCGTGCAGGAGCAACTGGCCGCCCGCGTCGGCAGTGATGTGGTGGCTTTCTGCTGCGCCGCTCTATGGTGCGCTGTCGCTGGAGGAGCAGCGTAAGGCCATCCTTCCCGCCCCGGCGGGGCAGCGTAAAGTGGTGCTGGCCACCAATATTGCCGAAACCAGTTTGACCATCGAAGGCATTCGCCTGGTGGTGGATAGCGCGCAGGAGAGGGTGGCGCAGCTTTGACCCGCGCACCGGGCTGACGAAACTGCTGACGCAGCGCATCAGCCAGGCGTCAATGGTGCAGCGCGCGGGCCGCGCCGGGCGTCTTGAGCCGGGGATTTGCCTGCATTTGACCAGCGCGGAGCAGGCGCTGAACGAGCGGCGCAGCAAAGCACGCCGGAGATTTTACAAAGCGATCTCTCGGGCTGGTGATGGATCTTCTGCAGTGGGGCTGCCCGGACCCTGAACAGCTCACCTGGCTCGATCAGTCCCCCGGCGCGCAACCTCGCCGGCGGCGCGTCAACAGCTGCAGACCCAGCTTGGCGCGCTGGAAGGTGAACGTCTGACGGCGCGCGGTCAGAAAATGGCGGCGCTGGGCAACGATCCGCGTCTGGCGGCGATGCTGGTGGCCGCGCAGGGCGAAGATGAAATTGCCACGGCGGCGAAACTGGCGGCTATTCTTGAGGAGCCGCCGCGCGGAGGCAGTGTCGATCTGGGCGTGATGCGTTCTCAAGCAGGCACAGCCGAACTGGCAGCAGCGCGCGCAGCCAGCTGTGCAGCAACGGCTGAATGCAGGTCAGGGGCGCGTTGACGCCGATCGCTTCCCGGCGCTGCTGGCCGCCGGCGTTTCCGGACCGGATTGCGCGTCGTCGCGGGCTGGACGGCCGCTATCAGCTGGCAAACGGTATGGGGGCGATGCTGGACAGCGATGACGCCCTGACGCGCCATGAGTGGCTGATTGCGCCGCTCTTGCTGCAGGGCAGCCAGTCCCCGGATGCGCGTATCCTGCAGGCGATTGCCGTGGATATTGATGCCCTGACGCGCACGTGCCCGCAGCTGCTCCAGCAATCGGACATCGTGGAATGGGATGACGCCCAGGGGACGCTGAAGGCGTTTCGGCGTAGCCAGATTGGCAAACTGATCCTCGGGACGAAGCCGCTGGCGAAGCCGTCGAGGAGGAGAGTCTGCATCAGGCGATGCTGAACGGCATCCGGGAAAAAGGGCTGGGCGTGCTGAACTGGACGCCGGAGGCCGAGCAGTACCGTATTCGTCTGCACTGCGCCGCGAAGTGGCTGCCGGAATACGGCCTGGCCGGCGGTGGATGATGACACGCTGCTGGCCACGCTGGAGCACTGGTTACTGCCGCAAATGAGCGGGCGTACGCGCTTTAAAGGCGCTGCAGAGCGCTTAATCTTAAGGTCAGCGCGTTATTACAGAATTTACTGGACTGGTCATTACGTCAACGTCTGGATAGTGAACTGCCTGGGCATTACACTGTGCCGACCGGAAGCCGGATTGCCATTCGTTATCATGAGGATAATCCTCCGGCGCTGGCGGTTCGGATGCAGGAGATGTTTGGTGAGGCCACCACGCCGTCTATTGCTGAAGGGCGCGTGCCGTTGGTGCTTGAGCTGCTTTCGCCTGCGCATCGTCCGCTGCAGATCACCCGCGATTTGGGGGCGTTCTGGGCGGGGAGCTACCGTGAAGTGCAGAAAGAGATGAAAGGGCGCTATCCCAAACACGTCTGGCCGGACGATCCGGCGAATACGGCGCCGACGCGGCGGACGAAGAAGTATTCGGGGGCCCCCTGCGTGAGCCCGCAGTGCGATACGAATTGAGAGAGTTCTGCTTCTGATGCGCGTGGCACGAGAAAGAACTAAGAATATCTGGCCTTTGCTGCCTGAAAGTTGCGGAGAAAAAGCATGGCGGGGAATGACCGCGAGCCAATTGGACGTAAGGGAAAACCGCGCCAACGCGTCCGGCGAAAGAAAAGATAAGCCGTCGTCGCCTCAGAGATGAGGACTATGACGATGACTATGAAGACGATGATGAGGATGAAGAACCGATGCCGCGTAAAGGGAAAGGCAAAGGGCGTAAGCCTCGGGGCAAACGCGGCTGGTTCTGGCTGCTGCTGAAGCTGTTCATTGTTTTTGTTGTGCTGATGGCGATTTACGGCGTTTATCTGGATCAGAAGATCCGCAGCCGTATTGACGGAAAAGTCTGGCAGTTGCCTGCGGCGGTGTATGGCCGCATGGTGAACCTTGAGCCGGATATGTCATCAGCAAGAACGAGATGGTGAAACTGCTGGAAGCCGACGCAGTATCGTCAGGTGTCGCGAAGATGACGCGTCCGGGCGAGTTTACCGTGCAGGCGAAAAGCATTGAGATGATCCGCCGTCCGTTTGATTTCCCGGACAGCAAAGAGGGGCAGGTGCGCGCGCGTCTGACCTTCGACGCTGGAAACCATCGAGAACATGGATAACAACCGCCAGTTCGGTTTCTTCCGTCTCGATCCGCGTCTGATCACCATGCTCTCGTCGGCGAACGGCGAACAGCGTCTGTTCGTGCCGCGTAACGGCTTCCCGGACCTGCTGGTGGATACCCTGCTGGCAACCGAAGACCGCCACTTCTACGAGCACGACGGTATCAGCCTTTACTCCATTGGCCGTGCGGTGCTGGCGAACCTGACTGCGGGACGCACCGTGCAGGGGGCGAGTACGCTGACCCAGCAGCTGGTGAAGAACCTGTTCCTCTCCAGCGAGCGCTCTTACTGGCGTAAAGCCAACGAAGCCTACATGGCCGTGCTGATGGATGCGCGCTACAGCAAGGATCGTATCCTTGAGCTGTACATGAACGAGGTGTACCTCGGTCAGAGCGGCGACAACGAGATCCGCGGCTTCCCGCTGGCGAGCCTGTACTACTTTGGCCGCCCGGTGGAGGAGCTGAGCCTGGATCAGCAGGCGCTGCTGGTGGGCATGGTGAAAGGGGCGTCCATTTACAACCCGTGGCGTAACCCGAAACTGGCGCTGGAGCGTCGTAACCTGGTGCTGCGTCTGCTGCAACAGCAGCAGGTCATTGACCAGGAGCTGTACGACATGCTGAGCGCGCGTCCGCTGGGCGTGCAGCCGCGCGGTGGGGTGATCTCTCCGCAGCCTGCGTTTATGCAGATGGTGCGTCAGGAGCTGCAGGCGAAGCTCGGCGATAAAGTCAAAGATCTCTCCGGCGTGAAGATCTTCACCACCTTTGATTCCGTGGCGCAGGACGCGGCAGAAAAAGCGGCGGTTGAAGAGGGCATTCCGGCGCTGAAGAAACAGCGCAAGCTGAGCGATCTTGAAACCGCGATGGTGGTGGTTGACCGCAACACTGGCGAAGTGCGTGCGATGGTGGGCGGCGCCGAGCCGCAGTTTGCGGGCTACAACCGTGCCATGCAGGCGCGTCGTTCGATTGGTTCTCTGGCTAAACCGGCGACCTATCTGACCGCCCTGAGCCAGCCAAACATGTATCGCCTGAACACCTGGATTGCCGATGCGCCGATCTCCCTGCGTCAGCCTAACGGCCAGGTGTGGTCACCGCAGAACGATGATAAACAGTTCAGCGGTCAGGTGATGCTGGTGGATGCGTTGACCCGCTCCATGAACGTGCCGACGGTTAACCTCGGTATGGCGCTGGGTCTGCCGGCGATTGTCGATACCTGGCAGAAACTGGGCGTGCCGAAAGATCAGCTGCACCCGGTACCGGCGATGATTCTGGGGGCGCTTAACCTGACGCCGATCGAAGTGGCGCAGGCGTTCCAGACCATTGCCAGCGGCGGTAACCGCGCACCGCTGTCCGCCCTGCGTTCGGTGATTGCCGAAGATGGCTCCGTGCTGTATCAGAGCTTCCCGCAGGCGGAACGTGCCGTTCCGGCGCAGGCGGCCTATATGACGCTGTGGACGATGCAGCAGGTGGTGCAGCGCGGTACCGGCGCGTCAGCTGGGCGCGAAGTATCCGGGTCTGCATCTGGCGGGTAAAACCGGGACCACCAATAACAACGTCGATACCTGGTTTGCCGGTATTGATGGCCGTGAAGTGGTGATCACCTGGGTGGGCCGCGACAACAACCAGCCGACCAAACTGTACGGTGCGAGCGGGGCGATGTCGATTTACCAGCGCTATCTGGCGAACCAGTCGCCGGTGCCGCTGGATCTGACGCCACCGGAAGATATCACCACAGATGGGTGTGGGCGAGTTCGGCCGGTAACTTTGTCTGCGGCGGCGGCAGGCGCACCTGGCGTTCGCTGCCGGTGTGGGCGCTGGATCCTAACGCGCTGTGCCAGCAGCAACAGCAGCAGATTCAGCAGCAGCAACAGCAAGAGCAGCAACAGCAACAGCAGCAACAGCAACAGCCGCAGGGCGAGCAGAAAGACTCTGACGGCGTCGCGGGCTGGATTAAAGATATGTTTGGCAGTAAATAAGCCATCCGGCACTGCACCGGCTTTATACCTTCAGAGCCTATGCAGTGCCGGCGTTTTACCACCACGTGGCGGTGCCAGATACATGGCGGCGCTCCAGCCTGAGTCTTACCTGTAAGCTGAATTTAACTCCCTCTGGCGCTGCGGCGCCTTTTTCTTTGCCCGCCATTTTTTTAGCCGCGATCATGGATATGTGCGATCCGCTGGCAAACTCACCGCCAGCAGGCATTACATCTTGCGGTGCTAGCCAGGTTTCGCCTAAAATCCGTGCGTCTAATAATCATTCTCGTTTCCATTCGCCTGCATTGTTCTATTTTCATGAGATCCCACTATGAATGCGCGAAACACTTTTCCTTGTTCTCCGCGCGCGGTGACCACCCGTCGACCGCTCGCGTTATTGATTTCCCTGACTCTGGGCACACTCAGCATGCAGGCGCTGGCCGAAGATACCGTGGTGGTGACGGCTGATGGCGGCAGCGGCGTCGCGCAGGAGAGCGCATGGGGACCGTCGCCGACCATCGCCGCTAAACACAGCGCGACCGGCACCAAAACCGATACGCCAATCGAGAAGACGCCGCAGTCGATTTCGGTGGTGACGCAGGAAGAGATGTCAATGCATGCGGTGACCAGCGTCAAAGGTGCGTTCAATTACACGCCAGGCGTGCTGACCGGTAACCGCGGCAGCTCGGACGTTATCGACGCGGTGTCGATTCGTGGCTTCAGCGACTTCCAGTACCGTGAATACCAACCAGTATCTCGATGGGATGAAGCTGCAGGGCGACAACTACTCCGAAGCGTCCATGGATCCGTATTTCCTTGAGCGCGTGGAACTGCTGCGTGGCCCGGCGTCGGTGCTGTACGGCAAAAGCCACCCGGGCGGTGTGGTGAGCATGGTCAGCAAGCGACCGACCACGGAGCCGCTGAGAGAAATCCAGTTCAAGATGGGCACCGATAACCTGTTCCCCACCGGGTTCGATTTCAGCGGTGCGCTGGATGATGACGGCGTTTGGTCAGCTACCGCCTGACCGGTCTGGCGCGCAGCGCAAATGCGCAGCAGGAGATGATCAAAGCGACGCGCTATGCCCTTGCACCTTCTTTCAGCTGGCGTCCGGACGACAATACCCGCTTTCACTCTCCTGACCAACTTCCAGAGCGATCCGGACGCGGGCTATTACGGCTGGCTGCCGCGGGAAGGCACCGTGGTGGGCATTACTCTGATGCCAACGGAACAGCGCACAAGCTGCCCACCGATTTTGACGAAGGCGAAGAAGACAATAAGATCTCGCGTCAACACAAAATGGTGGGATACAGCTTCTCACATGCGTTTGATGACACCTTTACCCTGCGTCAAAACCTGCGCTACACCAAAATCAACACCCTTTATCGTTCCGTCTACGGCAACGGCTATATCGCTCCGGCGCAAATCAGCTGATTACCCGTAATGCCGCATTCTCAGAAGAAGATCTCAACCCGTTTACCGTTGATACTCAAGCTGCAGGCAAAATTTGCGACCGGTGCTTTAGCCCATACGTTACTGCTGGGCGTTGATTTTCAGCGCACCCGTAACGATATTGATGGTCAGTTCGGCACCGCCACCGGCCTGAGTCCATTCAATCCGCAATATGGCAACGACAGCTACACCCCTTATGACGATCCTTATCAGCGTTTGAACCAGCAACGCCAGACCGGCCTGTACGCGCAGGATCAAGTGGAGTGGAATCGGTGGGTACTGACGCTGGGTGGCCGCTATGACTTTGCGATGAACTCTGCGTTACCGACCGCGTACCGCCGAGCGTTCTACCGCGGAAATTAACGATCAGGCATTCACCTGGCGTGGCGGGGTTAACTATCTGTTCGACAACGGCATCACGCCGTACTTCAGCTACAGCGAATCGTTTATTCCGATTTCGGGCGCAACATGGGGCGGCAAACCGTTCGATCCGGCGCGCGCCAAGCAATATGAAGCGGGCGTGAAATACGTTCCGAAAGATCGTCCGATTGTCATGACGGCCGCGGTGTATCAGCTGACCAAAACCAATAACCTGACGGCCGATCCCGATGCAAGCCATCAATTTGCTCAGCGTGCAAGGCGGCGAAATTCGCTCCCGTGGCGTTGAGCTGGAAGCGAAAGCGGCGCTGTATCAGCCAACGTGAACGTGACGGCTTCGTACAGCTACACCGATGCGGAATACACCCACGACACCTTGTCTGAAAGGCCGTACGCCCGGCGCAGGTGCCCGAAACACATGGCCTCGCTGTGGGGGGATTACACCTTCCACGAGACGGCACTGATCGGGCTGACGCTGGGTGCGGGTGCGCGTTACGTCGGTGCAAGCAAAGTTGCCTAGTACTCCTCAGCGTCTCCAAATGCCAACCGAATCGTTTAACGTCGCGGGTTACGCGCTGGCGGATGCCGCAGTGAAATACGATCTGGCGCGCTTTGGCCTGCCGGGCTCAACCGTCGGCGTCAACGTGAACAACCTGTTCGATCGTGAATACGTTGCCAGCTGCTACCGCGACTACGCCTGCTACTGGGGAGCTGAACGTCAGGTTGTGGCCACCGCGACCTTCCGCTTCTAATCTCTGGGCACTTCGGGCGGTTCGCCGTGCCCTTTTTATTTAAGTTGGCTGATCATGCAGGATAATAAACGCACAACGCCCGACACCACCTTTACGCTCAATCAACTCTCCTTTCGTGTACCCGGGCGCACGCTGCTGCATCCGCTCTCGCTGACTTTCCGCCGCCGGTAAAGTCACCGGCCTGATTGGCCACAACGGTTCCGGTAAATCCACGCTGCTGAAGATGCTGGGCCGTCATCAGCCGCCTTCAGAAGGGCGATATTCTGCTGGACGGTGACCAGCCGCTGGAGAGCTGGAGCAGCAAAGCCTTTGCCCGCAAAGTGGCCTATCTGCCGCAGCAGCTGCCGCAGGCGGAAGGGATGACGGTGCGTGAGCTGGTGGCGATTGGGCGTTATCCGTGGCACGGTGCGCTGGGGCGCTTCGGTGTCGCCGACAGAGAAAAAGTGGAAGAGGCGATTGCGCTGGTGGGACTAAAACCGCTGGCGCACCGTCTGGTGGACAGCCTGTCCGGCGGTGAACGTCAGCGGGCGTGGATTGCGATGCTGGTGGCGCAGGACAGCCGCTGCCTGCTGCTGGATGAACCGACCTCTGCGCTGGATATCGCCCATCAGGTGGACGTGCTGGCGCTGGTGCATCGCTTAAGTCAGCAGCGTGGCCTGACGGTGATTGCGGTCCTGCACGATATCAACATGGCAGCACGCTACTGTGACTACCTCGTCGCGCTGCGAGGCGGCGAAATGATTGCTCAGGGCACGCCGTCTGAACTGATGCGCAGCGAAACGCTGGAACATATTTACGGTATTCCGATGGGGATTTTGCCTCACCCGGCCGGGGCTGCACCGGTGAGCTTCGTATACTGATGCTGGATAACATTTCCCTTAGCCGCCGTCGTCTTCTGACGGCAATGGCGCTCTCACCGCTGCTGTTTAAAATGAATGCGGCGAGCGCTGCCGCCGTCGATCCGCACCGCATTGTGGCGCTGGAGTGGCTGCCGGTCGAACTGATGATGGCGCTGGGCGTCACACCGTATGGCGTGGCGGATATTCCAAACTATAACCTCTGGGTGAACGAGCCTAAGCTGCCGGACTCGGTGATCGACATCGGCCTGCGCACGGAGCCAAACCTCGAACTGCTCACTCAGATGAAACCGTCGTTCCTGTTCTGGTCTGCGGGCTACGGTCCGTCAGAAGAGACCATGGCGCGGATTGCGCCCGGGCGCGGTTTTTCCTTCAGCGACGGTAAAAAACCGCTGACCGTGGCGAAAAACTCCATTAACGAGATGGCGCATTTCCTCAACCGCGAGGCGGAGGCCAAAAAGCATCTCGATGACTTCGATGCCCTGATTGCCGCCCTGAAGCCGCGTTTTGCCAACCGGGGAGATCGCCCGCTGCTGATGGTGACGCTGCTGGATGCCCGCCATATGCTGGTCTTCGGTAAAAACTGCCTGTTCCAGGAGGTGCTGGACAGCTTCGGCATTAGCAATGCCTGGGAAGGGGAGATGACCTTCTGGGGCAGCACCGCCGTCGGTATCGACCGTCTGGCGGCGTTCCGCGATGTGGACGTGCTGTGCTTCGATCACGGCAACGAGCGTGAAATGCAGGCGCTGATGGCGACACCGCTGTGGCAGGCGATGCCGTTCGTGCGTGAGCAACGCTTTACGCGTGCACCGGCGGTCTGGTTCTACGGCGCGACGCTGTCGGCCATGCACTTCGCCCGGGTGCTGGATAACGCGCTGGGGGGAAAAGCATGAGTACGCGTATTGCCCGTTTCCCGGCGCTGTTGTTGGCTCTGATTTTCCTGACCGCGCTGGCGTTGACCTGGTTTAACCTCTCGACCGCCTTACCGCGCGGGCAGTGGGGCGCGGCCCTGGCTACGCCGGATATCGATAATATTCAGCAAATGCTGTTCCACTACAGCCTGCTGCCGCGTCTGGCGATCTCCCTTTTAGTCGGCGCGGGTTTAGGGCTGGTGGGCGTGCTGTTCCAGCAGGTTTTACGTAACCCGCTGGCGGAACCGACCACGCTGGGGGTCGCAACCGGCGCACAGCTTGGGATCACCATTACCACGCTGTGGGCGCTACCGGGAGCACTAACCTCGCAGTTTGCAGCCCTCGCGGGGGCATGCGTGGTGGGCGCGCTGGTCTTTGGCGTGGCGTGGGGTAAACGTCTTTCACCGGTCACGCTGATCCTCGCGGGTCTGGTGGTCAGCCTCTACTGCGGGGCGATCAACCAGCTGCTGGTGCTGTTCCATCACGACCAGCTGCAAAGCATGTTCATGTGGAGTACCGGGACGCTCACCCAGACCGACTGGAGCATTGTGCAGCGCCTGTGGCCACAGTTGATTGGCGGCGTGGTGCTGACGCTGCTGCTGCTACGTCCGCTGACCCTTATGGGGCTGGACGACGGCGTGGCGCGCAATCTGGGTCTTGCCCTGTCGCTGGCGCGTCTGGGCGCGCTGGCGCTGGCGATTGTGCTAAGTGCTTTGCTGGTAAACGCGGTCGGCATCATCGGGTTTATCGGCCTGTTTGCGCCGCTGCTGGCGAAAATGCTCGGGGCGCGTCGTCTGCTGGCGCGTCTGCTGCTGGCGCCGCTGATTGGCGCGCTGATCCTCTGGCTTTCCGATCAGATCATTCTCTGGCTGGCGCGTGTCTGGATGGAAGTCTCCACCGGGTCGGTAACCGCGCTGATTGGCGCGCCGCTGCTGCTGTGGCTGCTGCCGCGTCTGCGCAGTGGCACTGTGCCGCCGGCGATGAATGCCGGCGACACAGTGCCGCAGGAGCGGCAGGCCGTGCTGTGGCGCCTGGCCTGTCTGGCGGGCGTGTTGATTCTGGCGCTGTGCGTCTGGCGGGCTCGCTTTTGGGCGCGATGCGCACGGGCTGGCACTGGGCAACGGGCGATTTGCTCAACGAACTGCTGCAGTGGCGCTGGCCGCGCATCCTCGCTGCGCTGATTGCCGGCGTGATGCTGGCGGTCGCCGGGCTGCATTATTCAGCGTCTGACCGGTAACCCGATGGCCAGCCCGGAAGTGCTGGGGATCAGCTCCGGCGCCGCCTTTGGCGTGGTGCTGATGCTGTTCTTGGTGCCGGGCAATGCGTTTGGCTGGCTGATGCCTGCCGGAAGTCTCGGTGCGGCGGTGACGCTGATGATTATGCTGGTTGCCTCCGGCCGCGGCGGATTTTCGCCGCACCGCATGCTGCTGGCCGGGATGGCGCTCAGCACCGCCTTTACCATGTTGCTGATGATGCTGCAGGCGAGCGGCGATCCGCGCATGGCGAAGATCCTGACCTGGATTTCCGGCTCAACGTACAACGCCTCAATGACGCAGGCGCAGCAGAGTGCTGTTGTGGGCATGATCGTGCTGCTGGCGTTGGCACCGCTGTGCCGCCGCTGGCTGACGATTCTGCCGCTCGGCGGCGAAACCGCGCGTGCGGTTGGCATGGCGCTGACGCCAACGCGCGTCGCGCTGCTGCTGCTGGCGGCGTGCTCTGACGGCTACCGCGACGATGACCATCGGTCCGCTGAGTTTTGTGGGGCTGATGGCGCCGCATATTGCCAGAATGATGGGGTTCCGTCGGACGATGCCGCATATTGTGATGTCGGCCTTGACGGGCGGGGTGATGCTGGTGTTTGCCGACTGGTGCGGAAGAATGGTGCTGTTCCCGTATCAGATCCCGGCGGGTCTGCTGTCGACCTTTATCGGCGCGCCGTATTTTATTTATCTGTTTACTGAAAGCAGAGCGTCGCTAATAGTTTTTCTTCGAAGCGGGGCGCTATGAATGGCGCCTCCGGCAAAGGTGTTACAGCTTCGCGAAAACGCGACGCGCGGCATCGATGGTGTTATTGATATCTTCTTCGCTGTGCGCCACGGACATAAAGCCCGCCTCAAACGCTGACGGCGCCAGGTAAACGCCTTCTTCCAGCATCAGGTGGAAGAAACGCTTAAAGCGTTCAACGTCGCACTTCACCACGTCCTGATAGCAGGTCACGGTTTTGGCATCGGTGAAGAAAATCCCGAACATGCCGCCCACGTGGTTCACCACCAGCGGAATATTTTCCGCCTCTGCCGCTTCCAGCAGACCATTTGCCAGCTGCGTCGTGCGATCGGTCAGGGTTTCATGGATGCCCGGCTGCGCCACTTCGTCAGGCAGGCAAAGCCCGCAGCCATGGCAATCGGGTTACCGGAGAGCGTGCCCGCCTGGTAAACCGGGCCGGTGGGTGCCAGGGCGTCCATCACCTCCCGGCGCCCGCCGAAGGCGCCCACCGGCATGCCGCCGCCGATGATTTTGCCGAGACAGGTCAGATCCGGCTCAACGCCGTAATAAGCCTGGGCACCCGCCAGCGCCACGCGGAAGCCGGTCATCACTTCGTCGATGATCAGCAGCGCGCCGAACTCATCGCACAGGGCGCGCAGGCCCGGCAGGAATTCCGGCTGCGGCGGGATGCAGTTCATGTTGCCCGCAACCGGTTCAACGATGATGCAGGCGATCTCCTGCGGATACTGCTCGAAGGCCGCGCGAACGGTGTCCAGATCGTTATAGGTGCAGGTCAGGGTGTGTTTGGCGAAATCCGCCGGTACGCCCGGGGAGTTTGGCTGGCCGAGGGTCAGCGCGCCGGAACCGGCTTTCACCAGCAGGCAGTCCGCATGGCCGTGGTAGCAGCCTTCGAACTTGATGATTTTGTCGCGACCGGTAAAGCCGCGCGCCAGGCGGATGGCGCTCATGGTGGCTTCGGTACCGGAGTTCACCATACGCACCATATCCATGGTTGGCACCAGCTCGGTCACCAGCTCCGCCATTTTCACTTCCATCTCGGTTGGCGCGCCAAAGCTCAGGCCGCGCGTGGCGGCTTCAATCACCGCGTTGCGAATGGCGGGGTGGTTGTGCCCCAGCACCATCGGCCCCCAGGAGCCGACGTAATCGATATAGGCTTTGCCATCGACATCATACAGATACGCGCCGTCAGCACGTTCGATAAACAGCGGCGTGCCGCCCACGCCGGTAAAGGCGCGCACCGGTGAGTTCACGCCGCCCGGGATCAGCTCGCGTTGTGCTGCACTGTAGAGGTTTTCAGACTTACTCATGGTTCGGCTCCTGCTGTTCTGGAAAAAATCTGGCGCCATTCTACGGAAGAGCGGCCGGTGAAGAAAGGCGCGCGGCCGCTTGCGCCTGCGACATTGCTATACTTTATGCCATAACTGGCGGCACACAGTGTCAAGGGCGCTACTTGATTGCACTGGACGGCTGGCAGATAATAGCGAAATTGAGGTCGTTTTCTGACCTGGACGTTTACCCGGAGTAAAAGATGAGTGACGACGTAGCCGCGCTGCCTCTGCAGTTCACCGATGCAGCAGCGAAAAAAGTAAAAAACCTGATTGCGGATGAAGAGAATCCGGCGCTGAAACTGCGCGTATATATCACCGGCGGGGGCTGCAGTGGATTCCAGTATGGTTTTACTTTTGACGATCAAATGAATGACGGCGACATGACCATCGAGAAGCAGGGCGTGGCGCTGGTGGTTGACCCGATGAGCCTGCAGTATCTGGTGGGTGGATCGGTTGACTACACCGAAGGTCTGGAAGGTTCGCGCTTTATCGTGACCAATCCCAACGCCAAAACCACCTGCGGCTGCGGTTCCTCTTTCAGCATCTGATGCTGTGCTGGCTGCCGTTCTGGCAGCCATGATTTACCACTCAATCGTCACCAGGCGTGCCGTTTCACGGCGCAACGCATCGCGGTTCAGTACGCTTTGTGTCACGCGCGGTTGCGCGCTGAAATGCCGGCCACAGTCAACAGACGGCAGCGTCTGCTCACTCGGGCGTGAGATATCGCAGCGGGAGAAAATCGTTAGCGAGACGGCGATAGAGCCCGTGGTGGTTGCCGCACCGATCGGTGCAGCCACGATCAGCCCTATGGCCAGCAGCAGCGCTCTGGTCATGGTGAAATCCTGGTGATGTCAAAAGTGCGCTACGCGCTAAAAGGGCACAGAGCATACGTGGCCGCTGTGCCTTGTCATTTGATTTTCGACATGAATCGTCGAATCTTTAGTCTGGTAATGCTTTATTTTTCGTCGGATGTAAAGCTTCGCACAATTGCTTTGCCGCCAGCAGCAAGCGCGGACCCGGCCGGCTCAGCCAGTCATCGTTAAGCGCAATCACCGGCACGTTAAGCTGCGGCTGCCAGAAGCGCGCGACGCTGGCGGCGCGGCTGGCATCACCGCCAGTGACAATCGCCTGCGGGTGCCGCGTCAGCACCTGCTCCCGGCTCACCTGAGGCCAGCTTACGCTGCTGTCAGCAAAGATATTGCGACCGCCGCACAGGGTGATGACCTCATTCTGCAGCGTGCTGCGTGCGGCGGTAAACAGCGGCTGCTGGCCAAACTGCAGAAACAGCGGCACCGGCGTTTGCTGCTGATAGCGCTGACGCAGCGTCTGCAGCTGCTGGTGTAACGCCTGTGCGGCCGCTGTGGCACGCTGGGGCTGTGGGCTCCAGCGCTGCAGCGCCGCCAGCGCGTCAATCATCTGATCGAGTGATTGCGGATCGATCCATTCCACATGGATGCCCAGACGCTGTAGCTGCTCCACCTGGCGCAGCGGATTGCCGCCGCGCCAGGCCAGCACCACATCCGGTCTGAGCTGCACAATGCGTTCAACGCGAATGCCCTGCCAGTTCGCCACCTGCTCCAGCTGGCGAGCAGCGGCGGGATAGTCTGACCACGCACTCACCGCCACGGGCGTGATGCCGGCGGCAAACGCCAGTTCGGTGAGATGGGGGGAGAGGGTAATGACGCGCGGTGCGGCCAGCAGACTGTGGCACAGCAGCCACAGCCCGAGCAGCAGATGTTTAGCCACGCGCCAGTTTCTGAGCCAGCAGGCTTTCCACCATCAGCGAGGACTGTTTAGCCGCCACGCCGAGGAACTCGTCGAAGCTGAGATGCGACTGCTGATCGGCCACGTCAGAGATGGCGCGAACCACCACGAACGGCACCCTTAAATTGATGGCAAACGTGAGCAATCGCGGTGGCTTCCATCTCTACGGCAATCGCCTGCGGGAAGGTGCTGACGGATTTTCGCCAGCGGCGACGGAGCCATTGATAAAGGCATCACCGCTGACAATCAGACCGCGCACCGCGTTGAGATCCAGCTCTTTAATGCACCTGCTCTGCCGCCGCAATCAGTTTGCCGTCCGCTTTAAACCCGGCCGGGCAGCCCGGAAGCTGGCCGTACTCATAGCCGAACGCGGTGACATCGGCATCGTGATAACGCGCTTCGTCGGACACCACGATATCGCCCACCTTCAGCGTCGGCGCCAGGCCGCCTGCGGAACCGGTGTTGATCACCAGTCCGGCTTGCAGCGCTCCAGCAGCAGGGTGGCACCCAGCGCCGCAGCAACTTTACCGATGCCTGATTTCAGCAGAGCCACCTCAACACCGTTCAGCGTACCGGTGTAGATTTCGCAGCCGGCCAGCGTGAGCGTCTGACGGTTTTCAATTTTGTCACGCAGCAGCGTAACTTCTTCTTCCATTGCACCAATAATGCCGATTTTCATAGATTTACTCGCTGTAGTTATGGATGTATAAGGCTAAAGTGAGGCATAGTCTATCATGCGCTACAGGATGGGGAAACTCAATCTCAGGAGACAAATGAGGGGGAACAATGGCGACGATCGATTTTCGCAACAAGATTAACTTGCACCCGCCGTTATACGCAGTTGCGCAGGGAAGATCCCGAAGGCGAATACTTTATTACCCGCGTATCTTTGAAAGCGATCGCGGGCGGATCATTAACTCTCCCGCCATCCGGCGTCTGCAGCAAAAAACCCAGGTGTTTCCGCTGGAGCGTAATGCGGCGGTGCGCACGCGCTTGACCCACTCGCTGGAAGTGCAGCAAGTCGGGCGTTACATCGCCAAAGAGATTTTGCAGCCGTCTGAAAGAGCAGCGCTTGCTGGAAACTTATGGCCTGGATGAGCTGACGGGGCCCTTCGAGAGCATCGTCGAGATGGCCTGCCTGATGCACGACATCGGCAACCCGCCGTTTGGCCATTTTGGCGAAGCGGCGATCAATGACTGGTTTGATGACAACCTGCCGGCCGAACTGGTGGATCCGCTGGTGGCGGGCGTGGCGGATGACGCGCAGCGTGCCGATTTCGACCGGTTAAATGCAATGATTCGTCAGGATTTGTGCCATTTTGAAGGTAATGCGCAGGGTATTCGTCTGGTGCATACCCTGATGCGCATGAATCTGACCTGGGCGCAGGTGGCTGTATTTTAAAATATACCGCGTCCGGCGTGGTGGCAGGGCGATAAGCCGGCGGAGTTCAGCGTGTTAATGAAAAAGCCGGGTTTCTATTTATCCGAGCGTGAATATGTGGCCGATCTCCGCGCGGCAACGGATATACCTGAGCACCACCGTTATCCGCTGACGTGGATAATGGAAGCCGCCGACGATATCTCCTATTGTGTTGCCGACCTGGAAGACGCCGTTGAGAAAAGAATCTTCACCGTCGAGGAGCTTTATCAGCATCTTTGCTCAACGCCTGGGGTCCGGTGAAACCCGGCGATCGCTGTTCAGGGCCGCAGCCGTTAATGAAAAGCGTGGGAAAGATCGCGCCAATCAGAAAAAGCGTCGCAGTATTAGCGATCAGTTCTTCATGTATTTGCGGGTCAACGTCCAGAGTGTACTGGTCGCCATGCGGTGCGCCGCTTTGTTGATAATTTACCTGCCATTTTTGCCGGCAGCTTTAACCATGCGCTGCTGGAAGATGACGGTGATGAAGGGCGTCTGTTAAAATTATTTAAAACTGTGGCGCGCCAGCAGGTGTTTAATCACCCTGAAGTTGAGCAGCTGGAATTACAGGGTTATCGGGTCATTAAAGGATTACTGGAAATTTATCCCCCGCTGATGCAGCGTCGATTATGAACGGAGTTTACCGAGCTGGTGAAAGAGGATTTGCGCGGCGAAACATCCGATCGAAACCCGACTGTTTCATAAACTTTCCGGTAAACATCGTAAAGCTTATCAGCAACAGATGCGTAACCTGGTGGTGCAGCATAAATATCAGCGATTGTTATGGGAACGTTATTATCGCTGCCGTCTTATCCAGGACTATATCAGCGGGATGACGGATTTGTATGCCTGGGATGAATATCGCAAGCTGATGGCGGTGGAATAACCGCGGAGTTTTGTAAAGACGGCCAATAAATTTTTACCTTTTCCATAAACTTATGGCCGGAACTAAGCGGTATAAAACTGAATCTGAGTTACACAGCAATTTTGCGTTACCTGTAAATCGAGATTGAGAAACATGAAAAAAACCACATTAGCAATGAGTGCACTGGCTCTGAGTTTAGGTTTAGCGCTGTCTCCTCTGACTGCTACTGCAGCCGAGACCGCGTCGTCGGCAGCAACCGCGCAGCAGATGCCAAGCCTGGCACCGATGCTCGAAAAAGTGATGCCATCGGTGGTGAGTATCAACGTTGAGGGCAGCACGACCGTCAATACGCCGCGTATGCCGCGTAACTTCCAGCAGTTCTTCGGCGACAATTCACCGTTCTGCCAGGACGGTTCGCCATTCCAGAGCTCTCCGTTCTGTCAGGGCGGTGGCGCAGGGGACGGTAGCGACGATGGCGCCAACGCGCAGCAGCAGAAATTCATGGCGCTGGGTTCGGGGGTGATTATTGACGCGGCGAAAGGCTATGTCGTCACCAACAACCACGTGGTGGATAACGCCAACAGCATTAAGGTTCAGCTGAGCGATGGCCGTAAGTTCGATGCCAAAGTGGTGGGCAAAGATCCGCGCTCTGATATCGCGCTGATCCAGATTCAGGATCCGAAAAACCTGACGGCGATTAAGATTGCCGACTCCGACGCGCTGCGCGTGGGCGATTACACCGTGGCGATCGGTAACCCGTTCGGTCTGGGTGAAACCGTGACCTCCGGTATCGTCTCTGCGCTGGGCCGTAGCGGCCTGAATGCGGAAAACTATGAAAACTTCATCCAGACGGATGCGGCCATCAACCGCGGTAACTCCGGCGGTGCGCTGGTGAACCTGAACGGCGAGCTGATCGGTATCAACACCGCGATCCTGGCACCGGACGGCGGCAACATCGGTATCGGCTTTGCTATCCCGAGTAACATGGTGAAAAACCTGACCGCGCAGATGGTGCAGTATGGCCAGGTGAAACGCGGCGAGCTGGGTATTATGGGTACCGAGCTGAACTCTGAGCTGGCGAAAGCGATGAAAGTGGATGCGCAGCGCGGCGCGTTTGTGAGCCAGGTGATGCCGAACTCCTCTGCGGCGAAAGCGGGCATTAAAGCGGGGGATGTGATCACCTCCCTGAACGGTAAACCGATCAGCAGCTTTGCCGCCCTGCGTGCGGAAGTGGGCTCGATGCCGATTGGCAGCAAAGTGACCCTTGGCCTGCTGCGTGACGGCAAACCGGTTAACGTGAGCCTTGAGCTGCAGCAGAGCAGCCAGAATCAGGTAGATTCCAGCACTATCTTCAGCGGTATTGAAGGTGCCGAGATGAGCAATAAAGGCGCAGATAAAGGCGTGGTGGTGAACAACGTGAAGGCGAATTCACCTGCTGCCCGTATCGGCCTGAAAAAAGGTGATGTGATTATGGGGGCTAACCAGCAGCCGGTGAAAAACATCGCTGAATTGCGCAAAATCCTCGACAGCAAACCGTCTGTGCTGGCACTGAATATCCAGCGCGGTGACACCTCAATCTACCTGCTGATGCAGTAATCCTTTTAAGCCCCTGCGTGCAGGGGCTTTCTCGTTTCTGTGACGCCTACCGCAACTCCATACTTCCCCCTCTCACTTTGTGCATTCGCACAATGCAGCCGTCGCTGAACTTCCCTATGCTTGAGCTCTGCTCACAGGAGGGTTACATGGCTGGCTGGCATCTTGATACCAAAATGGCGCAGGATATCGTGGCGCGCACCATGCGCATCATTGATACCAATATCAACGTAATGGATGCCCGCGGGCGCATTATTGGCAGCGGCGATCGCGAGCGTATTGGGGAATTGCACGAAGGCGCGCTGCTGGTGCTCTCCCAGGGCCGCGTGGTTGATATCGACGATGCGGTGGCGAAACACCTGCACGGCGTGCGTCAGGGCATCAATTTACCGCTGCGCCTTGAAGGGGAAATTGTTGGCGTCATTGGTCTGACCGGCGAGCCGGAGTCACGTTGCGTAAATACGGCGAGCTGGTCTGCATGACGGCGGAGATGATGCTGGAGCAGTCGCGCCTGATGCATCTGCTGGCGCAGGACAGCCGCCTGCGTGAAGAGCTGGTGATGAACCTGATCCAGGCGGAAGAGCATACGCCTGCGCTGAGCGAATGGGCGCAGCGTCTGGGCATCGATCTGAACCAGCCGCGCGTGGTGGCGGTGATTGAGGTGGATAGCGGACAGCTGGGGGTCGATAGCGCGATGGCTGAACTGCAGCAACTGCAAAATGCGCTGGCGACGCCGGAGCGCGACAACCTGGTGGCGATTGTCTCGCTGACGGAAATGGTGGTGCTCAAACCGGCGCTCAATCAGTTTGGCCGCTGGGATGCGGAAGATCATCGTCGTCGCGTGGAGCAACTGCTGATCCCCGTATGAAAGAGAACGGTCAGCTGCGTTTTCGCGTTGCGCTGGGCAATTACTTTACCGGGCCCGGCAGCATTGCCCGCTCCTGGCGTACCGCGCGCACCACCATGATGGTGGGCAAACAGCGAATGCCGGAGAAGCCGCAGTTATTTTTATCAGGATCTGATGCTGCCGGTGCTGCTCGACAGCCTGCGCGGCGGCTGGCAGGCCAACGAGCTGGCGCGTCCGCTGGCGCGCCTGAAAGCCGATGGACAATAACGGCTTGCTGCGCCGGACGCTGCAGGCGTGGTTCCGTCATAACGTGCAGCCGCTGGCGACGTCGAAAGCGCTGTTTATTCACCGCAATACGCTGGAGTATCGGCTAAACCGGATTTCGGAGCTGACCGGGCTGGATTTGGGGAATTTTGACGACAGGCTGCTGCTGTATGTGGCGCTGCAGCTGGATGAGCAGACATAAAAAAGGCCAGCAATGGCTGGCCTGAGAAGTGGCGGGAATTAGCCGATGCCTGTTTTATTTATTTGCGGGTTAACTTCTCAAGATCCGCTTCAATCTCGCTGATCTTGTTGGTCACAACGCTTTCAAGGTGGCGCAGATCGTCGAGGATCTTACGCTTGAGATCGACTTCAGTGCGATCGCGCTGGCAGATCTGATCGAGTTCATCGATCACATAGCGCAGGTTAGGGCTGATTTCCTGAACCTCTTTATAGCCCTGTCCTACACCGTCGGCGACGACGGTTTTACGCTGGCGTGGGTATTTAAACTTCACGCTCTTGGCGAAAAACTCTCCTTTGTCCTTGTGAAAATAGATTTTCAAAATATCGTTGTTGGCTTCCTGGCGGAGGCTGTAACGATCAATTTCATCAGGATTGGTAATGCCCAGACTTTTCAGATTATCGTACATAGCGTTTATATTCCATCTGAGAGTGAGTGAGCGCGCAGGATTATCATCATCATTCGGCTGCGTAATAACAACACTATCACGGGTCCCCGGAGTTGGTATGACCGGCGCCGGGCGAGAGCGGGCGCGGCCCGTGGGCATAAAAATAGGCGGGAAGGAAAAACTTAATCGATGGTGCGCAGCAGTTCGTTGATGCCCTTTTTGCCGCGGGTTTTCGCATCCACTTTCTTCACGATAACCGCACAGTACAGGCTGTATTTGCCATCTTTAGACGGCAGGTTGCCGGAAACCACCACGGAGCCCGCCGGAACGCGACCGTAGTGCACTTCGCCGGTTTCACGGTCGTAAATACGGGTGCTCTGGCCGATGTAAACGCCCATGGAGATCACCGAGCCTTCTTCCACGATCACGCCTTCAACCACTTCTGAGCGCGCGCCGATGAAGCAGTTGTCTTCGATGATGGTTGGGTTAGCCTGCAGTGGCTCCAGAACGCCGCCGATGCCGACGCCGCCGGACAGGTGAACGTTTTTACCGATCTGCGCGCAGGAACCGACGGTGGCCCAGGTGTCGACCATGGTGCCTTCGTCAACGTAGGCACCGATGTTCACGTAGGACGGCATCAGCACGGTGTTGCGGGCGATGAATGCGCCCTGACGCACTGCTGCAGGTGGTACCACGCGGAAGCCTTCTTTCTGGAAAGCGCGCTTCGTCGTAGTCAGCGAATTTCATTGGCACTTTATCGAAGTAGCGGCTTTCTGCTCCGTCGATAACCTGGTTATCGTTGATGCGGAAAGAGAGCAGCACGGCTTTCTTCAGCCATTGATGAGTGACCCACTGACCGTCGATTTTTTCTGCCACGCGCAGCGCGCCGGAATCCAGCAGGGAAATCACCTGGTTTACCGCTTCACGGGTCACGGTATCCACATTTGCCGGGGTAATCTCGGCGCGACGCTCAAAAGCGGACTCAATAACGTTCTGTAACTGCTGCATTGTTTACTCTTTCCATTTCACTAAAAAACACGTCACCCTTTATCGTTTGGATTGAGGGCTGCTGTCAACCGTTGTTGCACTTCAAGTTGCAGGTCATTATTAAGGGCACGCCGGTCCGCTGTTGCGATTATAAATAAATCTTCTACTCGCTCGCCAATGGTTGTAATTCGGGCTCCATGAAGCGAAATTCCCAGATCGGCAAAAACCTGGCCGACCCGGGCAAGCAGCCCTGGCTGGTCGAGCGCGATCAGCTCCAGGAACGATTTACGGTCGGTGTGGGTCGGCAGGAAGTTGACCTCGGTATCGACGGTAAAGTGGCGCAATTTTGCCGGCCGACGGCGCGGCTGCGGTGGCTGCCAGCTGCGCTGGGTAATCGCCTGCTCCAGGCCAAAACGTATCCCTTCATGCCGATCCGAGGACAGCGGGCTGCCGTCCGGCTCCAGCACAATAAAGGTATCCATCGCCATGCCGTCGCGGGTGGTAAAAATCTGCGCGTCGTGAACGCTCAGGTTACGCCTGTCCAGCTCGGCGCAGACGGCAGCAAACAGATAAGGCCGGTCCGGGCTCCAGATGAATATCTCCGTTCCGCCGCGCGTGGCCTGCGGGCTCAGCAGGATCATCGGCTGAGACAGATCGTGCTTCAGCAGGTGCCGCGCGTGCCAGGCAAGCTGGTTTGGGCTGTGGCGCACAAAATAGTTGGCACGGCAGCGGGCCCAAATCTGATGCAGCGCTTCTTCATCAATGTTATCCATCCGCAGCAGCGCCAGCGCCTGCAGCTGGTGATGACGCACGCGCTCGCGCATGTCCGGGGTGTTTTGCATCCCGCGACGCAGCTGTTTTTCGGTGGCGAAGTACAGTTCGCGCAGCAGGCTCTGCTTCCAGCTGTTCCACAGGGTTTCGTTGGTGGCGCAAATATCGGCCACCGTCAGGCAGACCAGATAGCGCAGGCGGTTTTCCGTTTGGACCTCTTCGGCGAACTGCTTGATCACTTCCGGATCCTGAATATCACGACGCTGGGCGGTAACCGACATCAGCAGGTGATGGCGCACCAGCCAGGCAACCAGCTGCGTTTCGCGCGAGTTGAGGCCGTGCAGTTCGGCAAATTTCAGCACGTCCTGCGCGCCCAGCACCGAGTGATCGCCGCCGCGGCCTTTGGCGATATCGTGGAACAGGGCGGCAATCAGGATCAGCTCCGGATGGGTCAGGCGCGGCCACAGCTCCACGCACAGCGGGTGCGCGGGGCGCGTCTCTTCTTTGGCAAAGCTTTCCAGCTTCAGCATCACGCGGATCGTGTGTTCATCCACGGTGTAGGCGTGGAACAGATCGAACTGCATCTGCCCGACAATGTGCGACCACTGCGGCATATAGGCCCACAGTACGCTGTGGCGGTGCATCGGCAGCAGCCCGCGGCTGACGGCGCCCGGGTGGCGGAGCATGCTCAGGAACAGCGAGCGCGCTTCCGGGATATAGCACAGCGGCTGCGTCAGATGGCGGCGCGCGTGGCGCAGATGGCGCAGGGTGGTGGAGTAGATCCCGGTGATGGTGCTGTTGCGCACCATGGTGTAGAACATCCGCAGGATCGCCTCCGGCTCGCGGATAAACAGCGTTTCGTCGCGCAGATCGATCAGCGTGCCGCGCAGCTGGAACTCGTCATCAATCGGGCGCGGCTTTTCGTCCGCCGTCAGCGCCAGAATGGCTTCGTCAAACAGCTGCAGCAGCATCTGGTTCAGCTCGGTGACGCGGCGGGTGACGCGGAAGAAATCCTTCATCATCTGCTCAACCGGCTCGTTACCTTCGCCCCGATAATTCAGGCGCTGCGCCACGCTGAGCTGGCGGTCGAACAGCAGGCGGTTATCGTAGCGGGTAACTTCCAGATGCAGGGCAAAACGGATGCGCCACAGCAGGTGCAGACACTCGTTGAGCTCGTTACGCTCGGCCTCGGTCAGAAAGCCAAAGCCGACCATCTCGTCCATCGAGGTGGCGCCAAAGTGGCGGCGGGCGACCCACTGTAACGTGTGGATGTCGCGCAGGCCGCCGGGGCTGCTTTTAATATCCGGTTCAAGGTTATAGCTGGTGCCGTGATAGCGCTGGTGGCGCTGGTTTTGCTCCTCGACCTTGGCGGCGAAGAATTTTTCGACGGCCAGAAGCCGTCGCTGAAGATATGTTTTTGCAGCTCCAGGAACAGCGCGACGTCGCCAATCAGCAGGCGGGTTTCAATCAGGTTGGTGGCGACGGTCAGATCCGATAACCCCTCCAGCAGACACTCTTCCAGGGTGCGCACGCTGTGGCCGACTTCCAGCTTGACATCCCAGAGCAGCGTCAGCAGTTCGCCAATCTTTTGCGCCTGTTCGTCCGGCAGCTTTTTGCGGCTTAAGATCAGCAGATCGATATCGGAGAGCGGATGCAGCTCACCGCGGCCATAGCCCCCGACGGCAACCAGCGCAACATCGCTGATCTGCCCAAACCCGTAATCGATCCACAGACGCTGCAGCAGCTGGTCGATAAATTCGGTGCGCGCTTCAATCAGCTGCTCGGCAGATACGCCCGCGTCGAACGCGCTGCCCAGCCAGCTGCTGGAAAAGGGTTCAATATGCTGGGCTTTGAGTTTGGCGCGCAGGTCAGCTCGTGCGTGCTGGCCAGCTGGCGGGGGAATCGGGGGTCGGGAGGGCTTTGTTAGATACTGCTTCGGTTAGCTACTACTCATCACATTCCTCTTCGTGCGCCACCCATAAAAAAAGCGGGCTTAACGCCGTGATGCCGTTCAGTTAGCCACCGTCCGTGACATCACCGCAGTAGCGGCGCGGGTTAACGCGCAACTGATGGCGCCGCTGGGGCAGGATGGGGAACTAAACGACAGCCGGCGTTTTGGCCGGCTTTTTTATCACTGATGACCATCGTTACGCGTTGTTCAGTATCGCCGGGATGGTGTCATCCTTGCGCAACGTCATAATTTCGCAGCCGTTGTCCGTTACCACAATAGTATGCTCGTACTGCGCAGACAAGCTTCGGTCTTTGGTTTTCACCGTCCAGCCATCTTTCATGGTGCGGATGCGGTAATCACCGGCGTTGACCATCGGCTCGATGGTGAAGGTCATGCCTTTTTGCAGCACCACGCCGCCGTCATCGGCATCATAGTGCAGAACCTGCGGCTCTTCGTGGAAGACGCGGCCAATGCCGTGACCGCAATACTCGCGCACCACGGAGAAACCTTCCGCTTCCACAAATTTCTGAATTGCGGCACCGAGGGTGCGCAGGCGAATACCCGGTTTCACCATTTTCAGCGCCAGGTAAAGGCTCTCTTGCGTCACTTTGCACAGGCGCTCGCCCAGAATGGTCGGTTTGCCAACGATGAACATTTTTGAGGTGTCACCGTGGTACTCGTCTTTAATGACGGTCACGTCGATGTTGACGATGTCGCCATCTTTCAGCAGTTTTTCGTCGTCCGGAATACCGTGGCAAACCACTTCATTAATAGAGATGCAGACGGATTTCGGGAAACCGTGGTAGCCGAGGCAGGCGGAAACCGCGTGCTGCTCGTTAACGATGTAGTCGTTACAGATGCGGTCCAGTTCGCCGGTGCTGACGCCCGGTTCTCGACGTGCGGCGCGATCATTTCCAGCACTTCCGCGGCCAGACGACCGGCGACGCGCATTTTTTCAATTTCTTCAGGTGTCTTAATAGAGATAGCCATGTAATCTGTCCATCGGTGTCGATTTTTTCGACAATACTAGTCTAAGTGGCGTCAATGGTATCAGTCAGGCACGCTCCGTGCCAAATTGAGAATCATTAACAGCA
>JBCNOW010000023.1:0-31098 GCA_039593635.1 Enterobacterales bacterium
TTCGCTCTTTCTGAGAGCCCTTAGTGATCAGTACTGTCGAGTTTGAATAAGGGGCCATTTATCGGCCCCTTTATTTATCTCACTTAGTCACGCACCCTGTTTGGCCCCTCCGGCCGGGCAGGTCACTTTTCCGCAACACGTTTCTGACAGTGTCAAGCTCTCCGTCGAGGATTTAAGAATGGCTGAAATTACCGCATCCCTGGTAAAAGAGCTGCGCGAGCGTACTGGCGCAGGCATGATGGATTGCAAAAAAGCGCTGACTGAAGCGAACGGCGACATCGAGCTGGCAATCGAAAACATGCGTAAATCTGGTGCGATCAAAGCAGCTAAGAAAGCAGGCAACGTTGCTGCTGACGGCGTGATCATCACTAAAATCGATGGCACCTACGGCATCATTCTGGAAGTTAACTGCCAGACTGACTTCGTTGCTAAAGATGGCGGTTTCCAGGCATTTGCGAACAAAGTTCTGGACGCAGCTGTTGCTGGCAAAATCACTGACGTTGAAGTTCTGAAAGCACAGTTCGAAGAAGAACGTGTTGCGCTGGTTGCTAAAATCGGTGAGAACATCAACATCCGTCGCGTAGCTTCCTGGAAGGCGACGTTCTGGGTTCTTACCAGCACGGCGCACGTATCGGTGTTCTGGTTGCGGCTAAAGGCGCTGACGAAGAGCTGGTTAAACAGCTGGCTATGCACATCGCTGCAAGCAAGCCAGAATTCGTTAAGCCAGAAGACGTGTCTGCTGAAGTGGTAGAGAAAGAGTACCAGGTTCAGCTGGACATCGCGATGCAGTCTGGTAAGCCAAAAGAAATCGCAGAGAAAATGGTTGAAGGCCGCATGAAGAAATTCACCGGCGAAGTTTCTCTGACTGGCCAGCCTTTCGTTATGGATCCAAGCAAGTCTGTTGCTCAGCTGCTGAAAGAGCACAACGCTGACGTGACTGGCTTCATCCGCTTCGAAGTGGGCGAAGGCATCGAGAAAGTTGAGACTGACTTCGCAGCAGAAGTTGCTGCAATGTCCAAGCAGTCTTAATGGTTTGAAAAGGAGCCGCCTGAGGGCGGCTTCTTTTTGTCATCCGTTTTGGCGCAGGAAATCAGTCAGGCTCATCCCAGGTAGCTGTTTGCGCTGGCACGCGCTAATTTGCGGCATAATGATCGCCAGAATTAACCCTCCCATCTTAATCGTTGACAGTCTCAGGAAAGAAACATGGCTACCAATGCAAAACCCGTGTACAAACGCATTCTGCTTAAGCTGAGTGGCGAAGCGCTGCAGGGATCGGAAGGCTTCGGTATTGACGCAAGCATCCTTGATCGCATGGCACAGGAAATCAAAGAACTGGTCGAACTGGGTATCCAGGTTGGCGTGGTCATTGGCGGTGGCAACCTTTTCCGTGGTGCTGGTCTGGCGAAAGCGGGGATGAACCGCGTTGTGGGCGACCACATGGGTATGCTGGCAACCGTGATGAATGGCCTGGCGATGCGTGATGCGCTCCATCGCGCCTATGTGAACGCCCGCCTGATGTCCGCTATTCCTCTGAACGGCGTGTGCGATAACTACAGCTGGGCAGAAGCCATCAGCCTGCTGCGCAACAACCGCGTGGTGATCCTCTCCGCCGGTACGGGTAACCCGTTCTTTACCACCGATTCCGCTGCCTGCCTGCGCGGTATCGAAATCGAAGCTGATGTGGTACTGAAAGCGACCAAAGTCGATGGCGTGTTTACTGCCGACCCGGCAAAAGATCCGTCTGCCACCATGTACGATCAGCTGACCTACAGCGAAGTGCTGGATAAAGAGCTGAAAGTGATGGATCTTGCCGCCTTCACGCTGGCTCGCGACCACAAACTGCCGATCCGTGTCTTCAACATGAACAAACCTGGCGCACTGCGTCGCGTGGTCATGGGCGAAAAAGAAGGCACTTTGATCACGGAATAATTTCCGTCGGCGATAAATACAGGTAAGGGATTCTTTTGCTTTTTTAGTGGTATCGCGCTGCACTGCTGTCGCGCAGCATTCAGGATGATCGATGTTTATCGATACCGGCTTGTCCTGTAGCGCTGTGCTGGCGGATAGTCTGCCTGAGACAAGTTTTCAAGGATTCGTAACGTGATTAACGACATCAGAAAAGATGCTGAAGTACGCATGGACAAATGCGTAGAAGCGTTCAAAACCCAAATCAGCAAAATCCGTACTGGCCGTGCTTCCCCAAGCCTGCTGGATGGCATCATCGTGGAATACTACGGTACGCCAACGCCGCTGCGTCAGCTGGCGAGCGTGACGGTTGAAGATACCCGTACGCTGAAAATCAACGTGTTCGATCGTTCTATGGGCCCGGCTGTTGAGAAAGCGATCATGGCCTCTGACCTGGGTCTGAACCCAAGCTCTGCGGGTAGCTGACATCCGCGTTCCGCTGCCTCCGCTGACGGAAGAACGTCGTAAAGACCTGATCAAAGTGGTGCGTGGCGAAGCTGAGCAGGGTCGTGTTTCCGTGCGTAACGTGCGCCGTGACGCGAACGATAAAGTGAAAGCGCTGCTGAAAGAAAAAGAGATCAGCGAAGATGACGATCGTCGTTCTCAGGACGACATTCAGAAAATGACCGACGCTGCCATCAAGAAAATTGATGCGGCGCTGGCAGAGAAAAAGAAGCGGAACTGATGCAGTTCTGATTTCTGTCGTACACTGATAAACGCCGTTCAGAGGGACTTCGGGTCTTGCTGGCGGCGTTTTGCTTTTATCTGGTCTAACTTTTTTCGGGCATCTCATGAAGCATTTAACACTCCTCGGCTCAACCGGCTCTATCGGTTGCAGCACTCTCGACGTCGTTCGCCGCATAATCCTGAACGCTACACCGTGACAGCGCTGGTGGCCGGTAAGAATGTGCAGCGTATGGTCGAGCAGTGTCTGGAGTTTACGCCCCGCTATGCGGTGATGGATGACGAAGAGAGCGCGCGTCTGCTGACGGCGCTGCGTGAAGCCGACTGAAAGCGGGGCGGAGGGGCAGTCGTACCGAGGTGCTGAGCGGCCAACAGGCGGCCTGCGAGATGGCTGCGCTGGATGAGGTCGATCAGGTGATGGCGGCCATTGTCGGCGCGGCCGGGTTGCTGCCGACACTGGCCGCGATTCGATGCCGGTAAAGACGTTTTGCTGGCCAATAAAGAGTCGCTGGTGACCTGCGGCCGCCTGTTTATGGAGGCGGTGAAGACAGCATGGGGCGCGGCTTTTGCCGGTTGACAGCGAGCACAACGCCATTTTTCAGAGTTTGCCCGCAACCTTTCCATACAGCAGAACCTGGGGTACGCTGACCTGGAGCAGAATGGCGTCGTGTCGATTCTGCTTACCGGGTCTGGTGGCCCGTTCCGTGAAACGCCACTGTCTGAACTGCGCGCAATGACGCCGGACCAGGCATGCCGTCATCCGAACTGGTCAATGGGGCGTAAAATCTCCGTTGACTCAGCCACCATGATGAACAAAGGTCTGGAATACATTGAAGCGCGCTGGCTGTTCAATGCGTCAGCGAAACAGATGGAAGTACTGATTCACCCACAATCGGTGATTCATTCGATGGTGCGTTATCAGGATGGCAGCGTGTTGGCGCAGTTGGGCGAACCGGATATGCGTACGCCAATTGCCCATTCCATGGCGTGGCCGAATCGAGTGAAGTCCGGCGTGAAGCCGCTTGATTTCTGCAAGCTAAGTTCCCTGACGTTCAGTGAGCCAGACTACGACCGTTACCCTTGTCTGCAGCTTGCGATGACGGCCTTTGACCAGGGGCAGGCGGCGACAACGGCACTGAATGCAGCCAATGAAATTACCGTTGAAGCATTTCTGAATCAGCAAATTCGTTTTACCGATATCGCGGCGTTGAATTTAGCGGTACTGGAGATGATGGATTTGCGCGAACCACAGAGCGTGGAAGAGGTGCTGGCGGTGGATGCAGCTGCGCGTAATATTGCGCGCCAACAGGTGACACGTCTCGCAAGCTGGTGATAAAGCAACCACTAGTCGTCGTGCTATTTGTTAGCGTTGGGCTTCAGTGATATAGTCTGCGCCACCTGATCGCAGGAATTTGACTTTATGTGGTCAGGTAAGCCGTGGTTTGACACGGCTTTTTTATGTATAGGCTTCAGTATTCCTGTGTACCGTTAAATCCTTTTCAGGGACTAAAAACGCGTTATGTTGTCTGCGAATCAACCAATAAGCGAAAACTTGCCAGCTCATGGCTGCCGTCATGTAGCAATCATCATGGATGGCAACGGGCGCTGGGCGAAAAGACAAGGGAAAATACGAGCCTTTGGGCATAAAGCTGGGGCGAAATCTGTTCGCCGCGCCGTTTCTTTTGCCGCCAATAACGGCATTGATGCGTTAACGCTCTATGCTTTTAGCAGTGAAAACTGGAATCGACCTGCGCAGGAAGTCACTGCGTTGATGGAACTGTTTGTGTGGGCGCTCGACAGCGAAGTAAAAAGCCTGCACCGCCACAACGTCCGCCTGCGCATCATTGGCGATACCAGTCGTTTTAACTCACGTTTGCAGGAGCGGATTCGCAAAGCAGAAGCGCTGACTGGAAAATAATACCGGTCTGACGCTCAATATTGCGGCGAATTACGGTGGACGCTGGGATATTATCCAGGGTGTTCGGCATCTGGCCGAACAGGTTCAGGAAGGGCTGTTGAGACCCGACCAGATTGATGAAGAGGCGCTGAGCTAAGCAAATCTGCATGAATGAACTGGCACCTGTGGATTTGGTAATTAGGACAGGGGGAGAACATCGCATAAGTAACTTTTTGCTATGGCAAATTGCCTATGCTGAACTTTACTTTACGGATGTTCTTTGGCCCGATTTTGATGAACAAGACTTTGAAGGTGCGCTGCATGCCTTTGCCAATCGAGAGCGTCGTTTCGGCGGCACCGAGCCAGGTGGCGACAAAGCCTGATGGGGGTAGCTTTTGCTGAAGTATCGCCTGATTTCCGCTTTTGTTTTAATACCCATTGTCATTGCGGCGCTGTTTTTACTGCCCCCGGTGGGATTCGCCATTGTTACGCTGGTGGTGTGCATGCTCGCCGCGTGGGAATGGGGACAGTTTAGCGGCTTTACCTCGCGCAGCCAGCGAGTATGGCTTGCGGTACTCTGTGGCTTTATCCTTGCCATAATGCTGTTTACGTTGCCTGAATATCACCATGATATTCATCAACCGCTGGTTGCCGGCTCCTTGTGGATATCGTTGGCCTGGTGGGTTGCCGCGCTGTTGCTGGTTCTTTTTTATCCAGGCTCCGCGGCATTATGGCGTCATTCAAAAGTGCTGCGACTGATTTTTGGTTTGCTCACCATTATTCCTTTTTTCTGGGGTATGGTTGCGCTGCGCACCTGGCACTACGACGAAAACCACTACAGCGGTGCGATCTGGCTGCTTTATGTGATGATTCTCGTCTGGGGGGCTGACTCCGGGGCCTATATGTTTGGTAAACTGTTTGGCAAACATAAGCTGGCACCAAAAGTTTCTCCGGGTAAAACCTGGCAAGGCTTCATCGGCGGCTTGTTTACGGCAGCGATCATCTCCTGGGGCTATGGCGTCTGGGCAGATCTGGCCGTAGCACCGTCAATACTGCTGGTGTGCTCGATTTTTGCTGCACTTGCCTCAGTGCTCGGTGATTTAACCGAAAGTATGTTTAAGCGTGAAGCAGGGATTAAGGACAGCGGACATCTTATTCCAGGGCATGGCGGTATACTGGATCGCATTGACAGCCTGACAGCGGCTGTTCCAGTATTTGCTTGCCTGCTTTTACTGGTATTCGGGACGATTTAACGGAAGGTTTTATGCTGAGCATTCTCTGGAATCTGGCGGCGTTCATTGTTGCACTGGGTGTACTGATTACCGTGCATGAATTTGGCCATTTCTGGGTTGCTCGCCGCTGTGGTGTGCGGGTAGAGCGATTCTCCATCGGTTTTGGCAAATCGCTCTGGACGCGCACCGACCGTCACGGCACGGAATTTGTCATCGCCCTTATCCCGCTGGGTGGCTACGTCAAAATGCTCGACGAACGCGTCGAGCCTGTCGCGCCTGAGCTGCGACACAGCGCATTCAACAATAAAACCGTTGGACAACGCGCCGCCATCATCGCTGCCGGACCGGTAGCCAACTTCATCTTTGCGATTTTCGCTTACTGGCTGGTGTTTATCATCGGCGTCCCTGGCGTGCGTCCGGTAGTGGGGGAGATTGCCCCTGACTCCATCGCGGCGAGTGCGCAAATTACGTCCGGGATGGAACTTAAAGCGATTGATGGCATCGAAACCCCTGATTGGGATGCCGTGCGACTGCAGCTGGTAGCCAAAATTGGCGATCCGCAGACAATCATCAGCGTATCGCCGTTTGGGTCAGACGCGCGTCAGGACAAAGTACTGGATTTACGCCACTGGCGTTTCGAGCCAGACAAAGAGGATCCCGTCGCTGCGCTGGGCATTCGTCCCCGCGGCCCGCAGATTGAGCCGGTATTAGCCGAAGTACAGGCAAATTCGGCAGCGAGCAAAGCGGGTTTGCAAGCTGGCGACAGGATCGTTAAAGTCGATGGTCAACCATTAACAGAGTGGATGACCTTTGTTACTCTGGTGCGCGATAATCCGGGTACGTCTCTCGCGCTGGAAGTTGAAAGGCAGGGCAGTCCGCTTTCGCTGACGCTGATCCCGGATACGAAGTCGGTCGGCAAAAGGCAGAAGGGTTTGCAGGCGTTGTGCCAAAAGTGATCCCGCTGCCAGATGAGTACAAGACAATACGCCAGTATGGGCCGTTCAGCGCCATTCTTGAAGCCACGGATAAAACATGGCAACTGATGAAGCTGACGGTCAACATGTTGGGGAAATTGATAACCGGTGATGTGAAACTGAACAACCTCAGTGGGCCAATTTCGATTGCTCAGGGGGCTGGGATGTCAGCGGAGTTCGGGGTGATTTACTATCTCATGTTCCTCGCGCTGATTAGCGTGAACCTTGGGATTATCAACCTGTTCCCGCTTCCCGTTTTAGACGGGGGTCATCTGCTGTTTTTAGCGATTGAAAAGCTAAAAGGCGGACCGGTATCCGAGCGAGTTCAAGACTTTAGTTATCGCATTGGCTCGATTTTGCTGGTGCTGTTAATGGGGCTTGCACTTTTCAATGATTTCTCTCGGTTGTAAGAGAGTTTGTTAGGAAGAACGCATAATAACGATGGCGATGAAAAAGTTGCTCATAGCGTCGCTGCTGTTTAGCAGCGCCACCGTATACGGTGCTGACGGGTTCGTAGTGAAAGACATTCATTTCGAAGGCCTTCAGCGTGTCGCCGTTGGTGCGGCCCTCCTCAGTATGCCTGTGCGCCCCGGCGATACGGTTAATGATGATGATATCAGTAACACCATCCGTGCTCTGTTTGCCACCGGCAACTTTGAGGATGTCCGCGTCCTGCGCGATGGTGATACGCTGCTGGTACAGGTGAAAGAACGTCCAACGATCGCCAGTATCACTTTCTCCGGTAACAAGTCGGTGAAAGATGACATGCTCAAGCAGAACCTTGAAGCATCCGGTGTTCGTGTGGGTGAATCTCTGGACCGCACAACCCTTTCAGACATTGAAAAAGGTCTGGAAGACTTCTACTACAGCGTCGGTAAATACAGCGCCAGCGTGAAAGCGGTTGTGACTCCGCTGCCGCGTAACCGTGTTGACCTGAAACTGGTCTTCCAGGAAGGTGTTTCTGCGAAGATCCAGCAGATCAACATTGTGGGTAACCACGCGTTCAGCACCGACGAACTGATCTCCACCTTCCAGCTGCGCGATGAAGTGCCGTGGTGGAACGTGGTTGGCGATCGTAAATACCAGAAACAGAAACTGGCGGGCGACCTTGAAACCCTGCGCAGCTACTATCTGGATCGCGGTTATGCCCGCTTCAACATCGACTCGACTCAGGTCAGTCTGACTCCGGACAAGAAAGGTATCTATATTACGGTTAACATCACTGAAGGCGATCAGTACAAGCTTTCTGGTGTTGAAGTGAGCGGTAACCTGGCGGGGCATTCTGCTGAGATCGAATCGCTGACCAAAATTCAGCCGGGCGATCTGTACAGCGGTTCTAAAGTAACCAAAATGGAAGACGGCATTAAGAAGCTGCTCGGCCGCTATGGTTATGCCTATCCGCGTGTTCAAACTCAGCCAGAAATCAACGATGCGGATAAAACCGTTAAGCTTCACGTCAACGTTGATGCGGGCAACCGTTTCTACGTGCGTAAGATCCGCTTCGAAGGTAACGACACCTCCAAAGATTCCGTTCTGCGTCGCGAAATGCGCCAGATGGAAGGTGCGTGGTTGGGCAGCGACCTCGTCGACCAGGGTAAAGAGCGTCTGAACCGTCTGGGCTATTTTGAAACCGTAGACACTGAAACCCAGCGTGTACCGGGCAGCCCGGATCAGGTTGATGTCGTTTATAAAGTGAAAGAGCGTAACACCGGTAGCTTCAACTTCGGTGTGGGCTACGGTACTGAAAGCGGCGTCAGCTTCCAGGTGGGCGTCCAGCAGGATAACTGGCTGGGTACGGGTTATTCTGTTGGTATCAACGGTACCAAAAACGACTACCAGACCTACTCTGAGTTCTCCGTTACCAACCCATACTTCACCGTTGACGGTGTGAGCCTGGGCGGTCGTATCTTCTATAACGACTTTAAAGCGGACGATGCCGATCTGTCCTCCTACACCAACAAAAGTTACGGTGTGGACGGTACGCTTGGCTTCCCGGTTAACGAATACAACACCCTGCGTGCGGGCTTAGGTTACGTGCATAACGACCTGTCCAACATGCAACCGCAGGTGGCGATGTGGCGTTATCTGGACTCTATCGGCCAGTCTGGCAGCACCATCGAATGATAACGGTGGTTTCGCTGCGGATGACTTCACCTTCAACTACGGCTGGACGTACAACCGTCTTGACCGTGGTTACTTCCCAACGGAAGGCTCTCGCGTCAACCTGAACGGTAAAGTGACCATTCCGGGCTCCGATAACGAGTTCTACAAGGTGACGCTGGATACCCCGCCCGTACTTCCCGATGATGACGATCACAAGTGGGTGGTTCTGGGTCGTACCCGTTGGGGCTATGGTGACGGTTTCGGCGGCAAAGAGATGCCGTTCTATGAGAACTTCTACGCCGGTGGTTCCAGCACCGTGCGTGGCTTCCAGTCCAACAACATTGGTCCGAAAGCGGTTTATTACGGCGGGAACGATAAAGATAACTGTGACAAATCAGCTACAGATGCATACGGTAATAAAAATGTCTGTAGCTCTGATGATGCAGTCGGCGGTAACGCCATGGCCGTGGCCAGCCTTGAGTTCATCACGCCAACGCCGTTTATCAGCGATAAATACGCGAACTCCGTACGTACCTCCTTCTTCTGGGATGCGGGTACGGTGTGGGATACCAACTGGCAGAATACTGCGCAGATGCGTGCGGCTGGCGTTCCAGACTACAGCGATCCGAGCAATATTCGCATGTCTGCCGGTATCGCATTACAATGGATGTCACCGCTGGGGCCGTTGGTCTTCTCCTACGCCCAGCCGTTTAAGAAATACGATGGAGACAAAGCGGAGCAATTCCAGTTTAACATTGGTAAAACCTGGTAATATTCCGCAGCAATGGAATGCGAGCAGTGCGTAGTGCTGGCATCGCGCCGGCGCCAAACGGTCGCCTTGCCACGCAAAGAACGGTACCTTCTGGTACCAATGGGATGGTAAGGAGTTAATTGTGAAAAAGTGGTTATTAGCTGCAGGTCTCGGTTTAGCGATGGCAACTTCTGCTCAGGCAGCAGACAAAATTGCAATCGTCAACATGGGTAATTTGTTCCAGCAGGTTGCACAGAAAACGGGCGTTTCTGCGACGCTGGAAAACGAATTCAAAGGCCGTGCAAGCGAACTGCAGGGTATGGAAGGCGATCTTCAGTCCAAAATGCAGCGTCTGCAGCGTGATGGTTCTACCATGAAAGCAAGCGATCGCAGCAAACTGGAAAAAGACGTTATGGCTCAGCGCCAGACCTTCTCCCAGAAAGCGCAGGCTTTCGAGCAGGATCGTCAGCGTCGTTCTAACGAAGAGCGTGGCAAGCTGGTGACTCGCATTCAACTGCTGTTAAAGCAGTTGCTGCCGATCAGAGCATCGATCTGGTTGTTGATGCGAACGCCGTTGCTTTCAACAGCAGCGATGTTAAAGACATCACCGCTGATGTTCTGAAACAGGTTAAATAAGTAATGCCTTCAATTCGACTGGCTGATTTAGCTCAGCAGTTGGATGCAGAATTACACGGTGATGGCGATATCGTCATCACCGCTGTTGCGTCCATGCAATCTGCTAAAGCTGGCACGATTACCTTCATGGTAAGCCCTAAGTACCGTGAGCAACTGGCTCAATGCCAGGCGTCAGCTGTTGTTCTGACGCAGGACGATCTTCCATTTGCCACTGTAAGCGCGCTGGTAGTGAAAAATCCCTACCTGACGTATGCACGCATGGCTCAAATTCTTGATACCACGCCGCAGCCGGCGCAGAACATTGCTGCCAGCGCAGCGATTGATCCGACGGCTAAGCTGGGTAACAACGTGGCCGTTGGCGCGAATGCGGTTATTGAATCTGGCGTTGTGCTGGGCGATAACGTCGTCATTGGCCCTGGCTGCTTTGTTGGGAAAAATACGAAAATCGGCGCTGGGACCCGTTTGTGGGCCAATGTGTCCGTTTATCATGAAGTTGAAATCGGCGAAAATTGCCTCGTTCAGTCCAGCACCGTGATTGGTTCTGATGGTTTTGGTTACGCTAACGATCGCGGTAACTGGGTTAAGATCCCGCAGCTTGGTCGCGTTATTATTGGCGATCGCGTGGAGATCGGGGCCTGTACCACGATCGACCGTGGTGCGCTCGACGACACGATTATTGGCAATGGTGTTATCATCGATAACCAGTGCCAGATTGCGCATAACGTTGTGATTGGCGACAATACCGCGGTTGCCGGTGGCGTCATCATGGCGGGCAGCCTGAAAATTGGCCGTTACTGCATGATTGGCGGCGCCAGCGTGATTAATGGCCATATGGAAATTTGCGACAAGGTGACGGTGACGGGTATGGGCATGGTAATGCGTCCTATCACTGAACCTGGCGTCTATTCCTCCGGTATCCCGCTGCAACCCAACAAGGTATGGCGTAAAACAGCAGCTCTGGTGATGAACATTGATGATATGAGCAAGCGACTCAAAGCCGTCGAGCGCAAGATCGATCAACAAGACTAAGCACATCCCGGCTCTACCCGCTTTCATTATAAAGCAGCGTACCTTCTTTCCCCGGGCACCAGAGGCGGCGCAGGCTCTGGACGAAACGCCCTAACTGATCTTCCCGGCCTGTCGGCTTTCTAATAAACCGGCAGGCCGTGTTATTATTGCCATCAGTATATTTTGACAGGAAGAGTATTTTGACTACTGACACTCATACTCTGCATATTGAAGAGATTTTAGAACTTCTGCCGCACCGCTACCCGTTTTTGCTGGTAGACCGCGTGCTGGATTTTGAAGAAGGTCGTTTTCTGCGCGCAGTGAAAAATGTTTCCGTGAACGAGCCGTTCTTCCAGGGACACTTCCCTGGTAAGCCTATCTTCCCGGGTGTGTTGATTCTGGAAGCGATGGCTCAGGCTACCGGTATTCTGGCGTTTAAAAGCGTCGGTAAACTGGAGCCGGGTGAACTGTATTACTTCGCAGGTATCGATGAAGCGCGCTTCAAGCGTCCTGTCGTGCCTGGCGATCAGATGATCATGGAAGTCACTTTTGAAAAAACGCGTCGTGGCCTGACTCGCTTCAAAGGCGTAGCGCTGGTTGACGGCAAAGTTGTTTGCGAAGCGACGATGATGTGTGCTCGTAGCCGGGAGTCCTGATACGTGATTGATAAATCCGCCTTTATTCATCCTACCGCTATTGTGGAAGACGGTGCCATCATTGGTGCTAACGTCCACATTGGCCCGTTTTGTATTGTTGGACCCCATGTCGAAATTGGTGAGGGTACAGTACTGAAATCTCACGTTGTCGTGAATGGTCACACGACCATTGGCTGCAATAACGAGATCTATCAGTTCGCTTCCATCGGCGAAGTTAACCAGGATCTGAAATATGCTGGTGAGTCGACCCGTCTGGAAATTGGCGATCGTAACCGCATTCGCGAAAGCGTCACCATTCATCGTGGAACCGTGCAGGGTGGTGGGTTGACGAAGGTGGGCAGCGACAACCTGTTTATGGTTAATGCGCATATCGCGCACGACTGTACCGTGGGTGACCGCTGTATTCTTGCCAACAACGCAACGCTGGCAGGACACGTATCGGTTGATGACTTCGCAATTATTGGCGGTATGACCGCAGTCCATCAGTTCTGCATCATTGGTGCACACGTGATGGTCGGCGGATGCTCCGGTGTGGCGCAGGACGTCCCACCGTATGTGATTGCGCAGGGCAACCATGCCACGCCGTTTGGCGTGAACATCGAAGGCCTCAAGCGTCGTGGCTTTAGTCGCGAAGCGATTACTGCCATCCGCAACGCGTACAAACTGCTGTACCGCAGCGGTAAAACGCTGGAAGAGGCGAAGCCGGAAATTGCCGAACTGGCGAACAAGCATCCTGAAGTGAACGCGTTCATGGAGTTCTTTGACCGTTCAACAAGGGGCCTGATTCGTTAATGGTCGACAGTCGTCCGCTTACGATAGCCCTGGTCGCCGGAGAAACCTCCGGCGATATTCTTGGTGCCGGTCTCATCCGTGCGCTTAAGGCGCGTGTACCCAATGCTCGCTTTGTGGGCGTTGCGGGCCCGCTGATGCAGGCCGAAGGCTGTGAAGCCTGGTATGAAATGGAAGAGCTGGCCGTGATGGGCATCGTTGAGGTGCTGGGGCGCCTGCGCCGTTTGCTGCATATCCGCGCCGATCTCACCCGCCGCTTTACCGAACTCCAACCCGATGTCTTTGTCGGTATCGATGCACCGGATTTCAACATTACCCTCGAAGGGAATCTGAAAAAGCAGGGCATCAAAACCATTCACTACGTCAGTCCGTCCGTGTGGGCGTGGCGACAGAAACGCGTTTTCAAAATCGGACGGTCCACCGACCTGGTGCTGGCTTTCCTGCCTTTCGAAAAAGCGTTTTACGACAGATTTAATGTTCCGTGCCGTTTTATCGGTCATACCATGGCGGATGCGATGCCGTTGGATCCGGATAAAAACGCGGCGCGCGACGTGCTGGGCATCCCCCACGATGCGCACTGTCTGGCGCTGCTGCCGGGCAGCCGTGGCGCAGAGGTGGAGATGCTGAGCGCCGATTTCCTGCGGACCGCGCAGATTCTGCGCCAGCGCTATCCCGATCTTGAAGTGGTTGTGCCGCTGGTGAATGCCAAACGCCGCGAGCAGTTTGAGCGCATCAAAGCCGGAAGTCGCCCCGGATCTTCACGTCCATCTGCTGGACGGAAAAGGGCGGGAGGCGATGTTCGCGAGCGATGCCGCGCTGCTGGCCTCCGGCACGGCGGCGCTGGAGTGCATGCTGGCGAAATGCCCGATGGTGGTGGGTTATCGCATGAAGCCGTTTACCTTCTGGCTGGCAAAACGTCTGGTGAAAACGGATTATGTTTCGCTGCCAAACCTGCTTGCCGGGCGCGAGCTGGTGAAAGAGCTGCTGCAGGATGAGTGCCAGCCGCAGGCGCTGGCCGATGCGCTGGTGCCGCTGCTGGCCAACGGTAAAACCAGCCACCAGATGCACGATACCTTCCGCGAACTGCACCAGCAGATCCGCTGTAATGCCGATGAGCAAGCGGCTGATGCAGTGCTGGAGTTAGCAAAATGATGGAATTTATTTATCCTCACGCCCACCTTGTTGCCGGTGTGGATGAGGTCGGACGCGGCCCGTTGGTGGGTGCCGTGGTGACCGCGGCGGTGATCCTCGATCCAGCGCGCCCGATTATTGGGCTGAATGACTCCAAAAAACTGTCTGAAAAGCGCCGACTGGCGCTGTTTGATGAAATCAAAGAGAAGGCGCTGGCCTGGAGCCTGGGGCGCGCAGAGCCGCATGAGATTGACGAGCTGAATATTCTGCACGCCACGATGCTGGCGATGCAGCGAGCGGTTGCGGGGCTGAAAATTGCCCCGGAATATGTGCTGATTGACGGCAACCGTTGCCCGGCGCTGCCTATGCCTTCGCTGGCCGTCGTGAAAGGCGATAGCCGGGTCGCGGAAATCAGTGCAGCTTCTATTATTGCCAAAGTGACGCGCGATGCCGAAATGGCCGCGCTGGACCTACTTATCCTCAGTATGGTTTCGCCCAGCATAAGGGGTATCCAACGGCTTTCCACCTGGAAAAGCTGGCTGAACATGGCGCAACCGAACATCACCGGCGCAGTTTTGGCCCGGTGCGTAAACGCGCTGGGACTGGTGTCCTGAATCAATACGCAAGCAATTACGCTGGTAACGCGGAATCTGAAGATGGCTGAACCACGTTTCGTACACCTGCGGGTGCATAGCGACTACTCCATGATCGATGGGCTGGCGAAGACCGGGCCGCTGGTAAAAAAGGCGGCCTCTCTGGGCATGCCCGCGCTGGCGATCACCGATTTTACCAACCTGTGTGGCCTGGTGAAGTTCTACGGAACGGCGCACGGCGCCGGGATGAAACCTATCGTCGGTGCGGATTTTCATGTGCAGAGCGATCTCATCGGCGATGAACTGACGCAAATCTCCGTGTTGGCGATGAACAACACGGGTTACCAGAACCTCACCCTGCTTATCTCAAAAGCCTACCAGCGCGGTTACGGCGCACTGGGGCCGTGGATCGACCGCGACTGGCTGGCTGGAGCTGAACGAAGGGTTGATGCTGCTCTCCGGCGGCCGGCGCGGGTGATGTCGGTAACGCAGCCTGCTGCGCGGCAACAGCGCGCTGGTGGATCAGTGCGTGTCTTTCTATGAAGAGTATTTCCCGAATCGTTACTATCTGGAGCTGATCCGCACCGGTCGGCCGGATGAAGAGAACTATCTGCACGCTGCTGTCGCGCTGGCAGAAGAACGCGGCTTGCCCGTGGTGGCGACCAACGACGTGCGCTTCCTTGAGGCCGGTGATTTTGACGCGCATGAAATTCGCGTGGCGATCCACGATGGCTTCACCCTCGACGATCCGAAACGTCCGCGCAACTACTCCGCGCAGCAGTACATGCGCAGCGAAGAGGAGATGTGCGAGCTCTTCTCCGACATCCCGGAAGCGCTGGAAAACAGCGTCGAGATTGCCAAGCGCTGTAACGTCACCGTGCGCCTCGGCGAATATTTCCTGCCGCAGTTCCCGACCGGGGACATGACCACGGAAGATTTCCTGGTCATGAAATCGAAAGAAGGTCTGGAAGAGCGTCTGGCGTTCCTGTTCCCGGATGAGCAAGAGCGTAAAAAGCGTCGGCCGGAGTATGACGAGCGCCTGGATATTGAACTCCAGGTCATCAACCAGATGGGCTTCCCCGGCTACTTCCTGATCGTGATGGACTTTATCCAGTGGTCGAAGGACAACGGCGTGCCGGTAGGCCCGGGGCGTGGCTCGGGCGCCGGCTCGCTGGTGGCCTACGCGCTGAAAATCACCGACCTCGATCCGCTGGACTTTGACCTGCTGTTCGAACGTTTCCTCAACCCGGAACGTGTCTCCATGCCCGACTTCGACGTCGACTTCTGCATGGAAAACCGCGACCAGGTGATCGAGCACGTGGCCGATATGTACGGCCGCGACGCGGTGTCGCAGATCATCACCTTCGGCACCATGGCGGCGAAAGCGGTTATCCGCGACGTGGGCCGCGTGCTGGGTCACCCGTACGGTTTTGTCGATCGCATCTCTAAGCTGGTGCCGCCCGATCCGGGCATGACGCTGGCAAAAGCGTTCGAAGCCGAACCGCAGCTGCCGGAAATCTACGAAGCTGACGAAGAAGTCAAAGCGCTGATCGACATGGCGCGCAAGCTGGAAGGCGTCACGCGTAACGCCGGCAAGCACGCCGGTGGCGTGGTGATCGCCCCGACCAAAATCACCGACTTTGCGCCGCTCTACTGCGACGAGAGGCGGGCCAGCACCCGGTCACCCAGTTCGACAAGAACGACGTGGAATACGCCGGGCTGGTGAAGTTCGACTTCCTCGGCCTGCGCACGCTGACCATCATCAACTGGGCGCTGGAGATGATCAACGCCCGCCGCGAGAAGAACGGCGAGCCGCCGCTGGATATCGCCGCCATCCCGCTGGATGACAAGAAAAGCTTCGACATGCTGCAACGCTCGGAGACCACCGCGGTCTTCCAGCTTGAATCGCGCGGCATGAAAGATCTGATTAAGCGCCTGCAGCCGGACTGCTTCGAAGATATGATCGCACTGGTGGCCCTGTTCCGTCCGGGCCCGCTGCAGTCGGGCATGGTGGATAACTTCATCGACCGTAAGCACGGTCGCGAAGAGATCTCCTACCCGGACTTACAGTGGCAGCATGAAAGCCTGAAGCCGGTGCTGGAGCCGACCTACGGCATCATCCTGTACCAGGAACAGGTGATGCAGATTGCCCAGGTGCTGTCCGGCTATACCCTCGGCGGCGCGGACATGCTGCGTCGTGCGATGGGTAAGAAGAAGCCGGAGGAGATGGCCAAGCAGCGCTCGGCTCTTTGAAGAGGGTGCGAAGAAAAACGGCATCGACGGCGAACTGGCGATGAAAATCTTCGACCTGGTGGAGAAATTCGCCGGCTACGGCTTTAACAAATCGCACTCCGCCGCCTATGCTTTGGTCTCGTACCAGACCGCTGTGGCTGAAGGCGCACTATCCGGCCGAGTTTATGGCGGCGGTGATGACCGCCGATATGGACAACACCGAGAAGGTGGTTGGCCTGGTGGATGAGTGCTGGCGCATGGGGCTGAAGATCCTGCCGCCGGATATTAACTCCGGGCTTTACCATTTCCACGTCAACGATGACGGGGAGATCGTTTACGGGATCGGCGCGATCAAAGGCGTGGGTGAGGGGCCGATCGAGGCGATCATCGAAGCGCGTAATAACGGCGGCTACTTCCGCGAGCTGTTTGATCTCTGTGCCCGTACCGATACCAAAAAGCTGAACCGCCGCGTGCTGGAAAAACTGATCATGTCCGGCGCGTTCGACCGGCTGGGGCCGCACCGCGCCGCGCTGATGAACTCGCTGGGCGATGCGCTGAAAGCGGCCGATCAGCACGCGAAAGCGGAAGCCATTGGCCAGGCGGATATGTTTGGCGTGCTGGCGGAAGAGCCAGAGCAGATTGAGCAGTCTTACGCCGCCATTCCGCCGTGGCCAGAACAGGTGGTGCTGGATGGTGAGCGTGAAACGTTAGGTTTGTACCTGACGGGTCACCCGATCAACCAGTACATCAAAGAAATTGAGCGCTATGTCGGAGGCTACCGGCTGAAAGACATGCATCCGACAGAACGTGGTAAAATCACCACGGCTGCGGGGCTCGTGATTGCTGCAAGGGTTATGGTCACCAAGCGCGGCAATCGTATCGGCATCTGTACGTTAGATGACCGTTCCGGGCGTCTGGAGGTGATGTTGTTCACCGACGCGCTGGATAAATACCAGCAATTGCTGGAAAAAGACCGCATACTTATCGTCAGCGGACAGGTCAGCTTTGATGACTTCAGCGGGGGGCTTAAAATGACCGCCCGCGAAGTGATGGACATTGACGAAGCCCGGGAAAAATATGCTCGCGGGCTTGCTATCTCGCTGACGGACAGGCAAATTGATGACCAGCTTTTAAACCGACTCCGTCAGTCTCTGGAACCCCACCGCTCGGGGACCATTCCAGTACATCTCTACTATCAGAGGGCGGATGCGCGTGCGCGGTTGCGCTTTGGCGCAACGTGGCGTGTCTCTCCGAGCGATCGTTTACTGAACGATCTGCGTGGCCTCATTGGTTCGGAGCAGGTGGAACTGGAGTTTGACTAATACAGGAATACTATGAGTCTGAATTTCCTTGATTTCGAACAGCCGATTGCTGAGCTGGAAGCGAAAATCGATTCTCTGACAGCGGTAAGCCGTCAGGATGAAAAACTGGATATTAACATCGACGAAGAAGTGCATCGTCTGCGCGAGAAAAGCGTAGAACTGACGCGCAAAATCTTTGCCGATCTCGGCGCATGGCAGGTCGCCCAGCTGGCGCGCCACCCACAGCGTCCGTACACCCTGGATTATGTCCGCCTGGCGTTTGACGAATTTGACGAACTGGCAGGCGATCGCGCTTACGCTGACGACAAAGCTATTGTCGGCGGTATCGCGCGTCTGGACGGACGCCCGGTGATGATCATTGGTCATCAGAAAGGCCGTGAAACCAAAGAGAAAATCCGTCGTAACTTCGGTATGCCAGCACCAGAAGGCTACCGTAAAGCCCTGCGTCTGATGGAGATGGCCGAGCGTTTCAATATGCCTATCATCACCTTCATCGACACCCCGGGTGCTTACCCTGGCGTGGGCGCGGAAGAGCGTGGTCAGTCTGAAGCCATCGCACGTAACCTGCGTGAGATGTCTCGCCTGAAGGTGCCGGTCATCTGTACCGTTATCGGCGAAGGTGGTTCCGGTGGTGCGCTGGCGATTGGCGTGGGCGATAAAGTGAATATGCTGCAGTACAGCACCTATTCCGTTATCTCTCCGGAAGGCTGTGCGTCCATTCTGTGGAAAAGCGCCGACAAAGCGCCGCTGGCCGCAGAAGCGATGGGCATCATTGGCGCCGACGTCTGAAAGAGCTGAAGCTGATCGACTCCATCATCCCGGAACCTCTGGGCGGCGCGCATCGTAAGCCGGAAGTGATGGCCGCTTCCCTGAAAGCAGCAGCTGCTGGCCGATCTGGCCGATCTGGACGTGCTGAGCAAAGAAGATCTGCTCAACCGCCGTTACCAGCGTCTGATGACCTACGGTTACGCGTAAGCTTCAATAGCCTTCAGAGAAGCCGGACCCCGGTGGCGGCTTTTTTATGCCTGCGGTTTACCGCGACCAGGCTTAGTGCCGCTGGGTTGTTTTTAGGGCCATTCATGCCTGAAAAGCCGGCAGCCGGTTGCGGCTTTTTATACCTGCGCTTGGCCGGGGGCCCGGCGTTACCCGCACTTTTAGCTATGCTTATTCCGATGCCCTTCTTCAAGGAGGTAAACCATGAATATTATTGCCATCATGGGGCCACACGGCGTCTTTTATAAAGATGAGCCCATTAAGGAGCTGGAGCAAGCCCTGAAAGCACGCGGGTTTCCAGACCGTTGATCTGGCCGCAGAACAGCGCCGACCTGCTGAAGTTCATCGAACATAACCCGCGCATCTGCGGCGTGATCTTCGACTGGGACGAATACGACCTGGAGCTGTGCAGCGAGATCAATCAGGCTGAATGAATATCTTCCGCTGTACGCCTTTATCAACACCCACTCGCACCATGGATGTCAGCGCTCACGATATGCGCATGGCGCTGTGGTTCTTCGAATACTCGCTCGGCGTGGCGGAAGATATTGCGACCCGCATTCAGCAATACACCGGCGAGTATCTCGATAACATCACGCCGCCGTTTACCCGGGCGCTGTTCACCTATGTGAAAGAGGGGAAATACACCTTCTGCACGCCGGGCCACATGGCCGGAACGGCCTATCAGAAAAGCCCGGTGGGCTGCCTGTTCTATGATTTCTTCGGCGGCAACACGCTGAAAGCGGACGTGTCGATTTCGGTGACCGAGCTGGGCTCGCTGCTGGATCACACCGGCCCGCATCTGGAAGCTGAAGAGTATATCGCCCGCACCTTTGGCGCCGAGCAGAGCTATATGGTGACCAACGGCACCTCGACCTCGAACAAAATCGTCGGAATGTATGCCGCGCCAGCCGGCAGCACGTTGCTGATTGACCGTAACTGCCATAAATCGCTGGCGCATCTGCTGATGATGAGCGACGTCGTCCCGATCTGGCTGTCACCCACGCGTAACGCGCTCGGTATCCTCGGCGGCATTCCGCGCCGGGAGTTCACCCGCGACAGCATCCAGCAGAAAGTTAACGATACCCCGGGCGCAAGCTGGCCGGTCCATGCGGTGATTACCAACTCCACCTATGATGGTCTGCTGTACAACACGAACTGGATCAAACAGACGCTGGACGTACCGTCGATCCATTTCGATTCCGCGTGGGTGCCGTACACCAATTTCCACCCGATTTATCGCGGGTAAAAGCGGCATGAGCGGCGAGCGCGTGCCGGGCAAAGTGTTTTTCGAAACGCAGTCGACGCACAAAATGCTGGCGGCGTTTTCGCAGGCGTCGCTTATTCACATCAAAGGCGAGTACGACGAGGATACGTTTAACGAAGCCTTTATGATGCACACCACCACCTCACCGAGCTATCCGCTGGTGGCCTCTATTGAAACGGCCGCGGCGATGCTGCGCGGCAATCCGGGCAAGCGCCTGATTAACCGCTCGGTGGAGCGGGCGCTGCATTTCCGCAAAGAGGTCCAGCGGCTGAAGGATGAGGCCGACGGCTGGTTCTTTGATATCTGGCAGCCGGAAGAGATTGACGAGGCCGAGTGCTGGCCGGTCTGCGCCGGGCGAAGAGTGGCATGGCTTTCCGGGATGCCGATGCGCGACCATATGTTTCTCGACCCGGTCAAAGTGACGATCCTGACGCCGGGCATGGACGAGCAGGGCAAGATGAGCGATGAAGGGATCCCGGCCGCGCTGGTGGCGAAGTTCCTTGATGAGCGCGGCGTGGTGGTGGAGAAGACCGGGCCGTATAACCTGCTGTTCCTGTTCAGTATCGGGATCGATAAAACCCGGGCGATGGGGCTGCTGCGCGGGCTGATGGAGTTCAAGCGCGCCTACGATCTCAACCTGCGGGTGAAGAACATGCTGCCGGATCTCTACGCGGAAGATCCTGACTTCTACCGCAATATGCGCATTCAGGATCTGGCCCAGGGGATCCACAGGCTGATCCGCCAGCACGATCTGCCGCGTCTGATGCTGCAGGCGTTTGATGTCCTGCCGGATATGAAGCTGACGCCGCACAAGGCGTGGCAGCGGCAGGTGAAGGGCGAGGTGGAAACCGTTGAGCTGGAAAATCTGGTCGGGCGGATATCGGCCAACATGATCCTGCCTTATCCGCCGGGCGTGCCGCTGCTGATGCCGGGTGAGATGATCACCGAAGAGAGCCGGGCGGTGCTCGATTTCCTGCTGATGCTCTGTTCGGTCGGACGCCACTATCCGGGCTTTGAAACGGATATCCACGGTGCCACGCTCACCGACGACGGTCGCTATCTGGTGCGCGTGCTGCGCGACGAGCCTGCGCGCTAACTTCAGATAATTGCCTCTTTTCAGCGCCGCGCCGGGCACGTAGGCTAAGCGGCTCAGAATACTTTCGGAGCCGCTATGCTGCAGATAAAACAGATCCACCACATCGCCATTATTGCCACCGATTATCAGCGCAGTAAGGCGTTTTACTGCGACGTGCTGGGCTTTGAGCTGCTGGGCGAATACTATCGCGCTGAGCGCGACTCATGGAAAGGCGACCTTGGCCTTAATGGCGTCTATACCATTGAGCTGTTCTCGTTTCCTGCGCCGCCGCCGCGCGTCAGCGGGCCGGAAGCGTGCGGGCTGCGCCATCTGGCGTTTTGTGTGGATGATGTCGAACAGTCGGTTGCCGCGCTGGCAGAAAAGGGCGTGGTGTGCGAGCCGATCCGCATCGATGCTCTCACCGGTAAAGCCTGCACCTTCTTCCCCGATCCGGACGGTTTGCCGCTGGAGCTGTATCAGGCGTAAAATAGCGCGCGCAGTGAGCCGCAATCCGGCGGTTCACCTCAACGGAATGCGTGCATGTCCTTTTCTCATCTTGCTGCGCTGCTGCCAGCCGATGCCCGCTGCGTGCTGGCATTCAGCGGCGGGCTCGATTCCAGCGTTCTGCTGCATCAGTTAGTGAGCTGGCAACGCCAGCAGCCGCAGCTGCGCGTGCGCGCATTACACGTGCATCATGGTTTAAGCCCCAACGCCGATCGCTGGGCGGCGCACTGCCAGCAGCAGTGTCAGCAGTGGCACATTCCCTGCGAGGTGCTGCGCGTGCAGGTGGACGCTCGCGCCGGCGGTATCGAAGCCGCAGCCCGCACGGCGCGCTATCAGGCGTTATTCACTCACCTGCAACCCGGTGAGTACTTACTTACTGCTCAGCACCTCGATGACCAGGCTGAAACGCTGCTGCTGGCGCTGAAACGCGGCAGTGGTCCGGCTGGTCTGGCGGCGATGCCGCAGCAGCGGCAGGTTAACGGCCACTGGTATCTGCGCCCGTTGCTTAACCTCAGCCGTCAGCAGCTGGAAGCTTACGCTGTCGGGCACCAGCTGGACTGGATTGACGATGAGAGCAACGCTGACCGTCGCTACGATCGCAATTTCCTGCGCCAGGAGGTGCTGCCGCTGCTGCAGGCGCGCTGGCCGCACTTCAGCGCGGCCAGTGCCCGCAGCGCAGCGCTGTGCGGTGAGCAGGAGCAACTGCTGGATGAGCTGCTCAGCGAGCAGCTTGCGCAACTGACCGATGCCCAGGGCGCGCTGCATTTTCCGCCGCTGCTGGCCTGTAGCGAGGCGCGACGGCACGCGCTGCTGCGGCGCTGGATTGGCGAACGCGGTGGTGCAATGCCCGCGCGCGACGCGCTGCAGCGCATTACCGACGAGGTGATGCACAGCCGTGAAGATGCGCAGCCGTGTCTGCGCTTTGGCGCGCACGAACTGCGGCGCTACCGGGAACGGCTTTACTGGCTGCCGCGACAGCACTCACTGAGTCAGCACTCGCTAACCTGGCAGCCGCTGACGCAGCCATTAATTTTGCCTGATGGGCTGGGTGAACTGCGCGCCAGCCTGGCGCAGGCGGAACTGCGCCAGCCGGCGGCGGATGAACAGGTTATTGTGCGCTTTCAGGCCCACGGCTATCACCATGTTGTTGGCCGGGCTGGTGGTCGCGAAATGAAAAAACTGTGGCAGGAGCTGGGCGTCCCGCCGTGGCAGCGCGAACGCATTCCGTTGATTTACTACAACCAGACGCTGATTGCTGCGCCGGGGCTGTTTATCACCCGCGCAGGCGCGGCGGGCGAGACGCAAGGCTGGCAGGCGATCTGGTCAACACCCTAAAAAGGAACAGCAATGATGAAACAGTGGATTGTCGCGGCGCTACTGGCTGCTGCGCTGCCGGCGTTTGCGCAGGGCGACGTCAGGGCTGGCGCGCAGAAAGCCGCCAGCTGTATGGCATGCCATGGCGCGGAAGGTAAGAGCGCGGTGCCGCTTTACCCTAATCTGGCCGGGCAGCATGCACCTTACCTGCTGCATTCGCTGCAGGCCTACAAAAAAGGCGAGCGCAGTGGCGGTCAGGCAGAGGTGATGAAAGCCTTTGTGGCCGGGTTGAGCGATCAGGATATGGATGATTTAGCGGCGTACTACGCTTCGCTGCAGCCTTAAGCGAGGTGGGCGGGAACAGCTTTCCCGCCCGGGGAGAGATTATTCGTCTTCGCTGACGATAACGGTGCCCAGCTCAGGATGGCTGAAGCTGGCGATGTGGTCGAGACGCAGCTCGCGCGTTTCACCGGAGAGGTCGACCGCAAGATACTCGACGTTTTTACGTGAGACCATGTCCACGGCTTTCGCTTTCAGCTGGTCGCCGTTTTTGAGCTCCAGCGACAGCGTCCAGTGTTTGGTACAGGCGAGCTCGAGGTTGTCGTAGTCATCACAGTTGATGGGTTTGTAGGCTTCATTCGTCAACATAGTCGCTCACCAATAAGTTTGCAGCGGCATACGCTGCCTGTTCCCTGACAGAAGAGTTTAGCGCAGAATTAGCGGCAATATCATTGAGTGCTTTCAGTGCGCATCCGATCGCGTCTGGCACATACCCCAGGTCGCCGCTGCCAATCCCGGCATACTTCTGGCGAACTAACTCACAATACTTTTGCACATACACCTCCTCAGCAGAGCATCAATACTCTGGTTGATATGCGACTATATCACAGGGGTTCGCTGGAAATCAGCCAGGGGGCGCAGGGAAGGTGGCAAAGAAAGGGCAAAAAGTGACAGCCAGCACTGGTCTCAGCCAGACTGGCGGCGCACAAAAGGTTAAGTTGATGAACAGGTTATTTCCGGATACAACCGCGCTGATAACGGCAGGTGGCAGATGATTGTGCTGTCACGTAGTGTTTCAATTGCGGACAATGAAGTGGAGCTCAGTGCCATTCGCGCTCAGGGCGCGGGCGGCCAGCACGTCAATAAGACGTCGACCGCTATCCATCTGCGCTTCGATATTCACGCCTCGTCGCTACCGCCGTTTTATAAACAGCGGCTGCTGGAGGCGAACCACCATTTGATCAGCGCCGATGGCGTGGTGATTATCAAAGCGCAGGAGTATCGCAGCCAGGAGATGAACCGTGAAGCGGCGCTGCAGCGGCTGATCAACCTGATACGCGAGCTGACAACGGTGGAGAAAGTGCGCCGCGCGACGCGCCCGACGCGGGCGTCCAGAGAGCGGCGGCTGGAAGGTAAATCACGACGCAGCAATGTGAAGGCGCTGCGCGGCAAGCTACGCTAAAAAAAACGCCTCCGGCAGGAGGCGTCAGGGGATTACTTGTTGAGTGCGCGGCTGAGGAAGTCGACGATGTCGTGCTGCTTGATCATCTGTTTTTCGCCGCTGCGACGGTATTTGTATTCAATCTCGTCGCTGTCGAGGTTACGGTCGCCGATGACGACGGTGTGCGGGATACCGATCAGTTCCATATCGGCAAACATCACGCCCGGACGCTCTTTACGGTCATCCATCAGCACTTCGATACCCTGCGCGCGCAGCTCGGCGTACAGCTTTTCGGCCAGCTCCTGCACGCGGTAGGATTTGTGCATGTTCATTGGCAGAATCGCCACCTGGAACGGTGCCATGTTGTCCGGCCAGACGATGCCGCGCTCGTCGTAGTTCTGCTCGATGGCCGCAGCCACCACGCGCGTCACCCCGATACCGTAGCAACCCATGGTCAGGATCTGGTTACGGCCATCTTCACCCTGAACGGCGGCGTTCAGCGCGCGAGAGTATTTATCGCCCAGCTGGAAGATGTGGCCAACTTCGATGCCGCGCTTAATCATCAGGGTACCCTGACCGTCCGGGCTTGGATCGCCTGCAACCACGTTACGGATGTCAGCCACTTCTGGCGTCGCCACGTCGCGATCCCAATTGATGCCGAAGTAATGTTTACCGTCGATGTTAGCGCCCGCGGAGAAGTCGCTCATTGCTGCAACCGTGCGGTCAATAACGACAGGAACCGGCATATTCACCGGACCGAGAGAGCCTGGGCCGGCATTCACTACGGCACGGATTTCCGCTTCCGTTGCGAACGTCAGCGGGCTGGCTACCTGGGGCAGCTTCTCGGCTTTTACTTCGTTCAGTTCATGATCGCCACGCACCAGCAGGGCAACCAGCGGGTAAGCGCTGCCTTCGGTGGATTTCACCAGCAGCGTTTTCACTGTTTTTTCGATCGGCAGACTGAACTGCTCAACCAGCTCGGCGATGGTTTTCGCGTTTGGCGTATCAACCAGCGTCATTTCCTGCGTGGCGGCGGCGCGCGGTTCTTTTGGTGCCAGCGCTTCAGCAAACTCGATGTTGGCGGCGAAATCGGAGGAGTCAGAGAAGATCACATCATCTTCACCGCTCTGCGCCAGCACCTGGAATTCATGGGATGCGCTACCGCCGATCGAGCCGGTATCGGCCTGTACAGCACGGAAATCCAGCCCCATACGGCTGAAGATTTTGCTGTAGGCGGCATACATTGCGTCATAGGTTTCCTGCAAGGATTCCTGAGAGGTATGGAAAGAGTAGGCATCTTTCATCAGGAATTCGCGAGAGCGCATGACGCCGAAACGTGGGCGAACTTCGTCGCGGAACTTGGTCTGGATCTGGAAGAAGTTCAGCGGCAGCTGTTTGTAAGAGCTCAGCTCATTACGAATCAGGTCTGTGATCACTTCTTCATGCGTTGGGCCGAGAACGAACGGACGCTCGCCGCGATCGACGAAGCGCAGCAGTTCTGGGCCATATTGCTCCCAACGGCCGCTCTCCTGCCACAGGTCAGCGGGCTGAACCACGGGCATGGACACCTCGATAGCACCGGCGTTGTTCATCTCTTCACGCACGATGTTTTCGACTTTTTTCAGGACGCGCACGCCGGTCGGCAGCCAGGTGTATAACCCGGAGGCCAGCTTGCGGATCATCCCGGCGCGCAGCATCAGCTGATGGCTGATCACTTCGGCGTCGGCAGGCGTCTCCTTCAGAGTGGAGAGCAGATATTGGCTAGTACGCATGTTGTTACGGTTCCATTTCGACGATTGGAACAGGCTGAAACCAGCCCAGCCTGACGACAAAAAAGTTGTTGGGGTTAGTTTACCAGCCGGGTGGCAAAGATGGCAAAGACACACAAAAGAGAGGGGAACAAAATTACCGCGGTTCCAGGGCAAACACTTCGAATCCTGCCCCCGTGACGCGCCAGCGCACATTAAAATCCAGCAGCCAGACGGCGTACGTTTTCCTGGCTTCCTCTTCTTTACGGTAGGCCGGACGCGGGTCCTGTGCCAGCACTTCAGTGATGAAAGTCCCGCAAGCTGCGGGTAATGGCGTTGCTGCTGCTGACCAGCTGCTGCTGCGCCTGTGCAGTGAAACGCACCGGCATGCTGCCGTCGGGCGCGCTGCTGCGCGTAGCTGGCCCGCGCGCATCCGGTAGGGCTTCGGCGAAGGGCAGATAGGGTTTGATGTCGATAACCGGCGTGCCGTCGACCAGATCCAGGCTGCCTAGCTCCAGTATCACCTGATCCTTCTGGCAGCGTATGCCTTTCAGTTCAACCAGCGACATGCCGATCGGATTGGGACGAAAGGTCGAGCGGGTCGCAAACACGCCCATTCTGGCATTTCCGCCGAGGCGCGGGGGGCGCACGGTGGGACGCCAGCCGCCTTCCATCGTCTGGTGAAAGACGAACACCACCCACAAATGGCTGAACGCCTCGAGCCCGCGTACCGCATCGGCCTGATTATACGGCGCCAGCAGATGAAGTTCGCCGCCGCCGTGCTGGTGACCAGACCCGGCTGGCGCGGTACGGCAAACTTCTCTTTATACGGAGAGCGGATAACGCCTATTTGCTCAAAATGAAATGCACTCATTTCGCCGTAATGTTCAGCGCAGAACCGATGCAAACCGCCTGACGATAGCAGCCCGGCGTACCGCTGGTGACTTCGCAGCTGTGCAGCAGCACCGCGTTGGCTTTCATTTTTGCGGCGTTAATCTGCATGCGTTTACGCGCTGTCGGGATATTCGGTGGGGAGTCCTGTTGGTTGCCTGACAGGATTCACCGCTCACTTCACCCAGTTCACGGAACGGTTTGCCCACCAGTTCGGTCAGCTTTGGTGATAGATCCGCACCGGCGCAGGACGCGCAGCTTTTTCGGTTTCACCGGCGGCTGAGGTTCGCTGGTTGCCTTGCTTTGAACGGGTTCGAGACGGAGAACTGCTTCATCGGGTGATATTCAGCAGCAGCCGCTCAGCATGAGTGCTAAAAGACAGATCGGTAAAGCACGCATAATAATTCCTCAATGGATAATCAAAACGTCAGATATTGAATCAGGGACGACCAGAAATGACAAGTCAGCTGCCACGTGCTGAAATGACAAGGGCGGCCGAAGCCCGTCTTGATGATATTACACTGAGGTGAGATTACCAGCCTTTAACCGCGCCGCCGTTAAACACTTTGTTGGCTTCCTGGTAAACTTCATCAGACTGATAAGCCTGAACGAACTTCTTCACGTTTTCCGCGTCTTTGTTATCTTCGCGGGTCACGATCAGGTTAACGTACGGGGAGTCTTTATCTTCAACGAAGATACCGTCTTTTGCCGGGGTCAGGCCAATCTGGCTGGCGTAAGTGGTGTTGATCACCGCCAGGGCAATCTGCGCATCGTCCAGAGAACGCGGCAGCTGCGGTGCTTCCAGTTCAACAATTTTCAGATTTTTCGGGTTCTCGGTGACGTCCAGAACGGTTGGCAGCAGGCCAACACCGTCTTTCAGTTTGATCAGGCCCACTTTCTGCAGCAGCAGCAGGGAACGACCGAGGTTGGTTGGATCGTTAGGTACGGCGACCTGAGAGCCCGGCTGCAGTTCGTCCAGCGATTTAATTTTCTTGGAGTAGCCGGCAATCGGGTAAACGAAGGTGTTACCCACCGCCACCAGTTTGTAACCGCGATCTTTGATCTGCTGATCCAGGTACGGTTTGTGCTGGAAGGCGTTGGCGTCGATATCGCCTTTGCTCAGCGCTTCGTTCGGCAGAACGTAATCGTTGAAGGTCACCAGCTCAACGTCCAGGCCATATTTCTCTTTCGCCACTTTCTGAGCAACTTCAGCAACCTGCTGTTCAGCACCCACGATAACGCCCACCTTAATGTGGTTTGGATCTTTTTCGTCCTGACCGCAACCCACCAGTGCCAGAGAGCCAATCAGCGCGCCTACTGCTGCAAGGGTCTTTAATTTAAACGCCATGTTTTATCCTTAACTCGTCGAGTTTGTGTTGTGTGTAACGTTATTTGTGAGTAACAGCCCGGACGATGCGATCGCCAGAGAACTGGATTAAGTAAACCAGAACAACCAGCAATACCAGAACGGTATTCATCACGGTAGCGTTATATCCAATATAGCCGTACTGGTAACCAATCTGTCCTAAACCGCCAGCACCAACTGCACCGCCCATTGCGGAATAACCGACCAGCGTGATGAGCGTGATGGTTGCCGCGTTCACCAGGCCCGGCAGTGCTTCAGGCAGCAGAACCTTGCGGACGATCTGCATCGGCGTGGCACCCATCGCGCGGGAAGCTTCGATTAAACCGGTTGGGATCTCCAGCAGGGCGTTTTCCACCATACGGGCGATAAACGGCGCAGCGCCTACGGTCAGCGGAACGATGGCCGCCTGCAGACCGATAGAGGTTCCGACGATCACGCGGGTAAATGGAATCATCCACACCAGCAGAATAATGAACGGGATAGAACGGAAGATGTTCACCAGCGCAGAGAGCGTGCGGTACAGTTTCGCCGTGTTCTCAATGATTTGACCCGGACGCGTCACGTACAGCAGTACGCCCACCGGCAGGCCAATTACAAAACCAAAGAAACCCGATACGAAGGTCATTGCCAGCGTTTCCCAAACGCCGCGAACCAGCAGCCACATCATCGGCTCAGACATAACCCAGTACCTCTACTTTTACGTGATGTTCTTGCAGCCAGGCAATGGCTGCCTGGGTTTCTTCTTGTGTGCCGTGCATTTCTGTCAGCATGATGCCGAACTTGACGCCACCGGCGTAATCCATCTGCGCGCTGATGATGTTGTTGTTCACGTTAAAGCGACGTGCGGTTTCGGAAAGCAGGGGGGCATCAACGGACTGGCCGGTGAACTCCATGCGCAGCATCGGGACGCTGTCAGCAGCGGGTTCGGTTTTCAAACGCTCCAGATAGTCTTCCGGAATATCCAGATGCAGCGTGGACTGGATGAACTGCTGCGCCAGCGGGGTTTTCGGATGCGAGAACACTTCACTTACCGTGTCCTGCTCGATCAGTTCACCGTTGCTGATGACCGCCACGCAGTCACAGATGCGTTTCACCACATCCATCTCGTGCGTAATAAGGAGGATCGTCAGGCCCAGGCGACGGTTAATGTCTTTCAGCAGTTCCAGAATAGAACGGGTGGTGGCCGGATCCAGCGCGCTGGTGGCTTCATCGCACAGCAGCACTTTCGGATTGCTGGCCAGCGCGCGGGCAATGGCCACACGCTGTTTTTGCCCGCCGGACAGATTTGCCGGGTAGCTATCATGTTTATCGCCCAGACCCACGAGGTCCAGCAGTTCGGTGACGCGACGCTTCACTTCTCTTTCGGCGTGTTATCCAGCTCCAGCGGCAAGGCGACGTTGCCGAACACGGTGCGGGAGGCCAGCAGGTTAAAGTGCTGGAAGATCATGCCAATCTGGCGACGCGCTTTGGTGAGTTCTTTCTCTGAAGAGAGGGCGGTAAGTTCCTGACCGCCAACTTCTACGCTGCCCTGGGTTGGGCGCTCAAGCAGGTTAACACAACGGATCAGCGTACTTTTACCTGCACCCGATGCGCCAATGACGCCATAAATTTGACCAGCAGGAACATGCAGGCTGACGTTGTTCAGCGCCTGAATGGTTCGGTTCCCCTGCTGGAACACTTTGGTGATATTGGAAAGTTTAATCATTAGATTATTTTTATCGTATGTAAGTTAGCCGTGGCATTTTCTTCTGCCAGATACGGGTGATGACCGTAAACAAAACGGATGTTAAGGCATCCAGACGTCTAAATCAATCCAACTCTGTACGATGAGCACTTTATTGCGCTGCGATTCATGAGATACTAGCGCAACATGCCTTTTTCAGGAGCAAACCGGTGGCAAAATCAGTACCCGCAATTTTTCTCGATCGTGATGGCACCATTAATGTGGATCACGGTTATGTGCATGAGATCGATGAGTTCGAGTTTATCGACGGCGTAATAGATGCATGCGCCAGCTGAAAGAGATGGGCTATGCGCTGGTGGTGGTCACCAACCAGTCTGGTATTGCGCGCGGTAAATTCACCGAAGCGCAGTTCGAAACGCTGACCGAATGGATGGACTGGTCGCTGGCCGATCGCGGTGTGGATCTCGACGGCATCTACTATTGTCCGCATCACCCGCAGGGAACGGTAGAAGAGTATCGCCAGACCTGTGATTGCCGTAAGCCGCATCCGGGGATGTTCATCTCTGCGCAGGAGTTTCTGCACATTGATATGGCTGCTTCTTATATGGTGGGCGATAAACTGGAAGATATGCAGGCAGCAACAGCAGCGGGTGTGGGTACCAAAGTATTAGTGCGCACCGGCAAGCCAGTGACGCCAGAAGCGGAAACTGCAGCGGATTGGGTGATTAATAGTCTGGCCGAGCTGCCTGAAAGCGATTAAAAAGCACCAAAAATAAGGCCTTCTGGTGAAAAGATGAGCGGTTGAAAAAAATGCATATTTCCGCTTGTCATTCCTCGGCGGC
>JBCNOW010000024.1:0-341053 GCA_039593635.1 Enterobacterales bacterium
AAAAGCCCTGAGCTAACGCTCAGGGCTTTTTTCTTATCTGCCTCTCGTTTAATTATTGCTAAATTTCAGCAAAAATCCTCTGCGTTTTTTGCGGATCTTTTTCAGCATCAATAACGCCGCTGCCAGCAATATCTTCCTCAGTTTACGAACATAATGATTGAGGAATAATATGACTCTCCCTGCATTTGGTCTGGGCACCTTCCGCCTGAAAGACGACGTTGTTATCGCATCAGTTAAAACCGCTCTTGAACTTGGCTATCGCGCAATTGATACGGCGCAAATCTATGAAAACGAAGCTGCTGTTGGACAGGCTCTTGAAGAAAGCGGCGTACCGCGTAATGAGCTGTTCATCACCACCAAAATCTGGATTGAGAATCTCGGCAAAGACAAGCTGATCCCAAGCCTGAAAGAGAGCCTGAAGAAACTGCGTACCGACTATGTCGATCTGACGCTGATTCACTGGCCATCGCCGAACGATGCCGTTTCAGTGGAGGAGTTCATGCAGGCGCTGCTGGAAGCGAAAAAGCAGGGCTTAACCCGCGAAATTGGGATCTCCAACTTCACCATTCCGCTGATGGAAAAGGCCATTGCCGCTGTTGGCGCAGAGAATATTGCGACCAACCAGATTGAGCTGTCCCCCTACCTGCAAAACCGCAAAGTCGTGGACTGGGCAAAACAGCACGGGATCCACATCACCTCATACATGACGCTGGCCTACGGTAAAGCGCTGAAAGATGAGGTGATTACACGTATTGCTGAGAAACATAACGCCACTGCTGCGCAGGTTATTCTGGCATGGGCAATGGGTGAAGGTTATGCCGTGATCCCATCATCAACTAAGCGTGAAAACCTGGCCAGCAACCTGTTAGCGCTGGATCTCCAGCTGGATGACGAGACAAAAAAGCGATCGCAGCCCTGGAGTGCAACGATCGCCTGGTAAGCCCGGAAGGTTTAGCTCCTGACTGGGATTAAGTTTGACCCACCCTCTGTCACCTGAACCCTCACACAGCTCCTCCGGGAGCTGTTTTTATATGCTCGCTCAGAAAATCAATAAAGGCACGAATGCGCGTACTCACCGCTCTGTCGCTGTAATACACCGCGCTAAAAGGCATCTCTACCGGCAGACGTTTATCGGCCATCAGCTCTACCAGTTCACCCCGCGCAATCTCCTTATCAATCATATAGTCTGACAGGCAGGCGATCCCATTTCCTTCGAGGCACAGCTGCTTCAGCGTTTCTCCGCTGTTAGACGATAATCCGCAGGTAATTTCATGAAGCTGACCATCGTGACAGGCAACAGGCCAGGTGTTCAGCGACACCGGCTCCGTAAAGCCCAGGCACAGATGCTGCTTCAGCTCTTCAACCGTCTCCGGTTTACCATGTTCAGCAATATACTGTGGCGACGCGATAATTTTGCGGTAGCTGGCAAACAGCGGACGGGCCCGCAGGCTGGAATCCGTTAGCGTTCCCGCGCGAATAGCCACATCCACTTTTCGCTCGATGAGGTTGATAAAGGTCTCGGAGGAGACCAGAGAAAGCGTCATCTCCGGATAGCGTTCACGGAAAGGTTTAATCAGCGGCATCAGAAAGTGAAGCACCACCGGCGTGGCCGCATCAATACGCAGCAACCCACGCGGCGTGCTGCGCGTTTCCATAATCTCCGTCTCCGCTGCGGCCATCTCCTGCAGCACCGACTGCACGCGGCGGAAATAACGTTCTCCTTCTTCCGTCAGGCTCAGCTGCCGCGTCGTTCGGTTGAGCAGACTCACGCCAAGCTTCATCTCCAGCTTTTTCACCGAGCGGCTAACGGCCGAGTTAGCCTGTCCCAGCTGCTCGGCTGCGCGGCTAAAGCTGCCGCTTTCGACGACGGCGACAAAGATTGTCAGCTCTTCCGACGTTGCTTTCATTGTTGCCCCCTCCCGCAAAATTCTATTGATATTTTGACCATTTTTGTTATTTAAGCACTGGCGCATACTGCCTGTCATCTTAATCCTGATGATACGGAGTATTTTATGCCACTGGCGCTACTTGCCCTGACGATCAGTGCCTTTGCAATTGGCACGACCGAATTTGTTATTGTGGGACTGGTTCCCACCATCGCTAACCAGCTTTGCTATCTCGTTACCCTCAGCCGGGTTGCTGGTGTCTATCTACGCCCTTGGTGTTGCCGTCGGCGCGCCGGTGCTGACGGCCCTGACCGGACGTTTTCCGCGTAAGCAGCTGTTAGTTGCGCTGATGGTGCTGTTTACCGCCGGCAACATTCTGGCCTGGCAGGCGCCGGACTACACTACGCTGGTGATTGCCCGTCTGCTGACCGGCCTGGCGCACGGGGTGTTCTTCTCGATTGGTTCCACCATTGCAACCAGCCTGGTACCCAAAGAGAAAGCCGCCTCGGCCATCGCGATCATGTTCGGTGGGTTGACCGTCGCACTGGTCACGGGCGTACCGTTGGGGACGTTTATCGGACAGCATTTCGGCTGGCGTGAAACGTTCCTGGCGGTCTCCTTACTGGGCGTTATTGCCCTGGTGGCCAGCCTGCTGCTGGTACCGTCGAATATCTCCCGGCCGTGCAAGCGCAAGCCTGAGCGATCAGCAATTGAAGGTGCTTACCCATCCGCGTTTGCTGATCATTTACGCGGTTACGGCGCTGGGCTATGGTGGCGTATTCACCGCCTTCACCTTCCTGGCACCGATGATGCAGGACCTGGCGGGCTTCTCCCCCAACGCCGTGAGCTGGATTTTGCTGGGATACGGCATTTCTGTGGCCATTGGCAATATCTGGGGCGGCAAGCTTGCGGATAAGCATGGTGCGGTACCGGCGCTGAAGTTTATCTTCGCCGCCCTGGTCGTTCTGCTGATGATTTTCCAGTTCACGGCTTCATCGATGCAGTACGCCGCGCTGGTCACCGTGCTGGTCATGGGGATCTTTGCCTTTGGTAATGTGCCCGGCCTGCAGGTTTACGTTGTGCAAAAAGCCGAACTCTATACGCCAAATGCGGTGGATGTGGCTTCGGGTCTGAATATTGCCGCTTTCAATATTGGTATCGCGTTGGGCTCCATCGTCGGCGGACAAACCGTGGAACACTTCGGATTAACCCAGACCCCATGGATTGGCGCGGTGATTGTCCTGGTGGCCTTCCTGCTGATTGGCCTGAGTGGACGCCTTGATAAGCCCCGCGCCGCGGCAGCGATCATTGGATAAGGCTGCTCACAACAGCCTGCCGCATGGCGGGCTGTTGCCGTTGCAAAGCTGTGAGGCGAATTCCGACAATCAGTAACTGCATTGAAACCGTGCCCTAAAGTCCCTATAACAGTAGACCAGGGTCGAAGTTGTAGGGTCGTTAATGCAGCAGGCTGTTTCCAAAAGTGCGAAAAAATACCTATGCCATGCGTTATGTTGCCGGAATGCCCGCGGAGAGGATCTTGCCTCCGGGGTCGTTTGCGAGCATAAGCCAGGCATTACCCGCCGGCACACCGTTAAGCAGCGACGATGAAAAAATCCGGGTGCTGGTGTGGAATATCTTCAAGCAGCAGCGTGCGGAGTGGTTATCGGTACTCAAGAATTTTGGCAAAGATGCCCATCTGGTGCTGCTGCAGGAGGCGCAAACCACGCCTGAACTGGTACGGTTTGCCACCACCAACTATCTTGCCGCCGATCAGGTGCCGGCATTTGTGCTGCCGCAGCATCCCTCTGGCGTGATGACGCTTTCTGCTGCCCATCCGGTCTACTGCTGTCCGCTGCGCGAGCGCGAGCCTATCCTGCGTCTGGCAAAATCGGCCCTGGTGACGGTCTATCCGCTGCCGGATACCCGTATGCTGATGGTCGTGAATATCCACGCGGTAAACTTCAGCCTGGGCGTGGATGTGTACAGTAAGCAGTTACTTCCGATTGGCGATCAGATTGCCCGCATCACAGCGGGCCCATCATTATGGCCGGCGATTTCAATGCCTGGAGCCGTCCGCGCATGAATGCGCTGTATCGCTTTGCGCGCGAAATGTCGCTGCGTGAAGTTCGTTTTAGCGATGATCAGCGCAAAAAAGCGTTTGGTCGTCCTCTCGATTTTGTCTTCTATCGCGGTTTGAACGTGCACGATGCCTCTGTTCTGGTGACGCGCGCCTCGGATCACAACCCTCTACTAGTTGAATTCAGTCCCGGCAAAGCGGCTAAACGTTAAGCCAGGCGCGGCGCGCCAAAGGCGAATGATTCACTGCGCTGATGCCGCACCCTGCTCAATAAGCCACTTCAGACTGCTAAAGGCATGGCGCAACGGCGATAATAACGAGGTTTACGCGTGAGTGTGTCGGACTGCGGGAACGGGAAAAGGTAAATAATGAAAAAGGCTGACCGAGGGGAATCGGTGCCTTTTTATCTTTCGAACGTGCTATCAGGAGTCTGGCGTGGCGCTGTTCTTCACAAACAGCGTCAGCTGGTCGCCCGGTTTCAGATTGTCAGTATCATTATTCCAGCGCATCACATCTTTGATGTTCACGCCGTGTCGTTTTGCGATACTGGACAGTGAATCACCTTTACGCACGCGATAGGTAATGCTATCGCTGTTATCGGCCAGCGCTGCGACGCTGGCGCAGCTCTTGCTGCCCACGGTCAGAGTCTGACCCACTTTCAGCCCTGAACTGCGCAGATTATTCCACTGCTGCAGATCTTTCGCCGTCACGCCAAGACGTGAAGCAATGCCCGAAAGCGTATCACCTGAACGCACCTTATAGCTGCGGCTGCTAACGGATGAGGCATCCGCGATCAGCGTTGACTGAACGGCGGCAATTTCACCCGAAGCTAAAGACTCACGTAACTGCGCAGCATGTTTCTGCGGAACCATTACATACTGCGGGCCGCTTGCCCCCAGCGGTTGAGCCTTTAACGCCTGCATTAAAGGTTTTCAGTTTACTTACCGACATACCCGTCATATCAGCAACCTGTTGAATATCAACCGGATTGCTGAGGCGAACGCGCGCCAGTGCACGACTTTCGTCTGGTGTTGGCAGTTGTACACCGTAACGCTTGCTGTTCTTGAGAATATCGCTCAAGGCCAGCATCTTCGGTACGTAAATCTTCGTTTCCTGTGGCAGTGAGAGCGACCAAAAATCGGTGGATTTACCCCGTGCTTTATTCGCTTTCATTGCCTTCAGTACACGACCTTCGCCACTGTTATACGCTGCGACCGTTAACAACCAGTCGCCGTCAAACATCTTGTTCAGACGTTGCATCATGTCGAGAGCGGCTGTCGTTGAAGCGACAACATCGCGACGCGCATCATAGTTGCGGGTCTGTTTCAAACCATAGTTTCGCCCGGTGCTCGGAATGATCTGCCAAATGCCTGCGGCATTGGCGCCAGACGTCGCGTGTGGGTCAAAAGCGCTCTCCACTATGGGTAGGAGTACCAGCTCCATAGGCATGTTACGTTTCTTAACTTGCCCGGCTATCCAGTACATATACGGCTCTGCCCGTAACGTTACATCGTGGAGATAGCTCTTATTTCTTAAATACTTCTGTTTCTGTTCGCGAATCCGGCTGTTTTCCGGAATTCCCATCTTTAGCTCGTCGCCAATAGAGGTCCACAAGTTTTGATCCTGCGCGAAAGATGTCCCATCGTCCAACCAACGCGCTGAGCTTGTAAACTTCCCTGCTTCCCCTTGACCAGCTGCAGAAAGGCTCTGTGCGTGCTGTTGTACGTTGCTGCCGTTCTGCGACTGGCAACCTACAAGCAGGACAGAGGCGAGTAATATCGCTTTTGCCTTCATGTGTGTGTCAATAGTTGCTTAAAAGACGAGCGATGATAACGGCGAAATTTTGAAAAGGCAACCCGCAATTATCTGAAGTTATCTTTCTTTGACCTTAACCATGCAAATCGTGCTTCTGGTTGTTGCAAATTTGTTTCTTGATTAATTTTATTAATTAAATCAGTATCATTGATTCGGAGAAATACATTTATTTCACGTTCATTTTTCAGAATTACGGGGAGTGTATTTTGGTTTTTTGCACGTAACTCCTTCACTTTGTGGTAATAATCCTGAATCGCACGATCGTCAGGTAAAATGCTCGCAGCAAACTTCATATTCCCTAATGTATACTCATGTGCGCAACATATGAGGGTTTCGTCCGGCAATGCGTTAATCTTCTGTAAAGACTGGTACATCTCGGCTGGAGTTCCTTCAAAAAGCCTCCCGCAGCCGCCGGAAAAGAGCGTGTCACCGCAAAAAAGATAAGGTTTACTGTAGTAACAAATATGTCCGGAAGTGTGACCCGGTGTAGCAAATACGGAAAATTCGTATCCCAGCATGAGGACATTTTCACCTTCCTTGACTACGCGCGTTGTGCCCTTATCCTGCGTCTCTGCCGGTCCGTACACTTCCAGATGAGGGAATTGTGCGACCAGGTCACCCACGCCGCCGACGTGATCGTGATGGTGGTGGGTGAGAAGTATCCCTTCAGGCTGCCAGCTATTTTCCCGTATAGCCTGCAAAACCGGCGCAGATTCGCCCGGATCGACGATGATGCAGCGGCAATCGTCGTCAACTAATACCCAGATGTAATTGTCCTGAAAGGCAGGAATACTGATAAGATTCATACATTACCTCTAACTGCGTGGCGGATGTGTTGATGAAACCGGCAAGGATACCTCAGACTGTCGCAGCACCGGAACGTTGGGCTGACCTGCCCTGGGGTGAATACTATCGCGAGGCGTTAGAACAGCAGCTTAAGCCGTGGCTCGCGAAAATGTATGGCTTTCACCTGCTTAAGATTGGCAATCTCAGCGCGGAAATCAATACCGAAAGCTGCGCTATCTCACATCAGGTTAATGTCTCGCTCGGCGGATCGCCGGTTCAGGTGAAGGCAGACCCGTTGCATCTGCCGTTTGCTGAGAAATCCGTGGATGCGTGCCTTCTTGCACACGCGTTGCCCTGGTGCAGCGATCCTCACCGTATGCTGCGTGAAGCCGATCGCGTGCTGATTGACGACGGCTGGCTGATCCTCAGCGGATTCAATCCGCTGAGCCTGATGGGGCTGCGCAAGCTGGTGCCGGTGCTGCGCCGAACGCCACCCTATAACAGCCGGATGTTCACCATGATGCGCCAGCTCGACTGGCTTTCGCTGCTGAACTTTGAAGTGCTCTGCTACGGCGGTTTTCAGGTGCTGCCGTGGGCGCGGCAGGGGGGAGTCTTGTTGAGCACGCATTTGCCCGCCTTAGGCTGCATGCAGTTCATCGTCGCGCGTAAGCGAACCATTCCCCCTTACGCTTAACCCGATGAAGCAGAGCAAATCGAAAACGCCGATCCGGCCAGACCGTTGGTGCCACGCGACAGTTACAGAAAACCGTGATCAGGATTCAGGCTGGTAGCCCGCATCCTCATGGGCCGGGTTCGCCGGCCGCGCTGCGCGCCAGTTCGTCGCAGCGTTCGTTTTCCGGGTGGCCGGCATGGCCTTTTACCCATTCCCATTTGATTTGGTTGCTGGTGCTGAGCTGCCGCATCCAGCCGCTTCCAGAGATCGACGTTCTTGACCGGTTTTTTATCTGCGGTTTTCCAGCCGCGTTTTTTCCAGTTGTGGATCCACTGGGTGATGCCCTGGCGAACGTACTGGCTGTCGGTACTGAGCACCACGTCACAGTGTTCTTTCAGGGCTTCCAGCGCCACAATGGCCGCCATCAACTCCATGCGGTTGTTGGTGGTCAGGAAATAGCCTTCGCTAAAAGTTTTTTCGTGCTGGCGATAGCGCATAATCGCGCCGTAGCCGCCGGGCCCTGGGTTGCCGAGACAAGATCCATCGGTGAAAATTTCTACCTGTTTACGCATCTCTGGTAGACTTCCTGTATTTGAAACGTTCAGTTAAACGATAAGTCTGACATAAATGACCGCTATGAGCACTGCAATTACTCGCCAGATTGTCCTCGATACCGAAACCACCGGTATGAACCAGATCGGCGCGCACTACGAAGGGCACAAGATCATTGAGATCGGCGCCGTTGAAGTGGTGAACCGTCGTCTCACGGGGAACAACTTCCACGTGTACCTCAAGCCCGATCGGCTGGTGGATCCAGAAGCGTTCGGCGTTCACGGTATTGCCGATGAGTTCTTGCTGGATAAACCGACCTTTGCTGAGGTGGCAGACGAGTTCCTGGAATACATCAGGGGCGCCGAGCTCATCATCCATAACGCCTCGTTCGATATCGGCTTTATGGACTATGAGTTTAGTAAGCTCCATCGCGATATTCCGAAAACAGAACACCTTCTGCAAGGTCACCGATAGCCTGGCGCTGGCGAGGAAGATGTTTCCCGGCAAGCGTAACAGCCTCGATGCACTCTGTTCGCGTTACGAGATAGACAACACCAAGCGAACGCTGCACGGGGCATTGCTCGATGCCCAGATCCTGGCCGATGTCTATCTGGCGATGACCGGCGGCCAGACGTCGATGAAGTTCAGCATGGAAAATGAGTCACAGCAGACGCAGGGTGAAGCGGGCATTCAGCGCGTTGTGCGTCCAGGCAAGCCGCTTGCGGGTGGTTTTAGCCAGTGATGAAGAACTGCTTAATCATGAATCCCGTCTCGATCTGGTGCAAAAGAAGGGCGGAAGCTGCCTGTGGCGCGCCTGAAAAAAAATGCCGCAGAATGCCTGTAAAATCATCGTTTGGGTGAATTTTGCAGCAAACGATTCAAAACGTGAGAAAAAGCGTTGACGAGATCGGAGGCACACCGTAATATGCGCCTCGTTCCCCAAACGGGAACAGTGGAGCGGTAGTTCAGTCGGTTAGAATACCTGCCTGTCACGCAGGGGGTCGCGGGTTCGAGTCCCGTCCGTTCCGCCAATCTCTTTAAAGAAGCCGATGCAGCAATGCATCGGCTTTTTGCTTTTCTAAATCATACCCATCTGGCGTACGGTCGCCATTCATGGCGACCGCCAGCGCATTAATCCTTCTGTACCGCCACTTCCGCACGATAGCTGGCTTGCGGCACCTCACGTTCGGCGCGCGCCAGCCAGCGGTAGGTCACGCCCGCCCAGGAAGACGCCGATAAACCAGCTGAAGTTTGCCACCTCATGCAGGGCCGGGATAAAGCTAATCACCAGACCCACGGCAACGGACGGGAGCAGCGCGCCAATGGCTTTCGGGTTAAAGCCGTTGCGGTACCAGTATTTGCCTTTTGGCGTGTCGTCGAACAGATCGTCCACGGACACCTTGCCGCGCTTAATCAGGTAGAAATCGGCAATCAGAATGCCGAACAGCGGGCCGATAAACGCCCCCAGCACGTCCAGGGTGTAGTGGATAAGCTCCGGCGAGTTGAACAGGTTCCACGGGGTGAGCAGGATCGAGCCGACGGCGGCGATCATGCCCCCGGTGCGGAAGCTGATTTTCTGCGGCGAACAGTTAGAGAAATCAAACGCCGGCGAGACAAAGTTCGCCACGATGTTGATCCCGATGGTGGCGGTGATCATGGTCAGCAGGCCAATCGCCACGGCCAGATCGTTGCCCACGCGGCTGACGGTTTCAATCGGGTCGGTGATCATGCGGCCAAACAGCGACTGGGTGCCGGAGACAATCACCACGGTCACGATGGAGAACAGCAGGAAGTTAAACGGCAGGCCCCAGCGGTTGCCGCGGCGGATCTCGCCCATGCTTTTGCCGTAGCGGGAGAAGTCGCCAAAGTTGAGCAGCGGGCCGGAGAAGTAAGAAACCACCAGCGCGGTCGCGGTGATCATCTGCCAGGTCTGCTCGCCCGCGCTCAGGGATTTGCTGGCGAGGGTGAAGGAGATCCCGTCAAAGCCGGTCTTGTATACAATCCAGCCTGCCAGGGCCAGCATCACCACATACACCGCCGGACCGGCGATATCAATAAAGCGCTTGATGGCGCTCATGCCGTGCCAGAAGACCATCGCCTGCAGTACCCACATGATGGCAAAGCAGATCCAGCCCAGCTGCGACAGGCCGAGGAAGGCGCCGATGGTAATGCTCGCAGAGGCGACGGCCAGAACTTCAGCACCACCAGCATCAGCGCGTTGGCGGCCAGATAGGTCTGAATGCCGTACCAGGCAAAGGCGATCAGCCCGCGGATCACCGCCGGAATGTTGGCCCCGAAGACGCCAAAGGCCTGACGGCTAATCACCGCGTAGGGCACGCCCGCCATCTGGCTCGGTTTCGCCACCAGGTTGGCGCACAGCTGCACGATGCAAATCCCCACCAGCAGGCAGAGCAGCACCTGCCAGCTTGCCAGCCCGAGCGTGAAGAAGCTCGCGGCGACAACATAACCCCCCATGCTGTGGACGTCCGACATCCAGAACGAAAAGATGTTGTACCAGCTCCAGTTCTGGTCACGCGTCGGTGCCAGATCCTCATTGCAAAGACGTGGGCTGTAAACCGCACCGGAATCAGCGGCCGTACCTTGCTGTGCGTTTTGACTGTTTGGCATGAAACCTGCTCCTGTGAATGAAAACCCGTTGAGTGGGAGTGCAGACGGTGTTGCAGGATCCAGGCCAAAATAATAAATCTTGTATGCAATATTTTATTTTTATGTATACGATTCGATAGCGAAAAGTAAAAAGTGGAGTGGTTAATGAACAACGTGAACAGTCTGCACGCCGCGCCAGACCTGCAAGACAAAGACGAATCCATCTTTCAGGCGCTGATGACCGCGATTGTCGAACATCAGCTGCTGCCGGGGAGCAAACTGCCGGAAGAGGCGCTGGCCGAGGTGTTTGGCGTAAGCCGCACGGGCATCCGTAAGGTGCTGCAGCGACTCGCCGCTGTGCAAATGGTCACCTTAACGCCCAAGCGTGGTGCACACGTCGCCAGCCCGACGGTGGAAGAGGCGCAGCACATCTTTCGCACCCGCGCCCTGCTGGAGGTCGCCAACCTGCCGGACGTGCTGGCCCACTGTCAGCCGCCGCATCTCGCCGCGCTGGAGGCCATTATTCGCCAGGAGCAGCAGGCGCACGAGGCGTACGACGGGCCGGCGGCGATCCGCCACTCCGCCAATTTCCACATACAGCTGCAGGCCATCTCCGGCAACCAGGTGCTGACGGAGATGGTGACCAGCCTGAGCCAGCGCTCCTCGCTGGTGATTGCCGCCTGGGGCGCGCCGTGGCGTCAGGGCTGCCGCTGCAACGATCACGAACAGCTGGTGGATCTGCTGCGCCAGAAGGCGCTCCAGCCGCTAAGCGATGCCTTAATGCACCATTTTGAACATATCGTCGCCAGCCTCTTCTTTCGAGCGGGCGGGCGAGTGCCTGCCTGATTTTGCCCGGCTGTTTGCCGGCCACAAGGAGTCGTAATGTCGTCTGTCTGTATACAAGTGATCAACCCCAACACCAGCCTCGCGATGACGGAAACCATCGGCGCGGCGGCCCGCGCGGTGGCGGCACCGGGTACGGAGATCCTCGCGGTCTGTCCGGGCGCGGGCGTGCCGTCTATCGAAGGCCACTTTGATGAAGCCATCGCCGCCGTGGGTGTTCTTGAACAGGTCAAAGCCGCGGCAGAGAGCAGGGCGTGGACGGTCACGTCATCGCCTGCTTTGGCGATCCGGGCCTGCTGGCGGCGCGCGAGCTGGCGCACGGGCCGGTGGTCGGCATTGCCGAAGCCGCCATGCATATGGCGACGCTGGTGGCGACGCGCTTTTCGATGGTCACCACGCTGCCGCGCACGCTGATTATTGCCCGTCATCTGCTGCACCAGTATGGCTTTCAGCGATCGCTGCGCGGCGCTGCACGCCATCGATCTCCCGGTGCTGGCGCTGGAAGACGGCAGCGGTCTGGCGCAGGAGAAGGTGCGCGCGCGCTGTATTCAGGCGCTGAAAGAGGATGGCTGCGGCGCCATTGTGCTGGGCTGCGGCGGCATGGCGACGCTGGCGCAGGAGCTGACCCGCGAGCTGCGCGTGCCGGTGATCGACGGCGTCAGCGCGGCGGTGAAAATGGTGGAGTCGCTGGTGGCGCTGGGGCTGTCGACCAGCAAGCACGGGGATCTGGCATTTCCGGAGAAAAAAGCGTTAAGCGGACATTTTCAGGCAGTTTTTAAGTCCATTTTAAGGGCTGGTTGAGGACTGATGACAGGAACTTGCAGAATGAGGATTTTTGGGATCTTCACACTATCCGCGGGATCTGCGTGGCTACGCCGGCAACCCGCCGCACGCGCAGTGGCCGAATCAGGCGCGCATCGCCGTGCAGTTTGTGCTCAATTATGAAGAGGGGGCGGAAAACCATGTTCTGCACGGCGATGCCGGATCGGAGCAGTTCCTCTCGGACATCATCGGCGCGGCCAGCTATCCGGACAAACACATGTCGATGGACTCCCTCTACGAATACGGCAGCCGCGCCGGATTCTGGCGGATCCACAGTGAATTTCAGAAGCGCGGCCTGCCGCTGACGGTCTTTGGCGTGGCGATGGCGCTGGCGCGTCACCCGGAGATCGTCGAGGCAATCAAGGCGGCGGATTACGACGTGGTCAGCCACGGCTGGCGCTGGATCCACTATCAGAACATGGATATCCATGAACAGGAGCGTGAACACCTGCACAAGGCGGTGCAGGTGCTGACCGACCTGTTCGGCAAACCGCCCACGGGCTGGTACACCGGGCGCGACAGCCCCAACACGCGCCAGCTGGTGGTGGAGCACGGCGGCTTCGACTACGACAGCGACTACTATGGCGACGACCTGCCCTTCTGGACGGAAGTGGCCTGCGGCGACGGCAGCCCTAAAACCGCACCTGATCGTGCCGTATACGCTGGATGCTAACGACATGCGCTTCGCGACCGCGCAGGGGTTTAACACCGCCGAGCAGTTTTATACCTATCTGAAGGACAGCTTTGACGTGCTGTACGAAGAGGGGGAAAGTGCGCCGAAGATGATGTCCATCGGCATGCACTGCCGTCTGCTGGGGCGTCCGGGGCGTTTTCGCGCGCTGCAGCGCTTCCTGGATTATGTGCAGCAGCACGAGCGGGTGTGGGTCTGTACCCGCCAGCAGATTGCCGACCACTGGCGGGAGGTGCATCCGGCTGCCTGAGCGGCCTTACCTTTCACGGATGTGTGCCCTCTCTTGCCAGGAGAGGGCAACACTCGCGCCTGCGTCAGCTCATCAAACTCACCTGCGCCGCAACAATGCGCCACCCGTATGGAAACCGCACCCACGTCTGCTGCTGGCGGCCAATGCGTTCTCTGTGCCCTCGCGGGTAAACTCGGTGCTGCACACGGCGTAATCCTCCCCGAAGGTGGTGATGACGGTATGGCGCAACGTCCGCTGCAGCCCGGCGGCCGGGCGCGCCGCGCGAAAGGCGCGGATTTCATCAATCCCGTACAGGTTTTCCCCCGCCCCCAGACGCACCGTGTTTTTGTCGTGCCAGAACAGCTCGTCCAGCACCGCAATGTTGTTGCTCACCAGCGCGTCTTCATAGCGGTAAAACGCGGCGGTGACCTCGGCCACTACCCACGGCAGGCGTTCGGATATGTTCATGGTGATTCATCATTCAGGCACCTCCATGCAGGACGTTTGTGGCAGCGGTCGACGCCCTGCTCCTGCACGTGCCCGCGCGACGCGCAGGCAGGCCTGTTCGTTAAACGGCGCGGCAATCAGTTGCAGGCCAATAGGCGCACCCTGCGCGGTGCGCAGCGGAACGGTGGTCACGGGCAGACCCAAAAACGAAATCGGCTGGGTCAGCATGCCCATGCTGGCGCGAATGGGCAGCGGCTGACCGTTAATCTCCATGGTTTGCTCGCCGATCGTCGTGGCGCTGCGCGGCGTGGCCGGGGCGATCAGCACGTCGGCCTGGGCAAACAGCGCGCCTGCCGGGCGTGCGCGCGGAACCGCTGGGCCTGAATATACCAGGCGGAGGGGATCATCGCCCCGGCCAGCAGGCGTTCGCGGGAGTGCGGCTCAAAACGCTCGGGCTCGCGGCGAAGCGCGGGCAGATACTGATTTCCGCCTTCGGAGGCGCTGATGATAAACGCCGCCGAGCGCGCCAGTTCGGCGTCCGGTAACTGCAGCTCATCCTGCACGTCGAGCGCCTACCGCCACCCGCGCCACGGCGTCTCTGGCATCCGTGTCGCACCAGGTGGTGAAGTAGCCGCCGAGCACCGCGCAGCGCAGGCCGTCAAGCCCGCGATCGAGCAGGGGGCGCGTCTGCTCGCGCGAGCTCTCTGCCTGAAAACCGTCGCTGGTGTCCCGACCCTGCAGCGCGTCGTACACGGACGCCAGGTCGCACACGCGGACGGGCAAAGGGGCCGATATGATCGAGGCTGGCGACAAACGGATGGCTGCCGGAGCGCGACAGGCGGCCAAAGGTGGGTTTCAGGCCGTAGATGCCGCACAGGGAGGCCGGAACGCGAATCGACCCGTTGGTATCGGTGCCGAGCGAAAAGTGCACCAGCCCGGCGGCCACGGCGGCCGCTGAACCGCCGGAGGACCCGCCCGCAATGCGCGTCAGATCGTGCGGGTTACGCGTCGCGCCGTAGTGGCTGTTCTCGGTGGTAAAGCCGTAGGCGTAGGCGTCCATATTGACCATCCCGGACAGCAGCCCCACCCGCGCTGCGCAGCTGGGGGACCGCCCACGGCGATCCTGCGGTGGGCAGGGCGGGGCGCTGGCTGAACAGCTCGGCCCCGGCGAGGGTGGTGTGTCCGGCAACGTCAAACAGGTTTTTTACCGCGTAGGGCACGCCCGCCAGCGGCGGCAGGGGGGCTTTCGCCGCGGCGTGTGTCGCTGGGTGATCTCAGCCGTCGGCTTCGAGCATGCGCTGCTTTCGGTCACGGCGGTCCAGGCGTTGATCTGCGGGTTAATGCGCGCAATGGCCTCCAGCGTCTGGCGGGCAATCTCGCGGGCGCTCAGCTCGCCCGCGCTCAGCGCCTGCTGGATCTCGCTGATACTCATCTCGTGTAGCGTCATGCTTTATACACTCCTGCGATCTCCAGACGGTCGTCGAGCGGCAGCGCCATCAGCGGGGCGGCCATGGCTGGCAATGCGGCTAAACTGCAGCATGCAGCTCGGCGCGGCGGGCATCGTCCAGCTCCACGCCGAGCACGGCCTCCATTTGCGCAAGATAGGCCTGCCAGTCGGGTTGTGGTGTCGTCATTTTTTCTCCTCAGAATCCGGCGGCTGTGCCGTTGCTGCGCGGGTCAAATGCCCCTTCGAATAGCCCGTTGGGATGGCGGACAATCGCGCCCGCGTGGCCCATCGCTTCACTGAAATCAGGGAACATTTCCACCTCATGTCCGAGCGCGCGCAGGCGAGAGACCGTCTCAGCGCTGAAGCGTCCTTCCAGTTTTAAGGTGTCCGAGGTTTGTCCCCAGGTGCGCCCCAGCAGCCAGCGCGGGCGGGTGATTGCTCTCCTGCAGCGGCAGGCCCTGAACCACGTAGCGGGTAAAGAGCGCGGCCTGGGTTTGCGGCTGTCCGTCACCGCCCATCGAGCCGTAGACCATCACGCGCCCGTCCTTCAGACGCGCCGCCGCCGGGTTCAGGGTATGGAACGGCTGTTTGCCCGGCGCGAGGGCCAGAAGATGATCGGGATCGAGGCTGAACGACGCGCCCCGGTTCTGCCAGACGATGCCGGTGTCGGGCAGCACCACGCCGCTGCCGAACTCGTGATAAATGCTCTGGATAAACGACACGGCGAGCCCGCTGTTATCCATCACCCCCATCCACACCGTATCGCCGGGGCCTTTTCCGGTGCCCCACGGCGCGGCGCGACCGTCGTCAACCCTCTCGGCAAGCGCCTGCAGAGCGGCGGGATCCAGCAGACCCTGAATATCGGTTTTCAGCTCGCGCGGGTCGGTGATGTGGGCATCGCGCAGGCCAAAGGCCAGTTTGGTGGCTTCAACGATGCGGTGAACGGTCTCGGCGTCGTCTGGCCTCCGCCATGGCCAGACGGTCGGTGATGCCGAGGATCGCCAGCGAGACCAGCCCCTGCGTCGGCGGGGCGTGGTTCCAGATCTCGCCCTGCTGATGCATCAGCTTCAGCGGCGTGGTGCGCCGGGCTGCGTGCGCGGTGTAAGATCGGCCAGCGTCACGGGCAGGCCCAGCGTCTCCATGCCGCGCGCCAGCACGTCCGCCAGCGGGCCGCGATAAAAGCTCTCCAGCCCTTCTCCGCTCAGGCACGGTCAGCGTGTGAGGCCAGCGCGGGCTGGATAAAACGACTGCCGGCGGCGGGCGGTGCGCCATCAGCCAGACAGGTTTCCGCGAAGCCGGGGACGTCTTTCAGCTCGTCGAATTTGCTGGCCGTGGCATGAGCCTGTGAGGCCGTGACCGGCGTGCCGTTGCGGGCGCATAGTCAATGGCATCGCCCAGCAGACGGCTCAGCGGCAGCGGCTTCGCGCCGGCATCTCGTGCGAGACCTTCAGCGCCTCCTCCCAGCCGCTGACGGTGCCGGCGACGGTCAGCGCCGCCTGCGGCCCGCGATGGGGAATGTGCGTGAGCCCCTCGTAGGCGGCGAGCGTTGCCAGCGAACCCGCCGCGCCGCTGGCATCGATGGCAATCGGTTCGCCTTCGGGCGGCACGATAAGCCAGAAGCCATCGCCGCCCAGCCCGTTCATATGCGGGTAAACCACGGCAATGGTGGCCGCCGCGGCGACCATCGCTTCTATCGCGCTGCCGCCTTCGCGCAGCACCGCCAGCGCGCTCTGGCTGGCAAGATGATGGGGCGCAACCGCCATGCCGCATCGGGGAGACATTACTTTGTCATGATGAACTGTCCTCGGATAACCCTGAGCGGCGCGATTGGCGCGCTGGAGGGAAAGTCACAAGGCGCAGCAAATTGCGCTGTTCCAGTTCTGTAGCAATGGTAAAGCAAGAGCCGTTCCAGTAAATTTCGACGCTGTTATGCCAGCCTGGCATCGATTGAAATAGCTAGCATGTGATGAAACAAAAGTTACAGAGGCGCTTATGGAACAGCTTGATGAACGTCTGAAAGCACTATACGCGTCGCTGTCGCCGCAGGAGCAGCGGGTGGCGGATTTTATTTTCGACCATTTTGACGACCTGATCAGCTACAACAGCGCCGAGCTGGCGCAGCTGAGCGGGGTGTCGAAAGCCACGGTCAGCCGTCTGTTTAAGCGTCTGGGCTATGAGAAATATAAGGACATGCGCGATGAGCTGCGCACCCTGCGCCAGAGCGGGATGCCGCTCACCGATAACCGCGACGCGGTGCAGGGCAACACGCTGCTGGCGCGCCACTATAAGCAGGAGATGGCGAACCTGACCCAGTGGGTCAATGCCCTCGACGCGCAGCAGTTTGCCGACGCGATGGCCTGCATGGTCAAGGCGCGGCGCATCGTCATTATCGGCATGCGTAACGCCTATCCGGCGGCGCTGCACCTGCGCCAGCAGCTGCTGCAGGCGCGCGGCCAGGTGCTGGTACTGCCGCAGCCGGGGCAGAGCCTGAGCGAGGAGCTGGTGGACTTAACGCCGGACGATCTGGTGGTGATGATGGCCTTTCGCCGCCGCCCGCGCATTATCCGCCCGCTGATGCAGCAGCTTCAGCAGAGCGGTATTCCGGTGCTGCTGATGTGCGAGCCGCAGGCGCACAGCCTGTTCTCCGCTGGCGAGCTGGCAGCTCTGCGCCCCGCTGGACAGCGTCTCGGCCTATGACAGCTACTCCTCGGTCAACAGCCTGATTAACCTGCTGGCGAATGCCTTCCTGCATGAGATCCTCGATAAAGGGCGCCCGCGCATTCACGAGATTGCCTCCCTCTATCAGCAGCTGGACGAACTCGAACAACGATAATGGGGCATCAGACTGGTGCTTTTGCATTGAAATGGTGCAGGTGACGGGTCGGAGAAACGCACGTTTTTTCGACCCGTCCTTGTTTTATCAGGCTTCACAAGAATATTCCCCGCTTCGCCTTATCTGGCACATTAGTTGCAAAAACACATTCAAAGAATCTTTTGTTTCATGTTAACGTTACGGGGAAGCACCATGAAAAAACTGTTACTTGCACTGGCCGGGGCCGCATGTCTCTTCACACAGCTGCCGGCAAAGGCTGATCAGCTTCAGGATATCGAGAAGCGCGGCACTATCCGCATTGCCGTTCCGCAGGACTTCCCGCCGTTTGGCTCGGTGGGGACCGATCTGCAGCCGCAGGGCTATGACATCGACATGGCGCGCTATCTGGCCAAACAGATGAAGCTCAAGCTGCAGCTGGTGCCGGTGACCAGCGCCAACCGCGTGCCGTACCTGCAAACCGATAAGGTGGATCTGGTGATCTCCAGCCTCGGTAAAAACGCGGAGCGCGAAAAGGTGATCGACTTCAGCCGCGCCTATGCGCCGTTCTTCCTCGGCGTGTTTGGCCCGAAAGGCGCCGAGCTGAAAGATGCCGCCGCGCTGAGCGGCAAAACCATCGGCGTGACGCGCGGGGCGGTGGAGGACATGGTGCTGACCGGCCTCGCGCCGAAAGATGCCGACGTGAAACGCTACGAAGACAACAACACCACGCTCTCCGCCTATCTCTCCGGCCAGGTGCAGTATGTGGCCACCGGTAACCTCGTGGTGGCGGCCATTGCGCGCCAGAACGCGGATAAAGCCCCGGTGCCGAGCTTTATGCTGAAAGATTCGCCGTGCTTTATCGGCCTGAAGAAGAACGAACCGGCGCTGAAGGCGAAAGTGAATGCGCTGATTGAGCAGGGCATTAAGGACGGCACGCTGAACGGCCTGTCTGAGCAGTGGCTGAAGGCGCCGCTGCCGGCAAACCTTGGCGCCTAAGCCAATGACGGAGCAACTTGATTTTTCAGCCCTCTGGCCGCACTGGCCGGAGCTGCTGGCGGGACTGTGGGTCACCATTCAGCTGACGGTGATGGCGACCGTCGGCGGGCTGGCAATCGGGATTTTCGGCGCGGCGATCCGCAGCGGACGCACCACCTGGTACAGCCGGATCTGGGGCGCGTACGTGGAGATGATCCGCAACACGCCGTTTGTGGTGCAGCTGTTTTTTATCGTCTTCGGTCTGCCGAATCTTGGGCTGAAGATGACGGCGGGGGAAGCGGCGCTGTTGGCAATGGTGGTGAACCTGGGCGCGTACAGCACCGAGATCATCCGCGCGGGCATTCAGGTCACGCCGAAAGGGCAGTGGGAGGCCGGGCGCGTGCTGGGGCTGACCCGTCTGCAGACCTTTATCCGCGTGGTGCTGCCGCCCGCGCTGCAGCGCATTTATCCGGCGCTGGTGAGCCAGTGCATCATCGTGATGCTCGGCTCGTCGGTGGTGTCGCAGGTCTCGTATGAAGAGCTGACCTTCGCCGCCAACCTGATCCAGTCCCGAACGTTTCTGAGCTTTGAGGTTTATCTGGTGACCACCGGCGGATTTACTTAGCGCTGTCGATTACCCTGCGCCAGCTGATGATGGCGGCGGGACGCAAATGGCTGGGGGTGCAGGCATGATGACCACCTTTACCGACTGGGACATTATTCGCAACCTGCTGCTGGCCGGGCGCTGGACGGTGCTGCTGTCGCTGGTGGCGTTTGTCGGCGGCGCGGTGGTAACGCTGCCGCTGCTGCTGCTGCGCCTGACTGGCGGACGCAGGGTGAAGCGCCTGATCCGCGGCTATATTGAGCTGTTTCAGGGCACGCCGCTGCTGATGCAGTTGTTCCTGGCCTTCTTCGGCGTGGCGCTGTTCGGCATCGACGTCTCGCCGTGGACCGCCGCCTCGCTGGCGCTGACGTTCTACACCAGCGCGTTTCTGCTCGATATCTGGTACGGCAGCATTCGCGCACTGCCGAAAGGGCAGTGGGAAGCCTCGCGCTGCCTGGGGCTGACCTTTGGCCAGACCCTGTTTCGCGTGGTCGCCCCGCAGGCGCTGCGCATCGGCATTGCGCCGACGGTCGGCTTTGCCGTGCAGGTGATCAAGGGCACCGCGCTGGCGTCGATTATCGGTTTTATCGAGCTGACCAAGGCCGGGACCATGCTGACCAACGTGACGTATCAGCCGTTTAAGGTCTTTGCGCTGGTGGCGCTCGGCTACTTTATTCTGTGTTATCCGCTGTCGCGCTACAGCCGCTATCTGGAGACGAAATTCAATGCCTCTCATCACCATTAATCAGGTGCAGAAGTACTACGGCGATAACCACGTGCTCAAGGGCGTCGATCTGGATATCGACATGGGCCAGGTGATCTCCATTATCGGGCGCAGCGGGTCGGGCAAAAGCACGCTGCTGCGCTGCATCAACGGGCTGGAAGGCTATCAGGACGGCAGCATCAAGCTGGGCGGTATGACCATTACCGACCGGGATTCCCAGGCGCGTGAAATCAGCCGCTCGGTCGGGATGGTGTTCCAGAGCTTCAACCTGTTCCCGCACATGACGGCGCTGGAAAACGTGATGCTCGCCCCGCGTCGGGTGCTGAAGAAAAGCGCCGCTGAATGCCGCGAGCTGGCGCAGCGCATGCTGGAGAAAGTGGGCTTAGGCGATCGTCTGGATTACTACCCGTCGAGCCTCTCCGGCGGCCAGCAGCAGCGCGTGGCGATTGCCCGTGCGCTGGCGATGTCGCCAAAAGTCTTACTTTGTGACGAGATCACCTCCGCGCTCGACCCGGAACTGGTGGGTGAAGTGCTTAAGGTGCTGGAGCAGCTGGCAGCAGAAGGGATGACCCTGATTCTCGTGACCCATGAAATGAATTTTGCCCGCGAAGTGGGCGACCGCGTGGTGTTTATGCACCAGGGGAAAGTCTGGGAGCAGGGCGACAGCAAAACGCTGTTTGCCAACCCGCAGACCACCGAACTGAAGCAGTTCATCTCCTCCGTGCGCGGCCTCAACTGATAAGGAACTCATAAATGGATATCGCACAGCTTTCCGCAAATCAACCCGCCCCAGCGTCTGCTGATGGGGCCGGGCCCGATCAACGCCGACCCGCGCGTGCTGCGCGCCATGTCGAGCCAGCTGATCGGCCAGTACGATCCGGCGATGACCCACTACATGAACGAGGTGATGGCGCTCTATCGCGGGGTATTCCGCACCGAAAACCGCTGGACGATGCTGGTGGACGGCACCTCCCGCGCGGGGATTGAAGCCATTCTGGTCTCCGCCATCCGCCCGGGCGATAAGGTGCTGGTGCCGGTGTTTGGCCGCTTTGGTCATCTGCTGTGCGAAATCGCCCGCCGCTGCCGCGCGGAAGTGCATACCATTGAGGTGCCGTGGGGCGAGGTGTTTACCCCGGATCAGGTCGAGGATGCGATTAAGCACGTATTCGTCCGCGCCTGCTGCTGACCGTGCAGGGCGATACCTCCACCACCATGCTGCAGCCGCTGGCGGAGCTCGGCGCGATTTGCCGCCGCTACGACGTGCTGTTTTACACCGACGCCACCGCGTCGCTCGGCGGCAACGCGCTGGAAACCGATGCCTGGGGGCTGGATGCCGTCTCTGCCGGGATGCAGAAGTGCCTCGGCGGCCCGTCGGGCACGTCGCCGATCACCCTGAGCGCGCGCATGGAAGAGGCGATCCGCCGCCGCAAATGCGTTGAGGAGGGCATTCGCACCGACGCCCACCGCGACGGCGACGAGGAGATGATCTACTCCAACTATTTCGATCTCGGCATGGTAATGGATTACTGGGGGCCGGAGCGCCTGAACCACCACACCGAAGCCACCACCGCGCTGTTTGGCGCCCGCGAATGTGCGCGGCTGATCCTGCAGGAAGGGCTGGATAACGGCATCGCCCGCCATAAGCTGCACGGCGATGCGCTGCTGAAAGGGATTCAGGCGATGGGGCTGGAGACCTTTGGCGATCTGAAGCACAAGATGAACAACGTGCTGGGCGTGGTGATCCCGCAGGGCGTCAACGGCGACCAGGTGCGTAAGCTGATGCTGGAGGATTTCGGGATTGAAATCGGCACCTCGTTTGGCCCGCTGCACGGCAAAGTGTGGCGCATCGGCACTATGGGCTATAACGCGCGCAAGGACTGCGTGATGACCACCCTGAACGCGCTGGAGTCGGTGCTCAACTACCTGAAATTCACCACTACGCAGGGGGCCGCCATGCAGGCCGCGTGGGACCACTATCGCCGCGAGACGCCGCAATGAGCCCGGCGGCAGAACGGGTGATGGCCCGCGCCGACGCGCTGGCCGCCATCAGCGAAACCCCGGATGCGCTGACAAGGGTCTATCTCTCCACGCAGCATCTGCAGGCCAACCAGCTGGTGGGGCAGTGGATGAGCCAGGCGGGAATGACCGTCTGGCAGGACAGCGTGGGCAATATCTGCGGCCGCTATGAGGGCGCGCAGGAAGGTGCGCAGGCGGTACTGCTCGGCTCGCATCTGGATACCGTGCGCAACGCCGGGCGCTACGACGGCATGCTCGGGGTGCTCACCGCCATCGAAGTGGTGGATGGACTGCACGAGCAGGGGGTGCATCTGGCGCAGGCCATCGAGATTGTCGGCTTTTGCGACGAAGAGGGCACCCGCTTTGGCATTACGCTGTTAGGCAGCCGGGGCCTGACGGGCACCTGGCCGCAGGGCTGGCTGAAAAAACCGACGCCAGCGGCATCAGCGTGGCGCAGGCGAGGTGACCAGGACCTCGGCCTGGACGCGGCGCTGATCCCGCAGGCGGCACGTGAGGTAGGACTTTCTGCGCCTATCTGGAGCTGCATATTGAGCAGGGGCCGTGCCTGGAGCAGGAGGGGCTGGCGCTTGGCGTGGTGGAAGCCATTAACGGCGCGCGCCGTCTGAACTGCCGCTTTACCGGCGAGGCCGGACATGCGGGAACCGTGCCGATGCACGCACCGCAAGGATGCGCTGGCCGCCGCCGCCGAGTGGATGGTGATCATTGAAAACGCTACCCGACAGCAGGGCGGCAACCTGGTGGCGACGGTCGGGGAATTGCGCTGTCTGCCGGGCGCGGTGAACGTTATCCCCGGCGAGGTGGAGCTCTCGCTGGATATTCGTGGCCCGCAGGATGTGCCGCTGGAACGTCTGCTCTCCAGCCTGCTGACCCAGGCGGAAGCCATCGCGCTGCGGCGCGGGCTCAGCTTCAGCGCCGAGGAGTTTTACCGCATCGCCGCCACGCCGTGCGATCGCCACCTGCAGAGCGTGCTGGGGGAGGCCGTAAAATCGGTACAGGAGCGGTCGCTCTCGCTGCCGAGCGGTGCCGGGCACGACGCCATTGCTATGGCGGAACGCTGGCCGGTGGGCATGCTGTTTGTGCGCTGCAATGGCGGCATCAGCCACCATCCGGCGGAATCGGTGCAGGTGGCCGATGTGGCGCTCGGCGTGCAGGCCTATCTGCAGGCGGTATGCGATCTGGCGCGCAGCTAAAGGAGCCGCGAAATGGATCTGAACGATTTTAATCAGGCGAGCGTCGCGCAGGCGCAGGCGGCGATTGCCCACTGCGTGGCGATTCCCGCCTGGCAGCAGGCGCTGGTGGCGGCGCGGCCGTTCGCCAGCCTGACGGCGCTGTACACCACGGCGCAACAGCTGGCGCAGGCGTGGCAGGGCGACGCCTTGCAGCAGGCGCTGAGCGCCCATCCGCGCATCGGCGAAAAAGCGCAGGGCGCGGGTAAAGAGGCCGCGCTGTCGCAGCAGGAACAGGCAGCGATGCAGCAGGCTAACGGTGCGCTGCAGCTGGCGATGCTGGCCGGTAATGAGCGCTATGAGCAGCGCTTCGGCCGGGTGTTTCTGATTCGCGCCAAAGGGCGCAGCGGTGAACAGATGCTGGCGGAATTGCAGCGCAGGCTCAACAATGATGAAGAGACCGAGCAGCAGGAAGCGCTGGCGCAGCTGCGGGAAATTACCCTGTTACGGCTTAAGGAGAGCATTACATGAGCACCATCACCACCCATATTCTCGACACCGCGCTGGGCAAACCGGCGATTGGCGTCGCGATGTCGCTGGAGCAGAACAGCCCTGAGGGCTGGCTGCCAGTGGCCGAGGGCGAAACCGACAGCGACGGGCGCATCAAAGATCTCACGCCTGAACCGCTGGCGCCGGGCCACTATCGCTTAACCGCGGAGATCGGTGACTATTTCGCCGCCGACGGGCGTGATGCGCTGTATGTGAGCGCGCAGATTGATTTTGTGATTGGCTCCGCCGGCAGCCATTATCACCTGCCGTTCCTCATTTCCCCGTGGTCGTGGTCGACTTACCGCGGAAGTTAATCCAGGTCGCCATCAATGGCGCCCCTGTAAAAATCGTTATGCGGTTCCGTAGGGTGCGCATTCATGCGCACCGGTATAACCCGATCCATCATGAGGTGTACCTATGCGCCCTGAAATTCGTGCTCTCTATCACAAACCTCGCGCTTGAAAGCCAGTAACTATCAAAACCTTCGGTCCATCCAAATATATTCTGCAACACGGTGCGGTTATCTTAACCGGACAACGTGAAGCCAATGGAGCCGAGAAATGAGCACGCCCGAAAATAATGATAATGCAGCCGCCTCAGGAAAATGCCCCTTTCATCATGGAGCATCGGAAGAGAAAAGCGTTTTAGCGCGTGGCGCCGGAAGCGGGACCACTAACCGCGACTGGTGGCCGAAACAGCTGCGCGTCGATCTGCTAAACCAGCATTCCAACCGTTCCAACCCCCTGGGTGACACTTTCAACTACCGCGAAGAGTTCAGCAAACTCGACTACTCCGCGCTGAAAGCCGATATCCGTAGCGCTGTTGACCGATTCGCAATCCTGGTGGCCTGCCGACTGGGGCAGCTACATCGGGCTTGTTCATTCGTATGGCCTGGCACAGCGCCGGCACCTACCGCACCGTTGACGGCCGCGGCGGTTCCGGACGCGGCCAGCAGCGCTTTGCGCCGCTGAACTCCTGGCCGGATAACGTCAGCCTGGACAAAGCGCGCCGCCTGCTGTGGCCGGTCAAACAGAAATATGGCCAGAAAATCTCCTGGGCCGATCTGTTCATTCTCGCGGGGAACGTGGCGCTGGAAAACGCCGGCTTCCGCACCTTCGGTTTTGGCGCCGGTCGTGAAGATGTCTGGGAACCGGATCTGGACGTCGACTGGGGTCACGAGACCGAGTGGCTGAGCGCACCGTCATCCGGAAAGCCTGGCGAACGCGCCGCTCGGTGCCACGGAAATGGGCCTGATTTACGTGAACCCGGAAGGCCCGAACGCCAGCGGTGATCCGCGTCTCGGCGGCCGCGGCGATTCGCGCCACCTTCGGCAACATGGGGATGAACGATGAAGAGACCGTCGCGCTGATCGCCGGCGGTCATACGCTGGGTAAAACCCACGGTGCCGCAAAACGCGGCCAGCCACGTGGGCGCCGATCCGGAAGCCGCGCCGCTGGAAGCGCAGGGCCTGGGCTGGCAGAGCAGCTACGGCAGCGGTGCAGGCGCTGATGCCATCACCTCCGGGCTGGAAGTGGCGTGGACACAAACCCCAACCCAGTGGAGCAACTACTTCTTCGAGAACCTGTTCAAATATGAGTGGGTACAGACCCGCAGCCCGGCAGGCGCGATTCAGTTTGAAGCCGTCGATGCGCCGGAAATCATCCCGGACCCGTTCGATCCGGCGAAAAAACGCAAACCGACCATGCTGGTCACCGACCTGACGCTGCGTTTTGATCCGGAATTCGAGAAAATTTCCCGTCGTTTCCTGAACGATCCGCAGGCCTTTAACGAAGCCTTCGCCCGCGCCTGGTTCAAACTGACGCACCGCGATATGGGGCCAAAAGCGCGTTACCTCGGTCCGGAAGTGCCGAAAGAAGATCTGATTTGGCAGGATCCGCTGCCGCAGGCCACGCATCATCCTGACGCCGGATGACATCGCCGACCTGAAAGCGGAAATTGCCGCTTCGGGCCTGTCCGTCAGCCAGCTGGTTTCGGTGGCCTGGGCGTCCGCTTCCACCTTCCGTGGCGGCGATAAACGCGGCGGCGCTAACGGCGCCCGTCTGGCGCTGGCCCCGCAGAACGGCTGGGAGGTGAATGCCCGCGCAGTGTCACCCGCGATGTGCTGCCGGTGCTGCAGAAGATTCAGCAGGAGTCAGGTAAAGCCTCGCTGGCCGATATGATTGTGCTGGCGGGCGGCGTCGGCGTTGAGCAGGCGGCAGCAGCGGCAGGTGTCGAGGTGCAGGTGCCGTTCACGCCGGGCCGCGTGGATGCGCGTCAGGACCAGACGGATGTCGACTCCTTCAACCTGCTGGAGCCGCTGGCCGATGGTTTCCGTAACTACCGCCGCGTGCAGGGTGGTTCTGTCCACCGAAACCCTGCTGATTGATAAAGCACAGCAGCTGACGCTGACCGCGCCAGAACTGACGGTGCTGGTTGGCGGGCTGCGCGTGCTGGGCACCAACTTCGACGGCAGCAAGCACGGCGTCTTTACCGATCGCGTGGGCGTGCTGAGCAACGACTTCTTCGTCAACCTGCTGGATATGCGCACCGCAGTGGCAAGCCACCGATGAAAGCGCGGAACTGTTTGAAGGCCGCGATCGTCAGAGCGGAGAAGTGAAGCTACACCGCCACTCGCGCCGATCTGGTCTTTGGCTCCAACGCCGTCCTGCGCGCGCTGGCAGAAGTTTACGCCAGCAGCGATGCGAAGCAGAAGTTCGTCATCGACTTCGTTGCCGCGTGGACGAAAGTGATGAATCTGGATCGCTTCGATCTGTAAGCAACTGACGTGAATAACGCAAACCCCGGCCTGGCCGGGGTTTTTTATTACTTCAGCGTATATTCATCCGCGTCGCGCCAGGCCGGGAAGCGTTCGCGATAGTCCTGCAGCGCCTCCAGTGATAACTCGGCATCGAGGCGCGCGCGGGCGAAGGGTTCAGCGGCCGCGAGGATCTCACCCTGCGGCGAGATGATCCGGCTGTCGCCGCTGTATTGATGCTGATTGCCGTCACTGCCGACGCGGTTACACCCGGCTACATAGGCCTGATTCTCAATGGCGCGCGCCAGCAGCAGCGCCTGCCAGTGCAGCGCGCGCGGTGCAGGCCAGTTGGCGACATACAGCGCCAGATCGTAATCATTCTGGTTGCGCGAAAACACCGGGAAGCGCAGGTCGTAGCAAATCTGCGGCAGAATACGCCAGCCGCGCCAGTGGAACACCTCGCGCGTTTCACCGGGTACATAGTGCTGGTGCTCACTGGCCATGCGGAACAGATGGCGTTTGTCGTACTGGTGCAGCGTGCCGTCGGGCTCCACCAGCAGGAAACGGTTTACCGCGCCCTGGTCGCTCTGAATCGCCGCGCTGCCGCCGACCAGGGCATTCAGGGCTTTGGCATGACCGTGCAGCCACGCCACTACCTGATCCTGCGGCAGCGAACTGGCCGCCGCCTCCATGGCGAAGCCGGTGGTAAACATCTCCGGCAGCAGGATGACATCGCGGCCCGTCATGCCCTGCAATACCTCATCAAAATGGCGCAGGTTGGCCGCGCCATCCATCCAGCTCAGGGTTTCCTGCAATACGGTAAGTTTTAAAGCTGACATAAACGCTCCGCAGCGGCGTCAGCAGCGTCGATTCCTGTTTCGCAAAGCACAGGCGAATCAGCTTGTGCGGGAAGGGATCGGCGCAGAACACCGACAGCGGAATCGCCGCCACGCCCACTTCTCTGGTCAGCCACTGGCAGAAACTGACATCATCCAAATCGGAAATGGCGCTGTAATCCGCCAGCAGGAAGTAGGTGCCTTCACAGGGCAGCACCTTAAACCGGCTGGCGGCCAGCGCCTGCGTCAGGCGGTTACGCCGGGCGCGATAGAATGCCGGCAGCGCATCAATATGTTCCGGCTGCTGGCGCAGCATATCGGCCAGCGCCAGCTGAGCCGGGGTATTCACTGAAAAGGTCAGATACTGATGCACTTTGCGGAATTCGGCGCTGATGGCCGCCGGCGCGACGCAGTAACCCACTTTCCAGCCGGTCATATGATAGGTTTTACCGAAGGATGAGACGGCGATAGCGCGCTCACGCAGCTGCGGATGGGCCAGCACGCTGGCATGGCCCTGCTCAGCAAAACAGATGTGCTCATAGACTTCATCGCTCAGCACATAAATTTCCCGTTCGGCGATCGCCTGCCACAGCGCGGCAAAATCGCTGGCGTGCCACACGGTCGCCGACGGATTATGCGGCGTATTCAGGATCACCAGCCGGGTTTGCTCGCTGAGCAGCGCTGCGAAGGCCTGCCAGTCGACCTGAAAAGCGGGCGGCTGCAGCGCGATGCGTTTCACCACGCCGCCGGACAGCTCAACCGCAGGCGCATAGCTGTCGTAGCTGGGATCAAAGCAGATCACCTCATCGCCCGGACGCACCAGCGCGGTGATCGCCGCATACAGCGCTTCGGTCGCGCCTGCCGTCACCGTGATGTCGCTGTTGGCATCCGGCTGATGGCCGTACAGTTCCGCCGTTTTATCGGCAATGGCCTCGCGCAGCGCCAGGGTGCCGGTCATCGGCGCGTACTGGTTCGCCCCCTGCGCCACGTGATATGCCAGGCGCTCCTGCAAATAGCGCGGGCCGTCAAAATCCGGGAAGCCCTGCGACAGGTTAATGGCGTTGTGCTGCGGCGCGAGGGCGCTCATTTGCGTAAAAATGGTGGTGCCGAGCGCCGGTAGTTTGCTCTCGGGGATCAGGTTGGGCTGCGTCATTATCGGGTGCCTTAAGCGCGAATGTCGTTGCGGAGTAACCTTGTGCTGCAGCCACTATAAACAGGATGTTAACACTTGGCAATCGAGACGCTTAGACGTCTAAACGTGGCTGGCACAGATGCTGAGTGCGCTTATCCGCTGCCGCAGGCCATAAAAAAAGCCTCCGGCTGGAGGCTTTTTACGGTTACGCCGCTTCGCTGGGGCGGGCGCTGGGTTTGGGTTTGCTGTCCGGTTTGGCCACCGCCAGCGCCTCGGGCGCAAAATCATCCACGTTGATGGCCTTCAGCCGGCTGGCTTCGGCCCGCGTCAGCACCTTCGCTTCACTCTCGTCAATCCAGCCTTCTTTCAGCGCGCGCTGGGCCAGCGCATCCAGCCGGGTGAAGGAGAAGTGTTTTTTCTGCTGCTGACACAGACGATCGTGAATCGGATCGGCCGCCATCACATCCAGCAGCGCCTCTTCCAGCAGGCCCACCGGGTTATGCGCCCTCGGCGTCAGATACTGACCGCGGCCGATGCGGGAGCGGGTTGCGCTCGGCACCTGCAGGATCTTCGCCACCTTGTGGTCCAGCTTGTCCGACGGCGCCAGGCAGTGATGGCGACCGGTCGGGAAGATCACCAGCGCGCAGGGCGCCCGCGACGAAGCGGTTCGGGAAGTTCGCCAGCAGGTCGTCAATCGCCTGTTCCGCCTGATACATCGCATCCTGCACGCCCCAGTGCACCAGCGGCAGATCCGCTTCCTGACGGCCTTCATCGTCGTAGCGTTTCAGCGCCGCAGAGGCCAGGAAGATCTGGCTCAGCACATCCCCCAGACGGGCAGAGATACGTTCGCGACGCTTCAGGCTACCGCCCAGCACCGCCATGGAGACGTCAGACAGCAGCGCCAGGTTGGCGCTCAGGCGGTTCAGATGCTGGTAGTAACGTTTGGTCGCATCGCGGGTTGGCGTGGCGCTGGTCAGGCCGCGCGTCAGGCCCAGCCAGAAGCTGCGCACTTTGTTGCTGCCCACGTGACCGATATGTTTGAACAGCAGCTTTGTCGAAGGCATCCACATCGTTATTCTGCGCGGCGGCCATCTCTTCCAGCACGTACGGATGGCAGCGGATCGCGCCCTGGCCGAAGATCATCATGCTGCGGGTCAGGATGTTCGCGCCTTCCACGGTGATGGCAATCGGTGCGCCCTGATAGCCACGCGCCAGGAAGTTGCCTTCGCCGAGCATAATGCCTTTACCGCCGGCGATATCCATCGCATCAATAATCGACTGCTGGGCGCGGTGGGTGCAGTGGTACTTCACAATCGCGGACAGCACGGCCGGTTTTTCGCCCAGCATAATGCCGTAGGTAATCAGCGAGGCGGCGGCGTCCATCACGTAGGCGTTGCCCGCGATACGCGCCAGCGGCTCTTCGATACCTTCCATCTTGCCGATGGAGATTTTGAACTGACGGCGGATGTGCGCGTAGGCACCAATCCCCATCGCCACCGACTTCAGACCGCCGGTTGAGTTCGACGGCAGGGTAATACCGCGGCCCACCGACAGACATTCCACCAGCATACGCCAGCCCTGACCGGCCATTTTCGGACCGCCGATGATGTAGTCAATCGGCACGAAGATATCCTGGCCGCGGGTTGGACCGTTCTGGAACGGCACGTTCAGCGGGAAGTGACGACGACCAATTTCAACGCCCGGGGTAGAGGTTGGGATCAGCGCACAGGTAATGCCCAGATCTTCTTCGCCGCCCAGCAGTTTTTCCGGGTCGGAGAGCTTAAACGCCAGGCCGAGCACGGTGGCGATCGGCGCCAGGGTGATATAACGTTTGTTCCAGGTCAGGCGCATGCCCAGCACCTGCTGGCCCTGCCATTCGCCCATGCAGACCACGCCGGTATCCGGGATTGCGCCTGCATCGGAGCCCGCTTCCGGGCTGGTCAGCGCGAAGCAGGGGATTTCCTGGCCGCGCGCCAGGCGCGGCAGGTAGTGATCTTTCTGCTCTTCCGTACCGTAATGCTGCAGCAGTTCGCCCGGGCCTAACGAGTTCGGCACGCCAACGGTGATCGCCAGGATCCCGGAGACGCCGGCCAGTTTTTGCAGCACGCGAGCCTGAGCGTAAGCGGAGAATTCCAGACCGCCGTACTCTTTCTTGATGATCATCGCGAAGAAGCGGTGCTCTTTCAGGTACGCCCACAGCTCCGGCGGCAGGTCGGCCATTTCATGGGTGATAGCGAAGTCGTTCGCCATGCGGCAGGCTTCTTCCACCGGGCCGTCGATAAAGGCCTGTTCTTCCGCGGTCAGACGCGGCTGCGGATAGTTGTGCAGCTTTTTCCAGTCCGGGTTGCCCCGGAACAGATCGCCTTCCCACCAGGTGGTACCGGCGTCAATCGCTTCTTTCTCGGTGCGCGACATCGGCGGCATCACTTTGCGGAAGCCTTTAAATACTGGCGCGGAGATCATCGACTTACGCATCGGGGCCAGGTTAAACGGCAGAAGAATGATGGCAAGAGGGACTAAAATCCAGATATTCCAGAGGCCTGCGACGCCAAGCGCAGCCGTCCAGGCCAGAAGAATCAGGCTGCTCAGGAATAAACTTACGCGGTGATAGAACAGCACACCGAGCAGTACAACGGTTGCGAGAATGCTCAAAATCATCATAAAGAAAAGCTCCCTTGCTTGTAGGAGGTCTGACCACTTGTGATGATATGGTTGTAGTTGATGTGAATTCCTTTAGCAATGTGTTTACAAAATAATTACAACCTGGTTCACATTGTTCGTGTTTTCGCCGGCACAAAAAATCAAAACGCCGGACGATTCGCATGGCTTTAGCTTCTCGCTTTTCCCGCTATCCGGTACACTCCACTGTGTTATTTCATCAATACTGAAGGATTATCCTCATGTACCAGGATCTTATTCGTAACGAACTGAACGAAGCGGCGGAAACGCTGGCGAACTTTCTGAAAGATGATGCCAATATTCACGCTATTCAGCGCGCAGCGGTCCTGCTGGCCGACAGCTTCAAAGCCGGTGGCAAAGTGCTCTCCTGCGGTAACGGCGGCTCCCACTGTGACGCCATGCACTTCGCCGAAGAGCTGACCGGACGCTATCGCGAAAACCGTCCGGGCTACCCGGCGATTGCGATTTCCGACGTGAGCCATCTCTCCTGCGTAGGCAACGACTTCGGTTACGACCACATCTTCTCCCGCTACGTTGAGGCGGTGGGCCGTGAAGGCGACGTGCTGCTGGGTATCTCCACCTCCGGCAACTCCGGCAACGTGATCAAAGCGGTCGCCGCCGCGCGTGAAAAAGGGATGAAAGTCATCACCCTGACCGGTAAAGATGGCGGTAAGATGGACGGTACGGCGGATGTCGAAATTCGCGTTCCGCACTTCGGTTATGCTGACCGCATTCAGGAAATTCACATCAAAGTGATCCACATCCTGATCCAGCTGATCGAAAAAGAGATGGTTAAGTGAAGACGGTCGCTGGGGGCCGGTTTTCCCGCGCGCCGGTCGGGAGGTTCCTGAATTGTGGAGGGTGATGCTATGTGCGAACTGCTCGGGATGAGCGCCAATGTGCCAACCGATATCTGTTTTAGTTTCACCGGGCTGGTGCAGCGCGGTGGTGGAACCGGGCCGCATAAAGACGGCTGGGGCATCACCTTCTACGAAGGCAAAGGGTGTCGCACGTTCAAAGATCCGCAGCCCAGCTTTAACTCACCGATTGCCAAACTGGTGCAGGACTATCCCATCAAGTCCCGCTCGGTGATCGCGCATATTCGCCAGGCAAACCGCGGCGAAGTGGCGCTGGAAAATACCCATCCGTTTACCCGTGAGCTGTGGGGCCGTAACTGGACCTACGCGCACAACGGGCAACTTAGGGGCTATAAGTCGCTGGAGACGGGCAATTTCCGTCCGGTTGGCGAAACCGACAGCGAAAAGGCCTTCTGCTGGCTGCTGCATAAGCTGACGGAGCGCTATCCGCGTACGCCGGGCAACATGGCCGGCGGTGTTTAAATACATTGCGTCGCTGGCGACTGAACTGCGCGAGAAGGGCGTGTTCAACATGCTGCTGTCTGACGGGCGCTACGTGATGGCGTTCTGCTCGACGAATCTGTTCTGGATCACCCGCCGTGCGCCGTTTGGCGTGGCGAAGCTGCTCGATCAGGATGTGGAGATTGATTTTCAGAAGGAGACCACACCGAACGATGTGGTCACGGTGATTGCAACGCAGCCGCTGACGGGCAACGAAACCTGGCAAAAGATTATGCCAGGCGAGTGGGCATTATTTTGCCTGGGGGAGCGCCGGTATGATTTGACGCCAGCTTGGTGTGCTCATGACCTGCGTGTTGTTCAGCGGCTTGCTGACGCGGTTGCGCCATCCAAACGTTGACCACTGGCGGCTGGTGGTTTGTGGCAAAGTAGTCATAACCCGGCTTCAGCTGTTTCCAGAAATCGGCGTAAGTCGAGTATTTGTGACGCTGCATGTTGGCGTCGGTCATGCGGAACGGATAGATGCTGACCTGCACGTTCGGCTGCCCAAAGACCAGCGCGGCGGTCACGAAACTGGAAGATCTCATCAATGCCGGAGTCGGTCATGGCATAGCAGCCGACAGACACGCAGGCGCCGTGGATCATCAGGTATTTCCCTTCATAGCCGTGGGCGCGGTCATAGGCATTCGGGAAGCCGATGTTGATCGCTTTATAGAAGCGGCTGTCCGGCTTCAACTGATTACGCTGAACGTTGTAAAACCCTTCCGGACTTTTAAAATCGCCCTGACGCTGTTTCGGCCCGAGACCGCCGGAGTAGTTACAGATTTTATAGCTGTCGAGCAGTTGATATTTCTCGCCCATTTTGACGTACAGATCAAGCGTGCGCTCTTCCTTGAAGATTTGAATATAAACCGGCGACCCCATTAACTGCTTCTTTATATTCTTTGCTCACCGGCGTAATTGAACTGTTGCTGCCCATTAAGCCAGCGAACGAGACGCACGGCATCAGAAGCATCGCAATAAACAATGCGATTTTGCGCATACAACTGTGTGTACCTTGAAGTGAAGCGAGGACCACATTGCATGACGGCAAAGATGCAAAATTGTTTTTGTGCGCTCACTGTATTAGCATTATCGGATTTTTTCGCAAGCCAGAATAGAGTTCATCTTTCACGCTTCATCTTTTTTTGAAATATCCGCTACCGCAGCGCAACATTATCATTGTCTGGCGTTTCAAATATCGCAAGCCGTTGAGTCCGTGATTATGGTGCAGCCATCCTAAAACGGCAGAAGTACGACCATCAAATTGTGTAAACTTTAATCGCACGCGCCACAAATATTGCCGTTGTTTTTTTCAATGGAATATGCTGTATACTTATCCAGTGATCCGTGAGAGGGCGTATGCGCAAAATCATCCATGTCGATATGGACTGCTTTTTCGCGGCAGTGGAGATGCGCGACAACCCGGCGCTGCGGGATATCCCCATTGCCATTGGCGGCAGCCGCGTTCAGCGCGGCGTGATCAGCACCGCCAACTATCCGGCGCGTAAATTTGGCGTGCGCAGCGCCATGCCGACGGCGATGGCGCTGAAACTTTGTCCTCACCTCACCCTTCTGCCCGGCCGTTTTGATGCCTATAAAGAAGCCTCACAGCAGATCCGCGAAATCTTTTCCCGCTACACCTCGCTGATTGAACCGCTGTCGCTGGATGAAGCCTATCTGGATGTCACCGACAGCCCGCGCACTGCCACGGCTCGGCCACGCTGATGGCGCAGGAGATCCGCCGCAGACTATCTTTAACGAAACACATCTGACCGCGTCGGCGGGCGTGGCGCCGGTGAAGTTTCTCGCCAAAATCGCCTCCGATCTCAATAAGCCCAACGGCCAGTACGTGATTACGCCAGCAGGCGGTTCCGGACTTTCTGCGCACGCTGCCGCTAAGCAAGATCCCCGGCGTCGGCAAAGTGTCGCCGCCAAAAAGCTGGAAGAGATGGGGCTGCGCACCTGCGAAGATGTGCAGCGCGAAGCGATCTGGCGATGCTGCTTAAGCGCTTTGGAAAATTTGGCCGCGTGCTGTGGGAGCGCAGCCAGGGGATTGATGAGCGGGAAATCAGTAGTGAGCGGTTACGTAAATCGGTCGGCGTTGAGCGCACGCTGGTTGAAGATATTCATCACTGGGAAGAGTGCGAAGCGATTATTGAGCATTTATACCCGGAGCTGGAGCGACGGCTGGCAAAAGTGAAGCCGGATTTGCTGATTGCCCGTCAGGGCGTAAAGCTGAAGTTCAACGATTTCCAGCTCACCACCCAGGAGCATGTCTGGCCGCTGCTGAATAAAGAGGATCCTGATCGCGACGGCGCGAAAGGCGTGGGATGAACGTCGCGGCGGGCGCGGTGTGCGGCTGGTGGGGCTGCACGTCACGTGTACTGGATCCGCAGCTGGAGCGGCAGCTGGTGTTGGGATTGTAAATGGCTGAGCTGCCGCTGGAAGAGCGCTACAGCGCGGTCGCCTGACGCGGCACCGTTACCGTAAATAAAAAATCCTGCCCGGGGGCAGGATTTTTTTTATCGCAACGGCGTTACGCTTTTGCCGGAATCGCTTTCAGCAGCTCGGTCAGCAGCGTCCAGTAATGGCCCACGCTTTCGATATGAACCTGCTCATCCGGAGAGTGCGGACCGGTGATGGTTGGCCCAATGGAGACCATGTCCATGTCCGGATACGGTTTTTTGAACAGACCGCACTCCAGACCGGCGTGGATCACCTGAATGTTCGGCGTGTTGTTGAACAGACGCTGATAAGTCTCACGCACCAGCGCCATTACCGGCGAGTTTGCATCCGGCTGCCAGCCCGGGTAGCCGCCTTTCGGCGCGGTTTTCGCGCCGGCCAGCGTGCCCAGCGATTCCAGCATGCTCACCACGTACTCTTTACCGCTATCGATCAGCGAGCGGATCAGGCAGATGATTTCCGCGCTGTCGTCGCTCCATGGTCACCACGCCCACGTTCAGCGAGGTTTCCACCACGCCTTTCGCCACGTCAGAGTTGCGAATCACGCCGTTTGGCGTCGCGTTCAGCAGCTGAACGAAGCTGTCGCGAGACTGGGCGGTCAGCGCGGCTTTATGCGCCAGACGGCTCCCGCAGCACGGTCAGGTTCTTCTCTTTCGCCGACAGTTCGTTTTTCAGGATATCCAGGTAGACGCTGGAGAGTTTTTTCAGCTCGTCCGCTTTCGCCGCTGGCACCGCCACGGTGGCGAAGGCTTCGCGCGGGATCGCGTTGCGCAGGGTACCGCCGTTGAAGTCCACCAGACGCAGATCCAGCTCGGCCGCGTGGCCGGCCAGGAAGCGCGCCAGCAGTTTGTTGGCGTTGCCCAGACCCAGATGAATATCTCCGCCGGAGTGGCCGCCTTTCAGCCCTTTCAGCGTCAGCTTGAAGGTCTCGAAGCCGGCAGGCACGGCTTCGCGGGTCAGCGGCAGGGTAGAGATAAAATCAATCCCGCCCGCGCAGCCCATGTAGATCTCACCTTCTTCTTCGGAGTCGGTGTTGATCAGGATGTCCGCCTGCAGCCAGTTCGCCTGCAGACCGAACGCGCCGTCCATGCCCGCTTCTTCGGTCATGGTCAGCAGCACTTCCAGCGGACCGTGCTCAACGCTGTCGTCGGCCAGCACCGCCAGCGCAGAGGCCATACCGATACCGTTATCCGCGCCCAGCGTGGTGCCGCGCGCTTTCACCCAGTCGCCGTCGATGTACGGCTGGATCGGGTCTTTGGTGAAGTCGTGAACGGTGTCGTTGTTTTTCTGCGGCACCATGTCCAGGTGCGCCTGCAGCACAACCGGTTTACGGTTTTCCATGCCTGCGGTGGCCGGTTTGCGGATCAGGATGTTGCCAACCTGGTCGCGCTCAGCGTGCAGACCTTTTTCCTTCGCCCAGCCCATAATATGTTCGGCAAGCTGTTCTTCATGGTAGGAAGGGTGCGGAATGGAGCAGATTTTGGCAAAAATATCCCACAGCGGCTGCGGAGATAGTTGAGACAGTTCAGACACGATAAGTCTCCTTGTCGAGGCGCTGCGAACATACCGGTGGCACGCAGGGTTAGCAGGTTAATAGGCATCGCACGTCAGCACAGTCTGGCGAGATGCAGCTGAGAATACCACTTTTTCCTGCCGGGTGCGCATAAAGCATGCTAAAAACCTGCAGAAGCGCCGATAGTGACGGGATGCTAAACACTGGTTTTTAGTGCGTCAGATCTCTATAATCTCGCGCAACCTATTTCCCCCTCGAACACTTTTTAAGCCGTATAAAAACAGGCTGGGACACTTCACATGAGCGAAAAATACGTCGTCACCTGGGACATGTTGCAGATTCACGCACGCAAACTGGCCGCGCGTCTGATGCCTTCCGAACAGTGGAAAGGCATTATTGCCGTCAGCCGTGGCGGTCTGGTACCGGGGGCGCTGCTGGCGCGTGAGCTGGGTATTCGTCATGTCGATACCGTCTGCATCTCCAGCTATGACCACGATAACCAGCGTGAGCTGAAAGTGCTGAAACGCGCGGAAGGCGACGGTGAAGGCTTCATCGTTATCGACGATCTGGTGGATACCGGCGGTACCGCGGTGGCTATCCGTGAAATGTATCCAAAAGCGCACTTCGTCACCATCTTCGCTAAACCGGCGGGCCGCCCGCTGGTTGACGATTACGTTATTGATATCCCGCAGGATACCTGGATTGAACAGCCGTGGGATATGGGCGTGGTCTTCGTACCGCCTATTTCAGGCCGTTAATCCCCGCAGTACGTAACTTTACACGCCCGGCTATGCCGGGCGTTGTTCTTTTTGCGCCTCGCGCCCGTGCGGCGGGTGCAGTACACTCTTAGCCATCTATGCGACTGCCGCAGGAGAAGCTTAAGATGGCCGAGGCGAATCTCACCGAGACACTCTTCAAACCCCGTTTCAAACACCCGGAAACGTCGACGCTGGTGCGTCGGTTTAATCCAGCACGCACCAGCCGGCGCAGGTCCATCACTGCGTTGGAAGGTAAAACGCCTGCCCCACTGGTATCGCATGATTAACCGCCTGATGTGGATCTGGCGCGGTATCGATCCGCGGGAAATCCTCGACGTGCAGGCGCGTATCGTCATGAGTGAAGCCGAGCGCACCGACAGCGAACTCTACATGATACGGTGGTGGGTTACCGCGGCGGCAACTGGATCTACGAATGGTCGAAACAGGCGATGCTCTGGCAGCAAAAGCCAGCCAGGAAGAGGACGCCGATGCCACGCGCAGCGGCAAGCACTGGCTGCATGCGGCCAATCTCTACGCCATTGCCGCGTATCCACATTTAAAGGGGATGAGCTGGCGGAGCAGGCGCAGGCGCTGGCGAATCGCGCCTATGAAGAGGCGGCCCAACGCCTGCCGGGGGGCGAGCTTAAATCCCTGACCTGGTTCCCATCAGCGGCGGCAGTCCGGTCACCGGCTTCCTGCATATGCCGGCGAAGGCGAGCGCGCCGTTTCCCGACCGTGCTGATGTGCGGCGGGCTGGACTCGCTGCAAATCGACTATTACAGCCTGTATGAGCGTTACTTCGCACCAAAAGGGATCGCGATGCTGACGCTGGATATGCCGTCAATTGGGTTTTCAGCCGCAAATGGAAACTGACGCAGGATTCCAGCCTGCTGCACCAGCATGCGCTTAAAGCGCTGGAAAACATTCCGTGGGTTGACCACACGCGCGTGGCGGCGTTTGGCTTCCGCTTTGGCGCCAACGTGGCGGTGCGTCTGGCTTATCTTGAGGCGCCGCGCCTGAAGGCGGTGGCGTGTCTGGGGCCGGTGGTGCATCACGCCCTGCTTAGCGATCCGTTCCGCCAGGGGCAGCGTGCCGGAAATGTATCTTGACGTGCTGGCCAGCCGCCTGGGCATGCATGATGCATCAGACGAGGCGCTGCGCGTTGAGCTCAACCGCTACTCGCTAAAAACGCAGGGCCTGCTGGGACGCCGCTGCCCAACGCCGATGCTGTCCGGCTTCTGGCAAAACGATCCGTTCAGCCCGGAAGAGGAGTCGCGCTTAATCGTCAACGTCATCAGCGGAGGGCAAAGTGCTGGCGATCCCTTTCACGCCGGTGTTTCCCAGATTTTGACAAGGCGCTCAATCAAATTTGCGACTGGCTGGCAAAACAGTTGCAGCGCTAACTGGCGAAATACGCAGACTCTGCTACAACTTATCTTCGGGAAAATACGTGCGGTGGCGTTTTGCCGCCGCGCTGCGTTTTATACGGTTTATTTGAGGGAGAGAGTCGCAATGACGTTACCGAGTGGACACCCGAAAAGTAGACTGATTAAGAAGTTCATGGCTCTTGGCCCGTATATTCGAGAAGAGCAGTGTGAAGAGAATCGCTTTTTCTTTGATTGCCTGGCTGTTTGCGTCAACGTGAAACCTGCGCCGGAAAAACGCGAGTTCTGGGGCTGGTGGATGGAAATGGAAGCGCAGAGGAAGAACACGTTTTACCTATAGCTACCAGTTTGGCCTGTTTGATAAAGACGGCAACTGGCAGCGTGGCCGCGATCAAGGGCAAAGAGAACAATGAGAAAGTGGAGAGCACGCTGCGTAATTTCCACGAGCGCCTGAAAGCCACGCTGCATGAGTTTAAGCTTGATCTCAGGACCTGCGGATGAGTTTTCCAAAGAAGAGCCGGTTAAACTCAGCGCCTGAACCTGAGTCAGACCTGAATAAGAAAGAGCCGGTGATGAGCCGGCTCTTTTTTTACAGACACAGACAGGGTAATGCTGAATCTTAGAACTGGTAGGTCAGACCCACGGCAACGATATCATCGCTGCTGATGCCCAGCGGGTTGTTGTCATCTTTGATCTGGTTGATTTTGTAATCAACCATCGCAGACATGTTTTTGTTGAAGTAGTAGGTCTGCGCCAACGTCGATATATTTCACCAGATCTCCGCATCGCCAATACCTTTTCGATGTCTTTGCCTTTGGTCTGCACATAGCCCAGGGATGGACGCAGACCGAAGTCGAACTGATACTGCGCCACCACTTCAAAGTTCTGCGCTTTATTCGCAAAACCGGGCCGCCAGAGATTGGCGTCATGTTGCGGGTTTCAGAGTAGGTCGATGCCAGGTAAATATTGTTCGCGTCATATTTCATGCCCGTTGCCCAGGCTTCCGCTTTCTCGCCGCGGCCCAGACGGGTCGCCACGTCCTGCGAGTTGGTACGGTCAGCAGTTGGTGATACGCGCGCTCATCAGGCTGACAGCGCTGCCGCCGAAGTCATACGTCAGAGACGTACCGAAACCGTCACCGTTCTGTTTAGGAATCTCTGAACGGCCGTTGGCGCTGGTGGTTTCGTTTTTACCCTGGTACTGCAGGGCGATATGTCAGGCCGTCAACCAGACCGAAGAAGTCGGTGTTGCGGTAAGTGGCAACGCCGGTGGTACGCTTGGTCATGAAGTTATCGGTCTGAGCGGAAGAGTCGCCACCGAACTCAGGGAACATATCGGTCCATGGCAGCCACGTCGTACAGCACGCCCAGGTTACGACCGTAATCCACAGAACCAAAGTCTTTCATCTTCAGACCGGCAAACGCCAGACGGGTTTTCTTACCGATGTTAGCGTCGGTGTTGGTTTCTGCGCGGTTACCCTGGAACTGATCTTCCCACCGACCATAGCCGGTCAGCTGATCGTTAATCTGCGTTTCGCCTTTGAAACCGAAACGAACGTAAGTTTTGTCACCGTCTGTGGCTGCGTTCGTCGCTGAAGTAGTGCATGGCTTTCACTTTGCCGTACACATCCAGTTTGTTACCGTCTTTGTTATAAACTTCCGCTGCGTGAACGGATGCAGAAGCCAACGCCCATAACCATTAATGCCAGAGTGCTCTTTTTCATTTTCGATCCCTATCTTATAATCCCAATGAGCTAAAATTCGCTGGGCGATAAGCTCATGCTTAAGTCCCGTGAAAAAACAGGAAGGGTTTTATCGTTCTGGAATGAAACTTTTATGACAAATTAAGAATAATTTTAAGTTGTGTTTTAGTTTGTTTGCAATAAAAACGTCAAAATTTATGGTCTACCCGCTTCCTGATCCCGCAAAGCAACTTTTTAGTGGCCTGTGTTCCACTTGCCGCAGTTGGCAACCGGGCTGACTCCTGTTAAAACGTTCGTTCGACATCATACTTTCCCTTATCGTTGAACGGCAGAGAATCATGAGTGACAGCCAGACGCTGGTGGTAAAACTCGGCACCAGTGTTTTAACAGGCGGATCGCGCCGCCTAAATCGCGCCCACATTGTTGAGCTTGTACGTCAGTGCGCTCAGCTGCATGCCGCAGGGCATCGTATTGTGATTGTGACCTCCGGGGCGATTGCCGCCGGGCGTGAACACCTGGGTTACCCCGAACTCCCCGCGACGATCGCCTCTAAACAGCTGCTGGCCGCCGTGGGACAAAGCCGACTCATTCAACTCTGGGAACAGCTGTTCTCTATCTACGGTATTCACGTCGGGCAGATGCTGCTGACGCGTGCGGATATGGAAGACCGAGAGCGCTTCCTGAACGCCCGCGATACGCTGCGCGCGCTGCTGGACAACAATATCGTGCCGGTGATTAACGAGAACGACGCCGTGGCTACCGCTGAAATCAAAGTGGGCGACAACGATAACCTCTCTGCGCTGGCGGCGATTCTGGCCGGTGCCGATAAACTGCTGCTGCTGACCGATCAGCAGGGGCTGTTTACCGCCGATCCGCGCTCCAACCCGGATGCTGAACTGATTACCGATGTTCACGGCATCGACGATGCGCTGCGCGCCATTGCCGGCGACAGCGTTTCTGGCCTGGGTACGGGCGGCATGGGCACCAAACTGCAGGCCGCGGATGTGGCCTGCCGCGCCGGTATCGACACCATTATTGCCGCGGGCAGCCGCCCGGGCGTGATTGGCGATGTGATGGAAGGCATTTCCGTGGGCACGCGCTTCCACGCGCAGGAGTCCCCGCTGGAAAACCGCAAACGCTGGATCTTCGGCGCGCCGCCGGCGGGCGAACTCGCCGTTGATGAAGGGGCGACCGCCGCGATTCTGGAACGAGGGAGTTCATTGCTTCCTAAAGGAATTAAAAGCGTGACAGGCAACTTCTCCCGTGGTGAAGTGATCCGCATCCGTAACCTGGAGGGGCGCGACATCGCCCACGGCGTAACCCGCTATAACAGCGATGCCCTGCGCCGTATTGCGGGCCACCACTCGCAGCAGATCGACGCCATTCTGGGCTATGAATATGGCCCGGTTGCCGTGCATCGCGATGACATGATTATTCGTTAAGGAGCCAGAACATGCTGGAACAAATGGGTGCCGCCGCGAAGGCCGCCTCTTACAAACTGGCGCTCCTTTCCAGCCGCGAGAAAAACCGCGTGCTGGAAAAAATCGCTGATTATCTGGAATCGCAGTCGCCCAGGAAATTCTGCTCGCCAACGAGCAGGATCTGCTGGAAGCGCGCCGTAACGGTCTGAGCGAAGCGATGCTCGACCGTCTGGCGCTGACCCCGGCGCGCCTGAAAGGCATCGCCGACGATGTTCGTCAGGTTTGCAATCTGGCCGATCCGGTAGGGCAGGTGATCGACGGCGGGCTGCTCGACAGCGGTTTACGCCTTGAGCGCCGTCGCGTGCCGCTCGGCGTTATCGGCGTGATTTATGAAGCCCGCCCGAACGTGACGGTTGATGTCGCTTCCCTGTGCCTGAAAACCGGTAACGCCGCCATTCTGCGCGGCGGGAAAGAGACCTGGCGCACCAACGCCGCGACGGTGAAGGTCATCCAGCAGGCGCTGCAAGAGTGCGGCTTACCGGCGGGTGCCGTGCAGGCGATTGAAAGCCCGGACCGCGCGCTGGTCAACGAGATGCTGCGCATGGATAAATACATCGACATGCTGATCCCGCGCGGCGGCGCGGGCCTGCACAAGCTGTGCCGCGAGCAGTCGACGATCCCGGTGATCACCGGCGGTATCGGCGTGTGCCATATCGTGGTGGACGAGACCGTGCGAGATTGAACCGGCGCTGAAGATTATCGTGAACGCCAAAACCCAGCGTCCAAGCACCTGTAACACGGTGGAAACGCTGCTGGTGCATCGCGGTCATGGCTGAGCCCTTTCCTGCCGGCGCCTGAGCAAGCAAAAGGATGGCGCAGGAGAGGGGGGCGGGTTGCGCTGCACGCCGACGAAAAGGCGCTGGCGCTGCTGCAGAATGGCCCGGCTAACGTGGTGCCGGTAAACGCGGAGCAGTACGACGACGAGTTCCTGTCGCTGGATCTGAACGTGAAGATGGTGGCCGATCTCGACGACGCTATCGCGCACATCCGTGAGCACGGCACCCAGCACTCTGACGCCATCCTGACGCGCACGCTGCGCAATGCCGATCGCTTCGTGAACGAAGTGGATTCTTCTGCGGTGTATGTGAACGCCTCCACCCGCTTCACCGACGGTGGACAGTTTGGTCTGGGCGCGGAAGTGGCGGTCAGCACGCAGAAACTGCACGCGCGCGGTCCGATGGGCCTCGAAGCGCTGACCACCTACAAGTGGATCGGCTTCGGCGACGATACCCTGCGCCGTTAGTTTTCTCTCCGGCATCATAATGGGCACCTGACGCGGTGCCCTTTTTGATCGCTTTCGATCCAGTTATTTCCAGAGCTTTTCGTTTTATTCCTGTCATCTGTGGCGCGCCTGCGGCTTTTCGCCCATTTTTTGCTGTGGGTGCTGGTCTCAGCGTTACAGAACAATCCTGAAAACCCCTGTCAGAACAAGCTGTCAGAGATTCATTACTGGTTTCCACCAGGGCGAAGAGGATAATGATCGTCCAGCTTTATTGATAAAAGCGGTTGGGTAGTAAACTAGCGGTAATATAAAATGAACTGGTAGCAAAAATGAAAATAACATTCAGTCTTTTACTGATGGCAGACTATTAACTGATGGTTAAAAAAGAGAGTACGAGACAAGCTTTTACTGCCAGGCTGATTGCCGCATGCGAGAGCGCGGGAATTGTCGGACATGGACGGAACAAACAGGTCGCTCAGGCACTGCAACAACGGGGATGCAGGATCTCAACTCCAGGGGTATGGAAATGGTTTAACGCGCAATCCATTCCGGATGACAGTAATCTGCTGGCGCTCAGCCAGCTGTTAGGCGTGCGCGTGGAGTGGCTACAGTTCGGCATGGAAAAACCGGATGTGGCGCTTGCCCGTCAGCGCCTGATCGATCCGCAGCACATGTTCCGCGTCGAAAGCCTGGACATCGGGCAACGCAGCGCACAGGGTATTGTCGCGCGCGACGAACTGGTCGAGACCATTCAGGCAATTGAATACGGTCTGGATGAGGCGCGCGTGCTGTTTAACGGCCGCCCGGCCGAAAATATCCGGCTGATTGCCCTGAACAGTGACTCCATGGCCGGGACTTTTGCTCCGCGCGATCAGCTGTTCGTTGATATCAGCGTGCACCGCTTCGACGGTGACGGCATCTATCTGTTCAATCTCGACAACCAGCTCTACCTCAAGCGGCTGCAGTTACAGCACAAGAAGGTGGCGGTGATCTCCGACAACAAACGCTACGAGACCTGGTATCTGACGCTGGACGAAGCGGCGTCGCTGCAGGTGATTGCCCGCGTCATCATGAGCCAGGCGCGTGACTATCAGATTCTGGGCTGAGCAGCAGTGCGTTAACCGGCAAAAAAAATAATCCGGCTGAAATCAAAAATTTAACTGTCGGTAAATAAAAAATTAACTGTCAGTGTTTGCCAATGCATTAGAACCTGTTAATAATTTGACCATAGATGGACGACATCTCTGCTCCCGGACGAGCCCGCTCTTAAACAATTGAGGCGCTGCACAAGCGCGAGACAACCCACCCAAAGTCAGTGAATTTTGGGATGGGGTGGATACGCACTTAGCAGCGTCGTCAGTTGTCCTCTGCTTTCACTCTCCTCTGCTTATACCTGGCCGTTTTTTACGGCCGGGCAAGCCAGTTGCGGGTGATTGCAGAGGGGCCACGGACGTCCCGGTCTGTGCCGAATCGCCGTGCTCACCACCCCATCGCCAAAGACTCATTCACAGGAGGAGTTATGGCGATTATTCAATATGGCAAATCAGTCTTTAGCGGAAACGCGCGCACCCGTCGCCACCGGCGGCGTCAGCCGCTCAGCCGCCTGAAGCGCAGCATCGACAGTGCCCTGGGCCTGGAGTGTGATGAGATCACCCTGCGCACCGCCGAGCGCATCTGCCAGCGGGAAATCCGCTCCCGGGTAGACCGCGCAGTACTGGCGCCCACGCGGCCCTGCAACGACAACCCCAGCTTTGATAACTGCTGTTTGCCCCACGTTCATCTGTACGCCGTGCGTTAATTCTCTGCTGTTTTCCCAGTTCTGAACGGAACGTTTCACCTTTCCTCACTGTTTAGTTGCGCTTGAGCGTTGCGCTTAACGGCTGCCTGTCGCCCGGCGCAACCGATCAGCGAGGTTTATGTGTTGTGGTTATTTGCGCAGCTTTTCATGCCGTTGCGCCCGTCAAAGAGGAACCGTTATGAGCCAAATCATTGCCATTTTGAATTTCGAAGAGGGATACCGCGAAGCGCCTTACCTCGACACCCAGGGGTTTCCCACCGTTGCGGGCGGTATTCGCATCGGGCCGAAAGGCGCGTCGCTCAGCCACTATATCTTCCGCGTGCCGCGCCGCGTTGGTGACGTGTGGAAGCAGTGCATCGTTGAGGGCAAGGTGCAGGAGATGCAGCAGCGCGCGCTGCTGCAGCAGGCACTGAGTCAATGCAATGAAGCGCGCAGCGATGTGCTGATCAGCATGGCCTACCAGATGGGCGTCGACGGTCTGGCGCTGTTTCGCGGCATGCTCACCGCAGTGACGCAACGCGATTTCGACGCGGCGGCGAACGCCATGCTCGATAGCCTGTGGGCGCGGCAAACTGCGGGGCGCGCCCGGCGTCATGCCGAAGTGATGCGCACGGGCACCTACGACATCTACAGGGGGCTGTTATGAACATGCGCTGGCTGTTGTTCATTATCGCCGTGCTGGCGGCCATCATCCTGCTGCTGTTGCTGCAGCGCTTCACCACGCTGGAGTTTGTTAAACACGCGCGCCTGCTGTTTAAAACCTGGTCGGTGTGGCTGGCGTCGCTGGGTTCGATGCTCAGCGCCTGGGTGCAGTCGTTTCCCTCGTCAGCGCTGGATGCATGGAACGCGCTGCCGGCGGATATCAAAGAGATCCTGCCGCACAACTATCTCGGCCTGATCGGCGCCTTCATGGTGGCGATGGGCGTACTGGCGCAGTTCGTGCGTCAGAAGAACCTGGTGGAGCAGAGAAAAACGCTGGAGGACAAACCATGAGCTTTCTTCTTTCTCAGCTTGCCGGCAGCTGGCACTGGCTGGCGGCAATTGGCGGCGTGATTGCCGCGCTGATTGCCAGCTACGCCGGCGGCAAAAAAATCGGCAAGGTGCAGCAGCAGGCGAAAGCTGATGTTGCGCAGGCCGAAAAGACCGCCGCGCAGGCGGTTGAAGTTAATCAGCAGCAGCAACAGCTGCGTGAGGAGGCCAGACGTGTGGAAACCCGCAACGGTAATCTTAATGACGCTGCTGCTCGTGACAAGCTGCAGCAGTCGAAATACCACCAACCCTGAGGCGCCCGTCGTTATCGACTCCGCCTGTTCGTTATTTTCCCCGATTTACACCCACGGCAATGACGCCGAACGCATGGACATTCGCACCGTGCGCGCCATCAACAACCACAACGATCTCTGGGACCAGCACTGCCGCCCGGCGGCGCACTGACGCTGTTCTCTCGCTTTGTATTGCAAACCTGAAATGCCGAGGAGGCTAAGATGATCGAAGTTAACTCTTTTGCTGAACTGCGTACCACTGTGCCGGCCAAAAACGGCGATCTGGCGTTCCTGCGCCGCTATAATCCGGACTCCACCTTCCGTGGCGGCGGTGATTTTACCGGCTTTATCGGCACTACCACGGCCGCCGATGACGGCGGTACGCTGGCGGTCGGTAATGGCTTTTACTGGAAACGCGTGATCAACGATCCGGCCGACGTCAACGTCTACCACTTCGGCGCGAAAGGGGACGGTTACGCTAACGATACCGACGCCTTTAACCGCATGCTGGCGTGGACGCAGGGCTACAGCGGTAATATCCGTGACCTGCCGGTGCGTTTCCCGGGCGGTAAATTCCTGATTAACCCGATCGACATCAGCGCTACCGAGATCGCCTTTTTTGGTCTGCAGGGGGATGACGTGGAGCTGGGTTCGCTGCCGCGCACCACCATCATCTCCGACAAAAGTGCCAACACGGTGTTCAAAGTGAAGGCACGGCGGACCGCGATCAAAGGCATCACCTGGCACGGTCAGGCATCGGCCGACGTCACCACCAACAAAGGTACCATTACCGCCGAGATGTGTACCAACGTGCAGCCGTTCTTCGAAAACACCTGCATCGAAGGCACCACGTTAAATATTTACTGTTTCCGCGCGCAAAACAGCGGCGGCACGGTGATTAAAGCGCTGGATACGCTCGACAGTAAATTTGACCAGATCTACACGCTGTGGACCTATGGCCGGGTGTTTGACATTGGCTGGTCGAACTCGCCAAACGGCAAGTGGGACCACTCAACCGCTATCGAGATCTGCAACTGTAACTTCCAGACCGGCTACGGCGACGCCACGCTGTACATGCCGCGCGTGACGCAGGGCATCATGCGTAACGTGTGGATTGAGCACACGCGTAATCCGGGCGATCTGTCGGACGGTGCCTGGAGCATTGATACGCTGAACATTGAGGATTGCGGCACGCCGTTCAATCTCAATAATGCGCGCGTCATCATGCGCCAGATTGGCCTGCAGTCCGGAGCGAAGATCTCGAACGATATGGCCGGCACGCGCTGGCTGTCGACCTTTGACTACGGCTATCGCCGCGAAGAGCATCACGGCACGCTGATCACCGGCTCATTCCGCGCGGGCTATTACAGCGGCCACAAAGTCACCAACAATACCGACACCGATAACTGGTATCGCCTCGGCCAGCTGTTCTTCCCGACGGCGAATCAGCAGTGGGTGATGGAGCTGATTGGTAAAGCCGACGCTACCCAGCCAACCGGAACGGCCGCCTCGCCGGTCAATCTGGCGGGCACCGGGAAAACGTGGATTAACCTGCAGCGGCTGGAAACGGTATGGGCCGATGCCTGCCATATGGGGCAGCCGGCGGTGCTGGATATTCGCTACAGCCGCGTCGGCACCACCTATGCCGTGGTGTGGGTAAAGCTGCGCGCCAACAGCGGCGATACGCTGATTAACCTGAAGACCACCGGTCCGACGCGTTTTGAAGCCGGCTCCTGCTCGCTGTTCCAGCCTGATTTCTCGGTGGTGACGGATACCACCAAAATGGGCACCCTCAAACCGGCGGCGCGCTTTGGCCTGCACAATGGCGTCGCGGGTATTGGGGCTAACGAGAAAGGCGTGCTTACCGTCGCGACGGCAGCAGGTACGCCGACCAATAAAACCACGCCGACGGGCTTTGTGCTGGTCAATATCAACGGTGTCGATCGTAAGCTTCCTTATTACGATTGAGGCCAGCACCTTTTGGCGAGGCTGCAGCCTCGCCTTTTTTTGTGCCTGGCGCGAGAGGGCGCTGTTCGCGGCGGTTTCTCCGCGTCAAAATCGTAAGGCCGGCGCGGGTGATGCTGAAAAACGCAGCACTTAACCGGCACCATCTTGACTCATCCCCCCGATTTTTCTATGTTTACTCCCCGTAGTTCCCGCCTCAATGCCGGTATAGCTCAGTTGGTAGAGCAGCGCATTCGTAATGCGAAGGTCGTAGGTTCGACTCCTATTATCGGCACCATCTTTTCTGGCGAAATCATGAAGTTACTATTGCATTGTTTTGCTTTGTTCAACACCAATGTGCAATTTTGCGCGTTGTAGGTGTGGCAAAATTGTGGCAGGTACAGTGAGATTGTTTGTGGCTCAATGCAAGGGTATGCTAACAGCATGCGTTACCTTGTAGCTCCCGCCGATCTTATCTTTTGAGCAATATTACTACCTTGATGGTTTCAGATTAAGGATGTTGTCAGTCCAGTTCACAGCCAGCGCGGTTTGGCCTAGAGGATGTTACTTCAATAACCTACACAGGCATTCAAACACGTTTAGTCTTCCATTTGAGTATTTGCATTCACTTGACGACCCATTTGCATTTCACTTAGTCATCTCTAACAAAAAAATGCATCCGATACCCTGCTATTGACAGGCAGTTTTGCGCGAAGAGCGGACATCAATGTTGGCTAACTAATACTATTAGCCTGAACTTCATATGTTACTCACGGCCAGTCGCTTTATTTAGAAGAATTTGGAAGTGATGAGGGAGTTTATTTATATTGCGATAATAAACTAGTTCTTGTGCACGAAGTACTGTTAATCCATCTTCATAAAGCTTGAGTTGATTGACCGTCCAAATACCTTCCGGAGTAATTCCTTCAACAACAACCCCAGGTTCATTTCCTTCTTTTTCAAGGAATCGAATGTGTTTTTCGGTGTCGTGAAGGTACGGATGTACTATAAAAAATTCCATGTCATCATAAGTTGCATTTTCTGTTTTAACGGTATCAAGGTCGCATTTAACAGCGAAACCATTACAGTACTCGCATACGATAACCAGATTTTTCGCATGAAATGTCCATTTTGGATAAAGCTTCTTTGGAGCAATGTGATCTCTATGAGCAGTTCTTCTGCCAGTTGCGCCAACAGGAAGCGTGCACCAGGCACATCTGTTATCTTGCTCCTTTAACCCATGTGTCATGATTTCATTTTTGAAGTTTTTAATAGCCTTAGTTCTTGAAGTATCCCATTTTATTGGGCGTTCAACTTCGGGAATATCATCCAGTTTTCTCTGAACGGCAGGGTCGATAGTTGCAGGGTAATTAATTTTTAGCATCATTAACCCCTTCCAAAGATTTATCTATAATATTTAATATTTCATTAAAAGCCGGATTATCATCTGCCGAAACTCTATTAAGCCGCCCTCTGATTTCTTTAAGTTTAACAAAATTCACATTTTCTGGTTCGGAAAGAATTTGAAGGGCCTCGGAGAGATCATGCTCAACGTAGAAATTTGTCGCAGCACCAACACCAAATACCCTATAGAGAATGTTATCGGGAGTCCTACCATATACATCCCCATCAAATCTATCAAACTGAATCTGCCCCACATCATTGTTACTTGCTATAATAAGCGATGAAGATTCATCCACATCCGAAACTAAAAAATGCGAGTGAGTTGCAATTAAAACATGTGCCGAGTTTAGATGTTTCATTGCTTTCATTAGTGTAGGTATATATTTTATCTGCCATGAGGGATGTAAACTCACTTCTGGTTCATCAATAGCAATTACACATCTTTCTGTAGCAAATTCAAACAAACGTGCCACTGTGCCAATGACACAGCGTTCTCCTGAGCTTAGATCAGAAAATGCTTTTTTTTCCCCATTCTTGCTGACAATTAGGCGTATTTCGTCAGAGATTCGAAGTTTGCGTATAATTTCCACCCCTAGATCCCAAGATATGCTATCGATCTTGCTATCATCTATTAGCAAATTGAGGGGAAGTATGTAGTTTTTTCTCTTGCCTTTGGAGTCTAGGTTTTCCTCCCCTAACTCTTTACAAACTTTACCAAAAATGCTTAAGAATATAGTAATGCTTGATTCTGTTATCGAAGCATCAACGGTTTCCTGTAAATGATTAATATAGTCTTCCACGCTTCGATATTGAATGCGTCTGGATATGCTATTGAGGTCTTTAATTTCGCCTATGTGGAATACATCAGTATTCAAACCCCGAAATTCAATTTCGAAATCACCTCCAATATTAAGCACTTTCAACCATTCCTCAAGTGCCTGATGATAACTACTACATTGAGATTGATTAAGAAGACTTGATATTACTTTTGCTTCAAGAGCACCTGTAGTTACCATATTCGTCGCTTGCCGCAACCCTAAATACCGATAAAAAAAATTATCATCATTGCGAGAAAATCTAAATTTATCTGTCGGTAAATGTGCTACAGCTAATGCATGCCTTGGGAATGAATCTCGGTCTAAATCGATGGTGAGTTCATTCTTGAAAGCGGTAAGAACTAATCCATCCCGTATAATTTTATATATATCCCCTCCATATCTAAATTCAATTTCTGCTTGTTTAGGATGGCGTAATTTCTTAAAGTTATCTTTAGATGAGGTTAACAGAAGGTACATCACCTCCAACTCATCTACTAAGCTCGCGATTGCTGAACTTTTTCCGGATCCATTTGGTCCGATTATAACTGAAACTTTTGGTCCTGACTTACCGTCGGCCACATCATGCAGAGGTAACATTATTCTATCTGATGTGTATGACACTATGTAGAAAGGTGTTAATTCCAAAATAAAACTCCCTTATATTATTTTTTGTGGAACTCTAACAATTTCTAACTATCTGGTTAATATAATTAAGTAATAATGCTATACAAAACTGTACCATTTAGAGGGTTGGCTGACTATGTTTATACAATCGATTGGGCATGCCTGTCTCTAAGTTTATTGAGGGATGTGCAAAGCGAAATTCGCTTCTGGCACCGAACGGTCCGATCATAATCAGCGGCAAAAACTAATCGAAGCTCATCCATTCGTCCTCAGCTTCAAGCATTATGATGTACTACCCCGTTGTTCCACACAGACTGTTGTTAGCAACTTCCGCTCATGGCACGAAGCGGACCGCCTAAAGCGTCGCGAAGTCTGCTATGAGCAAGGAACGGGCATTTCTAACAGCATTCCGTGTGAATCAACGGGGAGCAGGTCAACTATTATCAGCACAAACCAGAAGTTTCTTTCCGATTGTACTTGAAGCAAGGGCTAACTCACCGAAGCGCTATGCTATCTTCAATGAGTTCACCTTGCTTTCGTATACATTGTAGCGAAAGAAATCTTGATATAACAAAAAAATATAAATCAAGGAAGATCTTCAGCAAGTGCTAAACCAGGTACATTTAGCCACTGCCATAATTGCTGTTGAGTTAAAGTACCTGTGAATAACCTTAGCATAGCTTCCCCTAAATCATGACCCTCTACAACTGCAAGTCTTCCGCAAGACTCAATCACAGACAATACACTAGGATCAACACCCGGGTGGCATAATGTGACACAAAACTTATCTTTAAGATTGTGAAGCTCAGAAGCTTGTAAAACATCTGCCGCGCTATTTAAATCAACCAATCCCTCGCCTTGTTTAGTTTTTAACTCAAAAACTAATTCAGGTGAGTTGGCCAATTTTATAAGATAGTCTGGAGCGCCGCGTTTAATGCCATCATCTAGTTTATCAAATTCAATATTTGCCTTAATAAGCATTTCCTCGAAAACGTTCTCATATTCTGAACCTCGCGAATTGTAAAATCTTTTGAACAAACTTTCTAAAGAAATTGCCTTAGCCTTATGGATATGTCGTTCAGCAGCCAATAAACGTTGGTTTTTTTTCCAAGCTCTTGCTGCTTCTCTTAACCAATTTGCTTTAGGGTTTGGAGACGGTCTCGCATTCTTAAATAAATCCACCCTGAAATTACTGGCGTCTTTATCAGATTGCCCCAGAAACTCTGGTGTTGAATAAAGGCTGTTAGCTATTTTAATCATTTCGTTTCTTGTGAGCTTAAATCCCGCGTCTGGAAAAATTTTATCCAAGGAAGCCAACCACAAAGCTTTATCTGGTAAACCTAAGTTGACTCTTTTCGACAATGTCCCGATAAGTCTGGGTAAAATTCTTAATTCATTTATAGTATTATTATCAAGTCCCAGTGGTCTCATTTCCTGTGGAATTCTAGGATCTGAACAAGCAAATATGATTTTTGAAATACCTTTCAGCATCCATGCGAGATTCCTAAAAACTTCGTTTAAGGCACCCGCAGTTAAAGAATTAAAATTTCCTTCGAGCGAACTAAACTGTTCACCTTCTATCCAAGAATAAGCTAATTGACTAGCATTAACTGCTTTAAGATTCGTATGCCAAATACTTTCATAAAGAGGGATATTCAGCCTATCTGGATCCATTAAATAACCATCTCTTAACATCCAAGGTAATGATCTTGACGCTTTATTACCATTATAGTCAGTAAATTCTGGGCTGCAGAAACAAGCATAAAAAACAGAAAGAATTAAACGTTCTTTATTATCATCTTTGAGTGATTCAGTTGTAATATCGAAAAACCATTTTGAATTTTTTGAGAAAAACTCTAAAATGTTAACGCCAGATTCCACTTTAAAACCTGATAAAGATACAGCTTTTCCGAATGGTGTCACTATGAGGTTTCCACCTTGGCTTATAAGCAATAAACCACTTCTCGTCAAAGATTTAATAGCCTCATCAAAGTATCCATCCCACCTTAGAAAAGCTTTAAGATTGTTATCTTGCTCTGAAATGCCACTGAAAGTAGTAAAAATAATTTCTTTCAAATCGGTCAAGTTAGAACATAAACCTGCTGAGGTTAGTTGTAAACATAGATGTTCGAATTTTTTTGGCTCTACGCGCCCTTTAATACGAGGCATGGCACTAAAATTAAGATAGTTTTTTGCATGTCCTAAATCGGAAGCGTTATTAGCAAAAAATATAATCCTGCCAACATGTTCCGTACCCATCCTCCCTACACGTCCTGACATGTTATGGAATTCGGAACTTGGTATCGGAATATCTATTTTTTTATCATAGTCTCGCCGTTTCCAGGATGCGAAAAACGCTGTACCAAACGGGTAGTTAACTCCAGCAGATAAGGTTGAAGTTGCAAAAACTATGTCAATTTTACGATTTTTAATTTTATTTTCTACTATCTCTCTCTCTTCTTCAATCAAGTCGGTACTATGGCATGCTACTCTGAACTGCATATAATCTTTGAGACGTGAGTTTGAACTAGTGTCTGGAAGATCTATAAACTCGATTGGTATTTGCGTCTCTAAAGGTTGCTGATAGAGCTTCGAAAAGCTGTCAGCTAAATCGAATGTCTGCTTTTTTGTCATACAAAAAACAACGATAGGCGTCTGATTTTTGTTATTTTCAAGATAGTCTTTTATATTTTCGACTATTGAATTTTTAGGAGCTTTAATTCTACCTTGCTTAATATTTTCTTCATCAGCAGTGTGGCACTCATACGTATCACCAGTTAGACTTCTGCATTCATAGATTAAATGTTTTTCTCTAGAAGTAGTATATACGAATTTTACATCTAACCAATTAGCGAGTTTCTGAGCATCATTTTTATCCAAGACAGCTGAAAGAGCAATGAGTTGTGCCCACCCAGCCCTTTTAATTAAAGTTAAAAGTATTTCGACCTGCTGCCCCCTAAATTCGTCTCCTATTAATTGGATTTCATCACATACGAATACTGTAGAAGTCATATCTTTAGGAACACCGGACGCTGACAACAATCCAAGATATTTTTCATAGGTTGCTACGATTATCCTGCTACTTAATGGATATGAGACCGTGTTACCTGCTGCGTCTTCTACCAAATCACCTGAAGCCAAAATCAATGATGATTTATCACCATCTAAAAAATCTTCAACAAATTCAACTTTGAAGTCTTCAAATTTTTGTTTAGCTAAAGCTCTGTGGGTTACCAAAAAAACCGTGTTGAAACCATTTTGCAACCCTTTAGCTATTGCAATTGAACCTATAAGAGTTTTTCCAGTAGAAGTTGGTGAAACCACCATTAGATCCTCACCTGAACCTATTCCTTTTTCTAATGATTCATGCTGGATATCGGTTAATGAAAATGAATCATGTTCTTTATAAAGTAAGCACTCTAAAATCTTATCGCTTAAGTTATGATTCAATGGTAGCGAGCTCTTCACTTAAAACCCCTTAAATTTCAACGCGTTGTAAGGTGATGCTTATTTTTTACCCTTAAATATTAACATAATGACACAATTTTTTTTAAAAACAATATGTCAATAAGGAAATTCCTGATTTTTTATTATTAAATTAAATTCAAAATAACATACCTATAAATTTATGTAATACAATGGTTTTTTTGACGAGGGCACTTGTAAGCATCCCCGTAAACCGGCCCATTCACTTTTAGAGATCTTCCGACATACTGATTATGTCCCCTGAGGAGATCGCCATGCGTAAAGCCCGATTCACCGAACACCGATCATTGCCGTTCTGAAGTCTGTCGAAGCCGGACGCACCGTCAGGGATGTCTGCCGTGAAGCCGGTATTTCCGAGGCCAGCTATTACAACTGGAAAGCGAAGTATGGCGGTATGGAAGCTTCTGATATCAAAAAGATGAAGGATCTTGAGGACGAAAACCGCCGCCTTAAACAAATGTTTGCTGATCTGAGTCTGGAAAATCGTGCGTTAAAAGACGTCATCGAAAAAAAGCTTTAAAACCAGCGATAAAGCGTGAGCTAGTCAGCTATCTGATCGCGCAGTTTGCCATGAGCTTACGCCAGGCCTGCAGGACATTGTCGCTGAGCAGGACGGTATTTCGTTATCAGCCGGATACGCGACGTGATGAACCGGTGATTATGGCGCTGACCGTGGCGGCTGAACGCTATCCGCGATACGGATTTAAAAAGCTTTTTCAGGTCCTTTGCAGGCAGGGCAATAGCTGGAATCATAAAAGAGTTCACCGTATTTACTGCCTGCTGAAACTGAATTTTCGCCGTAAGGGAAAGCAGCGCCTGCCGGTACGTAATCCGTCTCCGCTGGCCACGCCGGAGGCACTAAACCAGAGCGGGTCGATAGACTTTATGCACGATGCGCTGGTCTGCGGCAGGCGTTTCCGGACCTTCAACGTGGTGGATGATTTTAACCGCGAAGCGCTGGCGATCGAAATTGACCTGAATATCCCGGCGCAGCGGGTGGTCAGGGTGCTGGACAGGATCGTGGCAAACCGCGGATATCCGCTGAAGATGCGGATGGATAATAGTCCTGAGCTGGTCTCGCTGACGCTGGCACAATGGGCAGAAGAGCATGGTGTGATACTGGAATTTATCAGGCCCGGCAGGCCAACGCAGAATGCCTTTATCGAACGGTTCAACCGGACATACAGAACAGAAATACTGGATTTTTATCTGTTCAGAACACTGAATGAAGCGCGGGAAATCACAGAGCGCTGGCTGACGGAATACAACAGCGAGCGGCCTCATTAATCCCTGAATAACCTGACGCCGGAAGAGTACCGGCTGATGGCTGAACCCCCGGAAATCTCAAAAAGTGCGTGGAACTAAAACGGGTGTGCTTACATTTTGTCGGGAACAATCTCTTTTTCATATCGCGTTAGGGCTTCATACAATGTCGTAGATTCCGCTTCGCTGCGGCTAAGCCAAACTCCTCTCGCCATTTCTGACTCGATCATTTTGGCCCAAGCTTCTGCTTCCACTTTGGTGTTAAAGGTTTTGGTTTGAGAGGGAAAACCACGTTTACGGATTTGAGCTTCCCATTGGTAGTTACCACGTTTGCGTATAGTCGCCATTTCTGTCTGATTCCTAACGAACTGTGGCAATATTGTGGCAAAAAATCCATTTAAATTCGATAGGCATTGATTTTACAAGATCAATTTACGCATTCGTAATGCGAAGGTCGTAGGTTCGACTCCTATTATCGGCACCAGTTAAATCAATCCCTTATCTAACATTGTTACTGTCCTGATTCAGCCTGTGTGACAGATTTGAGACCGAAGCATCCATAAGCTTGTCGATTTTTTTGCGTACGCAGAAAGGGATGGGCGTCGGATGTGCGTACCCGCTATCTATACAGTATGGTAAAGTGACCGCGCCTTTATTCAGGCCTGAGATTGCGGAAAGTCATTCCTGTAAGTGTTGCCACGCTGTAAACAGAATGGCCAAAATTAATAATCTGTTTTAGCGATTTAATTACAAATTCATCAGGATAATGCTTACCGTCCAGGATGATCTTCCTTTAAGCCATTTTAATGACTCCAATGTGGCGGTTAAACTCAACGCGATTCGGGTAAGGAAAAGGCCGCCCCGATAGAACAGAAGACAGCTTTGACATAACCGTGGAATTGAGGGTGATATGGAAATAACAAAAAAATTTATTTTAGATGGATTAGCCAGGTTTGATCTCAGCAATCTTCCCGGCAGACCTTTTGACAACGCATTTGAGCTTTTAGCGGCTCCTCCAGCCAGAAAGCGTCTTATTATGCTGGGATTCAATGGCTCGGCGGTGGATGCTCATATGTCGAATGCAAGCTCGATAATTAAAGATTATGAAGAACCTGACGTTTCAAACGTAGTAAAGGGAACGCAGGGATCGTGGGGGATTACCCATCTGGCCAAACGCTTACAGCAAATTCCTGCCAGTCTGGGTTATAACTGGCAGGATGTGGTTTACACCAATGCTTTGATGATGTGTTCCGAAAACGCAGCATCCTTAAAACAGGAAGCCATCAAACATCACCAGACAATCGAAGGGCTAGTAAAAAACTCAATGTCTTTTTTTGAGGAAGTAACACTGGCAATGTGTCATCCGGAGTTGATTATTGCTCACAGCAACGGGCTGTCATCACTCTCTGCTGCAAGCCTGTTACTGAAGCATTTTGGCGATAAAGATACATTGATGTATTCCCATCCAAAGGGTTATTTCACAACGTTTGGTTTCGTCGGGCGATTCAACGATAAATCTGTTCCTGTTGTTTGCATTCGACACATGTCGAGATTTAAACCTCAGGAGGAGTATATTAAAGCCGCGATTTCTCGAATGCATGAACTGGTGCAGGCTGAAATGCGATCAGCCTGAGTTGGCACAGGACGATTACTACCTTCGTATTTCATGGTAATAAAATTTTGGATCGCCCTGGCGTCTGCCATAGAAAAATACTCACTTGAGAAGATCGGGACAGTGCCAATATTGAGAGAGGAACAGGGCTCTGGCATGACTCCCTGCGCCGCAGTGCTATTCACTGCAGCGCTCACCTCATCCTTACCCAGCAATCAGCGCCCGTGGTTCCAGAAACGCGCTGATACCCGCCTGTCCCATTTCCCGGCCTATGCCGGAGTGGCGAAAACCGCCGAACGGCGCGCGTGGTTCGTGAGCCAGCGTGTTGATCATCACGCGGCCGGCGATCAACTGCTCTCCCACGTTGCGCGCATGCTGTTCATCCGCACCGATCACCAGTGCCGACAGGCCGTAATCGCTGTCGTTGGCCATGGCGATGGCTTCGGCTTCATCGCGGTAGGTCAGGATGCTCAGCACCGGGCCAAAAATCTCTTCGCGCGCCAGCGGCATTTCATTGGTGACATCGCTGAATAGCGTCGGGCGGATATACCAGCCGTGGTGCAGCCCGTCCGGGCGGCCGCTGCCGCCGGTCAGCAGGCGCGCGCCCTGTTGTTCGCCAAGCGCAATATAGTGCTGCACGCGCTGCCACTGTTTCTCGTTAACCATCGGCCCGATAGTGGTGCGCGCGTCAGCCGGATCGCCGGAGACCTCTGCAGCGACTGCCGCCGTCAGCGCCTGTTCGAACTCGGCCTTGCGCTGCTCCGGCACCAGAATGCGCGTGCCGGCAATACAGGCCTGGCCGCTGTTGATAAAGCCAGCCTGCACCGCCAGTTCGGCCGCCTGGGCGGCATCGGCATCCGGCAAAATCAGCGTCGGTGATTTACCGCCCAGCTCCAGCGTGACGCGTTTAAAGGTGTCGGCGGCGCTGCGCAAAATCGCTTTGCCGGTGGCGGTCGAGCCGGTGAAGGAGATTTTTGCCACCTGCGGACTGCGGCTCAGGGCTTCACCGACGCTGGCACCGCGTCCGGTGACGATATTAAACACCCCCGCAGGCAAACCGGCGGTGTGCAGCGCCCTGGTGATCACCTGGGTCTGCAACAGGCTGAACTCGCTGGGTTTGATCACGGCGGTACAGCCTGCGGCAATCGCGGTCGCCAGTTTGTGGCAGATAAAGCCCGCGTTGCTGTTCCATGGTGTGATCAGGCCGGCAACGCCGAGCGGCAGCATCTGCACCTGCGCGCGGCCTGCCTGTTGTACAAACGGGTAGCGTTTCAGCTCTTCAATTACCTGCAGAATCACATCAGCCGGATAGCGGCTCATCCACTCGGAGCGTGCGGTGGGCGCGCCGTACTCCTCAAGGATCGCCGCGCGCAGCTCGCTTTCGGCACGGTTAACCGCATGGTACATCTGTTCCAGCAGGGTGATGCGCTGTGCCACCGTGATCGCGGAGAAGGCGGGAAACGCCGCCGCGGCTGCCGCAATTGCGCGTTCAGCATCCTGCGCATTGGCCAGACGCGCTTTACCGATTACGCTGCCGTCGGCAGGTTTGATAATATCCAGCCATTCATCGCCGTCAGGAGTGACAAACTGGCCGTTGATATAGATGTGTTCAATCATGTGCATGGCTATGCTCCTTTGCATGTTGCGTGGCGGCAAAGTAGCACGCACCACCGGCGGCGATAATCCGCCTCCGCCTGCAAAGGGTATTGCGCGAAACGGAATAATTGATGAACCGGACAGGTCTGACTGAACTGGAAATTGTGCTGGCGGTCGCGCGGCGCGGCACCTTTAAAGCGGCGGCCAGCGAGCTGGAGATGTCGCCTTCGGCGGTGACCAATGCGGTTGCCGCGCTGGAGAAACGGCTGGGCGTGCGGCTTTTCAACCGCACCACGCGCAGCGTCGCGCTGACCGATGCCGGACGGCGTTTCAGCGAGAAAATTGTGCCAGCGCTGGCGATGATCCGCAGCGCGGCTGAGGAAGCCGGCAGCGATCCGGGCGATCCGGCCGGTATGCTGCGTCTCAACGTGCCGCCGGAGAGCAGCGCGCTGTGGTACGCATCGATATTGCTGCCGTTCCTGCAGCGCTATCCGCGCATTCGCGTCGATATTTACAGCCAGAAAGAGCGGGTGGATATCGTGGCCGACGGCTTCGATGCCGGTATTCGGCTGGCAGAGGACGTGCCGGGCGATATGATTGCCGTCAGGCTGACGCCGGAAATGCGCATGATTGTGGTGGCCGCGCCAGCCTACCTCACACACGCGGGCACACCGCAGACGCCAGAGGCGCTCGATCAGCATCAAACCCTGTGTATGCGCATGGCGGACGGCAGCGTTTACCGCTGGGAGCTGAGCCAGCAGCAGCAGCGTTATCGGCTGCAGGGCGAGCCGCGTATGGCGGCCAGCGACATGAGCGCCATCCACCAGGCGGCGCTGGCGGGTCTGGGCATTGCCTGCATGACGGAACAGCAGGTCGCGGCGGATGTGCAGGCGGGCCGACTGGTGCACCTGCTGCCCGGCTGGCAGGTGCCTCTCGGTGCGCTCTGCCTCTACTATCCGGGACACCGGCTGGTGCCGCCGGCGCTGCGGGCGCTCACCGACTTTGTGCGTGCGCAGCGTGATGCTTCTGCCTCACCTGAAGCCGGATGACGTCCTTTATCAGGCGTTCAGTAACTTCAGCACCTGCTGCGGCAGCTGATTAGCCTGCGCCAGCAGGGCGCTGCTGGCCTGCTGCAGAATTTGCTGGCGCGACAGGCTGGAGACTTCCGTAGCGTAATCCGCATCCTCAATACGGGAGCGCGATGCCGCAATGGCGGCGGTCGCGTTACCCTGCAGCGTTTGCGCCGAGAGCAGCCGGTTAGCAACGGCGCCCAGACGGGTGCGCTGACTGTCGATTTGCCCGATGGCGCGATCCAGCGTGGCGAGCGGATCGTCCGGATGCTTCAGGCGGATCTCTGAACCGGTCTCGGCCACGCGCAGCGTCGTAAAGTTGGTGGAGGCATCGGTCACTGACGACAACGCCGCCTGGAAGTAAATCTGCACGTCACCCACGCCCTGCAGGGTTTTCAGCATCAGGTTGCCGCTGCTGTCGCTGCGGACGAAGGTGGCGGTTTTATCCAGATTGCCGTTCGGCACATCCATGTAGTAATTGCCGTCGGCGTCGAGTTTCAGCACATCATTACTGCTGTTGCCGTCGACATCGGTATAGCGCACATCCACATTGGCCGGATCGAGCGTGATGTAGGAGGTGCCGGTCACGCTGTTTACCGCACTGAAGCTGTTAATGCTGCTGGCGCTGGTCGCGACGATGCTCAGGGCATTACTGGTGCCATCCGAGGTCGCGCTGACGGCGGCGTTGTAATACTGGTAGTTGCCGCCGCCGTTATCCACTTCCATTACATACTGCCCGCCGCTGCGCAGCAGACGGCCATTACTCACCGCATTACCGCTGGCATCGCTGAAGCTAAAGCTAGCGGTGCTGGTGTCGATCGCCGGCGTGTCGGTCACCGTGGTCGGCAGGGTGGCGAAATCGCTGTCGGTTTTGGCGGCACCGCCGGTCATGCGTGCCGTTACCGCACCGCTGCTGCCAAAGCTGAGTGTGGCCGGATACCAGCTGTTGTTCTGCTCAATATAATACTGGCCATTATCCTGCGTTAACGTGGCTGCGGGCGTGGTGCTCAGCGCGCTGCCGCCGCTGTCCTGAAAATTAACCGCCGGGATGGTGCGCGACGCAATGCTGCTGACGTTACTGTACAGCGGCGCCGGATTGCTGCGGCTAATCGAGACGTTACCGGCAGCCGTGGCGGTATCCCAGCGCGCACTGACGGCGGCCAGATAATAGACCGGCTTGCCGTCGGCGTCGCTGCTCTGCACGTACTGGCGGTTATCACCACTGCTGCGCACCAGCTGCGGTGAGCCGCTGGCGGGCAGATAGTTCACGGTAATCGCCGGGTTGCTGAACGCCATATTGGTGGCGAGGCCGGTGAGGGTGGTGACATTGGTCACTTTGCCGCTGATGCCGCTGATTACCAAATCCTTAAGTCCCAGCGCCTCCACGCTGAAGCCGGGTGCCGACAGGTCGAGACTGATTTTCTCGTTGTCATTAGCGCCCACCTGGAATCCCAGCTTACCGGCGCTGCCATCCAGCAGCCTGATGCCGTTAAAGCTGCTGCTGGTGTTGAGCCGGTCAATCTCTTTCAGATTGAGGTTAATCTCCGCCTGAATGGCGTCTGAGTCGCTCTGCGAATTGGTGCTGTTTAATCCCTGAACCGCCAGCTGGCGAATCCGCTGCAGGCGGTTATTGATCTCATCCAGCGCGCTTTCCGCGGTTTCGACCAGTGACAGGCCGTCACCGGTATTACGCTGCGCCACCGCCAGGCCGTTCTGCTGGCTGCTAAAACGGTTACCAATCGCCTGACCTGCCGCATCGTCACGCGCGCTGGTGATGCGCATACCCGACGATAAATGGCGGATCGCATCGCCCAGCGCCGCGCCACTTCTGGCAGATTGCTTGCTGGCGTTGAGGGCAGACAGATTGGTTTGCAGGCTGATCATTTCCGGGCTCACTGATAAATACACTGATAGCGTTATCGGCATTTACCGGCTTTCTTTAAAAAAATATTTGGCCTAAGTCACGTCAGCGAAGCGCTGATTGTTAAAATAAGCAGCATGAAATCGCGCTAAGTTGAGTTTGTGATGCGGTAAGGATCTGTATTTTTCTGCACGGCGCTAATTTATAGAGGCAGGGCTTGACGACTACTAAAAATAGCAGGTCAACAGAATGAATAAAGATTATTACTGCTTAAGCGGGACGGCGAGGGCGTAACCCATTGCGATAACAACCGCTAAGGATGCTACTGGACTTATCCGCCGGTTTCCCTGCTCTTATTCCTGGTCAGCAGCGCGCGCCGCCCTTATCAATCGCCGCGGTTGCGCTTTATCCATGCTAATCAGTCAGCGCGAAATAAGGCGGCGGGGCGAGTGAGTAAATTCCGTTTTGGTCTGGAAGGCATTGACCTTATAACTGCGCCTGGTAAGAATGCGGTAAAAGTTTTGAATCAGATCGCAATTTTTGGCCTTGTGCCATTTGCAGTCCGGCTGCGATAGCCGGACTGAATTAACGCCACTTGCACCTCGCGCCGCGCAACACACATCGCGGCGTAATAAAAGTGCAGGGCATACAGCAAATATCGTTAATGTCGTAACGCTCGTTGCGAAGGCCCGTCGAAAGATGCACCTTTTCAACCGCGGTCGGCAGTTCCCGTTCTCCTGATGCGGCAAAAAATAGCTGGAGAGGTAGCGCCGATCAGGATAACGAATAAGCCTCTATCTGATAAATGTTTTACCCGGCAGCAATGCAATAAATACGTTGCTGTGCAGGAAGCGTTGGGGCTAACTGGCTGATAAATCACTGAACTCTGCGGAGTGCAGCGCCCCTTCTTTACGCCTGAAAATGCACCAAAGAGAATTTCGGCACGCTGGTCGCTGTAAGCCAGGGGCGGTAGCCTGCGGTTTTTACCCTTTAAATCGCCAGATAAACCTGACCTGAATATATAGCGAAATTCTTATCTGGTTCCAGCAAAAAATAGACGTGTTCCGGCGGTCATATTTTGCTGAGGAAACTCTGAAAACAGCGGCGTATTAATGTTAAGCCGGATGAAAGCATGGGCCGTTAAACGTTAAGCATTAACGGTTCAGTATCGATTTTTATTTTGTCACGGCGGGTTCAACCCCCAATAAATTATGTTTTGAGGTCATATGCAAACTCCCGTTAACGACGTGCTGATTAGCGTCATTGTGCCGGTGTATAACGCCGCAGCTTATCTGGAAAGATGCATCGACAGCCTGCTGCAGCAGGATGAGGTTCGCTTTGAGGCCATTTTTATTAATGACGGCTCCAGCGATGACTCGCTGGCGATCCTGCAGCGCTACGCCGGTTATCCGCAGTTCCACCTTATCAGCCAGGCCAACGCGGGCGTCTCGGCGGCGCGCAACCGGGGCATTCGCGCCTCGCGCGGCCGGCTGCTGTGTTTTTTAGACGCCGATGACTTCCTGCCGCCCCAGGCCTTCTCGACGTATGTGCGGCTGATGAGTGATGAAACGGCGATGGTGGTGGGTGAGTCACAACACTTCAACCCGGACGGCGCACCGCTGGATTTTCCCGCCAACCGTGAACAGGCGCACGCGCTGTCGGTATCGGCGGCGATTAACGATCTGCTCTATTACCACCCGCGCCACGGTATCTGCGACAAGGTGTTTCGCGGCGATGTCATTCGTCAGCACCGGCTGCGGTTCAACGAAGAGATCGCCAATTTCGAAGACCTGCTGTTTGTCATGAACTACCTGCATCTGCAACAGGATCGCCAGGTAGTGATGACGCAGCGGGTGGTTTATCACTACGTCAAATCCACGCACTCCGCCACGCGTTCGGCGCTGCGGGAAAAACATTTCTCTTTTGCCCGCTCGTTCAGCGGCATGAAGGCGTTTTTATCGAGCCAGCATTATCGCTGCTATTACCACCTCTATTTAAAAGTCACGGCGTCTTACATCCACAAAGGGCTGCACAGCGACAGCCTGAGCCGCGCCTTCATTGATGAATACATCACGCTCTATCGCCGCAGTTTCCGCAGCTGGTGCACCGCCGGACCGCTACTTAATCCGTGGAGCCTGTACTTTGCGCTGTTTTTCATTAGCCCGCGCCTGGTTTCACGGCTGCGCCGGCTGGCAGAGAAATAATCGCACCGGAGGCGTTGTGAAAGACAAATTAAAAAACTCCATGTGGATGATTGCCGAAAAGCTGATTGCGGTATTCGGCCTGATCTTTGTCACCTCCTACGTGGCGAAATACGTCGGGCCCACCACCTTTGGCATTATCTCCATCGCCATGCTGGTATTTCAGTTTATTCAGACCATCGCACTGATGGGCAGCGATGTGATTTTGCTGAAACGCATCGCGCAGAATCATCATTCCGGCCTGCGCCTGATGATGGCGACCTTCCTGCTGGTACTGGTGCTGTATTGCGTGCTGTCGATTGTCGGCATGGCGATTATGGAAGAGGAGTGGAGCGCCGACGCGCTGGTCTTTATCTGCGCGGCAGCCATTGCCTGCCTGTTCTCATCCATTGACCTGGTCAATATTTACAACGAAGCGAGGCTCAACGCGCGTCTCAATGTGATTGCCAACGTCATTGGCCTGGCGATCAGCCTGACGGTGCGCTTTCTGATCTCCTATTACCAGCTGGAACCGGCCTGGCTGGCGATTCCGATTGTGCTCGCCACCTTTATTCCTTTCACCATCAAGTTAACGCTGTTTCTGCTGTATGAGCGGCGTGCACCGCTTCCGGCGCTGCGCCACGTGAAAAAGTATTCGCGCTACATGCTGGTTTCCGGCATGTCGCTGATCTTCTCTGCGATTGCCGTTGCGCTCTATACCCGCGTGAATCAAATCAGCGTCTCTTATTTTCTCGGCGTGAAAGAGGCGGGCATTTTTTCCGTGGCGCTGACGTTGTCAACCGCCTGGGTATTTTTACCCAGCGCGCTGCTGGCGTCGTTTTATCCGGCGTTTTTTGCTGAGCGTAATGACCAGCAGGCGATCGTCAAAGCGCAGAAACTGCATCTGCTGGTAATTGGCGTTTCCGCTGCGGTAATTGTGGCGATCTGGCTGCTGTCGGGCTGGTTTATTCGTGACTTCTACGGTGAGCAATATCTAGATGCGGTCGCGCCAACGTTATTACTCAGCCTCGGTGCGATGTGTGCGGTGCTGAGCAGCGTCATGGATCGCTTCATCATTAAATATAACGGCTATCGCTATCTGGTGAAGAAAACCTTCGCGGTATTAGTGATTTGCCTGCTGTCGTCGCTGCTGCTGGTGCCGCATTTCGGCTTAACCGGTGCCGCCATGAGCGTGGTATTAACCGAGTTTTTATCGTTCTCCCTGCTGAATTACTTTTTCCCGGCACAGCCGGTCATGCGTATTCATCTGATCTTTTTCAACCCCAGGAAACTATGGCAGCTCTTTAGCACTATCAAAACCTCAGACAGTAAAGAGAGTTTATCATGAATGAAAAAACGCTATTTAGTATTATCATTCCCGTCTATAACGCGCAAAACACTATCCGGCGTACGCTGCAAAGCGTATTAAATCAAACCTTCAGTAGCTATGAAATAATTGTTGTCAACGATGGCAGTCGCGATAACAGTGCCCGGATTTTGCAGGAATTTGCGCACTATCCGCAGGTTACGGTGCTTAATCAAATTAACGCAGGCGTCAGTGCGGCACGTAATAGCGGGCTGCAGCAGGCGAAGGGAGAATATGTTCTGTTTCTCGATGCCGACGACTGGGTCGACGATAATTTCCTGATGAGTTTCAAGCTGAATCTCAATGCCTGGCCGGCCGAATCGGTGGACTTAATGGTCGGCAATCTCAACGACAACCGTATCGGCAAAGTCTCGCAGGCGGGATTCTTCAGCCAGCAGGATATTCCTTACGTGCTGGGCGAGCTGGAGATGAGCGACAACATTGGCTATCTGCATAATAAATGTTATCGCCGCCAGATTATTGACGATCTTCATCTGCGCTTCATGGAAGGCGTCTCGATGAGTGAGGACCTGCTGTTTAACCTGAAGTTTTTCAGCTGCGTCAGTAATTTTCTCATCACCCCAGGCGCGGCTTATCACTATGAGGATGTGGCGGGATCGCTGTCGAAACGTAAAGTGCAGTACAGCGAACTCAAAGTGCGTAAACAGTCGCTCACCGATTTGTACGATTCGATTGTGGAAAAGTACGCGTCGGGTAATCTCGACCATTTTTTAAAAGCAATCTCAAAACGCGTGCTGGCACTGGATATGCAGATTGTCACCGCCATGTATCACGCCTCGTTTTCACCTGCCGATATTGCGCAGGAAATTAATCAAATCAAGCGCGGAAAATATTCTAAAGGTATTTTTACGCTGCTGAATAAAAATGAAAAACTGAAGTACATGATTATGAATTTGAATACTATCACAGCGTACTATTTCCTTTATGCCCTCTATAGAATGCGGGCATTCTGATTTTCAATTCTCCCGGCGTTATCCTCTGGCGACGTGCTGCATTGCCCGAGGCTAGCTGCCGGGGGAGTTTCCTTCACAGCAGCTCTGCTGCTGGCAACATCCCCGCACTTCATTCTCCCGCTCACGTCCACTTCGCGCTGTGTCTTGCACTCCTGACGCTTCTCAGGTCAAATAGCGCCCCAGGCAATCGATTGCGTGCGTGTTTCGTGCGTTATTGTTGCTTTTATCGCCATCTCGCGCATTTTTACCGCCTTTGTGATGCATGTCTTGCGTTGCGGCAATCCACGCCGGGCAAAAACGGGTAGCATAGGCGCGTTTTGTGAAGCGACCGCACGCTGCAGGCCGCCGCGAATTTTTAGCCGTCGTTCCGGCTGCATTTGAGACAATTTTGGAGAGACAGATGGATAACTCACAAACCGGTACCCTCGGTACGGTGGAGGCGGCAGCAACCGGCTGGCGCAAGAGTGATACGGTGTGGATGCTGGGCCTATACGGCACCGCAATTGGCGCAGGGGTGCTGTTTCTGCCGATTAACGCCGGCGCGGGCGGGCTGATTCCATTACTCATCATGGCGATTCTCGCCTTCCCGATGACCTTCTTTGCGCACCGTGCGCTGACGCGCTTTGTGCTCTCCGGCAAAAATCCCGGTGCAGATATCACGGACGTAGTGGAAGAGCATTTCGGTATCGGCGCCGGTAAGATCATCACGCTGCTCTACTTCTTTGCCATCTACCCGATCCTGCTGATGTACAGCGTGGCGATCACCAATACCGTGGACAGCTTTATTGTGCACCAGCTCGGGCTGGTATCGCCGCCACGTGCGCTGCTGTCGCTGATTTTGATCGCTGGCATGATGACGGTGGTGCGCTTCGGCGAGCAGATGATTGTCAAAGCGATGAGCGTGCTGGTGTTTCCGTTTGTGGCGGTACTGATGCTGCTGGCTGCGTATCTGGTGCCGCACTGGCACGGCGCGGCGCTGGAGACCTTATCGTTTGCGCAAAGCGGCAGCGACAGCAGTATCTGGATGACGCTGTGGCTGGCGATTCCGGTGATGGTGTTCTCCTTTAACCATTCGCCGATTATCTCGTCTTTTGCCGTGGCGAAACGCGCCGAGTACGGCGCCGGCGCGGAGAAAAAGTGTTCACGCATTCTCGCAAGCGCCCATCTGATGATGGTAGTGACCGTGATGTTCTTTGTGTTCAGCTGCGTGCTGAGCCTGTCGCCCGCCGATTTACAGGCAGCAAAGGCGCAGAACATCACCATTCTCTCCTATCTGGCGAACCACTTTAACGTGCCGATGATTGCCTGGATGGGGCCGATTGTCGCCATCGTGGCGATCACTAAATCGTTCCTCGGCCACTATCTGGGCGCGCGTGAAGGCTTTAACGGCATGGTGGCGAAGTCGCTGCGCAGCCGCGGCAAAACCATCACGCCGCAGAAAATGAATCGCCTGACCACGCTGTTTATGCTGCTGACCACCTGGCTGGTTGCCACTCTGAACCCGAGCATTCTCGGCATGATTGAGACGCTGGGCGGGCCGGTGATTGCGATGATTCTGTTCCTGATGCCGATGTACGCTATTCATAAAGTCCCGGCGATGCGCCAGTACAGCGGCAAAATCAGCAACCTGTTTGTGGTGCTGGTGGGGATTCTGGCGATTTCGTCCATCGCTTATTCGCTGATGAATTAACAGCAGGACGCGGTGCGCCGGACCCGATGCGCACCGCCAAGACAACGCTTGCGACACTGAACGGCTCCGTCTGACGCATGCAGATCGGGGCTGTCTGTTTTAAACCGCAGCGGTTTTAAACACGCTCATCGACTGCGCCAGACGATCGGCCTGCTCCTGCAGCGCCTGAGACGCAGCGGACGCTTCCTGCACCAGCGCGGCGTTCTGCTGCGTCACCGCTTCCATCTGCGTAATGGCCTGATTGATTTCACTGATGCCGCTGCTCTGTTCGCTGCTGGCGATGGTGATTTCGCTCATGATCTCCGCCACGCTGCTTACGCTATTGACGACCTCACCAATGGTCGAACCGGCGTGCGTCACCAGACGGCTGCCTTCATCCACCTTCGCCACTGAGTCTTCAATCAGCACTTTGATCTCTTTCGCCGCGGAGGCAGAGCGCTGCGCCAGGTTACGCACTTCGGTGGCGACGACGGCAAATCCGCGACCCTGTTCACCGGCGCGCGCCGCTTCGACCGCAGCATTGAGCGACAGGATGTTGGTCTGGAAGGCGATAGAGTCAATCACGCTGATGATGTCGACAATCTTCTTCGAGGAGAGGGCAATCGCCTCCATCTTCACAATCACCTGCTCCATCACTTCCCCGCCTTCTTTGGCGACGCCGGAGGTTTTCGCCACCAGCGAGTTGGCTTCGCGCGCATTGTCGGCGTTGTGCTTCACGGTAGCGGTCATCTGCTCCATCGCGGACGCCGTCTCTTCCAGCGAGCTGGCCTGCTGTTCAGTGCGCGAAGAGAGATCGATGTTGCCGCTGGAGATCTGGTTGGACGCTACGGCGATGGTGTCGGATCCGGCGCGTACGTCGGAAACAATGGTCAGCAGGTTATCGTTCATTGCCTGCAGAGCCTGCATCAGCGCGCCCGTTTCATCTTTGCTGCGTATTTCAATGCGCGAGCTGAGATCGCCGGCAGCCACTTTGCTGGCGATGGTCACCGCTTCATTCAGCGGATGCACAATTGAACGGGTCAGCAGCCAGCCCATCACCACGGCAGCGAGAATGGCGAGCGCGGAGAACACCAGCGTGACTTCAATCGCCGTGGTGCCATCGTCGATAATGCTGGCGCCTTCCTGCTGGAGCTGCGAGGACTGGGAATCAGCAAACGCCACCGCCAGGTCGAGGTAGGCATTCTGCACGGCGGTAATTTTTTTCAGCACGTAGTAGCTGGCGTCATCGGCTTTACCGGCCCGCACCAGATCCAGCACCTCATTTTTCTGCTGTTCAAACTGCTGACTGGCAGCCAGCAGGCTGGCAATTTTCTTCTTGCCCACGGCGGTAATCTGAATCGCTTCGATCTTCTTCATCGCCGCGTTGGTACGGGCGGTGGCGTCTGCCAGCTGCTGAAAGCGCTGCACGTTGAACTGCGGTCGGGTGGTATCGATGACGATGCCACGCAGGTATTTGATCTGATCGTTGACGCCATCGCGCACGTCAAAGCCGAGCCGCACTTTTACATAGCGATCTTCCACAATCGAGGTAATGCCGCTCTTGATGTTGTTGATCTTCATGATTGAGGTGATACCAATCACCACCAGTAGTGCCACCACTAAACCAAAGGCGATGCCCAGGCGGACGCCGACCTTCATATTCTTTAAGCTCAACATTGGATCTCCCCGCAATGCCAAAATGCTGTTGTATTAAAACGGAAACGCAGACGACGGGTCTGCAATATGTCGATGATGTATAAAGGAAAGATTTTTTGCCATTGCGACGAGACGGGTCTGGCGCCACCAGCGCAGGCGCTAAAGTTATCGGTTGCTAATGTTTTAACTTTAATTTTTTAGGGATTTGTCACAAAACGGTTAAGAGGGCTTAAGGTTGATTAATCACTGGTCGTAATTAGCTGGCGTCACGGCCTGTGCCGGTGCGCAAAATTGCGCACCCTACAAAAACGCGCAGAGGCGGATGGGATATCTGCATTATCCCGTCGCACAAACCGTAGCGGCGCGATTCATCGCGCATTTCATTTCCCGCACCGTGGGGAATGCGCAAAAAATCGCGCCGCTACCACCCGTGCAGTTATCAGGGCATCACATGGAAGGAATATCAGTTACCCGTACGGTTATCAGCGGCATCTTATGAAAGGAATATCTGCGCGATACGTCGCGCCATCATGATTCATTGCGAATGTGATATCTGCATTATCCCGTCGCACAAACCGTAGCGGCGCGATTCATCGCGCATTTCATTTCCCGCACCATGGCGGAATGCGCAATAAACTGCACCCTGCAAAAAACACGCAGAGGCCCTGTAGGGTCACCATTCATGGTGACCTCAGACGATTAATAGATCAGTAAGACAGGATAAATACGCCGTTACGGTAACGCTGCTGAAGGCTGGCGAGCGGGCACAAAAAAGGCGCGAATATCGCGCCTGAGGGGAAAATCGGGGCAAGCGCTTAGCGCTTCTTCTCCAGCACGCGATAAATCACACTGGAAAGCTCGTTGATTTCAAACTTAGCGACGTAACCGTCAGCGCCCACTTTGCGCACGTGATCTTCGTTGGCGCTACCTGACAGCGAGGAATGAATCACCACCGGAATCTGCCGCAGCGCGTCGTCGCGCTTGATGTTGCGCGTCAGGGTAAAGCCGTCCATCTCCGGCATTTCGAGGTCGGTCAGCACCAGCGCGATTTTGTCGTGAATCGACTCGCCGTTAGCCTGCGCTTCTTTCTGCATCTCGCTGATTTTAATCCACGCTTCAAGCCCGGTATTGTGCATGATGGCCGGAATGCCCATGCTTTTCAGCCCCTGTTCCAGCAGCTGACGCGCCACTTTGGAGTCTTCAGCAACAATCGCTACCTGGCCGGGTTTAAGGTTGAAATTCTTCGCCGTCTCTTCGCTCGGCTCAACACCACGCACCGACGGAATGATGTCATACAGAATCTGCTCGACGTCGAGCACCAGCGCCAGATTGTTGCTCTGACCGTCGGTGTCCAGACAGGCGATGCTGGTGATGTTACGGCTGCCGATGCCCGCTTCCGCCGTGTGCACCTGATTCCAGTCGAGACGCACAATGTTCTCCACCGATTCCACGGCAAATGCCTGGGTGCTGCGCGCGTATTCGGTCACCAGCAGCAGGTTGAGGCCGGTTTCCGGTTTGCAGCCGGTTACGGCCGGCAGGTCGATCACCGGAATAAACTGGCCGCGAATGCTGGCCATGCCGAGCAGCGGTGAATTCATGCCGGCGGCGCGGGTAATCGTCGGCATCGGCACAATTTCACGCAGTTTAAATACGTTGATGCCGTACAGCTCAGACTTGCCTTTCAGCCGATCGGAACCCAGCCGGAACAGCAGCAGTTCGAATTTGTTAGAAAGCGCAAGGTTGGCGCGTTCATCGATCTCTTTCTGAAAATTATCCATTGTGGCCTCGGGGCAGAATCTGGGCGGAGTAAAGGGCAGGGCAATAGCGCCATGATTAACTTATCGGCAGCGGAGGAAAAAAATGAAGGGAAGGGCGATGAAAATTTAGCGTAAGGGCGATCGCCCTCACGCTCACGACAGTTACTTCAGCAGAATCGCGCGCACGCTTTTGCCTTTGATCTTGCCCTCTTTCAGCTTGATCAGTGCTTTCTTCGCCTGTGCGGCGTCGATGGCGACATACGCATGGGTCGGGGTGAGATCGATTTTACCGATCTGATCGCCGCTGAAACCGGCTTCACCGGTCAGGGCGCCCAGAATATCGCCGGGACGCATCTTGGCTTTACGCCCACCGTCAATGCACAGCGTCATCATTGCCGCCGGCAGCGGCTGTGCGCCTTTGCCTTTCAGCGTGCTGGCCGGCTGCCAGTTGAGCTTCTGCTGCAGGTAATCTTCCAGCGCATGGGCGCGCACCATTTCGTCAGCCGCCACAAAGCTGACCGCCAGCCCCTGTTCGCCGGCGCGGCCGGTACGGCCAATACGGTGGATGTGCACTTCCGGATCCCACGCCAGCTGGAAGTTAACCACCAGCGCCAGCGATTTAATGTCGAGGCCGCGCGCGGCGACGTCGGTGGCGATCAGCACGCGGATGCTGCCGTTGGCAAAGCGAATCAGCACGCGTTCGCGATCGCGCTGTTCCAGATCGCCGTGCAGCGCCAGCGCGCTGATCTGGCGATCGTTGAGCGCGGCCGCAATCTCATCACATTCCCGTTTGGTGTTACAGAACACCACGCAGGAAGCCGGTTGCTGCTGGCTGAGCAGAGCGCTGAGCAGATTGATACGCTCGCTGGCGCTGGTTTCAATAAACTGCTGCTCAATCGCTGGCAGTTCCGACTGCGCTTCGGTCGCTACTGCCAGCGCATCGCGCTGAAAGCGCTGACTCAGGCTGGCAATGGTATCGGGCCAGGTGGCGGAGAACAGCAGCGTCTGACGCGAATCCGGCGTAAAGCCAATGATGGCTTCCATATCGTCGCGGAAACCCATCTCCAGCATGCGATCGGCTTCGTCCAGCACCAGGCTCTGCAACTGACTTAAATCGAGATTGTCACGCTTGAGATGATCGAGGATGCGTCCCGGCGTGCCGACCACAATATGCGGCGCATGCACCAGCGAATCGCGCTGCGCGCTCATTGGCTGGCCGCCGCACAGCGTCAGGATCTTGATGTTGCGGGTGAAGCGCGCCAGCTGACGCAGCACGTTGCTGACCTGGTCGGCCAGTTCACGCGTCGGGCACAGCACCAGCGCCTGGGTATGAAAACGCCCGCTGTCGATGCGGTTCAGCACGCCAATACCGAAGGCGGCGGTTTTACCGCTGCCGGTTTGCGCCTGCGCCCGCACATCGCGTCCGCTAAGGATGGCCGGCAGGGAAGCGGCCTGAATCGGCGTCATGGCGTCGAAGCCCATCTCGCGCAGGTTGTCGAGCTGGCTGGCAGGCAGTTGCGTCAGGGTAGAAAAAGCAGTCACAGGAGCATCTCAGGTAGTAGCAGGAATAGCGGCGGCCAGTCTGGCAGAAAGGCGGCCTATCGGCAACGGCAATTACGGTAATAATCACGCAGAGAAATTAGTCAGCCGTTGCGCTTTGTCAGGTCAATGATGAGGTGCAACTATCGCAAAGTTTTAATGAATGTTTCGAATTTCACACGAGGCAGCACGAACGGTAAAAACGCTTTTTCGAGGGAAAAAATGATATTAGCCGCAGCGATACGGCATTATCGCGGCACGTTGCGGTGATTTTCAGTGATATTTCGCTTATATGTTACGCGTTATGCGGAAAATCTGAGTAAAAATCCTAACCGCTTTGCTTTATATTTAGCGCGCCATTTGGCAATTAATAATTACTTCAGAGGTCACCTCATTGAGTCACTATGTCCAGGGACAAAACGAAGACGTTCTGAAAATCGTCGGCCGCGCCGTGCTAACGCTGCATCTGCATGGAGAGACGTTATCCTCCGATAAAGTCAGCTCCATGATTGCCTGTTATGCGGAAGAAGAGCCTGTTAATGACGATGAGCACCAGCGCCTGTATGCGCTGGCGATTCAGATGTTGTCTTAAATCCAGCATTATCATCGGGCTTGCCGCGCCGGTGTCATCTTCCAAAGCCTCCTGCGGGAGGCTTTTTTGTGGCCGGAACTGGCGTGCTGATGCTGGCTGCAATGCGCCTTCAGGCGCTGAATACCGGCGTGCCGCGCTGGAACGTAGCGCGCACCGGCGCAATGCGCGCCACGGCTTCCGCCGAGCAGCTGGCGTCGACCAGCATCATACTGGCTTCATCCTGCAGCTGCGGCCACTGGCGCTCACCGCTATTGGCGAGCGGCAGAATGCCGCCGGTGGCGATATGCAGCGCGCGGCTCAGGCCAAACTCATCCGATCCGCGATACAGCTGGGCATACAGATTGGCTTTCTCCAGCATGCTGCCGGTGCCGAATGGCGACCAGTGATCGATCACGCTGTCGGTGCCGGTCATCACCGTCACGCCCGCCGCCTGCAACTGCGGCAGTGGCATCGTCAGTTTGCCGATCGGAATCGTCGACGCCACGCTCATCTGCTGTTCGGCCATGCCGGCGATAATTTCATCCAGCGCCTTACCTTCCAGCGTGGCGAGCGCGAAACCGTGGCTCAGCGTCACTTTGCCTTTCAGCTGCGGGTTACGGGCGATGGTGGCGATCATGTACTGAATGGCTGCCACGCCGGCGGCGCTGGTCTCATGCAGATGAATGTCCACGCCGCGATCGTAATCGAGCGCGATGCGGAACATCGCATCAAGCGAAGCCTGCATGGCACCATCCACGTTGGTGGGATCCAGCCCACCGACATACTGCACGCCGAGCTGCATCGCCTCACGCATCAGACCATCGACCTGCGAATGCAGCAAACCATGCTGCGGAAAGGCGACGATCTCACAGCGAAACGCCGGATGGTTGGCCAGCGCCAGCTGCAGATGTTCGAGACTTTTCAGGCCACTGACTGGATCGATGTTGCAGTGGCTGCGCGCTTCGGTGCTGCCTTTGCTTTGCAGCAGGCCAATCAGCGCTTCGGCGCGCGCCTGCGAGGTTGGCAACAGCTGGGGAATCAGCACCTGCTCGCGCGCAATCATATCCATGATGGTCTTGCCCTGCCGCGGGCGCGGTGCCTGCCACGGTCCGCCGTAGAAGGTTTTATCCAGATGGATATGCATGTCCCGCGTGCGCGGCAGCAGCAGCGCACCGCCGGCATCCCACTGCGGCACGGCAGGCTGGCGCGCCTGGCCGGCGGCGCTAATGGCGCTGAACTTGCCTTCTTTAATGGTGATGTCGTACAGCGCGGTGCGGGTGGCGACTATCTCCGCGCCGTCGCGCTCAAATCCCTCTTCGAGGCGCACATTCAGCAGCTGATAGTGCGCCACGGCAGGCGGCGGTGTGGACGAGACCGGTGGTGTGTCGGGGCGGGCGGCGCTGCTCATGCCAGCCATCATCAGGCTGCCTGCGGCAGTAAGGCGCACGCCGTGGCTAAGGAAATCACGTCGGCTGGAAGCGGTCAGAGGCATCGGAAACTCCAGGCAAAAGGAAAAAACCTAATCTGGCAAAACCGACGCCGCCGCGCTGCGATATTTCCCACTGCCTGGCAGTGGAAAAATCACTGCCACTGTAGCTGGCAGAATTGCACCAGCGCAGCGGCCAGTGCCTGTTGTAGCGCATCCTGCGGCTTACGGCAGAACAGCGCCAGCTCGAAATGGCTGATCACCGGTAAACCCTCAGCGCTGCCCAGCACGCGGTGACCGGGCAGGCGGCAGCTGGCGGGCAGCAGCGTCAGGCCGAGACCAGCGGCGCTGGCGCTGGCGAGGGCCACCAGGCTGGCGCTGCTGTAGCTGATGCGCCAGCTGCGGCCGAGCGCATCCAGCGTCTGACACATCTCTTCGCGATACAGCCCCTGCTGCGGAAACACCACCAGCGGCAGCGGCGTCTGGTCAAAGCAGGGATGTTCAGCACTGTCCAGCCACAGCAGCGGCTCGGGCCGGGCGGCCAGCGGGCGATCGCCGCCCGGCTGCTTGATCAGCATCAGATCCAGCTCTTCACGCTGCCATGCGCGATGCAAATCGACGTACATGCCGCTCATCACGTCAAGACGCAGCTGCGGATGCTGTCGGCTGAATCCGGCCAGCAGGCTGGCGGTCGGGGCGGCAAAATCCTCCGGCACACCAATGCGCACAATGCCGTCGCGCCACTTATCGCTCAGCACATCGTGCGCTTCGCCGTTAAGGGCGATGATGCGCCGCGCGTAGCCGAGCAATTTTTCTCCCTCTTCGGTCAGCGCCACCTGATGTGAGGTGCGCTGTAACAGCGCTTTACCCACCATCTCTTCCAGTCGCCGTACCTGCTGACTGACCGTCGACTGCGACAGGTGCACACGCTCGGCGGCGCGGGTAAAGCTGGCGGTCTCGCACACCGCCACAAAGCTCAATAGCTGCTGCGGCGTAAACATTGGCTGACGATTCATTTATCCACTGCCCATCATGGTGTTATTTCATTTCCAAATAGTACTGTCTGCTGCGATGCTGACAACCTTTTCACTGCAGGATGGGTTATGAACCGACATGCCAATACGTTAACGCTGGCTGCGCTGGTGCTGGCAGGGCTGAACATGCGCCCGCTGCTGACCTCGGTCAGTCCGCTGCTGGGCCAGCTGCGCCACAGCCTGCATCTGTCAGGGCTGGCCGCCTCGCTGCTGCCGGCGGTGCCGATGGTGATGATGGGCGCGGTGGCGCTGTTCAGCGCCAGGCTGATGCAGCGCGTGGCCTTAAAGCCCTTACTGCTGGCCGGGCTGACGCTGCTGCTGCTGGCGCTGGCGGCGCGCGGCGTAATCGACAGCGGCAGCGGGCTGGTGCTCAGCGCACTGTTTGCTGGCATCGGCGTCGGCGTGGTGCAGATGGCGATGCCGGGACTGATTCGACAGCGTTTTAGCCGGCGCAGCGCGGCGGTCACCGGGCTGTGGGCGGGCGCGCTAATGGGCGGCGGCGGACTGGGCGCTGCGCTGTCGCCGTGGCTCAGCGCGCAGCTTGACGTACCGCTGGCGCTCAGCGGCTGGGCGCTGCCGGTGCTGCTGGCTATCCTGCTGTGGCTACTGGTGCGCGTGCCTGCCGCGCCGGATGCCGCGCAGGTAACGCTGCCGCCGCTGTGGCGTAAGCCGCGCGCCTGGTCGCTGGCGCTGAGCTTTGGCCTGGTCAACGGCGGCTATGCCACCTGCGTGGCCTGGCTGCCGGATGCGTATCACCGGCTGGGCTGGTCGGCGCAGGCCGGCGGCTCGCTGCTGGGCGTGATGATTCTGAGCCAGGTTGCCGGCGCGCTGCTGATGCCGCTGCTGGCGCGCGGTGCCGATCGCCGTCCGCAGCTGATTGTCAGTCTGCTGTGTCAGCTGGCCGGGATGAGCGGGTTTCTTTTTGCGCCGCTGCTGGCGCCGTGGCTGTGGGCCGCCATCGCCGGCTTCGGTCTCGGTGCCGCGTTCCCGCTGGCGATGGTGCTGGCGCTCGATCATCTGCCGCAGCCGCAGGCAGGCGCGCGGCTGGTGGCCTTCATGCAGGGCGCAGGATTCATCATCGCCGGCTGCATGCCGTTTATTGCCGGTCAGCTGCAGGTGCTCACCCACAGCTTTGCCAGCGTCTGGCTGATGCAGGGCGTCGTGACGCTGGGGCTGATCGGGCTCAATCTGCGCTTTCACCCGCGCAGCTATGCACGCGCCTTTGGTTCTGCTGCATGCTAACTGGTCCTACCAATGTTATAAAAATGTAGCCACATGGTCACATAACACGAAAAATCACGCCTGCCGCGTTGCTTTGGGTTAACAATGCATTAACTATCTGGAGCCAGAAAGCCCGTCAGCCGCAATGTGGTCCTACCAATTGTGGTGCGGAACCGGGCAACAATCTGCGGCGCACGCCTGCTTTTGCCGATGCGCCGCATCCCTCTGGTGACCTCTGGAGAAACGGCATGCAGGTGTGGCAACAAAACTACGACCCGGCCGGGAATATCTGGCTGTCGAGCCTGATCGCATCGCTTCCGATCCTGTTCTTCTTCTTTGCGCTGATTAAGCTCAAGCTGAAGGGCTACCTCGCCGCGACGTACACCGTTGCCATCGCCCTGCTGGTGGCGCTGTTCTTCTACAAAATGCCGGTGGACCAGGCGCTGGCCTCGGTGGTCTACGGTTTCTTCTACGGCCTGTGGCCGATTGCGTGGATCATCATGGCGGCGGTCTTTGTCTACAAGATCTCGGTGAAAACCGGGCAGTTCGACATCATCCGCTCGTCGATTCTCTCCATCACGCCAGACCAGCGCCTGCAGATGCTGATTGTCGGCTTCTCCTTCGGGGCGTTTCTGGAAGGCGCGGCCGGCTTTGGCGCACCGGTGGCGATCACCGCCGCGCTGCTGGTCGGCCTGGGCTTTAACCCGCTCTATGCCGCCGGCCTGTGCCTGATCGTCAACACCGCGCCGGTGGCCTTTGGCGCGATGGGCATTCCGATCATCGTCGCCGGCCAGGTGACCGGGCTGGACAGCTTCGAGATTGGCCAGATGGTGGGCCGCCAGCTGCCGTTCCTGACCATTATCGTGCTGTTCTGGATCATGGCGATTATGGACGGCTGGCGCGGCGTGAAGGAGACCTGGCCGGCGGTGATGGTGGCGGGCGGCTCGTTCGCCATCGCCCAGTACCTCAGCTCCAACTTCCTCGGCCCGGAACTGCCGGACATCATCTCGTCGCTGGTTTCGCTGGTCTGCCTGACGCTGTTCCTGAAACGCTGGCAGCCGGTGCGCATCTTCCGCTTCGCCTGCCGACATGGGCGCCGCGCCAGAGACTGCGCCCTCAGGGACGCAACGCTACACCGCTGGCGCAGATCGTGCGCGCCTGGTCGCCGTTCCTGTTCCTGACCGCCACGGTAACGCTGTGGAGCATTCCGCCGTTTAAAGCGCTGTTCGCTCCGGGCGGCGCGCTGTATGACTGGGTGTTTAACATCTCCGTGCCGCTCCTCGACAAGCTGGTCGCCCGTATGCCGCCGGTGGTGAGCGCCGCCACGCCGTATGCCGCGGTGTATAAATTCGACTGGTTCTCCGCCACCGGCACCGCCATCCTGTTTGCGGCGCTCCTTTCCGTGGTGTGGCTGCGCATGAAGCCAGCGGCGGCGCTGCGCACCTTTGCGGCGAAACCCTGAAAGAGCTGACGCTGCCGATCTACTCCATCGGCATGGTGCTGGCCTTCGCGTTTATCTCGAACTACTCCGGGCTGTCGTCGACGCTGGCGCTGGCGCTGGCCCACACCGGCCACGCCTTCACCTTCTTCTCGCCGTTCCTCGGCTGGCTGGGGGTGTTCCTGACCGGTTCCGATACCTCGTCCAACGCCCTGTTCGCCGCGCTGCAGGCGACCACCGCGCAGCAGATTGGCGTGTCGGACGTGCTGCTGGTGGCCGCCAATACCACCGGCGGCGTCACCGGCAAAATGATCTCGCCGCAGTCCATCGCCATTGCCTGTGCGGCGGTGGGGCTGGTCGGTAAAGAGTCCGACCTGTTCCGCTTTACCGTGAAACACAGCCTGATATTCACCTGCATGGTCGGCGTGATCACCACCCTGCAGGCCTATGTCTTAACCTGGATGATCCCATGATAGTGATGCCCAGACGCCTGTCCGACGAGATTGCCTCTCGCGTGCGGGCGCTGATTGAAGAACAACAGCTGGAAGCGGGCATGAAGTTGCCCGCCGAGCGCCAGCTTGCCGCCCAGCTTGGCGTGTCGCGCACGTCGCTGCGTGAGGCGCTGGCCACGCTGGTCAGCGAAGGGGTGCTGGTCAGCCGTCGCGGCGGTGGCACCTTTGTGCGCTGGCAGCATGACGACTGGTCCGAGCAAAACATCGTCCAGCCGCTGAAGACAACGCTGATGGAAAACGACCCGGACTACAGCTTCGACATCCTTGAAGCGCGCCACGCCATCGAAACCAGTACCGCCTGGCACGCGGCGCATGCGGGCAACCGAGGCCGACAAAGAGAAGCTCAAAGCCTGCTTTGACGCGCTACGCAAATGACGCACTGCGACGATCCCGATCTCGCCTCGCAGGCGGATGTGCGCTTCCACCTGGCCATTGCCGAGGCCTCGCATAACGTGGTGCTGCTCCAGACCATGCGCGGGTTCTTCGACCTGCTGCAATCCTCCGTGAAGCAGAGCCGCCAGCGCATGTATCTGGTCCCGCCGGTTTTTGCCCAGCTGACCGAACAGCACGAGGCGGTGCTCAACGCCATTCTGGCCGGTGATGCCGAGGCCGCGCGCAAGGCGATGATGGCGCATCTCGGCTTCGTGCACACCACCATTAAACGATTCGATGAAGACCAGGCCCGACAGGCGCGTATTACCCGTCTGCCTGGCGACAGTGATATTTCCAGGGAGAACAAAGCATGATTATTTCAGCAGCCAGTGACTATCGCGCCGCGGCGCAGCGCATTTTGCCGCCGTTCCTGTTCCACTACATCGACGGCGGGGCGTATGCCGAATATACCCTGCGCCGCAACGTGGAAGATCTGTCAGAAGTGGCCCTGCGCCAGCGCGTGCTGAAAAATATGTCTGACCTGAGCCTTGAGACAACGCTGTTCAACGAGACGCTTTCCATGCCGGTGGCGCTCGCGCCCGTAGGCCTGTGCGGTATGTACGCCCGACGTGGCGAAGTGCAGGCCGCCGCGGCGGCGGATGCTAAAGGCATTCCGTTTACGCTTTCCACCGTGTCCGTCTGCCCGATTGAAGAGGTCGCCCCGACCATCAAGCGCCCGATGTGGTTCCAGCTGTACGTCCTGCGCGATCGCGGCTTTATGCGTAACGCGCTGGAGCGCGCCAAAGCGGCGGGCTGTTCCACACTGGTCTTTACCGTTGATATGCCCACCCCCGGCGCGCGCTACCGTGATGCCCACTCCGGCATGAGCGGCCCGAACGCTGCCCTGCGTCGTTACTGGCAGGCGGTAACACATCCGCAGTGGGCGTGGGATGTGGGCCTGAATGGCCGTCCACACGATCTGGGTAACATCTCGGCTTATCTCGGTAAACCTACCGGGCTGGAAGATTATATCGGCTGGCTGGCGAACAATTTCGATCCGTCCATTTCCTGGAAAGACCTGGAGTGGATCCGCGAATTCTGGGACGGCCCGATGGTGATCAAAGGGATCCTCGACCCGGAAGATGCCCGCGATGCGGTGCGTTTTGGCGCCGACGGCATCGTGGTCTCCAACCACGGCGGACGCCAGCTCGATGGCGTGCTCTCCTCCGCCCGCGCGCTGCCGGCCATTGCCGATGCGGTGAAAGGCGATATCGCGATTCTGGCCGACAGCGGCATCCGCAACGGGCTGGACGTGGTGCGCATGATTGCGCTGGGCGCCGACAGCGTGCTGCTGGGCCGCGCGTATCTCTATGCGCTGGCCACGCAGCGGCCAGGGCGGCGTGGCGAATCTGCTCAACCTGATCGAGAAAGAGATGAAGGTGGCGATGACGCTGACCGGCGCGAAAACCATTGCGGAGATCAGCAAGGATTCGCTGGTGCAGGCGAATGCGCTGCTGAGCGAAGCCGGACTCAGCCCGGCGCGCCCACACGCGGTGCGCTAAGCCAGGCAAAGCGCCGGCTCTTGTCTATACTGAATAGCTGTCTGACTAACAGGAGGAATGACATGACCATTCATAAGAAAGGATCGGCCCATTGGGAAGGCGACATCAAAGGCAAAGGTACGGTTAGCACTGAAAGCGGCGTGCTCAGCAACCAGCCATACGGTTTTAACACCCGTTTTGAAGGCGAGAAGGGCACCAATCCGGAAGAGCTGATTGGCGCGGCACACGCCGCCTGCTTCTCCATGGCGCTGTCGCTGATGCTGGGCCAGGCCGGTCATCCACCGAAAAGCATCGACACCACCGCCGATGTTTCACTGGACAAAAAGGGCGACGGCTTCGCCATCACCAAAATTGCCCTCAACAGCACCATTGCGCTGCCGGGCATCGATGATGCCAAATTCGATGAAATCATTCAGAAAGCCAAAGCCGGCTGCCCGGTGTCTCAGGTGCTGAATGCCGAAATCACCCTCGACTATACGCTGAATAATTAATCGCCCTCACGGGTGACCAGCGGTAGACTATGCGATGCGCCTGCGGGCGCATCGTTGCTTTCTGCTGTCTGGAGGAGACGTGGCAAAAAAACTGGCTGCGACAAAACACTGGAAGATGATTGTGGTGTTGCTGTGCATCTGCGGCGCGCTGATGCTGATTCGCTGGGCGGCGATGATATGGGGCTAAAGGATTGGATATGCCGCCACAAGCTCGGGGTGCTGGTGATGATTATTCTGGTGCTGGAACTGGTGCACTACCTGCTGACGGCCTCGTGGCTGCCGTGGCAATTCTGACGCCTCAGGCATATTCGCCGTCATGCTCATGCTGGCGCAGATTGCGCACGCTGCTGCGCGCAATGCGGTAGGCCTTGCGCGGATCGCCCGCAACAAATTCAAAGGTGGGCGAATAGTAAAACGGCAGCCAGCCGCCGAAGCCGCTCTCCCACTCCCAGCGCACCGGACAGGGCCAGAGAATGCCGTCATACAAAATGTAATAAACCCAGCGTCCGTTGGGACGACGGGGGCGAGTTTTTTTCATGGGATTCACAACTGTAATAGTGTAAAGCAGCTTATATTTTGAACGCTGCGGGCCCAGGTTGCAATGCCGTCTGGCTGTTTTTTATGCAATTGATGACGCACTGGCACCGAATTAACGGTGCACTTCCCCACAAAGCAGCACCACGTTCGGCCGGACTTTATGGATGCGATCGGCCATCTGTTCGCAGGCCACTTTCGTGGGGTAAATCCGCTCCGACACCGGCAGGGCATCACAGGCATCGTGGCCGCAGGCGCTCACTAACAAGACAAAACCAATCAACATAACCGACTCCTTCTGCACCATTCCCGTGGTACGGAATGCGTGGCTGTGTGTTCCTTTTTTTGATCCAGTATAGCTAAACGCCTCAGGCGTCAATGAACAGCCTGAGCGGCTTTTTTGTCCGAACAGGATGATGATAACCAGCGCCACGCCCATTAGCAGCACAATCTGGGCTAAACTGTGCGGCACTGACAACAATAAGGAGTGATATCTGATGTCTCATGAAATTGCCCATCCGGCCAGCAGCCCAAAACAGGCCGCCCTGCAACTGGTCATCGAACTGGTGCGCGCCGGTAAACTGAGCCCGCTGCACGGCGATGCTTCCAATATGATCTCCATCTACGAGCAGTTCAAGGCACACTTCGAAGCCGACAAGCAAAAAGATTCCGCCATCTCCTGACGTTCTGCCCCCGGTGGCGCGCTGTGTCTGGCCGCGCCACTGTTCCCCGACTTTCACATAATCTCTTCCGTTTATTATTGCATCCCGATTAAATTTGCAGCGCGCTTTTTGATATTTCTCACAGATCCGTAACGCAAATCTGAAACCGGTTGCAGAAAATCTTTAGCACGGGTATTCGTTAATTAAACCCCACACTGAGGATTGAATGATGCCAAAGATTCTACTCTGCTGCGCCGCCGGGATGTCCACCAGCATGGTGGTGCAGAAAATGGAGAAGGCCGCCAAAGAGAAGGGCGTCGAGGTTGAGATAAAAGCCGTTGGCATTGAAGAGTTTAACGATCAGATCGCGAACTTTGACTGTTGCCTGCTCGGGCCGCAGATTAAATACAAACTGGCGGACTTCCAGCCGCTGGCGCAGCAGCTAAATAAGCCTATCACTGTGATTAATAGCATGGATTACGGCATGATGAATGGCGCGAAAATATTAGATGATTCGCTAAAGCTGATTCACGCCTGACGATTGTTCCGAAAATAAAATAATTGCTTACGCCTGTGCGCTATTGCACAGGCTTATTCTGTTGTTGCCTGATGCAAGGAGCTCGCCGATGAGCAGCATAAGCGAATCGTTATTTGGTGTGATTGAAAACCGCATCAGCCCGCTGGCCGGACGCCTCTCCAGCCAGCGCCATGTGATCGCCATCCGCGATGGATTTATCGCCTCGATGCCGTTTCTGATTGTGGGCTCGTTTATGCTGCTGTTTGCCCATCCGCCGTTCTCAGCTGACAGCTCATGGGCGTTTGCCCAGTGGTGGCTCGGTATGGTGCGCGCGCATGAAGCGCAAATCATGATGCCGTATAACATGACCATGGGCATCATGGCGCTGTATATCGCCAGCGCCATCGCCTATAACCTGGCGAACAGCTACAAGATGAACGGCTTTATGGCGGCCAGCCTGGCGCTGATGGCGTTTCTGGTGGTGGCAGCGCCCCAGAGCAACGGCACGCTGCCGGTTGGCTCACTCGGCGGCGAGGGCATTTTCACCGCGATTCTGGTGGCGCTGTTCGCCACTGAGCTGATGCACTTCCTGCAAAAGCACAACATCGGCTTTAAGCTGCCGGAGCAGGTGCCGCCCAAAATTCGTCAGTCGTTCGATCTGCTGATCCCGATCATCGCCATCTTCATCACGCTGTTTCCGCTCAGCCTGTGGGTGCAGGCGCAGTTTGGCCTGCTGCTGCCGCAGGCGATCATGGCGCTGTTCGCACCGATTATCTCCGCCTCGGATTCGTTACCGGCGGTGCTGGTGGCGGTGCTGCTGTGTCACATGCTGTGGTTCGCCGGCATTCACGGTGCGGTGATTGTCGGCGGCATTCTGCAGGCGTTCTGGCTGACTAACCTTGGCCTCAACCAGCAGGCGCTCAACGCCGGTGAGCCGATCACGCACGTGTTTATCGAGCCGTTCTGGCAGTTTTTCATCGTTATTGGCGGCTCCGGTTCCACCATGGGGCTGGTGCTGCTCTACCTGCGCAGCCGCTCGGCGCACCTGCGCTCGATTGGCAAGCTGAGCATTGTGCCCAGCATGTTCAACATCAACGAGCCGGTCATCTTCGGTTCGCCGGTGGTGATGAACCCGATTCTGTTCATTCCGTTTATCTGCGCGCCGTTAGTCAACGCCACGCTCGCCTGGACAGCCACCAAAACCCACCTGATTAACCACGTGGTGTCGCTGGCCCCCTGGACCACGCCGGCACCGATCGGGGCGGCCTGGTCGACCGGCTGGGACTGGCGCGTCATCGTGCTGATTGCCGTGCTGGTAACCATCGCCACGCTGATTTACTACCCGTTTTTCAAAATTTATGAGCGGCAACTGCTGCAGCAGGAGCTTGAGCAGGCCGCCGCAGCGCAACCGGTTAAGGAGGCATGATGGAAATTGATGAGAGCACGGTCATGGAACTGATTATTCAGGCGGGAGAAGCGCGCTCCTGCTCGATGGAAGCGCTGCGCGCGGCGCGGCGCAAAGAGTGGCCACGCGCCGATGCGTTGCTGAGCGAAGCCAGCGAGGCGGCCAGAGCCGCGCACCGTATCCAGACCGAATTGATTGGTGCCGACGAAGGCTGCGGCAAAATTCCGGTCAATCTGATCATGGTACATGCGCAGGATCACCTGATGAACGCCATGCTGTGCCGCGAACTGGCGGAAGAGATCATCCAGCTGCGGCGCGAGCTGGCTGCGGACTAACAAGGAGGCAGTATGCAACATCCTAACCCCGGTGCGTTTCCGCACGGCTTTCTGTGGGGCGCTTCAACCTCGGCGTATCAGGTTGAGGGTGCCTGGAACGAAGACGGCAAAGGGCCGTCGGTGATCGATAAAGGCCATTTTCCTGAGGGGATGACGGATTTCACCGTCACCAGCGATCACTATCATCGCTTCCGGGAAGATATCGCGCTGCTGGCGGAGCTTGGCCTGAAAACCTATCGATTCTCCATCGCCTGGAGCCGCATCTATCCGCAGGGAGACGGCGAGCTGAATCCGGCGGGCATTGCGTTTTATCAGCAGCTGATTGATGAAATTTGCCGCCACGGCATTGAGCCACTGGTCACGCTCTATCACTTCGACCTGCCGTGGGCGCTGCAGCAGGATGGCGGCTGGTCAAACCGGCGCACCGTGGCCGCCTTTGAGCGCTTCGCCATCACCTGTTTCGAGCACTATGGTGACCGGGTGAAATACTGGCTGACCATCAATGAACAGAACATGATGATCCTCAAAGGCGAGGTGATTGGCACGCTGCCGGCCGGCACGGTGGATGCGCAGAAGACGCTGTATCAGCAGAATCACCATATGATGCTGGCGCAGGCCAAAGCGATGATTGCCTGTCACCAGCGCTTGCCGCAGGCCAAAATTGGCCCGGCACCGAACATCTCCTGTATCTATGCCGCCAGCGCCAGACCGGAAGATGTGCTGGCCGCCGATAACTTTTCAGCGATCCGCAACTGGCTCTACCTCGACCTGGCGGTACACGGCCATTACAACAACGTGGTGTGGGCGTTTCTGCAGCAGCGCGGCTGGCTGCCGCACATTGAGGCGGAGGATATGGCGACCATCGCCGCCGGCCAGCCGGACTTTATCGCCTTCAACTATTATGCATCGGCCACCGTCAGTGCTGACATGCCTGAGGTCGCGCGCGGTGAGCTGAACAGTAAGCAGCAGGCCGACCAGCAGATGGCCGGCATCGACAAATCAGTGTACGTCGGCTGCAACAATCCGCATCTGCAGCAGAATCAGTTTGGCTGGTATATCGATCCGGTCGGTTTCCGCATTACCGCGCGCGAGATCTACGCGCGCTATCGCCTGCCGCTGATTGTGACAGAAAACGGTCTCGGTGCGTTCGACACGCTGGAGGCGGGCAACAAAGTGTATGACGACTATCGCATCGCCTATCTGCGTGAGCATATCGCCCAGCTGCGGCTGGCAATTGCCGATGGCGTCGAGCTGTTTGGCTACTGTCCGTGGTCGGCCATCGATCTGGTCAGCACCCATCAGGGCATCAGCAAACGTTACGGCTTTATCTACGTTAACCGCGATGAACACGATCTGCGCGATCTGGCGCGCTATCGCAAGAAGAGCTTTTTCTGGTATCAGCAGTTGATCCGCAATAACGGCGCACAGCCTGATGCGGAGGTGGAATACTAACGCGCGGTGCGGCGGCATCCCGGCTGGGTCGCCGCCGCGCCAGCAGCGTGATTAGCGGTGTTGTCCCGCCATCAGCACATATTTTACCTGCACATACTCTTCAATACCGTAATGGCCGCCCTCACGGCCGTAGCCGGAGTGCTTGATACCGCCAAACGGCACTGATGCCGTACCGACTGAGCCGGAATTGAGGATCACCATGCCGGCTTCTAGTTTTTTCGACAGGCGGAAAGCACGGCCAACGTCCCGCGTCCACGCATAGGCCACCAGACCGTATTCGGTGTCGTTAGCGCAGCGAATCACCTGCTCTTCATCACTGAAACGGTACAGGGCAAACACCGGTCCGAAAATCTCGGTGTTGTGCACGGCAAACGAGGCGTCCAGATCGCACAGGATGGTCGGCTCATAGAACAACCCGCCCTTCGCGTGTGGCTTGCCGCCGAGGCGCAGCGTCGCCCCCTGTGCAACCGCATCGTCCACCAGCGCGGTGACTTTATCGAGCGCCATGCGGTTAATCAGCGGGCCAACCACAAATTCCTGCTGCATACCCTGATCGACACGGATCTCACTGACTGTTTTCACCAGTTGCTGCACAAAGGCATCGTAAATCGCGTCATGCACAAAGATGCGGTTAGGCGAAATACACACCTGGCCGGAGTTACGCAGTTTGGCGCTGACCAGCCCGGCCACGCTCTCTTCCAGCGGGCTGTCGGCGAACACGATAAACGGCGCGTTGCCGCCCAGCTCCATGGTCATCTTTTTCAGCGTGGCCCCGCACTGCTGCGCCAGCAGTTTGCCGACGCGGGTAGATCCCGTGAAGGAGATTTTATGGATGCGCGTATCGCTGGTAAAAGCTTCGCCGATGGCTTGCGGATCGCCGGTCACCATCTCAAACACGCCAGCGGGAATACCGGCCTGACGTGCATACTCCAGCAGTTTATACGCGGTAAGCGGCGTCTCTTCTGCCGGTTTGATGATCATGGTGCAGCCTGCGGCCAGCGCGGTAGCGATTTTGCGGGTGATCATCATAAACGGGAAGTTCCACGGTGTGATGGCCGCGGTCGGGCCGACCGGCTCTTTTACTACCAGCACGGAGGCGTTAGCATCGTGCGACGGCAGGGTATCACCGTTGACGCGTTTGGCCTCTTCCGCATACCACTCAATAAAGCCGAGACCGTACTCGATTTCGCCCAGCGCTTCGCTCAGGCATTTGCCGTTCTCCCTGACCATCAGTTCAGCAAACAGGTGCTTATCGGCGCGTACCAGATCGTACCAGCCGCGCAACAGGTCGCTGCGCTGTTTCGCGCTTTTTGCCGCCCATGCCGGAAACGCGGCACAGGTGCGATCGATAGCGGCCGCGACCTCGTCGTGGCGCATGAACGGTGCTTCGCCGACGAGGCTGCCGTCGGCAGGATTGGTGACTTTAATCATTCCAGTGTGCTCCAGCGTCAGAATCAATGTGACAACCTGGCAGTCAGCGTTATTGGGCTGGCTGCCGCTGTGCAGAAATGATGCGCGTCTGGCCTTTTCGCCACAATCGATTAAAATTGCTCCATCATTGAGAAAAACTGAACGGTTAACTGATGCGTGATTTGCCACCCCTGAATGCCTTGCTGGCGTTTGAATATGTCGCCCGTAGCGGCAGCGTGCGGGCAGCGGCTGATGGCCTGTCGGTGACGCCAGGCGCGGTGAGTCGTCAGATTCGTCTGCTGGAAGAGTACTTTGGCACGGCGCTGTTTCAGCGTCAGGGGCGCGGGCTGGTACTGACGCTGCCCGGCAATGCCTATTTTCTGCAAATCAGCCAGCACCTCGACGGTATTCGCCAGGCGAGCGCCACGCTGCAGCGCAATGCCGGCCGCACGGTCATCCGGCTGCACTCCTTCACCACCTTCGCCACCCGCTGGCTTATTCCGCGGCTGGCACTGTTTCAGCTGGCGCATCCGGCGATTGACGTGCGCCTGACGACCGCGTCGGAATGGGACGATACGGTGGATTGCGACGCGGCGATTCGGCTTGGTGACGGTACGTGGCCGCAGCAGCACGTCACGCCGCTGGTGAAAAACGTGCTGGTGCCGGTGTGTCGTCCGACGGCTGACCGGCGCGCCAGCATGCATCTGGCCGGGTTGGCGCAGCATACCCTGCTGCTGGTGCGCGGACGTCCTGATGACTGGCAGCGCTGGTGCGAAGCATTTGGCGTGGAAATGGACGCGCTGCCGCACCGGCGGCAGATGGAAAGTTCGGCGCTGGCCTATCAGGCCGCTATTGAAGGGCAGGGGATTGCGCTGGCGCAGCGCGTGCTGGTGGAAGCGGAGCTGAAGGCGGGCACGCTGATCGCCATGGAGGATTACCAGCTGGACTGTGGCCGGCACACCTATTACCTGGTGCGCCCGCAGGAGAGCGTTAAGGCTGCTACGCTACAGCAGCTGGAGCAGTGGCTGGTCACGCAGGATGCCGGCGAGGCGTTATGAGCAGCGAAACGGTCCATCGGCCACGGAAGCGCGCTCAATCAGCCGTCCGCTGAACGGCGGCAAAGGCGCAATCGCTTCGCCCTCCAGCATCGCCACCAGCTGCGCCAGCGTGTGCTGAATCATCTCCGCCACCGGCACATGAACCGTCGTGAGCGGCGGCAGGAAAAATTCGGCCATGCGAATATCATCAAAGCCCATCAGCGATACATCCTGCGGCAGCCGTTTGCCCGCCGCATTCAGCGCCAGCGCGGCACCAATCGCCATATCGTCATTGCTGGCCATCAGCGCGCTGAACGGTACGCCGGCACTCAGCAGCTGGCGTGCCGCCGCCTGACCGCTCTCCGGCGTCCACGCGCCCGGCAGTACGCGCGCCGCGTCATACGGCAGCTGATGGTCGGCCAGCGCCTGCTGATAGCCAGCCAGACGCGCGGCGGCGGTGGGCGATCCCGCCAGTCCGGTGATAAACGCAATGTCATGGTGACCGCGCGCAATCAGGTAGTTCACCGCATCACGGGTATTTTGCTGGTGCGAAGCCCAGACGCAGTTCGCCGCGTGCTGCGTCAGACGGCGGTTAACCACCATGATTGGGATATCGTGCTGGTCGATGATCGCTTCCAGCGCGGCGGTGTCGAGAAAACGCGGGTAGATAATGATGGCGTCGCAGCGCAGATCGAGCAGAAACTCGATTGCCGCGCGCTCATCGTCAGCGCTGGTTTTGCCATCGGCGAGGATCAGCTGGCGGCCATAGTTATTGGTCAGCGTGGCCGTCTGGTACAGCAGCTCGCTGAAATAGGGGCCGTTAAACAGCGAATGGGTGACGATCAGGCCGATATTCTGCGATTTTTGCGTCGCCAGACTGCGCGCCAGCAGATTCGGGCGGTAGCCTGTTTCCTCTATCGCCTGAAACACTTTCTGCTGCGTGGATTTGCTCACATAGCGGTTGCCCGCCAGCACGCGCGACACGGTGGCTTTAGAAACGCCCGCTTTGCGGGCCACATCCAGCATAGTAATCATCAGCGCTTCGACCATCATTCCTGCAGGCTAAAAAGCGATAGTACCTGAAAATGCAGGGAAATTAATGGCATCGTTAGCAAACAGTGAGAGGGATCAGGCGTAGAACCAGGCGGGCAGGATGGCGATCAGGTTATTCAGCGTATGCAGAAAAATCGGCAACGCCAGGCTGTTGCTGCGCAGACGCGCGTAGCACAGCAGCAGTGAGAACAGCGTCAGCGCAACGATGGTTTCCCAGTGCACGTACTGCGTGTGTAACGCAGCGAACAGCAGCGAAGTGAGCAACATGCAGGCAAAACGGCTTTTGGGCGCCCACAGCAAAAACGCCTGCAGCAGGAAGCCGCGGAACAGCACCTCTTCAAACACCGGCGCCAGCAACACGGCGGTGAGCAGCAGAATCAGCATTGAGCTGCGTCCCTGCTGGCTCTGTTCAATCAGCCAGCCTTCCGGCTGCAGGAACTGCGTCTGCGCCACCATCAGTACAAACAGCGCGCCGATAAACAGCAGTGCCTGGCCGGGACGCAGAAAGCCCAGGGGAATGTCGCTGCGGCGCTGGCAGTAGAAACGGTACAGGGGATAAATCACGGCAAATTCAAACAGGCACAGCACTGGCACCAGCAAGCCGTTATTGCGCAGCGTCCCGTAATTGGGAAACAGCGTAATCAGCATGGTCACGAGGTAATAAACCACAAAGCTACCCACGTAAAACAGGGTCAACGTAACTTTGTCGGATTGGGTGTCCATAGGCGGCTCAGCGGGCAGAGGAAGACGCATAGTAGCAACGGCGATCGGTGCTGTCGAGGTGCGTTTGCGGAGATTTTCGCCGGTTCAGATACGCCACAATCGCGGCGCTAACCGACCGTCTCATCGCAGGCGATGCGCGGCATGGTAGCTTGCGCTTTCATCGCTGACGAGCAGGCGGAGAGGGAACCGAATCACTTATCTGGCGCGGAGGATGCCGCTGGCACCGTTTGGTGCACAACGGCAGAGAGAAAATTAACGAGGCTTAACGCACCCGGACGGCCACGAAGGTCATCACGATGGCGAAGCCGATAAAAATAGCCAGTTCCATCATTATCTCCTCAGAAAAGTCTTAGATAATTGTAGCGTCTGCGCGGGTGATTTTTAGACACAGCGTGCGATTAATCCGAAAATGTGAGCAGAAAATCGCGCCTTTTGTCACGCAATGCGACCAGTCTGCTGGAAAAATTTTCGCATCGGCGGCACGCTTTGTTACTCTCAGGAACCGCTTGTTCATTATCCAGGAGGAGAAAATTGTGAACCATTATGAAAAAGCGCTGCTGCTCACGGCGATGCTCGCCTTAACGGCCTGTCAGTCAGCCAGTAAAACTGACAGCAGTCACGCCGTCAGCCACGATCCGGAAACCGACCAGTGCGGTGCCTCGCAGTATCAGAACTACCTCGGTCAGCCGCTGAGCGCGCTTGATACCCAGCGCTTTGCCGTACCGGTGCGCGCGATTCCGTGGAACGGTGCCGCCACCATGGACTTCAATCTGCGCCGCCTGAATTTCCTCGGCGATCAGAACGGGAAAATTTCCCGGGTTTACTGCGGGTAACACCAAACGGACACGGCATTGTCATCGGGCTGTCACGGCGGCGGGCGAGGATAGCTGCGCATTACGGAGATTTCCTCGTCACTCTCGAATATGCAATGCTCGTCTTGTTTCTTCCCGCTACGGCGGGAATTTTTTTCGCTATAACCTGCCTGCTGCGCCATATTGCCCCCGCCATAGCGCGCGATGAATCGCGGCTCTGCGACGCCTGGCGTACAGGCAGCAATAACAGACTGACCTTACAGGAGTGACGATGAAATACCTGACCCGAACGCTGTGTTTGACGCTGCTACTCAGCCCGCTGGCGCAGGCCTCAAGCGAGGCGGCATGGCAGCAACACGATAAAAACCTGCAGCAGGCGTGTGTGCAGGCCAGCGGTCTGAAAGCGGTGAAAGTGGTGGGCAAGCCGATCATGTACGACGACAGCGTTGGCTACGATGCGCTGTTGCTCGAAGGCCGCTATCCGCAAAAGCACATGAAAAATCAGCTGGGGCGGGAACTGTGCCTGTATCAGCGTCAGAGCGGTAAAGCAGTGGTCAGCGAAGCCGACCAGCTGCGGGTGGTGAAATAATCTCCGGGGCCGCTATTTTTGCGGCCCTGCTTCTAACAGCTGCGCCAGCAGGTTGCGGTAACTCTGCAGGCGCTGTTCATCGCCTTCCACTTCCAGCCGGGTAATCACGCGGGCAATTACCGCTTTATTGGTGGCGGGCTGGCCATCATCCATCAGCTCGCGCATGATGGCGGCCAGCAAATCGCTCTCGTGCGGCGCGTGCCAGGCGGGGCTGTTGAAATAGTCGGTAATCGCCCGACTGGCGCTGTCATGGTGCGTTCTCATAGCCGACCTCCGCAGAGACAACGAAGCCTGCCACCCACGACGGGCAGCAACTGAAAACCTGAATTAAGCATGCGGACTGTCCAGGACGGGCAGCGCCTCGCCAGTGATAACTGGTGATTTTTTAAACATAGATGCGGTGTGGAATATTGTCAGTAACGAATCGTCATATTTTTTCACGTTTGCCGTCTTTCGCGATGCGCTTATCGGGCCTTATGCCAGGTAACCGCACATAAAGACACTACAAAAGTGAGGCATCGCCCTATTTGCTGTGAGCAGAATCACGCCCGGCAGCGAAAAACTGCGTTTTCATCCTCATGCCATGTTTTGCCGTCCGGTAATGTTACGAGGTTGTTAGACTGAACCCTCGTTTCATTTTTTCTGACATCTGCGCTCATGCTACGCTCCATCGAATCCTGGAAGATCAATCTGATATCCGTCTGGTTTGGCTGCTTTTTTACCGGCCTGGCCATTAGTCAGATCATTCCTTTCCTGCCGCTTTACGTGGAAGAGCTGGGTATCCGTGGCGGCAACGCACTCAGTATCTGGTCAGGCCTGACCTTCAGTGTCACCTTTATTGTTTCTGCCGCCGTGGCGCCGCTGTGGGGCAGCCTTGCCGACCGCAAAGGACGCAAGCTGATGCTGCTGCGCGCTTCGTTTGGCATGGGCGCGGTGATTCTGCTGCAGGCGTTTGTCACTCAGGCGTGGCAGCTGTTGCTGCTGCGCGCGCTGATGGGACTGACGTCCGGTTATATTCCCAACGCCATGGCGCTGGTGGCCGCGCAGGTGCCGCGTGAGCGCAGCGGCTGGGCGCTGAGCTGCGTGTCGACCGGACAAATTGGCGGCGTGATCCTCGGGCCGATGATTGGCGGTCTGCTGGCTGACTGGCTGGGCCTGCGCATGGTGTTTATCGTTACCGCGGTACTGCTGATGGTCAGCTTTCTGGTGACGCTGTTTCTGATTAAGGAGACCGGCTACACGCCGGTGAGCAAGCAGGACAAACTGAGCGGGCGTGAGGTGATGCGCAGCCTCGATAATCCACGCCTGATGTTCTGCCTGTTCGTCACCACCATGGTGATTCAGATGTGTAACGGCTCGGTGAATCCTATCCTGACGCTGTTCGTGCGTGAGCTGGCGCCGGATGCGCAGAATATCGCGTTTCTCAGTGGTGTGATTGCCGCGCTGCCCGGCGTGTCGGCACTCATCGCCGCACCGCGTCTCGGCAAACTCGGCGATCGCATCGGTACCCAGCGTATTTTGCTGGCGACCATGATCGCCTCGCTGCTGCTGCTGATTGCCATGTCGTTTGTCACCAGCGCCACGCAGCTGGGCGTCCTGCGCTTTCTGCTCGGCTTTGCCGATGGCGCGATGATGCCGGCGGTGCAAACCCTGCTGGTGCGTCATTCACGCGATAACGTCACCGGCCGTATTTTTGGTTATAACCAGTCGTTCATGTACCTCGGTAACGTCGCCGGACCGCTGCTGGGTGCAGCGGTCTCTGCCGCCACCGGTTACCGCTGGGTATTCTTCGCTACCGCGGTCGTCGTCCTGCTCAATGTGCTGTTGCTGCAGCGCTTCTATCGCCGGCCAAAAACCGAGCTGAAACCCCTTAGCCCGGCGGCCGCCGCTAAACCGGCTGACGCAGCGTCAGCGCATAGTGCCAGCGCCGCTGAGAAAGCAAAAACTCCGGGCTGACGCTCGGGCTCCACGAATCGTCGCCGCCGACGCCCATATGGAAGCCGTCGAGATGCAGCCAGCAGCCGGGTTCGTCCTGCAGCAAATGGCGGTGCGAGGTGGCGCGCAGCTGCTCAAGGCTGTGGCGGCTGAGCGAGAAGGCAAAGTCGCCGCTGATCTGCCAGCTGCCGCTATCCAGCTGGCGCGTGCCGCAGCGCAAGCCATTCTCACCCGGAAAGACGTAGCCGGTGCTGAGCGCCGCCAGCGGCAGCTGCCAGCGTGAAAACTGCGCCGCCAGCTGGCGATCCGGATAGTTTTCATGAGGCCCCAGTCCCAGCCAGCTCACCTGGTGCGGGACCTGAGCCAGCTGGCAGCGCAGGCCGATGCGCGCGGGCGGCGGCAGACCGGCGGCCTGTTGTACATCGACGCTGATAGTCAGTTCGCCATCGCCACTGATGCCATAACGCTTATGGCTGGTAAACAGATGCTGACCCTCACCCAGTACGCGATGCCAGGTTTCAATCTGCACGCCGTGCTGCAGGCTGTCGACCTGCATCGCCAGCAGCTCTGTTTGCAGCCGATCATAGCCCGCGCGTTTCCAGCGCTCGACCCAGGCGTTAGGGTCGATATTGGCAGCTTCGCTGGTGCCGATATCATTATCGATCGGTGCGCGAATAAAGCACTCCTCCAGCGGTGTCAGCATGGTTTCACGATCGTTCACCCACCACTGCAGCAGCGCGCCGCTGCGGCGACAGAAGTGCCAGCGCTGCGTGGGCAGCACCACCGACACCAGATTGTGATTGGTTTCCAGCTGGGGCGCGCAGGCGCTGAGCGGCGGCAACGTAACCGGCAGTGCGGCCGGCAGCGCCCACTGATCCCAGGCCACGCGATGATCCGCCGCCGACCAGGGCGTGGCGGCGATCTGATGCACCGCGAGGTTGAGCCACGCTTCACCCTGCAGCGCTTCAGGCGCGGGCACGGTAAAGGTGTGGCTGCCTTCGGCATCGAGATCCAGCACCCATTCACCGCGCGCGAGGGTTACACCGTCCTGCTCAATCCACCAGCGCAGCCGTTCGTTGTCGCTGCGGCGGAATAAATATTCGCTGGTGACGGTCACGCGATACGCATCGCCGGGATCGCGCGTAAACCGGAAAGAACTGCTGGGCGCGCTGCGCTTCATACAGCGCCGGATGCGGCGTGCGATCGGGAAATACCAGTCCATTCATGCAGAACTGGCGATCGTTCGGCGTGTCGCCAAAATCGCCGCCGTACGCCCGCCACGGGTGGCCCTCTTCGTCATAGCTGCGTCAGGCTTGATCGACCCAGTCCCAGACAAAGCCACCCTGCAGGCGCGGATAACTGCGAAACGCCTGCCAGTATTTGGCAAAGCCACCAAAGCTGTTTCCCATCGCATGGGCGTATTCGCAGAGGATCAGCGGACGCGTTTCGTCCGGCATGCCGATCCATTTTTTGATTGACCACTTCGGCACCGCCGGGAAGGGCTGATCCTGATCGACGCGGGCATACATCGGGCAGACAATATCGGTGGCCGCCGTGTTGGCCCCGCCGCCTTCATACTGTACCGGGCGCGTCGGATCGGTGGTTTTCAGCCAGCGGTACAGCGCATCGTGGTTCGCGCCGTGGCCGGACTCGTTGCCCAGCGACCAGATGATGATGGAGGGATGATTACGATCGCGCTGCACCATGCGCGTTACGCGTTCGCTCATGGCGGGCAGCCAGCGCGGATCGTCAGCCAGGCGGCTCATCGGCACCATGCCGTGCGTTTCGATATTGGCTTCGTCAACGACGTACAGGCCGTACCGATCGCACAGCCGATACCACAGCGGATGGTTCGGATAGTGGGAGCAGCGCACGGCATTGAAGTTGTGCTGCTTCATCAGTTCAATGTCGCGACGCATGGTGGCTTCATCCATCACCTGACCGTTTTCCGGATGATGCTCGTGACGGTTAACCCCGCGGATCAGCAGCGGTTTACCGTTGAGGCTCAGCAGGCCGTTGCTCAATGCTGACGCGGCGGAAACCCACATCGCAGGCTTCCGCTTCCAGCACCTCGCCGGCATCATCAAGCAGCGTGACTACCGCGCGGTAGAGATGAGGCGTTTCGGCGCTCCACAACAGCGGTTGCAGCACCGGCAACACCAGCAGGGTACGTTCCGGATAGTGGCCACGTTCATCAATGATGGCGCTGCCCGGCGGCTGTTGGTGTTGTGCGATGCAGTCACCGTTGCGCCATAGCGTGACGCGTACCCGACACTGACTGAGCGAGCGCGCGCCGGCATGGATTTTGACACTCACCCGTAAATCGCCGCGCAGATATTCCGGGCTGAGTGCGGTTTCGATCTGCACATCGCTCAGGCGGGTGTCCGGTTTGTGCAGCAGCGTCACGTCGCGGAAAATGCCGCTCATGCGCCACATATCCTGATCTTCCAGATAGCTGCCGTCGCACCAGCGCAGCACCATGACCGCCAGGCGGTTGTTTCCCGGCTTTGCAGCGCGTGGCTGAGATCAAATTCGGCGGGCAAGCGGCTGTCCTGCGAATAGCCCATCCACTGTCCGTTGCACCACAGATGAAACGCCGAGTTGACACCATCGAAGATGATGCGCGTCTGCCCCTGGCTGAAGCCAGCCGTCATCCACTTTAAATGTGAGCGAGTAACAACCGGTGGGGTTCTCGCGTGGCACCAAAGGGGGATTGACCGGGATGGGATAGGTGACGTTGGTATAAATGGGCGTATCGAACCCCTGCATCTGCCAGTTGGAAGGCACGGGCAGCGTTGCGGCGTCCGGTAAGTCCTGTAGCAGCCAGCTGTGCGGCACCGCTTCCGGCGCGGTAAAATAGCTGAAGGCCCACTGACCATTCAGCCGCTGCTGCGCAGGTGAGGGATGGCCATCGCGCGCGCTGACTTCATCGCGCCAGCTGGCAAAGGGTGGATGCGCGTCCAGGCGATGCAGGCTGGTGATAACCGGGTTTTCCCAGTCACGGCGCGCCAGCACTTCACTCAGAGAAACAGCGGCTAAGGTCATAGTGAGATCTCATTAATTGTATTGCGCTCACATTGCGTGAAATGGCGTTAGCTGTAAAGACGCAGCGCGCAATTTTGTTACTGCGCGCACAGCGAGCAGTATTGACGTTTGCGGCACAGCGTTGGCTGTAACTTAAGCTGGTGTATTGCGCGGTCTGTGAGGCTTTTTTAGCGGTTTCTTGCCACTAAAACGTTAAGCGTGGTGAGCAGGCATGAATAGCGCCGGGTTGCGGAGCATTCTGTATTGTCGTGTTAACCGCCGCTTCATACACTCAGCGCAATTTCAGCAACCTGAGGTCAATATGATCCGTATCGTTAAGCTCGCTGCCGTTGTGGCGCTGGTGTCCGCGTTAAGCGGTTGTCTTTTTCCGCCGCCGGGCGGCGGCGGAGGAGGAGGTTGGGGTGGTCCTGGCGGTGGCGGTCCCGGCCATGGGTATCAGGGGCCGCGTTAATTTAGCGCCAGCGCATAATTAATGCAGCGATGCGAAACGTTTTATCTGCGGCGTATTTTGTCAGTGAAACGTTTCGCCGTTATATATTGAATTTCAGCCACTTTTTTTTACGCTTCGGCTAACCATTATTTTTCCTCTGGCCGGCAAAAATTCTTGTTGTTTTAATCCTGCCAATGCTAATTTTTGTTTTCCCATTCTGACAGAGTCCATCGCATGAAAAACCTGATTGCGGAACTCCTGCTTAAGCTGGCAGAAAAAGAAGAAGAGTCTAAAGAATTAGTGGTCCAGGTTGAGGCGCTGGAAATCGTGCTCACCGCCATGCTGCGCAGACTGGATGCCGCCCAGGTTAGCGACATCGCGGCGGGTATTGATCGCGCGATGCCGCCCGCCGCTTCCGTGCAGGAAAATCCGGACGCGCTGATGCTGCGCAATTACGTCGAAAAGTTACTCAACCACCCGCGCGAATAATCCCGCCGTACGCGCATAGATTTTTTTCCGCTTTGCTTATTCCGTGCCATGCTTAACAGGCAATAATCACACGGAGAAACCGGCAATGAAATCGTGTCTTGTGGCAATAATGGCAGCAGGCCTGCTGCTGGCTGGCGGTGCGGGCGCGGCGGAGAAAACCGCGCAGCAGGAAAAAATGACGCTGTGTAATCAGCATGCAGGCGCGCAAAATCTGAAAGGCGATGCGCGTAAAAGCTTTATGAGCGAATGCCTGAAGAAAGACAGCAAAATGGGCAATATGACGCCGCAGCAGATGAAAATGAAAAGCTGTAATAGCGAAGCAGGAGAGAAAAAACTCAGCGGCGATGCGCGTAAAACCTTTATGAGCAGCTGTCTGAAGAAGAGTGCTTAAACCTCTGGCGGCCTGCGGGCCGCTTTTTGGTGTCCGCACTCGCAGGGTTAACGCGCGAGGTATTTTTTCTGTCATAAACGGCACGCGTTGCCAAAACTTTACAAAATCCTTACATAAAATTCCATTTCTCCCCATCCAGTCTCTCTGACGCTTAACCGTGGCCAGAGCGGCTTTACGTGCAACATAAGGAACCTGTTGTATGGTCGCTGCGATCATTATTGGTGTATTTATTATTAGTGTGCTTTACGCCCACTCACGCGGCGTGGAAAAGCAAAAGTTTTCCCGTCAGTTATTTGATCACTCCACTTTTATGGCGCCGATCAATATGTTTATGACCGGGCTGTCGCGACTGCCGGCTAAACAGCCCTATTTTCCGGTTGAGGATTTTCCTGAGCTGCGTCAGCTGACCGATAACTGGCAGGTGATTCGCGATGAAGCTATTCGCCTGCAGGATCACATTAAAGCGGCGCAGACGCATAACGATGCCGGATTTAATACTTTCTTCAAGCGTGGCTGGAAGCGCTTCTATTTAAAATGGTATAGCGATGCGCATCCGTCAGCGCGCGAACTCTGTCCGGTAACCACCGAACTGGTGAGCAACATTCCCGGCGTTAAAGCGGCCATGTTTGCTGAACTGCCGCCGGGCAGCCATCTGGGCAAACACCGCGATCCTTATGCCGGTTCGGTGCGCTATCACCTCGGGCTGCAAACGCCCAACGACGATCGCTGCTTTATTGAAGTGGATCGTCAGCGCCACAGCTGGCGCGACGGTCAGGCGGTGATCTTCGACGAAACTTACGTGCACTGGGCGCAGAATGAAAGCGAGCAGACGCGTATCATTCTGTTTTGCGATATCGAGCGGCCAATGAAATGGCGCTGGGCACAGGCGGTCAATCACTGGGTGGGCTCGACGTTAATGTCAGCAGCGGCATCGCCCAACGACGAAAACGATCGTACCGGCTTCCTCAACCGCATCTTCAAATACGTTTATGCGCTGCGCGATGCCGGTCAGAACCTGAAGAAACGCAATCGCCGGTTGTATTACTGGGTCAAACATGGACTGATTGTGGCGATTTTCGCGCTAATCATCGTGCCCAGCGTGTTCTTCTGATCCTTTCGTGCCGCTTAAAACGGCGGTTTAACAGTCAGTTAACCGCCGTTTCGCTTTGTTTCTCCTGCTAAATCCTCACGCTTTGCCACACTTACTCTTTGTAAGGAATTGTCGTATCAGACGAATAACCCCGAAGGAGGCGAACCGTGAGCTATCAATCTGTCGTGGAACTCAAGGCGCTGGCGCAGCGTAAACCCACTAAAGTGACCGTCGGCGAAACGGATATGGTGCTGATTCGCGACGGCGACCGCGTGCAGGCGCTGCAGGCAAAATGTCCGCACGCGGGCGCGCCGCTGGAGCAGGGCGCAGTGTGCGGCGACAAACTGGTGTGTCCGTGGCATAAGGCGGTATTTGAGCTGCGCGATGGCAAAATGTGCGAGCCGCTGGCGCTGGCCAATCTCAAACGCTATCCGGTGCGCATTGAACAGGGGCAGGTGCTGATCAATCCGCAGGCGATGTCGCCGGCCAGTGCGCCGGTAGCTCAGGGTGAAGCGCCGGTGTGCGTGATTCTCGGCTCTGGCGCGGCGGGCAGTGCTGCGATCTGGACGCTGCGCGATGAAGGCTTTAGCGGCCGTATTGTGCGTATCGAGCGTGAAAGCGACGCACCTTACGATCGCACCACGCTGAGTAAATTTGTCCCTTCCGGCAAGATGGCCATCGATGAGGTACCAAAGCTGCTGAAACAGGATGTGCTGGGCCCGGTGGTGTGGCTGCAGGGGGAGGTGGTGCAGCTGAAGGCGCAGGAGCAGACGCTGGTGCTGAAAGACGGGCAGCAGGTGAAGTTTGACCAGTTGCTGATCGCGACCGGCGGCGTGCCGCAGCCGCTTGATATCCCGGGCAAGGATCTGGATGGCGTGCACCTGCTGCGTTCACTGCGCCAGGCCGACACGCTGATTTCGCAGGTGGATGAGGCGCAGCAGCTGGTGATTATCGGCAACAGTTTTATCGGTATGGAAGTGGCCGGTGCGCTGCGTAACCGCGACATAGATGTCACGGTGGTGGCGCGTCATCTGCTGCCGTTTGCCAGCCAGTTCGGCGAAGAGATTGGCCGTCATTTTTATGAGCTGCACCGCAGCAACGGCGTGAAATTTGTCGAGGGTGAACCGGAAGCGCTGACCGGCGAAGGCGCAGTGAGTGGCGTGCGGCTCAAAGGTGGCAAAACCGTGCCAGCCAGCCAGGTGCTGTTTGCCACCGGCATTGTGCCGGCCACCCATTTTATTCACGACCTGCCCTTACAGAAGGATGGCAGCCTGCTGGCCGACAGTCAGCTGCGGGTCAGTGAAAACATCTGGGTCGCGGGGGATATTGCCAGCTATCTCACGCCGCGCGGCGTGCAGCGCATTGAGCACTATCGTGTGGCGCATCAGCAGGGGCGCATTGCCGCGCTGAATATGCTGGGCAAACGCATCATGTACGATCGCGTGCCGTTCTTCTGGACTGCGCATTATGGCACCCGCTATGAGTATCTGGGGCATGCAGAGGAGTGGGATGATTATCGCCTGCTGGGATCGCTGCAGGACAAACGCTTCATCGCTTTTTACTGCCAGCAGGGCATGATTGCGGCAGTGTGTTCAGCTGGCATGTATACGCTCACCGCCGCGCTGGTGCACGAGATGCAGCAGCCAATAACGCTGGAACAAGGCCTGGCGCTGTTTGAAGCGTATCAGGGCTGATCCTGAAGCCAGCACCCAACAGTCCCCTCTCCCGCAAGCGGGAGAGGGTTAGGGTGAGGGAAAACCCGCACCATCACTGCTTACTCAGCGCCTCGGACTTCGCCATGCACTGCTGCATCGCGCCCATCACCGCAGCGCGGAAGCCTTTCTCTTCCAGCACTTTTACCGCTTCAATGGTGGTGCCGCCCGGTGAGCACACCATATCTTTCAGTTCGCCGGGATGTTTGCCGGTCTCCAGCACCATCTGGGCGGAACCTTTTACCGCCTGCGCCGCAAACTGGTAAGCCTGCGCCCGCGGCATGCCGCCCAGCACGGCGGCATCAGCCATCGCTTCGATAAACATAAACACGTAAGCCGGTGCCGAGCCGCTGACACCCACCACGGCATGAATCAGATACTCGTTCACCACCGCCGCTTTGCCGAAGCTCTCAAAAATGGTCACCACCTCGTCCACCTCCTGCGGTTCCACCAGCACGTTCGGCGTAATAGAGGTCATGCCTTCATTGACCAGCGACGGCGTATTCGGCATCACGCGGATGATTTTACGATCGTGACCGAGCACCGCCGCCAGCGAATCCAGCGTCACACCTGCGGCAATCGACACCACCAGCGCATCTTTCTTCAGCTGGCCGGCCAGATCCTTGAGCACTTTGAGAATCACGTTGGGTTTCACCGCGCCAAACAGAATGTCCACTTCACGTGCCAGACTCTCGACGCTTTCCGCCGCCGTCACGCCATACTGCTGCGCCATCGCCTGGTTGGTGTCGGGTTTTCGATCGTGCACCCAGATATTGGCCGGGGCGATCTGCCCGCTGTTCACCAGGCCGCTGATGATGGCTTTCGCCATATTGCCGCAGCCGACAAACCCGATTTTCTTCTCCAGCATCGCTTTATCCTTTACGTGGTTCGGTTTTCTCAGTGGGTTAGCTTACGTCAGCGGCAGTGAATAACAAGTCGCGCACAAATAACATTTGCCATTCGCGGTCAGCGCGGCAAGATCGCAGGCATTGCCCGTTAATAAGGATTAAACATGTCGATTTGGGTGGATGCCGATGCGTGTCCCAATGTCATCAAAGAGGTGCTGTATCGCGCCGCTGAGCGCACCAAAGTCACCGTGACCTTCGTCGCTAACCAGCCGCTGCGCGTACCGCCGTCGCCGTTTCTGAAAACGCTGCAGGTGGCTGCCGGCTTTGATGTGGCCGATAACGAGATTGTGAAACGCGTGCAACCCGGCGAGCTGGTGATTACCGGCGATATTCCGCTGGCAGCAGAAGTGCTGGAGAAAGGGGCGGCAGCGCTGAATCCGCGCGGCGAGCGCTACAGCAGCGATACCATTCGCCAGCGCCTGACCATGCGTGATTTTATGGAAACGATGCGCGCCAGCGGCATTCAGAGCGGCGGCCCGTCGGCATTAAGCCCACGAGACCGCCAGCAGTTTGCTAACGAACTGGATAAATGGTTACGTCAGCGTTAATCAGACGAAGCTGTCGTCGTCGTCAAAATCACCGCCGCTGCCGAAATCGTTGAAATCATTGTTATCGGCAAAGCTGTTGTTGTCCCAGCCTGAATTGTCATTCAGGAAGGCATTGTTGCTGTCATTGCCGTTGAAGGTGTCCAGATTATCATCCACCTGCGGCAGCGCCGGTTCGTTGATGATATTGACGATCTCTTCCGGCTGCGAGTGGTGGAACAGGCTGGTGAGCATGTCCGCCATCACCACACCGCCGGCCACGCCGACAGCCGTTTGCAGTGCGCCACCCAGGAAACCGGTACCGCGCGCCGGTGCAGCATACTGCTGCTGAGGCGGTGCGGCATATTGTGGCTGTTGCGGTGCGCTGTTCCATGCCGGCTGTTGCGGCTGCGCCGGGCGCGAACCGCCGCCAAACAGGCTCGACAGGAAACCGCCGCTGCTTTGCTGCGGGGCCTGCTGCTGCGCCTGCGCCAGACGGCTCTCCAGCTCCGATACCTGCGCGTTGAGCTTTTTCATCGCCGCTTCCTGAATCAGGATCGCCTGCGCCATGTAGTAGGGCGCACCGGGCTGGCTCTGTAAATGCTGATTGATTAACTGTTCGGCACCGGCATCACGCGGGCCGCTCTGGCTTTCTGCCTGTTTCAGACGGCTGAACAGGCTTTCAATAAGTTGTTGTTCCTGGCTCTGCATGGTGAACCTCCGGTTAGGCATAGCGTGTTGTTCTTCAGGCGACCAACAGGACGTCCGTTGCCTGAACTATAAAGCGTATATGCGGGCTGCGTGACAGAAAGTAAATCAGCGGCCTGGTAAGCAAATGTTGCCCCGCGCTTACAAATCGCCTGATGCACGAAATGCGCATCGTTTTCCCGTTAAAAATCAAAACAATGGCATTAGCTATCGCTGAAATACGCGTAATTCGTGCTTCGCGGCTGGCTGATAAAATAAAATCCAGGTATCATGCGACGCATTATTGACCTGATGACGTTGCCCGCGCGGCAGACTACGGCGGAGGATGAGCCCGGATGTCATTACCCATCTATCTGATCGGCGCACGCGGTTGCGGTAAAACCACCATTGGCCAGGCGCTGTCGCAAGCGCTGGGCTATGCCTTTCGTGACACCGACCACCACCTGCAGCTCACCACACAGCGTAGCGTGGCAGAGATTGTGGCAACGGAAGGCTGGGACAGCTTTCGCGCGCGTGAAAGTGAATCGCTGCGGGCGGTTACCGCACCTGCCAGCGTAATCGCCACCGGCGGCGGCATGGTGCTGGCTGATGTCAATCGCCACTTCATGCGCGAGCATGGCCAGGTCATCTGGCTCAACGCGCCCTCGGGCGTGCTGGCCGATCGGCTGGAGCGTCAGCCAGAAGCGGCACAGCGTCCGACCCTGACCGGCCGGCCTATCGCGGAAGAGATGGAAGATATCCTGCGTGAACGCGCGCAGCTCTATCGTCAGGCTGCGCACCATGAAGTCAACGCGATGCAGGCACCGGAGCAGGTGGTGGAACATATTCTGCAATCGCTGTCTCTCGCCCGCGCCAGCTAACTGCCTAAGAATTCTCCCTCTTTTTTACAGCGATCCTCGATTGTCTATACTCAATAGCAGGCAGAGGATCACCGCTGTCTGTGTGGAAACCTGACATAAGAGGGAAAACGATGCCAACCAGACCACCCTATCCGCGAGAAGCGCGCATTGTTGCCGTTGAAAAAGGGCAGGCGGGCAATACCGTCACCTGGTATGAATTACGGGCTGACCATCCACGTCCGGATACCTTAATTAGCGAACATAAATCGGAAGCGGAAGCGCAGGATGCCAAAGACCGCTATGAAGATGTGGAAAAAGAATAATCCCGGTGGGCAGGGATGCCCGCTTTAGCGTAATTACGTCCGGTCGCTAAATAGATTTTTTATTTTCCCTGATGCGCTAATTACGGCGATAAAATCTGCCGTCTTTTCTGTTTAATCGCTCTCCTGCCTGATAACGTCTTTTTATTTTGCCTTTAGCCCTTATTTTCTGCTGCCTTAAATAGCCTGCGTTTTGTCCGGTGCAAAATTTGCGCTTGACCGATAAACCGTCGCGTTTTACTTTCGGGTTATCGATACAGGAACTCAGTTCCATATAGTGAAACCAGCGCCATGACCACACTCGAAAATGCCGCCGCCGTGCTTAAGCTGTTTCAGCGCTTTGGCGTGGCGCAGGGCCATCCCGGCCTGACCTTTACCGAGGTGGTGGAGGCGCTGGGGCTGCCGAAAAGTACCGTGTCGCGCCTGCTGGCGACCATGGAAAGCGAAGGTTTACTGGAGCGCGATCCCGACAGCCGCTGTTTTCAGATTGGCCGCGTGCTGTTGTCCGTTGCCGGGCATTATCTTTCGACACCGCTGATTGACAGCGCATCGGCGCCGATGGCGCGCCTGGCGGCCAGCAGCGGCTGCATGGGCTATATCTCGGTGCTGGACGGTGACGATGTGCTGGTGATGCGCATGTACCACGGTCGCTTCTTTACCCAGCTGGTGACGCCGCCTGGTACACGGGTGTCGGTTACCGGCACGTCGACCGGCCGCGTGCTGTTAGCGCAGCTGAGTGATGACGAGGTGCGCGCGCGCTTCAGCGATAACTGGCAAACCGCGTCGATCAATTCACCGCTGAATATCGATGCGCTGTGCAAAGAGCTGGCGCTGATTCGTCAGCAGGGCTGGGCACTGGCCCGCAATGAAACGCTGCCTGGCATTAGCTCGCTTGCCGTAGCGGTAACCAATAAACACCGCGGTGAAAGTGCCGCATTGTGTCTCTCATTTCTTTCGCAGGAAGCGGCCCCGGGTTATCCGGAAGCGCTGCTCAGCGAATTGCGCGCAACGGCTGCACTGATGGCCGAAAAATACGGCGCAGCGTCCTGAATAAAACAGGACAACCCTAATTTGATTTCAAGGCGTAATACTTCGCGCCACACCGGGGAAATAGCAGGTCTTCGGACCTGCTTATTTCAATAATCAGGGAACGATGAATAAAACGTTGAGGTTCCGCGTGTCGGGCACAATGTCATTGCGCGTTTTCTACAGGGTGAAAATACGGGGATAATATGCGTCTGGATAATCCAATAAAAAATATTGGCGTGGGCCTGATGCTGGTTCTGCTGTCAGTTGCAGGGGCCATCATTGGGGTACAGCTGATCACAACTATTGGGGTAACGCCCAATACTTCTATTATCGGCGCGCTATTTGCCATGCTGCTGGCGCGCATTCCACTGCAGTGGTTTCGCCGCTACCGTTCGGTTGAAGTGCAAAACCTTGCACAGACCGCCATCTCTTCCGCCACCTTCGGCGCTGCCAACAGCCTGCTGATGCCGATTGCCGTGCCGTGGGCGCTGGGTGAGCCGCAGCTGGTGCTGCCGCTGTTTGTCGGCGTCAGCGCGGCAATGCTGCTGGATGCGTGGCTGCTGTATCGTCTGTTCGACACGCGCGTGTTCCCGGCCAGCAATGCATGGCCACCGGGCGTGGCGGCGGCAGAAGCGATCAAAGCCGGTGATAAGGGCGGTCGGCAGGCGTGGCTGCTGGTGGCTGGAATCGTGGGCGGCGTCGCGGGTTCGATGCTGAAAATCCCGATGTCCGCCTTTGGTACGGCATTCATTGGCAATATCTGGGCGCTGACCATGCTCGGCATCGGCTTCCTGCTGCGTGCCTATGCGCAACCGGTTGCCGGTATCGATATTAACGCGCTGTACATTCCGCACGGCGTCATGGTCGGAGCCGGTCTGGTGGCGCTGATTCAGGTGGTGCAGGTGATTCGCAGTCGCCGTCACGACAACCTCAACGTTAGCCGCAGCGACACCGAAGTTAAACGCGCGCTCGGCCTGGGGACTGTCGGCTATATCGTGATCTCGGCACTGCTGGCGCTGGGCGGCGGCCTATGGAGCGAAATGGGCCTGCCGATGCTGCTGCTGTTTATTATCTACGCGGCCTTTGCCGCCTTTGTGCATGAGCTGATTGTCGGCATCGCCGCCATGCACTCGGGCTGGTTCCCGGCCTTCGCGGTAGCGCTGATCACCCTGATCCTCGGCATTCTGCTCGGTTTCCCGCCGCTGGCGCTGTGCCTGCTGTGCGGCTTCACCGCGGCCACCGGTCCGGCCTTTGCTGATATGGGCTATGACCTGAAGGCCGGCTTTATTCTGCGCGGTAACGGGGCCGATGTGCAGCAGGAGCTGTGGGGCCGCCGCATCCAGCTGATCGCCGCGATGATCGCTTTCGTCATCGCAATCCCGGTGGTGTGGTATGCGCATAACCTGTTCTTTGTCGATAATCTGCTGCCGCCGGTGGCGCGCGTTTACGCCAAAACCATTCAGGCCGGCGCGGAGCCGGGCATTGCCGGTAGCCTGCTGATGTGGGCGATTCCGGGAGCGATTATTCAGCTGATCGGCGGGCCTAAGCGCCAGCTCGGCGTGCTGTTAGCCACCGGTCTGTTAATCAACAACGCCGCCGCAGGCTGGGCGGTGCTGGTCGGGATTGCGTTACGTGTCCTGATCCTGCGCGTGTGGGGCGAGCGTGGACGTTCACCGATGGAGGTGATGGCCGCTGGATTCATTGCGGGCGACGCGCTGTACAGCTTCTTCCACTCACTTTTTGCCAGTAGCAGTAAGAAATAATCCAGGGATTTAGCGATGAGTTTACAGCAGACACTACAGGTTTTTGAGTTACTCGACAGCGCCTGCGTGGATGGCCAGCAGGTGGTCGATCTGTTCGCCGCCTATCCTGGCGTGCAAGCCAGCTTTAAGCGCGTCAGCGGGCCAAAAGGGCGCACCGATTTTGTGCGCATCGACATTCCGGGCGCCCAGGGCAAAAGCCGGGGCGGCAGCGCGCCGACGCTGGGGATCATTGGCCGTCTCGGCGGCATCGGTGCGCGCCCGACGCGCATCGGCATGGTGTCCGACGCCGACGGTGCGGTTGCTGCGGTGAGCAGCGCGCTGAAGCTGGCACAGATGCAGACCAAAGGCGACGTGCTGGCCGGCGACGTGATCGTAACCACGCATATTTGTCCGGATGCGCCGACCCGGCCGCACGAGCCGGTGGACTTCATGGATTCGCCGTGCGACGACATCACCATGAATGACAACGAAGTGGTTGAAGGCGTCGACGCGATTCTCTCTATCGATACCACTAAAGGAAACCGCATCCTCAACCATAAGGGCTATGCGCTATCACCCACGGTGAAAGAGGGCTACATCCTGCGCGTGTCGGAAGATCTGCTGCGCATTATGGAGATGACCAGCGGTCAGCCTGCGGTGACGTTCCCGATCACCACGCAGGACATCACCCCTTACGGCAACGGCGTGTATCACCTCAACAGCATCCTGCAACCGTCCACCGCCACCGATGTGCCAGTAGTGGGCGTCGCGATTTGTGCGCAATCCGTGGTGCCTGGCTGCGGCACCGGCGCCAGCCATGAAGTGGACATCGCGGCGACCGTGCGCTTTGCGGTGGAAGTGGCCAAAGAGTTTGGCCGTGAGACCTGCCAGTTTTATGACCCGCAGGAGTACGCGCTGCTGCTATCTTTGTATGGTAGCCTCAGCCACCTGCGCAGCCGGAAAGCCTGATGATGAAACCGTCGCTTGTAACCTTAACCATTGGCCAGTCACCGCGTAGCGATATTTTGCCGCTGCTGCAGGAGCATTTGCCCGCCGACGCCGTCGCGCATGCCGGTCTGCTGGATGGCCTGACGCTGGCTGAAGTGGAGCAGTTATACGCTCCCGCGCCGGGCGATAAAGTGCTGGTTTCGCGCATGAGCAGCGGCGAACAGGTACGGCTGGCGGCGGCCACCGTCGAACAGGGACTGCAGCGTAAAATTACCGCGCTGGAGCAGCAGGGTTACGACACCATTCTGCTGCTGTGTACCGGTGAGTTCGGCACGCTAAAAACCATGTCGGCGCTGCTGCTGGAGCCGGATCGCATCATTCCGCCGCTGGTCAGCGCCATCGTACAGGCGCACAAAATCGGCATCGTGGTGCCGGTTGAGGAGCAGATCGCTGAGCAGGCCAGCAAATGGCGTAACCTGCAAAGCTCGCCCTGTTTTGCCGTCGCCAGCCCGTACCTGGCGCAGCAGAGCGAACTGATGGAAGCCGGACTGACCCTGCAGGAGCAGGGCGCTGATGTGGTGGTGCTCGACTGTATCGGTTATCACCAGAAACACCGCGATTTCCTGCAGAACATGCTGGGCATTCCGGTGCTGCTGTCGAATGTGCTGGTGGCGAAACTGGCGGCTGAACTGATCGTCTGATCGAGGCCGATCACAACTTGCGACGGGCGGCGCTAATTCGCGTGACAGATCAGCGAGTTCCCTTGTAATCTGCCGGTAACCCTAATGTGCTGTGAGGAAGTAACATGCTCAACGTAAGTGAGTATTTCGACGGAAAAGTGAAATCCATTGGTTTCGACAGCGTGACCATTGGCCGGGCCAGCGTTGGCGTGATGGCGGAAGGCGAATACACCTTTGGTACCGGCCAGCCGGAAGAGATGACGGTAGTGAGCGGCGCGCTGAAAGTGCTGCTGCCGGGTGAAGCCGAGTGGAAATGGTACGAAGCCGGATCGGTATTTAACGTGCCGGGCCACAGCGAATTCCACCTGCAGGTGGCGGAGCCAACGTCTTATCTGTGCCGCTATCTTTAAGCGTTAAAGCAGCATCCATTATCAACCGGTAAAGCCTGTGCGGCGTTACCGGTTTTTTTTATGCGCCAGCATGAGGTGTGTGGGCTGCGGTCAGCATAAATGCTGACCCTACAGGTATGAATCAGCATATTTGCAGGGGCGCCATTCATGGCGACCGTTAAACACACCCGTACTATCCTTCCAGCTTGCGATGTCCGCTTAACGCTGCGCTTCGCCGCCAAGACCTTCCACCAGATTCTGAATCAACGCGGCCAGCTCGCCGGTCATCAGGATAAAATCCGCATCAAAGCGCTGGGCGTAATCTTCCCGGTCGATATCTTCGTTCTGATCGCGCAGCTCGTCGCAGAACTTCAGACGCTTCACGGAGCCGTCGTCGCACATCACGAACTGAATGCGCTGCTGCCAGTCGAGCGCCAGTTTGGTGACCACTTTGCCGGCTTCAATGTGTACGGCGATCTCGTCGCTCACCAGATCCTGCTTTTTCGCGCGGATCACGCCGCCATCTTCCAGCAGGGCTTTCAGCTCGGCCTCGTCCATCAGGGTGAAACCTTGCCGCCGGCAGTTCACCGGTGCGCACCCATTCGGTCAGCGTCAGCTCAATCGGCGTTTCCAGCGCCAGCGGCACCACCGGTAGCGAGCCGAGGCTTTTACGCAGCAGGGCCAGCGTATCTTCCGCTTTTTTGGCGCTGGCGCAGTCCACCATGATCAGCCCGTTAACGGTGTCGATCCACATCATGGTCTGGCTGAAGCGGCTAAAGGCGCGCGGCAGCAGGGAGTGCAGCACTTCATCTTTCAGCGAATCTTTTTCGGTCTTTTTCAGCTTGCGGCCCTGTTCGGCTTCCAGCTTGAAAATTTTCGCTTCCAGCGCCTGCTTAACCACCGGCGTGGGCAGAATTTTCTCTTCTTTGCGGGCGCAGACGATGATTTGACCCGTGCTGCTGGCGTGGGTCAGTGCATCGCTTTGTGAACCCATTGGCGGAACCCAGCCGGTTTTCGCCATATCCTGGCTACCGCAAGGGGAAAAGGTATAAGCGGCTAACTGTTTTTCCATCTCTTCTGCGCGCAGCGAAACGTCGCGGCTGAGACGGTAAACCATCAAATTTTTGAACCACAGCATGATAATTTCCACGGCCTTGTCGTTAAATCAGCGGGCATGATAACGAATTGTCGCATCGCTTGCATTGCTAATCGGGAAGCGTGCTTCTACTCTGTTGATAATCAAAATAATGAGGAGAGTCTTGTGCGTATTGGGATTGATTTGGGCGGCACCAAAACAGAAGTCATCGCACTGAGCGAGCAGGGGGAACAGCTGTTCCGCCACCGTCTGCCTACGCCGCGCGACGACTATGCGGCCACGGTGCAGGCGATTGTCGATTTAGTCCTGCTGGCGGAAGCGCAGACCGGGCAGCAGGGGACCGTCGGCATGGGGATTCCCGGGTCGATTTCGCCTTATACCGGGGTGGTAAAAAACGCCAACTCCACCTGGCTCAACGGTCAGCCGTTTGATAAAGATTTAGGCGCGTGCGCTGAACCGGGAAGTGCGTCTGGCCAACGACGCCAACTGCCTGGCGGTTTCCGAGGCCGTCGATGGCGCAGGCGCAGGCCAGCCGCTGGTGTTTGCGGTGATTATTGGCACCGGCTGCGGCGCGGGCGTGGCCATCGGCGGAGCATGCCCGCATCGGCGGTAACGGCACGGCGGGCGAGTGGGGGCACAACCCGCTGCCGTGGATGGATGAAGACGAACTGCGATACCGCGCCGAAGTGCCGTGCTACTGCGGCAAGCAGGGCTGTATCGAGACGTTTATCTCCGGCACCGGTTTTGCCACCGATTACCAGCGCCTGAGCGGTCAGGCGCTGAAGGGGAACGAGATTATGCGTCTGGTCGAAGAGCAGGATCCGGTGGCCGAACTGGCGCTGAGCCGCTACGAAATGCGGCTGGCGAAATCGCTGGCGCACGTGGTGAATATTCTCGATCCGGATGTGATTGTGCTCGGCGGCGGCATGAGCAACGTCGATCGGCTGTACCAGACGGTGCCGACGCTGGTGAAACAGTGGGTCTTCGGCGGCGAGTGCGAAACCCCGATCCGCAAAGCGGTGCACGGCGACTCCAGCGGCGTGCGCGGCGCGGCGTGGCTGTGGCCGGTGAAAGGGTAGCGTAACGACGCTTTATGCGTGCTTAACCCCTCTTCCAGCGGAAGAGGGGTCAGTTTTGGCTTAACTGGCCGGCGTGACACACGATATCGTGCGCATGCAGCACGGCCGGCCGGTTTTCATTCAGTCGGATGGCGGCATAAATATCGATATGCAGTTTTTGCGCTTCATCGTCAGCCAGTGCGCGATAACACAACCCTTCCTGATGAAAGGTACATTTTGACTGCGGCATCAGGGCAAAGCCTTTTCCTCGGGCAATGTGTGTCAGCATAACCAGTGAATCATCGGGCTCTTTAACTCTTTTAAGCGGGGTGTGGAGCTGTGAAAACAAGCGTTCACATTTATCGTAGAATGACGGATTTGCGCTTCTGGCAAACCAGAACAGCGGTAAATCACCGATAGCTTCCAGCGAGACTTTTTCTTTCAGGCTGGCCGGATGTCTGGCCGGCATTGCTACCAGCAACGGCTCACGACCGATCCACTGGTACTGCACGGTATCTTCGTGGCCGGTTGCCCTTTCGCCCGTCAGTACCAGGTCCAGGCGGTTTTTTGCCAGACACTGCAGCAACTGCGCAGACGTCAGATCGGGCGTTTCCACATCGTCGGCGGCGTCCAGTTTCAGCAGTTGCTGGTGAATGGGCGCAATCAGTGCAAAATTCAGCGTGCGGGTGAGGCCGATACGCAGGCGCTTTTCTGAAGAAAGCGGGCCTGGCTTGAGTTCATTCAGCGCCTGAAGGATCTTCTCCGCTTTGATTACCAGCGCCCGGCCAGCGTCCGTCAGACTGACGTCATGGGTGCTGCGGCTAAACAACGGCTGCTCCAGCACGGCTTCAAGGCGCTTAATCTGTCGGGTTAGCGGAGGCTGAGTCATTCTGAGCCGTTCGGCGGCCCGGCGAAAGTTCAGCTCGTGCGCAACCGCAAGAAAGCATTGCAGCTGTTTCACGCTGGGGAGATGGTTGCTGATAAGGTGCTCTGCCGTCGCCATAGAGTCCATCCGGGTAATCAAAGACGTTATTCTACCCCGCGAAAGATCAGCAGGATATGGGGTAATCGGTCTGGTCGCGCAGCAGGCTGGCGGCGCGACGTCAGAAAAAATAACCGGGCGTTACCCGGTTATGGCTTCAGGCATTAATGCTTTTCATCCCTTCCTGAGAATAGCGCTCGCCCCTGATCTCAATGTGCTGATGAATAGCGTTCAGTAAGGCGATATCTGCCTGCTCCAGCACGATATCGGCGGCCTGCGCATTTTCTGCCAGATAGCGGGGCTGTTTCGTTCCCGGAATGGGGATCAGCTTGTCGTATTGCGCCAGTAGCCAGGCCAGCGCAATCTGCCCTGGCGTGCAGCTGTACTTTTCAGCAAGCGGGTGCACCGCGTCAAGAAGCTGGGCGTTATGGTCGAGGCTGGATTGACTAAAGCGCGCATTATTTTTGCGGAAATCACCCTCGGCGAAGTCGCTGTTATGACGATACTTTCCGGTCAGAAACCCTCTGCCCAGCGGAGAGTAGGGAACTAAACCTATACCCAGCTCTTTCACCACCGGCAGAATCTCTGCTTCGATATCGCGCGTCCACAGTGAATATTCGGTTTGCAGGGCGGCGATCGGGTGGACGGCATGGGCCCGGCGCAGGGTTGAAGCAGAAACTTCACACAGGCCAATGTGGTTGATCTTACCCGCTTTAACGAGGCGGCTCAGGCATTCCATGCTCTCTTCAATCGGCGTAGCCTGGCTCACGCGGTGAAGATAGAACAGATCGATGCGCTCAACGCCAAGCCTTTTAAGCGATTCATTACAGCAGCGGGTGATGTAGTCAGGTTGGTTGTTAATCGTCCGGGCATAAGCCTGGTCCGCAGGGCGATCGATACCGCACTTGGTGGCAATGTTAAACTGCTCACGCGTGGTGTTATCCAGACCGGCAAGAAAGTGGCCAATCAGCCGCTCATTATGGCCCCGCCCGTACATATCCGCGGTGTCGATAAACGTAATATTCAGGTCGATAAGCGCGTGTAACAGCTGCAGTGAAGCGGTGTCGTCTGTCTGGCCATAAAATTCGCTCAGTCCCATGGCACCATAGCCGATCGAACTGACAGTCAGGGTTTGCGATAAATGTCGGGTGTGCATAGTGGCTCCTTTTGCGGGTTTTTTTGATTGTTGCACCCCGATTACGCGTAATGAATTGTCATTTTCGTCATGCAAAAAAGGTATCACAGCAGCAAGACCGGAGCGGTGCTGTGGTGGGATGGATTTATCGCGTGGGGCAGAAAGAGACGGGTACACAAAGGGCTCTGTGTACCCGTCTCCGTTGCCTGAAGGGCAGGGGCAATGCGTTTGTTACTCGCCGACCAGCATGGAGTCCTGCGGTGCGCGCTCGCGCTGAGCTTTGGTGGCGAGGAAGTAAAGGTAGCCGAGCACCATAATCGCCACAAACAATCCGCCGATTACCGGGTTGAACCACAGCATCGCCGCCAGGCACACCAGCGCCAGCACCAGGGCGATGCCCGGGACCACGCGGATAGCCCGGCGCGCGGAAGCTGCGCTCCAGGTCCGGCTCGCTGCGGCGCAGCTTGAACAGGCTGAGCATGCTCATGATGTACATGACGATGGCGCCGAACACGCTCATGGTGATCATCGCCGCGGTCAGGGTCATGCCCTGCAGGGTGATCAGGCCGTCGCTGTAGATCGCCGCGATACCCACGACGCCGCCGGCGATGATGGCGCGGTGCGGGGTCTGGAAGCGCGACAGCTTGGCCAGCCTGCGCGGCAGGTAGCCCGCGCGGGCCAGGGCGAAGAACTGCCGCGAGTAGCCGAGGATGATGCCGTGGAAGCTGGCGACCAGGCCGAACAGGCCGATCCACACCAGCATGTGCATCCAGCTGGAGTTCTCGCCGACCACCATCTTCATCGCCTGCGGCAGCGGGTCGTTGATGTCCGACAGGGCCTTGCGCCAGTCGCCCGCGCCGCCGGCGAACAGCATCACGCCGATGGCCAGCACCACCAGGGTCAGGATGCCGGCGATGTAGGCGCGCGGGATGGTGCGTTTCGGATCTTTCGCCTCTTCGGCAGCCATGGCCGCGCCCTCGATGGCGAGGAAGAACCAGATGGCGAACGGAATGGCGGCGAAGATGCCGGTCATCGCTGGCACCGCCGAAGCTGTCGGAGCCGGCCCAGCCGTTGAGCACGAAGTTGCTGAAGCTGAAGCCCGGCGCAACCACGCCCATGAACACCAGCAACTCGCCCACTGCCAGCACGGTCACCACCAGCTCGAAGGTCGCGGCGATGCTCACGCCGAGGATATTCAGCGTCATGAAGATCACGTAGGCGCCGACGGCCGCCGTGCTTCGGATCGAGGGCGGGGAACTGCACGTTGAGGTAGGCGCCGATGGCCATGGCGATGGCCGGCGGGGCGAAGACGAACTCGATCAGCGTGGCGAGGCCGGCCATCAGCCCGCCGGTTTCGCCAAAGGCCCGGCGGCTGTAGGCGAACGGCCCGCCGGCGTGGGGAATCGCCGTGGTCAGTTCGGTGAAGCTGAAGATGAAGCAGGTATACATCACCATGGTGGCCACCAGCAGCGTGGTGACGAGGAAGCCCAGGGTGCCGGCCACGCCCCAGCCATAGCTCCAGCCGAAGTACTCACCGGAAATCACCAGGCCCACGGCGATGCCCCACAGGTGCAGGGTGCCCAGCGTGGGTTTGAGTTTGCCTGTCATCTTCATCTCCCCGTCATGCTTGTTGTGCGGCGTTGGCACCGCGCTATTGTGGGTTTGCGCTACAGTGAAGGGATAATGCCGCTGCCCGGGACGGGAAAACTTGACGCCGGCGCAGTGAGTTTTGTCCTCTGCGGTCAACTCGCTGCCAGAAAAAGCGCTGGCTGTACGCTGCGGTCAACTTTTGCTGTTCTGCGGTCAGGCAGTCAGGACGACCTCATCCCATGCTGATAACACTGGTTTATAGAGACTGATGCTGGAGAGTGATGAATGAGCGCCAAACAAGCCGAATCCCTGACCGATGCCGAGATCACCCTGCTGGCGCAACGTGCGCTGGCCTGCTATCCCGCCGCGCTGCACGGTGAGCTGCAATTGCTGTGCCGTTCGGAGAACGCCACCTTTTTGCTGCGTGCCGGCGGCAAACGCTACGCGCTGCGCCTGCACCGGCCGGATTACCACAGCAAAGCGGATATTCTCAGTGAACTGATGTGGCTCGATGCGCTGCGCGAGACCGGCATCATGGTGCCGCAGGCCATCCCGGCGCGCGACGGTGAAAGCGTGCTGACGCTGACGCTGGCGGACGGCAGCACGCGTCATGCGGTGCTGTTCCACTGGATTGACGGCGAGATGCCGACCACCGACGTCGATCCCAAAGCCTTTCAGCAGCTCGGTACCATCACCGCGCGCCTGCATCAGCACAGCCGCAGCTGGCAGAAACCAGAAGGTTTTCAGCGTATTATCTGGGATCATCACACCATGGTCAGCGAGCACAGCCACTGGGGGCGCTGGCAGGATGCGCCGCATCTCGATCCGGCCGATCACGGCATTATCGCAGCGGCGGTTGAGCGCGCCGGGCAGGCGCTGGCGGAATTTGGTAAAGAGCGCGATCGCTACGGCCTGATCCACGCCGATCTGCGTCTGACCAATCTGCTGCTGCACAAAGGCGAGACCCGGGTGATCGACTTCGACGACTGCGGCATGGGCTGGTATCTGCACGATCTGGCGGCCGCGATCAGCTTCGTCGAGCACCATCCGCGTGCGGCGGAGTGGGTGGATAACTGGATCCTTGGCTATGAACGCGTGGCGCACATCAGCGATGCTGAGATGGCGCTGGTGCCGACGCTACTGATCCAGCGTCGTATCCAGATGACGGCGTGGATGGGCACGCACGCCGATACCGAGATGGCGCTCAGCCTCGGGCCGCACTGGGCCAGCCATTCGGTGCGGCTGTGCCGTCGCTATCTTGAGAGCAGCCAGCTGCCGGTAGGCGCGTGACCTGCACCAGCAGAGGGCAGCGGCGCGCGCTGATGGCGTAATCTGGTGCCTGCGCATCAAGCGCGCCGGCCGTCACAGGCGCGCTGACAGGCACGCAGATCTTCGCCGGGAGCGCGCCAGCGGCGGCCAGGCGGTGCATTGCCTTGCACCGCGCGCCGCCGGGTGACGCTGGTATGAAAATTGCTGGATCCCTTCATTCTGTTATCCGCGCGATCCCTGAGAGGTTCCCATGCAATCACTCATCTCTGCTGCTGATGCCTTCAGCGCGTTTGCCACACCCGCCAGCAACCGTGGCGTTCTGGCGGCGGCGGCGACCGGTCTGAGCGCCTTTATTACGGATAAAGGCGGCGATGTCGATCGCATCTTTGGCATCAGCGGTATCGATTCCGAACTGCTGGCCAGCCCGACACTGAGTCTGGGGCTGGTGAACTATTGCCGCGTGATGGAAGAAGCGGCGCGCCACTCCGGCTTTGATAACTTCGGTTTGCATTACGGCAGGCAGTTCAAACCGCAGTCATTAGGGTTAATTGGCTACATCGGATTGTGCTCGCCGACGTTGGAGCAGGCGCTGCACAATGTGGTGAACGCGTTTCCCTGGCACCAGCACGATACGCTGACGCGGCTGGTGGACAAGGGCGACTGCTGGCGGCTCGATTATCAGGTGCGCCACGGGGCGATCCTGGCGCGCCGTCAGGATGCGGAGCTGACGCTCGGCATGTTCCTCAACCTGATTCGCCACGTAGCGGGCAAAAACTGGGCACCGCGCGAGGTGCACTTTGAACATCCGCGTCCGGAGCAGTGGCACGAGCACTGCAAAGTGTTTGATGCGCCGGTCTGGTTCGATCAGCCGTTTAACTCACTGCTGATCGCGAAACGCGACCTGCAGCGCGCCATGCCGGAGCAGGATGCGATGCTGCTGATGGTGATGCAGGATGCCATTCGCCGCCTCAACAGCAGCGCCAGCGTGCAGAGCGTGGTCGAACAGGCGCGTTCGCAGGTCAGCCTGACGCTCATTCAGGGCGAACCGGCACTGGAGGAGATCGCCGGCAAAATGGGGTTGTCGAGCTGGTCGCTACAGCGACGCCTGCGCGAAGAGGGCATCAGCTTTAGCGCGCTGGTGGATAAGGTGCGCTGCGAAATGGCCACGCACTATCTGCAGCAAAGACAGCTGCCCATCTCGGAGATGGCGCTGCTGCTCGGCTATTCCGAGGTCAGCGCGTTTTCCCGCGCCTTCCGCCGCTGGTTCGGCATCAGCCCGCGCCAGTGGCGCCAGGATGGGCTGGTAAGTCAGGCCGGTGTGGCGCAAAGCCAAACCACGCTGGCTGGTCGCGCTGCGGCGGAGGCGGTAAGCCGCGCGACTGACCAATAAGCTGCCACGCGCGCAAACACAGCGCTTCGTCGCCCTGGGTTTGCGTCACCGCGTAGCGCCCACTGTTCTGCCACTCCAGGCGCACCCAGCACTGCTGTCCGGCATAGCGCGCCGCATCGTGAAACTGCTTATTGAGCTGCTGCTGCAGTGCTTCACTCCAGTGGCAGGCGGCGCTGTCAGCATCGTCCTGCGGCTGGCACTGATTGGCCAGGCTGGGGGCCGGCGCGGACACCTGCTGGCAGGCGCTGAGCCCCACCATCATTACTAACCCACCTGATAGTCTCGCTAATTGATTAATTAAATTCATTAATAAGCCTGCATTTTCGCTAAAGATTCCTGGCGCTGCTGCCGACAGTCTACAGACCGCAGCAGGGAATGCTATGGCATTACTCTGACTGTCGGCATAACCAGAATTTGCCGCCTGGTGGCGGTGTTATCCCTTCCTTTATTCATGGACCAGAAATGCAGAAGAAATATGCCTTTGCGGCACTCTCCTTGTTAAGCGCCGCACTGCTCAGTGGCTGTGCCACCGAGTCGTCGCGCGCCATCGACGCACCTCAGGTTCGCGCCGCAAGCCAGCCGGCTTATCAGGGCGTGCGCAGCCCAATCGCGGTGGGACAGTTTGATAACCGTTCGTCATACATGAATGGGATTTTCTCCGACGGCGTTGATCGTCTGGGCAACCAATCCAAAACCATTCTGATTACGCATCTGCAGCAGACCAATCGCTTCAACGTGCTGGATCGCAGCAACCTGAAAGAATTGCAGCAGGAAGCCGACTTCAAACACAGCCAGCAGAACATCAAGGGCGCTAACTACATCATCACCGGTGACATCACCGAGTTCGGGCGCAAAGAAGTGGGCGACCAGCAGCTGTGGGGCATCCTCGGCCGCGGTAAAAGCCAGATCGCTTACGCCAAAGTGAATCTGAATGTGGTGGATGTGACCACTTCAGAAGTGGTTTATAGCGTGCAGGGCGCGGGTGAATACCAGCTGTCAGCGCGTGAGGTGATCGGCTTTGGCGGTACCGCCAGCTATGACTCTACCCTGAACGGCAAAGTGATGGATCTGGCGATCCGTGAAGCGGTCGACCACCTGGTGGATGGCATCAATAATGGCGCATGGCGCCCGGTGAAATAAGGATATTGACGATGAAATTACTGCAACTGAGCGCCGCGCTGATCGCGGCAGGCGTGCTGGCCGGCTGTGCGCCAAAAGGACCGGAGCCGATCTACTACTGGGGTGATTACCAGCAGCAGGTCTACAGCTATTACCAGAAAGACAGCGATCCGCAGAAGCAGATTGATGCGCTGAATCTGGATATCGAAAAGGCCAAAGCGGTGAACAAGCCGGTAGCACCGGGTCTGCACGCCCAGCTGGGCCTGCTGTACGCCAAAAACGGCAATACGGATAAAGCTTTCAGCCAGTTCGCCCTCGAGAAGCAGCTGTTTCCGGAATCGGCCCCGTACATGGACTTTCTGATGAAGAAAAAAGGAGTGAACCAATGAAAAAACTGATTGCCGTGTGCGGCGTATTCGCGGCGCTGCTGCTGACCGGCTGTGCCCAGAATAAGAAACCGTATGACTACAGCGCCTTCCGTGCCAGTAAGCCGGCGTCAATTCTGGTGCTGCCTGCCGATAACCGTGCGCCGGATATCAACGCGTCGCACAGCTTCACCTCGCTGGTGACCCAGCCGCTGGCGGAAGCGGGTTACTACGTGTTCCCGGTGGCGGTGGTGGAAGAGACCTTCCAGCAAAACGGCCTGAGCAACGGGCATGAAATTCAGGCGGTGAGCACGAAGCGTTTGCATGACATCTTCAACGCAGACAGCGCACTGTACATTTCGATTACCGATTATGGCAGCAGCTATCTGGTGGTTGATTCGGTGACCACGGTCTCGGCCACTGCCCGTCTGGTCGATCTGCGCAGCGGTAAAGAGCTGTGGCAGGGCATGGCCACCGCCAATGATTCTGAGAACAGCAACAACAGCAACGGCGGCATCATTGGCATGCTGGTGTCGGCGGCGATCAAACAGATTGCCAGCAACGCGGGCGACAAAGCGCACACCATTGCGGGTGTCACCAGCGCGCGTCTGTTAGCGCAGAACGAGCAGGGTGGTCTGCTGGCCGGTCCGCGCTACAAAGCGCCGGTTACGCGTTAATCTACCTGGCGCGGCGATCAGCTGATCGCCGCGCCACTTCACGCATCACTCGCCCGGCAGCTCCAGTTTACTGTAGCCGAGTCCGTTCATTTTACGCACCCGGATCTGCACCGGGATGCGCTCTTTCATCGCTTCCACATGACTGATCACGCCGATGGTTTTCCCGCTGGCGTTAAGCGCATCGAGCGCATCCAGCGCGGTGTCCAGCGTTTCGGCATCCAGCGTGCCGAAGCCTTCGTCGAGGAACAGCGAATCAATGCGCGTTTTATGGCTGACCAAATCGGACAGCGCCAGCGCCAGCGCGAGGCTGACGAGGAAGCTCTCGCCGCCGGACAGCGTACGCGTGTCGCGCGTGGCATCGGCCTGCCAGGTATCCACCACTTCCAGCTCCAGCTCGCCATCGCTGACGCGGCGCTGCAGTAAATAGCGGCCGTGCAGGCGATCGAGCTGGCGGTTTGCCAGCCACACCAGATGATCGAGGGTTAAGCCCTGAGCAAAGCGGCGGAACTTGTCGCCTTTGGCCGACCCGATCAGATCGTTGAGGCGGCTCAGCTGTGCCAGTTCCGCTTCGTCAGCGGCGATCTGCGCCAGCAGGGTTTGCTGCTGCTGACGCTGTTGGGTATCGCTGTGCAACTGCTGCTGCGCTTCACCCTGCTGGCGTGCGTTGTCACGCAGCGCCACGCGCAGCTGCTCGAGCCGGGCGGCGATGGAGCCAGCATCGGCATCGCTGAGCGCGGCCGGGCGCTGCTGCTGATGATCGCTCAGCCGCTGCGCCAGTCTGGCATGCAGCGCGGTGTGCTGCTGATGCTGCTGCTCCAGCGTTTGCAGCCGCTGGCGCAGCGTCTGCACCTCATCTTCCGCCAGCAGCGCGGCGCGCAGGGCGCTTTCGTCAGCGAAATCACTGAGCAGCAATGCCTGCCGGAAGGCGCTTTCGGCGTCCGCTGCGCGCTGCGCCAGCGTCTGCTGCTGGCTGACAATCTGTTCATACTGACCTTTCAGGCCGTGCAGCTCGCTTTGCGCCTGCTGCCAGCGCTGCAGCTGTTGCGCCAGCGCCTGGTCATGCTGTTGCAGCGTGGCGTGCTGCTGCTGACGCGCGTCCGCCACGCGCCGGTCGCCAAACAGCTGCTGACGCTGCTGCTGCTGGGCCTGCTGCTGCTGTTGCAGGTGGTTAAGGGCTTGCTGCAGGCTGGCGACCTGCTGCTGTTCACGCACCAGCGTGTGCTGCAGGCTGCTGCCTTCCGTTTCGCTTTTCGCCAGCTGCGGCTGTAGCCCGGCAAGTAACCGCTCACTTTCCTGCCACTGCTGCCAGCGCTGCTGCAGCGTTTGCAGCCAGCCTGCGCGCTCGGGCGCTGCCGGCAGGCTAAGCTGATGGGCAGCCAGCTGCTGTTCCAGCTGCTGCAATTGCTGCTGCCATGCCTGACGTTCACCGCTGACGCGCTGATCGATCTCATCCCGCTGCTGCCGGGCGCTGGCAAGCTGCTGTTGTGCCAGCTGTTGCTGCTGCTGATGTTGCTGCCAGCGCTGTTGCTGTTGCAGATGCGCGTCTTTGGCCTGCTGCAACGTGACGGCCGCCAGTTCGCGCGCCTGCAACTGCTGCTGCTGGCGGGCTTCGAGCGCGTCCTGCTGCTGCAGCCAGGCGCTGAATTCTGCGTGCTGTTCAGCGCTGAAGGTAAGCGCCAGCTCACCGCACAGCGCCTGCCAGCGCTCGCGGGTGGCGGCGATTTGCTGGTCGAGATCGGCGATTTCCTGTTGCAGCGCCTGCTGTTGCTGCTGCGACAGTTTAAGCTGCTCGCCCCGCGCGGTGCCGGCTTCCCTGAGCTGCATCACGCGGCTCTCCAGCGCGGCCAGGCGCTGCTGATTTTCGTCCGGCTGCAACTGCTGGTAGCGGTCGATGGCCGGATGCTGGCAGGAGCCGCACAGCGGGCAGGGCTGTTCCGGCTGCAGCTTCGCCCGTTCATCGGCCAGCTGAATAATCGTGCGCTCCAGTTCACACAGGCGACGCACGTCCAGTAGCGTCTGATGCTCGCGCTTGTACTCCTCGCGCAGCTGCTGCAACGCCAGCGCTTCCTGCTCAGCATGCTGCTGTAACAGCTGCAGTTTAAGCTGACGCTGCTGGCGCTGCGGCTGGAGCGTTTGCCACTGTGCCGCCAGCAGGCTGAGCTGCTGACGTACGCCGCGCTGCTGCTGATGCTGCGCCAGCGCCGTCCGCAGCGCCGGGCTGACGATCTCCGCTTCCAGCGAAGTAAGCACCTGCTCCGCCTGCTGGCGCTGCTGCTGTGCCGCGGCTTCTGCCTGTTGCAGCGGCTGTGCCGCCTGTTCGCGCGCCTGCAGCGCCTGCTGCTGCTGTTCCAGCTGGCTTTGCAGTTGTTGCTGCTGCGCGCTGAGCTGCGTCAGCGTTTGCTCACGCTCTTCAAGCCGGGCGAGTTCGGCATGCCAGCGCGCCAGTTCGCTGCCCCAGCGGGCGACAGCGGCTTCACTCAGGCGAAACGCCTGCTGCTGCGCCAGCTGCTGTTGTAAGCGTTCACTTGCCTGCTGATGCTGATCCAGCGCCTGCTGGCTGAGTAACAGGGTTTTTTGCTGTTCGCTCAGCAGCGCCTGCTGCTGCTCAAGCTGCTGTGCACGGCTGGCGATCTGCTGATCGAGCGGGATCACCTGTTCGCTCAGCAGCGTCTCCAGCTGTTGCTGTTCGGCCAGCGCGCGTTCACGTGCCTGCTGTGCGGCCTGATAGTGGCTTTCACCCTGCTGCAGCGCCGCTTGTGCCTGTTGCTGTTGCTGCTGTAACTGCTGCGCCTGCTGGTTCAGTGTCTGCTGGTCGCGCTGCAGCTGTTCGCGCTGCTGCAGTTTGTCGCGCAGCTTCTCTGCCGGTTCAGCACGCGCCAGCCGCTGACGATCGCCTTCCGCCTGCTGCCAGGCCGTGGCGGCAGCCTGCAACGCCTGCTGCGCCTGCTGTTGCTCCGCGTTGAGCTGCTGCTGCTGCGTCAGCCACTGCTGCTGCTGCTGGGCCTGCGCCAGCTGCTCGCTCAGATCCTGTTCGGTGCGGGTGAGCTGGTCCAGCTGCTGCGCCAGTTCGGCGCGGCGGGCGTCATCGAGCAACTGCACCGCACCGGCGCGGGCGCGCAGCGTGTCGAGTGCCGCGCGCGCCGTGCGCCAGCGCTCGTAGATCTGCATCGAGATGTGGCCGTAGATTTCGGTGCCGGTCAGCTCCTCCAGCAGCTCGGCGCGCTCGCCCGGTTTGGCATTGAGGAAGGCGGCAAACTGCCCCTGCGACAGCAGCATCGAGCGGGTAAAGCGGCCATAATCCAGCCCGGTGCACAAGGTTTCGATGGCTTTGAGCTTGTCACCGACTTTATCGGCGACGATCTGGTTGTCCGCCACGCGCGCCAGCTCGACGCGCGGTGCCTGCAGTTTCCCTTCCGCCTGGCTGCGCGCGCGGTTCTGGCTCCAGAAGGCGCGGTAGGCAACGCCTTTTACCTCAAACTCCACTTCGGCCAGGCACTCGGCGGTATCGCGCGTCATCAGGTCGTTTTGCGCCTGCGACAGGCCTTACCAAGGCGCGGCGTTTCGTGGTAGAGCGCCAGACAGATGGCATCGAGCAGGGTGGTTTTGCCCGCGCCGGTCGCGCCGGTGATGGCGAACAGCCCGTTGCTGGCAAACGGCTCGCGGCGGAAATCGATTTTCCACTCGCCCTTCAGGGAGTTGAGGTTTTTCAGACGCAGGCTCAGAATTTTCATGCGTTTTCCCTCTTCCTCTCAGCGTCGCCAGCGTGCTGCGAAACAGCTGCGTTAACTGCGCGCGCTGTTCATCCTCCAGCTGATCCTCCTGCGCCAGGCGGCGTTCAAATACCTCTTCAACCTTCAGTTCGCTGAGGGTTTCACGTTCTCCAGCCGCGCCAGGCTTCGCTCGCGCTGCTCGCGGCTGCGGCGCACCAGCAACACCTCAACCGGCAGCTCTTCGGTCAGCGCCTGAATTTTCCGCTGCATATCGTGCAGATAGTCGTCGGTGGTGATTTCGATATCCAGCCAGACGGGCGGATCGCCTTCATAGGTGTGAAACGCGGTCAGCTGCTGTTCAATCTCTGCCATCGCGCCTTTCAGCACCGCCAGCGGCTGGGTGACCGGGCACCTCCAGCGGTGTCGACGGCGCTGAGTTTCCAGCCGGGTTTGCCTTGCTAAATTCCAGCAGGAATACGCTTTTCTCGCGGCCCGTCTCATCAAAACTGAGCGCAATGGGCGAACCGCAGTAGCGGATGTGCTCGCAGCCGCCGATGACCTGCGCGCGGTGAATATGTCCCAGCGCAATGTAGTCGGCTGGCGGGAAGTTCTGCGCCGGAAAGGCATCCAGCGTGCCGATATAGATGTCACGGACCGCGTCACTTTTGCTGGCCCCCACGGTGGTGAGATGCCCGGTGGCGATGACCGGCATGGCGTACTGCCCATAGCTTCGCGCTGCACCACGGCGGCGGCATAACAGTGCTGATAGTGCTGCTCAATCGCCTGCAGCAGCGACTGCTGCTTTTCCGCGACCCGACAGCCCCGCCTGGCTTTGCACGATGTCGCGCGGCCGCAGAAAGGGAATGGCGCACAGCACCGCGCCCGGCGTGCCGTCGCGCTTTTTCAGGATCTGCGGCGCGGCGCCGGGCGTGGCGCTGGCGACCACGGTGGTATTGAGGAAGGCCAGGATGTCGCGGGATTCATTCAGCGTGGCGACGGAATCATGGTTGCCGGCGACAATCACCAGATGACAGCCGGTTTGCTGCAGGTTCACCACGAAGCGGTTATACAGCTCGCGCGCATAGCTGGGCGGCGAACCGGTATCAAAGATGTCACCCGCCACGATAATCGCATCCACCTGGTGCTGCACGATCGGCGTCCAGCAGCCAGTCGAGGAACGCTTCATGTTCAGCCGCGCGGCTTTTGCTGTAAAAGTTTTGACCCAGATGCCAGTCCGAGGTGTGAATAATGCGCATAGAATGCTCCGTGCCTGCTATCGCAAAGCGGCAGTATAACCGCTTAACAACGCAATGAAAAAAAAGCGAAACCGGTTGTCACAATTGCGCTTTTTATCTGATTATCATGAGGTGGTACTGTTTTTCATAAATCTGTCATAAAACTGACGCATAATGGCGCCGCATTACAAACTTGTAACTTAAATAAGATAAGACAGGGCAAAGTATGGCGAGACGTATTCTGGTCGTAGAAGATGAAGCTCCAATCCGTGAAATGGTGTGCTTCGTGCTCGAACAAAATGGTTTCCAGCCGGTTGAAGCGGAAGATTATGACAGCGCGGTGAACCAGCTGAATGAACCCTGGCCCGATCTGATTCTGCTGGACTGGATGTTGCCCGGCGGCTCCGGAATTCAGTTTATCAAACACCTGAAGCGTGAAGCCATGACCCGCGATATTCCGGTGGTGATGCTGACGGCGCGCGGTGAAGAGGAAGATCGCGTGCGCGGTCTGGAAACCGGCGCGGACGATTACATTACCAAGCCCTTCTCCCCGAAAGAGCTGGTTGCGCGCATTAAAGCCGTGATGCGCCGTATTTCGCCGATGGCGGTGGAAGAGGTGATTGAGATGCAGGGCCTGAGCCTCGATCCCTCCTCGCACCGCGTGATGACGGGCGAAACCAATCCGCTCGACATGGGGCCGACCGAATTCAAACTCCTGCACTTCTTTATGACCCACCCGGAGCGCGTTTACAGCCGCGAACAGTTGCTGAATAACGTCTGGGGAACTAACGTGTATGTCGAAGACCGGACGGTTGACGTACATATCCGCCGCCTGCGTAAAGCGCTGGAACTGAGCGGCCACGATCGCATGGTACAGACGGTCCGCGGCACGGGTTATCGTTTCTCTACCCGTTTCTGAACAATGACAGGAGTGTGACGCGTGCTGGAACGTCTGTCATGGAAAAGGTTACTGACCGAGCTGGCGCTGGTGTGTCTGCCTGCGCTGATGCTGGGTCTGCTGGTTGGCTATCTGCCGTGGTGGCTGTTACTGGCCGTGTGCGGCGTGCTGTTTCTGGCATTTCTGGAACCTGCTGCGCCTCTCCTGGTGGCTGTGGGTTGACCGCAGCATGACGCCGCCCGCCGGGAAGCGGCAGCTGGGAGCCGCTGTTTTACGGTCTGCATCAGATGCAGATGCGTAATAAAAAGCGCCGGCGCGAGCTGGGAAACCTGATCAAACGCTTTCGCAGCGGTGCAGAGTCGCTGCCGGATGCGGTGATTCTCACCACCGAAGAGGGGACGATCTTCTGGTGTAACGGCCTGGCGCAACAGCTGCTGGGGCTGCGCTGGCCGGACGATAATGGGCAGAACATCCTCAACCTGCTGCGCTACCCTGAATTCACGCTGTATCTGAAAAAGCGTGATTTTACCCGGCCGCTGAATCTGGTGCTCAATAACGGTCGCCATCTGGAGATCCGCGTGATGCCCTACAGCGATCGGCAGTGGCTGATGGTGGCGCGTGACGTCACCCAGATGCACCAGCTGGAAGGGGCGCGACGCAACTTCTTCGCCAATGTCAGCCATGAGCTGCGCACGCCGCTGACGGTGCTGCAGGGCTATCTGGAGATGATGCAGGATGCCGGGATGAACGAGCGCACCCGCAGCAAGGCGCTCAGTACCATGCGGGAGCAGACGCGACGCATGGAAGGGCTGGTGAAGCAGCTGCTGACGCTGTCGAAGATTGAAGCGGCCCCCGCCATTGATCTGAAAGAGACGGTGGATGTGCCGACCATGCTGCTGCTGTTACAGCGCGAGGCGGAAACCCTCAGCCAGGGCCGTCACAACATCCATTTCCACACCGATCCACACCTGAAGGTGTTCGGCAATGATGAACAGCTGCGCAGCGCGATTTCCAACCTGGTGTATAACGCGGTGAACCACACGCCGGATGGCACGCGCATCGACATCAGCTGGCTGCGCACCAAACAGGGCGCCGAATTTAAAGTGTGCGACAACGGGCCCGGCATCAGCGAGGAGCATCTGCCGCGCCTGACCGAGCGTTTCTACCGCGTGGATAAAGCGCGCTCGCGCGCCACTGGCGGTAGCGGGCTGGGGCTGGCCATTGTTAAGCATGCGCTCGGCCACCACACCACGCGGCTGGAGATCAGCAGCGTGCCGCATCAGGAAACCTGCTTCCGCTTCGTGCTGCCACCGCGCTTGATTGTGGCGAACGGAATCCGCGAGAATGTGGCGCAGTAAACGCCACCGGACTCTGTGATGAAATCACTGCTGCTCTCTCTTTTATTACTGTGCCCGCTGCTGGCGACGGCTCAGCAAAGCATGCTGACCGGCAACCTGAGCAGCGTGGGCTCGGACACGCTGGGCTATCTGATGACGCTGTGGGGCGAAGATTTCAGCCGTCAGTCGCCGGGCGTCAACGTGCAGGTGCAGGCGGCGGGATCGTCGACGGCGCCGACCGCGCTGGCCGCCGGGGCCGCTCAGCTTGGCGCCATGAGCCGGCCGATGCAGGTGGATGAGCGTCAGCTGTTTATCGCGCGCTATGGTTATGCACCGCTGGCGGTGCCGGTGGCGATGGATGCGCTGGTGGTGGTGGTTAATCAGGACAATCCGCTGCCGTCCATCAGTCAGCCGCAGCTGGATGCATTGTTCTCCGTGACGCGGCTGTGCGGCGCACAGCAGGTGCCGCAGCGCTGGGGCGATGTTGGCCTGCATACGGCGAACTGGGCAACGCGCAGTATTCAGCGCTTTGGCCGTAACTCCGCTTCCGGCACCTGGGGCTTCTTCAAGCAGCAGGCGCTGTGTCGCGGCGATTTCCGCGCTGACGTCGCGGAGTTTCCCGGCTCGGCGGCGGTGGTGCAGGCGGTCGCCAGCACGCCGAACAGCATCGGCTATGCCAGCTTTGGCTTTCACCTGAGCGGCGTGAAAACCCTGCCGATCGTCACCGCCAGCGGCGACAGCGTCATGCCGGATGCCGAATCGATCCGCAGCGGCCGCTATCCGTGGTCGCGCCCGCTGTATATCTACGTTAACAAGGCGCCCGGCAAACAGCTGCCGCCGCTGGTCGCCGCCTTTCTGCAACAGGTGCTCTCTGCGCAGGGCCAGCGCCGCGTAACGGAGGCTGGCTACCTGCCGCTGTCCGACAGCCAGATCGCGCAGGCGCGCGCGGCGATTGCGCAAAACTAATTCACGCTGACCGATCATGAATTTTTTTCACGTCCCCTGAATTTTCTTCTATTGCCGCCGGCAGGGCGGCATGTCACTCTTATGGACATATAGCCATCCAGATGGCCAAAAATAACCGTACGCAATTATACCCTGACGCAATTATGCGCCAGTGCAGGAGTGAATATGCAACGCAACACCGCCCCGTTCCGCGCCGATACCGTCGGCAGTTTTCTGCGTCCCGCTGCCATTAAGCAGGCACGCGAGCAGTTCGCCAGTGGCACCCTCAGCGCCGACCAGCTGCGTCAGGTAGAAGACGATGCGATTCGCCAGGTGGTGGAGCAGCAGCGCGCCAGCGGTCTGCAGGTGGTGACCGACGGTGAATTCCGCCGCGCCTGGTGGCACTTTGATTTCTTTGGCCATCTGCACGGCGTCGAGCTGTTTGAGGCCGATCAGGGCATTCAGTTCAACGGCGTGCAGACCAAAGCGCACGGCGTGAAGGTCACCGGCAAAGTCGCTTTTAACCCGCAGCATCCGATGCTGGACCATTTCCGCTTCCTGCAAAGCGTGGCCGGCGATGCGGTGGCGAAAATGACCATTCCCAGCCCGAGCGTGCTGCACTTCCGCGGCGGCCGTAAAGTGATTGATGCCACGGTGTATCCGGATCTGGAGCAGTACTTCGCCGATCTGGCACAGACTTACAAAGAGGCGATCAAGGCGTTTTACGACGCTGGCTGCCGCTATCTGCAGCTGGATGACACCGTGTGGGCGTACCTGTGTTCAGGCGATCAGCAGCAGCAAATCCGCGAGCGCGGTGAAGATCCGCAACAGCTGGCGCGCATTTATGCGCAGGTGCTGAATCGCGCGCTGGAAGATAAACCGGCGGATCTCACCGTCGGTCTGCACGTGTGTCGTGGTAACTTCCGCTCGACCTGGATCTCGGAAGGCGGCTACGAGCCGGTGGCGGAAATTCTGTTTGGCAGCGTGAACATCGACGCGTTTTTCCTCGAGTACGATAATGAGCGCTCCGGTGGCTTTGAGCCGCTGCGTTTCATCAAACCCGGTCATCAGCAGGTGGTATTAGGGCTGATTACCACCAAAACCGGCGAGCTGGAAGACGCTGCACAGGTAAAGGCGCGCCTGCAGGAAGCGGCGCAGTTTGTCAGCCTCGACCAGATTTGCCTCAGCCCGCAGTGTGGCTTTGCGTCAACGGAAGAGGGCAACAGCCTGACCGAAGCGCAGCAGTGGCAGAAGATTCGTCTGGTTGTCGACATCGCACAACAGATGTGGTGATGCTGTAAAGTTGTGCAAACAGGCGCGTAAAGCGCGCCTTTTGTGCATCCCTGCGGCGGTTTCTGCAAGGAGATCGCCCGCTTTGCAGAAACTTTAAGCAAATCATCTCAGGTGTTTTCCGACTATTTCCTGCTTATCCACTGCGTTCTGACGCTTTCCTGTTATATCCTTCTGGTTTTCCGATCCTGTATTGCCTTTCTTCGCTATAAACGTTTTAATTTGCGCCGTTGTCGATTCATCCCTCTGTGAACAGAAGAAAAGCAGTTTAAATCACCTGCGCTGTACCGATTCGGCCCGCATAACGCACTGGTCAAGCCAGTTAAGCCATTGTTTTCGCGCATCCAGGGGACAACACAAACCCAACTTCCACCGCAACATCAGCTACAGGCAGTAAGGTTTTATGACCCATCACTTAAAATCGCGGGACATCCTGGCGCTGGGCTTTATGACCTTTGCCCTGTTCGTTGGCGCAGGCAACATCATTTTCCCGCCAATGGTCGGCTTACAGGCGGGTGAACACGTCTGGATGGCCGCGTTTGGTTTCCTGATTACCGCCGTGGGTCTGCCGGTGCTGACCGTGGTCGCGCTGGCGAAAGTCGGCGGCGGTGTGGATAGCCTCAGCACCCCGATTGGTAAAGTGGCTGGCGTGCTGCTGGCGACCGTCTGCTATCTGGCCGTTGGCCCGCTGTTTGCCACGCCGCGTACCGCGACCGTTTCCTTCGAAGTGGGGATTGCGCCGCTGACCGGCGACGGCGCGATGCCGCTGTTCATCTACAGCCTGGTTTACTTCGCCATCGTGATTCTGGTTTCCCTCTATCCGGGCAAGCTGCTGGACACCGTCGGTAACTTCCTCGCGCCGCTGAAAATTGTCGCGCTGACCATTCTGGGCGTCGCGGCCATCCTCTGGCCGGCTGGCGGCATTTCGCCGGCCACCGCCGACTACCAGCGTGCCGCGTTCTCCAACGGTTTCGTGAACGGCTATCTGACGATGGATACGCTGGGCGCGATGGTGTTCGGTATCGTTATCGTTAACGCCGCCCGTTCCCGCGGTGTGACCGAAGCGCGTCTGCTGACCCGCTATACCATCTGGGCTGGCCTGATGGCCGGTGTGGGCCTGACGCTGCTGTATCTGGCGCTGTTCCGCCTGGGCTCCGACAGCGGCGCGATGGTCGATCAGAACGCCAACGGCGCGGCGATCCTGCATGCTTACGTTCAGCACACCTTCGGTGGTGCGGGCAGTATCCTGCTGGCGGCGCTGATCTTCCTGGCCTGCCTGGTGACCGCGGTTGGCCTGACCTGCGCCTGCGCAGAGTTCTTTGCGCAGTACCTGCCGCTCTCTTACCGTACCACGCTGGTGTTTATCCTCGGCATCTTCTCCATGGCGGTGTCCAACCTCGGTCTGAGCCACCTGATTCAGGTCTCGATTCCGGTGCTGACGGCGATCTATCCGCCGTGCATCGTGCTGGTGGTGCTGAGCTTCACCGCCGTCCGTGGTGGAATAACTCCTCGCGAATTATTGCGCCAGCCATGTTTATCAGCCTGATTTTTGGTATCCTTGACGGGATTAAAGCATCAGCTTTCGCTGAAATTCTGCCAGCCTGGACACAGCGTCTGCCGCTGTCCGAGCAGGGCCTGGCCTGGCTGATGCCTACCGTCGCTGGCGATGCTGGTGATTGCTGCGGTTTCTGGGTTGACCGTGCTGCAGGGCGTCAGGTCGCATCGAACGCCCATTAATCAACGGCAACAAACTGTTTAACCACGGGGCTTAAGGCCCCGTGGTTTTTTGTTTTTTTCGTGTTGAATGGCAAGATTTAAATGGAAAGCACTAACAAACTCAAACGTGGATTGAGCACGCGCCACATCCGCTTTATGGCGCTGGGCTCGGCTATCGGCACCGGTCTGTTTTATGGCTCGGCAGATGCCATCAAAATGGCCGGTCCCAGCGTTCTGCTGGCCTACATCATCGGCGGCGTGGCGGCGTATATCATCATGCGCGCGCTGGGCGAAATGTCGGTTCACAACCCGTCCGCCAGCTCGTTCTCCCGCTACGCGCAGGAAAACCTCGGCCCGCTGGCGGGCTTTATCACCGGCTGGACCTACTGCTTTGAAATCCTGATTGTGGCGATTGCCGACGTGACGGCTTTTGGCATCTACATGGGCGTCTGGTTCCCGGCGGTGCCGCACTGGATTTGGGTGCTGAGCGTGGTGCTGATCATCTGCGCCGTCAACCTGATGAGCGTGAAGGTGTTCGGCGAACTGGAGTTCTGGTTCTCCTTCTTCAAGGTCGCCACCATCATCATCATGATTGTGGCCGGTTTCGGCATCATCATCTGGGGCATCGGCAACGGCGGGCAGCCGACCGGCATCCACAACCTCTGGAGCAACGGCGGCTTCTTCAGCAACGGCTGGCTCGGCATGGTGATGTCGCTGCAGATGGTGATGTTCGCCTACGGCGGTATCGAGATTATCGGTATCACCGCCGGGGAAGCGAAAGATCCGGAGAAATCCATCCCGCGCGCCATCAACTCGGTGCCGATGCGTATTCTGGTGTTCTATGTGGGTACGCTGTTCGTGATCATGTCCATCTACCCGTGGAACCAGGTGGGTACCGACGGCAGCCCGTTTGTCCTGACCTTCCAGCATATGGGCATTGCCTTTGCCGCCAGCATTCTTAACTTTGTGGTGCTGACCGCGTCGCTTTCGGCGATCAACAGCGACGTCTTTGGCGTGGGCCGCATGCTGCACGGCATGGCGGAGCAGGGCAGTGCGCCGAAGGTGTTTGACCAACGTCTCGCGTCGCGGCACGCCGTGGGTGACGGTGGTGGTGATGACCGTTGCGCTGCTGTTGTCGGTCTACCTGAACTACATCATGCCGGAGAACGTTTTCCTGGTGATTGCGTCCCTGGCGACCTTTGCCACGGTGTGGGTGTGGATCATGATCCTGCTGTCGCAGATTGCCTTCCGCCGCCGAAAGTCGTCTGTGCCGATGAAGAGCAGGCGCGGAAAGCGCTGCAGTTTGCTCTGCCGGGCGGCAGCGCTACGGCGTGGGTGGGGCTGCTGTTCCTTGTGTTTATCATCGCGCTGATTGGCTACCACCCGGATACCCGCATTTCGCTGTACGTGGGGTTTGCGTGGATTGTTCTGTTGCTGCTGGCGTGGCCGCTGGCGAAGAAACGTAAAGCGTAAGAAGCTTTACCGCGGGCGAAGCGAGACTTCGCCCGTGGTGCATTACCAGTTTTTCCCCAGCGCCATCTCTCCGCCGTACGGATTCAGGTGATTATTGTCGTACCAGAGCGGCATGCCCTGATGAGTGACCAGACAACCCTGCGCATTACACAACGTCTCCTGCAGTGACAACACGCGCACGCCGTGCTGCTGATAATCCTTTAACAGATTTGCCACCGATGCGTTTGGCATCTGCAACTGCTGCGTGCGTTCCGCCGCCAGCGCCGCGCCATCCTGCGCGCTGAGCCAGCTATTCAGGCTGCGGCGCAGCGGCATATTGCGGTTATGGCTGTAGCGCAGCGGATCGAGCGTGATGGTCGGCACATCGTCAATCAGGGTGATCTTTTTCCCTGCCGCCAGCAGCTGCGCCACCACGGTATCCAGCCCGCTTTTCAGCGCCTGCAGATTGTCCTGCGCCGGATCGCGGAGACTGCGGAATCCGCTGCCCGGCTGATCACTGAGGCCCGCCGCCCAGAACGCGCTGATCACCACTTCGTCTATTTTATCGCTCAGGATGATCGGCAGAACCCGCTGATTAAAATCGAGGCACTGCTGTGCATGCTGCGGTTTTTGCGGCATCGCGCGCGTGGCGTCAAGCAGGAAAGGGCAGGAGGCTTTGGTCAGCTGAAACAGCGGTTTCTGCTGCCGCCGGGCGTAATCGGCGACGTTGGCCGCCAGCGCGGCGGCATGGCTGTCGCCAATCAGCGCTATCGCCGGTGTGTCACTCTGCGGCTGGCACTGCGCATCGCGGGCGGGCCGTGTGGCGCCGTAATCCAGCAGGCAGGGATCGCGCTGGGCGGCGACTTTCCATTCGTCGCCGAGCTTCACCGCTTCACTGACGCGCGATTTCAGGCCACCGCTCTGCCACAGCAGCACCATGGCACCGGCTGCCAGCAGCGACGAGGCGCAGTAGCCGGGGATCAGCCAGCGCGTACCGCTGCGCGCCCGACGGAATGGCTGTTCAACGAAGCCCCAGGAGAGCCAGGCGATGACCAGCGCAACGGCACAGATGCTCAGCGCCTGCCAGATGCTGAGCGGCCGATCGCTGCAGATGCGCGCCAGACTGAGCAGCGGCCAGTGCCACAGATACCACGAGTAGGAAATTTTACCGATGAAGCGCATCGGCGCGTTCTCCAGCAGCCGCTGATTGAGCGGGCTGCGTGCACCGATCATCAGACAGGCCGCCAGCACCGGCAGCAGCGCCAGCCAGCCAGGAAAGCGATCGCTATGGCTGAGTAACAGCGTGGCACCGATGATCAACAGCCAGCCAGCGAGATGACAGAGGCTGGCCAGCCGGCCGGTGACGGGGCGGGGTTGCCACAGCGCCAGCAGCACGCCGGCACCCAGTTCCCAGGCGCGGGTTGGCAGCAGATAAAACGCCTGAGTGCTGGAGAGGGGCGTTAACCACAGGCAGCCGGCCAGCGACAGCAGGCTGAGCAGTAGCACCATGCCGGTCATTGTGCGCCGCAGCCGCGCGGCCAGCAGCAGAATAAACGGCAGCACGATATAGAACTGCTCCTCAATGCCCAGCGACCAGGTCATCAGCAGCGGATTGAGATCGGCATCTGCACTGAAATAGTCGCCGCTCTTCAGTAACAGCATATTGGACACCGAGAGAAACACCGCCATGCTGTATTTTGCCAGCTGGCTTAATTCCAGCGGTGATAACAGCAGATAACCGAGCAGCAGCAATACCATCAGCATAAAAAACAGTGCGGGCGCAATACGCCGGATGCGGCGTAAATAAAACTGATAAAACGAGAAGGTGCCGGCGGTAATTTCTTTACTGATAATACCGCCAATTAAAAAGCCGGAAATAACGAAAAAAATATCGACGCCAATAAAGCCGCCCGGCACGGCGCTGACGCCGCAGTGGAACAGCACAACCAATATAATGGCGACAGCGCGCAGACCATCGATATCCGGACGATAGCGCAGCGAGACAGGTACAGACATAACAGGATCCCAGTTATTCAATGTTGATTTGCGATTTTATTACTGCGGGTAAAAATAGCTCGGCGCATCCTGTCGCCGAAAAATGTAAAAAGAGAAAGGTATTACTAAGGGATGATTGACCCGTGCAGCATATCGCAGTTTTACAGCGCTAAGGCTTTTAAGGGAAAAAAAAGAAAAGTCTCAGATAACCGTGCCCATCAGCTTGCAGTTTATTGCTGTAATTTCGCTGCAGGAATAAGCCGGCGTAATCTGTCTGGCTTAACCCGGCGGCTGGCATCAGGGATAGACCACGGGGATTACCGCGCGCTGATCAATGGCGGTGCGCCAGTGCTCAAGCGTCGATTGATAAGGACACAGCGTGCCCACTGCCGTCTGGCGACAGTTTTGCTGATGCCACTCCTGGCGCAGCAGCGGGTGCTGCCGATCGATCGGCGTTAGCTGGCGCAGCGCGTCCAGACTCTGTGCCTGAAAATAGACGCGCAGCAGCAGCGTCTGCGTCTGGTTATCGCGCCAGCGCTCAAACACCAGGCTGCTGCCGGGCGGAATATTACCGCGCGCGTAGCCGGGCAGTTGCCAGCTGAAGCCGATCAGCGTGCGCAGCATGGCGATATTAGTATCGTGTGCCACCAGCAGCAGCCAGCGGGTGGAGGGCGTCGCCGCATCGTCCTGCAGGTTGCGCACTACCGCGTCGAGCAGAATCGATGCACGCTTTTGCGCGATATACGGCACATCATTACTCAGATCGTAATTGGCGGTCAGCAGCGGCAGCAGGGCGCTGATCTGCTGCGCCCGGGTGATGTTGCCCCACGCCAGCTGGCTGAACGGCAGATTTTCGCTCCAGCCGAGCCGTAAGGTTTCGGCCATGCTGGCCAGCACGCTGAGACCCTGCACGTAGGTATGGCCGCTTTTACTCTGCTTCAGCTGCCAGGGGCGATCGAAGAACGGGCAATCTGCCGCGCATACCGCCTGCCTGAGCTGCTGCACGGCGGGCTGTAAACGCTGCTGCAGTGCGGCGAGATCGCCGGCGCGCGCCGCGACCGCTGCCCGCTCCGTGGCAGCATCAGTTTGGCCGAACGGCAGTTTTTCGCTCTGAAATAGCGGATCGACCGTCCCCGCGACGTGATGAACTGCCACATCGCAGCCAGGAAAGGCGCCCTGCAGCAGCGCCTGCGCCGTGGCACGGGTGCGCTGCAGCGGACTGGCACGCACGTAGATTTGCCCGGCATCGGGACAGCCGGCGCGCAGCAGGCCGAGCTGGCGATAGTGTTCACCCTGCCAGCGACCTTTATTCACTACCGCTGCATAACCGTGTGCGGTGAGTTCGCCGTCGGCGCTGCGCCAGCGCGGCCAGGCGCGCTGGGTGGCGGCTTCGATTTCCGTGCGGTTACCTGCGGTGGGAGGACGCACGCCGTGACGGCTGATCTCTACCACTTTTTCCAGCTGGTAGCGCGGCTGCGCCTGCGCGGTGAGCGCCAGCAAAGCCAGCAGCGCGCTCAGCAGCAGACGTGTCATAACGTTGGCTGTGCCGGCAGCAGCGCTTTGAGCTGCGGATAGAGCACCGCGTTGGCCAGCAGCACCGGATTACCCTGTTGCAGGCCATGGTGGCTGAGATAATCGTTGGTGACGCCGCCCGCTTCGCGCATCAGCACAATGCCAGGCAGGCCATCCCACGGATTCATGTGCGCTTCGTAATAGCCAATCAGCCGGCCGGCGGCCGCCCAGGCGCTCATCAGCGCACCGGAACCGTTGCGGATAAACATGCCGCCCTGCGCCAGCAGCTGGCTGATAAAGGTGGTCAGCGGTTCAATCGGCTGGCTGTTCGAGCTGCTAAGGCCCAGCAGCCCCTGGTCGAGCCGCTGCGCGCTGTGTGCCTGAATGCGCTTGTCATTCACCCAGGCACCTTTGCCGCGGCAGGCGTGGAAGGTTTCCTGATGATTAGGATCGCTGACTACGCCAATCACCGGCTGATTGTCGCAGACAATCGCCAGCGAGACGCACCAGTTGTGCAGGCCGTTAAGAAAGCTGCTGGTGCCGTCAATCGGATCGATGACCCAGATAAAGCGCGCGCCGCTGACGTCACCGCCGCTCTCTTCACCCAGCACCGCATCGTCAGGAAAACGCTCATGAATCAGGTGTTTTACCAGCAGCTCAACGTTGCGATCCGCCTCACTGACCACATCCTGCAAATCCTTCTTGTGCTCCACCACCAGCTGATGGCGCTGCTGATACCACGCCAGCGCGCGGCTGGCGGCGGTTTTCGCCACCTCACAGGCATAGTGATAACGGGCATCTAATTCGGTTAGCGTAGCTGATGACATTTTTCCCTCTTATCATTCACTGGCAATCGACGTGGCGAACCACGCCGGATAAAGCGCCATGGCTGTGTGACTGGCTTAACAAAAGTTAAGCAAGGCTTCATTAAGCCGCAGATGGCTGCGGCTGGCAAGGGGAGGCAATGCGGGGCAGCGGCAAATTGTGCTTCACAGCTGCCGGGCGCGCGCGGCGGCCATCAGGCGTGGATAGAACTGGAAAAACAGCGGTTCGAGCTGGGTGTAGTGGTCGACAAAATCCTGATAGGAGTCGCGCAGCGCCGCCAGCCGTGGCCGGCGATGCGCCATGCCGCTTAGTACGCGCGCCAGCCGCGCCGGGTCAGCATAGTGTTCAAACCAGCGTTCGCGCCACATTACCGCGTTGAGCTCGATAAAATCGCCCGGCGTGCCGGGCAGTTGCGGCACAATGTCGCGCTCGGCGGCAGCGCTAAAGGCGGACAGCGACTGCGCCGGATGCAGCTGTTCCCAGTGGCGCGACAGGAAGTGGTCCCACATCACGTCGAGCGTGATCGGCGCAACGCGGCGCGTTTCGGGGCGAAACCACGCTTTGGCTTCCGTCACTTCCGGCAGCTTATCCGTCAGCACGTCGATGCGGCGGTGCATAAAAATCCCGTCGACAACCTCAGGGGCTAATAGGCCTCAGCGGGGTTGCCGCGCACGAAATCGGCCAGCAAATTGCCGGACAGGGAGCTGTCAGCGAGGTGAGCGAGATGCAGGTGAGCGAGAAAATTCATGCGTTTTATTTGTCCACGGGGGCGGCTAGTTGTTGCAGCAAAAGGGTGTGAGCACTAGACTATGCCGCCTGTTTTTAAGTCACGAGTATACGTCATGCGCGTCGCCGATTTCTCCTTTGAACTACCTGAATCCCTGATTGCTCACTATCCCATGCCTGAGCGCAGCAGTTGTCGCTTACTGTCACTGGATGGGCCAACGGGCGCGCTGACGCACGGTACTTTCACCGATTTGCTCGACAAGCTCAACCCTGGCGATCTGCTGGTCTTCAACAATACCCGCGTGATCCCGGCGCGCCTGTTTGGCCGTAAAGCCAGCGGCGGCAAGATTGAAGTGCTGGTCGAACGTATGCTCGATGATAAACGTATTCTGGCACATATTCGCGCCTCCAAGGCGCCGAAGCCGGGCGCGGAGCTGCTGCTGGGCGATGACGAGAGCATCAAAGCGACCATGACGGCGCGCCACGATGCGCTGTTTGAAGTGGAGTTCAATGACGAGCGCACGGTGCTCGATATCCTGAACGCCATCGGCCATATGCCGCTGCCGCCGTACATTGAGCGTCCGGACGAAGAGGCCGACCGCGAGCTGTACCAGACCGTCTACAGCCAGAAGCCTGGCGCGGTGGCTGCACCGACGGCGGGTCTGCACTTTGATGAGCCGCTGCTGGAAAAACTGCGCTGAAGGCAAAAGGCATTGAGATGGCGTTTGTGACGCTGCACGTCGGCGCGGGCACCTTCCAGCCGGTGCGCGTGGACAGCATTGAAGATCACATCATGCACTCCGAGTATGCCGAAGTGCCGCAGGAGGTGGTGGACGCGGTGCTGGCGGCGAAAGCGCGCGGCAACCGCGTGGTGGCGGTGGGCACCACGTCCGTGCGTTCACTGGAGAGCGCCGCGCAGGCGGCGGCGACACGATGCGCTGATCGAGCCGTTCTTTGGCGATACGCAGATCTTTATCTACCCGGGCTATCAGTACAAAGTGATTGATGCGCTGGTGACCAACTTCCATCTGCCTGAATCGACGCTGATTATGCTGGTCTCCGCGTTTGCCGGTTATCAGCACACCATGAACGCCTACAAGTCTGCGGTAGAACAAAAATATCGCTTTTTTAGCTACGGGGACGCGATGTTTATCACGTACAATCCGCAGGCTTTGAATGAGCGTGACGGGAAGATACGGTTGTGGGTGTGCTGAGTAATCAGTTGGACTGTTTTTCTGACGTCGGAGAAAAAATGAAATTTGAACTCGATACCACCGACGGCCGCGCGCGCCGCGGTCGCCTGGTGTTTGATCGCGGCGTGGTGGAAACCCCGGCGTTTATGCCTGTGGGCACTTACGGCACCGTAAAAGGGATGACGCCGGAAGAAGTGGAAGCCACTGGCGCACAGATTATCCTGGGCAACACCTTCCACCTGTGGCTGCGTCCGGGTCAGGAGATCATGAAGCTCCACGGCGATCTGCACGATTTCATGCAGTGGAAAGGCCCGATCCTGACCGACTCCGGCGGCTTCCAGGTCTTCAGCCTGGGCGATATCCGCAAGATCACCGAAGCAGGGCGTGCACTTCCGTAACCCGATCAACGGCGATCCGATTTTCCTCGATCCGGAAAAATCGATGGAGATTCAGTACGATCTCGGCTCTGACATCGTGATGATCTTCGACGAATGTACGCCATACCCGGCGGACTGGGATTACGCGAAACGCTCTATGGAGATGTCTCTGCGCTGGGCGAAGCGCAGCCGCGACCGTTTTGACTCCCTGCAGAACAAAAATGCGCTGTTTGGCATTATTCAGGGCAGCGTTTACGAAGATTTACGCGATATCTCGGTTAAAGGTCTGGTAGAGATAGGTTTTGATGGCTACGCTGTCGGCGGTTTGGCTGTGGGTGAGCCGAAGGAGGACATGCACCGCATTCTGGAGCACGTCTGCCCGCAAATCCCGGCGGATAAACCACGATACCTGATGGGTGTGGGTAAACCGGAAGATCTGGTTGAAGGCGTGCGTCGCGGCATTGATATGTTCGACTGCGTGATGCCAACCCGTAACGCGCGTAACGGTCATCTGTTCGTTACCGATGGCGTGGTGAAAATCCGTAACGCGAAGCATAAAAGTGACACCAGCCCGCTCGATGCCGAGTGCGATTGCTACACCTGTCGCAATTATTCTCGTGCGTATCTGCATCATCTCGATCGTTGCAACGAGATTTTGGGCGCGCGTCTCAATACCATTCATAATCTTCGCTATTATCAGCGCTTAATGGCTGGTTTACGCAAGGCTATCGAAGAGGGTAAATTAGAGAGCTTCGTGACCGATTTTTACCAACGTCAGGGGCGGGATGTTCCACCGTTGAACGTTGATTAATATTAATAATGAGGGAATTTGAATGAGCTTTTTTATTTCTGATGCGGTAGCGGCAACAGGTGCTCCGGCGCAGGGCAGCCCGATGTCTCTGATCCTGATGCTGGTTGTGTTCGGTCTGATCTTCTACTTCATGATCCTGCGCCCACAGCAGAAGCGTACCAAAGAGCACAAAAAGCTGATGGACTCCATCGCGAAAGGCGATGAAGTGCTGACCAACGGTGGTCTGGTCGGCCGCGTAACCAAAGTGGCTGAAAGCGGCTACATTGCTATCGCCCTGAACGACACCACTGAAGTGGTTATCAAACGTGACTTCGTAGCTGCCGTTCTGCCGAAAGGCACCATGAAGGCGCTGTAATCCCAACTTTTCCCAAAGGGAACTGCCGTGTTAAACCGTTATCCTTTGTGGAAGTACATCATGCTGGTCGTCGTGATTATCGTCGGCCTGCTGTACGCGCTTCCCAACCTGTATGGTGAGGATCCGGCTGTTCAAATCACTGGCGCGCGCGGTGTCGCCGCCAGTGAGCAAACGCTGATCCAGGTCCAGAAAACGTTACAAGAAGAAAAAATTACCGCTAAGTCTGTGGCTCTGGAAGAGGGTGCAATTCTTGCTCGCTTCGACACCACCGACACGCAGCTCCGCGCTCGCGAAGCGCTGATGGGCGTGCTGGGTGACAAATATGTCGTGGCGCTTAACCTTGCTCCTGCAACCCCTCGCTGGCTGGCTGCGCTGAACGCAGAGCCAATGAAACTCGGTCTTGACCTGCGTGGCGGCGTTCACTTCCTGATGGAAGTGGATATGGATACCGCGCTCGGCAAGCTGCAGGAACAGAATATCGACAGCCTGCGCAGCGATCTGCGTGATAAAGGCATCGCTTACACCACCGTGCGTAAAGAAGATAACTACGGCATGAGCATCACGTTCCGCGACAGCGCGGCGCGCGATCAGGCTGTAGATTACCTGACCCAACGTCACCGTGACCTGGTGATCACCTCTCAGGGCAGCAACCAGCTGCGTGCGGTGATGACCGATGCGCGTCTGAAAGAAGCGCGTGAATATGCCGTTCAGCAGAACATCAACATTCTGCGTAACCGTGTAAACCAGCTGGGCGTGGCTGAGCCGTTGGTACAGCGTCAGGGTGCTGACCGTATCGTGGTTGAACTGCCGGGTATCCAGGATACCGCGCGTGCGAAAGAGATTCTCGGTGCGACCGCGACGCTGGAATTCCGTCTGGTGAACTCCAATGTCGACCAGTCCGCCGCGGCGTCTGGCCGTATTCCGGGTGACTCCGAAGTGAAACAGACCCGCGAAGGTCAGCCGGTTGTGCTGTACAAGCGCGTGATCCTGACCGGTGACCACATCACTGACTCCACGTCGAGCCAGGATGAGTACAACCAGCCGCAGGTTAACATCTCGCTGGATAGCGCGGGTGGTAACATCATGTCTAACTTCACCAAGGACAACATCGGCAAGCCGATGGCGACCCTGTTCGTGGAGTACAAAGACAGCGGTAAGAAAGATGCAAACGGTCGTGCGGTGCTGGTGAAAGAGGAAGAGGTGATTAACATCGCCAACATCCAGTCTCGTCTGGGTAACAGCTTCCGTATTACCGGTATCAACAACCCGAACGAAGCGCGTCAGCTCTCTCTGCTGCTGCGTGCCGGTGCGCTGATTGCGCCAATTCAGATTGTTGAAGAACGTACCATTGGTCCAACGCTGGGTATGCAAAACATCCAGCAGGGTCTGGAAGCGTGTCTGGCCGGTCTGGCGGTCTCTATCCTCTTCATGATCTTCTTCTATAAGAAGTTTGGTCTGATTGCGACGTCCGCGCTGATCGCGAACCTGGTGCTGATCATCGGCATTATGTCCCTGCTGCCGGGGGCGACGCTGACCATGCCGGGGATTGCGGGTATCGTTCTGACCCTTGCGGTGGCGGTCGACGCCAACGTACTGATTAACGAACGTATCAAAGAAGAGTTGAGCAACGGTCGCTCTGTTCAGCAGGCGATTGACGAAGGCTATAAAGGCGCGTTCAGCTCCATCTTCGATGCGAACGTAACAACACTGATTAAGGTTCTTATCCTGTATGCAGTGGGTACTGGCGCGATCAAAGGCTTTGCGATTACAACCGGTATCGGTGTCGCAACGTCAATGTTTACCGCTATTGTCGGCACCCGTGCCATCGTGAACCTGCTGTACGGCGGCAAGCGCGTCAAAAAGCTGTCTATCTGAGGAGTGCGTTGTGGCACAGGAATATACTGTTGAACAATTGAACCACGGCCGTAAAGTCTGGGACTTTATGCGCTGGGACTACTGGGCCTTCGGCATTTCAGGTTTACTGCTGATTCTGTCCATCATCGTTATGGGCGTGAAAGGCTTTAACTGGGGTCTGGATTTCACCGGTGGTACGGTCATCGAGATCTCCCTGGAAAAACCGGTCGATATGGACCAGATGCGCGAATCGCTGCAGAAAGCGGGCTTTGAAGAGCCGCTGCTGCAGAACTTCGGCAGCAGCCGCGACATCATGGTGCGTATGCCGCCGGTGCACGATGCCAACGGCAGCCAGGAGCTGGGCAGTAAGGTTGTTAGCGTGATTAACGAAACAACCAGCCAGAACGCAGCGGTTAAGCGTATTGAGTTCGTCGGCCCAAGCGTGGGTGCTGACCTGGCGCAGACCGGCGCGATGGCGCTGCTGGTGGCGCTGATTTCCATCCTGGTGTACGTCGGTTTCCGCTTTGAATGGCGACTGGCGGCCGGTGTGGTTATCGCCCTGGCGCACGACGTGGTGATCACCATGGGCATACTGTCTCTGTTCCACATTGAGATTGACCTGACGATTGTGGCATCCCTGATGTCCGTTATCGGTTACTCACTGAACGACAGTATCGTGGTATCTGACCGTATTCGTGAAAACTTCCGTAAGATCCGTCGCGGTACGCCGTACGAAATCTTTAACGTGTCGTTGACCCAGACGCTGCACCGTACCTTGATCACCTCCGGTCACCACCCTGGTGGTGATCCTGATGCTGTATCCTCTTCGGTGGCCCGGTGCTGGAAGGCTTCTCGCTGACCATGCTGATCGGTGTCTCCATCGGTACGGCGTCGTCCATCTACGTCGCGTCCGCGCTGGCGCTGAAACTCGGCATGAAGCGCGAGCACCTGCTCCAGCAGAAAGTCGAGAAAGAAGGGGCGGATCAGCCGTCCATTCTGCCGTAATTGTGCCGGAGAAATGAAACGGGCTGCCTGAGTGCAGCCCGTTTTTTTATGCCTGACGCCAGAATTACTGGCCTGCAACGACCGTGCTGGCGTCCGTCACCGCCTGCACATCATGCACGCGCACGTATCCGGGCTGACCCGGTGCCAGCCCGCTGAGTCGCAGCGGTACGCTGACCGAACTGCGCGGCATCAGACTGGCGGGCACGGTAATGGTCTGGCTCAGGCTGTCGGCGTTCAGCGGCTTGCCGCTGGCGGGATCCATTTCGCCCCATACCACGCGGGCGCTGAGTGCCGGCACTGGCTTATCATCGGTTGAACGGATATTCAGGTTAGCGCGGCTGCCGCTGGCTTCCCCCTCAACGTGCGACAGCGACAGGCGCAGTTTACCCAGCTGCGTCTGCAGCTCTACCGGCGTATTCGCCTGCGGGAGTAACCATGCGCCCTGCGTCGACTGGCTGTTGAGCTGCCCCTGAATCTCCAGCGCGCTGGCCTGACTGGTCAGTTTGCGCATCTGCTGGTTGAGCTGGCTCACTTCCTGATGCAGCGCTTTGACCTGAGGTGAAGCGGGGGTGGAGCTGCAACCACTGAGCACCAGCGCAGCAAGCGCTGCCGGCACCCAAATCATCCTGAACGTCATGCAATGTCCTTCCGGTTATTTAGGGATACGTAAAACCTGGCCGGGATAGATCTTATCAGGATGCGTCAGCATTGGCTTGTTCGCTTCAAAGATCTTGTTGTATTCGTTCGGCGTGCCGTACACCTGCTTCGAGATAGCGCTCAGGGTATCGCCTTTTTTCACCGTGTAGAATTCGGCCTGCGCGGCGCTGTCACTGGTGGTGACGTTATCTTCCACTTTGGTGATGCCGGCCACGTTACCCGCCGCTACCAGAATCTTCTCTTTCAACTCCTGCGAGATACCGTCACCGCTGACCTTCACGGTATCGCCCTGCACGTCGACTTTCACTTTGTCGCTGTCGGGCAGGCCGAGTTGATTGATGTGCTCCTGCAGCTTTTTGCTCTGGTCATCGCCGCCTGACACCGCATCCCACAGTTTTTCACCCGCTTCTTTGACGAAATTGAATAAACCCATACATCCTCCTGTCATTAAGCCGGATTGGCTTTCTAAGCTTAGTAACTTTTCACGGTTTGCTGTAACCGTCAGGCGTCGCTGTGAGCCAGGTGGCGATTCTGCGCCCTGTATTTTGTTGCAACCGGGAACGCGCTACACTATCTGCCCCCAATTCTCGCGACAGGAAACGTCATGCATTGCCCATTCTGCTCCGCTGTGGATACCAAAGTCATCGATTCTCGTCTGGTGGGCGAAGGCTCCTCAGTGCGCCGCCGCCGGCAGTGTCTGGTGTGCAACGAGCGTTTTACCACCTTTGAGGTGGCAGAGCTGGTAATGCCGCGCGTGGTGAAAAGCAACGACGTGCGCGAACCCTTTAACGAAGAGAAGCTGCGCAGCGGAATGCTGAAGGCGCTGGAGAAACGTCCGGTCAGCGCGGATGACGTCGAAATGGCGCTAAACCACATTAAATCTCACCTGCGTGCCACGGGCGAACGTGAAGTTCCCAGCAAAATGATCGGCAACCTGGTGATGGAGCAGCTGAAAAAGCTCGATAAAGTCGCCTATATCCGCTTCGCCTCGGTTTACCGCAGTTTTGAAGATATTCGAGAGTTTGGCGAAGAGATCGCCCGCTTACAGGATTAAGCTCATGCACGATGCGAAGTACATGGCGCGAGCGCTGAAACTGGCGCAGCGCGGGCGTTTTACCACCCATCCCGAACCCGAACGTCGGCTGCGTTATCGTGAACGATGGCGAGATCGTGGGCGAAGGTTTTCACTATCGCGCTGGCGAGCCGCATGCGGAAGTGCATGCGCTGCGCATGGCGGGTGAGCACGCGCGCGGCGCCACGGCCTATGTGACGCTGGAGCCCTGCAGCCATCACGGGCGTACGCCGCCGTGCTGTGAAGCGCTGATTGCGGCGGGCGTCAGGCGCGTGGTCGCGGCGATGCAGGATCCCAATCCGCAGGTGGCCGGACGCGGCCTGTATCGTTTGCAGCAGGAAGGCATTGACGTCAGCCACGGCCTGATGATGAAGGAAGCCGAAGCGCTCAACAAAGGTTTCCTCAAACGCATGCGTACCGGGTTTCCGTATATTCAGCTCAAGCTGGGCGCCTCGCTGGACGGCCGTACGGCGATGGCAAACGGCGAAAGCCAGTGGGTAACTTCGCCACAGGCAAGGCGCGATGTGCAACGTCTGCGCGCGCAAAGCCATGCTATCCTCACCAGCAGTGAAACGGTCCTGGCTGACGATCCGGCCATGACCGTGCGCTGGGATGAACTGAATGCCGATACCCAGGCGCTTTATCCGCAGGAGAACCTGCGTCAGCCGCTGCGTATTGTTATTGATAGCCAGAACCGCGTAACGCCGCAGCACCGCATCGTCCAGCAGCCGGGTGAAACCTGGATTGCGCGCACGAGGGAAGATACGCGCGACTGGCCGGAAGGCGTGCGCAGCGTTATGGTGCCGGAGCATAACGGGCATCTGGATCTGGTGGTGCTGATGATGCTGCTCGGCAAGCAGCAGGTGAACAGCATCTGGGTCGAAGCTGGTCCGACGCTTGCCGGCGCGCTGCTTCAGGCGGGGCTGGTGGATGAACTGCTCGTCTACGTTGCACCTAAACTGTTAGGTCACGACGCGCGCGGCTTGTTTGTGCTGCCCGGCCTTGAAAAACTGGCCGACGCACCGCAACTCACATTCAGCGAGATTCGTCCGGTGGGTCCGGATGTCTGCCTCCATTTAACGACAGCGTAATTGCTCCCGAAATAGGGAAGCAGTGCGCAAAGTATTATGATAAAATCCGCCCCCCTGCGGGGCCAAATGAACCCGTAAAGGAAGAGTATGAACATTATTGAAGCTGCTGTAGCTACCCCGGACGCTCGCGTCGCCATCACCATTGCGCGTTTCAACAACTTCATCAACGACAGCCTGCTGGAAGGTGCGATTGACGCCCTGAAACGTATCGGCCAGGTTAAAGATGACAACATTACCGTTGTTTGGGTTCCAGGCGCTTACGAACTGCCGCTGGCGGCGGGCGCGCTGGCGAAAACCGGCAAATACGACGCGGTGATTGCGCTGGGTACGGTGATTCGTGGCGGTACTGCGCACTTCGAATACGTTGCGGGCGGTGCAAGCAATGGCCTGGCTCACGTTGCGCAGGAACAGCGAAATTCCGGTGGCGTTCGGCGTGCTGACCACCGAAAGTATCGAGCAAGCCATCGAACGCGCTGGCACCAAAGCCGGTAACAAAGGTGCGGAAGCTGCACTGACCGCGCTTGAAATGATCAATGTATTGAAAGCCATCAAGGCCTGATTTTTTTGTAAGGGGAATTCCGTGAAACCTGCTGCTCGTCGCCGCGCCCGTGAGTGTGCCGTCCAGGCGCTTTACTCCTGGCAGTTGTCCCAGAACGACATCGCTGATGTTGAATACCAGTTCCTGGCGGAACAGGACGTGAAAGACGTCGACGTTCTGTACTTCCGTGAACTGCTGTCCGGGGTGGCGACTAATAGCGCGTATCTCGATGGCCTGATGAAGCCGTACCTGTCCCGTCAGCTGGAAGAGCTGGGTCAGGTTGAAAAAGCGGTGTTGCGTATCGCGCTGTTTGAACTGTCTAAACGTGATGATGTGCCGTACAAAGTGGCCATCAACGAAGCTATCGAACTGGCGAAAACCTTTGGCGCTGAAGACAGCCACAAGTTTGTTAACGGCGTGCTGGATAAAGCCGCCCCTGCGATCCGTCCCCACAAAAAATAAGCCGGTCCGCAAACCGGAGCGCTGCGGCTGGGCTCACCGGCTCTTTTTTTCTTTTATTTGCTGAGGCATAACGTATGGCATGCGGCGAATTCTCCCTGATTGCCCGTTATTTTGACCGTGTCAGAACCTCTCGTCGTGATGTTGAAACCGGCATTGGCGACGACTGTGCTCTTCTCAACGTTCCTGAAAAACAGACGCTGGCAATCAGCACCGATACGCTGGTGGCGGGCGTCCATTTTCTTGCCGGATATCGATCCTGCCGATCTGGCTTACAAAGCGCTGGCGGTGAACGTCAGCGATCTGGCGGCGATGGGCGCCGATCCGGCGTGGTTGACGCTGGCGCTGACGCTGCCGGAGGTGGATGAAGCCTGGCTGGAAGCCTTCAGCGACAGCCTGTTTGAGCAGCTTAGTTACTACGATATGCAGCTGATTGGCGGCGATACCACTGCGCGGGCCGCTGTCGATGACGCTGGGCATTCATGGCTATGTGCCGGCCGGCCGCGCGCTGAAGCGCTCGGGCGCTAAACCGGGCGACTGGATTTATGTCACCGGTACGCCGGGCGACAGCGCTGCTGGCCTGGCGATCCTGCAGCATCGCTTCATCGCCTGAACGATCCGGCGGTGCATGAAGTGCTGGTCAAGCGTCATCTGCGCCCAACGCCGCGCGTGCTGCACGGTCAGGCGCTGCGCAAGCGGGCAAGCTCGGCTATCGATCTCTCCGACGGCCTGATCTCCGATCTCGGCGCACATTCTGAAGGCCAGCCAGTGTCGGCGCGCGCATCGATCTGGATGCGTTGCCGCTGTCGGAGCTGCGTTGCGTCGTCACGTAGAGCCTGAGCAGGCGCTGCGCTGGGCGCTGTCCGGCGGTGAAGATTATGAGCTGTGCTTTACCGTGCCGGAGCTGAACCGTGGGGCGCTGGATGTGGCGTTAGGGCATCTCGGCGTGACGTTTACCTGCATCGGGCAGATCGCGCCGGAGAGCAGAAGGGCTGATTACGCTGCTGGAGAACGGCAAGGCTGCGCCGTTTCGCTTGACTGGAAAGGGATTTGATCACTTTGACGCTAAATAAAGATGTGGCCAAAAGCCGTCTGCGCATGGCCAATCCGTGGCATTTGCTGGCGACCGGGTTTGGTAGCGGCTTGAGCCCGATTGTGCCGGGCACCGTGGGTTCGCTGGCGGCGATTCCCTTCTGGTGGGTGATGACGTTGCTGCCCTGGCAGCTGTATTCGCTGGTGGTGCTGATGGGGATTTGTGTGGGTGTGTATCTGTGTCATCGGACGGCGAGTGATATGGGTGTGCACGATCATGGCAGCATTGTGTGGGATGAGTTCATCGGAATGTGGATTACGCTGATGGCGCTCCCGAGCGATGAGCTGGCAGTGGGTCGCTCGTCGGCTTTGTGCTTTTCCGTATTTTGGATATGTGGAAGCCGTGGCCGATTCGCTGGTTCGATCGTAATGTGCACGGCGGTATGGGAATTATGGTCGATGATATTATTGCCGGGGTCATTGCTGCGGCGATTTTGTATGGGTTGGGGCTGGTGCTTTAATGCGCCAGGTGCGCATGAATGCGCACCCTACAGAAAGCGTTGCCATGAATGCGTTGCCGCAGGCAGGTCGCCAGGAATGCGTAGCCCGCAGCCAGAGTTGCCATACATGGGTTGCCTGTGACATTCGTTAGCAGGTCGGCCCTGAAGGCGCCACCTGGCACTGGACTTTCGTTACTTAAATCCCACCACCGGATGCTGTTGGTACGGCGTTTCCAGCTCGGCAATCTGTTCCGGTTCCGGCCTCAGCTTCACATCTACCGCTTCCAGCAGCTCTTCCAGCTGCTCTTCGCGCGATGTGCCAATAATCGGCGCCGCAACCCCCGCGCTTACCCAGCAGCCACGCCAGCGCCACCTGCGCGCGGGTCGCGCCTTTATCCTCGGCCATTCCGGCCAGCCGTTCGGCAATGGCCGCGTCATTCTCTTCGGTGCCGGTATAGAGTTTTTCCATCACTTCATCCGACACCAGACGCGCCGTGGTTTCTCCCCACGGGCGGGTCAGCTTACCGCGCGCCAGCGGGCTCCACGGGATCACCGCCACGCCTTCCCGATGGCACAGCGGCAGCATCTCGCGCTCTTCTTCGCGGTAGATCAGGTTGTAGTGATCCTGCATGGTGACAAAGCGCGCCCAGCCATGCTGCTGCTGCAGCTCCAGCGCCTGAGCAAACTGGGAGGCGTGCATCGACGATGCGCCGATATAGCGCGCTTTGCCTGACCGGCTTTCACCACGTCATCGAGCGCTTCCAGCGTCTCTTCAATGGGCGTGTTGTAATCCCAGCGGTGGATCTGCAGCAGATCGACATACTCCATGCCCAGCCGCGTCGAGGCTGTCATCAATGGAGCGCAGGATCTGCGCGCGAGACAGGCCCTCCGCCAGGTCGCCCACCGGATAGTAGACTTTGGTGGCGACGACCACCTCATCGCGGCGGGCAAAATCGCGCAGGGCGCGGCCGACAATCTCCTCGCTGCTGCCGTCGGAGTAGCTGTTGGCGGTGTCAAAGAAGTTAATGCCACCTTCGATGGCGCGTTTGATGATAGGGCGGCTGCTCTCTTCGGGCAGCGTCCAGGCGTGATTACCCCGGTCAGGCTCGCCAAAGGTCATACATCCCAGGCAAAGTCGGGAAACGTTAAGATCCGTTTTTCCTAATGTCGTGTATTGCATGGTTCCACTCCTGCTTTTTAAACAATACGTTTAAGCATAGCAGGAGCGGAAAAGGGGAGGGATCAGGCAAGCCAGCTACGAATTTTGGCTTCAATACCAGCGGCGTCCAGGCCAATTGCCGCGCGGGCTTCGTCCTGAGTACCTTGCGGAATGAAGTGATCCGGCAGACCGAGGTTCAGTACCGGAACGGCTTTACGGTTCGCCATCAGCACCTCGTTCACGCCGCTGCCCGCGCCGCCCATGATGGCGTTTTCTTCCAGCGTCACCAGCACGTCATGGGTTTCTGCCATGTTCAGGATCAGGGATTCATCGAGCGGTTTCACAAAGCGCATATCCACCAGAGTGGCATTCAGCGACTCAGCGACCTTAGCGGCTTCTGGCATCAGGGTACCGAAGTTCAGAATTGCCACTTTCTCACCGCGACGCTTCACCAGACCTTTACCTATCGCCAGCTTCTCCAGCGGTTGCAGCTCAACGCCTACCGCGTTACCGCGTGGATAGCGAACCGCGCTTGGGCCATCCTGATAGTGGTAACCGGTAAACAGCATCTGACGACATTCGTTCTCGTCGCTTGGCGTCATGATGACCATATCCGGAATGCAGCGCAGGAACGACAGGTCAAACGCGCCCTGGTGCGTCTGGCCGTCGGCACCGACGATGCCCGCACGATCGATAGCAAACAGCACCGGCAGCTTCTGGATCGCCACGTCGTGGATCACCTGATCGTAGGCGCGCTGCAGGAAGGTGGAATAGATAGCGACAACCGGTTTGTAGCCGCCGATCGCCAGGCCCGCGGCAAATGTCACCGCGTGCTGCTCGGCAATGGCCACGTCGAAATACTGGTCAGGGTATTTTCTGGAGAACTCCACCATGCCGGAGCCTTCACGCATGGCCGGAGTGATCGCCATCAGCTTGTTGTCTTTCGCTGCGGTTTCGCACAGCCAGTCGCCGAAAATTTTGGAATAGCTCGGCATGCCGCCGCTGCTTTTTGGCAGACAGCCGCTGGACGGATCGAATTTCGGCACCGCGTGGAAGGTGATCGGATCTTTTTCCGCCGGCTCGTAGCCACGCCCTTTTTTGGTCATGATGTGCAGGAACTGCGGGCCTTTCAGGTCGCGCATGTTCTTGAGCGTGGTCACCAGACCCAGCACGTCATGGCCGTCAACCGGGCCAATATAGTTAAAGCCAAGCTCTTCAAACAGGGTGCCCGGTACGACCATACCTTTGATGTGTTCTTCGGTACGCTTGAGCAGCTCTTTAATCGGCGGTACGCCGGAGAAAACTTTTTTGCCGCCTTCGCGCAGCGAGGAGTAGAGCTTGCCTGAAAGCAGTTGCGCAAGATGGTTGTTCAGCGCGCCGACGTTTTCGGAGATCGACATTTCGTTATCGTTAAGGATAACCAGCATGTCCGGCTTGATGTCGCCCGCGTGGTTCATGGCCTCGAAGGCCATCCCGGCGGTAATGGCACCGTCGCCAATCACGCAGACGGTGCGGCGTTGCTTGTTCTCTTTTTCGGCGGCAACGGCAATACCGATGCCCGCAGAAATGGAGGTCGAGGAGTGGCCGACGCTCAGTACGTCATACTCGCTCTCTCCGCGCCACGGGAAGGGGTGCAGGCCGCCTTTCTGGCGAATAGTGCCAATTTTATCGCGACGTCCGGTCAGAATTTTGTGCGGATAGGCCTGGTGGCCCACGTCCCAGATAAGCTGATCGAACGGCGTGTTATAGACGTAGTGCAGCGCCACGGTCAGCTCTACCGTGCCAAGCCCGGAGGCGAAATGGCCGCTGGAGCGGCTTACGCTGTCGAGCAGGTAGCGACGCAGTTCGTCGCACAGCTTCGGCAGGCTCTCTTTCGGCAACAGACGTAACTCCTGGGTGGAGTCAACTAACGCCAGTGTCGGGTATTTGGCAATATCAAAACTCATCAAAGGCTCATCGAGATATATAGGTTTTATTTATCACGCTGGATTATATAGTCCGCTAGCGCTTCCAGTGCCGAGGTATCAAGCGACTGCGCGGCCAGCAGCATTCAGCGACCGGCGGGCATCGTCAATCAGATCCCGGGCTTTACGCTGGGCTTGCTCAAGTCCCAGCAGGGCGGGGTAGGTACTTTTGCCAAGCTGCTGATCGGCACCCTGACGTTTACCCAATGTTGCAGTATCGCCCACCACATCCAGAATGTCATCCTGAACCTGGAACGCCAGACCGATACTTTCTGCGTATCTGTCCAGAATCGGCAGGGCTTTGCGCCCTTGCTTCACCCGCGCTCAGCGCGCCCAGGCGAACGGCGGCACGAATCAGCGCGCCGGTTTTATGGCGATGAATACGCTCCAGCTGTTCCAGATTAACCTGACGTCCTTCGGCTTCCAGATCCAGCGCCTGGCCGCCGCACATGCCGGCCACGCCGCTGGCCATCGCCAGTTCGGAAATCATCGCCAGGCGGTCGCGGTCGCTCACTTCGGCCATCGGCGCGTCGCTCAGAATGGAGAATGCCAGCGTTTGCAGGGCATCACCCGCCAGAATGGCATTGGCTTCGCCAAACTTAATATGGCAGGTGGGCTGACCGCGACGCAAATCGTCGTCATCCATCGCCGGCAGATCATCGTGAATCAGCGAGTAGGCGTGGATGCACTCCACGGCGGCTGCCGGGGCGTCCAGCGTGTTATCGCTGATACCAAACATATTGCCGGTGGCGTACACCAGAAACGGGCGCAGGCGCTTTCCACCCAAGAGTGCGCCATAGTGCATGGCTTCAACCAGTGGAGTGTTCTGAAAAGGCTGTGGCGCAATAAAACGGCGCAGGGCGTCGTTGGCGCGCACATGACGCGCGCCTGAAGCTCGTTGGCAAAATCCATTTACTCGGCGTCCGGTGTGAAAGGCGTGGTTTTCGCCTCTTCGCTGTCGGAGAGCAGGATCTGCACGCGCTGCTCGGCCTGCTGCAGTTTGCCTGGCCCCTGGCGCGCCAGCTGCACGCCGCGCTCGAATTCGTTGAGCGCCTCTTCCAGCGGGAGATCGCCGCTCTCAAGACGGGTGACAATCTGCTCCAGCTCGCTCAGCGCAGTTTCGAAACTGGCCGGTGCTTCGTTTTTCTTCGGCATAGTGAGTGAATCTGACTCCGTTGGGATATTCTGTTGCCAGATTCCGCCATGGTAGCGGAGTCTCGGGGCATTGATTAGCAAAATAATCAATGCGGCGAATGTGCACAGCAGGCCACGCGCGATGGTGGTATACTTGCGCGCCTGGATGCGGGCCACGGGGCTGATGCCAGCCCGCATTGTATTATTTTACCATTGCTAAGCGTTGATGATAGCGCTTGCCCAACGAAACATTGCCGCCATGAAGTTTATCATTAAATTGTTCCCTGAAATCACCATCAAAAGCCAATCTGTGCGTTTGCGCTTTATTAAAATTCTCACCGGGAACATTCGTAACGTATTAAAGCACTACGACGAAACCCTCGCCGTGGTGCGCCACTGGGACCACGTTGAAGTGCGCGCCAAAGACGAAAACAAACGTCAGGCGCGACGCGCTGACCCGTATTCCGGGGATCCACCATATTCTGGAAGTGGAAGATGTTCCGTGCCTTTACCGATATGCACGACATCTTCGAGAAAGCGCTGGTGCAGTACCGCGACCAGATCGAAGGCAAAACCTTCTGCGTGCGCGTGAAGCGTCGCGGCAAGCACGAATTCAGCTCCATTGAAGTGGAACGTTACGTCGGCGGCGGTCTGAACCAGCACGTTGAAACGGCGCGCGTGCGGCTGACCCACCCGGATGTGACCGTGAATCTGGAGATCGAAAACGATCGCCTGCTGCTGGTGAAAGGCCGCTATGAAGGTATCGGCGGCTTCCCGATTGGCACCCAGGAAGATGTGCTGTCCCTGATTTCCGGCGGCTTCGACTCCGGCGTCTCCAGCTATATGCTGATGCGTCGCGGCTGCCGCGTGCACTACTGCTTCTTTAACCTGGGCGGCGCGGCGCATGAAATCGGCGTTCGTCAGGTGGCGCATTATCTGTGGAACCGCTTTGGCAGCTCCCACCGCGTGCGTTTTGTGGCGATCAATTTCGAACCGGTGGTCGGCGAAATCCTGGAGAAAGTGGACGACGGCCAGATGGGCGTGGTGCTGAAGCGCATGATGGTGCGTGCGGCGTCCAAAGTGGCTGAACGTTACGGCGTGCAGGCGCTGGTCACCGGTGAAGCGCTGGGCCAGGTCTCCAGCCAGACGCTGACCAACCTGCGTCTGATCGACAACGTCTCCGATACGCTGATCCTGCGTCCGCTGATCTCCCACGATAAAGAGCACATCATCGATCTGGCGCGCGAAATCGGCACCGAAGATTTTGCCCGCACCATGCCGGAATACTGCGGCGTGATCTCAAAAAGCCCAACCGTGAAAGCGGTGAAGGCGAAGATCGAAGCGGAAGAAGAGCACTTCGATTTCAGCATTCTGGATAAAGTGGTGGAAGAAGCGTCCAACATCGACATCCGTGAGATTGCCCAGCAGACCGAGCAGGAAGTGGTTGAAGTTGAAACCGTGAGCGGTTTCGGCGCTAACGATGCGATTCTGGATATCCGCTCCATTGACGAGCAGGATGACAAGCCGCTGCAGCTGGAAGGCGTGGAGGTGGTTTCGCTGCCGTTCTACAAGCTGAGCACCAAGTTTGGCGACCTCGATCAGAGCAAAACCTGGCTGCTGTGGTGTGAGCGTGGCGTGATGAGCCGCTTGCAGGCGCTGTATCTGCGCGAGCAGGGCTTTGCGAATGTGAAGGTGTATCGCCCGTAAGCGTGTTTTGTCGGGGAGTTAAGCCTGGCGCGCCTGATTTCGGGTGCATGGGCAAAACCCGGTGCGCAGGAATGCGCACCCTGTAATCACCGCGACGAATAAAACTGTGCGCTGATCTCGTGGGGTCGCCATTGATGGCGACCTTTTTTACGCGCGTTCTTCAAATTCGTGATAATTATAAATCCCCGCCGCCATCACCAGCTGTGACGCCACTTCGTACGCGCTTGCTCTTTCTCCGACCAGCAGGTCAATAATCTTCAGGCCAAAATCAATCGCGGTGCCCGGCCCCTGGCTGGTCAGCAGGTTAACGCGCGGATCCCAGACGACGCGTTTATCCACCCACTGCTCTTCCGGAATGGTGTCCTTCAGCCCCGGGAAACCGGTCATGTTGCCGATGGGGAAGAGGTCATGCGGAACCAGCACCGTCCCGGCGGCGGCACAGATGGCCGCGACAATGCGGCCGGATAGATGAAACTGGCGCACGGTCTCGACCAGCAGCGGGCTGTCGCGGAAGCATTCCGCGCCTTTGAGGCCACCGGGCAGCACGATGGTGTCGAAATCGCCATCCGCCACTTCAACCAGCGGTGCATCTGCCAGCAGTTTCACCCCGCGGGAGCAGGTAATCGCCAGGTTGCCGTCGCTGGCGACGCTGGCGGTGGTGACCTTAATGCCGCCGCGGACCAGCAGATCAATGGTGGTGACCGCTTCCGTCTCTTCGCTACCAGGGGCGAGGCAAATCAGTGCTGATGCCGACGCGCTCATATTCACTCTCCTTACGTTTAACCAGGTCATACAGACGGGCGTTTTCCGGCACCGCAATGCCGTGCGCGCGGGCGCGTTTTAGCAGATAGCCGGTGATGTAGTCGATTTCCGTGTGGCGTAGCGCCCGAACATCCTGCAGCATTGAGGAGATGTTTTCAGCCGTACTGTCGATAACGTCGTAGATAATGTCGCGCAGGTTATCCAGCGCAATGTGCTGGCCCTCGCGCTCCATCACCCAGGCCAGCTCCTCGCACAGCCGGTTAATCTGCTCCGGCCAGGCGCGCAGCTCGCCGTTCGGGCAGTTCCACAGCGCCGTCAGCGGGTTGATCACGCAGTTAACCGCCAGCTTGCGCCACAGCTGGCGGGCGCGAATGTTATTGTGCCACGCCACGTCCGGCAGCGCCTGATGCAGAATATCGGCGATATCGCTCAGCGCCGCGCTTTCGCGGCTGGCAGGGCCGATGTGCGTGATGCCGCTGGCGACATGCACGATCATCGTGCCGTCGCGCCGAGCCGCGTGCGTGGTGGTGCCGCTCAGCAGCGGCTGCGGCACTTCTTTCAGCTCTTCAATGGTTCCCATACCGTTGTGCAGCAGCAGGATGGGCGCGTGGCGCGGTAGCACGCCTTGCAGGTTTTTCACCGCATCTGAAACCTGCCACGCTTTGAGCGTCACCAGCAGCAGGTCGCTTTGCGCCAGGAAATCAGGATCGTTCGCGGTGAGGGATTCGTTAAAAATGCTTCCGTCTTCATCAACCAGGTTGACACTGCAATAGGGCTGGGGCACGCGCAGCCAGCCCTGAACCTCATGTCCGTGCTTGCACAGCGCGGCCAGCCATAGCTGACCAAGGGCTCCGCATCCGAGCACTGTAATTTTCATTGTTCCTCCTCACCTGCAACTGCGCCAATGGGTGTCACACCCTTAATTATAGCTTTCCGCGTCGCGTGTTTTATTAGCGCGACAAGGCGGGTATTATGCAACGCAACAAAAGTATAAGGAGAAGAAAAGATGCCATCTTTCGATATCGTTTCCGAAGTTGAAATGCCGGAAGTGCGTAACGGGGTGGAGAATGCCACCCGTGAAGGATCTCAACCCGTTTCGATTTTCGCAGCGTTGAGGCGCCAGCTTTGAGCTGAACGAAGAAAATAAGACCATTAAGGTGCTGAGCGAATCTGATTTCCAGGTGAATCAGCTGCTCGATATTCTGCGTGCCAAGCTGCTGAAACGCGGCATTGAAGGGGCATCGCTGGACGTGCCGGAAGAGTTTGTCCACAGCGGTAAAAACTGGTTTGTGGAAGCCAAGCTGAAGCAGGGCATCGAGAGCGCGGTGCAGAAGAAAATCGTTAAGCTCATCAAAGACAGCAAACTGAAGGTGCAGGCGCAGATTCAGGGCGAAGAGATTCGCGTGACCGGTAAATCCCGCGACGATCTGCAGGGTGCGATGGCGCTGGTGCGCGGCGGCGATCTGGGGCAGCCGTTCCAGTTCAAAAACTTCCGCGATTAATCCCCTCTGTCGCGTGCCGCACGACGATACAGCGTGCTGCGCGCGACCCCCAGCGCCTGCGCCGCTTTACTGATATTGCCGTCATAGCGCAGCAGCGTTTCACTGATCAGCTGTTCATCGTGGCGTTCGCGCAGCGGCGGTGCCGGCGGGCGGCGATACTCTGCCGGCAGGTGACTTTCCGTCAGCGTTTCGCCCTCGTCGGCAAGCGCCAGCAGCACGCGCAGCAGACTGCGTAGCTGGCGCACATTGCCCGGCCACGGCTGCTGCGCCAGCGCCGTCAGCAGCGCCGGAGACAGCTGTACGCCACGCTGCGCGGCCCCCAGCTCCTGCCATAAATCGCGGATAAACCCGGCGACGTTCGGCCAGGCGCGCAGCGGCGGAAGGGTCAGCGCGAACTCCTGCAGACGATAGAGTAAATCTTCACGAAATTCGCCGGCGGCCACGCGCTGGGCCAGATCGCGATGCGTGGCGCAAATCACGGCAAAATTCACCGGCCAGCTGCGACTGGAGCCGAGCGGCGCCACCTCTTTTTCCTGCAGCACGCGCAGCAAACGGGTCTGCAGCGTCAGCGGCATATCACCGATTTCATCCAGAAACAGCACGCCGCCATCCGCTTCGCGAATTTTGCCGATGTAGCCATTTTTACTGGCGCCGGTAAATGCGCCGGGCTGGTAGCCAAACAGTTCGGATTCAATCAGTGCTTCGGGGATGGCGGCACAGTTGATGGCGACAAACTTGCCCTTGCGCCACCGGCTTTGCTGGTGCAGCGCGCGGCTGACATACTCCTTGCCGCTGCCGGTTTCACCATAAATGCACAGCGAAACGCCGGCATCCAGCAACCGCAGCATTTTTGCGCCGTCAGCTCCCAGCACGCGCGGCAAGTCATGCGTGCGACTGTCCGGCACGCTGACATGGCTGCGCTGCGGCGCGCGCAGGCGGAACCAATAGCGCTGCGCGCCAATGTCGACCGCGGCGGGAACGCTGTTGGCCTGCTGCTGCAGTTGCGGAAACAGCTGCTGAAACGTCAGGCTGGCAAAGCGGTCGGCGCTGAGAGCCAGTTCGCGCATCGCCAGCCGGTTGGCTGCGGTCAGCACATTGTCAGAGAATACCAGCAGCAGTTCATCACTGGTGTCGATGCCCTGCGGCTGCGGATGCAGACTGAGCAGCCACTGCTGCGGATGCAGGCTCTGCTTCACCCACAGGTACTCGATCTGCTTTGCCGCTGCTTTCACCCGGTTCAGGGTATGCGGATGCGGAAAGTGTGCCGGACCCGAGATATCCAGCACGCCGGCTATCTGGCCGTTGGGCATCTGCAACGGCATCGCGGCGCAGTACAGACCCTGATTGCGCGTCAGGAAATGCTGCTGGCCATCAATTTCACAGCCGTCATCAATCGCCAGCGCGGTGCCAATCGCATTGGTGCCGCGTCCGCATTCACTCCACAGATTACCGGGAGCCAGGGCAAAGCGCTGGGCTTTCTCCAGCGCCTGCATATCGCCAAAGGTGTTCAGCACCAGCCCGCTGGCATCGGACAGGATCACCACCGACTGCGTCTCCGCCATCTGCTGCGCCAGCTGGCGGATGACCGGCTGCGCAAACTGCTGCAGCCCGGCGTTGCTGGCCAGCACATCGGCCAGCTCGCCCTGACGCACGCGCGGGAAATCGTCGGCGCTGCGCTCTAATCCATACAGCTGGCTGCGGAACCAGGAGTCGCTTAACAGCGGGTTGGCGTGCACGGCAGACGCGGCTGAATTTCCCTGCATGAGTGACCTCAGAACGGCGTGTAAGTGTTGCGATATTGTAGCGTTCGGGTTTCTGCACTGTTGCGATACGCAACACAGATACCGCGTTTGTCCTGGAGGACTGACAGGTTTGCTGGCGGGGCATGAATTTATTTGATTGATAAATAATGCATTTATCGCTTTTGCGCCTGATGAGAAAAAACTGGCACGCGCGCTGCAATACCGACACAGGCAGTTGCGCTGCCTGTTCAGACCCTCTGACCTGATAATAAGGAGTTTGCGATGCGTTATGCACATCCCGGCACGCCCGGCGCGCTGGTCTCTTTCCAGGCGACCTACGGCAACTATATCGCCGGCAACTTCACCGAGCCGCTGAGCGGCCAGTACTTCACCAACACCTCGCCGGTAAACGGCCAGCCGATATTGCCGAGTTCCCGCGTTCCGACGCGCGCGATATCGATCTGGCGCTGGATGCGGCGCATCAGGCCGCCGATGAGTGGGGCAAAACCAGCGTACAGCAGCGCGCCAACCTGCTGCTGCAGGTGGCCGATCGCATGGAAGCCAGTCTTGAGAACTGCTGGCGGTCGCCGAGACCTGGGACAACGGCAAGGCCGTGCGCGAGACCCTCAACGCCGACATCCCGCTGGCCGCCGACCACTTCCGCTACTTCGCCGGCTGCATCCGCGCCCAGGAAGGCTCCGCCGCCGAGATCAACGACAGCACCGTGGCCTACCACATCCACGAGCCGCTGGGCGTGGTCGGGCAGATCATCCCGTGGAACTTCCCGCTGCTGATGGCCGCCTGGAAGCTGGCCCCGGCGCTGGCCGCCGGCAACTGCGTGGTGCTCAAGCCGGCCGAGCAGACCCCGCTGGGCATCTGCGTGCTGCTGGAACTCATCGGCGACCTGCTGCCGCCGGGCGTGCTCAATGTCGTCCAGGGCTTCGGCAGGGAGGCCGGCGAGGCCCTGGCCACCAGCAAGCGCATCGCCAAGATCGCCTTCACCGGTTCCACCCCGGTCGGCTCGCACATCCTCAAGTGCGCGGCGGAGAACATCATTCCCTCCACCGTCGAGCTGGGCGGCAAGAGCCCGAACATCTATTTCGAAGACATCATGCAGGCCGAGCCGGCGTTCATCGAGAAGGCCGCCGAGGGCCTGGTGCTGGCCTTCTTCAACCAGGGCGAGGTGTGCACCTGCCCGTCCCGCGCACTGGTCCAGGAGTCGATCTACCCGGCGTTCATGGAAGAGGTGCTGAAGAAGGTCAGGGCGATCAAGCGCGGCGACCCGCTGGACACCGAGACCATGGTCGGCGCCCAGGCTTCCCAGCAGCAGTACGAGAAGATCCTCTCCTACCTCGACATCGCCCAGCAGGAAGGCGCCGAAGTGCTCACCGGCGGCAGCGTCGAGAAGCTCGAAGGCAACCTGGCCAGCGGCTACTACATCCAGCCGACCCTGCTCAAGGGGCACAACGGCATGCGCGTGTTCCAGGAGGAAATCTTCGGCCCGGTGGTCGGCGTCACCACCTTCAAGGACGAAGCCGAGGCCCTGGCCATCGCCAACGACACCGAGTACGGCCTCGGCGCCGGCCTCTGGACCCGCGACATCAACCGCGCCTACCGCATGGGCCGCGGCATCAAGGCCGGTCGCGTGTGGACCAACTGCTACCACCTGTACCCGGCCCACGCCGCGTTCGGCGGCTACAAGAAGTCCGGCGTCGGTCGCGAGACGCACAAGATGATGCTCGACCACTACCAGCAGACCAAGAACCTGCTGGTGAGCTATGGCACAGCGCCACTGGGGCTGTTCTGAGTCCGCATCCGTTCAAATGGAGAGTGAAAGATGAATATGCAAATCAAAACCACCATGAAAGCCGCGATTGTAAAGGCGTTTGGTGAACCGCTGGTGATTGAGCAGGTGCCGGTGCCGTCCGTTGGGCCAGGACAGATTCTGGTGAAAATCGCCGCCACCGGCGTGTGCCACACCGACCTGCACGCCGCCGAAGGCGACTGGCCGATCAAGCCCAATCCGCCGTTCATTCCCGGTCACGAAGGCGTCGGGCAGGTGGTAGCCATTGGCGAAGGGGTGAAACATCTCAAACTGGGCGATCGCGTCGGCGTACCGTGGCTCTACTCGGCGTGTGGCCACTGCGAGCACTGCCTCGACAGCTGGGAGACGCTGTGTCTGTCGCAGCAGAATGCCGGCTATTCGGTCAACGGCAGCTTTGCCGAGTACTGCCTGGCGGATGCCAACTACGTCGGCATCCTTCCGGATAACGTTGAGTTTAATGAAGTGGCACCGATTTTATGTGCTGGCGTAACGGTTTACAAAGGCCTGAAGATGACCGATACCAAACCGGGTGACTGGGTGGTGGTTTCCGGCATCGGCGGGCTGGGGCACATGGCTATTCAGTATGCGGTGGCGATGGGGCTCAACGTGGCGGCGGTCGACATCGACGACGATAAGCTGGCATTTGCCAAACGGCTCGGTGCCAGCGTGGTTGCCAATGCGAAGCAGGTCGATCCGGCGAAAGTGTTCCAGGAAAGTTTTGGCGGTGCGCACGGCGTGCTGGTGACGGCGGTCTCGCCAAAAGCGTTTGAACAGGCGATCGGCACGCTGCGTCGCGGCGGCACCATGGTGCTCAACGGCCTGCCGCCGGGGAAATTCGACCTCTCGATCTTCGACATGGTGCTGGATGGCATTACGGTGCGCGGCTCGATTGTCGGCACGCGTAAAGATCTGCAGGAGGCACTGGATTTTGCCGGTCGCCATAAGGTGAAAGCGAATGTCGCGGTTGAGCCGCTGACTAACATCAACGATATCTTTGCGCGCATGCACGCCGGCAAAATTGAAGGGCGTATTGTGGTGGATATGTCGCTGTAGTGACGCTGAGCGGACCGCGTGGAGCCAGAGCATCGCGGTCCGCTGTGGCTAAGTCATTAACTGCTGGCGAGCAGCGCCTCCAGCTCCACGCGGCTCGTCACTTTGCTGTCAATTTTAATGTAGGCACTTTTCTCTTCCGGCACGATAAACACTGACGCCACGCCGGGCTGCGCGCGCAGCCGCTTCTCCAGATTCGGTACTGCCAGCACCGCATCACTCAGCACCAGGCGCAGGCTGCTGACGTACGGCGGCTCCTGCATCGACATGGCGACAAACAGCCACGCCGCAGCCACTATCGCGCCGACCAGAAACACCGTTTGCGCATCGAAGTGGCCGAAAACCCAGCCGCCGACGGCTGCCGCCAATCGCCACGCCGAGAAACTGGCTGGTGGAGTAAATGCCCATCGCCGTGCCTTTGTAACCGGCAGGCGACTCTTTGCTGATCAGCGACGGCAGCAGCGCTTCCATCAGGTTAAAGGCCAGGAAGAACAGCTGCACGCCAATCACCAGCTCCCAGAAGTGCGGCCGCCGGCGCCCCAGAGCACGATTTCGGCAATCAGCAGCAGCGCCACGCAGCCCACAAAGACGCGCTTCATCCGGCGCTTCACTTCGGCATAGATAATAAACGGCACCACGGCGAGCAAACGAGATCAGCATCGTCACCAGATAGATTTTCCAGTGCTCTGCCGCCGGGAAACCCGCCTGCTTCAAGCTGGCCGGGCAGGGCGACAAAGGTCGACATCAGCAGAATGTGCAGGCACATAATGCCGAAATTCAGCTTCAGCAGGTTTGGATTAACGAGCACTTTGCTGAAAGCAGCCTTTGACCATGCCGGATTCGCGGTTCAGCACGTGGTTTTTCCCGGCGCATTGGGCACTACCAGCAGGGTGATCGCGATACCGAGGGTCGCCAGCACGGCAATCATCCAGAACAGCGCGTGCAGGCCCAGCGTATGCGTGATAATCGGGCCGAGCACCATCGCAATCGCAAAGGTGACGCCAAAGCTCACGCCGATAAACGCCATCGCTTTGGTGCGGTTCTGTTCGCGGGTGAGGTCTGACAGCAGCGCCATCACGGCGGCGGCAATCGCGCCGGAGCCCTGCAGGGCGCGACCAAGAATAATGCCCCAGATGGAGTGGGTGAGGGCGGCAATGACGCTACCCAGCACAAAGATCAGCAGCCCGCCGACAATCAGCGGCTTGCGGCCCATCCGGTCGGAGAGCAGACCAAAGGGGATCTGAAATACCGCCTGCGCCAGACCGTAAATACCAATTGCCAGGCCAATCAGCGCTTCGCTGGCGCCCTGCAACGCCATACCGTACGTGGTCAGAACAGGCAGGACCATAAACATGCCGAGCATCCGTAGCGAGAAAACAGTCCCTAAACCCCAGGTCGCGCGTAGCTCGCCTGGCGTCATTTTATAATCGTTCATTACCACCTCGAAGTTTATGCCCCTGGGACTTCAGGTTGCAGCGGCACAGGTTGCGCGCCCTTATCTGCGACCCGGCTCACCGGGACATGCAGCGCTTATTTTAGGAAGCAGGGCAGGGCGGGTAAAACAATTGTTTTTAAGCAGTGGTAACAAAAAGAAAGGGCGCGAAATTCGCGCCCTTGTCCGGAGTAACGGTCTGACTTACCAGACGTAAGTCAGCAGGTTGTGTGAATCCGGCACCATAAAGTCCACGGACATCATCACGGACAGCGAAGTGATGGCAACAATGGAGAACACAAACAGTTTGCGCGCCCAGACTTTGTCATCTTCCACTTTGTAACCGCGCAGGGCCATACCCAGCCACCAGACGCTCACCGCGGCCGCCACCACCAGATATTTGTACCCGGCGTAACCGCCCAGCGACAGCATCAGCGTGGCCAGTCAAAGGCGAGGATGTACAGCGTGATGTGGTTTTTGGCCACGGAAATGCCTTTCACCACCGGCAGAACCGGAATGTTCGCTGCCTGATAATCCTTAAAGCGGAAAATCGCGATGGCATAGGAGTGCGGCATCTGCCACAGGCTAAAGATAGCCAGCAGGATCAGCGCACCGCTGTCGAACTCGTTGGTGACCGCGCAGTAGCCAATCACCGGCGGCGCAGCGCCGGAGAGAGAGCCAATCAGCGTGCCGTAGACGGAATGACGTTTCATGTACAGGCTGTAAACGCCGACATACACCACGAACCCCATCACCCCCAGCCAGCAGGCCAGCGGGTTAGCGCCAAACCACAGCAGCATAAAGCCAGCAATACCCAGCAAGGTGGCGTACACCAGCGAGACTTTAGGCGAGATCAGGCCTTTGACCAGCACCCGGTTTTTCGTCCTTTCCATCTTCTTGTCGATGTCCCGGTCGATGTAGTTGTTAAATACACAACCGGAGGCGACCACCAGCGACACGCCGACCAGAGCGTAGAGAAACAGGGGTAATCAATGCTGCCTTTGGAGGCCAGCAGGAACCCCCCGATCACGGAGATCAGGTTGCCAAAGATGATGCCTGGTTTCGTTACTTGCAGGTATTGCTTAAACATACTCGCCGCTCTTAGTGAACCATCATGTTGTAGTTGAGGTTCCACATAATCCAGATGGAACCGACTACCAGGATAGCGATGATAATCACGGTAAAGATAAAGGCCGTCATGTTCCAGCCTTCATCGGACTTGGTGTTCATGTGCAGGAAGCAAACCAGATGCACCAGAATCTGAACCACGGCGGTTACCAGGACTACGCCCAGGGAGGATGGTCAAGAATTACCGGCTGAGAAGCACTGCCGTCCATCACCATCCAGAACGGGATCACCGTCAGGATGATCGACAGGATGAAACCTGTCATGTAGGTTTTTACGCTGCCGTGGGAAGCGCCATGATCGTTTGAATGACTCATTACATCGCCCCCATCAGATAGACAACGGTGAACACGCAGATCCAGACCACGTCCAGGAAGTGCCAGAACAGGCTCAGGCACATGATACGGGTGCGGTTAGTGCGCGGTCAGGCCGCGGGTGGCGATCTGGAACATCAGCACCGCCATCCAGATCAGACCCGAGGTCACGTGCAGACCGTGCGTGCCGACCAGCGTGAAGAAGGCGGACAGGAAGCCGCTGCGGCTCCGGGCCGAAGCCTTCCGCGATCAGGTGATGGAACTCATAGATTTCCATCCCGATAAAGCCGGCGCCGAACAGGAAGGTCAACGCCAGCCAGGTGATGACCGAACCTGTTTGTTGTTTTTGTACATGGCGATAGCCGCCATGCCGTAGGTGATGGAGCTGAACAACAGCAGCGCGGTTTCAACCAGAACGAACGGCAGTTCGAAGATGTCCTTGCCGGTCGGGCCGCCCGCTGTGCCGTTCACCAGAACGGCATAGGTCGCGAACAGACAGCAGAACAGAATGCAGTCGCTCATCAGGTAGATCCAGAAACCGAAGACTTTGTTCGGTCCTGCATCGTGGTGCCCATGTTCGTGCGCATGGGCGTCGTGGTGGTGTTTAACGGTTTCAGTTGACATTATTTCAGACCTGCTTTGCTGATGTCATCAAAGTGCTTCTTCTCGATCTTCTCGATTTCTGCAACCGGTACGTAGTAGTCCACGTCCTCGTCGAAGCTCTTCACAATCCAGGTGACGATGATGCCAACGAAAGCAAGACCTGCCAGCCACCAGATGTGCCAGATCATGGCGAAGCCGAAGACGGTGCATGAAGGCAGCGATGGACAATGCCCGCGCCGCTGTTTTTCGGCATGTGGATCTCTTCGTATTGAGCAGGTTGCTTGTACGCTTCGCCTTTCTCTTTCATTTCCCAGAATGCATCACGTTCGTGGACCTGCGGCAGCACGGCGAAGTTGTAGAACGGCGGCGGCGAGGAGGTTGCCCACTCCAGCGTACGGCCACCCCACGGGTCGCCGGTCAGGTCGGCCGGTTCTGCTTGCGGTCGCGGACCGACACGCAGAACTGGATCAGCTGGCACAGGATACCGCAGGCGATCAGCGCTGCACCGCCCGCTGCAACCATCAGCATGGGGTGGAACTGCGGATCGATCTGCTGGCTCAGGCGACGGGTCATGCCCATGAAGCCCAGCACGTACAGCGGCATGAAGGCCACGAAGAAGCCGATGAGCCAGAACCAGAACGCACGTTTGCCCCAGGTTTCGTTCAGCGTGAAGCCGAACGCTTTCGGGAACCAGTAGGTGAAGCCGGCCAGGCAGCCGAACACCACGCCGCCGATGATGACGTTGTGGAAGTGGGCGATCAGGAACAGGCTGTTGTGCAGCACGAAGTCAGCGCCCGGGACCGCCAGCAGCACGCCGGTCATGCCGCCGACGGAGAAGGTCACCATGAAGCCGATGGTCCACAGCATCGGCGAGTTGAAGCTCGATGCGGCCCTGGTACATGGTGAACAGCCAGTTGAAGATCTTCACCCCGGTCGGGATCGAGATGATCATCGTCGTGATGCCGAAGAAGGCGTTGACGTTCGCGCCGGCACCCATGGTGAAGAAGTGGTGCAGCCACACGATGAACGACAGAACGGTGATGGCGACGGTTGCCCACACCATCGAGGTGTAGCCGAACAGGCGCTTTTGCGAGAAGGTGGCGGTGACTTCGGAGAAGACACCGAAGGCCGGCAGGACCAGGATGTACACCTCCGGGTGGCCCCAGGCCCAGATCAGGTTGATGTACATCATCGCGTTGCCGCCCAGCTCGTTGGTGAAGAAGTGGATGTCCAGGTAGCGGTCCAGCGTCAGCAGCGCCAGGGTCACGGTCAGGATCGGGAACGAGGCGACGATCAGGATGTTGGCGACAGTGCAGGTCCAGGTGAAGACCGGCATCTTCATCAGGTTCATGCCCGGGGCACGCATCTTGAGGATGGTCACGAAGAAGTTGATGCCGGTCAGCGTGGTACCCATACCGGAGAGCTGAAGCCCCCAGATGTAGTAGTCGACCCCGACGCCCGGACTGTATTCTGCCCCCGACAGCGGCGGATAGGCCAGCCAGCCGGTCTGGGCGAATTCGCCCACGCCCAGCGACAGGTTAACCAGCATCACGCCGACAGCGGTGAACCAGAAGCTCAGGTTGTTCAGGAACGGGAACGCCACGTCGCGCGCGCCGATCTGCAGCGGCACGACCAGGTTCATCAGACCGATCACGAACGGCATCGCCACGAAGAAGATCATGATCACGCCGTGGGCGGTGAAGATCTGGTCGTAGTGGTGCGGCGGCAGGTAAGCCGTGCTTGCGCCCGCGGAGGCCAGGGCCTGCTGGCTACGCATCATGATCGCGTCGGCGAAGCCGCGCAGCAGCATGACCAGGGCCACGATGATGTACATGATGCCGATTTTTTTGTGGTCGACGGAGGTCAGCCACTCGGTCCACAGGTAGCTCCACTTACCGAAGTAAGTGATCAGGCCAGCGATCAGCGCCAGGACCACCAATGATAATCGCAGCCACCGTAACCATGATAATGGGTTCATGGTAGGGCACTGCATCCAGTGTCAATTTTCCGAACATTTTCTTCCTCGGCCCCTTAGTGAGCGGTTTCCGCGTGGCTCATGTCCATGCCTTCCATACCTTCGTGCGCGCTGTGCTCGCCTTCTGGCTGGGTCATGTCCATGCTCTTGCCGTGATCCATAAATTTGTCAATAACGTCTTTGAACAAATCGGGTTTCACGTTAGAGAAGTACTCCACCTTGTTGTATTCGCTAGGCGCAGCCACTTTTTCGAACGCCGCCATGGTGGTCAGACATGGTGTTTGGAGACTGCTTCGCTTTTGCAACCCACTGGTCGAATGCGGCACGGTCCGGCGTCGCAATAGCTTTGAACTTCATGCCAGAGAAGCCCGGGCCGCTGTAGCTGGCGGAGATACCATCGTACGTGCCTGCTTCGTTGGCGATCAGGTGCAGTTTGGTCTGCATACCGGCCATCGCGTAAATCTGGCTGCCCAGACGCGGGATGAAGAAGGAGTTCATCACGGAGTTGGAGGTCACTTTGAACTGAACCGGAGTGTTCGCCGGGAAGGCGATTTCATTCACGGTAGCAATGCCCTGTTCCGGGTAGATGAAGAACCATTTCCAGTCCATGGAGACCACTTCGATGGTAATAGGTTTTTCATCGTGAACCAGCGGTTTGCTCGGCTCAAGCGCGTGGGTGGTTTTCCAGGTCAGTACGGCGAGGAACAGGATGATCAGGATAGGCACCGTCCAGACCACAGCTTCCACTTTATTGGAGTGTGACCAGTTCGGGCTATACTTCGCATCTTTATTGCTCGCACGATACTTCCAGGCGAAACCAACAGCCATCAAGATGGCTGGAATAACCACAATCAACATCAGGCCAAAAGCCGTCAGTATCAGTGAACGTTGTTCCAGTCCAATCTGTCCTTTGGGGTCTAGTAGTGCAGAATCGCAGCCACTGAGTAATACAGTGCCTGCGATTAATGACAACCATCCCAAACTTTTATTGTATTTCCTGAGTCTCATTTAACGACCTCAATTCCAAGGGGGTCTGGTGGCGTTTAAAGTGTGCGGGCATTTTACGGGAAGGTTTATGCAGTGTAAACCAGCTTAAGGATGTGTCAGAAGGCTGTTGACACCTTTTGCTAAGGGTGTCACAGATGTTGCGCAGGGTGACAAATTATTAACTGCGACAAGCAGTTGGCGGCAATATAACAAAAACCAATGACATTAACCGCAGAGAAAACAGGGAAAGCATAAACCGGAGTTTTAATACTCATTTATTTAACAATTCTGCATCATTTTGGCGATGAAATTTCTACAAATTAATTGCTCACCGGATTTAAATATTACGCAGGATTGTTAATTTAATGTTTCTATTTCGCGTTAAAAAAAATGCTATCGCTTAAAATTCGCCGGGGGCTATTTTTAAGCGATTTATCCCCGTCTGGCAAATAGCGCAGCGTTAATGTGCACGATTTGACGCTGTTTTTCTTAATGCCAGCCAGTCCAGCATCACACCGAGCAGCACCGCCAGCAGCGCCAGCGCCATCCCTGCCTCAAACAGATGGGTTGGCAGCGTCGCGCTGTGCCAGATATCCGCCGCACGCAGTGCCAGCGTCAGCAGCCAGAGCGCCAGCAGCGTACAGCCCGTCGCGAACAGGCGTACCGTCCAGCGATAACCCTGTGGCCACAGGCTGCGCTTCATGAATTCACCGCTGTGCTGCATTGCCTGTAGCGTGCCGCGACACGCCCACAGCAGCAGCAGGCCCGGTACGGCGGCCACCACGGTAAAGGCATAAAATACCGGCCAGCCCCATAGTTCGACCAGCCAGCCAGCCGCCGGACCGACATACACGCGTCCAACGGCTGACAGCGCCGACAGCAGAGCGAACTGCGTGGCGGAGAACGATTTGTTGCACAGCGTCATCAGCAGGGCGACAAAGGCCGCCGTCCCCATGCCGCCGCACAGGTTTTCGAAAAACACCGCCGCGGCCATGCTCCACAGATCTTGCGTTTGTCGGTAATCGACAGCAGCCAGTAACCGGCGTTAGAGGCGCCCTGAAGAATGCCGAAGATCAGCAGCGCGCGGAACAGCGTCAGGCGCTGCATCAACACGCCGCCGTACAGTGCGCCGATGATGGTCGCAAACAGCCCCAGCGTTTTGTTCACCACGCCCACTTCACCGGCATCAAACCCGACGCCGCGGATCAGGAAGGTGGTGGTCAGGCTCATGGCGAAGGCATCACCCAGCTTATAAAGGACGATGAGCAGCAGGATCAGCCAGGCATTGTTGCGGCCAAAGAAATCACGCAGCGGTTCCGCGACGGCCTGCTCCAGCGAGTGCGGCTCGCGCACCGGTGCCTCAGGTTCACGCGCCAGCAGCGTGGCGATCAGTCCGGGCAAGATCAGCAGGGCGGCCATCAGCCAGTACATGCCCTGCCAGCCGAGATAGCGGTCGGCCAGCCACAGCGCCAGGCCGCCGGAAACCAGCATCCCCAGGCGATAGCCCAGCACGCTGATGGCCGCACCAGCTGCCGCGCTCTTCCGGCGGCAGCACATCCGTCTTCCAGGCATCAAACACAATATCCTGTGAGGCGGAACAGAAGGCAATCACCACCGCAAGCGCGGCCATCCAGCGTAAGGTCGCGTGGACGGCTCCAGAAAGCCCATCGCCGCAATGGCCAGCAGCAGCAGGACCTGCGTCATCACCAGCCAGCCGCGACGCCGGCCCAGGAACGGCGGCGTATAGCGATCCATCACCGGCGACCACAGGAACTTAAAGACATAAGCCTGACCGACCAGCGAGAAGAAACCAATGGTTTTGAGATCGATATTCTCGACCGTCATCCACGCCTGAAGCGTGCCGGAGGTGAGCGCGAGGGGTAAACCGGAGGCAAAGCCGAGGATCAGCAGAATCGCTGATTTGGGTTGCTGGAAAATGCGTAAGTAGTGAGATGTCATGGCCATGTCTTGAAAACTGAAGCCCGGTCAGCGGGGACCGGGCAGGTTACTGCGGAAAATTAACGCGCGTTTTGCTTGATGAAGTCGTGGATGCTGGTGTCCTGCGCCATATCGGCGATCGCGTCGGTCAGCACGCTGTTAACCGCGTTAGCGATGTTCTGGTTAGAGGCCTGGAACGCGCCTTCAACGGAGTAGCTGGCGCGGTAGTTTTTCGTCATCTTGTTACCGTTTTTCGCGGTGGCGATGATGGCGATATCCGCTTTGGTGGCGATGTTGTAGCGCACGTTGCCCTGAGAAACGTCGGCGTACAGGTTGTTAACGATGATCTGCAGATCAACCGCGCCGTTCGGGCCAATCATGTAGCCGCGCGCGGTCATCTGCTTCTCCAGCACTTCCTGCAGCAGGAAGCGCAGGTCGCGGGACGCGGTCAGCGTCACCAGCTGGTTGTCGCGGGTCACTTTCGCCAGCGCCTGATCCTGACGCTGATCGGCACCGTTAATGCTCACGGTCACGCCCATCAGGCTCGGATCCTGCTGAGGCAGGGTGATTTTTGGTGAGATCTTCAGCGTGGTGTTATGGCGGGGTGGCGCAGCCGGCCAGCATAAAAAGGGCTACCAACGGAAAGAAGAGTTTTTTTAACATTTTCGAGGTTCTCAACGAATCGTAAGCATATGAGAGAAAAATTGCCGCCATCATAACATCGCTAACGGCAACGGCAGGGGAAGTGGTCAACGCATGTAAATTCATCGTCTTGTCTGAAAACTGACCGACCAGCTCACCTTTTTTCGGACCGCCGGACGCGCTAACCGATTGAGCCTCCATTCGCCTTTGAGCAGGCTTTATAGATGCGACAGCGAAAGCTAAGGTATTTTTTGTTGTCTTGTTGTAATGGAAACGGTAAAAGCGGCTAATATTTAAAGGGATGGGTGACATCTCAGCGTTGTCGGAGGAGTAATTTCATGATGATACGTGAACAGATAGAAGAAAATTAAGGGCAGCGTTCAACCCTGTGTTTCTCGAAGTCGTCGACGAAAGCTATCGTCATAACGTGCCGGCAGGTTCTGAAAGCCACTTCAAAGTGGTTCTGGTTAGCGATCGCTTCACGGGAGAACGTTTCCTGAACCGACATCGCATGATCTACAGCACCTTGACGGAAGAACTCTGCACGACCGTGCATGCGCTGGCACTGCATACCTACACCATTAAGGAGTGGGAAGGCTTGCAGGATACGGTATTCGCATCGCCGCCCTGTCGCGGTGCCGGACTATATCGCTAGTGCACTGGGAGTTTTTCCAGTATGTTGCTTACAGATTTCCTCAAAACGGCCTCCGGGCCGTTTTGTTTTGTCTGAGTTTTGAGCGGATGGTGCGATTTTAAGGCTAAAAATAGCCTTAAAGTGTGAAAAAAGCCGCAGCAACATGCCCCAACCGTTCTCGACTCACCTAAGTGATGCCGCTATAATGCCGCGTCTTATTGAATGTCTTCGGGATGATTCTGGCGACAGGGAATGTGAATCTGCACTAAGAGAGCATCCCGGTAAAACAGACAGATTCAGAGTTGACCGAGCACTGTGATTTTTTTGAGGTAACAAGATGCAAGTTTCAGTTGAAACCACTCAGGGCCTTGGCCGCCGTGTAACGATTACTATCGCTGCTGACAGCATCGAAACCGCTGTGAAGAGCGAGCTGGTCAACGTAGCAAAAAAAGTACGTATTGACGGCTTCCGTAAGGGCAAAGTACCGATGAATGTTGTTGCTCAGCGTTATGGCGCTTCCGTGCGTCAGGATGTGCTGGGTGAACTGATGAGCCGCAACTTTATCGACGCGATCATCAAAGAAAAAATCAATCCGGCTGGCGCGCCGAACTACGTGCCGGGCGAATACAAACTGGGCGAAGACTTCACCTACGCCGTAGAGTTCGAAGTGTATCCGGAAGTTGAGCTGAAAGGTCTGGAATCTATCGAAGTTGAAAAACCGGTTGTTTCCGTGACTGACGCAGACGTCGACGGCATGCTGGACACCCTGCGTAAGCAGCAGGCGAACTGGAAAGAGAAAGAAGGCGCTGTTGACGCGGAAGACCGCGTTACCATCGACTTCACCGGTTCTGTAGACGGCGAAGAGTTCGAAGGCGGCAAAGCGTCTGACTTCGTACTGGCAATGGGCCAGGGTCGTATGATCCCAGGCTTCGAAGACGGTATCAAAGGCCACAAAGCGGGCGAAGAGTTCACCATCGACGTGACCTTCCCGGAAGAGTACCACGCTGAAAACCTGAAAGGTAAAGCGGCGAAGTTCGTCATCAACCTGAAGAAAGTGGAAGAGCGCGAACTGCCAGAACTGACTGAAGAATTCATCAAGCGTTTCGGCGTGGAAGATGGTTCTGTTGCCGGTCTGCGTACTGAAGTGCGTAAAAACATGGAGCGCGAGCTGAACGGCGCTGTGCGTAACCGTGTGAAATCTCAGGCGATCGAAGGTCTGGTGAAAGCGAACGAAATCGACGTTCCTGCTGCACTGATCGACAGCGAAATCGACGTTCTGCGCCGTCAGGCTGCACAGCGTTTCGGTGGCAACCAGCAGCAAGCGATGGAACTGCCGCGCGAGCTGTTCGAAGAGCAAGCAAAACGCCGCGTTGTGGTTGGCCTGCTGCTGGGCGAAGTGATTCGTACCCACGAGCTGAAAGCTGACGAAGAGCGCGTAAAAGGCCTGATCGAAGAGATGGCTTCTGCATACGAAGATCCATCAGGAAGTGATCGAGTTCTACGGCAAGAACAAAGAGCTGATGGACAACATGCGCAACGTCGCCCTGGAAGAGCAGGCGGTTGAAGCGGTACTGGCGAAAGCGAAAGTGACCGAAAAAGCCACTTCCTTCAACGAACTGATGAACCAGCAGGCGTAACTGCGGCCTAATTTCGCCTTGAGGTTTAAACTTTGAGTACAAAAAACCCGTTACCTGCTCCGGCGACGGGCTTTTTCGTTTCTGGCGGAAACCAACCACATTTGTGCGCTATTTGACTAATTAATCGGCAAATTCTTCGCTAAACGCGCCTTTCAGTGTTAGCGTAACAACAAAAGGTTGTTATGCTTGAAATAGACTGGGCGTGGCGAACCCCATAAGTGTGTAATCACGATGATTGAGACTGGCTGATAATCCGTCCGTAAGGTCGGCGAGCCGCTGCGCATAGTTTTCCCGCCCCTGTACAATCAGTACAGCAGGTGTTTTCAATTTTGATCCAGGAGACGGAAATGTCATACAGTGGCGAACGAGATAACTTTGCACCCCATATGGCGCTGGTGCCAATGGTTATTGAACAGACCTCACGCGGTGAGCGTTCTTTCGATATCTATTCCCGTCTGCTCAAGGAACGCGTTATCTTTCTGACCGGCCAGGTGGAAGACCACATGGCTAACCTGATCGTGGCGCAGATGCTGTTTCTGGAAGCGGAAAACCCGGAAAAAGACATTTACCTGTACATTAACTCGCCGGGCGGTGTGATTACGGCCGGGATGTCCATTTATGACACCATGCAGTTCATCAAGCCGGACGTCAGCACCATCTGTATGGGCCAGGCCGCATCGATGGGCGCCTTCCTGTTAACCGCGGGGGCGAAAGGCAAGCGTTTCTGCCTGCCGAACTCCCGCGTGATGATTCACCAGCCGCTGGGCGGTTACCAGGGCCAGGCGACGGATATCGAAATCCACGCCCGCGAAATCCTGAAAGTAAAAGCGCGCATGAATGAACTTATGGCGCAGCATACGGGTCAATCTCTTGAGCAGATCGAGCGCGATACCGAGCGCGATCGCTTCCTCTCTGCTCCAGAGGCAGTTGAGTACGGCCTGGTCGACTCCATATTGACCCATCGTCAATAAGACACATCTGTCTGCCCCTTACGCTATAGTTAACGGGTGCAGACAGGTGAGTTGCATGCATATCGGCCGTTGCTGTGCGGCCATTGCCGTACACCAATTAGGTCTGAGAACTTAAAAAGAGGTTTGGACTCATGACAGATAAACGCAAAGATGGTTCGGGCAAACTGCTGTACTGCTCTTTTTGCGGCAAAAGCCAGCATGAAGTGCGTAAGCTGATTGCCGGGCCGTCCGTGTATATCTGCGACGAATGTGTCGATCTGTGTAACGACATCATTCGCGAAGAGATTAAAGAAGTTGCGCCGCACCGCGAGCGCAGCGCGCTGCCGACGCCGCATGAGATCCGCCATCACCTTGACGACTATGTCATCGGTCAGGAGCAGGCGAAGAAAGTGCTGGCGGTGGCGGTATATAACCACTACAAACGCCTGCGTAACGGCGACACCAGCAATGGCGTGGAACTGGGCAAAAGTAACATTCTGCTGATCGGCCCAACCGGTTCCGGTAAGACGCTGCTGGCGGAAACGCTGGCGCGCCTGCTGGATGTGCCGTTCACCATGGCGGATGCCACCACGCTGACCGAAGCCGGTTACGTGGGTGAAGACGTCGAAAACATCATCCAGAAACTGCTGCAGAAGTGCGATTACGACGTACAGAAAGCCCAGCGCGGGATCGTTTACATCGATGAGATCGACAAGATCTCCCGTAAATCAGACAACCCGTCCATCACCCGTGACGTGTCGGGTGAAGGCGTGCAGCAGGCGTTGCTGAAGCTGATCGAAGGCACCGTGGCCGCCGTTCCGCCGCAGGGTGGACGTAAACATCCGCAGCAGGAGTTCCTGCAGGTTGATACCTCGAAGATCCTGTTCATCTGCGGCGGTGCGTTTGCTGGTCTGGATAAAGTGATTTCCCACCGTGTTGAAACCGGCTCCGGCATTGGTTTTGGCGCAACGGTGAAAGGGAAATCCGAGAAAGCCAACGAAGGCGAACTGCTGTCGCAGGTTGAGCCGGAAGATCTGATCAAATTTGGTCTGATTCCTGAGTTCATTGGCCGTCTGCCGGTGGTGGCGACGCTGAATGAGCTGAGCGAAGAAGCGCTGATCCAGATCCTGAAAGAGCCGAAAAATGCGCTGACCAAGCAGTATCAGGCGCTGTTCAATCTGGAAGGCGTGGAGCTGGAATTCCGTGACGAAGCGCTGGACTGCGATTGCCAAGAAAGCGATGACTCGCGTAAAACCGGTGCGCGTGGTCTGCGTTCTATCGTTGAAGCGGCGCTGCTCGACACCATGTACGACCTGCCGTCGATGGAAGACGTTGAGAAAGTGGTTATCGACGAGTCCGTTATCGGCGGCCAATCCAAGCCGCTGCTGATTTACGGTAAACCGGAAGCACAGCAGGCATCTGGCGAATAATTCACCAAATCATACAAGCAGTTAATCAAAAAGAGGGGATTTTATCTCCCCTTTATTTTTCCGTCTGTGATGCGTTGAATGTGTGGGAAACATCCCCATATACTGGATTAATCCTGTGGGTCTAACTGCATACAGCCTGTATCACGCGGTTCCCAGCTTACCTGGCGGACACTAAACTAAGAGAGAGCTCTATGAATCCTGAGCGTTCTGAACGCATTGAAATCCCCGTATTGCCGTTGCGCGATGTGGTGGTTTATCCGCACATGGTCATTCCCTTATTTGTAGGGCGGGAAAAATCTATCCGTTGCCTCGAAGCCGCCATGGATCATGATAAAAAAATCATGCTGGTTGCGCAGAAAGAAGCATCAACGGATGAGCCGGGTGTAAACGATCTTTTCACCGTCGGGACCGTGGCCTCTATTTTGCAGATGCTGAAGCTGCCTGACGGCACCGTTAAGGTGCTGGTGGAAGGGCTGCAGCGCGCGCGTATTACCACTCTGTCAGACAATGGCGAACACTTCTCTGCCAAGGCAGAGTACCTTGATTCGCCTGAGCTTGATGAGCGCGAGCAGGAAGTGCTGGTGCGCACCGCGATCAGCCAGTTTGAAGGCTATATCAAGCTGAACAAGAAAATCCCGCCAGAAGTGCTGACGTCGCTGAACAGCATCGACGATCCTGCGCGTCTGGCGGACACCATCGCTGCGCACATGCCGCTGAAGCTGGCTGACAAACAGTCCGTGCTGGAGATGTCCGACGTTAACGAACGTCTGGAATACCTGATGGCGATGATGGAGTCTGAAATCGATCTGCTGCAGGTTGAGAAGCGCATTCGCAACCGCGTGAAAAAGCAGATGGAGAAATCCCAGCGCGAGTACTATCTGAATGAGCAAATGAAGGCCATTCAGAAAGAGCTGGGCGAGATGGACGATGCGCCGGATGAAAACGAAGCGCTGAAGCGCAAGATCGACGCGGCGAAAATGCCGAAAGAGGCGAAAGAGAAAGCCGAAGCCGAACTGCAGAAGCTGAAAATGATGTCTCCGATGTCGGCTGAAGCGACCGTCGTGCGCGGCTACATCGAGTGGATGGTGCAGGTGCCGTGGAACGCCCGCAGCAAGGTCAAAAAAGACCTGCGTCAGGCGCAGGAGATCCTGGATACCGACCACTACGGCCTGGAGCGCGTGAAAGACCGCATTCTTGAGTACCTCGCGGTACAAAGCCGTGTAAACAAAATTAAAGGCCCAATTCTGTGCCTGGTAGGACCGCCAGGGGTGGGTAAAACCTCTCTGGGTCAGTCCATCGCTAAAGCGACCGGACGTAAGTATATCCGTATGGCGCTGGGTGGCGTACGCGATGAAGCGGAAATCCGCGGTCACCGCCGTACCTACATCGGTTCTATGCCGGGTAAACTGATCCAGAAGATGGCGAAAGTGGGCGTTAAAAACCCGCTGTTCCTGCTCGATGAGATCGACAAAATGTCGTCGGACATGCGTGGCGATCCGGCGTCGGCTCTGCTGGAAGTGCTTGATCCAGAACAGAACGTGGCGTTCAGCGATCACTACCTGGAAGTGGACTACGACCTGAGCGATGTGATGTTCGTGGCGACCTCCAACTCCATGAACATTCCGGCCCCGCTGCTGGATCGTATGGAAGTGATCCGTCTCTCCGGCTACACCGAAGACGAGAAGCTGAACATCGCTAAACAGCACCTGCTGCCGAAACAGATTGAGCGTAATGCGCTGAAAGCCAACGAGCTGACCGTCGAGGACAGCGCGATTATCGGCATCATCCGCTACTACACCCGTGAAGCGGGCGTGCGTAGTCTGGAGCGTGAAATCTCCAAACTGTGCCGTAAGGCGGTGAAACAGCTGCTGCTGGATAAGAGCCTGAAAAAGCACATCGTGATTAACGGCGATAACCTGCAAGGCTTTCCTGGGCGTTCAGCGCTTCGACTACGGTCGTGCGGACAACGAAAACCGCGTTGGTCAGGTCACCGGTCTGGCGTGGACGGAAGTGGGCGGCGATCTGCTGACCATCGAAACCGCCTGCGTGCCGGGCAAAGGCAAGCTGACCTACACCGGTTCGCTGGGCGAAGTGATGCAGGAGTCCATCCAGGCGGCGCTGACCGTGGTGCGCGCGCGTGCGGAGAAACTGGGCATCAACGGCGATTTCTACGAAAAACGCGACATCCACGTGCACGTTCCGGAAGGGGCGACGCCGAAAGATGGCCCAAGCGCGGGTATTGCCATGTGTACCGCGCTGGTCTCCTGTCTGACAGGTAACCCGGTGCGTGCCGATGTGGCAATGACCGGCGAAATCACCCTGCGTGGTCAGGTTCTGCCGATCGGTGGGCTGAAAGAAAAACTGCTGGCGGCGCACCGCGGTGGGATCAAAACCGTATTGATTCCTTACGAGAACAAACGCGATCTGGAAGAGATTCCGGACAACGTGATTGCCGATCTGCAGATCCATCCGGTTAAGCGAATTGAGGAAGTTCTTAGCCTCTCGCATTGCAGAATGAACCGTCCGGAATGCAGGTTGTAACCGCAAAATAGTGACCTCGCGCAAAGAGCGTCAATAAAAACAAGGCTGGTAAGTCATTTCGCACTTGCCAGCCTTTTTTTGTATAGCTAATTTAGATTGCTGATTAGGTCAGCCATCAACAACGGGTGTTGTAAGGTCATGGCAGGCCTGATATAACTGCTGCGCGGTCGCGCTGTGAAGGATTCAGGCGCGATATAAATTATAAAGAGAGGAAGAGAAGAGTGAATAAATCTCAACTGATTGACAAAATTGCTGCTGGTGCTGATATTTCTAAAGCTGCAGCTGGACGTGCGTTAGATGCATTAATTGCTTCTGTTACTGAATCTCTGAAGGCTGGGGACGACGTTGCACTGGTAGGTTTCGGTACTTTTGCTGTTAAAGAGCGTGCTGCCCGTACTGGCCGCAACCCTCAGACCGGTAAAGAGATCACCATTGCTGCCGCTAAAGTGCCGGGTTTCCGTGCAGGTAAAGCGCTGAAAGACGCAGTAAACTGATTGCTTTCCCGTTTCAGGGAAGCCGAAAAGTACAAGGGCGCATCATTTGATGTGCCTTTTTTGTTTGTCCAGACCTGATTTGTGCGAGTTTATGCGAGTTGTGGGCTGACAATCGCCCCGTTTTCTTGTCACAATACGCCTTTACGCGCGACGGGCAGGATTTTCCGTCAGCGTCAGGTAACCAGTCACCTACAGCGGAGTGTTGTTACACCATGATGGACAGCTTACGCACGGCTGCTAACAGTCTCGTGCTCAAGATTATTTTCGGTATCATTATCGTGTCGTTCATATTGACCGGCGTGAGCAGTTACCTTATTGGCGGTGGCGCGAACTATGCCGCAAAAGTGAATGGCCAGGAAATCAGCCGTGGTCAGTTCGAGAATGCTTTTGCCGGTGAACGTAACCGTATGCAGCAACAGCTGGGCGACCAGTTCTCTGAACTGGCGGCGAACGAAGGGTACATGAAAACCCTGCGCCAACAGACGCTGAACCGTCTTATCGACGAAGCGTTGCTGGATCAGTATGCCAAAAAGCTGGGCCTTGGCATCAGCGACGAGCAGGTGAAAAAAGCTATTTTCGCCACTCAGGCATTCCAGTCTAACGGTAAATTCGACAACGCGCGTTACAACAGCATCGTTAACCAGATGGGCATGACGGCCGATCAGTACGCGCAGGCGCTGCGTAACCAGCTGACCACTCAGCAGCTCATCAATGCCGTTGTCGGCACCGATTTTATGCTCAAAGGTGAAACCGACGAGCTGGCTGCGCTGGTGGCGCAGCAGCGCGTTGTGCGTCAGGCGACCATTGATGTGAATGCCCTGGCGGCGAAACAGCAGGTGAGCGACGCAGAGGTTAACGCTTACTACGAGCAGAACAAGAACAGCTTTGTTGCACCGGAGCAGTTCCGCGTCAGCTACATCAAACTGGATGCTGACTGCGCTGCAGGAAAACGCCACCGATGCGGAGATTCAGTCTTACTACGATCAGCATCAGGATCAGTTCACTCAGCCGCAGCGTAACCGCTACAGCGTGATTCAGACCAAAACAGAAGCCGATGCCAAAGCCGTGCTGGATGAGCTGAACAAAGGCGCTGATTTCGCCACCGTCGCGAAAGCGAAATCCACCGACATCATCTCTGCGCGAAACGGCGGTGATATGGGCTGGCTGGAAGGCGGACACCACGCCGGATGAACTGAAAAATGCCGGCCTGAAAGAGAAAGGCCAGCTGTCTGGCGTGATCAAATCTTCCGTTGGTTTCCTGGTTGTGCGTCTGGACGATATCCAGCGCGGCGCAGGTGAAACCGCTGGCTGAGGTGCGTGATGATATCGCGGCGAAAGTGAAACAGGAAAAAGCCCTGGATGCCTACTATGCGCTGCAGCAGAAAGTGAGCGATGCTGCCAGCAACGACAACGAATCTCTGGCGGGTGCAGAGCAGGCCGCGGGGGTGAAAGCGGTTGAGACGGGCTGGTTTGGTCGCGACAACCTGCCGGAAGAGCTGAACTTCAAACCGGTTTCTGATGCCATCTTCAACGGTGGTCTGGTGGGTGAGAACGGCACGCCGGGCAGCAACTCTGACATCATTACCGTCGACGGCGATCGTGCGTTTGTTCTGCGCGTCAGCGAGCACAAGCCAGAAGCGGTCAAACCGCTGGCGGAAGTGAAGGATCAGGTTGTCGCACAGGTTAAGCACAACAAAGCGGAACAGCAGGCGAAACTGGATGCTGAGAAGATTCTGTCTGACCTGAAAGCGGGTAAAGAGGACGCGCTGAAAGCGGCTGGCCTGAGCTTCGGTGAGCGCCGGCGAAAACCGTTGAGCCGCAACGGTCAGGATCCGGTCAGCACAGGCTGCGTTTAACCTGCCACTGCCGGAGCGGATAACCAGCCGTCTTGGGGTGTCAGCGACCGATATGCAGGGTAACGTTGTGCTGCTGGCGCTGGACGAAGTGAAAGCCGGCACCATGCCGGAAGCGCAGAAGGAAGCGATGGTTAAAGGCATCACGCAGAACAACGCTCAGATTGCTTTTGAAGCGCTGATGAGCAACCTGCGTAAAGAAGCCAAAATTAAGTACGGCGACGATCGCAGCACAAAGTATTACGAGTGATCAGCGTCTCGCAGAAAAAGGTAAACTGCTGCAAAACCTAAAGGCCGCTTTCGCGGCCTTTTCCATTTCTGCATCATCGCCTTTTGAGTGCGTTTCTCGCTTGTGCCACCCTGCAGTGGCTGTCAACACACAAGGAGAAAACAGCATGAAATGTGGAATCAGCAGCCTGTTAATTTCGTGCCTTTTGCATCACGCTGGCGCTGGGCGGCGCGCTCTGGACCAGCGGACTGGCGGCGGCGGAAAGCCCCAGTGAAACGCAGGCGACGCAGGTGTCCACGCCGCAGCCGGAACAGGTCAGCATCAATCAGGCCACGGCCGAGCAGCTGGCCGCCGCCATGAACGGTGTTGGGCTGAAAAAAGCGCAGGCGATTGTCAGCTACCGTGAGGAGTACGGCCCCTTTAAAACGCTCGACGATCTCAAGCAGGTGCCGGGTATGGGCAGTGCGCTGGTGGAGCGGAACAGCGCGCGGCTGAAATTGTGAAGCGGCTCGCGACTCTGAAGGATTGCTAAAGCGGCCCATCAGGCTGTGCTATGCTCAACAGGTCCAACCAGTTGTCATTCACAGCCTATAGAACAGGTAAAAAGGCTATTGCGCTATGCAGACAAAAATCAAAGTACGCGGTTTTCATCTTGATGTTTACCAGCACGTGAACAATGCCCGCTATCTGGAATTTCTTGAAGAGGCGCGCTGGGACGGGCTGGAAAATGCCGAAAGCTTTCAATGGCTGCCGGCGCACAGCATCGCGTTCGTGGTGGTGAATATCAACATCAACTATCGTCGTCCGGCGGTGCTGGGCGATGTGCTGCACCTTGACCAGCCAGGTCCAGCAGCTCAACGGCAAAAGCGGCATTATTTTACAGCCGGGTGGTCACGCTGGAACAGGAGACGAAGCAGGTGGTGGCTGATGCGCTGATCACCTTCGTCTGCATCGATCTGAAAACGCAAAAAGCCGCTGCCGCTGGAAGGGGAGTTGCGTGAACGCCTGGCGGCATTGATGACCGCGCCTTCCTGAGCTGGCATGCCCAGAAAGCACGCCAGCCCGCAGCGCGGCCGCAATTAGCGCAGGCCGCTTTTCTGTTTCATCGCCGCCATCACGCTGGCCGCATTGGCCAGGTAATGGTCCAGGCCGTTCGCGCGCAGGTTGCAGGCCGCGCACTGGCCACAGCCGTCGCCTTTAATGCCGTTGTAGCAGGTCAGCGTCTCGCTGCGAACCAGATCCAGTTTGCCCCAGTAGTCCGCCAGCGCCCAGGTTTCCGCTTTATCCAGCCACATCAGCGGGGTTTCAAAGCGGCACCTCTTTCGCCATCCCCAGATTGACCGCGTGGTTGAGCGCTTTCACAAACTCGTCGCGGCAATCCGGGTAACCGGAAAAATCGGTTTCACATACGCCGGTGATCACCGCTTCGGCTTGCACCTGATAGGCATAAATTGCCGTCAGCGTCAGAAACAGAATATTACGCCCCGGCACAAAGGTATTTGGAATGCCGCTGGCATCAGGTTTGTAGTCCGGCACCGGAATGCTGTCGCGGGTCAGGCTGCTGACCGCCAGTTCATTTAGCAGCGTGACGTCCAGCACTTTGTGCGCGCGCGCGCCCAGCTGCTAGCGCCAGTTCGCGGGCTACGTCGATCTCTGCGCGATGGCGCTGACCATAATCGAAGGTCACGCAGTGAACTTCATCATACTGCTGCAGGGCCTGAACCAGGCAGGTTGTGGAGTCTTGTCCGCCGCTGAACACGACAACGGCACGTTTCATAAATTTTCTTCCCCATAAATCAGTGCGCCTATGGTACTGGCTCCGGCGCGGGCTGAACAGCACCGCCTGCGGCAGGCGGCGGGATCCAGGCGCGGGTGAAATCGAACCAGCCCATGCTGTTAAGCTGAATACCTTCGACGCCTGGCGGAGCAAACACCTGGTAGCGATAGTTAAACAGCGGCAGCAGATGGCCGTCGCGCATTAGCTGCTGAAACAGCTGATGAATCGCGGCGCTGCGCAGTGCCGGACTGGCCTGACGGGCGATAGCGTGCAGCGGTGCCTGCAGTACCGCCGGACGCAGCGGTTGCCAGGCCGCATCATTTTCCAGCCAGTTCACCAGGGTAAACTGCGGCGCATCACCAATCAGACGGTCGCCCATGATGATGTCGGCGTCACTCAGATCGATGTCGTCGCGCCAGCTTTTGACGTCGTGAAATACGCAGGTGAGGGTACAGCCCTGTGCCGCCAGCAGCGGCACCAGCGCCTGGGCCATGACGTGCAGTTCGATGGGCAGGTGATAATGCAGCGTCAGCGTTGCGGGCAGTGTGCCCTCCGGGCGGTGCGGGGCGGGCAGCGGCCAGCCGGGCAGCAGCTCTGCGGTTGGTGTAATTAAGCCTTCATCCAGCGGCAGCTGCTGAATGACGCCGCTGTGCTGAATCAGCGCGAGCAGCGTTTTGGCCTGCGCCTGGCTGAAGCGAGCCGAGAAACGCGGCGCCAGGTAACAGAAACCGAGACTGATGCTGCGATCCACCGGCCGCAGCGTGTCCAGCTCGTCGGGATCGCCAATGGCGATCTGCACCGGATGGCGACAGCTGGTGCCCAGCCCGTAATCAAACAGCTGCGGGGTGATCCAGTATTCCATCGCCTTAATCAGCGGGAGGCTAAGATGGTGCCAGCGCGCATGGCTCTCCAGCCGCACCAGCTCGCGGGTAAAGTGCGTCAGGCGCCACGGTCCGCTGCCGGTATCGGCATGCTCCGGATGCGGCAGCAGGCAAAACTGATGCGCCAGCCGCTGCGGCAGCCAGTAATCGCTGGTGCGTAGCCGGATACGCAGCGCCAGCGGATGTGGCGCATCGATGTGTTCCACCGCCGCCAGCAGGCGGCCGCCCTGCGGCGTCTGCATGATACGTTGCAGCTGCTGGACCAGCTGTGCCGCCTGCACCGGTTCGTCGTTGTGCCAGCTGAGCAGCGGCCGCAGCCAGAAATACCATGCGCGGCCCTGCGCATCGTGCTGCCAGTGATGTGCCAGATCGCCCTCGACATCATCCGCGTTAAAGCGCGTCAGGCCGGAGAAAATCTGGCGTGCCAGATGCTGCTCGGCCCGGCCGGTGAGCTGCAGCGGATCCAGCGCCTCCAGCGAGCGATAATAGGGAATGCGCAGCGTCGGCGTCTCGTTTTGCCACTGGCCGCCCAAAAGTGGATGCAGCATTGTCACCAGCCGTTCAGGCGCGACATCCAGTACCTGCAGTGCCTGTACCGCTTCACCGGCTGCCAGCTGCTGGCTGAGCAATTGCTGACGCAGCTGTTCGGGAGAGAGCAGAAAGCGCAGTTCGCCCTGTTTACCGCGTCCCGCCGCACCGTGCCAGCTGCAGCCAGCCCGCCTCCTGCCCCTGCCGCAGCAGGGTGCGCACATGCCGCTCGCTGCAAAAACAGCGGCTGCGCCATGGCCGCAACGCTGATGCGCTGCGCTTCGCCCTGGCTAAGGCTGCCACAGGCGTTGATACTGATTAAGACGATTAAGCTGTCGCATAATAAACCCGGAACAATAATTTTCATCTATTCACTATTACTTCCGTATATCTCACCACGATACCGATGCACAAGTTAACCGCATCACATTTCAGGAGTAATCATGGCCCGGCTCGCTGCATTTGATATGGACGGTACGTTGTTAATGCCGAATCACCGTTTAGGGGAGAAAACGCTGAATACCCTCAAGCGCCTGCACGAGCGTGATGTCACCCTGACGTTTGCCACGGGCCGCCACGTGCTGGAGATGCGGCAGTACGCCAGCAGATCACCTTGCCCGCCTGGCTGATCACCGGTAACGGGACGCGCATTCACGCTGTCGAAGGGGAGGTGCTGCACCGTCAGGATCTCAACCCGGAAGTGGCGGATATTGTGTTGCACAGTCCCTGGGAAACTCCCGCATCGATCCACATCTTTAATGACGAAGGCTGGTTTACCGATAAACCGCTCCCGGGATTGCTGGAAGCGCACGCGATGAGCGGGTTTCACTATCAGCTGATCGATTTGCGCCGGATCCCCGCCCATGCGGTGACCAAGATCTGCTTCTGTGGCGATCACGACGATCTCTGTCGCTTACGGATTCAACTGAATGAGGCGCTGGGCGACCGGGCGCACCTGACCTTCTCGGCGGTGGATTGTCTGGAAGTGCTGCCGGTGGGCTGTAACAAAGGTTCCGCCCTGGCGGTGCTGAGCGACCACCTGGGCTTAACGCTGCAGGATTGCATGGCGTTTGGCGACGCCATGAACGACCGCGAAATGCTGGGCAGCGTCGGGCGCGGTTTGATCATGGGGAACGCGATGCCGCAGCTGAAAGCAGCGCTTCCTCATCTGCCGGTTATCGGGCACTGCGGTAATGAAGCGGTGTCCCATTTTTTGACGCATTGGCTGGACAACAACAACCTCCCATATTCCCCCGAATAGTGAGACCCTTCCAGCAAGCCAGACTTCGGTCTGGCTTTTTTTATTTCAGCAGCTGCGCAATCTGCGCTTTCCACGGGCTGAATATCGCCGATGTGCTCTGCGACCCACTGCGCATTGTAGTAGGTTTCCAGATAGCGCTCGCCGCTGTCGCACAGCAGCGTGACGAGCGCGGCGGACTGCCCCTGCGCGCGCATCCGTGCCGCCAGCTGCAGCGCGCCCCACATATTGGTGCCGGTAGAGGCACCCGACTTTGCGGCCGAGAAACTGCGTCTCCAGCCAGTGCGCGGTTGCCACGCTGGCGGCATCCGGCACGCGCAGCATTTCGTCCACCACATCCGGGATGAACGACGGCTCCACGCGCGGGCGGCCAATCCCTTCAATTTTACTGCCCACCGGGCTGCGCAGGGCCGGCATCGCGGCTTTGCCAGTAGTCGAGGAACACCGAGTTCTGCGGGTCAACCACCATCAGCTGCGTATCGTAGCCCTGACAGCGGATGTAGCGTCCGATAGTGGCCGACGTGCCGCCGGTACCGGCGCTCATCACAATGTATGACGGAACCGGGATGCGGCTCATGGGTCATCTGGCGGAAAATACTGTCGGCAATGTTGTTGTTGCCGCGCCAGTCGGTTGCGCGCTCGGCGAAGGTGAACTGGTCCATATAGTGGCCGTTCAGCTCGCGGGCCAGCATTTCGGAGGCGGCGTAGATTTCGCAGGCGCTTTCCACAAAGTGGCAGCGTCCGCCGTAAAATTCGATCTGCTCGATTTTGCGTTTTGCGGTGCAGGAGGGCATCACGGCGATAAACGGCAGGCCCAGCAGGCGGGCAAAATAGGCTTCGGACACCGCGGTTGAACCGGATGAGGATTCAATGATGGTCGTGCCTTCTTTAATCCAGCCGTTACACAAACCGTACAGAAACAGCGAGCGCGCCAGGCGATGCTTCAGGCTGCCGGTAGGATGGGTGCTTTCATCCTTCAGATAGAGCTGAATACCGTCAAATCCCGGCAGGGAAAGGCGAATCAGGTGCGTATCCGCCGAGCGCTGATAGTCGGCATTGATTTCACTGATGGCATGTTTAACCCAGGTGCTATTCATCGTAGTTATTCCGTTTGTCATTTTGTGCCCAGCATAGCGAAAAGCACAGAAAAAATTGTTGCTATCTGGCCTTTAAAATAGAATGAAGGGAGAAAAATTTTCTCTGTGAGGTGGGTATGCTAGATAAAATTGACCGCAAGCTGCTTTCATTGCTGCAAAGTGACTGTACCCTCTCTTTGCAGGCGCTGGCAGATGCCGTTAATCTGACCACCACACCGTGCTGGAAGCGCCTCAAAAAGCTGGAAGATGACGGTATTCTTCTGGGGCGCGTCGCGTTGCTAGATCCCGAAAAACTGGGGCTGGGGCTGACGGCCTTTGTGCTGATAAAAACCCAGCACCACAGCAGCGAGTGGTATTGCCGCTTCGTCACTCAGGTATCTGAGATGCCGGAGGTGCTCGGCTTCTGGCGTATGGCCGGCGAGTACGATTACCTGATGCGCGTCCAGGTGGCAGACATGAAGCGCTATGATGACTTCTACAAGCGGCTGGTGAACAGCGTCCCGGGGCTGGTCGGACGTCACCTCAAGCTTCGCCATGGAACAGATTAAATACACCACAGCATTACCCATTGAATAACTTCGTAAAATACCTTCAGGAACAAACCGCGTGCGATTATTTGCCCAATTAAGCTGGTACTTTCGTCGGGAGTGGCAACGCTACCTCGGTGCAGTCGCCCTGCTTATTATCATTGCCATTTTGCAGCTGATCCCGCCGAAAGTGGTGGGCGTGATCGTGGATGGCGTCACTACAGCATTACACCACCGCACGGGTGTTGATGTGGGTCGGCACGCTGGTGCTGACGGCGGTCATTGTCTATCTGCTGCGCTATGTCTGGCGCGTGCTGCTGTTTGGCGCGTCCTATCAGCTGGCCGTTGAGCTGCGCGAAGATTTTTACCGCCAGCTGAGCCGCCAGCATCCGGAGTTTTACCTGCGCCACCGCACCGGGGATCTTATCGCGCGCGCGACCAACGACGTCGATCGCGTGGTGTTTGCCGCCGGGGAAGGGGTGCTGACGCTGGTGGATTCGCTGGTGATGGGCTGCGCGGTGCTGATCGTCATGTTCGACCGCAGATCAGCTGGCAGTTGACCCTGCTGGCGCTGCTGCCGATGCCGCTGATGGCGCTGGCGATCAATCGCTACGGCGAACAGCTGCACGAGCGCTTCAAGCTGGCGCAGGCGGCGTTCTCCAGCTCTGAACGATCGCACGCAGGAGAGCATGACCAGCATCCGCATGATCAAAGCCTTTGGCCTGGAGGATCGGGCAGTCCGCGCTGTTTGCGGCCGATGCGGCGGACACGGGGGCGAAAAATATGCGCGTCGCGCGTATCGATGCGCGCTTTGACCCGACGATTTATATCGCCATTGGCATGGCGAATCTGCTGGCGATTGGCGGCGGGAGCTGGATGGTGGTGCAGGGTACACTGACCCTGGGGCAGTTCACCAGCTTTGCCATGTATCTGGGGCTGATGATTTGGCCGATGCTGGCGCTGGCCTGGATGTTTAACATCGTTGAGCGCGGCAGCGCCGCCTACAGCCGCATTCGCGCCATGCTGGCCGAAGCGCCGGTGGTCAATGACGGCAGCGAAGCCGGTGCCGGAAGGGCGCGGCGTCATGAACGTCGACGTTCGTAAATTTGTCTATCCGGCGAGCAGCACATCCGGTGCTGGAGAACGTTAGCTTTACGCTGCAGCCCGGCCAGATGCTGGGCATCTGCGGCCCGACCGGCTCCGGTAAAAGCACCGTGCTGTCGCTGCTTCAGCGCCATTTTGACGTCGAGCGAGGGCGATATTCGTTTCCACGATATTCCGCTGCCGCACCTGCTGCTGGACGAGTGGCGCGGCCGCCTGGCGGTGGTCAGCCAGACGCCGTTCCTCTTTTCCGACACCGTGGCGAACAACATTGCGCTTGGTCACCCGTCGGCAACGCAGGAAGAGATCGAGCACGTGGCGCGGTTAGCCAGCGTGCATGACGACATTTTGCGTCTGCCGCAGGGCTACGAAACGGAAGTGGGCGAACGTGGCGTCATGCTCTCCGGCGGGCAGAAACAGCGCATCTCCATTGCCCGCGCGCTGCTGCTCAATGCCGAAATCCTGATCCTGGACGATGCGCTTTCCGCCGTGGATGGCCGTACCGAACATCAGATCCTGCATAACCTGCGCCAGTGGGGCGAAGGGCGCACGGTGATTATCAGCGCCCACCGTTTGTCGGCGCTGACGGAAGCCAGCGAAATTCTGGTCTTGCAGCACGGGCACATTGCCCAGCGTGGCCAGCATGAGGCGCTTGCGGAGCAGCCGGGCTGGTATCGCGATATGTATCGCTATCAACAGCTGGAAGCGGCGCTGGACGAGGCGCCGGAACAGGATGAGGAGGCCGCCAATGCGTAAGCTCGGAACGATGTGGCCGACGCTCAAACGCCTGCTGGCCTACGGCTCACCGTGGCGCAAACCGCTCTCCGTGGCCGTGCTTTTGCTGTGGATTGCGGCGATTGCTGAAGTGAGCGGTCCGCTGCTGATCAGCTATTTTATCGACAACATGGTCGCCAAAAGCTATCTGCCGCTGGGGCTGGTGGCGGGCTTAGGCGTGGCCTACGTTGTGGGGCTACAGCTGGCGGCGGCAGGGCTGCACTATGCGCAGTCGCTGCTGTTTAACCGGGCGGCGGTGGGCGTCGTTCAGCAGCTGCGTACCGATGTGATGGACGCGGCGCTGCGCCAGCCGCTCAGCGAGTTTGATATCCAGCCGGTCGGGCAGGTGATTTCGCGCGTGACCAACGATACCGAGGTGATCCGCGATCTGTACGTCACCGTGGTCGCGACGGTGTTGCGCAGCGCGGCGCTGATTGGCGCGATGCTGGTGGCGATGTTCAGCCTCGACTGGCGCATGGCGCTGGTGGCGATGACGATTTTCCCGGCGGTGCTGATCGTGATGGTGATCTATCAGCGCTACAGCACGCCGATTGTGCGCCGGGTGCGCGCCTATCTGGCCGACATCAACGATGGCTTCAACGAAGTGATTAACGGCATGAGCGTCATCCAGCAGTTCCGCCAGCAGGCGCGCTTTGGCGAGCGCATGGGCGAAGCCAGCCGTTCGCACTATATGGCGCGTATGCAGACGTTGCGCCTTGACGGTTTCCTGCTGCGTCCGCTGCTGAGTCTTTTCTCGGCGCTGGTGCTTTGCGGCCTGCTGATGCTCTTTGGCCTCAGTGCAGGCGGTACGATTGAGGTGGGGGTTCTGTATGCTTTCATTAGCTATCTGGGACGCCTGAACGAGCCGTTGATTGAGCTCACGACCCAGCAATCCATGTTGCAGCAGGCAGTCGTTGCCGGAGAACGCGTCTTTGAGCTGATGGACAGACCGCGTCAGACCTATGGCGAGGATACAACGCCTCTGCAAAGCGGGGCGATCACGTTTGACCATGTCTCGTTTGCCTACCGGGAAGACAGGCTGGTGTTGCAGGACATCACTCTTGATGTGCCGTCGCGCGGTTTTGTGGCGCTGGTGGGGCATACCGGCAGCGGCAAGAGCACGCTCGCAAGCCTGTTGATGGGGTACTACCCGTTAACGAAAGGTGAGATTCGCCTGGACGGACGTCCGCTGGCGTCGCTCAGCCACAGCGTATTGCGTAAAGGCGTGGCGATGGTGCAGCAAGATCCGGTTGTGCTGGCCGATACGTTTTACGCCAACGTGACGCTGGGGCGGGACTATACCCAGGAGCAGGTGTGGGCGGTGCTGGAAAAAGTGCAGCTGGCGGAACTGGCCCGCGGTTTTAGCGACGGAATCAACACCCGGCTGGGTGAGCAGGGGAATAACCTCTCTGTTGGACAAAAACAGCTCCTGGCGCTGGCGCGTGTGCTGATTGAAACGCCACAGGTGCTGATTCTGGATGAAGCGACGGCCAGCATCGACTCCGGTACCGAACAGGCGATCCAGCAGGCGCTGGCTGCCGTGCGTGACCACACGACGCTGGTGGTTATCGCGCACCGTCTTTCAACGATTGTCGACGCAGATACCATTCTGGTGCTGCACCGCGGGCAGGCCGTTGAACGCGGTACGCACCGGGCGCTACTGGAAGCGAAGGGGCGCTACTGGCAGATGTATCAGCTGCAGTTGGCGGGGGAAGAGCTGGCGGCCAGCGTCCGTGAGGAAGAGTCGCTTAGCGCCTGATGCACCAAAAACAGGCAACGTGCTAACAGTCACCACTGTTGGTGCAAAACCGAAACGCGCCATGCACTGCCATGGTGCGTTTTTTTTCACCTGTCGATTATTCATGGTCTTTTAACGCGCATAGCGCCGCTTTTCCCTTCCGTTTTCATTTCTGGCACATCCCTTGCAATGTCTCCTGCGTGTTAGCTGCGGCCATTACCGAATTCTGACTGGAGGGGATCTATGAAGCTGGTTACGGTGGTAATCAAACCATTCAAACTCGAAGACGTGCGTGAAGCGTTGTCTTCAATGGGTATTCAGGGACTGACTGTCACCGAAGTGAAAGGCTTCGGTCGTCAGAAGGGTCATGCCGAGCTTTACCGCGGGGCGGAATACAGCGTTAACTTCCTGCCAAAAGTAAAAATTGATGTCGCGATTGCTGACGATCAGCTTGATGAAGTGATCGATGTGATCAGCAAAGCGGCCTACACCGGCAAAATTGGCGACGGCAAAATTTTCGTTGCCGAACTGCAGCGCGTCATTCGCATTCGTACCGGCGAATCTGACGAAGCGGCACTGTAAATAACGCCTGGCACACAGTGATAGGGATCGAGAAAATGAAGATAGCAACACTTAAAACGGGTCTGGGTTCGCTGGCACTGCTGCCGGGCCTGGCGCTGGCTGCTCCTGCCGTGGCAGACAAAGCCGATAACGCCTTTATGATGATCAGCACCGCGCTGGTGCTGTTCATGTCCATTCCGGGCATTGCGCTGTTCTACGGCGGCCTGATCCGTGGCAAAAACGTTCTCTCCATGCTGACGCAGGTTGCCGTGACGTTCGCGCTGGTCTGCGTGCTGTGGGTGGTTTACGGCTACTCGCTGGCCTTCGGCGAGGGCAACGCCTTCTTCGGTAACTTCGACTGGGTGATGCTGAAAAATATTGAGCTGACCGCGGTGATGGGCAGCTTCTATCAGTATATTCACGTTGCGTTCCAGGGCTCGTTCGCCTGTATTACCGTCGGGCTGATTGTTGGCGCGCTGGCTGAGCGTATTCGCTTCTCTGCGGTCCTGATCTTCGTGGTGGTCTGGCTGACGCTCTCCTATGTGCCGATTGCGCACATGGTCTGGGGTGGTGGTCTGCTGGCAACGCACGGCGCGCTGGACTTCGCGGGCGGTACCGTTGTGCACATCAACGCCGCGGTTGCGGGTCTGGTGGGGGCATACCTGATTGGCAAACGCGTGGGCTTCGGTAAAGAAGCGTTCAAACCGCACAACCTGCCGATGGTCTTTACCGGTACGGCTATCCTCTACTTTGGCTGGTTCGGCTTCAACGCCGGTTCCGCCAGTGCCGCTAACGAAATCGCCGCGCTGGCCTTCGTGAACACCGTTGTGGCCACGGCGGGTGCGATCCTCTCCTGGGTGTTCGGTGAGTGGGCGGTGCGCGGTAAACCTTCCCTGCTGGGTGCCTGTTCAGGCTGCGATTGCCGGTCTGGTTGGTATCACGCCTGCGTGTGGTTATGTCGGCGTCGGCGGCGCGCTGCTTGTGGGTCTGGTGTCCGCGGGTCTGGCGGGTCTGTGGGGCGTTACCGCACTGAAACGTGTGCTGCGCGTGGATGACCCGTGCGATGTGTTTGGTGTGCACGGCGTGTGCGGCATCGTCGGCTGTATCATGACCGGTATCTTTGCCGCCAAATCGCTGGGTGGCGTGGGCTACGCAGAAGGCGTGACGATGGTTCATCAGGTGCTGGTGCAGCTGGAAAGTATTGCTATCACCGTCGTGTGGTCTGCCGTGGTCGCCTTCATCGGCTACAAGCTGGCGGATATGACGGTTGGTCTGCGCGTACCGGAAGAGCAGGAGCGCGAAGGTCTGGACGTCAACAGCCACGGCGAGAATGCGTATAACGCAGTAAGTGCCGGCTGGCAGAAGAGCAGTGCGCTATTACTATAATGATGAGAAAGGGGCGAGATAATCGCCCCTTTTTTTATGCTTCGCGATTACGCATCACCCCTTCCTGCACCGTTGACGCCACCAGCACGCCGTCCTGGGTATAGAACTCACCGCGCACAAAGCCGCGCGCGCTGGACGCCGAGGTACTTTCCACGCTGTAGAGCAGCCACTCGTTCATATTGAATGGACGATGGAACCACATGGAGTGGTCAATCGTCGCGACCTGCATCCCGTTTTCAAGGAAGCCGACGCCGTGCGGCTGCAGCGCCACCGGCAGGAAGTTGAAGTCTGAGGCGTAGCCCAGCAGATACTGATGGACGCGGAAATCTTCCGGCACGCTGCCGTTGGCGCGGATCCAGACCTGGCGCTTCGGCTCGGCAGCGTGGCCTTTCAGCGGGTTGTGGAACTCAACCGGGCGGATCTCCAGCGGTTTATCGCAGAGGAATTTTTCTTTCACCTGGAGCGGCAGGTGCGGAGCCAGCGGGCGGGCGATATCCGTCTCGGATTTCAGGTTATCGGGCGCCGGCGGGCCTGCGGCATGCTGTTCTGATGCTCGAACCCCGCTTCCGGTGCCTGGAAGGAGGCGGTCATGTAGAAGATCGGCTTCCCGTTCTGAACGGCCGCCACGCGGCGGGCGCTGAAGCTGTTGCCGTCGCGCAGAACTTCCACGTCGTACACAATGGGTTTCTGGCTATCGCCAGGGCGCAGAAAGTAGCTGTGGAAGGAGTGCACCAGACGGTCTGCCGGGACGGTCTCTTTTGCAGCGTACAGCGCCTGTCCGACGACCTGGCCGCCAAAGACCTGGCGCAAGCCCAAATCTTCGCTCTGGCCGCGAAAGAGGCCTTCTTCCATTTTTTCCAGATTCAGTAATTTCAGCAGATTGTTCAGTGCCTGACTCATAACGGATTCCTCAGTGATGCCAATGGCGTCAGTGTGAAAGATCCGACCAGTTTGCGCAACGATTTTACCCGGTTTTCAGCAGGATGGCGGGGCTTCAGGCGCAAAGCGGATTTTTGTGCCAGAATTAACAGCAATCGGCGGTGGAAAACCCAGCCAATAAATTTACCGCCGACAATCATAGTGTTCATAAGGAGACGACATCGATGAAACTCTGGCATGTAATTAGCGGTATGACACTGGCGGTGGCAATCACAGGCTGTGCCGATCACAGTAAACCCGTGCCGACGCCAACTTTAGGCGCCAGCGTGGCCGGGCAGCCGTCGGCAATTGCCCAGCCGAACGTAAGCGGTTCCGTCTATATTCGCCAGCGTATTGCGCTGCCGCCGGATGCGGTGCTGACCGTGACGCTGGCCGATGCGTCACTGGCGGACGCGCCGTCCAAAGTGCTGTCACAGCGTGTGGTTCGCACCGAGGGCAAACAGGCACCGTTCCAGTTTGTGCTGCCCTTTAACCCGGCCGATATCCAGCCGAACGCGCGCATTTTGCTGAGCGCAGCGATCACCATCGACGGCAAGCTGGCGTTTATTACCGATACGGTGAAACCGGTGATTAATCAGGGTGGAACGAAAGCGGAACTGCTGCTGGTACCGGTGACCAATATGGCGATGCCAACCCAGCCGGGCGCTGCTACCACTGTGCCTTCGACGTCGCCAACCCAGGTTACGCCGTCAGCCTCCGTGCCGGCACCAACCAGTCTGTAAGTTGAAACGGGAGACAGCGCGTTACGGCAGCTGCGCCAGAATGGCACTGCAGAAAGTAAAGGCGCTGTCTCGTCCCTGATCGCTCGGCACATGCCATCCCTGGCGTGTGACGCTTTACTTTCTGCAGTGCCATTCCCGCGCCTTAAAGGGAGTGCGGCCTGTCAGCATTAATACTCCCAGCGATACTTTGCCAGTTCAATTTCTCCCGCATCACTCACTTCAATACCTTCGGCTTCCAGCGCATCGCGCTGACGAAAAAGATCATCACCCTGCAGCGAAATACGACCATGACGATTAATCACGCGGAACCACGGCAATTTGCTGCCTGGCGGCAGGCGCCGCAGCACGCCGCCGACCTGACGTGCGGCGCGCGGTGAACCAGCCAGCAGCGCGACATCGCCGTAGGTCGTCACTTTACCGGCAGGAATAGCGGCAACAATTTGCCAGACGCGCTCGGAAAAATTGCTCTGTTCACTCACTGACGCACCTCGTCTGCGGGAAAAGCGCCACTTTAGCATGCGATTGCGGCTATCTGCAGGGTTTTGCCGCCGGCCTGTTCAAGAAACCAACGGTTGCCCGGCCTGCGCTTGCAATTGCCAGGGGCTTCCCCGATAATGCCAGCGCTCTCAACATGAGAGCTCGTCAATGGGGGCCCTGTTGGTTCTCCCGCAACGCTAACTTGTGAACTCGGTCAGGTCCGGAAGGAAGCAGCCGCAGCAGGCGACGCGTGTGCCGGGATGTAGCTGGCAGGGCCTCCACCATTTCTGCCCATGCAAAATCCCTGCGCGCAATGCGGCACAGCACCGTATCGGCACTCCTTTGCCTGCCTGTCATCCGTGGAAATAAAGGTGAGTAACGAAGCGACCTGCGGGGAGAAAACTTAGCGGACGTACTTCCAGACAGATCCGGGCACTTTGTCATAGAGCTTGTTCATGGTCAGCTCGGCCAGACGGTGATCGGCTGCGGAGTAGAATACCGCTAACTCATCATCGGGTAATTCATACTTGTTCTTTTCAATCACCCGTTCAAGGGTGTCAATTGAGCGACAACGACGCAGTCGCATCAAATAGTCTGTTTTGGTTAAGGCTGGGTTGCTCATAAATAAACCGGTCTCACTCTGATGCTAAAAGGAATGGCTGGGTTGCTGGAGATAAGCGCACTCTTCGGCAAACAGATTAAATAAGCGTTTTGCTGAACGTTGCCACCGTTGAAGATCCTGGGTATTGATTCCATAGCTGCTAAACAGCATAAAGGTATCATCAAGATATTCATCGATTTGCGTAATCAGCGCTTCATCTTCAACATGCTTAATTTTGTAATTCATCGTGAAAGAGGCGATATGCTCAATCAAATCGTTGAGCTGTAAATTGCCTGGCGAAGTGGGATCATTAACCCAGCCGTGATGGCTGTCGGTTAGCGTCGCCATACTTTCGTCAAACAGGTTCTCACACAGAAATTTAAGCTGGGCAATATCATGCCGTTTCGGTGAGTATTCGTCCATCTTTTTCCCCTCCATAGCGAGCACAGTTACCGCGACGCGGCGAGATTTGGAAAAGCTACCAGGGAGCGATCACGAATAAAAAGAATTCAGCGACCTTTTAAATATAATCCACAATCATTAGTTTTGCTCACCCAATTACTAAATATTACAATTCGTCGCACGGTGACGGGCGGGTATTGTCTATCACCTCAAACACCAGCGCACCGGGCGTTGTCTGGAACATAACTTCTTCACGTTGGGTAAAGGTTTCATTTAAATCAAGGCAGGGATTAAATAAATCCCACGTGAAATCGTAAAGCATTTTAAATCGTTTGTGGCCGACGGGCTGAATGGAAATAATGGTAAAACTGTCCGGAACTAATTGCGCGTTTTGAGAATACCACTGTAAATCGCCGGCAAGGTCCTGGGCTATTTTGAGAATATTCCCCTGGATAATCTGGCGTAACTTGCCGCAATCATCCTCATTCACATCAATATCACTATGAATAATAGACTGCATTCTGCATCCCGTAAAAAGCAAGGAGAGTTCTATCATTGGCTTTCAGCTCTGACATTGCAAGCCATTGGTAAACAGAAAGGGCGATTGCTGCGATGGGCGCTGGCTTGATGGCACAAATCGTCCATGCGTATCGCCGCTGATCAACTTTTGAAACACTTTCGTCCGCGCGTCGCGATGATGCCATCAGGTAGTATATTGTTATGTTATAACATTTTGGTTGCCTATCATGAATCACAGTGGATTACTTCTCTCGCTCGGCGGGCGCCTGCTGGTAGCGCTACTGCTGAGTAGCCTGCTGGCTTTAGCCATCGTCTGGGGCCTGCACCAATGATGCGTTTTCATCGTCTGCAGGGCGGCTATCAGGGCAGGGCGGTGACGCCGGTGGTGAATGGCGAACTGGCGGCCGGCAGTATGACGGCACTGGTCGGGGCCAACGGAACGGGCAAATCAACCTTGCTCAAAACTATCGCCGGACTGCTGCCGCCAGTGGCGGGACGCTGTGAACTGCAGCTGCCGCGAAAAGCGCTGGGCTGGTTGCCGCAGCGCAGCGAGCTGGATACCCGCTTTCCGCTCACCGTCTATGAGCTGGTGGCAATGGGCTGCTGGCCGCGCTGCGGCTGGTTCGGTGGCATCACGCGTGCGCTGAGGCAGGAGATTGATGCCGCGCTGGAGGCGGTGCAGATGCGCGACTTCGCCACTGCGCAGCCCGCGATGCTCTCCGGCGGGCAGTTGCAGCGCGTGCTGTTTGCGCGCCTGATGCTCCAGCGCAGTCAGCTCTGGCTGCTGGATGAACCCTTCAACGGCATTGATACGCCGACGATAACCTTACTGATGTCGATTCTCGAACAGCAGCAGCGGGCGGGCACCACGCTGCTGGTGGTGCTGCACGACAAGCTGCTGGTGGCGCGCCATTTTCGTGACGTGCTGTCGCTGGATGAGCGTGACAGTGCGCAGCAACCGCGGCTGTGTCGGGTGGCGTCATGACGTTACTCCAGCCGTTTATTGAGTTTGGTTTTATGCGTCGGGCGCTGGTGGCCTGCATGGCGCTGGCGATCAGTGCGACGCCGCTCGGCGTCTTTCTCTCGCTGCGCCGTATGAGTTTGGTGGGCGATGCGCTGTCCCATGCGGTACTGCCGGGCGCCGCCATCGGCTATCTGGTGTCCGGCCTGTCGCTGGTGGCGATGGGGATTGGCGGCCTGATTGCCGGGCTGGCGGTGGCGCTGCTGTCCGGTGCGGTCAGCCGTTACACCCATCTGAAGGAGGATGCCAGCTTTTCCGGCTTCTATCTGGGTTCGCTGGCGCTCGGCGTCACGCTGGTATCACTGCGCGGATCCAGTGTCGATCTGCTGCACGTGTTGTTCGGCTCGCTGCTGGCGGTGGACAACGGCGCGATTGTGCTGGTTGGCAGCATCGCCGCGTTCACCCTGCTGATGCTGGCCGTGATCTTCCGGCCGCTGGTCATTGATGCCTTTGATCCTGATTTTCTGCGTGCGCAGGGGAAATGGAGCGCACCGCTGGTGCACGGCATTTTCCTCACGCTGGTGGTGCTGAATCTGGTGGCGGGTTTTCAGGTGCTCGGCACGCTGATGTCCGTTGGGCTGATGATGCTGCCCGCCACCAGCGCGCGCTTCTGGAGCCGTCACCTTACGCGCATGCTGGCGATTGCCATGCTGCTGGCGCTGATCGCCGCCTTTATCGGCCTGTTGCTCTCCTGGCACTATGCGCTGCCTGCCGGACCGGCGGTGGTACTGAGTGCGGCCGTACTGTTTTTGCTGTCTGTGTTGACAGGACCATGTGGCGGCCTGCTGCGCCGTCGATAATAAGATGACAAGGGGATAGGTATGAAGAAGTTACCGTTGAGTCTGGCGATTGGCGCGATGCTGATTAGCCCGCTGACGCTGGCAAAAACCGTTGATGCCGTAGCCAGTTTTACCGTGCTGGCTGACATCGTTAAACAGGTCGGCGGCGATCACGTTAAGGTGAAATCGCTGGTGGGCCCGGATGGCGATCCGCACACCTTTGAGCCGACGCCGCAGGATAGCCAGGCGCTGGCGCAGGCCGATGTGGTGTTCGTCAGCGGGCTGGGCATGGAAGGCTGGATGGACCGGCTGATTAGCGCGTCCGGCTACAAGGGCACGGTGGTGGTCGCCTCGAATGGTGTCAATACGCGCAAAATGGAGGAGGATGGCAAAACCATCACCGATCCACACGCGTGGAACAGCATGCACAACGGCGTGATCTACGCCACCAACGTGATGAACGCGCTGATCAAAGCCGATCCGGATGATGCTGCCGACATCCGTCACAGCGGTGAACGCTATATTCAGCAGTTGCAGAAGCTGGATAGCTGGGCCAAAAGTGAATTTGCCGGCGTGGCGCAAAGTAAACGCAAGGTACTCACCAGCCATGATGCCTTTGGCTACTTCGGCCAGCGCTACGGCGTGACGTTCCTCGCGCCGGTGGGCTTCTCAACCGAAGCGGAAGCCAGCGCCAGCGATGTCGCCGCTATCATCAAACAGCTCCGGGCCGAGCATATCACCACCTACTTTATGGAGAACCAGACCGATCCGCGTCTGGTGAAACAGATCGCCAGTGAAACCGGTGCGCAACCCGGTGGCGAGCTCTATCCGGAAGCGCTGTCAGCGGCCAGCGGGCCGGCGCCCACCTATGAGGCGGCGTTTAAGCACAACGTGGAAACTCTGCTGCACAGCATGAAGTAAAAAAAAGGCCGGGGAGCATCCCGGCCAATTATCACGACACTTTCCTAACGTTTTTTCTTTCTTCCCTGCACCGCCTTAAAGCGCGGGTTGGTTTTGCAAATCACATAAATACGACCTTTACGCCGCACGACTTTGCAATCTTTGTGACGGGTCTTGGCAGACCGCAATGAACTGACAACTTGCATGTGGCTGAACTCCGGTTATTTGCTGCGCGTCAGGAAGCTGCCAAAACGCTTGTTGAAGCGTGCGGCGCTGCCCTCTTTGGCAAACTCTTTCTGTTTACCGGTGTAGTAAACGTGCGACTTCGACGACACATCAAGCGTGACGTACGGCAGCTCTTCGCCCTCAAACTGGATGGTACGGTCGGTCTGAATCGTTGAGCCGACTTTGAAGTATTCGTCGACGGTGGTGTCGTGGAACACCACAGGACGGTAGTGCGGATGAATGTTTGGTTTCATAATAGCGCTCTCATGTAATGTTATAATATAACAATATTATGAACCTCGCACCGCAGGATTGCAACCACGCTTCCGGTGCGGGTTTGTCATGGAACGTGCGGAGCAGGGGAGTGCGCAATAAAAAAGGCCGCTTGCGCGGCCTTTTAGCAGAGAGAAACTATCAGTGAGGGTGATCGACCGGATGGCCCTGTTCCAGCTCAGACTTGTTCTTGCTGAAGCGGCGGCGCACCACCACGAAGAACACCGGTACGAAGAAGATCGCCAGCACGGTCGCGGTGATCATCCCGCCCATCACGCCGGTACCGACCGCGTTCTGCGCGCCGGAGCCCGCACCGGTGCTGATCGCCAGCGGCAGTACGCCGAGGATGAACGCCAGAGAGGTCATCAGGATCGGACGCAGACGCATACGAACGGCTTCCAGCGTCGCCTCGACCAGCCCTTTGCCTTCTTTCTCCATCAGATCTTTGGCGAATTCGACGATAAGGATCGCGTTCTTCGCCGACAGGCCAATGGTTGTCAGCAGGCCCACCTGGAAGTACACGTCGTTGGTCAGGCCGCGCAGCGTGGCGGCCAGCAGCGCACCGATCACGCCCAGCGGCACCACCAGCATAACCGAGAACGGAATCGACCAGCTCTCATACAGCGCCGCCAGACACAGGAACACCACAATCAGCGAAATGGCGTACAGCGCAGGCGCCTGGTTGCCGGACAGGCGTTCCTGATAGGACATACCGGTCCAGTCGTAGCCGATACCCGCAGGCAGCTTGCTGGCCAGCTCTTCCATCAGGTTCATGGCTTCACCGGTGCTTTTGCCCGGCGCGGCCTGACCCAGGATTTCCATCGACGGCAGACCGTTGTAACGCTCCAGACGCGGTGAACCGTATTCCCAGTTCGCCGGTGGAGAAGGCGGAGAACGGCACCATCGTCCCGTCGCTGTTGCGCACGTACCAGTTGTTGATGTCGTCCGGCAGCATACGCGATTGCGGCCTGACCCATCACGTACACTTTCTTCACGCGACCGCGGTCGATGAAGTCGTTGACGTAGCTACCGCCCCAGGCCGCACCCAGCGTGGTGTTGATGTCGCTGATGGACACGCCCAGCGCCTGCGCTTTCTCCTGATCGATATCGATCTTGTACTGCGGCGTATCTTCCAGGCCGTTTGGACGCACGCCCACCAGCGGATCCGGGTGCTGGGCCACTTCATGCCAAACAGCTGGTTACGCGCCGGCGGTCAGCTTCTCATGGCCCAGGCCGCCCTGGTCGATCAGCTGGAAGTCGAAGCCGGTGGCGGTACCCAGTTCAACAATCGCTGGCAGGTTGAAGGCGAACACCATCGCATCTTTAATCTGACCCAGAAGGTGCCTGCATTGCACGGCCGGCAATCGCCGGCACTTTCAGGCTGGCATCACCACGCTCTTCCCAGGGCTTTCAGGCTGACGAAGGCGATACCGGTGTTCTGACCACGACCCGCGAAGCCAAAGCCGTTAACCGCAAACACCGAATTCAACGTTGTCTTTCTCTTTGGTGAGGTAGTAGTCCGTCACTTCATCCAGCACTTTCTGGGTACGCTCTTGCGACGCACCCGCCGGCAGCTGCGCCATCGTCAGGAACACGCCCTGGTCTTCATCCGGCAGGAACGAGCTTGGCAGACGCACGAACAGGTAGGCCATGCCGACCACGATGATGATATAGAGCAGCAGATAACGACCGGTGCTGCGCAGGATGTTGCCCACGCTGTCGGTGTAGTGGTGCGTGCTCTTATCAAACATGCGGTTGAACCAGCCGAAGAAGCCGCGTGGTTTTGCCGTGGTCGCCTTTCTGGATGGGCTTCAGCATGGTGGCGCACAGCGCCGGCGTCAGGATCAGCGCCACCAGCACCGACAGCGCCATCGCCGAAACGATGGTGATGGAGAACTGGCGGTAGATCACCCCGGTGGAGCCGCCGAAGAAGGCCATCGGGATAAATACCGCCGACAGCACCATGGCGATACCGACCAGCGCGCCCTGGATCTGGCCCATGGATTTACGCGTGGCTTCCTTCGGCGGCAGGCCTTCTTCCGCCATCACCCGCTCGACGTTCTCCACCACCACGATGGCGTCGTCCACCAGCAGGCCGATGGCCAGCACCATGCCGAACATGGTCAGGGTGTTGATCGAGAAGCCAAAGGCGCCGCAGGATGGCGAAGGTCCCCAGCAGCACCACCGGCACGGCGATGGTCGGGATCAGCGTGGCGCGGAAGTTCTGCAGGAACAGGTACATCACCAGGAACACCAGGACGATCGCTTCGACCAGCGTTTTCACCACTTCGTGAATGGAGATCTTAACGAACGGCGTGGTGTCGTACGGGTAAACGATTTTCAGGCCTGGCGGGAAGAACGGTTCCAGCTTGGCCATGGTTCCGCTTGCACCGCGTCGGCGGTATCCAGCGCGTTGGCGCCGGTCGCCAGTTTGATACCGAGACCGGAGGCCGGTTTGCCGTTATACTGGGCGATGATGTCGTAGTTTTCGCCGCCCAGCTCAACCTTCGCCACGTCGCGCAGGCGAACCTGGGAACCGTCCTGATTGACCTTCAGCAGGATGTTGCCGAACTCTTCGGTCGAGGTCAGACGGGTCTGCGCGATGATCGAGGCGTTAAGCTGCTGGCCTTTCACCGGCGGCGTACCGCCTAACTGACCGGCTGCCACCTGGGCGTTCTGCGCTTTGATCGCGTTGATCACGTCAACCGGCGTCAGCTGGAAGTTGTTCAGCTTGTTCGGATCCATCCAGATACGCATCGCGTACTGCGAACCGAACAGCTGAACGTCACCCACACCGGACGTACGGCTGATGGCGTCCTTCATGTTGGCGCCCACGTAGTCGGAAATATCCTCCTGCGTCATGGTGCCGTTGGTGTTGATAACGCCGACAACCATCAGGAAGCTGCTGGACGATTTCTCGACGCTCACATCCCCTGCTGCTGCACTTCCTGCGGCAGCAGCGGCATGGCCAGCTGCAGTTTGTTCTGCACCTGCACCTGCGCGATGTCGGCATCGGTACCGGACTGGAAGGTCAGGGTGATCTGAACCGTACCGGTGGAGTCACTGTTTGAGGACATGTACATCAGGTTATCGATACCGTTCATGTTCTGTTCGATAACCTGCGTTACGGTATCCTGCACCGTTTTCGCATCAGCCCCCGGGTAGGTTGCGGAGATCGTCACCGCCGGTGGCGCAATCGTTGGATATTGCGCGACAGGCAGCTTCAGGATCGCAAGTCCCCCGGCCAGCATGATGATAATGGCGATCACCCACGCAAATATGGGGCGATCGATAAAGAAATTAGGCATGTCTTAACGGCTCCTGTTTAAGTTAAGACTTGGTTTGTTCTGACTGGCCAGCGGCCGAAGCTTGTTGTTTATCGTCAGGTTTCACTTCCTGTGCTTTTACCTGCGCGCCAGGACGTACTTTTTGCAAATACCAATCACGCGATCGCCATCTTTCAGACCTTCCGTCACCAGCCATTTATCGCCAATCGCCTGCGTGGCGGTGATATTGCGCGTTTCGACTTTGTTATCTGCCCCGACAACCAGCGCGCTCGCATCGCCGCGTGGCGTACGGGTCACACCCTGCTGTGGAACCAGAAGTGCGGTTGGATTCGTTCCTTCTTCCAGACGGGCGCGAACGAACATACCTGGCAGCAGATGTGTTGTCAGGGTTCGGGAAAATCGCACGTAAGGTGATGGAACCGGTGGTCTGGTCGACCGTCACATCAGAGAATTCCAGCGTACCTTCCTGCGGGAACTTGATACCGTCGTTGGTCACCAGCTCCACTTTGGCTTTGCCGTTTTCCTGTTTCAGGGTGCCGTTAGCCAGCTCCTGTTTCAGGCGCAGGAAATCATTGCTGGACTGCGTCACGTCAACGTAGATCGGATCGAGCTGCTGCACGGTAGCCAGCGCAGTGGTCTGACCGTTCTGCACCAGTGCCCCTTCCGTCACGGAAGATTTACCAATACGACCGCTGATAGGGGAGGTCACTTTGGTATAGGCCAGGTTGATGCGGGCGGTTTCGACAGTGCCGCTTTCGCTGCCAGTACGGCTGCGGTGGCCTGCGGGGCGGTGAGCCGCCGGCGGTATCGTAATCCTGTTGGCTGATGTACTTGGTACCGAGCAGTTTCTTGTAACGGTTCACCGTCAGCTGGGCAATTTTTGCGCGCGCGTTGGCTTTAGCCAGATCGCCTTTCGCGCTTTCATAAGACGCCTGATAGGTCGCGGGATCAATCTGATACAGAGACTCACCGGCTTGCACATCGCCGCCTTCGGTAAAGTTACGTTTCAGGATAATGCCGCTCACCTGAGGACGAACTTCCGCAATGCGGTACGCACTAGTACGGCCTGGTAATTCGGTGGTGATTTGCAGAGGTTCGGATTTGAGCGTCACAACGCCAACTTCCGGTGGCGCCTGCTGCGCTCCTTGTTGAGCCTGTTTGTCGTCACATCCTGTAAGCGCTAAGCTGCCTGAGAGCATCAGAACGACCGCCAGAGGCGTTAACCCTCTGTTTTTGTTCATATGTAAACCTCGAGTGTCCGATTTCAAATTGATCAATGGGTCCTGACCCTAAAAACCCATTGCTGCGTTTATATTATCGTCATGCTATGGTACATACATTCACAAATGTATGTAAATCTGACTCCTGTAAATTCACTCACCTATGGCACGAAAAACCAAACAACAAGCGCTGGAAACCCGACAACACATTCTGGATGTGGCAATACGTTTGTTTTCTCAGCAGGGTGTTTCTTCAACCTCGCTGGCGCAAATTGCTCAGGCCGCTGGTGTGACGCGGGGAGCGATTTACTGGCATTTTAAAGACAAGTCAGATCTGTTCAGTGAAATCTGGCTGCGCTGCGACGCCGGGCTCGACGATCTGGAACTTGAGTATCGGGCAAAATACCCTGGCGATCCACTTTCTGTAATGCGTTCGATGCTGATCTATATCCTTGAAGCCACAGCAAAGGATCCACAAAGACGCGCATTAATGGAGATTATCTTCCATAAATGTGAGTTCGTTGGCGAAATGTCGACGTTAATGGCGATGCAGCAGGGGCTGCTGCAGGCGTGTTATGACCGCATCGAAGAGGTGCTGCGCAGCTGTATCGAGGCCGGGCAGCTTCCGGCCAGCCTCAACACCCGCCAGGCGGCGCTGCTGATGCGCGGCTACATCAGCGGCATGATGGAAAGCTGGTTATTCAATCCGCAAAGTTTTGATCTGGTGAGTGAAGCGCCGCAGGTGGTCGAGGCATTTATAGATATGCTGCGCCTGAGCCCGACGCTCGCCGGCACGCGCTAAGCGGTGCGCTCGGCCGCCAGCTTCTGCTCATAATCGCGCTGGACAATCGCCAGCGCAGCCAGCACCGTGGCCGTGGGCACCTGGTTTTCCTCCAGCAGCTGAATTAAATCGACCGCCAGCTTGATGTCGTCCGGCGCGGTATCCAGCGTCATAGTGTCTCCTAAATACGTAGTTTAGCGGCGACCAGCAGCATTAGCAGAGCACCGGCCAGCGCCACGGCAAAGCCCATCGGATGCAGCGTACCGAGGTCACCCGTGGTGAAATACGTGGCGATGTAGCCGCCAATCAGCGCGCCGATCACCGCCAGCACCAGCGTCGGCACCAGTCCGCCGGGACGGCCGGGAAACTCCCTCCGCTTCAGCCAGCCGGCAGCCAGGCCAATAATAATCCAGATGATAAGGGTCATGCTTCTCCTCCCGTCAGCGCTGTTTCCAGTATAGAGGAAAGCGAACGGCTTACGGCTGCGCCGCGATCTCCAGTTTATGCAGCGCGGCGCGGCAGCGCGCCAGCCGCTCCTGCAGAATCTCCACCTCGCGCATCAGCTGCTGCTGCACGCTCAGCGTTTCAGCGCGCGCCAGGTGCTGTTCGCGCTGCTGCAGCATGGCCAGCAGTCGCGTTTCGTAGCCGCGGTACTCATCACGCTTCGGCTGCAGCGGATCGCGACGCGGCTGTTCACGCACCACGCGCAGTTGCTGGCTACTGCACTCGCGCTGCAGCGCGGCAATCTGATCCAGCACCTTCTGCGCCAGCCACTGGCGGCGCGACGCATCACTGTCGGACGCCGCGAGCTGCGCCGCATTGTGCTGCAGCTCTTGCAGATAGTCAGCCAGTCGCGTGCCTTTGCAGCGAAACAGCTGCGCGTCAAAGCGCGGCTGACGGCAGCTACCGTCCGGCTGCTGCGCAATCTGCTGGCGCAGCGTGTCAATCATTGCGTGCAGACGCTGTTGGGCGGGCAGTTGAGGCATCACTTCGATTCCGTCTGTGTTAACGTAGCGCTGTTGTGACATTTTTCAGGCATCTGGCATGCAGCGCATTTTACTGTTAAGCCTTGGCTGGCTCGCGGTAGTGCTGGGCACGCTGGGCGTGGTTTTACCTTTGCTGCCGACCACGCCGTTCATCCTGCTGGCCGCCTGGTGTTTTGCCCGCTCGTCGCCGCGTTTTCACCACTGGCTGCTGTACCGCTCGTGGTTTGGCGGCTATCTGCGCCACTGGCAAAAACACCGGGCCATGCCGCCCGGCGCCAAAAGCCGCGCGCGATCTTGCTGATCCTCATCACCTTCGCCGTTTCACTCTGGCTGGTGAAAATGATGTGGGTGCGGATCCTGCTGCGGTGTCATCCTGACCTGCCTGCTTATCTTCATGTGGCGGATCCCCGTGGTTGATGAAAAGCAACAAAAGCACTGAAGCCTTATCATGGCTGTTGCAATTATTGCCGGCTGCCAGCTTAAATTTGACCATTTTCGAGCAGTGGCTTCCCTGGTTAAAGGTTAAACGAATTCGTTAACCCGGTTTGCCGGGTCGTTGCGCGCTGTGGGAGCTGCGCGTTTTAGATATTTTTCCAGGCACAAACCGATGACCGCAACTGCACAGCAGCTTGAATATCTGAAAAACAGCATCAAAAGCATCCAGGACTATCCAAAGCCGGGCATTCTTTTCCGTGATGTCACCAGTTTGCTGGAAGACCCGAAAGCGTACGCGCTCAGCATTGAACTGCTGGTCGAGCGTTATAAAAACGCCGGCATCACCAAAGTAGTGGGTACCGAAGCCCGTGGCTTCCTGTTCGGCGCACCGGTTGCGCTGGCGATGGGCGTGGGTTTTGTGCCGGTGCGTAAGCCGCGCAAACTGCCGCGTGAAACCATCGCGGAGAGCTATGAGCTGGAGTACGGCACCGATCAGCTGGAAATCCACGTTGATGCCATCAAGCCAGGCGACAAAGTGCTGGTGGTGGACGATCTGCTGGCAACCGGCGGCACCATTGAAGCCACCGTGAAGCTGATCCGCCGTCTGGGTGGTGAAGTGACCGACGCGGCATTCATCATCAACCTGTTCGATCTCGGCGGTGAACAGCGCCTGGAAAAACAGGGTATTACCAGCTACAGCCTGGTGCCTTTCCCGGGTCACTAAGGCCATCGCGCCGCCAGCCTTGATGCCCGGCGGCGCCTCTCTTCGCACTCCCTGACAGGCGTATTCCGCCCTGAAGCGCAGCGCGCAACGTATCACGGGTATAGGCATATCCGGCTGTGGCTGTTACACTCCTGTCAAAATAAACAGGGTTTGCGTCACCGCATTTTTCCCCTAAGTCCCACGGCAGAATCGGCGCAACTGAGCGTGCTGCTGTGCCAGCGTTAAATTCACCTTCCAGCGTTGCAGAGCCTGCCCATGAGTTATCAGGTGTTAGCCCGTAAATGGCGACCACAAACCTTTGCTGACGTTGTCGGTCAGGAACATGTGCTGACGGCCCTGGCGAACGGCTTGTCGCTAGGTCGCATCCATCACGCCTATCTGTTTTCCGGCACCCGCGGCGTCGGTAAAACCTCTATTGCCCGTTTGCTGGCGAAAGGTCTCAACTGCGAAACCGGGATCACCGCCACGCCGTGCGGCGTGTGCGATAACTGCCGGGAGATCGAGCAGGGGCGTTTTGTCGATCTGATTGAGATCGACGCCGCCTCGCGCACCAAAGTGGAAGATACCCGCGATCTGCTGGATAACGTGCAGTACGCCCCGGCGCGCGGCCGCTTCAAGGTCTATCTGATCGATGAAGTGCACATGCTGTCGCGCCACAGCTTTAACGCCCTGCTGAAAACGCTGGAAGAGCCGCCGGCGCACGTGAAATTCCTGCTGGCGACCACCGATCCGCAAAAGCTGCCGGTCACCATTCTGTCGCGCTGCCTGCAGTTCCACCTGAAGGCGCTGGACGTTGAGCAGATCCGCGCGCAGCTGGAGCACATTCTCGATGAAGAGAAGATTGTCCACGAACCGCGCGCCCTGCAGCTGCTGGCCCGCGCGGCGGACGGCAGCCTGCGTGATGCGCTGAGCCTGACCGATCAGGCGATTGCCAGCGGGGCAGGGCAGCTGTCACGCGCGACGGCGGTCAGCACCATGCTCGGCACGCTGGATGACGATCAGGCGCTGTCGCTTATTGAAGCGATGATTGCCGCCAACGGTGAGCGCGTGATGTCGCTGGTGAACGCGGCCGCGGCGCGCGGCGTGGAGTGGGAAGCGCTGCTGGTCGAGATGCTTAGCCTGCTGCACCGCGTGGCGATGCTGCAGCTCTCTCCGTCGGCCATCGGTTGGCGGAGATGATGCCGGCCATTGAACAGCGGATGCGTGAACTTGCCCGCACCGTGCCGCCTGCCGACGTGCAGCTTTATTACCAGACGCTGCTGATTGGCCGCAAAGAGCTGCCGTTTGCGCCGGATCCCCGGATGGGCGTTGAAATGACGCTGCTGCGTGCGCTGGCGTTCCACCCGCGTATGCCGTTGCCAGCGCCTGAACCGGTGGCGCGCCCGTCGCTGACGCCGCAGGCCGCGCCGGCCGTTGCCGCGGCAGCGCCTCAGACCAAAGCCGCACCCGCTGTGGCCGCGCAGCCGCAGATGGCACCGCCAATGGATGAGTCGCCGCCGCCGGCCGATGATTATCCCGATATGGCACCGGCCCCGGATTACTTGCCCGACGCCACCAGTCAGCTGTTACAGGCGCGCACGCAGCTGCAACGCGCTCAGGGAGCAACCAAACCAAAAAAGAGTGAACCGGCAGCGCCAGGAAGAGCGCGGCCGGTGAACAACGCCGCGCTTGAACGACTGGCCTCGGTAACGGAGCGCGTACAGTCGCGCCCGGCACCGTCCGCGCTCGAGCAAAAAGCCCCGGTGAAAGAAGAGGCTTACCGCTGGAAAGGCAACCACCATTCACTGAAACGGTGAAGGAAGAGGTCGCCACGCCAAAAGCGCTGAAAAAGGCGCTGGAGCATGAGAAAACGCCGGAGCTTTCCGCGAAGCTTGCCGAAGAGTCTATCGCGCGGGACGCCTGGGCCGCCGAGGTCAGCAAACTCCAGCTGCCGAAGCTGGTCGAGCAGGTCGCGCTGAACGCCTGGAAAGAGCAGGACGGCAATCAGGTGCGTCTGCACCTGCGTCCGGGCCAGCGGCACCTCAATTCCCCTGGCGCGCAAAAGGCGCTGGTCAGGACGCGCTGAGCCAGGCGTTGCCGGGTTCAGACGGTTGAATTGACTATCATTGAAGATGATAATCCGGCAGTGAAAACGCCGCTGGAGTGGCGTCAGGCCATTTATGAAGAGAAGCTCGCGCAGGCGCGTGAGGCGATTATTGCGGATAACAACATTCAGACCCTGCGCCGGTTCTTCGACGCCGATCTGGATGAAGAGAGTATTCGCCCCATTTGATCGTGAGTCTGACTCTTACGGTTGTCATCGTTAAACGTGAAAGAGAGAGAAGCCTATGTTTGGTGGAAAAGGCGGTCTGGGTGGCCTGATGAAGCAGGCTCAGCAGATGCAGGAAAAAATGCAGAAGATGCAGGAAGAGATCGCTCAGCTGGAAGTCACGGGTGAATCCGGTGCCGGTCTGGTCAAGGTGACCATCAACGGTGCGCACAACTGCCGTCGCGTGGAAATCGATCCGAGCCTGCTCGAAGACGACAAAGAGATGCTGGAAGATCTGGTTGCAGCCGCGTTTAACGATGCCGCGCGCCGTATCGACGAAACCCAGAAAGAGAAAATGGCCTCTGTTTCCAGCGGTATGCAGCTGCCGCCGGGCTTCAAGATGCCGTTCTGATGCAAACCAGTCCGCTGCTTCACGCAGTTAATGGAAGCGCTGCGCTGCCTGCCGGGCGTTGGCCCGAAGTCGGCGCAGCGCATGGCGTTTACGCTATTGCAGCGCGACCGCAGCGGCGGGATGCGCCTGGCGCAGGCTCTGACCCGCGCCATGTCAGAAATCGGTCACTGTGCGGATTGCCGCACCTTTACCGAGCAGGACGTGTGTAACATCTGCACGAACCCGCGTCGTCAGGAAAACGGTCAGATTTGCGTGGTGGAGAGTCCGGCGGACATCTACGCCATCGAACAAACCGGGCAGTTTTCCGGCCGCTACTTCGTGCTGATGGGGCATCTCTCCCCGCTCGACGGCATTGGCCCGGATGATATCGGTCTTGACCGCCTTGAACAGCGTCTTGAGTCCGAAACGATCAAAGAGGTGATCCTCGCCACCAACCCAACGGTGGAAGGGGAGGCAACCGCCAACTACATCGCCGAGCTGTGCGCGCAGTACGGCGTTGATGCCAGCCGCATCGCCCACGGCGTGCCGGTGGGCGGCGAGCTGGAGATGGTGGACGGCACCACGCTGTCGCACTCGCTGGCCGGACGCCACAAGATTATTTTCTGACCAAACGGAGGCTGCGCGCGCGGCCTCCGCTTGAAAATTTCCCCCCTTATCCCCATCTCTCACTCAACGTTTTACAACCCCATTAAATGGCATTGTTGAGGTCGACTTAGATGAAAGGACAAGAAACCCGTGGTTTCCAGTCAGAAGTAAAACAGCTTCTGCACCTGATGATCCATTCCCTGTATTCCAACAAAGAAATTTTCCTGCGTGAGCTGATTTCCAACGCCTCCGATGCGGCGGACAAGCTGCGCTTCCGCGCGCTGTCCAACCCGGATCTGTACGAAGGCGACGGCGAGCTGCGCGTGCGCGTCTCTTTCAACAAAGAGAACCGCACCCTGACCATCGCCGATAACGGCATCGGGATGAACCGCGACGAGGTGATCGACCACCTCGGAACCATCGCCAAATCCGGCACCAAAGCGTTCCTCGAGTCCATGGGCTCTGACCAGGCGAAAGACAGCCAGCTGATCGGCCAGTTCGGCGTCGGTTTCTACTCGGCGTTCATTGTGGCCGACAAAGTTACCGTGCGCACCCGTGCGGCGGGCGACAGCGCCGAGAACGGCGTGCTGTGGGAATCCAAAGGGGAAGGCGAGTACACCGTTGATGACATCACCAAAGCGGATCGCGGGACTGAAATCACCCTGCACCTGCGCGAAGGCGAAGACGATTTCCTGAACGACTGGCGCGTGCGCTCCATCATCAGCAAATATTCCGACCACATCGCCCTGCCGGTAGAGATTGAAAAACAGGAAGAGAAAGACGGTGAAACCGTGGTCTCCTGGGAGAAGATCAACAAGGCGCAGGCGCTGTGGACGCGCAACAAGTCTGAAATCAAAGACGACGAGTACAACGAGTTCTACAAGCACATCGCCCACGACTTTACCGACCCGCTGACCTGGAGCCACAACCGTGTGGAAGGTAAGCAGGAGTACACCAGCCTGCTGTACATCCCGTCGCAGGCGCCGTGGGATATGTGGAACCGCGATCACAAGCACGGCCTGAAGCTGTACGTGCAGCGCGTCTTCATCATGGACGACGCCGAGCAGTTCATGCCGAACTACCTGCGCTTTGTGCGTGGCCTGATAGATTCCAACGATCTGCCGCTGAACGTCTCCCGTGAAATTCTGCAGGACAGCACCGTCACGCGTAACCTGCGCAACGCGCTGACCAAACGCAGCGCTGCAGATGCTGGAAAAACTGGCGAAAGACGACGCGGAAAAATACCAGACCTTCTGGAAACAGTTCGGCCTGGTGCTGAAAGAAGGCCCGGCGGAAGACACCGCCAACGTGGAAGCCATCGCCAAACTGCTGCGCTTTGCCTCTACGCACACCGACTCCTCCGCGCAGACCGTGTCGCTGGAAGAGTACGTCTCCCGCATGAAAGAAGGGCAGGAGAAGATTTACTACATCACCGCCGACAGCTACGCCGCGGCGAAGAGCAGCCCGCACCTGGAGCTGCTGCGTAAGAAAGGCATCGAAGTGCTGCTGCTTTCTGACCGCATCGACGAGTGGATGATGAACTACCTGACCGAGTTCGACGGCAAGGCGTTCCAGTCTGTCGCTAAAGCGGACGAGTCCATCGACAAGCTGGCGGATGAAGTGGACGAAAGCGCGAAAGAAGCCGAGAAGGCGCTGGAGCCGTTCGTTGAGCGCGTGAAAACCCTGCTGGGCGACCGCGTGAAAGAGGTGCGCTTCACCCATCGTCTGACCGACACCCCGGCGATTGTCACCACCGATGCCGACGAAATGAGCACCCAGATGGCGAAGCTGTTCGCCGCGGCGGGTCAGGCGGTGCCGGAAGTGAAATATATCTTTGAGCTTAACCCGGATCATCCGCTGGTGAAACGCGCGGCGGATACCCAGGACGAAGCCCGCTTTGCCGAGTGGGTTGAACTGCTGCTGGATCAGTCCCTGCTGGCCGAGCGCGGCACGCTGGAAGATCCTAACCAGTTTATCCGCCGTATGAATCAGTTGCTGACGGCGTAACGCGGTGCGGTAATCGGAACGGTCGGCATGAATGCCGACCCTACAGGTTACCTGTCACCGATTCGACAACTGTCCACTCTCTGTAGGGTCGGCATGAATGCCGACCCTACAGGTTACCTGGCACCGATTCGACAACTGTCCACTCTCTGTAGGGTCGTCATTAATGACGACCTTTTTTTATTTATGCCGCCCTTGCTTACTTCAGCGCTTCATCCCGCAGCCAATCCCGGAACAACGTAATCTCCGCATCGTGCTGGCGTGACCGCTTGGTCATCATCCAGGTGGCACGGTCGGCGCGCACAAACCCCAGCGGCGCAATCAGCGTGCCGTCGTTCAGCTCCTGACGCACCAGCAGGCGCGGCGCCACAATCACGCCCAGCCCGTTTCTCGCGGCCTGAATCGCCAGCGTCAGATTATCGAAATGTTTGCCCAGCCAAAAATTACCGCGCACGCCGCTGATCTTCGCCCATTCGGCCCAGGCCTGCAGGCGGGTATCGGCGTGCAAAAGCGGCAGCGACGCCAGATCCTGCTCGCTGTGAAAACGCGCCGCGTACTGCGGGGCGCACAGCGGGCCAACGTAATCATCGCTGATGAGTGAGGCATCTATGTCGTCGTCCGGCGCCTGTTCATAACTGAGGATCAGCACATCGGTGTGTTCGCTGCGCAGCTGAGCAATATCGCCCTGCGGCTGGAATTGCACTTCAATATCGGGATAGCGCTGGTAAAAGCTGCTGATGCGCGGAATCAGCCACTGGGATAAAAAACTTGGGGTACAGGCGACGCTCAGATGGTTGCGCATCCCGGTGCGAATACTTACGCAGGTGGTAGAGAGTTCGCTAAAGGCTTTCTGGCAGCTCACCAGCAGACGTTCGCCGTGAGAGGTTAAGCGCACGCGCCCGTTAGTGCGGATGAACAGAGGCTTGCCCATCCAGCTCTCCAGCTGGCGAATCTGATGGCTGATGGCGCTGTGGGTGACATGGAGACATTCGGCCGCGACGCTAAAGCTGCAATGCAGCGCCGCCTGATGAAAATAGTGCAGTGCACGTAACGACGGAAGCGCGGTCATACTCATCCCCTGTGTAAAAACCTAACAGGGATTGTCAGTTTATATCATTTTAATGTCCAGCCGCATTAACCTAACCTTTCCTGCTTAATCTGGCGGGTTGACGGACCGGCTTCGCTGTGTAAAGCAGCGGCGATGTCCGCTGCCAGCGCCAGCTTCACACAGCAGAATAACCAAGAGAAATGTCACGTGATGACTTCACAACAGGCTACTGCCAGGGCGGCGGCGCGCGATCGGCTGCGCGGCTTGCTGTCCCGTCACTATCGGCTGGAAAATTACGATCTGTTTTTTGCCCCCTCACTGCACATCGCGCGCGTGCTGCTCTCGCAACTGTTTCTGCGCCAGGAGCAGGCGCGCAATCAGACGCGCTACGCCGCGCAATATCCGGTCAGCGAACTCAGCGTGCTGCCGGCCCTGCCGATGATGGCGGGCAATATCGCGCTGGTCGATCATGTCGATATGCAGCAGGGCCGGGTGCGCAATCTGAGTGCCTGCCAGAGCCAGGGCGTGACGCACGCGTCCGGCTCCTTCGCCAGCGTGTTGCATAAACGACTCATCAGCGAGGCGCGACTGTTTGTCACCCAGCTGAATCAGCATGCGATGCTGAGCGACGATCTGGTGCTGATTGCGCTGCGTACTCATGATTTTAGTACGCTGGTGCGCAGCGAACTGCGGCTGTTCGAACAGGGACTGGCGCTGGGTGACGCGCCGGAACGCGCGCTGGAGAGCATGGCGCAGGACGACTGGCAGCCCTTCAATGTTGCCAGTGTCGATAGCCTGACGCTGGATACGCCGTTCACGCTGCAGTCGATTCACCAGCCCGGCCTGCCGTTTGCGCTGCTGCCCTTGCCGCCCGGCAGTGCGCTGCCAGCGTTGCCCGCGGATATGCAGCTGCTGCCCGCGCCGCATCGCCTGTTTTTGCCGGTCAGCGTGCGCGGCAACGGCAATAAGCCGCAGAACGTCACCGCTGCGCTAAAAAAACGGCTGCGCGAGGTGCTCAGAGACAGCCGAAATTCTTAAAAACGTGCGTGCTACTGGCGCACAGCGCTAAAGCAGGTCAAAGTAGGCCTTTCAGCGCCCGGGGGCCCGTTGCCTTGTGGTGTGCGGGTCATAATGGTATGTTCTTGGCCTTCTCAGATTGATCAATGCGATTCGCAAGGGGATTTTCGCAATGCGTATTATTCTGCTTGGCGCTCCGGGCGCGGGTAAAGGAACTCAGGCTCAGTTCATCATGGAGAAATACGGTATTCCGCAAATCTCCACCGGTGACATGCTGCGCGCCGCTGTTAAATCTGGCTCCGAGCTGGGCAAACAGGCGAAAGACATCATGGACGCGGGCAAGCTGGTAACCGACGAGCTGGTTATTGCGCTGGTCAAAGAGCGCATTGCTCAGGAAGACTGCCGTAACGGTTTCCTGCTGGACGGCTTCCCACGCACCATTCCGCAGGCTGACGCCATGAAAGAAGCGGGCATCAACGTGGATTACGTTCTGGAGTTCGACGTACCGGACGAGCTGATCGTTGACCGTATCGTTGGCCGTCGCGTGCACGCGCCGCTCTGGCCGCGTTTACCACATCAAATTCAACCCGCCTAAGGTTGAAGGCAAAGACGACGTGACCGGCGAAGAGCTGACCACGCGTAAAGACGATCAGGAAGAGACCGTGCGTAAACGTCTGGTGGAATACCATCAGTTGACCGCGCCGCTGATTGGTTACTACCAGAAAGAGGCGCAGGCGGGTAACACCAAATACGCTAAAGTGGACGGCACCAAAGCCGTTGCCGATGTACGCGCAGAGCTGGAAAAAATCCTCGGCTAATCGCGATTTCTCACCCGGAGCCCTCCGGGTGAGAATATTTCTCATCTTACCTTTCGCTGCAATTGGTTCCGTTTAAACGCTTTTACGCTACAATTACCAACCATTCAAAAGGTTAAGAGGCGTGAATGAGTCAGGCGAAAACCGGCATCCTGCTTGCCAATCTGGGCACTCCAGAAGCACCCACTCCAGACGCGGTAAAACGCTATCTGCGACAATTTTTAAGCGACACGCGCGTCGTGGATTTTCCGAGACTGCTGTGGTGGCCGCTGCTGCGTGGCGTCATTCTGCCGATTCGCTCTCCGCGCGTTGCCAAACTCTATCAGTCCGTCTGGATGGAAGAGGGCTCGCCGCTGATGGTGTACAGCCGCCGTCAGGAGAAGGCGCTGGCCGCCCGCCTGCCGGATATGCCCGTCGCGCTCGGTATGAGCTACGGAAAACCGTCCCTCGAAAGCGCGGTGGAAACACTGCTGGCACAGGGCGTGGACCACATCGTCGTGCTGGCACTCTACCCACAGTACTCCTGCTCGACGGTCGCTGCCGTCTGGGACGAGCTGGCCCGCATTCTGGCGACCCGCCGCCGTATTCCGGGCGTGACGTTTATTCGCGACTACGCCGATAACGAACTGTACATCAAAGCGCTTGCCAACAGCGCGCGCGCGTCGTTTGAAAAACACGGCGAGCCGGATCTGCTGCTGCTCTCCTATCACGGCATTCCGCAGCGTTTCGCCAACGAAGGGGATGATTATCCGCAGCGCTGTCGCGATACCACCCGTGAGCTGGTCTCCGCGCTCGGCCTGCCGCCGGAGAAGGTGATGATGACTTTCCAGTCGCGCTTTGGTCGCGAGCCGTGGTTGACGCCGTATACGGATGAAACCCTCAAAATGCTCGGCGAGAAAGGCGTGAAGCATATTCAGGTAATGTCCCCGGGCTTCTCGGCCGATTGCCTGGAAACGCTGGAGGAGATCGCGGTGCAAAACCGGGAGTTCTTCCTTGAGGCTGGCGGTGAGAAGTACGAGTACATTCCGGCACTTAACGACTCCCCTGAGCATATCGACATGATGGTCTCGCTGGTGAAAAACAGCCGCTGATCGCACTTCGGGCCGGGTTTGTGCTACCATTCCCGGCCCATATTCTTTGCACAGTTCAGACCATGAAATTTCCCGGTAAACGCAAATCCAAACACTACTTTCCCGTCGATGCCCGCGATCCGCTCCTGCAGCAAATCCAGCCTGAAAATGAAACCAGCGCGGCCTGGGTTGTCGGTATCGACCAGACGCTGGTGGACATTGAAGCGAAAGTGGATGATGAGTTTGTCGCCCGTTACGGTCTGAGCGCCGGTCACTCGCTGGTGATTGAGGACGACGTTGCCGAAGCGCTGTACCAGGAGCTGGTGCGCGAAAATCTGATTACCCATCAGTTCGCTGGCGGCACCATCGGCAACACCATGCACAACTACTCGGTGCTGGCAGATGACCGTTCGGTGCTGCTCGGCGTGATGTGCAGCAACATCGAAATCGGCGGCTACGCCTACCGTTACCTGTGCAACACCTCCAGCCGTACCGATCTGAACTACCTGCAGGGCGTCGATGGCGCCGATTGGCCGCTGCTTTACGCTGATCGGCGAGCCCGGCGAGCGGACCTTTGCCATCAGCCCGGGTCATATGAACAAGCTGCGGGCGGAAAGCATTCCGGAAGAGGTGATTGCGGGCGCGTCGGCGCTGGTGCTGACCTCCTACCTGGTGCGCTGTAAGCCGGGCGAGCCGATGCCGGAAGCGACCATGAAGGCGATTGAGTACGCCAAAAAGCACGATGTGCCGGTGGTGCTGACGCTGGGCACCAAATTTGTGATTGCCGATAACCCGCAGTGGTGGCAGGCGATTTCCTGAAAGAGCACGTCTCGATTCTGGCGATGAACGAAGAGGAGGCCGACGCGCTGACCGGTGAAAGCGATCCGCTGCTGGCGTCCGATAAGGCGCTGGACTGGGTGGATCTGGTGCTCTGCACCGCCGGCCCGGTCGGGCTGTATATGGCCGGCTTCACCGAAGAGGCGAGCAAGCGCAAAACCCAGCATCCGCTGCTGCCGGGCGCGATTGCCGAGTTCAACCAGTATGAGTTCAGCCGCGGCATGCGCCATAAAGATTGCCTGAACCCGCTGCGTATCTACTCGCACATTGCGCCGTACATGGGCGGGCCGGAGAAGATCATGAACACCAATGGTGCGGGTGATGGCGCGCTGGCGGCGCTGCTGCACGACATTACCGCTAACGCTTACCACGACACCAACGTGCCGAACTCCAGCAAGCACAAGTTCAGCTGGCTGACCTATTCGTCGCTGGCGCAGGTGTGTAAATATGCCAACCGCGTGAGCTATCAGGTGCTGAACCAGCATTCACCGCGCTTAACGCGTGGGCTGCCGGAGCGGGAAGACAGCCTCGAAGAGGCGTACTGGGACAGGTAATAACGGCGGGTTGAACAGCGATCCGTCATGGATGTCTGCGCTGTGTGAAACGGTGCGCATGAATGCGTTATGGATATCTGCGCTTTGCGAAACGGTGCGCATGAATGCGTGATGGATATCTGCACTTTGCGAAACGGTGCGCATGAATGCGCACCCTACGTTGGGTCTCCATGGCGGCGCACCCTTTGGTAGGGGCGCCATTCATGGCAACCTGGCAAATTAATAACGTCTTAACCCCGTCACCGCTTCTTCAACCGGCGGTTTCTCCAGCAGCGTCAGCATCGTGTTGGCAATTTCGCGCTCGCCCATCACCACCTGATTTGCACCGCGCTCGGTAATGTACTCCACCTCGTCGTCATAATGCGCGCGGGCGATAATCTCAATTTCTGGGCACTTTTCGCGCGCGGAGGCCACAATCTCCCCGGCTTCATAGCCGTTCGGAATGGTCAGCAGCAGCCAGCGGGCGCAGTCCAGATGCGCCAGATCCATGATCTCTTCGTTCGCCGCATTGCCCAGCACGGCGCGGATACCGCGCTCGCGCAGCTCGTCGACGCGGGTGCGCGAGGTTTCAATCACCACCAGCGGAATGCCCTGCGCCATCAGCTTCTCGCCCAGCAGGCTGCCGACGCGGCCAAAGCCCACCAGCAGGGCATGGTTGCAGATATCCACCGGGATCTGCTTCTCTTCTTCGATGGCCTCTTCCAGCGTTTGCTCTTCCAGCGTTTCGGTTTTGTCGAGGTATTTTTCCAGCAGGGCAAACAGCACCGGGTTCAGCATAATCGACAGGATCGCCCCCGCCAGCACCAGGTTGCCCGGCCTGCGGCAGCAGGTTCCGAGCGCCATCCCCAGGCCGGCGAGAATAAAGGCGAACTCGCCAATCTGCGCCAGGCTGGCGGCGATGGTCAGCGCGGTGCGCGGCGAGTGGCCGAACATGCGCACCAGGAAGAAGGCGGCCACCGACTTACCGAAGATGATAATCGCCAGCGTGCCCAGCACCGCCAGCGGCTGCTGGATCAGGATCATCGGATCGAACAGCATGCCGACGGAGACAAAGAACAGCACGGCAAACGCATCGCGCAGCGGCAGCGTGTCGTGCGCCGCCCGGTGGCTGAGCTCGGATTCGTTCAGCACCATCCCGGCGAAGAACGCGCCCAGGGCAAAGGAGACATCAAACAGCTCGACCGCGCCAAAGGCGATGCCCAGCGCCAGCGCCAGCACGGAGAGGGTAAACAGCTCGCGCGAACCGGTGGCGGCGCTGCGGGCCATGATCCACGGCACCAGGCGGCGGCCCACCAGCATCATGATGGCGATAAAGGCCACGACTTTGCCGATGGTCAGTAACAGGTCCAGGCGCAGAGCAGCGTCGCCGCGCCGGCATGTTCCTTTTTCCATCATCCCGGCGACGGCGGGCAGCAGCACCAGCGTCAGCACCATCACCAGATCTTCGACAATCAGCCAGCCGATGGCGATTTGCCCGCGCTGGCTGTCAATCAGCTGCCGCTCCTCCAGCGCGCGCAGCAGCACCACGGTACTGGCGGTTGAAAGACACAGGCCAAACACGATACCGGTCATCAGACGACCAGCCCAGCGCCCAGGAAAGCGCCATCCCCAGCAGCGTCGCGACCCCTATCTGCGCGATCGCTCCGGGAATGGCAATCGACTTTACCGCCATCAAATCCTTCAGCGAGAAGTGCAGACCGACGCCGAACATCAGCAGAATCACGCCCAGTTCCGCCAGTTCGGGCGCCAGTTTGGTATCGGCGACGAAGCCCGGCGTAAAAGGCCCCGCCAGCACACCCGCCAGCAAATAGCCGACCAGCGGCGAAATGCGCAGTCTATTGGCAAGCATGCCAAGGATAAAGGCGAGCACAAGTCCACCAACAATGGTGGTGATAAGCGGTGTGGCGTGATGCATTCCGTCTCCTTTCGTTGTGCGGTGTATCCCCATTTTTGGCTTGGAATGAACCGTTAAAACCAGGTAATAGTGTTATGCACAATTTTTCGCCTTGTTGTTTATGAATATTTGGGTTGAAGTATGAAAAAATTGGCAATATGGCAGACAAAAACGCAGCCGAAGCGCTATTTTCCTCAGTTATCTCAGCATATCGGCAGGATTTATGCAGAATGGAGGGGGGCAGAGAAAAATAGTTGCCCCCCGAAAGGGCTCAGCGCTGCTGGCGGTTATCAGGCAGGAATATGGTCAACATCCCAAGAAGTGGCAGGAAAGCGCAGATTTTATAAACCAAGTCGATGCTGGTGTGATCGGCAACCATCCCCAGCACCGCTGCGCCAAGCCCTCCCATGCCGAAGGCGAAACCGAAAAACAGCCCGGAAACCATACCGATACGGCCCGGCAGCAGCTCCTGGGCATAGACCAGAATGGCGGAAAACGCCGAGGCGAGGATAAAACCAATAATCACGGTCAAAATCCCCGTCCATTCAAGGCTGGCGTACGGCAAAATAAGGGTAAAGGGCGCCACGCCGAGGATAGAGCCCCAAATGACATATTTACGGCCGATCTTATCGCCCACCGGCCCGCCGATAACGGTGCCTGCGGCAACCGCGAACAGGAAGGCAAACAGGTGGAACTGCGCGTTCTGCACCGATAATCCGAATTTGTGCATCAGATAAAAGGTGTAATAGCTGCTGATGCTCGCCATATAGAAGTATTTCGAGAAAATCAGCACCAGCAGGATGCAGACGGCCAGGACAACTTTATTGCGCGGCAGGGGATTGATAACCTTCGCTTTAGGTTTCCCTTTATTCACGCGATGCTGAGCGGCGTACCAGCGGCTCACCTGCACCAGCACGATGATCGCCAGCAGCGCGGCCAGCACAAACCAGGCGACGTTGCCTTTGCCGTACGGCGCGACGATCACCGCCGCCAGCAGCGGGCCGAGGGAGCTGCCAAAGTTGCCGCCAACCTGAAAGAGTGACTGCGCCAGCCCGTGACGGCCGCCGGAGGCCATACGCGCCACGCGCGACGATTCCGGATGGAACACCGACGAGCCGGTGCCCACCAGCGCGGCGGCAATCAGCACCTTCAAAACTGCCCGCCATGGCCAGCAGCACCAGCCCGCTCAGGGTAAAGCACATGCCAATCGGCAGCGACCACGGCATCGGATATTTGTCCGTCCAGTAGCCCACCACCGGTTGTAGCAGCGAGGAGGCCACCTGGAAGGTCAGGGTGATCAAACCAATCTGCACAAAGCTGAGGCTGAAATCGGTCTGCAGCAGCGGGTAGATCGCCAGTATCAGCGACTGGATCATATCGTTGAGCAGGTGCGAGAGGCTGATGGCGCCAAGAATGCCAAAAGCGGTACGCCCGGTGCGCCGCGTCGGGGTTAACGTCTGTTCACTTGCCATAAAGATCCTGAAGGGGTGGGAATTTCGTTATCAGATTGTTACGTCATGCATGACTGTATTCGCCTTTGGCCTTGAGTTAAAGGGCGAACTGTGCGACACAGAAGGGCGAAAAAGCACATCCGGCGCACCGCCCGGTAAAAAACGCAGAATAAGGAGATCGGCTTTGTTGTTATCACCGCACAGAGGGCGCTGGCTGGCGCTGTTTATGCTGCTGTTGCCGCTGCTGGCGCAGGCGTGGCAGCCGGACCGCAGCTATCGCTTCAGCATTTTGCACACCAACGATCATCACGGCCACTTCTGGGCCAATGCGCAGGGCGAATATGGTCTGGCCGCGCAAAAAACGCTGATGGATCAGCAGCGGTATGATGTACAGGCCAAAGGCGGCGGCGCGCTGATTCTGTCGGCGGGCGACGTTAACACCGGCGTGCCGGAATCGGATGTGCTGAACGCCGAGCCGGACATTCGCGGCATGAACCTCATCGGCTATGACGCGATGGCACTCGGTAACCACGAATTCGACAAACCGCTCAGCGTGCTGCAGAAGCAGCAGAAATGGGCGAAGTTTCCTTTTCTTGCCGCCAACATTTATGCCAAGGCAGCGATAAGCGCCTGTTTAAGCCATGGGCGATATTCAATCGTATGGGGCTGAAAATTGCGGTGATCGGCCTGACCACCACTGATACGCTGCGCATCGCCAATCCGCAAAACGTGGCGCAGATAGAGATTCGCGATCCGGTGAAAGAGACGGAAAAAGCGGTGGCGGAACTGCGCGCCAGCGACAAGCCGGATGTAATTATCGCGCTGACGCACATGGGCCACTACGACGACGGGCAGCATGGCAGCAACGCACCGGGCGATGTGGAGCTGGCGCGCAGCCTGCCGCCGGGCACGGTTAACGTGATCGTCGGCGGCCATTCGCACGATGCAGTGTGCATGGCAAAAGAGAACGTCAGCGTGGCGGATTATCAGCCCGGACAGCCGTGCCAGCCGGATCGCCAGAACGGCGTGTGGATCGTGCAGGCAAAAGAGTGGGGGAAATTTGTCGGTCGCGGCGATTTCACCTTCCGCAACGGTGAGCTGACGCTGGATAACTATCAGCTGATTCCGGTCAACCTTAAGCACAAGGTAAAGAACCTTGATGGCAGCGAAACCTGGCTGCCGTATCAGGAAGCGATAGCGCAGAACGGCGCAATGATGAAGCTGCTGACGCCGTATCAGCTGCGCGCCGGCAAACAGCTGGCGGTCAACGTGGGTCGCAGCGACAGCGTGTTTGATGGCGACCGCAGCAAGGTGCGCTTTGAACAAATGCCACTGGCTCAGCTGATCCTGCGCGCGCAGATGGCGGCTACTCAGGCCGACTTTGCCGTTATCAGCGGCGGCGGTATTCGCACCTCGCTGGCGCAGGGAGAGATCAGCTGGCGCGATCTGTTGCAGATCCAGCCGTTTGGCAATCAGGTGGTGTCCGTGACGCTGACGGGCAAAGAGCTGCTGAACTACCTGGCGACGGTGGCGAATATCAAAGCCGATTCCGGCGGTTTCGCGCAGTTCAGCAACATCAGCCTGGTGGCCGATGGCAAAAGTGTCAGCGCAGTGAAAATCAATGGCGAGCCGCTGCAGCTGGATAAAACCTATCGCATGGCCACTAACAGCTTTAACGCCAGCGGCGGCGACGGCTATCCGGTGATTGATGGCCATGCTGGTTTCCGCAACAGCGGCCTGCGTGATGCCGAGGTACTGCGCAGCTATGTCAGTCAGCACTCACCGCTGCGCGTCGCCGATTATGCGCCACCGCAGATTGTGCACCTGACACCGCAGCAGGTTGAGGAGCGCGACAAAGCGCTGGAGAAGCAAAAGAAGCGCAGCTATCCGCAGATGATCCTGGCGTGGATCTGGCCGCGCGCGGCGCACGAGTGACAACACGGGCGGCACTTCAGCCGCCCGTGGTTTTTCAGGCGCGGCAGGATTTCTGGCTCACCCAGCGCTGGCGCAGCTTATCCCATGCCCAGTTGTAAGCCATGGTGTAGGGCAGAAAGAACAGAAAGAACGCCACTTCCAGCAGGAAAGCCTCCAGCAGCGAAATGTGCAACATCCACGCGGCAATCGGCAGGCCAATAAGGATAAAGCCGCCCTCAAAGCCGAGCGCATGCAGCGCGCGCAGGCCGAGACCGCGCTGGCGCTGCGGCGGGCAGAGGCGATCAAAGCCGCTGTTATAAATGATGTTCCACAGCATGGCGACGGTCGACAGCATAATCGCCAGCGCGCCCATCTGAAACAGCGGTTTATCCATGACCCAGGCGGCCAGCGGCGCAACCGTGACGATCGCTAACCCTTCAAAGCCTGCGGCATGACAAAAACGTTCTTTCAGTGAACGGGTACGCATATAAACCTCCTTTTGAGTAACGCCACGCATTTTCTCACTGCACAATGCTAAGATAAAATGATTACCTATCGATAAAAGCGATGGTTCAGCATGAAGTACTCACCAGAATCCCTTGAGGCATTTGTCCAGACCGTCGCCAGCGGCTCGTTTTCTGCAGCGGCGCGTGCGCTGGCAAAAAGTCAGTCCACCATTAGTAGCGCGGTGGCCAATCTCGAAGATGACTTAGGCTTTGCGCTGTTTGACCGCAGCGGTCGCCAGCCGGTACTGACCGCTCAGGGCCAGCGCGCACTGGCGCAGGTGCAGCAAATTCTTGCTGCCAGCCAGCGGCTGGATGAACTGGCGGTGCGGCTGTCGCAGGGCGTTGAGCCGCGCCTGAGCCTGGCCATTTCCGACTTCTGGCAGGCCGATCACCATGAAAATCTGCTGACGCGCTTTGAGGCACGCTATCCGGATATCGAGTTCGAATGCATGATTGCGGAAGATGAGGATGTGCTGGATTTACTGCAGGCCGGGCGCGTGCATCTTGGCGTGGTGCGCGCCCAGCCGCGTTTGCCGCCGGATCTGGCGGTGGCGCGACTGCAGGTTGAAGCGCAAATGGCGATTTTCCTGCATCAGGATCACCCGCTGGCAGCCCGTTCGCAGGTGAGCGAGGCGCAGCTGGGCGAATTGCGTCAGCTGCGGCTCAATACCTGGGTGGAAACCCGCCAGCCGCTGCCAGCCGGCCGCACCTGGTCGGCCCCAACTTATCTGTTGTTGCTGGAGATGGCGGAGCAGGGGTTTGGCTGGAGCGTACTGCCGCGCTGGCTGGTGCAGCAGTTTGGTCATCAGGTCTTGCGTGAGCTGCCGGTGCCGGGCTGGCCGCAGCATATTGCGGTGGATGTTATCTGGTCGCGGCGCAATCCGCCGGGCCCGGCCGGCCGCTGGATGATCGACCAGCTGTGCGCGCAGCAGCCTGATTAATCGCGGCGCGCCACGTCAGCCAGCGTGGCATCCAGCAGCCTTGCCAGATCCTGCGCGGCCAGTTCGATATCCAGCCCGCGCTTGCCGCCGGAAATAAAGATGGTCGGGAATTCGCTGGCCTGCTGATCGATCACCGTCGGCAGCCGCTTTTTCTGCCCCAGCGGACTGATGCCACCCACCAGATAGCCGGTGACGCGCTGCGCCAGTTGCGGATCGGCCATATCGGCTTTTTTTGCCCCCAGCGCTTTGGCGACTTTTTCAAATCCAGCTGTCCGGCGACCGGCGTCACCGCCACGGCCAGCGCTTTGCCATCACCGTTAAGCGCCACCAGCAGGGTTTTAAACACCTGGCGCGCATCCAGGTTGAGCTTGCGCACCGCCTCGTCACCGAAGTGGGTTTCATGGCTGTCATGCTCGTAGGGATGCAGGGTAAAAGCGACCTGTTGTTTTTCCAGCAGTTTTACGGCGGGTGTCATAATCAATCCTTGCTACGAAAATTCTTATCTCGGTTTGCGTGAAAGTACTGGCGAAAATCTGAACTTTGCGCGAAAATTGGCCGGCGCCAGTCACCCTGGCGATAACCAAAATCATAAACAAATTCCTCTTTGACGGGCCGATAGCAATATTGGCCTTCTTTTTTTATGCCTTCAGCAGCTGCGGCAAATTGCCTTCGCCGTAGAGATGCAGTGCCCCGACCGCCACCACATAGCGCCCGCGCGGCAACGCCAGCAGCAGCTCGCGCCAGTGCTGATTACGGTTGCGCATCAGAGTATCGTTCAGTTCACTGCTGAACGTAGTCGGCAGCGCCACCGGCTGACTGGCGGGCGGCGCATCCAGCCACCAGCCGATCATGGTTTGCAGCAGTCGCGCGTTGGTGTGCCAGTGTTCCAGCGTATCCAGCAGCAGCGCCAGGCCATCCTGCGGTAGTGATTTCAGCAACGCGATCTGCGTTTCCGGCCCTTCCAGCTCAATAATGCGTTTTCCTGCCGCCTGCGCTGCCTGCAGCAGCTGATAGTCAATACCGTACTGCGGTCGCAGCCCCAGCCGCTGCGCCTGCTGCGCCTGCAGCATCAGCGCAATTTGCCAGAACGGCAGGCTATCAAACAGCGCGATGTTCAGTGACAGCTCATCGCACAGCGCCGTCAGCTGCTGCAGCGTCTCTGGCGTCAGCCGCGTTGCCAGCGGCGGATATGCTTCACCCTCACTAAACGGTGAACTGCCGCGGGTAATATCCGCCTCTACCACCAGCGCATCGGCTTTCTGCAGCTGGCGCAGCAAGCCGGCCGGCAGCGGTTGCATATCGCGCGTGCCCATATGAATACTGCCAACCAGGTGCAGACGGCGGTCTCCGAGTCTGATATCCATGGCGGGCCAGCTGTAGCTGGCGGGGAACAGGCTGCTGGCCAGCTGTTGCAGGCGGTGCCACACACTGCGTCTCATGCCTTGTCCTTTTTAAGTCAAAAATCCATGCTAGCGATTTCGCTCAGCGAAAGACAGGGCAGAGGTTGCTATTGCCGCTGCGCCGGTTTAAAGCGCAGCAGACGGTTGGCGTTGCTCACCACGGTGATGGACGAGAGCGCCATCGCCGCACCCGCGACAACCGGGTTGAGCAGCGTGCCGGTCAGCGGCCAGAGAATGCCGGCAGCAATCGGAATACCCAGCGAGTTATAGACAAAGGCCCCCAGCAGGTTCTGCTTCATATTGCGCAGCGTGGCTTTGGCAATCGCCAGCGCATCGGCCACGCCCAGCAGGCTGTGGCGCATCAGCGTAATCGCCGCGGTTTCAATGGCCACATCGCTGCCGCCGCCCATGGCGATCCCCACATCCGCCTGGGCCAGCGCCGGGGCGTCGTTGATGCCATCGCCCACCATCGCCACCTGGCGCCCCTGCTGTTGCAGCTTCTTGATGGCCTCCGCTTTGCCGTCCGGCAGCACGCCGGCAATCACCTCATCGATACCCGCTTCGGCAGCGATGGCGTTGGCGGTGGTCGGATTGTCACCGGTCAGCATCACCAGACGATAGCCCAACCGGTGCAGTCGCTGTAAGGCGCCGCACGGCTCTCCGGACGCAGCTGGTCACGCAGGGCGATCAGGCCCAGCAGCTGCTGTTGATCCGCCAGCAGCACCGGCGTGGCGCCCTGCGCGGCGAGCCGCGCGATATCCTGCTGTGCGGCGCGCAGGTCGATGTGCTGCTCTTCCAGCAGCGCCGCATTGCCCAGCAGCAGCGTTCTGTCAGCGACAGTAGCACTCACGCCTTTGCCGCGTATTGTACGAAATTGCGCAACGCGGGCATCACTGACGGTCGGTGCGGCATCGACGATGGCCCGCGCCAGCGGGTGGCTGGATCCCTGCTCCAGCGGGGCGGCGGCCTGCAATACCTGCTGACGATCCCAGTCGCTGTACAGCAGCACCTCGCTGACCTGCGGCTTACCCTGGGTCAGGGTGCCGGTTTTATCAAACACAATGGTGTCGAGCGTACTGGCCCGCTGCAGGGCATCGGCATCACGCACCAGCACGCCAAACTCGGCGGCGCGGCCGACGCCGGAGATAATCGACATCGGCGTGGCCAGGCCCAGCGCACAAGGACAGGCGATAATCAGCACCGTGGTGGCGATCACCAGCGTATAGGCCAACTGCGGCTGCCGGGCCGAAGAAATACCAGATCGCCCCGCTGAGCAGGGCAATGCCGACCACCACCGGCACAAATACCGCCGAGATTCGGTCGGCCAGCTGGCCAATTTCCGGCTTGCTGCTCTGCGCCTGACGCACCATGCGGATGATACGGGACAGCGTGGTGTGGCTGCCGACGGCGCTGGCGGTAAACAGCACGCTGCCGTCCTGCACCACCGTCCCGGCATGAATCTTATCGCCAGGACGGCGCGACTGCGGCAGGGCTTCGCCGGTCAGCATCGCTTCATCCAGCCAGGCTTCGCCGCGGCTGATCTTCGCCGTCCACCGGAACGCGATCGCCGGTCGTCAGCCGCAGCGTCATGCCCGGCTGCGACTTCGCCCAGCGGCAGTTGCTTTTCCCCGTCGTCGGTGACCACGCGGGCCGGCGGCGGGGTTAAATCCAGCAGCCGCTCCAGCGCTTTTGAGGAGCGCTGGCGGGCGCGCGCTTCCAGCATATGGCCGAGGTTAATCAGGCCGATAATCATCGCGCTCGCTTCATAATAGAGATGGCGCGCCTCCATCGGGAACCACTGCGGCCAGACGTTCGACGCTCATCGAATAGAGCCAGGCCGCACCGGTACCGAGCGCGACCAGCGTATCCATGGTGGCGGTAGCGGTTACGCAGGCTCTTCCAGGCGCTGGTATAGAAGTGCCCGCCGGCAAACACCATCACCGCCAGGGTAATCAGGCACCGATCACCAGCCACAGCGTGCGGGTTGCTGTCGGTGACCATCATGTTGTCACCCATCATGCCCCAGACCATCATCGGCACGCCGACCAGCAGCGCCAGCGATCGCCTGCCAGCGGAAGCGGCGCATCGCCTGCTGTGCGCTGACCTGCTGGCGCTCGCGCCGGGTTTGTTCATCTTCGATCACTTCCGCAGAATAACCCGCCTCGTCTACGGCGCTGACCAGCGCTGAGGGTACGGCATCGCCCATCACCAGCGCGGTGCGCTCCGCCAGATTGACCCGTGCCTGCGCTCACGCCGGGTACGGCCTGCAAGGCGTTTTGTACCCGGGAGACGCAGCTGGCGCAGCTCATGCCGTTGATCAGCAGCTGTTGGCTGTCATCAATATCATCAGCTGCCGGAAGCTCAGGAGTGGCCGCTGTCAGTGCTTCCGACGGGGGTGATGACTCTGCCAGCGGTTTAGCCTTTGGGTGGACGCCTCATTTTTCAGCGTGGCGTGATAACCGGCCTGTTTAATGGTATCAATCAGAGCGCTGGCGCTGGCTGCGCCGGTGACGCGCGCTTCCTGCTGCGTTACCCCGGCCTGTTCCACATCGGGGCGCTGTTCCAGGCTCTCTTTAACGCGTTTAACACAGTGGCCGCAGGAGAGGCCGTCCAGAGCCAGGTAATTGTGTGTGAGACATAACATAAACTCCTCGTTTATCAGGTGTTGACTCGCTGCAAGGTTTGCATTAACTGTTATGAAGCTTAAACCTTCCATTCAGGGGAAGGTCAAGGGGCAGAGATGAATATCAGCGATGTGGCAAAAAAACCGGGCTTAACCAGCAAAGCGATTCGTTTTTATGAAGAGAAAGGGCTGGTGACGCCGCCGTTGCGCAGTGAAAACGGCTACCGCAGCTATGCCGCGCACCATCTGGATGAACTGACGTTGCTGCGCCAGGCGCGGCAGGTGGGGTTTACACTGGAAGAGTGCGGCGAACTGGTTACCCTGTTTAACGATCCGGCGCGCCACAGCGCCGATGTTAAAGCGCGCACGCTGGAAAAGGCGGCTGAGATTGAACGGCGCATATTGAAGAGCTGCAGGCGATGCGCGCGCATCTGCTGGAGCTGGCGGCATCCTGCCCGGGCGATGACAGCGCCGACTGCCCGATTATCGATAACCTTGCCGGCTGCTGCCATCACGGAGGGGCGGCAATTCACCCGCTGGGCTTTAATCACGCAGCGTGATGCCTGACACGCCGGTCACGATCACCGGCGTGCCCGCTGGCAAATCTTCCTGCGCCTGCACGCGCCAGCTGCTGTCACCAATGCGCACATGACCGACGCCGTCTTTTAGCGCACTGTCTAACGTCAGGTGCTGGCCAATCAGCTGGCTGCCGCGCTGATTAAGTGTATTGGGCTGCTGCGCACTTTCGCGAAAGCGCATCCAGCGATACCAGAAAAACACGCACAGCAGCGTCAGAGCGGCGAACAGCATGCCCTGGCTGGTCCACGAGAACGGAAACAGCCACTCAATGATCCCGACCAGCACCGCCGCCACGCCGCTCCACAGCAGGTAGCCGTTGCCGCCGAGCATCTCCGCTGCCAGCAGTAAGCCGCCCAGCGTGAGCCAGAACCAGTGCGGATGCGCAATCAGCTCCATCAGCATCACGGTTTGCGCTCCTGACGGCTGTCTTTGATCAGCTCAGCGATCCCGGCGATCGAGCCCATCAGGCTGCTGGCGTCCAGCGGCATCATCACCACTTTGCTGTTATTCGCGGAGCCGATCTCTTGCAGCGCATCGGTGTATTTCTGCGCCACAAAGTAGTTCACCGCCTGAATATCCCCGGCGGCAATGGCTTCGGACACCATCTGCGTTGCGCGGGCCTCCGCTTCGGCAGAACGTTCGCGCGCTTCCGCCTGCAGAGAATGCGGACTGACGATCGCCTTCCGCTTTCAGGATCTGCGACTGTTTTTCCCCTTCGGCTTTCAGGATCTCCGCCTGGCGCACCCCTTCGGCTTCCAGGATATAGGCGCGTTTGGTCCGCTCGGCCTTCATCTGCGCGTTCATGGAGGCGATCAGTTCTGCCGGCGGGCGCACGTCGCGGATCTCAATACGGGTGACTTTCACCGCCCCACGGATTGGTGGCCTCATCAACAATGTGCAGCAGGCGGGTATTAATGCTGTCGCGCTGCGAGAGCATCTCGTCCAGCTCCATGGAGCCGAGCACGGTACGGATGTTGGTCATCGTCAGGTTGATGATCGCCAGCTCCAGATTGCTGACTTCATAAGCGGCGCGCGGCGCATCGATCACCTGAATAAAGCAGACCGCGTCGATGGTGACGTTGGCGTTATCTTTGGAGATGACCTCCTGCGAGGGGATATCGAGGACCTGCTCCATCATATTGATCTTGCGACCAATACGATCCATGAACGGCACGACTAAGTTCAGGCCGGGCTGCAGCGTTTTGGTGTAGCGGCCAAAGCGCTCCACCGTCCACTGGTAACCCTGCGGTACAATTTTGACGCCGGCCCACACGGTAACCAGCGCGAGCACGATGATGACGGGAATCACTGTTAACATATAACCTCCTGGCTGTCAGATTGTCGGGCCGAGTCGCTTCGGCCCGTTTACCGCGCGGTACCGGTCAGTACAGCAGCGAGTAAAGCTGGCGACGATACTTCGAGGCCAGCGCGTCGCCGGTGCCCAGCGCGGCCAGAATCTCCTGGAACATTTTGCGCGCTTCGCCGTCTGCGGCGCTGAGATCTTTGCTCTGCAGGTGGCTGAACAGCAGCTCCAGCGCTTCTTCGTTGCGCCCCACCTGATGCAGCTGCAGCGCCAGCTGGCTTGCCAGCGCGGCGTCCTGCCGGGTTGTCGGCAACCTGCTGCTGCAGCTGCTGGATCTCCGGCGTATCGGCGGCCTGTTTCAGCAGCTCAATCTGCGCAACCAGGCCCTGATAGCGGGTATCCTGATCCTGCAACGGGACCGTCTTGAGCACGGCTTCGGCTTCTTCGCTGCGGTTCAGGGCAATCAGCGTTTCCGCCAGCAGCAGGCCAATTTCGCTGTTCTGGTTGCCACAGCTGCCAGGCCTCTTTCAGCAGCGGCAGCGCCTCGCGTCGTGCTTGCCTTCCTGCATCAGCTGCATTGCCTTCCTGCGCTTTTAGCTCCTCTTCACGCGGCAGGACTTTATCCAGCAGGGCGCGGATCGCCTCTTCCGGCTGCGGCCCCTGGAAGCCATCAACCGGCTGGCCGTTCTGGAACAGGTAGACGGTTGGAATGGCGCGCAGACCAAACTGCGATGCCACCATCTGCTCGGCATCGCAATCCAGCTTCGCCAGAATAAACTGGCCGTTGTACTGCTGGGCGCAGGCTTTCCAGCACCGGCGTCAGTTGCTGGCAGTGCTGGCTGCGCTCAGACCAGAAGTAGAACAGCACCGGTCAGCTCATCGACTGTTCGAGGACCTGTTGCAGGTTTGCTTCAGTAATATTGACGATATTCTGTACGGACATGCGGCTTTCTCTTTTTTCTGAAAGTGTGTTGTTTACATGGGGGCAAACGCCCCGGCTTCAAGTTCAATTCCGGCTTGCAGTTTAGTTACTGCGTAAAATTTTATCCATCATCCGGCCCGGCAGCAGGCGTTTTAAGCAGCCTCATCGCCCAGGTTACCAGCGTCACCGGATAGCGCATTTTCGGATGTTCACTCTCAAAAGCATGGCGCACTTTCGGCACACCACCGCCTCTGGCCCAAGGGTAAAGCGTGCGGCGATGCCGGGGTTTTCGACCGGCTTGTCCGCCTGCGTCTGGTTAACGTTTTCGGTAAAGCGGGTGCGGATCGGGCCGGGCTCAATCAGGCTGACCTTGACGCCGCTGTGGCGTAGCTCCATGCGCAGGGCATCGGACCAGGCTTCCAGCGCATATTTACTGGCGGCATAAGCGCCGCGGCCCGGCGTAGAAATCAGCCCCATCACCGAGGAGGTCATCACAATGCGCCCTTCGCCGTGCAGCGACATGGCCGGCAGCAGGCGCATCGTCAGCTGGTGGGTGCCGAAAAAGTTGGTGGAAAACTGCTGCTCCAGCTGCTGACGCGACACGCTGGTTTCCAGCGGGCCGTACAGGCCAGAAGCCGGCGTTATTGAAGAGCCCGTACAGGCGGTTGTCGGTCAGGGCGATCACTCCATCGGCGGCGCCATCCACGCTCGCCGGATCGTCAAGATCCAGCAGGACGCCGGTGAAGCCCAGCTCGTTCATGCGCGCGACATCGTCAGCATGGCGGCAGGCAGCCAGCACGCGAAAACCCTGGCGTTTGAGTTCGCGCGCGCTCACCAGACCGATTCCGCTGGAACATCCTGTTATTAAGACCGATTTTTGCATAACTTTACCTGTCAGGAGCTCCGCTTAATCAGGAGTCATGGTTAACTAAAGGAGCCAGTCGCGTTGCCATCCAGTCGGCAATAAACGGCTGCGCATCGCGATTGGGGTGAATACCGTCATCCTGCATCCACTGGGGTTTCAGATAGACCTCTTCCATGAAAAATGGCAGCAGCGGAATATCAAACTCTTTGGCAAGCTTAGGATAGATCGCGCTAAAGGCCTCATTATACCGACGACCGTAGTTGGCGGGCAGGCGAATTTGCATCAGCAGCGGCTGGGCGTTTGCCGCTTTGATGTCCTGGAAAATGGTACGCAGCGTCTGCTCGGTTTGCTGCGGCTGGAAGCCGCGCAGGCCATCGTTACCGCCCAGCTCGACCAGCACCCAGCGCGGCTGATGCTGTTTGAGCAGGGCGGGCAGGCGCGACAGCCCCTGCTGCGAGGTATCGCCGCTGATGCTGGCGTTGACCACGGTCGGCTTGCTGTTGCCATTTGTCATTGAGCAGAGCTCGGCCAGGCCGCGCTGGCCGCCATGCGATAGCCCGCGCTCAGGCTGTCGCCCAGAATCAGTAACGTGTCCGCTGCCGCCGCGCGAAAGGAAAGTCATCAGCAATCAACAACAGGAAGGGCAAATGCCAGCGGAAAACATTGTTGAAGTTCATCGTCTTAAGAAGTCCGTCGGTCAGGGGGAGCATGAGCTTTCCATCCTTACCGGAGTTGAACTCGTTGTCAAACCCGCCGAAACCATTGCGCTGATTGGCGAATCGGGTTCCGGTAAGTCCACGCTGCTGGCGATTCTGGCCGGTCTGGATGATGGCAGCAGCGGCGAGGTCCACCTGCTGGGGCAGCCGCTGCACCAGCTGGATGAAGAGGCGCGCGCCGCGCTGCGCGCGCGTCATGTCGGTTTTGTCTTTCAGTCCTTTATGCTGATCCCCACGCTGAACGCGCTGGAAAACGTGGAGCTCCCGGCGCTGCTGCGCGGAGAAAGCGATCGCGAAAGCCGCGCGCAGCGCCACTGCATTGCTGGAACAGCTCGGGCTGGGGAAAGCGCCTCGACCATCTTCCGGCCCAGCTTTCCGGCGGCGAGCAGCAGCGCGTGGCGCTGGCGCGCGCCTTTAACGGCCGCCCCGACGTGCTGTTTGCCGATGAGCCCACCGGCAACCTCGACCGTAAAACCGGCGACAAAATTGCCGACCTGCTGTTTTCGCTCAACCGCGAGCACGGCACCACGCTGATTCTGGTGACGCACGATCCGCAGCTGGCCGCCCGCTGCGACCGTCGCCTGCGGCTGGTGAACGGCAAACTGCGGGAGGAAGCATGATTGCCCGCTGGTTCTGGCGCGAGTGGCGCTCGCCCTCGCTGCTGATTGTCTGGCTGGCGCTGAGCCTGGCGGTGGCCTGCGTGCTGGCGCTCGGCAGCGTCAGCGATCGCATGGAAAAAGGGCTGAGCCAGCAGAGCCGCGACTTTATGGCCGGCGACCGGGCGCTGCGCAGTCCCGTAAATCCCGCGCACCGGTTCGCGTGGCTGGATCGAAGCGCGCAAAGAGGGGCTGAAGGTGAGGGGGCAGCTCAGCTTCCAGACCATGACCTTCGCGGGCGACACGCCGCAGCTGGCCAGCGTCAAAGCCGTCGATGATATCTACCCGATGTACGGTGACCTGCAGACCAGCCCGCCGGGCTTAAAGCCGACGCCCGGTACGGTGCTGCTGGCACCGCGTCTGATGGCGCTGCTGAACCTGAAACCCGGCGACAGCATCGACGTGGGCGACGCGACGCTGAACATTGCCGGGGAAGTGGTTCAGGAGCCTGACTCCGGCTTTAACCCGTTCCAGCTTGCGCCGCGCCTGCTGATGAACATCGCGGATGTGGCGAAAACCGGCGCCGTCCAGCCGGGAAGCCGCGTGACCTGGCGCTATAAGTTTGGCGGCACGCCTGCCCAGCTGGCGCGGTATGAAAAATGGCTTCTGCCGCAGCTCAAGCCGGAGCACCGCTGGTACGGGCTGGAGCAGGACGAGGATGCGCTGGGCCGCTCGAATGCAGCGTTCTCAGCAGTTCCTGCTGCTCTCGGCGCTGTTAACCCTGCTGCTGGCGGTGGCGGCGGTGGCCGTGGCGATGGGGCACTACTGCCGCAGCCGTTACGATCTGGTGGCGATCCTGAAAACCCTGGGTGCGGGGCGGGGCGCAAATCGCTGCAGCGGCTGATTGTCGGCCAGTGGCTGTGCGGTGCTGGTGCTGGCGGCCGTCACCGGCGGTGTACTGGGGCTGGCTTTTGAAGTCGCGCTGCTGGTGATGCTCAAACCGGTGCTGCCCGCCGCGTTGCCGCCAGCCAGCCTCTGGCCGTGGCTGTGGGCGATTGGCGCGATGGCGGTGATTTCGCTGCTGGTGGGGTTGCGTCCGTACCGCCTGCTGCTCGCCACGCAGCCGCTGCGCGTGCTGCGCCGTGATGTGGTGGCGAACGTCTGGCCGCTGAAGTTCTATCTTCCGGTGATTATTGCCGTGGCGGTCGGGCTGCTGGCCTGGCTGATGGGCGGCAGCACGCTGCTGTGGGCGGTGCTGGCGGGGGCGGTGGTGCTGGCACTGCTGTGCTGGCGTGCTGGGCTGGGGCACGCTTCTGCTGCTGCGCAGACTGGTGGTGCGTAAAATCCCTGCCGCTGCGCCTGGCGGTCAACCGTCTGCTGCATCAGCCGTGGTCAACGCTCAGCCAGCTGTCGGCGTTTTCGCTGTCGTTTATGCTGCTGGCGCTGTTGCTGGTGCTGCGCGGCGATCTGCTGGATCGCTGGCAGCAGCAGCTTCCGCCGGAAAGCCCGAACTATTTCCTGATCAATATCGCCCCGGAACAGGTGGCGCCGGTGAAAGGGTTCCTGTCGGAGCATCACATTATCCCGGAGTCGTTCTATCCGATCGTGCGCGCGCGTCTGACGCAGATCAACGGCCAGTCGACCGAGGGGAACAAGGATGAGTCGCTGAACCGTGAGCTGAACCTGACGTGGCAGGAGAAGCGTCCGGATCACAACCCGATTACGGCCGGAAGCTGGCCGCCGAAAGCGGGGGAAGTGTCGATGGAGGAGGGGCTGGCCGACGCGTCTGAAGGTGAAGCTGGGCGACAGCGTGACCTTTACCGGCGATACGCAGGAGTTCAGCGCGAGGATCACCAGCCTGCGTAAGGTTGACTGGGAAAGCCTGCGGCCAAACTTCTTCTTTATCTTCCCGCCGGGCGCGCTGGATCGGACAGCCGCAAAGCTGGCTGACCAGCTTCCGCTGGGAAAACGGTAACGGCATGCTGACGCAGCTTAACCGGGAGTTCCCGACGGTCAGCCTGCTGGATATTGGCGCGATCCTGAAACAGGTGGGGCAGGTGCTGGAGCAGGTGAGCCGGGCGCTGGAGGTCATGGTGGTGCTGGTGACGATCTGCGGCGTGCTGCTGCTGCTGGCGCAGGTGCAGGTGGGCATGCGTCAGCGTCATCAGGAGCTGGTGGTTTACCGCACGCTGGGCGCCGGTAAGCGCCTGCTGCGTGGCACGCTCTGGAGCGAGTTTGCGCTGCTGGGCGTGGTCGCGGGACTGGTGGCGGCGATTGGCGCGGAAGCGGCGCTGGGGGGGCTACAGCGAAACCGGGTCTTTGATTTCCCGTGGCAGCCGGACTGGACGCTGTGGCTGGCGCTGCCGCTGTGTGGCGCGGCATTGCTGTCGCTGTGCGGCGGCTGGCTGGGTGTCCGCTTACTGAAGGGGAAAGCGCTGTTCAGGCGGTTTGATGCTGCCTGATGCCCTCACCCCGGCCCTCTCCCACGGGAGAGGGAGCCGATCGAGCCCGTATGAGTGATTCTGCACTTCAGGACATTAAGGTGAGTGTCAAACGGAAAAATCGCACTGCATGATTCCCTCTCCCACGGGAGAGGGGGCCGATCGAGCCCGTATGCGTGATTTTGCACTTCAGAACGTTCAGGTGAGCGTCAAACTTAAAGATCGCACCGTATAATCCCCTCTCCCTGTGGGAGAGGGCAAGGGTGAGGGGAACACCGCGGAACTACAGCTTCGCCACGGCCCACGCTATGCCGCTCGCATATTCCGGCATCAGGCAGCAGCGGAACCAGCGCTTTCAGTGTGGCGCTCAGGCGGGCCGTATCGCTGTCGTTCAGGTTCAGGTGACCGACCTTACGACCCGCGCGGACCTCTTTGTCGTACCAGTGCAGATGCACCAGCGGCAGCTTCAGCCAGTCGTAGTTCAGATCGGTGCCGATCAGGTTGATCATCACCGACGGGCTGTTAACACCACCGGCTGCGGCAGCGGCAGGTCGAGTATGGCGCGCAGATGCAGTTCAAACTGGCTGATTGAGGCGCCGTTTTGCGTCCAGTGGCCGCTGTTGTGCACGCGCGGTGCCAGCTCGTTGATCAGCAGCCCGGCCGGTGTGACGAAACACTCCATCGCCATCACGCCCACGTAGCCCAGCTCATGCATGATGGCGGAGAGCATCTCTTCCGCCTGCTGCTGCTGTTCGGCATTGGCCTGCGGGAAGGCGACGCTGGTGCGCAGAATGCCGTCCTGATGCAGGTTATGCGTCAGCGGATAAAACACCGTGCGGCCATCGTGCCCGCGCGCGCCAACCAGCGACACTTCACCGCTAAAGTTGATGCCCTGCTCAACGATGCACTCGCCGTAGCACTCATCCGGCAGCGTGGCGGTTTCGTCCGCGCGCAGGCGCCACTGGCCGCGGCCGTCGTAGCCGCCGACGCGGCGCTTGACGATCGCCAGTTCGCCCAGCATCGCGAAACACCGTCCGTCCACTCGCTTTTATCAGACAGCAGCTGCCACGGCGCGGTCGCCAGGCCGAGCTTGTCGAACAGTTGCTTTTGCGTCAGACGGTCGGCAATGATCGGGAACACGTCGCGGTTCACAAAGGCGTTATGGCGCGCCAGCTCGCGGGTCAGCGCGGTTTCCGGCCAGCGTTCGATTTCTGCCGTGATCACGCTCTGCTGGAACGGCACGGCCTCCGGCTCGGCGTCCAGCCCGACCGGCCAGACGGCAATGCCCAGCGGCTCGCCGGCCTGGCGCAGCATGCGGCCCAGCTGACCGTTACCGAGGACGCAAACCTGCTTCATGCCGCCCCCCGCGGGTCCGGATTATCCAGCACCTCGTCGGTCTGGGCTTTACGCCACGGCCGCCAGACGCTGATGCAGCGCAGCTCTTTATCGTGCGTCGCCAGGATTTGCGCGGCCAGCAGAGCGGCGTTTGCCGCGCCCGCTTTGCCGATCGCCAGCGTACCGACAGGAATACCGCGCGGCATCTGGACGATGGAGTAGAGGCTATCGACACCGCTCAGCGCGGCGCTTTGTACCGGTACGCCCAGCACCGGCACCAGGGTTTTGGCGGCAATCATGCCTGGCAGATGCGCTGCGCCGCCCGCACCGGCAATGATCACCTCAAAACCGTTCTCTTCTGCGCTTTCGGCGAAGCTGAACAGTTTATCCGGCGTGCGGTGCGCGGAGACCACTTCAACGTGGTGCGGGACATTCAGGATTTCAAAGATTTCGGCGGCGAACTGCATGGTAGCCCAGTCGCTTTTGGACCCCATCACGATGGCGACACGCGCCGGATTATTGCGGGAAGACATGCGTCTTAAAACTCCTGTGGTGCGAAACACACTGCTTTCGAGGGCACAGAGAATAGCATGTAATACGGGCAAGGAAAACGGTTGCGCGGTTAAATCTTGAGCCGTTGTTGCCATCAATTCATAACAAAACAGACCGCGATCTGGCGGTCTGTTTTTGTCGAGCGACAATTTTTTTTTTGGGGGGGTGGCGGAAAACCGGCATTTCCGCCGCAAACAATCAGAAAGGAAATTCGATTAACTGCACGCCCTGTGCGTCCAGCTGAATCATTGATCCTTCGCTGTGCCAGGCGCCCAGTACCACGCGATGGGCCGGTCCGGTTGCGCGTTGGCGAGCTCGAACGGATGCATCGTCCGGACGATGGGTATGGCCGTGGATCAGGAACGGCACCTGCTGTTGCTTCAGTCGCCGCGGCGACCGCCTGCGGATTGACGTCCATGATGGTCAGCGATTTGCTGCTGTTGGCGGCTTTACTGCCCGCGCGCATTCTGGCGGCGATGCGGTTGCGGATAAACAGCGGCAGGGCGAGGAACAGCTTCTTGGATCCACGGGGTGTGGACTTTGGCGCGAAACGCCTGGTAGCCGGTATCGTCGGTACAGAGCGTATCGCCGTGCATGATCAGCACGCTGCGGCCATAGAGGTCGAGCACCTGCTCTTCCGGCAGCAGCGTCATGCCGCTTTCGCGGGCGTAGCGCTTGCCGAGCAGGAAATCACGGTTGCCGTGAATGAAGTAGCAGGGGACGCCGGAATCCACCAGCGTTTTAATGGCGGCGGCCATTTCACGGTGCAGCGGGTTAGGATCGTCGTCGCCAATCCAGGCTTCAAACAGGTCGCCCAGGATGTACAGCGCATCGGCGCTGTTGCGCTTCCCCGCGTAAAAAACGCAGAAAACCGGCGGTGATCGCCGGTTCTTCTGTTTGCAGATGCAAATCTGCAATAAAGAGTGTCGCCACGAATTACTCGCTGACGGTCACGTTCTGGTAATCACAACGTCTTCTTTCGGAACGTCCTGGTGCATGCCGCTGCGGCCGGTGGAGACGGCTTTGATCTTGTCAACCACGTCCATGCCTTCAACCACTTCTGCGAAGACGCAGTAGCCCCAGCCCTGCAGGCTTTCGCCGCAGAAGTTCAGGAAGTCGTTGTCCGCCACGTTGATGAAGAACTGCGCGGTGGCAGAGTGAGGTGCCTGAGTACGCGCCATTGCCAGCGTACCACGGGTGTTTTTCAGGCCGTTGTTGGCTTCGTTTTTGATCGCTTCTTTGGTGTCTTTCTGGTTCATGCCCGGCTCGAAACCGCCGCCCTGAATCATAAAGCCGTTGATCACGCGGTGGAAAATGGTGTTGTTGTAGAAACCTTCGCGGCAGTAGTCCAGGAAGTTTTTAACTGTTTCAGGCGCTTTGTCATCAAAGGTTTTGATTACGATATCGCCATGATTAGTGTGGAAAGTAACCATTTTTGCATCCTGTTCCGTTATTGTGGTACGTCGACCCGCGTTCGGGTCATATATAGGGGCTTGTTATAGCATAACCACAGGACGCGATCAGTGGGATCGCCAGTTGCAAAGTGTGCTGATGCCTATTCTGAATTACGGGTATTATAACCGGGTACATCAACAATCGTTCCCACACACGTGTTTACATGGAATCTTCGATGTTAAAAATCTTTAATACAATGACGCGCCAGAAAGAGGAATTTAAACCTATCCATGCCGGGGAAGTCGGCATGTACGTGTGTGGTATTACGGTTTACGATCTCTGTCATATCGGCCATGGCCGTACCTTTGTCGCGTTCGACGTGGTCTCTCGTTACCTGCGTTTCCTGGGCTATAACCTGAAGTACGTGCGTAACATCACCGACATCGACGATAAAATCATCAAGCGCGCTAATGAAAACGGCGAAAGCTTTGTTGCGCTGGTGGATCGTATGATCGTTGAGATGCACAAAGATTTCGACGCGCTAAATATTCTGCGCCCGGACAGCGAGCCGCGCGCGACCCACCATATTCCCTGAAATTATCGATATCACCGAGAAGCTGATCGAGCGCGGTCACGCGTACGTTGCTGACAACGGCGACGTGATGTTCTCGGTGCCGACGGATCCAACCTACGGCTCGCTTTCCCGTCAGGATCTGGATCAGCTGCAGGCCGGCGCGCGCGTGGACGTGGTGGACGTGAAGCGTAACCCGATGGACTTCGTGCTGTGGAAAATGTCCAAAGCGGGCGAGCCGGCTGGCCATCCCCGTGGGGCGAAGGCCGCCCGGGCTGGCACATTGAGTGCTCGGCGATGAACTGCAAACAGCTGGGCAAACACTTCGACATTCACGGCGGCGGTTCGGACCTGATGTTCCCGCACCACGAAAACGAAATCGCGCAGTCCACCTGCGCCCACGGCGGCGAGTACGTGAACTACTGGATGCACTCCGGGATGGTGATGGTTGACCGCGAGAAGATGTCGAAATCGCTGGGCAACTTCTTTACCGTGCGCGACGTGCTGAAGTATTACGACGCGGAAACCGTGCGCTACTTCCTGATGTCCGGCCACTATCGCAGCCAGCTGAACTACAGCGAAGAGAACCTGAAGCAGGCGCGCTCGGCGCTGGAGCGTCTGTACACCGCGCTGCGCGGTACCGATGCCAGTCCGTGGCGGCGGCGGGCGGCGAGGCGTTCGAAGCCCGCTTCGTTGAGGTGATGAACGATGATTTCAACACGCCGGAAGCCTACTCCGTGCTGTTCGACATGGCGCGTGAAGTGAACCGCCTGAAGTCAGAAGATATGGCCGCGGCGAATGCGCTGGCGTCCCATCTGCGTAAGCTCTCTTCCGTGCTCGGCCTGCTGGAGCAGGAGCCGGACGCTGTTCCTGCAGAGCGGCGCGCAGGCGGATGACGGTGAAGTGGCGGAGATTGAAGCGCTGATCAAACGCGCGTCTGGAAGCGCGTCAGGCGAAAGACTGGGCGGCGGCAGATGCGGCGCGTAACCGTCTGACCGAGATGGGCATCATCCTGGAAGATGGCCCGCAGGGGACGACCTGGCGCCGTAAGTAACAAAAAGGTCGAACTGCGGTTCGCCCTTTTTATACGGCTAACTATAACCTATTGTTTATGGGTAATTAACCTGATGCACTTATCGTAGCGGCGCAATTCATTGCGCAATAAATTGCGCCGCTACAGGTCCGGATTTGCCTGGTAAAAATCAGGCCACAACCGTTACGCGCTGACCGGCAAACTCAACCGTCTGACCGGGAAAAATCTTGCAGCGCTTACGCGTCTCGATGGCACCATCGACGCGCACTTCGCCTTCGTCGATCACCGCTTTGGCCTGCGCGCCGCTCTCCCCCCAGCCTTCCAGCTTCAGCAGATCGCACAGCTCAACGTGCGGGTGTTTACCCAGTGAAAATGTCGCCATCTTATGCGTCCTCTACATCGTGATACTCCTCGCATGCCTGCAGCGTATTCTGAATCAGCGTGGCGACGGTCATCGGGCCAACGCCGCCCGGTACTGGCGTGATGTAAGAGGCGCGCGCCGCGGCTGACGCATCTCAAATCCACGTCGCCGACCACTTTGCCGTTTTCCAGACGGTTAATGCCGACATCCACGACAATCGCGCCCTCTTTAATCCACTCGCCCGGAATAAAGCCCGGCTTACCGACCGCGACGATCAGCAGATCGGCATTCTCAACGTGATGACGCAGGTTTTTGGTGAAGCGGTGGGTCACGGTGGTGGTGCAGCCGGCCAGCAGCAGCTCCATGCTCATCGGGCGGCCCACGATGTTGGATGCGCCAATCACCACGGCGTTCAGGCCGTAGGTATCGATGTTATAACGCTCCAGCAGCGTCACGATGCCGCGCGGGGTGCACGGACGCAGACGCGGCGCGCGCTGGCACAGGCGACCCACGTTATACGGATGGAAACCGTCGACGTCTTTATCCGGCGCGATACGCTCCAGCACCTTCACGTTGTCGATACCGGCCGGCAGCGGCAGCTGCACCAGAATGCCGTCGATCTCGTTATCGGCATTCAGGTGTCAATAAGTTCCAGCAGTTCTGCTTCGCTGGTGGTTTCAGGCAAATCGTAAGAGCGGGAGACGAACCCCACCTCTTCACACGCTTTGCGTTTGCTGCCGACATAAATCTGCGATGCCGGGTTGCTGCCAACCAGCACAACGGCCAGGCCGGGGGCGCGTTTTCCGGCCGCTTTACGCGCCTTCACTTTTTCCGCGACCTCAGAGCGCACCTGCTGCGCAATCGTTTTACCGTCAATAATCTTTGCTGCCATCAGAGAGAAGATTCCGTCTGTAAGGGTTGAATGGGGGATGGCGTGTATTTTGTCAGAAGCGCGCGCCGCTGTCAGTCACAGATTCGTTTACGCGACCGGTTTCCCGATTTTTCGCCGTGGCGCGCGCCATGCTTAGCGCGTATTATGCCCGCCAGGCAATGATGTGGAACACGTGATGATTTGGTTGATGCTCGCCACGCTGGCGATAGTGTTTGTTGTGGGATTTCAGCTGCTGACCGCCGGTTCGCGCCACGCCGCGCAGGCGCTCAGCAAGCGGCTGCAGCTGCCGCCGGTGCACGTTGAATCGCTGCTTGCGCAGATGGGCAAAGAGGCGGCAAACGAGTTCACCGATTACATTCGCGGCGACAACGAAGCGCACCTGAATAACGGTGCAGCGGTGTTGCTAATCTGGCAGGTGCTGATTGTCGATGGCAGCGATGAGAACGCCCAGCGCTGGCACCACATCCTGACGAAAGCGGGGTTCTCCGCTCTGATTTCACGGCAGCAGCTGTTGCTGGCGCTAGGGTTCCTGCGCCAGCTGGAGCCGGACAGCCAGGAGCTGAATGCGTTACGCGAGCAGTATAATGCGCGCTTTACGCCGCAGGGGATTGAACTGGAAGGGGAATCCGCGGAGGTGAGTAATCTGATCTCGCTGAGTGAGTGGCGTCAGCGTCATTAAGGCGAATTGTTCATTCCCTCGACACTCTGCCGTCCGTTGGCGGCAAAAACGTTGACGCGCCAGCGTGCCGACGTATAATCCGACGCATCTTCTATGCGCCCTTAGCTCAGCTGGATAGAGCACCGGCCTTCTAAGCCGTAGGTCACAGGTTCGAATCCTGTAGGGCGTGCCATTCTCTCTTCTTTTAACCTCTCCTGAAGTCTACAAAATCCCTTAAAAACAAGCATCTTATCTAAATCAGCGTCTGCTGAGGCACAGCCTTATCTGCTGGAATCTACATCATTCTGGGGGTACATTTGGGGGTATCTCCCGTTCAATGAAATGAGATACCCCCAAAATGAAGCTAAACGCCCGTCAGGTCAGCGCTGCCAGACCCAAAGATAAACCCTACAAACTGTCCGATGGCGGTGGGTTATATTTGCTCGTTCATCCCGGCGGCTCACGTTACTGGCGGCTGAAGTACCGCTTCTCAGGCAAAGAAAAACTGTTATCACTGGGGGTATATCCTGAGGTCCCGCTTGCTGATGCCCGGGCAAAACGTGACGAGGCGAAGCGCCTGCTCGCTGCAGGACAGGATCCGGGCGAGGTAAAACAGGCTGAAAAGCAGGCACAGCGTGTAGCCGTCACCAACAGTTTCGAAGAGCTGGCTCTGGAGTGGCATGCGCACAAGCGTGAGGGCTGGTCTCAGGGCTATGCGGACGACATTCTCGAATATCTGCGCAAAGATGTTTTCCCCTGGATTGGCAGGCGTGCCATTACTGAAATCAAAACGACCGACATGCTTTCCGTACTGCGTAAGATGGAACAGCGTGGCGTTCTGGATAAGCTGAAGAAAACCCGGCAGGCATGCCGACAGATTTTCACCTATGCAGTGATTACCGGCAGGGCAGAACATAATCCGGTTACCGATCTCGCCGGCGCACTGAAAGCGCCAAAGCAAAAGCATTTCCCTCATCTCACCACTGACCAACTGGGTGACTTCCTGCGCGCGCTCAGCGGCTATACAGGCAGCAGAGTGACACAGTATGCCACAAGGCTGCTGATGCTGACCGGCACGCGCACGATTGAGTTACGGGCGGCTGAATGGGCTGAATTCGATCCGGATAAAGCCCTGTGGCAGATTCCGGCGGCGCGAATGAAGATGCGTCGCCCGCATATCGTTCCGCTGTCCAGGCAGGCACTGGCTTTGCTTGAAGAGCTTAAACAGCTGACCGGGCGCGGTCGCTTTGTTTTTCCCGGGCGTAATGACGCAGGAAAAACAATGAGCGAAGCCAGTATCAATCAGGTGATCAAGCGCATCGGTTATGACGGAAAAGCCACCGGGCACGGCTTCCGGCACACCATAAGCACCATCCTTCATGAGCAGGGTTACAACACGGCGTGGATTGAAACGCAGCTGGCTCATGCTGATAAAAATACTATCCGGGGGGTTTATAACCATGCCCAGTATCTGGAGGGGCGCCGGGCGATGCTTCAGTGGTATGCCGACTTTCTCGAATCGCAGGAAAAGGCTACAGCCCGTAATCCGACAGGCATGCCTGAGAGTACGGATGGCTGGCTCTGAACGAACCGGTAGACCCATAGAGTAGACGATAGTAGACTTCGTAAGAACAAAAAAACAGCCAGCCTGTGTGGCGGCTGAATTCAGAAAACGTTTGAACATCTGCCCCCTCATCTACTCACTATCGCTGACGAATGCTGTGCGTCATATGCAAAAGATTAACTTCGAAGAACTGGATAAAGAACACGCTGAAGCCGTGCATTTCAAAGATGCAATACGTGTGGTAGCTAAAGCCAGCAAACGCGAATTGCATGAAGCCGCAATGTTGCTGGCTCGCGCGCTTGGATCTTTTACAGGCGTTTATCCTCAAAACCGTTGCGAGTTCAGAATTTACAGTTATTCACGTGAAAAAGGGTTTGCGTCAGATAAAGATTTCCAGAGTAAAAGTTTAAATTTTCTCAGTAAAATTGCTCACGGGTGTCAGTATTTTAAGGCACCCACTGAGTTTGGGCCCAATATTTATCTGGTGGACCGGTTCCAGATATTCGAGGGATTCTATTTCAAAAAAACAGAGCTGCTCCTTTTTCTGCTCCATAATGACCTGCCTGTTCCCGTCGAATTCTCCGACGATCTCCCGGCTGCAGGTAAGCTCTATGAACAATATAAGATACTGCGTTGTGAAGGGGCGGATAATGCGCCAGCCGATCGCCTGCCAGCCGATCGCCTGCCGGCTGACAAAACTATAACTGCTCTGGCCGCTGAGCCTGTGAAATGGGGGCGTTTCGCTGGTAAGGAAACTGCGCTGATGATGATTGCTGGTCTGGCTGTAGCTCTTGAACAATCCGGCGGTCGTTATTTGAGAGGGGCCAGACTGAACAAGAGTGCAGTCGTTGAAGCCGCGAGAAAGGCGATCAATGACTATGGAAAGGGGACAGAGATAACCAGTAAAGCGATGACAGATTTACTCAGAGCGGCGCTGGAAAGCCATATTGTTAAAACAGAACCCTGAACACTTCCAGTTTCGCCCCATCAAGCCGGAGAGACTTCCAAAACTGTTTCTGCAGACATCCAAATCGGCTTTCACTTCGGGAATGCCAGCAGAACACTTCCAGTTTGCTTGTTTCCACTTCCAGTTATTTCACCTCTGCTTCCACATCTCTCTCTCTTTTCTTGCTGAAATAGTCCTGTAAACCACACGAGGAATCAGGAGGTCACTATGTCTGAATCACTTATCCGCCTGTCAGAAGTTCAGCGTCGCACGGGCTACAGCAAAGCCTGGCTGTATCGCCTGATGAGTGAAAAACGTTTCCCTTTGCCAGTCAAAATTGGCGCCCGCGCGATTGCGTTTATCGAAAGCGAGATCGATGCGTGGATTCAAGAACGCATCAATGCGTCACGCTCAGCTACACCATCTTTAAACGCCGATAAAACCCAACACAACGGGAGCGCAAATGCATGCAAAGCCTCTTCTAAATCAGAATGAAAATAACTTGCGCGCTCTTGCGATGAATTAATTGCACTATCACCCTCGCTGTCGCGGCGGCTCTGATTAAAGACTGATTCGGAGTAACAGAAATGATTGGTAAAAAAATGACTGCCTTGACTGGCAGTGCCCAGACTCACCCTTCATCCAGCCATAAGGCGGCTCCGGAGGACAGAACAGAGAACATTGCAGTTATCAAGGCAGCTGCCAGAACTGGTCAGCCTTTGGTTTCTATACCTCTGGACTGGAGCTCTTTGCGAATGATGCGCTTTATCCAGGCAGCTAAAGATTCGTCGCCATCTTTCTGCTGCGCCTGCTCCATCATGTCTCGCAATTCGGGATCAAGCCGAAACTGGAAAGGAGGATTACCACGTCTTTCATTTTTGTGTGTTGACACGTTAATTACACCGGTTGTAATGTGTTTATGTGTAATGACACATTACATACAGATGGTAAAAAAGGCAACGCCTCAGCAGTGCTTGGACCCACTACCGAGGCGTCTAACCAAACCGTTAGTCGAGGTAACAGTTATGGCTATGAACAAGCATACCCAAACTCGCCCCAGATATCAGCACCGCTTCCTGGTCGTTTCGCGTCAGGACCGGTCTGTACCCCCGCTCCGTCTCTGCACCGGCGCCGGCTCAGAGCAGGCTGTCCGCTGCCTTAACCTCTCTTTCGCGGACCCGCTGCCCGTTCAGGAGGCCCAAAATGCGTGAGCCCATGGATTTAGATCAGGCTGAATTCCAGGCCGAGATGGCCACCTCGCTGTTTGAGGTGATTATGGACAAGGCCTGCCAGGAGTGTTCCCCCCAGCTGCGGCATCTCATCAGCCTGGCCTGCGACATCAACTTTGAGATCTACCGCGCGCTCAGGGCTGACGGAGGAAAGCACCATGATCAGTAACGTGAAGTTTAACGAGCTGGCCGGCCGGGTGGAGGCGCTCACTGCGCGCGTCGGGGACCTGGAGGCCAGCCTGAACGCGCTGGTGGATTCACAGGGCGGCACCATTCCGCCCGGCATGGCGCTGGTCAGCACGCTGGCGGCGGAGTTTGGCATCTCGACCAAAAAGGCGGAGGAGCTGGCAAAAAACGCCGGCGTGATGCTGGTGCGGCACAGGGCCGGAGGTTACCTAGTGCCGGACGAGAAATTCCGTGAAGCGGCCCGTCTGGTGCTGCGTGCGGCCAAACGGAAGTACGGCTCGGCGTACTGGTACCACCCGCTGATTGGCAAGTTCCAGATGAGCGGAGGGATACCGAAATGAGCGTGACGGAAACGGAAACCCTGTCTGACGCGCTGTTCACCTGCATCTACCTGTGGGTGAATGGCCATCCCGTTGATAAAAAAGCGGCCCGTGAGGCCGCTTCACGGCACCGCGATAAACATTCCTGCTACGGCCGGCTGGCGCAGAAAATGAAAGACTTTGTGCCGGGCAGCGGCATGAGCTATGAAGCCCTGTGTGAGGCAGGCTTCTGCCAGACAGACGCAAAGAAGCAGCGTCAGACGCGGATGAACCTGATTGCCGGTTACACGGGCGGGGAGGCCGTTAAGGCGCTGCTGTGTGATTCAGAACGTATCAACCGCCTTTTTCCCGCCGGTAAAGAGCAGCCGGCAGCTCCCCGCCAGGCGGGGCTGTCCCTTTCCCAGATGGGGCCCAGCCAGCGCGGCGGGGTGCTTCTTGAGCATTACAGCGGGCAGCTGGCGCTGGATGCTGATTCAGACGTGGTGCATCACTATAACGGCATCGTCTGGCAGCCGCTGAGCGACCGGGCGCTGGCGCGCCAGATGGCGGCCATTTTTATTGACAGCGAAACGGCCTACTCCATGCCGGCCATGAAGAATGCCGTCGACGCCATGAAGCTGAGCCTGCCGGTGATGGGCGTGACGTCCCGCCATCTTATCGGTTTCCGTAACGGGGTGTTTGACACCCGGCAGGGGATTTTCCGTCCGCACGACCCCGGTGACTGGCTGCTTATCGCCAGCGACGTCACCTTCACGGCGGCGGTGCAGAACGAGACGCTGGCCGGGCACGCGCCTGTTTTTCACCAGTGGCTGAACGGGTGCGCCGGGCATCATCCGCGCAAGGCCGACCGGATACTGGCCGCCCTCTATATGGTGATGGCCAACCGCTACGACTGGCAGCTGTTCCTTGAGGTCACGGGGGCGGGGGGAAGCGGGAAAAGCGTGATGGCCGAAATCTGCACCATGCTGGCGGGTAAGGGCAACACCGTCTCAGCCAGCATGGCCGCGCTGGAGAACCCGCGTGAGCGCGCGCTCATCGTGGGGTACTCGCTCATCATCATGCCGGACATGACCCGCTATGCCGGTGACGGTGCCGGCATCAAGGCCATTACCGGCGGGGACAAGGTGGCGATCGACCCCAAGCATAAGCCACCGTACTCCACGCGCATCCCGGCCGTCATTCTGGCCGTCAACAATAACGCCATGACCTTCAGCGATCGCAGCGGGGGCATATCGCGGCGCCGGGTCATTTTTAACTTTTCACGGGTCATCCCGGAAGACGAACGCGATCCGCTGATGACGGCAAAGATAGAGGCTGAGCTGCCGGTCATCATCCGCCACCTTCTTACCCGCTTCAAGGACCAGCAGGAGGCGCGTCAGCTGCTGTCTGAACAGCAGACGTCTGAGGAGGCCCTGACCATCAAGCGCGAGTGCGATTCGCTGGTGGATTTCTGCGGTTACCTGACGGCTTCACCGCAGTGTGACGGCATGTTTATCGGCAACGCAGAAATTGTTCCGTTCAGCCCGCGTCGCTATCTCTATCACGCCTACATGGCTTACATGCGGGCGAACGCGCTGAGCAAGCCGGTATCGCTCATGCGGTTTGGCACAGACATGCCTGGCGCCCTTGCCGAACATGGAAAACTGTATGAGAAGAAAAGGACAAAGCAGGGCATGCGCTCAAACCTTACGCTTACACCCGAGGCTGAAGAATGGTTGCCTCATTGTATTGGTAAAACAGGAGAAAAATTAAATTAATTAAAAAAGTGTTCACCAGTGTTCACCCTGTAGAAAAATATTTATTTATCATGATTTTAAGAGGTGAATACTTTTTCTTTAAGTGTTCACCAGGTGAACACTTAAACCACTATTCTTTTTTTTCGTGCGTTTGAAAAACGTTGCTGCTCTGAATTTTACGAATATCAGAGGCCTTAGGTGTCAGCCAGCTTAGAGACTGATGTGAACGGCAACGTCTAAAGTTTCAGGTGCCATTTCTCACCTTAGGCGTTTTAGTAAACTCAATCCTTATGACTGTCGCGTTAAAAGAGCTGCTGACCCACTGATGCCCCGCCATCGACATAGAGGGTCTGGCCGGTTATAAAGCCGGCATCCTTTGACATCAGAAAAGCAACAGTAGCCGCAATTTCGTCTGGCTTGCCAAATCGCCTCATTGGCACTCCCCTGAGATAGCGCTCTTCACCTGCGCTGCCTGGCGGGTTATTCACCCGAAAAAGCTCCGTTTCAGTCGGCCCCGGCGCCACCGCATTCACCGTAATACCTGTCTGAGCGAGTTCCAGTGCCCAGTTACGGGTGAAGCTGATCAGAGACGCTTTTGCAGCCGCATAAGCTGTCCGTTCAACACTGCCAAGCACCGTCAGGCTGGAAATATTGATGATTCGCCCCCAGCCCCGGTCTTTCATGCCGGCGAGAATGGCCTGTGTTCCCTGTACAGCGGGATAGAGATTGACGCGTATAACGTCTTCGAAAGTCGCTAAATCTATGTCGCCGAGACGCTGAGGTTTAACCAGACCCACATTGTTGACGATCCCGTCAAATGCGAATCGCTGACTTAACTCTTCGAAAGTCTGTTGTGTCTGTCTGGCGTTGGAAAGATCTGCGCTGATTAAGGTGCCAGGGAAATCGTCCCGGGAACCTCGTGCTATACCGACCACCTCATGACCTGCCCCGGCGAGACGGCGGGCAAGCGCCAGCCCGATGCCTTTGCTGGCGCCTGTGATTAAAAATGTTCTCTTCATTTTTGACTCCTGTTAATTCGCTCCGGCATTTTTTTGCAAGAGGTCACGATGATTTCACATGCTGCGGATGCGACGCAGTGAGGGCAGCATCTCTTCCGGCTCCGGCCGGCGCGTATAGTCGGGATTCACTTCAGCATAAATAATCGTGCCTTTCTGATCGATGACATAGCGGGCAGGCATAGGAAGCGTCCAGCTCTCATCTCCGTTGAAAAGAGGCAGGTCGTTCTTCAGTCCTTTGTACAGTTCAATCAGATAATCCGGCAGGTTAAAACGCAGCCCAAAGGCATCCGCCACGCTGTTGTGTGGGTCAGACAGAATCGGAAAGCTGAGGTTATTGTGACGCATGGATTTACGGCTGTTAGCCGTCGTCTGGGGGGAGACGGCGACAAGCGCTGCGCCCAGCGCCTGAAATGCGGGAAGCGCTTCATTAAGCGCCTGCAGTTCCATATTGCAATAAGGGCACCAGACTCCACGGTAAAAACTCAGCACAAGTGGACCTTTTGACAGCAATCCGGCAGAGGAAACGGCATGGCCCTGCGGATCGTTTAACGTAAACAGAGGCGCTTTATCTCCCGCCTTCAGCGCATGCGCAGCTGCGCCGGACTGAATCAGTTCATCCGTCGCGCGGCGCATAATTTCCGCCACCGGTTGAGGGATATTATAGGGGGGCTTACCTGCTTCAAAATCCGCCTTAAAAGCGTCAAGCTTTGCCTGCAGCATCATGATATTTCTCTGAAAAGTTATTTAGGGTGATCTCTTTATTTCCGGGCGGCTTTACAAAAGTCACTTACCGGGGGACAAGCGCGTTAATACGTTCTGTGGCGCGCTGTACGGCGGGCCGGTTAATCATTTCATCAAACCAGCGAGCCACATTGGGTGTGTTTTCAAAACTCACCCCGGCAAACTCCCGACGCCACAGCCAGCCGAAGTGCGCAATATCAGCAATGCTGTATTCCTTTCCGGCAACAAACTGGCGGTCAGCCAGAAGGGTATCCAGCACCTTGAGGGTGCGGTCTGCTTCAGTAGTGAAACGCTGAATTGCCAGCGGCTGTGGTTCGGATGCCTGACGCTGGAAAAAACCTGCCTGACCGAATGCCGGTCCCAGCCCTGAAGCATGAAAGAACAGCTGCTCAAACACCCGTGACCTGGCCGGGCCTGAAGCCGGTAAAAGCTTCCCCGTTTTTTCAGCAAGATAGATAAGGATGGCGGCCGACTCCGTCAGTACCAGCGGCTCAGATAAGGCGTCAGTATCAACAAGCACAGGGACTTTGCCGTTGGGGTTTAAGGTGAGAAATTCAGCTGACTTCTGTTCCCCTTTACGGACGTTCACCGGGTGTAAAACATATTCAAGACCGAGTTCTTCGAGCGCGACAGGCACCTTGATGCTGTTAGGCGTGGCGAAAGCATAAATATCAATCATGGTCATTTCCTGCTGAGAGGTTTACCGGGCCAGCCCCGGCAAGCTGAAAATGATAATGGCTGGCATGAGACAGGAATGGTAGATATGCTAAACGGATAACATCTATTCTTCAGAGGAATAAAATGGATCGCTTTCAGGCAATGGCCACTTTCGTTCGGGTTGTGGATACGGGCTCCTTCTCTGCAGCTGCCAGACAGCTAAACGTGGGCCAGCCTGCGGTCTCCAAAATTGTTGCTCAGCTGGAGTCGCGATTACAGACCCGTTTGCTGACCCGATCAACCCACGGCCTGACGCCCACCGAGGCCGGGCAGCGCTATTATGAACGTGCGCGGGCCGCCCTGCAGGAAGCCGAAGAGGCTGAACTGGCCGCCCGGGGAGCAGGAAAAGGCCTGTCCGGAAAGCTGCGGATTTCAGCCGCAACCACTTTTGCACGGCTGCATATCATTCCCCGCCTCCCGGCGTTCCTTGATGAGCATCCGGAGCTGGATGTGGACGTGATCCTGGATGACCGAGTGATCGACCTGATTGCTGAAGGTATTGATATCTCACTGCGCATGGGAAATCTGCCCGACTCAGGTGTCGTCGCCAGAAAGCTGGCAACAGGACCCCGCTCAGTGATTGCCACGCCGGAATATCTCTCAGAAAGGGGGGAGCCGAAAACGCCGGCTGAACTCGCAGAACATCAGGCAATTCTCTATAACCCACAGCCCAGCCTCTGGTCATTCACCCGGCAGGGTGCCGTTGTGTCCACCGCCGTGAGCGGTCGCATCCGCGTCAGCGCCGCTGAAGGTCAGCGAGCTGCCGTGCTGAGCCATATGGGGTTGTGTATTGTCTCCGACTGGATGTTTGCTGAAGAATTAAGAAACGGAACCGTTCAGAAGGTGCTGACGTCATGGCAACTGCCTGACATCGACCTGTGGGCCGTATTCCCTAACGGACGTCTGGCGAGTGCCAAAGCCCGGCAGTTTGCTGGTTTTGTTGAAACCATTATGGGAGGAGGGTAGACCATGATATTCCATTCAGGAATAGCTGTTATCTGATTTATAAGCGATCCCAATGTTACTGGAATGGAATATGGTTGTTTCATGGCCAGCCACTCCGGTCTGGTAACAACAAGGATCGCCACCATGTCTACGTTTGAAACTTATCGAAATGCTTTTCCTAATGCCCGCCTGATCCGTAAACCCAATGGCGTACTGGAGGTAACATTCCATACTGCCGGTGAAAAACTGGTTTTCGATGGCCATACCCACGAGCAGTTCGTCGAGCTCTTCCATGCCATCGGCGAAGACCGTGAAAACCGCGCAGTGATCCTGACCGGTTCGGGTGATGCCTTTATGGACGCGATCAGTCCGGAAGGATTTGATTTCTTCACCCCGGCAGGTTTCGACAAAATTCTGCGCGAAGGCAGAAAGGTGCTGAACAACATTCTGGATATCGAAGTTCCGATGATTACCGCGCTAAACGGCCCGGTGCTGCTTCACAGCGAATATGCCCTGCTGACGGATACCATTCTGGCCACCCCGGAAACCGTTTTTCAGGATAAACCGCATTTCGAATTCGGGATCGTCCCCGGTGACGGCGTGCACATTCTGTGGCCAGAAGTCATCGGCTCGCTCCGGGGCCGCCACTTTTTGCTGACCCGCCAGGTGCTTGATGCGGAAACGGCGAAAGACTGGGGCGTAGTAAATGAAATTGTGCCCGCTGATAAGCTGCTGGCCCGCGCTCACGAAATTGCCGACGGGATTGCTGCACTTCCGCCACTGACCTCGCGCTACACCCGGATTGCACTGACTCAGCGTCTTAAGCGTCTGGTAGATGAGGGGCTGGGTTATGGCCTGGCGCTGGAAGGTATCAGTGCCGCGCAGGTTGCCCACACACTGGCCCGGCAGTAAGCCTGTCGGATATTGACTCAGATTTGGCATTACTGAATTCATTTGATATTGCGCCAGGGCCCCCATGTGTGCTCTGGCTCAACGTGAGGTAGATTTAATGAACCCTTTATTCTCACCTGTGACTGCAGGAAAACTGCATCTGAACCATCGCGTCGTTATGGCGCCCACCACGCGCATGAGGACCGAACCGGGCGGTGTTCCCGGCAAGTTGATGAAAGAATATTACCGCCAGCGAGCGAGTCTCGGAGGGCTCCTTATCGCTGAGGCCACGGCGGTTTCGCCCTATGCGAATGCCTACGAAGATGCACCGGGTATCTTTACTGACGAGCAACAGGCTGGATGGCAGCGTCTGGTGGAAGCCGTGCATGCCAGAGGCGCTCAGATTGTACTGCAGTTGTGGCACCCGGGTCGCCAGTCCCTGCCTGAACTGTCAGCGGGACGTCAGCCCGTCGCGCCTTCAGCGCTCATCGCCAGAGATACTTATGGCGTGGTGAAAAATGAATTGGGATCCTATGAGGGTAAGCTTTTTCCCGTTCCTCGCGCTCTGGAACTGGATGAAATTCATGATCTCATGGAGGAGTTGCGGCAGGCAGCCATTCGGGCCAGAACCGCAGGATTCGATGGCGTTGAGCTCCATGCCGCCAACGGTTACTTACCTGAACAGTTTCTGCTGGATGGCAGCAATCAGCGCACTGACAGTTATGGCGGCTCCCTTGAAAACCGTGCGCGTTTTCTGCTTGAGTCCGTTAGCGTCCTGACTGATGTCTGGGGGCCGGGGCGCGTTGCTGTGCGCATTTCTCCCAGCGGGATATACGGTGATATGCATGACAGCGATCCGACAGCTACTTTCCGTTATCTGGTCGGGCAGCTGAACGTGTTTGACCTGGCCTATCTGCATGTTATCGAACCCCGCATCGTGGGGCCGGAAGACAGGGAGGCGGGCTATTATGCAGAGCCGGTAGCCAGCCGCGATTTGCGCGCATTTTATCAGGGGAAAATTATTGCGGCGGGCGGCTTTAAACCAGAGGATGCCGGAATTACGCTTCAAAAAGGTGAGGCCGACCTGATTGCTTTTGGTCGTCTCTTTACCTCCAATCCGGACCTGCCAGAGCGTATAAGAAACGCTTTTCCTCTCGCTGCGTACAACCGTGATGCTTTCTTTGGCGGTGACGGTCAGGGGTATACTGATTTTCCTGCCTACTCACCGGCAGACTTCAATAAACAGTGGGTCTGACTGGACTGCCTACAGGATAGATACAGACCATCTCATATCCGGGAGGGGGCATGACTTCACAACTTCTCTGGCAGGGGCTTACGATTTACGTCGCGCTCACAACCCGGATGTGACACTGAGGTATTGATCTCTTGCAGATTAGTGCGGTTGTGAGAATAGGGTGTACGGTAACGACCTCAGAGACCTGAGCAATCATGCGTCAGGTTATAGCCAAACAATTACTGTCCCGTACCGCGCGGAACCCGTTGCAATATTTTAGTATGGCTTCCACCATCTGGTGCTGTGCGCTTGCAAATGTGATGACCCGGCATAAGGCACCTCAGGGAAGAGTTATGCGATGTTGACCTGGGCTGAACGTAACTGACGGTACTCAGCATGACAAAGTGAACGTCTAATCGCATTTTTTTACCGCTTACGCTTGTCAAAATAAACAACGCTGCAAATATTGACGGTGAAAGCAAAAATATGTTTCACCCCACTTCGGCCCCTGGCGGGCCTTTTTTGCCTCCAGTCCCCCTCACTGCAAGGCGTAATACACGTTGCCAGATTCAGGAGCATACCGGCCATAAAGCCTTTGTCCCGGAAGGTTAGTGCCGTTGGCCTGCGATCAGTTCATGAAAGTAAAAACTGAAAGCTAGAGAAAATTTGATTTCTGACCGTCATCCCATTTACCCCAATGTGCCCTGAATCTGCGTTTAATCCTTCAGTGGCTGATGCGTCTGGAGAGCAAAATCCGGCGTGTACTACGGCAGGCAGATTATTAAAACGGAGGAGAGGAATCATCATAGCTGAGAGGGATATGAACATAAATGATGTCGTCGCGATGGACAGATAACGGACATACGACCGGGCCAGCATACAGCGAATGTCTAAACCTGAGTTACCGTTTAAAACGCAGCATTTATTTGAGTGTTCTGCCCCAGAGAAAAAAAGCGGGACGTATGAAGAATCGTAAATAATGGAGAGTCCAAGGCAATCTCCGGCATGGCGGTATTCGGGGATAGAGCTGGACAGTTTTCATGCCTGAACTATTATTCAGATACCATGCCGCAGTGATAAGCATGATGGACCTTCAGTACTCTCTTTACAGCCCGCTCAGCGCGGGTTTTTTTTGCGCTGCCTGTTTTTACGCTGAAGATTTTCACTCCCACCTGTCACATTAAACGCCTACTATCCGCCCCAGCCCGGACAGGGGAGTCGGATGATTATGGCAACATTCACCCGTTATGCAGTTCATTCAGTCAGACGTTTCCCCGTATCAACGTGATGCTGTAATAATTACGGGCCAGCAATGGCAGGCCCGGCTGGTGGGTTATCCTGGTTCTGTCTGTGCATTTAAGCGTGTGTTAACCACCATCGTTAAGACAGGAGGCGGGAGGTCACCGTGACCCCCCGTAGTTAAATCAACGCGTTTTCTCGCCGTCTTGTTGCCTGTACGTTGCGAAAGGGCTCTTATGCAGAGGAACTGAGTGGCAGGTACGAATCAGGGATGTCAGTCTGACTTCAGCACATTCGTAATTTGTGGCGCAGCATCAAAAAACTGATAAGACCCATCACGACGTGCTTTCGCCTGATACATCGCGACATCGGCGTTTTCCAGTAACGTTTTGGCTAATGCCGTGCCGAATTGCACAAGACTAATACCAATTGCGGCTCCCACGCGTACTTCCATTTTATTGATAATGAAAGGTTCTGCCAGGCTCTCAATAATACGCTGGGCAATGGAGGATGCCGCCTTGCGGTTAGTGCACCTCGCGGCTATGACAAACTCATCGCCTCCCAGGCGCGCCACAGCGTCGCCCGGGCGCATGCATTGCTTGAGTCGCTCACTGACCTGTTGCAATAACGTATCGCCCGCGGCGTGCCCCATCGTGTCATTGACTGCCTTGAACCCATTGAGATCAAGAAAAAGGACGGTTGTGTAGCCTGCATCTTCGGGTCGTGCGAGCATCTGCTCAATTCGGGTATTGATCCACGCACGATTGGGTAACCCGGTCAGCATGTCGCGGGTTGCCATTTTCTCCAGCCTTTCCATCCGCTCTTTATCGCGAGTGATATCACGTGAAACCAGCACTGCGCCGATGTTCTTGCCCGTCGACGGGTTACTGACACCACAGGCTTTTGTGCCAAGGGTAAGATAATAACCGTCCCGATGCCGTTTTCTGACCTCCACCACGTCTGGCAGGATACCTCCACTGAAGATGTGCTCCAGCGCTTCTTTCGCGGGGCCCCGATCGTCAGGATGCAGAAAATCAATTACCCGCTGCCCGTTCATTTCATCTGCTGACCAGCCCATCATTGCGCTGTATGACGGTGAGACAGATACGTACCTGCCGCTGGCATCACAATGGGCAATAAGGTCAGTGCTGTTTTCAATTAACAGGCGGTATTCTGCTGCCGTGCGCAGTGCGTCTTCAAGCGCTTTGCGCTGACCGGTTATATCCAGAATAAACCCCTGATAATGAGAGCAATCAGGCGAAGGCTGACAATGTGGAAGGCCAGAAAAAATCACCCGTCGCATTTTTCCGTCGAGACAACGGATCGGTACTTCAATATGAAACGGGGCAACGCCTTCAAGCGCAGCCGTTAATTGCTGTGCAATTTTTGCATCATCATCTGCCTGCGCAAACTTTAGCCATGCGCTGAGGGTAACACCTTTCAATGCAGGTATCAGACCTTCAGGGTATTCCTGGCTGGTAATGCAAACGCCCTGGTCGTCCGTGGTCCAAACAGCGGAAAAAGTTGATGTGATAACAGTGTCCAGGATGATCGTCTCCGATGTTTGTTGACGAAACTAAACGCGCTCAATTTCCGTCAGTGCCGCCGTCGGTAACCCGCATTGCTGCCCCGAAAACAAGATGGGAAGCGCGGGAGGATTTTTCGTTAAGTGACGCTCCGGCAGGAGCAATGACGTATTCTGCATTCTGTTTGCTCACTCTTGCAGCCGTAAATTCTACCCGCAGTGATGAGTGAGAGTGAGTTGTAGCACGCTATACGTTCAGGTGATGTGACTTACATTATCGGCGCAAGTGGAAACAACCTTTAACGGCACGACCGTAGACTATAACCGGACTCTCAGGAGATAGATATTCACCCCCATGGTTAATTATCATTAGGGTGATCGTCGTACAATATCTGGCTAATTCGTGAATGACTGGCTGGCTGCACCATTAAGGCACTGTTCTTGAGCCCCGTTAATAAGCGGGAGCCCATCAACGGGGTGCCCGCGGGAAGGGACGGATCCCTATGACATAACTGTTGGAAAGACCTTTTACATTCATTAGGGCCTGTGCGATACCGTCATTATTATCACGCATGTGCTAACGCCTGTGTTAGCAATGCTGTGGAAATCCGCATCGATTTGCACCCGGTGTCATCATCAGACAGCAGTGCTTCAGTCCTGTTCGAATCAGCAACGTGCGTCTGATTTTTGACTTTCGCGGGAGGGGGGATGGGGTGATTTTATTCCAGGGAGTCGATACCATAAACCCAGTACATGTGATTCAAAACAGTGACGCTTGCAGGTATGGCCATCGCCATCAGGCCAATTGTCCGACCGTCAACCGGAGCAACCGTTGTGGTTATGAACAAACCTATCCAGACGCGCCCTAAGTACCAGTATCGCTTTCTGGCTGTCTCACGCGAGGACCGGTCCGCTCTCCCGTTCCGTCTTTGTATTGATGCGGATTCAGAACAGGAAGCCCGCCGCATTCTGGCCCCATACTTTATCCTTTCTTTGTTGGGGCAGCAGCCTGCAGATGAAGGGGAAATGTGTAAGTCCATGAATTCCTGATTTGTCATCCATTTTCTGCGCGACCTTATGGTTGTACGTTAGGTGTCCATAATTATTTCAGTTATGACCGGATATCGAAAAGGGAAAAATCAGCTGCTGCAAAAGAACGGCAGTGGCGCGAGGCGCTTTTGTGTTAATTCAATTTATTCAAATTCGTCGATTTACTGATGACGCTTGCGGGAACTCGTCAACGGGCACCCGCACGTCTGTTTTACCATGATACTGACGGCGTACCAACGCGGGCAGAGAAGGCCTGCGGGTTGCCTTCATCGTCCAGTGCCGTGTAATCCAGAAGGATATGACTCGCCGGCAGAGGCGATTTTCCAATAAGGGGATAATCTTTACTGGAAAACGGGGCGAGCGTCTTATCACCATCCAGATAAACGGGGTAACGTTTTCCTCCCACTGCTATAGTCATTTCGCCTGGGGTGAAAAAATAGCGGCTGCCATTAGTGGCATGAATGAACGCCTGCCCCTGCTTTTCTCTGATCAGAAAGGTCACCGCGTTGACACGTGCCGCAAATGGCATCACTTCCCTGAACGGTCGGTTAATTACCTTGAGTTGGGTATTCAGCGCCATGCTGATCTTATCGTTGCCCTGCTGTACCGTTCTTTTTTTTACGGCGCTGATTTCGTAAAGATTGAGCCAGTAAAGAGATTCACGATCGTTTGGCAGGTGTGCGGCCAGTTCGGTACGTAGCACCGCAATCTGTTTTTTTTCGTTTTTGTTCAGCGTAAAAACGCCAGGAAGTGCAACAAAGGGAAAAGCTTTACTGCCGGGCGATTTTTCCGGTGAACCTCCATCAACCCAGGTCTGTATGAGAACGGGTGCATCGCCGCTGTTGATCAGCAGTAACGGAATTTTCACCTCGCCCGGGTAGAAGAACAGTCGGCTTTGCTGCGGAATCACCGCAGCCTGGGCGTTAATCGCAAGGCACACAAATAACCCAAAGAGCGTTTTCATATTATTGCAGCCGAATCAGGATGGATGCTGTTGCATCAACCTGGCCAGCCGTAACGGTCTGACCGGGAAGCTTTGTAAGACGGGCACTGAACCTGCGCTGATAGAGCTTTTCGTCACTCTGCTGGCTGCCGCTGATAGCCTGCGCATCCTCCAGCACCGGTCGCCAGCCCGCATTACCGCTAAAGCTGCTCCAGCTTAAAAAGGACACTGGCTGACCACTCGATGTTTGTAATTGAATACCGACGCCTTTCGCCAGCGAAGGTTGGCTGTCATAGTGATCGGACACCAGGTAGCGCGAAAGTCCGTCTCCTGACGTCAACCCCAACTGCTGGACCTGCAGCCACGCGGCGTAGCTTGGCTGAAAGCCCAGAGAGAGCTGGCCTGAGTTGATACCAGACAAATTTTCGGTTTCACTCGCACAGGCCAGAGTAATGGTAAGCGGTGCCGTCACAGCATGACCTTCATTGAGAGCATTGATGCTGATGCCAGGAAAAATGACGTTTGCGGTATAATTTTCTACCCGGCAGCCCTGCGTCATGTTTTGTGTCAGGGTTGCGACCGGCGCGGTATTCATTCCAAAGGCCATGTAGCGACCTGTTCCCCATGTATCGTAATGATTCCAGCTGTCCTGGCCTGCTTCGGGGACATTCATGCCTGGCCCCATAAACACTACATAGCCATTCGGCTGGTTACAATTATATGCGCCAGTGTAGTTATCTGCGGCAGCACTGGAACATCCAAAGGTGTTATAACCGGGCGAGCGGTTATTTGTATCTGTACGAATGAGTTCCGCACTGATGGGGCTGAAGTCGCGTCCCCTGATCTCGATTTTATTGCCCTTTATTTCATACTGTGTGAGCGGCACCTTTTGCCAGATACGGGTAAAAGGCTTACCGCTGCGCACGTGAACCAGTTTTAATGCGGTATAAGGAAAGTAGGTCTGGAAATAGCCGTTGCCCATGTCCCAGGCGCCGCCAACATTACTGTCACCATTGGTGGCGAAGACCTCAAACAGCTGATCTTTATCCGCCAGATCACACTCGTACAAAACGCGATCCGGATCGGCATTTTTGACAGCCGGTACCACCTGAAAGACTGAGCGGGCCAGCACCGTACCTGCAGGCTGATAACGCAGATTCATCAATCTGATATTCCCGAGGTTTAGTGGCGCACCGCAGGCATCGCAGCCATGATCCACCGGCTTTATCCGAGTGCATGTCGCAAAAGCCGGGAATCCTGCCGCCAGAACAAATAATATGATTGCTGCTAAATAGCGCTTCATTGTTAACACCTCTGAGTTTAAAAACGACAAACGGCATCCGCATACGTCATCACCGCATCGGGTTTCGGTTGAGGTATGCTGTAATTCATCAAGCAGGACGATTCCGCATTGTCACCCCAGACGGCTTTCAGCCGACCGTGCGTTTTCACCACACGTAAATAGGCATTGCCACCCTGACCAAACGTACCCACGCGATTGCCCGCTTCGTCCAGCAGATCCGCACCAACCGGCACCGTGTCATTACGATTAGTACGGGTCTTTAGCATCACGGGATAACCGCGCAATGTCCGGAAGGTCACTTTCACCATTGCGCCGGCATAGGGCGCGATACTTTTTTCGCTATCCTGAACCTCAACATTGCCGTCGCTGCTGCTGGCACTTAGCGTAATGGTGTTGTAGTGGTACGGGTTGAGCGAAGGGACCAGCGCATAACCAAAGCGATCGATTTCACTTCTCTGGTTGTTCAGGATGCGTGTCCCCCTGGCTCCTTTCGCCTCGACGAGGGCGAATGTATCGCCCAGATAATTGCCTAACGTCACGCCACCGCTATGGATCACCGCCGCGCCCATCGCATTGACGGACATTTGATTAAACCGTGAAGAGGTCGACGCTGTGCCAGTCACGCTGGCTTCTGAGAAAGTTTTGCCCAGGCTGCCACTGAAGGTAGTATCACGTTGCTGCTGATCGCGATTTATATTCACGCTGTAGCTGGTGCCACTCTCACCGCTCAGCCCGCTGAGCGAGGCCGTGTAGTTACTGCCGTTCTGGCTTCCCCGAATCCCGCTAAGTGCCAGATAGGGTGAGGTGGCATCCGAGCCCAACGGTACAGAGACACTGACCTGCAGTTGGGTATCTTTATAAAAAGTCTCGTCTGCATAGTGGGCCATGACGGCCCTCCGCGGCTCACGGGGGGGCGCTCTGCGCGAATACTGGCGAGACAGGGAAACATTCAGTGCAATGTTATTGGGCAATACCGTGCCATAGCCGACCTGAAACTGGGTCGTGTGCGAGCGGCTGTCATAATAATTTTGTTTCGAGCCAGAGACATAGATATTGCCCGCCTTTCCCAGCGTCTGATTAAGCGTCATCTGCACTCGGTTACGCTGCATATACTCGCTGGTGATACTGTTGCGACCCGGTGTTTTTGCATTATTCAACGCAATTACGTCATTCAGATCCCGGTATCCCTGTGTGGAATACTGGTAGCCGGCAAACGTCAATGTCGTATTCGTGGGCTGGAAGGTTCGACTGTAACTCAGAGCATAGCGCCATCCCTGAGTCGACTCGCCGCCATTCAGGATGGCGTCAGAGTATGCGCTGTTAAATCCCACCGCGCCCAGGTCTGAGGCCCAGACGCCACCAGCCAGAATGGCATGATAGCGTTCACCCAACCTGACGCCGCCATTAAGCGTGATGGCGTTCGTCAGGCCGTGCTTTATGGTCAACTCGGTAAATGCGTTGTCTTTGCTGTAATCCCTGACTTTACCGACCGCAAAGTTGTAATCTGTCCGGCCTGGACGCAGTGACTGCGGTAAGACCGCATACGGCACGCTAAAGCGATGCAGACTACCATCAGACTCCTGGACCTCCACGCTCAGATCGCCGCCATAGCTAACCGGGCTCAGGTCATTAATCGTAAACGGCCCCGGCGGCACGGTTGTCTCATATAGCCGCTGTTTGTCCTGCCAGACCGTCACGCGGGCATTGCTGTTCGCCACACCGCGCACCAGCGGCGCATAACCGCGAACAGAATCCGGCAGCATACGTTCATCAGAGTCCAGACTGACACCGTTGAAACTCACAGCAGTAAACAGGTCACCGTTACTGAAAAGCTCGCCTATGCCCGCCTCACTTCGTAATGACGGCAACGCACGTTGAACCCATGCCCGGGCGCTTTGCCAGCGATTGCCGGTATCATCATGACTAAAGTTTCCCTGTTGACGAAAACGCCACATGCCCGCATTGATGCCACTGTTGATGCCCAGATAGGTGGATTCAAAACGCTGCGCGTTTTTATAATCGGAGTAAAACTGGTTCAGATTGTAATTTGCGAACGCCATGGTCGTGCCCGCTGTCAGATTTTCGGGCGCGATATAGCCGACGGGCCGGTGAATCAGCATCGCCTGTGGGATGGTAACGTCTACACGTAGGCTACCCGTATTCACACTAACTGACGCGCCCATTAAAAGTGTATCGGGCCTGGCACAGCCTTTCTCGCTGAGCGCAGTTAGATAGTGCGCCTTAACGCCAAACGCGTGATAAAAGGACAGGGGAAGACAAACGGATAGCTGCCCGTCGGCACGTATGATTTCAACTGGCGTGGACTGCTGAAATTTACCATTCAGGTAAAGCTCAATATCATAACGGCCGGCTTGAAACCAGGCATCCTGCGCATTGTCAGGCATCGCAATCTGTCCAGGCATCACTTCGCGCACCAAAGCAGGATCAAAGACATAGTCATCCTGACCCGCATCCGCCTGACTCTCCCGTGAGGGAATGAGACTCAAAGCGAACAATAAGAATAAGGAGGCTTTATTCATTTCTACGATTTTTCGTTCACGTTTATTTTTTCATCGGCGCCAAAATCATTTATCAGGACGGCGTCAAGCGCGTATCCGGAGAGTGATGAGCGGCTTTGCAACGTGATGCGCTGCTCACTAAATGGTGCCAGCGTGACAGCATCGTTCCAGGGAAGGGTGCTATTCCCTTTAAACAACGTAAACGCGCGTATATTGGCGTAAAAAGGTGAGGCATTTCTGAAGACAATGTCCCGTCCCTGAAAGTGGTATGACAGCGCGTTTTTCAGTTTATCCATGGAGAAGTTGAGGCCCGTTGGGCGAACGATAACCTTTACTCTGTTTTTAATTATCAAATAGAGTTTGTTCTTATCTTTCAGCCCTTTTTTTAACGACGGGATCTCGGTGTAGTCCATATAAAAGAGTGACTCTCGATCCTGAGGGAGATTATTATTGGTCACGTTGAGCTTCACGGTTTGACCCGCTTCAGGGGCGATCCTGAAAATTTGCGGCAACGCCACAAATGGAGTGATAGAGTGATTATTGAAATCGATCGCCTGAATCTGAACCAGTGTTGGATGATCTCCAGCATTAGTAAATTGAAGTGTTTTTTCGTTTTTCGTGCCGTCTACAATGACGCGCGTGCCATTCAACACGACGCTTGCCTGACAAAACGTGGCAGAACACGTCACGAATAGAAAAAAAAGAGGCTTAAACACAGGTTTCTCCTGCCCCCCTAAAATAAGGGGGGCTGAAAATTATGGATAGCTGACAGAATATTGAACGCTGCTTAAAACCGTACCGGCGCCCGCGTTTCCTGAGTCGCTGTAATATTCAACGGAGAAATCCTGCGATGCGCTGGTGCTTCCGCTGGCCAGTTTCATACCTGTTACTGTCGCAGAGCCGCCTGATAAACTGATCGCTTTGTCACCGCTGTCCAGCAAACGTAGTGTGACATTTTTGGCGGTCCCGGTATTCAGTAAATCGCCAGTTGAAGAGATGTTGTTACCCACCAGATTGATATTAATTGCCTGCGTTGATCCGGATGTCGGTGCGACACAACCGGTTAAATTAATCGTAAAAGGGGTTTTTCCGGCAGTTGATTTCGCCGTACTCAGCGCCGCCGTTGAAACCGTAGGCAGAAGGATGATCGGACTGCCTGTTGCATCATTAACATTTACGTTACAGGTTTGCGCATTCACTTCGCCCTGAAAGCGAATTGTATTTTGTGATGCTGCAAACGTATTAAAAGTAATGACGCTCGCACTGCACAAAGCAAGTGTCATAAAAAGTGATAAAGAACTGGCTTTCATTGATTCCCTCTTATGAATCTGGTTAATAAACATACTCATTGGCGGCGGGAATTATAGGGGTAAGAGGAAGGAACCATGTGTGAAGTGTTCTGACCTTATCTGAATAAGGGGCTTTCAAGTAAAAAATTATTTTATTTCAATGGGATGAGGTTTTCCCTTTTTTGCTGCGAAAGAGCATTCCTGAGATAACGGCAGGTCAGGAGTGCCATGCTATGGCGGCATTTGTTACTTTTGAATAATTATTTTTCACAAAGATAGAGGGGGACCGGGCCTGAATAAAAAGCCCACGTACTAATGCCGGTTTTTTTAATAATAAATGGAAGTGTTGCCCCTACATCAATGAAAAAGTCGGGCAACCACTTTTTTTGTACGTACTGAGACATTTGATTATCCGGTGAGGACTCTATAAATATTGATTTTGCTAAATATAAATCCCCCTCACGATGGTAAGTAAAGCGGATAATTTTACTCAGGCTAATCATATTATGCTCGGAATCAACCAGACGTCCTGTCAGGGAGATTACACCCTGACCATCATGCATATCGTGAGAGGCGATTGCTGAAAAAGTATCACTGCTTCTGATGTAATTAATATTCGCAATGCAATGGATCGAATCCTGTCGAAAAATAAACACACCAATGCATGTTGCTGTCATTATCATTACTGCTAACAAAAACATTAATCTCACCACTTTCTCCTTATGTAATAATACGAAATGCAGTCCGGGGAACCTAAAAGAGAGAGGGGGTTCTTACACTGTAAGACTGAAATGCGCTCACCATTTGTAAAAGCTGTGATGAAAACATTTCGTCGCTCACTACATTCCGTATGAATATCTTTGGCAACACGTACGATCAGGCTGTTGTCCGCTTTTTTACTACCATATATTTCGCATCCATTCATATCAAATCGTTTAACAAAATCCATTTTTTGGCGATAAAGTGAAAAGGTCATAATAGAAAAGCCGCAAACCAGAACCGTCATCATTGCCAATCCTGTGTTAAAAAAATGACGCAAAGAAATCGTATGGCGCTTAACACCTTTTTTGAGAGTCATTACAGGAGGCCCAAGATTACCACTGGTGATTTTAGATTCTTTTTCAGAATGTTGCTTGTTACTAATCAGGGTTTCTGTAATCTCCTCAGTGTTATGAGTTTCTGGATCCTTATTCTTTTTTGAAAGCACGTTTTTATTGGCGGGATCTATGGCGAAACTGCATTTTTCGTTTCTCTGTTCGCCTTCTCCAGTCGCTCTTTCTTCATCCGAAACCGACTCTTCAGGTGTAATTGTAGACTCTTCAATGAGAATGGCATTGGAAAGCATAAAACCGCGGCGTGGAATTGTCCTGATTACATCCTGACAAATTTCGCATGCCAGCAGAGCTTTTCTGATTAGAGAAATACTTTGATATAACGCATTGGCGCTGACCTCCATCCCAAACCGACGCCAGGCATACTGATAAAACGCTTCATGATCGACAATTTCACCCTGCCGCGCGATCAATAATTCAAAACAATATGAGGCTGAGGAGTGCAGCTTTAGATTCGTGTTGTGACTTTTAATTTCCCTTTTTCCAGGATAAAAAACCACATTATTACCAATAATAATTTTTTTCATTTTGTTGCATCCGGAATTATCGACGTTTTTATTTTATGAGAACCTTCTTAAGGTAACCATTAAATATTGTTGAACTTACACTGAACATAAACATAAAGAAGAAATGAGATAATTTCAGTTCTTGAATGACTTTTTTATAATATGAACTTTTCCGTATTCTGGTTCAGAACATCATACTCCTGAACATTTCGGGATATGACGTAGGAAACTAAGTTCAAATTCCCACGTCTGAAAGGACAGGTCAGTGAAGAGACGTAGGCACGCTGGATTAAAGAGGAGAATCCGGGGCCGGCTTCCAAAGCCCGCCCGTATCCGTCTTTTCGGCTGGTCATAACTTATAGCGCGTTATGATCCCCTATAACGCCTGCGGGTTAGTATGCGTGGCCTGAGCCAGGCCATTTTTTTGCTATCTCCTCCATCTCGTGTTCCAGCTCTGTAAGCCAGTCATTATCCTGTTCAACGTGCTGCATGTCTGTTCTGTTACTGTTATGGGTGCTTGCGGGTTTTCCAGGTAATTCACCGTCGTTCTCATCACACTTCATCTGTGCTCCCCTCTCTTTAAAAGGATTTTCGGCAGAGAAAGAAATGTGTGCAGTGAATATACAAATCTTTTCGCATAACCCGACATTACGGCTGGCGGAACCTTACCTGTTCAGTCAGGTTTAGATGCAATTCTGACGTCTGCACGCCTTACTCAGACCGCGTGAATGTATCTGAGCTGTCTCAGCTAACGTTGAGATGATCCGGGATAAGTTTGTTATGGCTTCGGGATATACGCACTTGCTGGTGTTTGCTGTCAGGGTCAGCCTTTGGGCTCAATGCCCTGTCGCTTCAATTCTTTCCTTGCCAGTTCTTTAAACCAGTTCCCTAGGCTTGTTCCATCTTTTGCAGCGGCAGCCTCAAGCTGTTCTTTTAGTTCCGGATTAATTCGCATATGGAATGGAGGTGACTTTCCGTTACCTCTGGACTGGCTATCTCGTGTTGACATGTGCACACCTATGAATGTAGGTTCTCTTTTAGGTGTACACACTAACATGTGTGCACCTATTGAGACAACGCCCCGGACTGTTGGAGCAGTACCGAGGCGTCTGACCAAACCGTTAATAGGAGTAACAGTTATGGCTGTGAACAAGCATACCCAAACTCGTCCCAGATATCAGCACCGCTTCCTGGCCGTTTCGCGTCAGGACCGGTCTGTGCCCCCGTTCCGTCTCTGCACCGGTGCCGGCTCAGAGCAGAATATCCGCTGCCTTACCCTCTCCCCCGCGGACCCGCTGCCCGTTCAGGAGGCCCGAAATGCGTGAGCCCATGGATTTAGATCAGGCTGAATTCCAGGCCGAGATGGCCACCTCGCTGTTTGAGGTGATTATGGACAAGGCCTGCCGGGAGTGCTCCCCCCAGCTGCGGCACCTCATCAGCCTGGCCTGCGACATCAACTTTGAGATTTACCGCGCGCTCAGGGCTGACGGAGGAAAGCACCATGATCAGTAACGTGAAGTTCAACGAGCTGGCCGGCCGGGTGGAGGCGCTTACTGCGCGCGTCGGGGACCTGGAGGCCAGCCTGAACGCGCTGGTGGATTCACAGGGCGGCACCATTCCGCCCGGCATGGCGCCGGTCAGCACGCTGGCGGCGGAGTTTGGCATCTCCACCAAAAAGGCGGAGGAGCTGGCAAAAAACGCCGGCGTGATGCTGGTGCGGCACAGGGCCGGAGGTTATCTGGTGCCGGACGGGAAATTCCGTGAGGCGGCCCGTCTGGTGCTGCGTGCGGCCAAACGGAAGTACGGCTCGGCGTACTGGTACCACCCGCTGATTGGCAAATTCCAGATGAGCGGAGGCCTGCCGAAATGAGCCTTCCCCTGCGGCTTACTGAGCCGCTTTCCGACGCGCTCTTTGCCTGCGTCTATCTGTGGGCGCACGGACGCCCCTGCAGCCGCTCTGAGCTGGAAAAGGCCGCCCACCAGCATCACGACCCGGCGACCCGCTGCGGCAGGCTGGTGGTGCGGCTGATGCAGCTGCACGGCATGACCTACGAAGACCTGTGCGACGCCGGCTACCTGGGCACGGACGCTGAGCAGGTGAAGGCGCTCCGCCGCTCGGTCGTGGCGGAAATCCTCGGCACGGAGGCGCTGAATGCCTGCCTGCGGGACGCCGGGCGCATTCAGCGCGTCTTTCCTGCGGCAGACGCGACGAAGACCCGGCTGCCGCTGTCGCGAGGCTCTGAGGGCTTCGACGCCCGGCAGGACTATGTGATGAAGCACGTCCTGCCCGCGCAGGCGCTGTGCAGCATCTACGGCCCCAGCGGCTCGTTCAAAAGCTTTCTCGCCGTCTCCTGGGCCTGCCATATTTCGGCGGGCCTCCCCTGGGCAGGCCACAGGGTTAACCGCGGCGCGGTGCTGTATATCGTGGGTGAGGGCGGCATCGGCGTGCCGCGCCGCATCCGCGCCTGGGAGCAGGTTTATCAGCAGCGCGTGGAGAACGTCTGGCTGGTAAACCGCCCCGTCTTTCCGGTGCGTCAGTCAGAGGTGCAGGAGGTCATCCTGGCGGCGAAGCAGATTGCGTCAGAGGGCGGTCTGCCGGTGCGGCTGATTGTCATCGACACCCTGGCGCGCTGCTTTGGCGGCAACGATGAGAACGACGCCCGCGATATGGGGGCGTTCATTGAGGGCTGTGACGACATTAAGCGGAAGACCGGCGCCACGGTGCTGGTGGTTCACCACTCAGGGAAAGACGAGGCCAGAGGGGCGCGGGGCTCCAGCTCGTTCCGCGCGGCGCTGGACGCTGAGTTTCAGGTAAAGCGCGAGGGTGAGCAAATCGCATTCATCCTCACCTGTACCAAGATGAAGGACGCCGAGGAGCCTAAGCGCCGGGCGTACGACCTGCAGCCGGTCAGGCTGTTCACGGATGAAGAGGGAGAGGAAATCCATTCGCTGGCCGTGCAGGATGTTGCCCGTGAGGCTGATGAGCGCGAACCAGAACTGGCCGGCGTGCCGAATATTACGGGAAATCATATGGCACTCTGGCAGGCTATTCGCAGTCGTATTGCCAGCAAGGAGGCATGTACAAAAATGATTGTACGCGACGACCTTAAAGCAATGGGGATTAATACCAAACACTTTACCCGCTGGCTGCAGAAGCTGACTGATGATGATCTGATTATCCAGAACGGTGATCACCTTACGCTCCATTCACATCATAAAAGTGGGTAAAAAAATGGGGAGGCGGTGGGGAAGGTGGGGAGCGTGCCCCCGGATTCCCCACTTTTTCCCTGTATATATGCGGAAAGTGGGGAGAACCCCTGAAACCCGCATCAATACTGGGCTGAGCAGGTTTTTGAAAAAAACAGGTGGGGAGCAAGTGGGGAACTGAAAAAGTGGGTAGCAAGTGGGGAGAGGCAAGAGAGGTTTAAATGGTCGTGCTTATACACTGCTGACCTAACAATAAGGCTCACTAAGGAAAGCTCGGGCAGAATATCCGCTTTGTGCCAGAAGTGGACGTTGCCAATACTCAGGTACGTTAGCGTCACCTACGTTATGACAAGCCGTAGCCATTTTTCGTGAGTTCGCAGCAGGATTAAAGAAGGTCAGTGCGATCCCCTCGTGTCGTGGGATGAGAAATCACAATAAATTCCACGGGAGACTCCGTGTCGTTTCTGGCTTGATGTTTTGCCCCCGGGGGAATCTCTAATCCTTGCAGGGGCTTAATATCGTGCATTTCACCCTCTAACTCCATAGATAAAACACCATTGAGGACAAAGAAAAACTGTCTTGAGATGGCGTGCCAGTGTCGGTTTTCAGCAGTACCCGACGGCATTTTTTCATGAATGACCAACATGTCTTGTCGGTTTACCAGATACCAACCGTCGCAATCCTCGCCCCAGACATAATGCTCTGCATTTTCTTTTGAAATCTTCATACCTCTCCTGTTTATGCGACTTTTCCAATAATTTAATAAAGTTTTACTCGGGTATCACATTGATTGTAAATATCTTTTTTATGATTTAGTGCATTAGTACGCTGAGTTGCCTGTTTCAATATACAGGATAGCCATGGATTAATGGGCTCAGGAGTTTATAGACAGGATCGTGAGGTCCGCTCCTCGCTCAAAGCAGACACTGGCCCATATCATTCCTTTTATTAATATAATGCCATTCAATTTTTTCGCAGCGGTTAAGCACCAGGCCGGCATTAAGTTATCCCGTTTGGGGTAATTCGACTGTAGATAGCAAGCGTTGACTCATGACTAATGGAATATGCAGCGGCTGAAACCACCTCGCCATCGACTTGACTGACATGTTAGAAACCCGTTTATAAATGTCGACGACCGCCTTCGTGAACCAGCTTTGTTTAAGCCGTGCAAGAGAGAGAAGTCCCGTCCTCGCCTGCAAGGCCATCCTTAACGATAAAAACGCCAGACTATTAAAACTGATGATGTGCCTGCCTTCACATAACCTGAGCGACACAAGTGTCATGCTGTCACGATATGAAGGAGATCATCATGATAAAGAAGCCATAGCTTATGTGAGATTTTCAAATGCTTCCCAGCAGTACGGTGACTCCCTGCGGCGTCAGAACGCACTCATTTCTGAGTGGTTGTCCCAGCATCCGGATTATGAGCTCGATGACACAACCTACCAGGATCTGGGGCTCAGTGCTTACAGCGGTATGAACGCCACCCGCGGCGCGCTTTACGACTTTCTGGACGCTGTAGAGCACGGCTACATTGCTGCAGGAACCGTTCTTCTGGTAGAGAGCCTGGACAGGCTTTCACGTGAAAAAATCAGCGATGCCACCGAGCGGCTGAAGAGCATCCTGCGGTCCGGCGTCGAAGTAGTCACGCTGTGCGATCATACCCACTACAGCATCGACTCGCTTGATGACCCCTATGTCCTTATTAAAGCTATCCTCATCGCACAACGTGCGAATGAAGAGAGCGAGACGAAGTCACGACGCATGCGTGCCGCCTGGCAGAAAAAACGGGAAGATGCGGCGGCAACCGGAAAGCTCATTACGCGCAGCTGCCCGCGCTGGCTGACTGTTTCGCCTGACGGTGAGAAGTTTGAGGTGATTGAAGAACATGCCAGAACCATTAATGTGATATTCAGGCTCAGGCTTAAAGGCTCCTCACTCAATGGCATCACGAAAACGCTCAATGAACGCGGCGTTCCAACCTTGACGGGGGAAATCGGGCGATGGAATCCCAGCACCATTGAAAGTCTGCTTGGCAATAAGGCCCTGACAGGCACGTTTACTCCGTCTTATCAGACGATGGCAAAAGGAGTAAGCGAAATCAGCGGGTATTTTCCTCAGGTGGTTCCGGACAAACTCTTCCACGACGTGCAGGGCGTCCGTCTCGCCCGATTCGGTAACCCTGGCGTCAGCGACAATCCTTACCTCATTAATATTTTCAGATCGCTGATGTACTGCGGAACGTGCGGGCACTCCATCATTTTGACCAGCGTCGACAAAAAGGGCCGGGGCTATTACGCCTGTCCAATGAGGCGCCTGAAACGCTGCAACGAACCGGCCATACGCCGTGATCACGTTGATGCTGCCCTAGTGGACGTCCTGCTGTGCAGCATGGATATGCTGCAGGCAAACGGAACCGTCGTGGGCACCGCCAGTCGGCTAGAAAACCGTCTGGTCGAACTCAACTTTAGCATCAACCGGCTTATCGCCGCGCTCCAGATTGCTCCGGACGTTCCGGAGCTGGCAATGAAAGTGCGGGAACTGAGCAAAGAGCTACGGGCGGGTGAACTGAAGTTGCGCGCCCTCAGAAGCAGAGGTGTAGCAGGTTCCAAAGATTGGATCGCCGCATTGAACCTCGCCGACAGGCGCAACCGTGAACGATGCCGTGACTACGCCGCCCGACACATAGATAAGCTGTTTCTGCATACAGCAGAAGGGCGTTGCGACGTGCACCTTCTTAATGGGATCAAGCTAATCAACTTCCCGCTAAAGAAAAAACTTCCCGTTTCATCCTTCATCAGCAGTCTTGCCTACATGTGCGGAGACACGCTGATATTCTGATCCGCCCCCCTCTACGGACTGGCAAGTATCGGTCCGCTTTGTGCCAAAAGCAGACATTCAAGCAGCTATCAGCTGTGCCAATCTTTGCGTGATGAAACTGATGACAAATCATGTTTTATTTACGTAAGGTAAATGCAGGTTTCACCACCAGAGAAAGGGAGTGAGCGTGGGCAGATTTAAGGGCAAGCGGATACTAATTACTGGAGGCACGAGTGGCATGGGGCTGGCAGGCGCTCAGCGTATTGTCGCGGAAGGTGGCCATGTAGCCCTTACCGGTCTTAATGAAGAAAGACTGGAGCGTGCACGCAGTCTGCTTCCTGCAGCTTCGCTTATTCTGAAAAGCGATGCTGCAAGCGAAGCTGATATACACGGGCTTGGTGAGGCTATTAATGACTGGGGTTCACTTGATGGATTATGGCTAAATGGCGGTTATGCTGAAGTAGGCTCCCCGGAATCTGTAACGGCAGATTCTTTCAATCGTATGATGAACGTTAATGTGCGAGGCCCAATGCTACAGCTGGCAGCCCTGTCCGAATCGCTCAATTCAGGCGCGTCCATTTTGGTAACTTCTTCCTCCTCTGTCTATGAAGGTGCGGCGATGACAAGTCTGTATGCAGCGACTAAAGGTGCCATTATCGCTATGGTCAAAAGCTGGGCATCAGCGCTGGCTGAACGCGGTATCCGCGCTAACACATTGGTGCCGGGTCCGATTGAAACCAACTTCAGGCACTTTATGCCAGAAGAGTCACGTCAGCAGTTTGAAGATTTTGTGGTAAGCCAGGTTCCTTTAGGCCGAACCGGAACAGCAGAAGAGGCCGCTGCAGTTGCACTTTTCCTGCTGTCCGATGACGCATCCTATGTTACCGGCAGCCAGTATGCTGTAGATGGCGGGCTGGCTCATTACTGAAGTTTTTTAAGGAGAGTAAATTCATATGCGTATTCCGGATTACCCTTCACAAGATTCCGATAAATGGGCCCAGGTAGATGCATGGTTTTCTGAAAAGCTAGCCCCTGAAGATTCAGATTTAAAATACGCTCTCGCTAATAACTCAGCTCAAGGTTTGCCGACACATGACGTATCCTCTTTGCAGGGAAAAATGCTGGCTATTTTCATGCAAATGTCACGTGCCGTTCGTGTTCTTGAAATAGGCACGCTTGGGGGGTATAGCACCATATGGATGGCCAAAGCTCTTCCACCCCATGGAAGCATAACGACAATTGAATTCAACGAGCATCATGCAGAAGTGGCCAGCCAGAACATCAATAAAGCGGGGCTGGCTGAACGCGTCACGTTGCACAGGGGAGTTGCGCTTGAGGTCTTACCCACGCTTGATGCGCCTTTTGACCTGATTTTTATCGATGCCGATAAAGTGAATAACCCCCACTACCTTGAATGGGCTATCAGATTGTCGAAACCAGGCACTGTTATCGTAGGAGATAACACCGTGCGCGGTGGCAATGTCATCGAATCTGGTAGTGAAGATCCGAACGTTATAGGCCTGCGAAAATTTGTCGAAATGCTTTCTGAGGATGAGCGCCTTGAAGCGACGGCAGTTCAGACTGTGGGGGAAAAGGGATGGGATGGTTTCGTTCTGGCTATCGTTAAAACCCAATGATGCTAATTATCATTCAGTAAAACGCACTTATCTCCAGTGTTTATTCACAATTTATGAATGAAAGACACAAAACATTCATTTCCTCACAAAGCGAACATTGTTTATTGCACATGTCCGCTTTGTGCCAGGAGCGGAAATTATCTACGCTCAATGCATCCTTCGTGAGACAGGCCATTCCGGTTTGCATTCAGCTAAACTTTTTCCTGTTTTTCGTCCGGAACATAAAGCATTCCGCTACAGCTGGCTGGTATGTTTGAATCGGGACATTTAAATCAAAAACATGCATGGTCCACTAACAATGAAAGTGATTCTTGTTCGGCACGCAGAAACAGAGTGGAATGAGAGCGGTTTTATTCAGGGGCATAGCGATAGTGCGTTGACCCTCCGGGGGGAGCGCCAAACCTCAGCCTTAGTGGCAGCATTTGACGCGAATAATTACCAGGTTGAACGTGTTTACGCTTCTCCACTTGGTCGTACCTGGCAAATGGGACAGAGCCTGTCTGAGTGCTTTAGTTGCTCACTGGTAGCTGAAACAGCCCTTAAAGAACAAGCATTTGGTCAGTTTGAAGGCATGTCAACGGCACAACTCCTTCAACACCATCCGAAAGATGCAAATGCGTTATTCAAATTTGATGCAGAGTATTGTCCGCCAGAGGGAGAGTCACTGGCACAGGCAACTCAACGAGTAATAAGTTTCTTACAAAATCTCCAAGGCACCAAAGAACATCAGTGCGTATGTATCGTGTCGCATGGGCATGTAAGTCAGGGAGTGCTGGCAATACTTAAAGAAGGGACTATCGATAACTTTACCAAGTACGCTCATCCCAATGCGAGTTACTCCGTTTTCGATTTTTTGGATGGAAAATGCACTGCGCTCAGATGGGGAATTGCCACACATCTACTTGAGCGTTAGGTTCTGGTGGTCGTTTGAGACAGGCGATATTATCTTAAACACAATATCCGCTTCTCGCTCATAACGGACAGTGTATCAGTCCGCTTTGTGCCAGAGGCGGACATTAGTAACTGGTAAACGCTGTTGTTAGACTTTCCCGGTCAGAGTAGATAGGACCCGTCTGATTTAGATTTCGAATAAAATTTATCTGTTTTAATTTTTTGCAAAACTGCTGTGAAGGCTTTTCAGCACTTCATTGATTGCTCTGCTTACAATCCGATCCTCCCGCATAACTGCCCCTAGCGTACGGTGAAGAGGGGGCGTCACGGGGTATAGATCGAGCCCCGCTCTTTCCCCGATACATGCTACGGACATTCGGGGAACAATGCTGTAGCCAAGACCTGCACGGACCATTCTTTTAATAGCCTCAATACTGCCCAGCTCCATGATCGGGCAGGCCATATGTCCTGTCTCCCTGAACCATTGATCAATCAGGGCGCGTGTACCGCTTCCCGGTTCAAAGATAATCAGCGGCAGCGGCAACAAGGCGCCCGGAGTCCATATTTTTACGCTCTGCTTTGAGGCATCCTTTTCCATAATAACAACAAACTCATCCGTACCCAGCGGGATTATGCTGAGGTTTTTACCTGCGGCTGGCAGAGTCACCAGCCCAATGTCAATACGGTTTTCCTCCACGCCCCGCACAATATCGGAAGTGTTACCTGTGCGTACGTCCACCTTCAGCAGGGGATGGGCCTGTCGCAATTGCTGAAGTAAGGGAGGCAGCAGATGAATGCAGGCCGTTGCGCCTGTGCCGACAGTAACAGTGCCGGTTATTTCATCGGAATGCAGGCACACAGATTCAACTGCTGTACTTACCACGGCATCAATTTTCAGGCTGTGCTCAGCGAGGGTCAGCCCGGCAGGCGTGGGTCTTACTCCCCGGCTGGTTCGCTCGATAAGGCGGACGTGAAGCGCCTGCTCAAGTTGTCTTATCTGCAGGCTCACTGCCGGCTGCGACAGACCAAGTGCATCAGCCGCGCCGGAGAAACTTCCCCGGCTGATGACCAGTCTGAAAGTAGCCAGATGATCGAGATTCAGGTTTGCCATCCCAAAATTTTCCTTATGCCGCTGATAAGTCCTGCTGCCTGTATGAAATGATGTATTCGGGTTAGCCTCTGCTTCTGACCGAATAAGGAGCCGTACTGATGGAAATAACCCTCGCAGATGAACGACATATACACGCCATCCAGCAGATTTATGCTTATCACGTATTGAACGGCACCGCCAGTTTTGAAACCGAACCGCCGAACCCGGCTGAAATGACAGCCCGTCTGAAAAAGGTGCGTGCAGCAGGACTGCCCTGGTTTGTTGCGGTCGGGGACGGCAATGTCCTCGGGTACTGCTACCTGTCACGCTATCGGGAGCGGTGTGCCTACAGGTTCACCCTGGAAGATTCTGTATATATTGCTCCAAACCTTCAGGGTCAGGGGATCGGGAAAAAGTTGTTATTAAGCGCGGTTGCATGGGCAGAAGCGTATAACTTTCGCCAGCTCGTAGCCGTCGTTGGAAACAGCGAAAATAGCGCCTCTCTCGCCCTGCATCGCGCGGCAGGCTTCAGTATTACAGGAACACTCAGATCCGTGGGCTTCAAGCACGGACGCTGGCTTGATACGGTCATCCTGCAGCGAACGTTGGGACAGGGTGACGCCGCCTGTCCGGAGAGCACAGTTTGACTGACAGGCATCTGACTGGCCGTACCCTCTTTTGCATTGGCATGACGCAGCTTATCAACTGGGGTATCACATTCTATATGCCAGGCGTCTTCGGCACCGCCATCATGGCGGACACAGGCTGGTCGTCAGTTCTGACATTCTCCGGGCTGACTATTGCCATGCTGGTTATGGGGTTTATTTCGCCTCTTATCGGCCCCCTAATGGCCCGTACAGGCGGACGAACGCTGATGATGGCAGGAACCCTCGCAATTATTCTCAGCTGTTTTCTGATGGCTTTTACCCGCTCAACAGCATCGTGGATTGCCGTCTGGCTCCTGATGGGAGCCGGCATGCGACTTGCTCTGTATGATGCCGCATTTGCTCTGCTTGTAGAAACCGCAGGCGCAGGGGCCCGCCGGGCAGTCTCTCTGGTCACACTGCTGGGTGGCCTCGCTTCAGCCGTGTTCTGGCCTGCTGGGGCTGCGCTACTGCACATTACCGGCTGGCGGTATGCGGTTATCGTTTACGGCTGTGCGGGCATTGTCAGCCTGCTTTTTCTGTCCGCCATTCCGGCAGGCAACCGGAGTCAACCACCCGTTGCCGGGCAGCCCACTTTTCCAGCGATCGGAAAAGCAGAAGACCGAAAAGCATTCATCAGCGGCCTGTGGTATGCCACGCTAATAGCGCTAATAAGCTTTGTTTCTACCGGCGTATCCACTCATTTTCCGCAGATACTGGCCGCTTATGGCATGCCTGCCGTGACGGGCATGCTGTGGGGTGGGGGGCAGGTGAGTGTCCGACTGCTGGACGTGGTTTATGGCGCAAATACATCTGCGCTCCGCCTGAGTCTGGTTACCGGCGTTCTGCTGCCAGTCTGTTTTCTGGTCGGCCTTGCAGGTAATGTCACCCCTGTGGCTGCAGCCATTTTTATTCTGGGTTATGGAGCTGTGAACGGAATGAGTACGGTAGTTAAAGCTTTACTGCCTCTTGTGCTGTTTGATCCGAAGCACTATGCCCGAAGAACAGGCGTGCTGCTGTCACCAGCTTTTTTCCTCGCGGCGGTCGCTCCCTCAGCTTACGCCATATTGCTGGAGCGATACGGCACATCCGGCACGCTGCTTTTATCTGCCATCATTACCCTGTTCATTACGGCGATTTCCATTATGATCTGGCGTCTCCATTCCTCGCCGGTTGGACAGAAAGCTTCAATTCCGCCGAAACGTGAAACTGGACACGTCAGGTGACTGTAATTGCTGTCGCAATTCATTAATTAAAAGGAAGATACGATGAAAACTGGACTGATTTCACTGGGACTGCTGACTTCCATTCTGCTCACCGGCTGCGACGAGGGCGCAAAGAGCGAGGAATGGTACAAGGCTCACAACAAAGAGCGCAAATCTAAATATGAAGAATGCCGTAAAGAACCCAATCCGCGCGGCACCGAAGACTGTCGCTACGCGATTGATGCCGATGTACACGCGGGCCAATTTACAAAGAGTCCAGAAAAGGGTTGATAAAACCATACGAGCCGCCATGAGGCGGCTTTTTTACGTCATTCTTCAGCGATTCCATAGAACGCCTGTTCCACCTAATCCGTCAACTGACCCTGGCGTTACCCCCTGGAACAGTACATATTGTGATTTTGCCGGCGGCTGACGATACCATCTCAAGGTATAACAGGGACCAGGCGGCCAACACCAGGCGAAATACGCCGGCTTCTCCTCTACTTGATTGGATAAAATTCCGGCAACAGTGGCTTGAGCACAATGCGATTTACAGCCGCCGGCATATACATCTCGTTTTGAAAACCGTACAGCGGTAAACATCTATCAAAAATGCCATTATTTACATTAAAGTAATGCCCGTTTTTCGCTCAGAGCGGACGTTTATCTGATCCCGTCCGCTTTGTGCCAAAAGCGGACTTTAATACGGCTCCAGAGTCTATTTTAGGAGTAGCTTACATCTGTCAGGCTTTAGCTAGCGGCTTCATTCGAAAACTAATTCCCATACGATTAATGGCATTCATAGTGGCAATAACAATGGTAAGTTCAACCAAATCTTTTTCACCGAATACAGAAAGCGCTGCGGAATATGCTTCATCGGAAGCATGTGTTTCACTAACACGGGTAACTTCTTCCGCCCATGAGAGGGCAGCTTGCTCTATATCCGAGAATAAATAGGTAGCTTCTCGCCAGACAGGCACCAATACAATCTTTTCTACGGACATGCCACTCTTGATAAGATCGCGAGTATGTATATCTATGCAGTGTGCACAACCATTGATCTGGGAAACTCTTAAAAAAATTAAATGGATCAGCTCGGCAGGTAAACCTGTACCAGTAGTGGCGTAATGATGGAGCGCTGCTATAGCCTTGCCACCTTTATCGGAAACTTGAAACCAGTTTGGACGCTTCATCGTTATTTCCACCTTTTAGAGTTGTTTAAGTAAGTATTTGTTAATCAAGATGGTCCTCACAGAATCGCTACGACTGAATGACAGAATTTAAATTAGTACGTCTGCTCAGACGTTGTAATCTTAACCATTGATGTCATAGATAAAAGAGACAAAAAATGAGTAAAACGGTAGGACAATTATAGGGGGACCTCATCCAGTAAAAGAGGGTAACAATTTTCTAAAAGCAATCCTTTAGTGTTGATAAAATCCACGGTAAAGTCCGCTTCTCGCTCATAGCGGACAGCAGGTAATACTGCTCCAAAAGGTGCCAGCCTTGCAGCAAAGCTGGTGGCTTACCGCTCAGGTAAAGACGAGGCTACAGGGGCGCGGGGCTCAAGCGCGTTTCGCACGGCGCTGGACGCTGAGTTTCAGGTGAAGCGCGAGAATGAGAACATCGCCCTGATTCTGGCCTGCACCAAAATGAAGGAGGCCGAGGAGTCGAAGCGCCGGCATTACGATCTGCAGCCGGTCAGGCTGTTCACGGATGAAGAGGGAGAGGAAATCCACTCGCTGGCCGTGCGGGATGTTTCACGCGAGGTTTCAGAGCTGGCACCTGAACTCAGCGACATCGTAAAGCTTACCGATAATCACATTTCACGCTGGAACTTAATCCGCATTCGGGCCATGAACAACGAGATCTGCACGCGTACAGCCATCCGGGATGATAAGAAAGCGTCTGGGCTTGACGTTAAAAACATCAGTCGCTGGGTAACAAAGCCTGAAAATGAAGCACTACTTACGGTTGGGGCGGAGTGATGACGCTGATGACCAGACGGCAATGTGAGGAGTCAAGTGAGGAAAGGTGAGGAGCCGTGAGGAAGAGAGAGAATTTTCTTCACTTTCCTCACATATACACAGCGGAAGTGAGGAGAGTTCCTGAAACCCCTGATATGACTGGGCTGGGAGCGATTTTCAGAAAATCAGGTGAGGAGAAGTGAGGAGCAAAGAAAGTGAGGAGCATGTGAGGAGCAATCAGTGCAGGACAACCGACAACGTGCCTGCTAAACCTTAGATGGCGTTACTGATAATTCAGTAAGGATCTTGCCAGACGTCCGCTTTGTGCCAGTAGCGGACGTGATGGCTCTTGCTGAGGAGTTAATAGATAAGGCTGTGCAGAGAAAAAGCAATGAGCATCATCCCGCCGACAATGTTGACGTATTTTTTCAGCATCAATGGGTTAGTTTTTTTTGCTGAGAATATGAGCGTTTGAGTGAGTGCAAAAAGCCAGATGCTCATTACTACTATATGAACTGATGCCAGTATAAGGTAGTTGCCAACGCCACCCTTCGCGCCTGCGAACTGTGAAACGACTGTCAGATAAAAAAGGATGGCTTTAGGGTTCAAAACATTAGCCAGCCAAGCCTCTATTAAAGTCACGGAATGCTTTGCACCAGTAAGCCCGCCTGAATTTACCGTTATCCCACTCCGAATAAGCATCGCGCCTAACCAAAGCAGATAGACAGTTCCGGTTACTTTAAGTACAGCAAACGCTGCTGGCGACGAGATGAGCACTGCCGTGATACCAAGCCCTATAAAAAATGCATGGGTATATATACCCAGAGCTGTTCCGGTGAGGGTTCTTAATAAACCTTTGTTACCTCCTGTCAGAGCACTGTTCATAACGAGAGTAAAGCTCGCTCCAGGGGACAGTGCAACAGGGAGTAATGCTGGCATAAAGCCAAAAATGTTCATATCCATAGATTCTGGATAGTAATTGGCACTTTTTGAAATTGCCAGTCATGCGTTTCGCATATAGGTAATTTTCAGCTTGGCAGAAACAGGGAATCGTCATGAATCAAAAGTCCGCTCCTCGCTCATAGCGGAGAGTAGATATTGCTGCTCTTAAAAGGTGCCAGCCGTGCAGGCCAGCTGGTGGATTCCCACTCTGGGAAAGACGAGGCTAGAGGGTGCGGGGCTCCAGCGCGCTGGCTGCAGAAGCTGACTGATGATGATCTGGTTATCCAGAACGGTGATCACCTTAGGCTCCACTCACATCATAAAAGTGGGTAAAAAAATGGGGAAGTGGTGGGAAAGGTGGGGAGCGTGCCCCCGGATTCCTCACTTTTTCCCTGTATTTATCCGGAATGTGGGGAAAACCCCTGAAACCCGCACCAGTACTGGGCTGAGCAGGTTTTTGAAAAAACAGGTGGGGAGCAAGTGGGTAACTGAAAAAGTGGGTAGCAAGTGGGGAGAAATGAGAGAGGTTTAAATGGCTGTGCTTACACACTGCTGGCCTGACGTTAAGGCTCACTAAAGAAAGCTCGGGCAGAATATCCGCTTTGTGCCAGAAACGGACGTCTAGAAGATACGCTTTGCTTTGTTAATCAGCTAACTTGTATAAGATTACATTCGACCCACTAGTCAAAAACCGATATTACTTACTGATCGTTATATCTAGTACTTAGTGCAGGTCACCGGAGGTGATATGTCATTGCAGTATCTTGAAATCGTGCCTCGTCTGCTGCCGGACGTTCGCGCAGGCAGGAAGCGTCATACCATCCGATGGCGGGAATGCGAGATTGTGCCGGGCCCTATGCTTTACGTAAACGCGCAGGATGCCTATGACACGGTCATGGTATGTGTGACGCATGTTGAAAAAATGCCGCTTTTTGACGTTGCGGCCAGGCTTGGAAAAAGTGTGGAATGGCCGGATGCAATACTGCTAGAAGGGATGCGTGAGCACTACCCGCGCATAGAGATGGATTCCGAAGTTGCGGTCATACACCATTTACCGCCTACGTCGTAAGTTTGTAGCCGAGAATTCGGTGGTTCGAGGGTAAACGTCACTCAAACCACATCGTTTTTTAGCAGCCACCTGCCTGTATTGTCCGTAGGTTGCTTGCTCAACTGTATATGTGTCTCCGGCACATGAGGAGAGTTGCTGAATCAGGCCTTTGCATGAGAAGCCCTTCATGTTGAGATACTGCTTCGCAATTTCACCGCCTCCTGATTCCAATCAATATTCAGGTTGTCCACTGCTACCGAAGTGTCAGAAATCTAGAAACTATCTTCAGCATCCGATGAAAGTTGTTGAATAAGTCCGTTTCGTGAGAAGGCTTTCCTACTGAGAAATTGCTTCGCAAATCTAACGGCATTATTTTGAGGCCCAGTCAAATTGTTTAACATCAGTGATTCCAGACGTTGCAAACAGTATGAAGCGATGCTCAAGCTGGCGCAGGTAATCACTGAACACGCTCGGCAAGGCAGGCGTAACATCCCGGCTTAGCATAATGAATATGGACATAGCTGGCTGTGGGATCGTCAAAGAAATGATTCAGCCGACTTTTCGCCGCCGCACCGTCACAAATATCCGCCTCCAGCATGAAATGCTTTTCATCTAAGGCCCTCATTGAAAGGAGCCTGACAGCGAGTGATTTTGGGATTTCATTGATATATATCCCCTGATGAGTACAGCCTTCCCGGAGATAAATCGCATGTGTGCCGTGATAGGGGGTATCAGCAGGCTGATAGGTATGATTAATCAGTATCGCTGTCTCACCGACGGGCATATCATTTAATGAAATTCTGTCGGGATAGCCGGGAAAACTGTCGACGTCTCTTCTTAGCGCACCGTGTTTTTTTAAGTAATGCTCATCCTGCCCAAAGAGATGAAGGAAGGGGGTTGCATCAAGCCCTGAAATTCTAAATTGCATGTTTGCCTCCTGTGATAGTCAGCAGACGATAGCGTCATCTTGTTGAGCCTTGCTCGCTGTTTTCGGACAGGGAAATGACTGCTGCAATATGGGCATTAGTCATTTCGCTTTGTGCCGGAACTGCTTTTATAAGATCATCGCTGTGACGTTAGGGGGATATTAAGCTTTTCCCTTTCCAAAATTTCGGTTGTTCCCTCATGGCGGACATTATCTTGTGTACTGTCGATTTACTATGTGCCAAAGGCGGAGGTCTATTTGGTTCAATAATTCACTCCATGGAGCCCGCTATGGACAAAATGTCAGTGCAGGATGTTAAGCTCTCTTTAAAATAATGATACTTTCAGAAGGTTACTGCTGATGCATTATTTTGTCACTTAAGGATAAGTTAATGTTGAAAGACCATCCTTCAGGGGTGTCTTTCTCCCTGGGGTGAGTATGAAATTTAAATTGGTAGACGTAATTCCGTATAGCTACGCTCCCTTTTTTCGCGGTCTACATATTGCTGTGGCGGTACTTATTTTATCTCAGATTATAAATTCCAATTTTATTGAGGCTGAGCTGCTTACCGATAGCAGTGTTGAGGGCGTGATAACCTGGATTCACGTAGTTTCTGGTTTTCTGCTGATTTTCCTTGGCCTGATGCTACTGGCATGGATGCTGTCACAAAGAGGCTTCCGCTGGTATTACGCGTGGATGATGTTGGATTTCAGTGGTATCAGACGCGATATCAAACTGATCAGTCAGCGCAAACTGCCCGGGGCTGCGCAGGGAGGTATTGCTGCCGCCGTACAGGGACTTGGCGTTCTTGCACTGCTTCTCGTTGCCTCATCAGGAGGAGTCTGGTTTCTTGCAGAGACACTGTTGAAAAATGCATCTGATGCAGCAGAATATTATCTCCGTCTGCACAAATTTCTGACAACGTTCATCGAGATTTATTTTTACGCGCACGGCCTGATGGGGTTATTACATATGCTCCTGGTAAGAAAGACCCCGGCATCCGGGACTGAAAAAACCTGATCCTGCGCATCCCCTGGATAGGGTAATGACCGGAGTAATACTATGGTGTCTGGAGAATCGCACAAAATTTCACGTTCAGGCAGGCTGCGTGCAGCGGTAATGGGTGCCAATGATGGCATTGTTTCTACCGCCAGCCTGCTGACCGGTGTAGTTGCTGCAGGCAGCTCGCCGCAGAGCATTCTTCTGGCTGGTGTAGCCGGGCTGGTCGCAGGATCGATGTCCATGGCAACCGGTGAGTATGTCTCGGTTTCTTCACAGGTAGACACGGAGCGCGTCGCTATTGCAGAGGAACAGGCCGAGCTGGAGGGTGATTACCAGGCTGAAAAACACGAGCTGGCTGCCATTTACGTGCATCGTGGACTCAGTAAGGAGTTGGCGTTGGAGGTTGCCAGCGCGTTGATGAAACACGACGCCCTTGATGCACATATCCGTGATGAGCTCGGCATATCCGATACCCTCAGTGCACGGCCACTTCAGGCTGCGCTGTTCTCCGCAGGCAGTTTTACCGCGGGTGCGCTGATTCCTTTGATTGTGGCAATGATGTATTCAGGTATAGCCGTTATTGTCTTAGCAGCTCTCCTGGCGCTTGTATTTCTGGGGGCTTTAGCTGCGATCGTGGGCGGCGCACCGGTGATGCGCAGTATCATTCGCATCAGTTTCTGGAGTAGCCTGGCGATGGGTTTATCAGGAATAACAGGTGTGATGTTTGGGCATTTTGCAGGGTAAGTGAGGCGAGAGATCGCTAGTCCCCTCGATACTGAAATCTGAGGGGTATTAATCGACTATTCCGTCGACATCAATCCGGGCGGGGCCAAAGTGACGGCGAATGGAAAAATCAATGACTTAAGTTCCAGTTGAGCATTAGCAAAATGAGAGGCAATGCCGCTGTCTGGGGTTTTGCACTTTTCGGGTAAAACCTCATTCAGAAAAAAATCATCCCCTGAGCAGCCAGCCAGCCAGATGATGGCTGAGCGTGCTGACGTGAGCGAAGTATCAAACATTCCCCGACGCCATAAAAAACGAAATCTTTGACAGAATGGCCTTTATCCTTAAAGTGAGAATTGATGATATAAACAACAGCTCACAGATTTATACCTGGCCGAAGAGCAGGGCTATCCTCAAACGAGGGGGCTGGATTAAGCTTCAGGACGCGGGTGGTCACTGTGACCACTCGTAATAAAATCAGTGAGTTATTCATTAAATATTTGGCTTCCAGCTCTCCTAAGGCAGACAAAGTGACGGTCGCGAACAAATTAAAGGCTTAGGCTTTGTTGGAGTGTTCGCTCTTTCTGAGAAGTCATTGCAACAACCTGAAGGTTTTGCACTGTTTCGGCAAAACCCTTTCGGGCCTGACTTTCATTTTCTTAACCGACCAACAGCTTGTTGATGATCAATCACTGTGGCCAGCAGGACGTGGAAAATTGAGCGGGTCCTCCCGGCAGGGTACCCTGTCCACGAGGCGGCGGCCCCGCGGAAAACGGCTGATTTTTGCATTTTCATGGCGACGGCGGCAGGTCTCTTAACCCAATGAAAATAAAGCATAATTTTCGTGATCACCTGTACAATTTTTTTGTGGGGGTGTCATTAGACCAGTTTTTAAGTTACTGAAATTAATTAATAAAAATGGTTTTCACCTGCCAGGTTGAGCTGCCTACATCGGATGTGCGTAAAATCGGCAACATTTGTCACCAGGGGATCCCATCCTGGTTTATGCAAACACCACACCTGTGTACCCGCTGGCAAAAGGAACCTAAATTCGTTTGTGGTGAAATGCAGCCTGAAGAGCGTCAAAAGGCCGGGCTACTTTATTAAGCAAATCATTTTCGAACCAGGTTTATACATACAGGAAGGTTGTTTACGAACGCTAAAATTCAGCTCGTTATTACATTATAAATAGTGGGCATATCTGAGACATTGGTCAGTTGGGGGTATTTATGGGGGTATGAACAAATATCGAATACAGTATATTTCTTAAAAATCATGTGCTTGTTGTATTCGTTCGAATCCTGTAGGGGTGCCAAACAAAATCAATCACTTAACAACCTCCTTCAGCCTTCAAAATTTCCCGTGGGACTGATTTGGGACACGACTGCCAAAAATCGCGTCAATTTGCCTCGCATGCTCTGTCAGATGATTCGGTGCCAGGTGAGCATACCGCTGAACCATTTCGATGCTCTCCCATCCGCCTATCTCTGTGCTGATGCCAGAGCACGACATGACAAGGCGAAACGCCAGCTCACTGGGGCATAAGCACCCTGATGAATTATTCTCGTTGACAGTCAACGCGCAATGCCTTTTTAGACAGGAATTATATAAGTTAACCTGACCATTCAGGATAGATGCGATGTTTCCTGCCAGACAGATTTTCTGAACCGCTGTCAGTCAGGCGCGGATGACGATATTCATTGAAAATATTTTAGAAATAATTATGGCACCTGACTCGGGATCGCGTCAGGCCATTCCTGCTAAATACTTACGGCCGTTAATATCAACCTGTCACCTGTTAAGCGGGGATGGTAAATAATAATTAACCTTTTATAAAAACTTTGCGGGCTATTTTTCTCGTTCTGGTTTCGTGGCGTTACGGCTGGATGATAACAGGTGTTTAACGTTGGCACGATTTTAGGTCAATCGAAGAAAATTCAATCATCATTTTTTTCATTAAAATCAATGGTTTTTACCATTTCCCCTCGGCGGATTCAGAATTATTGCGCCAGGAAAAGAACAGGGTGTCAGCGGTAGCATATCGGTGAAAAATTTCCTGGTGCGGACGGTTATGAGCTAGGTATTGATTATTTGCATGCAAGAATTATTTCTCTCAAAAATTCGTTGGTTAATTTTATATTGAGAATGTCACTAATATAGCGATGTGTAGCTGCGTCAATCTGAACGACATGTCCGAAATGAATTTTAAAATTAACCATTCCGGGTGATGAATCTGCGTCACACAATGCCGATAACACATTCATATCTGACACTCTCATCTACTTACAGCGAGAATTAATATGAAAATATCCACCCGACTTGCAACGGGCTTTGGCCTGCTTGTTGTACTTTTTATTATCTGTACCGGCATTGCGCTCAACGCCCTGAGTAATGCGAGCAAAGGTATGGACGATGCGGTTAACGTCAAAATGAAAAAGTATCAGCTGGTGCTGGATATGCGTGGCAGCATCAGGGATATGGGCATTGCGGTTCGTAACCTGGCGCTCTTAACAGATATTGAGGCAATGAAGCCTGAATGGGAGCGCGTACAAAAACAAGAAGCGCAGTATATAGCCAGCCGTAAGGCTCTGGCTGAGGTGATGCAGGAGGATTCAACACCGCAGGGGCGGGAAGTCATGAGCCGCATTACTGAAGCTGAGGAGCCTGCACTTTCGTCGCTGAAGCAGGCTGGCCGGCTCGGGCTTGAAAATCGTGCTGAGGAAGCCACTGCCTATCTGCTGAACGTCACGCGCCCGGTGCAGAGTACCTTGCTCAAAGCGCTTAATGACATGACGCTGGTTCAGATGAAAAACACGCAGTCTGCTGTTGAAACTAACAGTCAGGCGACACGCCGGGCATCGCTGATCCTGATGTTGCTCGCGGCCGCATCAGCACTGCTGGCAGTGGGAACGTGCGTTATGACCATTCGCGTACTGATGCGTCAGTTGGGCGGCGAGCCTGTACAGGCGCAGACTCTTGCGGCAACCATTGCTTCTGGCGATTTGACGACGCCTGTAACGCTGCGAAACAATGACAGTACCAGCCTGATGGCTTCTCTGGATGGCATGCAGGCAAACCTGCGTGGTCTGGTGTCAAAGATAAAAGACTCTGCTGCTTCAGTGGCGCTGGCGGCGGATGAGATATCACAGGGCAATACAGAATTGTCATCCCGCACTGAGGAGCAGGCTGCAGCACTACAGGAAACTGCGGCCAGTATGGAGCAGCTTACCGCCACCGTGAAAAGTAATACGGCCGGCGCGCAGCAGACCGCTGGGTCTGCCCGGGATGCGGCAACGCTGGCACGCGCAGGTGAGGCCGACGTACAGCGTATGTCTGAAACCATGAATGAGATCTCATTGAGCGCGACAAAGGTACGGGACATCACCTCCGTGATCGAAAGCATTGCCTTCCAGACCAACATTCTGGCGCTCAACGCAGCGGTGGAGGCCGCCCGGGCAGGTGAAGAAGGACGCGGTTTTGCCGTGGTTGCCGGTGAAGTCAGAACGCTTGCACAGCGCAGTGCAAATGCTGCTCGCGACATCAAACAGCTGATTGAACAGGCCGTTGAGCAGGTCGAAAGCGGTGTTGAGGTGGCAGCAGGTACAGGGCAGAGCATATTGAAGATTGTCAGCATGGTGGGCGAACTGGCAGAGGCCATGGATAATATTTCACTGGCTTCTTCAGAACAGATGCAGGGCATTTCTCAGGTTAGCATTGCGGTAAGTCAGATGGATGGTGTCACGCAGAATAACGCTGCGCTGGTTGAAGAGTCCTCTTCGGCGTCTCAGTCTCTCTCTGAGCAGGCGCACGCTCTGCGGGGGATGGTGGACACATTTCGTGTCTGACGTAAAAGGGCTCAGCGTTCCTGAGTAGAAATCAGACTAAGGACGCTCAATAAATCACGTGCATATTGGGGATTGAGTCGGGTGGGGCGGAAAGATCTTTGCTGAATTTATTCTGCAGCCGTCCCGACCTTTCAACAGAAACCTATCCCTGCATGTCAGGCTGGCCAAAACACGCTGGCCTTATTTCGCAACCTTTGATGGGGTCTGCGAATTGGCATGAGACGTTACACTGTTTATTCTCACATCTGGAATGCGGTCGGTTGCTGGGGTGAGTATTCGCTGCCAATGCGAAAGCAACCCGATAGCAGGCACGGTTTCCGCAATCTATCCGGGATGCTATAAATGCATAAATGATCTGCATGGATGCCATGATGAAAAAAACACTCTCACTTATCGCCGTCATGTTATTAGTCGGCTGCCAGTCCCATACTAAACAAACAACAAGGCAGTCATTCAGGTTTCCAACCGCTTCCGAGATAAGAAGCGAGTGCGAATCGCAAACCTCCTCGCAAATAGCAAATAAAGATACGCATCTGTGGCTTTGTCAGGTCGTTACCGCAATACAGTATCGGTTTTTTGACGCGAATTTATATCACGGTAAGACCTGTGATTTGGTCATTACGCAACCCTTAGGTCAGCCACCGACAAACGTCACTGCGCAGGGCGGAGATGCTGATCTGTGCGCCGTCGCTATCAATGCGGTAAAGCAGGCGATAGATGCCAACACCTTCCCCATGCGGCCTGTGTATCTGAAAGAAAAGATACCGGTGCGTTTTGCGCCCTGACTGACTTTGTCCTGAGCAGACCGTTGCTGCATAAGCGTAACCATAGGTAACAAAGTTCGCCGTTTACCTCCTGTATATCATGCCGTCAGTGCTGCCAGGCTATGCTCAGCATTACTGACATAACACGTATCTTTATGGAGATTTACGGCAATGAAAAAACAGTGGATTGCGGCCCTGGCAGCGGCAGGCCTTCTTTTAGTCGTTAGCGCCCAGGCAGAGGCAAAAGGGTGCCTGAAAGGCGCCGTCGCTGGCGGCGTGGCAGGTCATCTGGTTCATCATGGCGTTGCCGGTGCGGCAGCTGGCTGCGCGGTGGGCCACCACATGGCCGCCAAAAAACAGAAAGAGGCGGAACAAAAGCAACAGTAAACCGCGGGTGGCGGGTCACGTAAAACTGGTGTCAGGCTCTCTCATCGAACCAGTTCTGAAACCCCGCTATTGCATCAGGCATCATGTCGCGTGCGCGTTCCATAATCAGGGTCTCCGCAGAGCGCAGTCCGTTCTGCGGGTGCGAAGCCTCGCACAGTGCCAGAGCCAGGTCTGAAGCATCAAGCATCGCCAGGTTGACTCCCACGCCAACCGGCGGCATCAGGTGAGCGGCATCGCCAATCAGGGTGATGCCCGGCCGTGGTGCCCAGCCAAAATCGGCAGGCAGGCTGTAAATCGGGCGTCTGACATAGTCACCGGTGGCGTTCACCACCAATTGCAGGGAAGCGGCCCAGTCGCGGTAGCTGTCGCGCACCCAGGCGGTGAGGCCGGAGGAGGCCTGGTGTTGATCGATGACATCAGGGGCGCGCTTCATCGCCGCATAGACGCAAATCCTCCCGCCGCCGTTGCGTTGCGTGACCAGCGCCTGCGCACCGCCAAAACTGAACGCGGTCCCGTTGCCGGCAATGCTGTTGATTTGGTCGGACGGGTGATCTATCCAGCCTTCGAAAAAGGTAATGCCGGTATAAACCGGACGTACCGGCGTCAGGTAACTGCGGACCCGCGACCAGGCACCGTCAGCACCAATCACGATATCGGCTTCGTAGCGCCTGCCGTTTCTGAACACCAGCCCGTGCGCTTTTTGCCGGCCATAGTCAACGTAATGCAGTTTGTGATCCCACTGCAGGGTCTGCGGTAACAGGGCGCTCAGCAGCAGGTTTTTCAACTCGCCGCGATCGATCTCCGGTTTATCCATTTCACCTTCCGGCGTGAATCTGTCGGCCTCAACTTCTCCGGTAAGGTAATTCAGCATCCGGCTTTCCTGATCCTCATGCCTGGCGATACTGATGAACTGTTCGAGCAGGCCCGCTCTGCGCAGTGCCGCCTGGCCGCTGTCAGCATGCAAATCAAGCGAGCCGCCCTGACTCCGCGCAGCATCCGCCGGCTCATCCTCAAACACCGTTACGTTAAAACCGTGGCGCTGAAGAATCACGGCCGCCGTGAGGCCTGCCGGGCCGCCGCCAACGATAGCGATAGTCAGTTTGTCCGACATGTCTTTTCTTCCCCAATGTGAAAGTGGATACTGTATAATCACAAAGTTGACATATCAACTACGCGACGGGATAAATAATGGGCAGCACAGAGATTTCAGACGCAGAGTGGCAGGCATGGCGCGGATATCGCCGGCTTGCTGAAATCATCACCGGACGCATTGTCAGAGAGATCAATGAGGCGACCGGGTTGTCCGGTCCGGATTTTATGATCCTGATGGAAATCAACCGCAGTCCGCAGGGCGTACTGCTGCAGCGTGAGCTGCTGGAATACCTTGAGTGGGACAAGTCGCGGCTATCGCACCAGCTTTCACGTATGGCCGCCCGGGATCTGGTACAGCGCAGCCGCGCGACTCGCGCAGGGATTTCAGTCCGCATGACAGAGGCAGGGAGCCAGCTGCTTGCTACAGCGCGGCCGATACATGCCGCGGGTGTGCGGCGAAATTTCCTCGATTTGCTGACGCCGGAAGACATCGAAGGGTTGATCGCTATCACCGGGCGGTTACGGCAGTCAGCCAGCGGTTTTATCGAATAACTCCCGGCCGGTCAGCTTCAGACACTCCTTCTGCAACCAGCACAATCACGGAAGCCATTGACGGGATCATGTGAAAGACTAATTAAAACAGGGGGTTGTATTTTTCGCGCTGTCAGGCTGTTGACAGCCTCTTCAGGCTAGCTCTAAATTGAGCAGTCGCTCTAATTTTGAGCCTGGTCCAGCCGCTAATGGTGAAAACAATGTTACTGAGAGCCTCCTCCCGTTTCTGGCGTTATCTGATGAAGAACCTTCTGATGTATGCTGCCATTCTGCTTGCTGGCGGGTTAGCCACCGCGAATATGGCCAGTGCTGCCGTCACCCATGTCGCTATCTATCGCGGCGGTGCGGGCTGTCCGGGCTGCTCAGAAATGGTCCGTAAAGCGCTGGAACAGAGCGGTCTGCCGCTGGACATCGCGTATGTCGGAGAGCAGGAAAAAATAAAGGTCACGCAGGATAACCTCGCCAGTTTTGATGTGTACATCCAGCCCGGAGGCGGGCAGGACATCCCCGGCGCCTTTGCTGCGCTGGGCGACGAAGGGGCTGAGGCCATACGCAAATTTGTCCGCAATGGAAAAAGCTTTCTCGGATTGTGCATGGGCGCGTATCTGGCCGATGAAAACTGGCTGGGGCTGATCCCCTCATCGCTGGACTCTGAAGTCATGCGCAAGGGGACTAACATACCCGACGAAGGCGATTACGTTGTCGATGTTGTCTGGCAGGGGAAAACCGAAAAATTTTATTATCAGGATGGTCCTTACCTGAATGCCGAAGACGCGCACGGCTTCGTCGCTCTGGCGCGCTATGCCAACGGTGATATCGCGCTGGCGAAATATACTTACGGTAAAGGCACGGTACTCCTGAGCGGACCGCATCCGGAAGCGGATGAAAGCTGGATGGCGCCGGAGAAAAACAATCCGGCCTACACCTCAGCCGGCAGCAAGATGGCCAGGCTGTTTAATGATTTAAAGCCCGGAAGGTAAGCGGCTATGTGGAAAAATCCCTGCTAGCGACAAAGTTTCTGCAAGGCGGCCATTATCTCAAGAAAAAAATGTGTCCGCTTATCCGCAGAGTAGTTAAGAATAAGCGCGCTTGAGTAACCGTCAATCAGGGCGTGAAGATTACGCGCCACCTCGTCTTTACCTGCTTCGCTGAGGTGGCCAAATGCCTTGCCGGATAAGCCCTGACGGATGATCGCCGTCCACGTCTGCGTGCTGGAGAGCAGCAGCTGCTCAAATTGCTTATCCCTTGCCGCCAGCGGCCACAACTCGAGGTAGATCAACCAGTGAGAAGCCGGCCCATCTGGCAGGAGATAATCCACCAGCGCACGAAAAAAGGCGTCATGCTGTGAATCATCCCTCTTTTCACTCTCTACAGAGAAAGCGGCAACGTCCTCATCCAGCATGAAAGCAATCGAGTCCAGCCTCAGCGCATCCCAGTTTTTGAAATAGTGGTAGATATGGCTGCGGGATATGCCCAGCGTATTGGTCAGATCACGGGTTGAAACATTGTTGAAGCCGCGCTCCCGAAAAAGCTGCAGCGCCGCGAGAATGATATTTTTCTTAACCGTTTCTTTTTTCACGTTCTACCTTAAAAGACACCGTTTTCCTGAACGTTAATTCAGCAATCTGTCACCGGACCTGCCTTTCTGCGTTACGCCTCAGCGTGTTTCTCATTAACCAGCCAGCGTACCTTAGCAGAAAATTTTCCCCCTGTCGGGGGCGGGATTGCAGCAGGCCAGCCAGGGGTTGAGCGCAGTGCGAGGGCGCGGCTGCGGCGCAAACATGCGCTGTGCAGTCAGGGTGGTACGGGATTTTTATTCCGTCGCCATCCGGTAAAAATCGTGACCGGCCTCACACTTTCTCGTTTCTGACTATACTCAAACCTCCTTTTTATCCCGTCATTGACCAGGTCTTGAATCACCCATGGACGATAGCAAGCAAAATCCTTCGCAGTCTCAATCAGATGATGGCGGCAGCCTGACGTTCACTGTTAAGCAGCGCCTGTTTTTTGTGGTGTTAGTCGCCACGATGGGCGCGCTGGCGTTTGGCTACGACACCGGCATTATTTCCGGCGCGCTGCCCTACATGACGCTGCCCGCCGCGCAGGGCGGTCTCGATCTCACGCCATTTACCGAAGGGCTGGTGACCTCTGCGCTCACCTTTGGCTCCGCGCTCGGCGCGTTCATCAGCGGTTATGTCTCGGACCGCTTTGGTCGCCGTATCACGTTACGCAGCCTTGCCCTGTTGTTCATTGCCGGGGCGTTAGGCACCACGGTTGCGCCGAATCTGGAAATCATGGTGGTGATGCGCTTTATTCTGGGTTTCGCGGTGGGCGGTGGATCGTCAACGGTTCCGGTCTTTATCGCTGAAATTGCCGGGCCTAAGCGCCGGGCACCGCTGGTCAGCCGCAACGAACTGATGATTGTGTCAGGGCAACTGCTGGCTTATGTCGTCAGCGCCGCCATGAGTTTGTTACTACACGATCCGGGCATGTGGCGCTATATGCTGTCGCTGGCGATGATCCCCGGCATTCTGCTGTTTATTGGCACCTTTTTTGTCCCGGCCTCACCGCACTGGATGGTGGCGGAAGGGCGCTTTAATGAGGCGCTGCGTATCCTGCGCAAACTGCGGGAAAATCCGCGCGAGATTAAAAAAGAGATGGCAGAGATGCGGCAGAATGCCCGCGAAGCCCGTCAGGGGCCACCCGCGCGCGAACTGTTAAAAGAGAAATGGATTGTGCGTCTGCTGCTGCTGGGCTGCGGCATGGGCATCGTCGCGCAGTTTACCGGCGTCAACGCCTTCATGTATTACACGCCAGTCATTCTGAAAAGTACCGGGCTGGGCACCAGTGCTTCGATTGCGGCCACCATCGGCAACGGGGTGGTATCGGTACTGGCCACCTTTGCCGGCATTAAAGCCATCAGCCATTTCGGCCGGCGCCCGATGCTGATGACCGGGCTGTCGGTGGTGATTGCGATGCAGCTGGCGCTGGGCGCGGTGCTGGTTCTCATGCCGCAAAGCCTGACGCAAAGCCTGCTGGCGCTGGCGTGTATTCTGGTGTTCCTGTTCTTTATGCAGATGTGCATTTCCCCGGTTTACTGGCTGCTGATGTCGGAGTTATTTCCGATGAAAGTTCGCGGGGTATTAACCGGTTCAGCGGTAGCGTTTCAGTGGATATGCAACGCCGTGGTGGCGCTGGCGTTTCCGCCTTTGCTGTCGCTGGTGGGTAATAAGGCGTTCTTTATCTTTGCCGCAATCAATGTGGCTTCCCTGGTGTTTATTGCCGTGATGTTACCGGAAACCCGGGGGAAATCACTGGAAGAAATTGAATCCCACATGCGCGAGCATTTTGGTGAACCTGCGGATCAAGCCGCGTCATCAGGCTGAATCGTCGTCATGCTGCGGCAGGTTGCGTCAGCGCCTGCCGACAAAAACCTTTGTCGCGGCACCCGCCGCGGCATTTTCATGCTCACTAAAATAAATCCTGTTACAGGCTTCATTTCAGAACTTGCCTGCACCGGTTCGCTCAATAGGGTCTACAGTGTGACGTGAGGTTCTCATCAACGTGAAATGGAGGAAGCAAATTTGTCTATTCAACACGACGGGAAAGGGCACGTCATTATTGGCGAAGCGGCACTAAGCCTGGCTTTGGGCAAAAAGAAGATCAGCGTTAATACGCTTATCGACGAGCTCAGACACATGAAACGCGCTGGCGGCAGCGACACACGCCTGTCCGCGATTTCAGAGGCGATCGGCTGGCTCAGAAGCTTTGATGAGCCTGAGCAGGCCGCGATCCATGTGCCGTACCTGCAGACGCTTGCAGGCCTGAACGACGAGAAGAACTGACGCCATAAGACGTAGTCCGGCTCTGGCCGGAAGACGACAACGTAGATGACCTCATCGGACGCGCGTTAGCGTGTACCGGCCGGAGAAAACTGTCAGGGATGACGTCTTCACCACCATCAAACCTCGTATTAACGATTTTCGGCAACGCGGCATGTGGCAACGGATGCGGGCTTTAGCGACGGATGTGCAACGCGCTGAAGGTGAGCGGATGAATCAAACGATCAGCGACCAAACAGCATCGCCAGCAGGGAACGTGCCTGTTCCGCTTCGACGTCATCGTCCGTGTCATTGATGTGCCCGATAAGCTTGAGGCAGATCGCGGTGCGCGTCAGCCGACGTTCCTGACGCAAAATTTCAACGGTGATGCGTCCCAGTAGCGCAATCTGGCGGGGATCGGTGACCTGACTGAAGTAACCGGCTAGTCCGGTATTGTGACAAGGCGGCAGCCCGTTGTTTCTCATTTGTCCACCTGCAGCACACGATCATCTTGTAGGGCGCAAAGTAACCGATACGATATCGTCTGTACAGCAACAATCCTCATACCGTGTCAGGTAATCAGCGGGTTGTCCAAATCGATACCGTTTTTCCTGCCGCTTAGCCCAGCCATCATGCTGATTATTTCAGCACGTAAGCCCCTGAGATTAAGGTGTTAGCATTTTTTGCACAAGAATGTAGCTAATACAGAAACAGTATTGCTGTACAAGTTTTATTTCTTTGTATAAGTTTACGCACAGAGAGAAGCGACGGTATTTTAACCATCTGAGGGGATCATCATGCGTCAGAATGTTGCAAAATTTCCAGACAGCGCCAGTGAGATTGCCCGCTATTTCAGCAGAGCGACAGCACCTACTCAGCAGGAAACGCTGGGGCAGATTGTCGTTGAGATCCTGCGCGCAGGAAAAAACCTCAACCGTAAGGCGATCTGCACCAAACTGCTGAGACGCCTTGAGGTCGCGGCAAATTATGAAGAAGAGCGTCATTACCAGACGCTGATTGGCATGCTGTTTGAACGCTGATACGTAAAGGGATAATCGGTGGTACCTGCAGCATGCGCTTTATGATCCGGGAAGGGTCAGCCACTTGTCCGAAAGGGCACAGTCCCGCAGGGGGTGGGCATGCAGAGAAGTCAAATTGAACGTTTAACCGAAATCGTTCTGGGCGAGGCGGTGGTCAGGCTGCTCGATAATGAGGCGGTGGTCAGGCTGCTCGATAATAATGAACGAATCAATGTGGCGACCGTTTCAGCCCGGCTCCGGTCAATGGCCGCAGAGGAATTTAATCCCGACCGTCTGGAGGCGATCAGGATCGCCATCAGGGAACTGCAGATGCAGTCAGCAGCCCGGGAAAATCGTGAAAAGCCGATGGCTGCTCTGGGCGGGATGTCACAACCCAGGGCTGGTAAAAAGCATTAATGACAGGGACGATACGATCTCGTGATTAACCGGAGTGTGGCAGGACGCCCGGCATAACACGGCCATCTCAGGATGGCCGATTTTTTTGGCGACCACCGGGCTGTCAGCAGCGCCCGGTTTACGGATAACTACACATGCAAACCAACGAACACGCATTCAGCGCTGAAGCGGCCCTTATTCACCATTTTCGCAGCGGCGGTGAGCGCTATGCAGCCGAAGCCGCGGCACTGGATGCCGTGATTCGCGACATCGTCATCCATGGCCAAAAAGTGACGAGCAAAACCATCATCTTGTATCTCATCGCAGAGCTTGAGATGACCACCGATATTGTCAAACTGGATGTACTGCGCAACGTGCTTGAAATCGTGGTCGGCAGAACGCCGGATGATGAAGGGTTCTGAAAAGGTTAGTAAGCCGGAGCAGTAGATTAAGCTTAGTGCATCTGCTTCACAAGCATACTGATGGCGTTTAAACAGGCCTGCCGCTGTTTATCTTCGCTTGCCGTTTCGCCAAGATGATGCAGGGCATGGGTGATATCCTGAAGTGTCAGGTGCTGGTCCGGCTTAAGAAGGCGTGCCACAACCGTTCCAATAACGGCGTAGATATCTTCGGCGGTGGTGTCATCGCTCAAATGACCTCCATCCGTTGGTGGATAAGCATACAGTATAGCAGAAACCACAGCGTCAGGCGCGGCAGATTGTCAGGCAGCGATCAGTGCAGCTTGCCGGAAAAAGAAAAATGCCCGGCAGTGAACGTCTCTTTCTTCACCGCGCTCATCTCCATTTCCCGTCTGACGTCCTCAATGACACGCAGCACAGCACGAATTCGGTCACTGTCTGTTTCGCGGTCAAGCATCGCCTGCAGCCTGTCGTTGAGGGCCGCCCAGCTTATGGCGACGTTATCATCGAGTAACGCCGTTACGGCTTCTCCGATGATGATATCCGCCATTTTATCGTCAAAATTGTTTTTCATCAGTCTGTCCGGCTGCGGTTAGGGCAATGAGCTTACCACAGGAATCTCACCCGGACACATTGAGCACATCAAACTCCGCTAAAAGATGCCGGACGCGGGTTATCGGCGCAATGATCAGCATATTGCGTTGCCGGCGTTGCAAAGAGGATGACATTTGCGTTCGCACCGGCCATCACGGCGCTACTTTCTGACGGGTTCCGCGGCTTCAGCGCGCCCGCTGACCTCTGAAGCCGCCTGATCCAGACGATAAAGTAAGGTGTCGCCGCGTTCGCAGTAACGCGCCGGCCAGATCATCGCCCCGTTACCGTCCTCCACGTACTTCACACCCAGTCCCTCCACCACAGCCCATGGCTGCGCCAGCGCACTGCGGTACCGAAGTAACTCGCGCGCCATGGATACCGCCTCCGGTTCGTTCTCCTCCGGATGGCTGGATATAAACTGCAGTCGGGCATCGCTCAGCATTGTCTTCTCCTGTGAGCCTGACGTTTTATCTCTTCAGAGGTTCTGCGTCGTCAGGCTTAACCGCTTTCAGATCGCCTCGCGGCTCTCAGGCCATGCCACGGCACCGCCCTCAGGCGTAAACAGGCTGCCCTGGAAATCGATGATCCCGGCCGCCTCCAGCCACATCCACTCTTCGGGACGCTCAATGCCGGCCGCAATGACGTTGATTTCCAGCGCCGAACAACAGCGGATGACCGCCTGCATCACCGCCTGCTTCGGGCCGCTACGATGAATATCACGTACAATATTTGCGCCGATACGTACCCGGTCAGGCTGGACGTGCGCCAGTAAAGAGAGACCGGCCGAGCCATCGCCGAAGTTATCAATGGAAAGGCTGATGCCAGCCTCTTTCAGCTGTCTGACCGCCGTGGAAAAATCTTCCAGCCGGGAGATGACTTCCGTTTCGCTCACGCCAAGAATGATTTGCTGCGGCACCAGCTCCGCCTGCGCGATGGCGCTGACCAGCTGACTTACCGCATCGGGAAGATAAACCAGCGTCATCGGCAGGATACTGATATACAGCGTCATGCCATCGGGACATGCCTGGCCGGCTTTATGCAGTGCGTCTGTCACCACGTTGAGGTCATGAATGTAACGCTCATGTTCCTTTAATCCGGCGGGTTGCGCGTGCGGAATCGCCTCAATGGCCGTCACTTCACGGCCGAGGGGATCAACCACTGGGCGGAAAGTGACGCCACTGGCCGGCGCGGGAGATTGCCCTTCCGCGGGGATGAACTCCCAGCAATCAGCCGGCGGCACTTCAAAGTAGTTCTCTTTTTCACGCGCTTCGACAAAGGTTCTGAGGAACTGTAGCCCGCGATCGTCATAGGTCAGCTGATATTTCGACGTGCCGCGATCAAGCACCGCCTGCAGCACACTGCCGCTGTGGTGATTACGCAAATCGAACAGCTCCATGCCAGCATTACCGAAACGCCGCGAAGGGGAGTAGTCGCGCATCAGCTCGACCACATTGTGATGACGCCGGTCGGCACAGATGCGGGCGTAGATTGCCAGAACGCCTTGCTCCGGCCCTTCCAGGATTTGAAAAAAGTGCGTGCCGTTAAACAGCAGGATGCCGGTAACATGATGCTCAGCATTGAGCAGACTCGCTTTTGCCACCATCTCCGGCAGGATATTGACGGGAACATCTTCAGAGATGTGGCTGCGATAAATTATTGTTGTAAGCATTATACGCTCCAGATTGTCGCGATTGTCCTCTGACACCTTAGCAGCATGGGTTTAATTGTGAAACGTCCGGGCTGAGTGCTGACTGAGCCCGGTAAAAGGGTGAAGGCAGGAGGGAAAGGTCAGTAAAGGCGCAGACAGCGTTGCGTGCGAGACAGCCTGGCGGCCGCGCTGAAAAGACAAGCGGCGCTTTAAAGCGCCGCTTTGGATGAGCCTGCCAGTGAGCGATAGTGGCCCGTCAGCAGGTCTTTAGTTGTTATACCGCTGCTACTCGCGGGTTTTACCCTCTTCGATAAACTCTTCGTCGATCTCTTCGACATTTTCCCGGTTGTCGCGGCCGGAGAGCAGATTCCAGCAGGCGATGAACAGGGCAGCGATCAAGGGACCAATCACGAAGCCGTTGATGCCGTACACTTCCATGCCGCCCAGCGTGGCAATCAGGATCAGGTAATCCGGCATTTTGGTATCTTTGCCAACCAGCAGCGGACGCAGGATGTTGTCCACCAGCCCGACCACGATAACGAAGAAGCCCACCAGGAACAGGCCTTTCCACAGCGCACCGGTGGCGAAGAAGAAGATGGCCGCTGGCACCCAGACGATGGCCGAGCCGACTGCCGGAATCAGCGACAGGAACGCCATCAGCGCGCCCCACAGCAGGCTGCCGTCGATGTCAGTGATCCAGAAGGCAAAGCCACCAAGCACCCCCTGCACCACGGCCACCACCACGGTGCCTTTGACCGTCGCGCGCGATACAGCGGCAAATTTCATCAGCAGATGGTGCTTAACATAGGTGGAGAGCGGCAGCGCTTCGAGAATCAGCCCGACCAGCCAGGCGCCGTCTTTCAACAGGAAAAACAGCAGATAAAGCATCACGCCAAAGCCCACGGTGAAGGTGAAAGTTCCTTTACCGATCAGGAACACGCTGCCCGCCATGTATTGTCCGCCCTTCAGCGCAAAGCCGGAGAGTTTTTGCTGAATCTGTGCGGCATTGTTCAGATCGTGATCCGCCAGCCAGGTTTGTGCCCACTCCGGCAGATGCTGCAGCAGCGAGGCAAACACCGTCGGGAACTGCGCGGAATTGGTTTGCAGCTTGGTGTACACCGTATTGATCTCGACCACCAGCGACGAGGTGATGATCGCCAGCGGGGTGAACACGATCAGGCAGATAATCAGTAAGGTCACAAAAGAGGCCAGCCCGTTGCGGTCGCCCATTTTGCGCCGCAGCAGTGACTTCAGCGGCGCAAAGATCACCGCCAGAATCGCCGCCCACAAAATGGCAGAGAAATAGGGCGCCAGCACATCAAAAAAGGCGATCGTGACAATCGCCAGAATCACTATAAAGAAACCGATATTTAACCCTTTAACACGCATGCAAAAGCCTCGCAGATAAACGTAGCGAATGAACTATAGAACGGCTTTTGCGGAATGTAATGTTTTTAGCGCGCAAGGCAAGGCGTGCAGGATGAAAAGCTGTCCCGAACTGTCCGCCCTATGTCCGCTCACAGGCTAGCGCGCCGGGGCGGCGGCGGCGATGATAGCCCTGACCCCTGACAGGAGAGTGCCATGCTGGAATTACGTCCTAACTGTGAATGCTGCGATAAAGATCTGCCGCCGGCCTCGCCTGATGCGCGCATCTGCTCGTTTGAGTGCACATTTTGTGTTGACTGCGCGGAAGGCGTGCTGGCGCAGCACTGCCCGAACTGTGCGGGTGAGCTGGTACGGCGGCCGATACGTCCGGCGCAGGCGCTGCTGCGCCATCCGGCTGCAACTCAGCGATATCCTGTTTCTGCGCCACCCCGCTAAATTCGCCAGCGCAATTGGATTAATAGCCGGCGCATAATTATTGTGCGCCGCTTGCTGGTTATTTAACCTTACGCTTCAGCGCAACGAAAAATTAGCGTTATATTAATCACGCACATCGATTAATTGCCAGGACAGCAATAGGGCTCTCGTTATCAATGAAATGTGCCGGCCAGCTAGTTTGCCGGTCGGCTTAAATGTCGGCATAACTAAAAAATGGTATGGCTTAATTTTTATCATTTAAATTCAATGCATTGTGATTTTGTGTCGATATCTTATACGGGCTGACTATATTTTCTGACGACAGCTGGTCAGAGCACGGACCTTATTTCCTTTCACGTTATGTACCTTTGGTGGTTATTTTCGCTGCCGTGAACATTTTTACGGTTTTTTCTGAAAATAGAAGTTTTCTGAAAGTATTTTGCCCTGATGAATGTTATTCTTTCCGGGCAATGCTAGTGATGTGGCGTTGTGTGCTTCAGTTTTACCCTCTTTTTAGCAGGGTTTCCCCGCTTTATGCTTTTTATGGAAATAGCATTGTCCGCCCGATCCCCGCGATCGGGTTTTCTTTATTCCCGCTGAATTAACTGCTTATTTCCCTGCCAGCCTTATCGTGCCACGCCACCATAAATTCTCCACAATCGTTAAGAAAGCGCTAACCTGGCGTAATGTATTGTAAGTCTCCGATTTTTAAGACTTTTGGAAATGCTGTTTTAGCTTTGTTTAGGCAATAGTAAGCCTCAACGGCGCGCAGACTGCCGTTATCCCTGGAGGTAACACCATGAAAAAAACAACACTTACGATTATTGCGTCATTTATTGCATGCAGCACACTGTTTTCCAGCGTCTCCTGGGCCGACGGTCCCGGTGACCATCGCTGGGACCCGCACGGCGGCGACCGCCATCAGGATCGCGGCCCGGGTCCCGATCATCATGACCGTCGTGACTTTGGCCACGATCGCGGACCGGGCCCGGATCTTCACGATCACTATGCTGACCACCGTATGCCGGAGGGACATCGTGGCGGCGATCGCTTTGCCTGGCGCGATCATGATTTTCGCCGTGGTTATCCGGCACCGCCGGAGTTTCGCGGTCCACACTATCGCGTCGATGACTGGCGGGCACGCGGTCTGTATGAGCCGCCGCGCGGCGAGCACTGGGCCTTTATCGACGGAAATTATGTGTTAGTGGCGGCCGCGACCGGCATTATCACCGCCATTTTGCTGAATAACGCATTTAATTAATCCTGCCGCACGGATGGCGACGGCCATCCGTGTTTCTCTCCGCTTTCACCGCTCACCAGGTTATTCTCTGGACAACCCGTTTTTCCTTTCAACGCGTTAAGGAGTCATGATGACCATGGTAAAAATGGTGGCGGTGGATATGGACGGCACCTTTCTCGACGATAAAAAACAGTACAACCGGGCACGTTTTCAGGCCTGCTATCAGGAGATGACGCGGCGCGGCATCAAATTTGTGGTCGCCAGCGGTAATCAGTATTACCAGCTCAAATCCTTCTTTCCCGACATCGCCAGTGAGATCGCCTTTGTCGCCGAAAATGGCGCGTGGATCCTCGACAGGGATGAGGAGCTGTTCTGCGGCGCGTTCTCCCGTGAGGATGTCAATGCCGTGCTCGATACCCTGCAGCGCGGTAACTATCCCAACCTGAAATACATCCTCTGCGGCCGCAACAGCGCTTATCACTTCAACACCATGGATGAGCAGTGGCTGGTCAAAATGCGTCACTACTGCCATCGCCTCAAGGCGATCGATAGCCTCGCTGACGTGGGCGATGACCGGCTGTTCAAGTTTGCGCTGAATCTGTCCGATGATTATGTCGATATTCTGATGGCTGATATTGAGCGTCTGCATCAGGGCGCGGCGGCGGCGACTTCCAGCGGGCACGGCTCGGTGGATTTGATTGTGCCCGGCTTGCACAAAGCCAACGGGCTGCGCCTGCTGCAGCAGCGCTGGGACATCAGCAGCGATGAGGTGCTGGCGTTTGGCGACGGCGGCAACGATCTGGAGATGCTGGTGCAGTCGCGCTTCAGCTTTGCCATGCAGAATGCGCCGCAGCGGGTCAAAGACGCTGCGCGCTACGGCGCACCGTCCAATAACCAGGAAGGCGTACTGCAGGTGATTGAGCAGATGCTGGCGGGGGAAGGGCCGTTTGCTGGCTGAATAAGCAACGGGCAGCCTGCGCTGCCCGAAAGGCTCAGACGACGCGCCACGCGGCGGTAATCATCTCCGTGAGCGTGGCGGGATCATAATTGACCCAGCCGTTTTTGCTGTTGGCGCGCGCCACAATCCAGTCGACCTCTTCCGCAGCAAGGGTTGGTCCTTCCAGCCAGAACGGCACGATAGCCTGCTGCTGCAGCCAGGCTTTCAGCGCCAGCGCCGGCGGTGCCGTTTCATCGGGCAGCAGGCGTTCAGCCAGCGCCGCCATCAGCCGCTGCTGTTCGGGGTGCGCACTCTCCTCCAGTACATCAAGGAACGGGAACAGCAGACGACCGCAGACTTCGCCGTGATGGAACGGTTTAATCGCCCCCAACTCGCCGGCAATACCGTGGATCACCCCCAAACCCGCGCTGCTCAGGCTGATGCCGCCGAGCCATGATGCCATCATCATCGCTTCACGTGCCGCATCGCCGCGGCTGTCGTCCTGATTGAGGTACGGCCACGCCTGCATGAACAGTTGCAGCCCGTTGAGCGCGTTTTGCTGACTGAACAGGTTGCCCTTGCGTGACAGATAAGCCTCGAACAGGTGGGTAAAGGCATCAATGGCGCAGGTAGCCAGCACGCGATCCGGCGCTCCTTTGAGCAGATCGGGATCGAGAATCGCCACCTGTGGCACAAATACCGGATGGCGCAGCGAGGCCTTCACCTTAATGTGCTGCTGATCGGTCACCACCGCATTCTGCGTGACTTCGCTGCCGGTGCCGGCGGTGGTAGGAATGGCGATCAGCGGCAGCGTGACCGCCTGTACCGGCGTATCGCCAATTTTTTCGAGGTAGCGCGCGATATTCAGCGGATGCTGCATCATGGCGCCAAAGGCTTTGGCCGCATCCAGCACGCTGCCGCCGCCGATGGCGACAACGCGATCGACGTGGCCACGCCAGCGCGTCACCCAGCCATCGATCTCGTCTGGCGAGGCTTCATGGCTGACAATTTCATAGCCCAGAATGTGATCGTTCAGCGTCGCGCCCAGGCGTGCCCACGCCGGACTGTTGAGAAATGAGCGGCCGCAGAACAGCAGCGTGGGCTGCGGATTCGCCGCCAGCAGCGGGACCAGGCGGTCGATGCTGCCAGGGCCAAACAGGGTTTGTTGATTACTGTACAGCTCAATCAGATTCTCACTCACCTGCAGATCCTTATCGGTTGGCATAAAACAGCTAGTGTAACCAAAAGCCACGCCGCTGCCGGGGCAAACATTCTGATAACCCTCCGACAAAAAGTTGATCACCTTCGCAAAACAGAAATTCACCCGCTGCACCAGGTGCTTTCCCGTCAATGTTACCCTTAACATGATACCGGTAACAGGATGTCGCATTCTGAAACATCTGGCACTGATAATCCCTTTGTCCCATTACAACAAACCGCTGCCGGTAATACGCCGAGCGCAAAAGTGGAGAAAAATTATGCCATTACTCTATGTGGCAATTGGCGTGGCGTTACTGCTGCTGCTGATGATCCGTTTCAAACTGAACGGATTTATCGCTCTGATTCTGGTGGCACTTGCAGTCGGTATGATGCAGGGCATGCCGCTGGATAAAGTTATTAGATCGATCAAAGCCGGCGTCGGCGGTACGCTGGGCAGCCTGGCGCTGATCATGGGCTTTGGCGCCATGCTCGGCAAACTGCTGGCAGACTGCGGCGGCGCGCAGCGTATCGCCACCACGCTGATCGAAAAATTCGGTCAGAAGCACATTCAGTGGGCGGTGGTGCTAACCGGTTTCACCGTCGGTTTCGCGCTGTTCTATGAAGTCGGCTTCGTGCTGATGCTGCCGCTGGTGTTCACCATTGCCGCGTCGGCGCGCATTCCGCTGCTGTATGTCGGCGTGCCGATGGCGGCGGCCCTGTCCGTGACGCACGGCTTCCTGCCGCCGCACCCGGGCCCGACCGCTATCGCCACCATCTTCCACGCCGATATGGGTAAAACCCTGCTGTACGGTACGCTGCTGGGTATTCCGACCGTGATTCTGGCAGGCCCGGTGTATGCGCGTTTCCTGAAAGGCATTGATAAGCCGATTCCGGAAGGTCTGTACAACGCGAAAACCTTCACCGAAGAAGAGATGCCAGGCTTTGGCGTCAGCGTCTGGACCTCTCTGGTGCCGGTGATCCTGATGGCGCTGCGCGCGGTGGCAGAAATGCTGCTGCCGAAAGGCCATGCGATTCTGCCGTATGCGGAATTCTTCGGCGACCCGGTGATGGCGACGCTGATTGCGGTGCTGATTGCGATCTTCACCTTCGGCCTTAACCGCGGCCGCAGCATGGATGAGATCAAGGACACGCTGACCTCTTCCATCAAAATCATTGCCATGATGCTGTTGATCATCGGCGGCGGCGGCGCGTTCAAACAGGTGCTGGTCGACAGCGGCGTGGACAAATACATCGCCGCCATGATGCATGAAACCAACGTCTCGCCGCTCTTTATGGCCTGGTCTATTGCTGCAGTTCTGCGTATTGCGCTGGGTTCTGCAACCGTTGCGGCGATTACCGCAGGCGGTATTGTTGCGCCGCTGATTGCCACCACGGGCGTCAGCCCGGAGCTGATGGTTATTGCCGTCGGTTCCGGTAGCGTGATTTTCTCTCACGTTAACGATCCGGGCTTCTGGCTGTTCAAGGAGTACTTCAACCTGACCATCGGTGAAACCATCCGGTCCTGGTCGGCGCTGGAAACCATTATCTCGGTGTGCGGTCTGGTGGGCTGTTTGCTGCTGTCCGCTGCGCTGTAACCGGCTGAGGCACTGTGCCTCAGCCCCGGCGGCTTACTGCGCTAAGGCGCGGAAGGCCGCCAGTTCGTCCTCCGGCATGCCAGCCTGGCGTGCCGCTGCGCAAATCTGCTGCCAGCTGTTGCTGTCCAGCGGAATGCCCTCGCTTTCACGTGCTGTACGGTTGCGCGTTTCCCATTCGCCCGGCACCAGAATCTCCGCCTCACCACTTTGCGGTGAACGCCTGACCCACGCGAGAAACTCTTCGGCTTCCTGCTGCATCGCCGGTGCGTCAAACGCGTCAGGGTTCAGGATAATGGTGGTCATGCCGTTAAAGATGGCTTCAGTGCCGGTGAGCAGCGTGGCGTCATGCGTAGTGCGACCGCCGGACAGCGCGCCGCCAAGGATTTCGCACATCGTCGCCAGCGCATAGCCTTTGTGCAGGCCGAAGGCGGTCAGCGCGCCATACGGCGACTGATGCATAACGCCCGGATCGGTGGTCGGCTGGCCTTGCGCATCAAGCAAATAGCCCGGCGCGACCAGCTGACCTTTGTTATACGCCACACGCGTTTTACCAAAGGCGATGCCGCTGGTGGCAAAGTCCAGCAGCAGCGGTTCGCCGTCGCGACGCGGAAACACCGCGCAGAACGGATTGGTGCCGAAGCGGCGATCGCTGCCGTTAAACGGCGCCACCATCGGATCGCCCATCACATTAACGAAGTGAAAGGAGATAAAGCCCGCTGCGGCACACTGCTCCGCCCAGTGTCCGATACGGCCAATGTGGTGCGAATGATGCAGGCCGACCGCCGCGAGGCCAAACCTGTTCGCCCGCTCAATGCCGTGCTGCATGGCCTCGTACGCGGCCACCTGGCCAAAGCCTTTCTGGCCATTAAGGGTGAGGACCGCGCCAGCGTCTTTTTCGATGCTGACGTGCTGATTGAGCTGGAGAAAGCCCTGCGTCAGCGAGGCCATGTAGCTCGGTATCATACCGACGCCGTGGGAATCATGGCCCGCGAGGTTAGCAGCAACAAGATGGTCAGCCACCAGGCGCGCTTCTTCGGCACTGCTACCGGCATGCAGCCAGATAGCCTGAACAAACTGATGTAAGCGGGAAGGGGAAACACGATGCAGTTCAGTCACGCGGTTAATCTCCTTATGGGGGGAGAGAGCATCCTGCGCTGAAATGGATAATAACCGCAAGTAAGGGCTGATAAAGGGCCACAACACGTGGCCCAACAAACTCAGTGCGGCTGTTCGAAGCCGGCTTTAACCATCTGTTCACGCAGTGCGCGTGCAATTTCACGGTTCCCACCCGTGATTGGATAAATAACGTTGTTGACGACATCGTCAAGATAATGCTCATCAAACTCTTGCAGGGTGAGCTGCGTACCGCCTTCGTCATTAATCGCAATGCTGCCACGAATGTGACTGCCATAATCCTTTGCCTTGAGGCTGTAACGACCCATGCTGGTATTAATCGTGCTCATATTATCTCCTTGTTACGTAGACATAGCGAACAATTGAGGCCTGCTACAGGCGCTGTAATTTTAGACAATCAGCGCGCTACGCGTGCGGCGGGATAGCAACGTAAGCGATAAGCTGCGACCGGGCTCGCAGAAAAAAAGAGCAGGCAACAGTCTCTGAGGCAAGTGACTGGGATCGCGCTCTCAGCGTCCAGCGAAGCCGGAATAATCATCTATACTGAATGCACGATGCGTTATTTTTCATCCTGAAGGAGCGAACTATGAAAATAATACTGTGGATTATTGCCATCATCTTTATTGTCGGGTTACTGACGATTACTGGCGTGTTTAAACTGATTTTCTGACGCGTTCAGGCACCCGGCGGGTGCCTGAAAACATTATTCAACGTGACGGGCGGCAGAAGCCGGTTGCAGGGATGACAGCGGGATCACATCGCGCAGGCTGATCGGCTTGCCGCACGCGGCGCAACAGGCGCCGTGATGATCGGGATCGTCGACCTTTTCCTTGCCGGGTACTGTATAAAAAAATTTGGCGCAACCGCAGCGGCTGCAACGAATTGTCATCTCAGTTCCTCCTATCTCCGTCCTGGAGTGATGAGATTTATCTCAATCATCGGGTGAGTTCAATTGATAAATTTTATTAATTTATTCATGAAATCAATTTGCATGGATAAGTTGCTGAATATTAAGTAATCACCCTAAGTAATCATCAACTGAGCAGTGCATTTTCTGCACCTTTTACCCTCTGCGTTTTGTTTATTTGCCGTTTCGACTCCGTTCGCGCAGTGAGGTAAAATTAACCAGCTGATTGCCAGCAGAGCCGGGTGCGACTGGCGCCACTGTGGCGCGCGCGCTGTACGCGCTCGTGGCATCAGCCATTAACCCACGGCAGCACGGTGCGGCGCGATGTGGCGCTACGCGGTGCCTGCCGGATACAGGATGATTTAACAGGAAGCATTGTTGTGAACTGGCGTATTTCTGCAGCCTTTTGCGGCTGTATTTTGACTTCATCGGTCTCTTTTTCGACACCAGCGGCAACCACAGGTGAAGCGATTAAATCGGGCTGGAATACCTTCTCCGATAACGTGGCGCAAACCTGGACACAACCGCAAAATTACGATCTTTACGTCCCGGCTATCACCTGGCACAACCGCTTTACTTACGATGATGAACACATCAAAAAGTACAACGAGCGGCCGTGGGGTGCGGGCGGTGGCGTTTCGCGCTGGGATGAAAAGGGCAACTGGCACGGCCTGTATGCCATGGCCTTCAAAGACTCGTTTAACAAGTGGGAACCGATTGGCGGCTACGGCTGGGAAGCAACCTGGCGACCGCTGGACGATCAGAATTTCCATCTGGGCGCCGGTTACACCGCAGGCGTGACGGCCCGGGATAACTGGCGATATATCCCGATTCCGGTGGTGTTGCCGCTGGCTTCGATAGGGTATGGCCCGGCAACCTTCCAGATGACCTACATTCCAGGCACTTACAACAACGGCAACGTTTACTTCGCCTGGATACGATTTCAGTCTTTTAGTCGCTGAAGATGCTCTGAAGTTGCAGACAAAAGTGGGTGAAGGGCATGGAAAAAATCAATATTTATCACTTTTTCATCAATTCGCGCTGGACAAAGGTCACCGCAATTGATGTACTGATACCCGACACAGCATTTGTGTCGTTTTTTCATGTAAAGGTAATTTTGATGTCTAAGATTAAAGGTAACGTTAAGTGGTTTAATGAGTCCAAAGGATTCGGTTTCATTACTCCGGAAGATGGCAGCAAAGACGTGTTCGTACACTTCTCTGCAATCCAGAGCAATGGTTTCAAAACTCTGGCTGAAGGTCAGCGTGTAGAGTTTGAAATCACTAACGGTGCCAAAGGCCCTTCTGCTGCTAACGTAATCGCTCTGTAAGTTAACAGTCAGAATTTTAAAAACCCGCCTGATGGCGGGTTTTTTTTGTGCTTTTTTCAGCCCTGCCACCAGCTAATGGCCCAGGCGATAATCACCAGCGTACTGAGCGACAGCGCCAGCCATTCATTAAAACAGTGCGGTACCAGATTCTTCATGTGCCATGCCTCGCAACTTCATTTATGCCAGCATGGCAAAGCAAGATTAAGCCAGCCTTAAGCCAGCGTGACAGCGGCATGACAAGGCACATTCTGCGGCGTCGCTCACAGATAATTCCCGTAACATACTCATAACAAAGCTTACTTGCAGATTTTTCAGCGGCAACGCTATATAACAGCAGTCAGGGAACGGAGGAGGCAGGATGAACATACGTGAAGCACAGGCCAAAGACAGCTTTGCCCTGAGTGCATTGTTAACCGAGCTGGGTTATCGCGGCACGGAAAAATTTATCAGCGATCGGCTGGCGCAATTGTGCGCCCATCCCGACGAGACGTTGCTGGTGGCGGAACACGGTAACCAGGTGCTGGGATTTCTTTCGCTGCACTTTATTCCGCAGCTGGCATTAGCGGGCGATTTCGCGCGCATCAGCTATTTCTGTATCGCCGAGGGCGAGCGCAGTAAAGGCAGTGGTCAGCAGCTGCTGAACCACGCCGAGCAACTGGCGCGCGCCCGCGGCTGCGACCGCATGGAAGTGCATTGTCACGCCTCGCGCCTGAAAGCCAACCAGTTTTATGCGCGTGAAGGCTACGTTGAGTCGCCACGCTATCACATCAAAGATCTGGGCTGATATTAAGCTCGCGTCCGCAGGCAATCACTAACGCATCGGCGATGCTGTCGAGCTGATCGGCCGGCAGCCGCGCAATGCTGACGCGAATGAACTGTCCGCTGTTGATGCTGCAGCGTTCGCCTGGCAGCACGGTGATGCCCCGGGCGGCGAGAGTGATCATGGCATACTGCTCTGACGCCACCGGCAGCATCACGCTCAGGCCGTCGCGATCTTCCTGTACCAGCCCGCGCCGCGCCAGTGCGGCCAGCAACTGCTGACGGCGCGCGGCATACGTGGCTTTAGCCTGCTGTATGCGCTGCTGGGTGGGCGCATCGCTCAGCATCCAGGCCACCGCATCCTGCAGAATACGGCTGGTCCAGCTGACCCCGAAGTTACGCCACGACTGCAGCCGTTTCACCAGTTCTGCCGTGCCGGATACCACCGCCAGCCGCAGATCCGGGCCGTAGGCTTTGGAAAAGGAGTGCACGTGCAGCGTGCGCTGCGGATAGTGGCGGCCGAGACTCCATACCGGCCAGCGCGACAAATCGCCGATGCCGTCATCCTCGACAATCAGGGTGGCACTCTGCGCCAGCACCTGCGCCAGCGCTTCGCTGCGCTGCTGGCTGACGCTGTAGCCGGTCGCCGAGTGGGTGCGTGGCTGATAAATGAACATCGCTGGCGCTTTCTGTAAGTGTGTCGCCAGCACTGCGGGCAGCGGTCCCTGCTCATCACCGGGCAGCGGCAGGATCTCGGCACCGATGTTGTCGAGCATATCCAGCAGACGCGTCGCGGTCGGATCTTCAATCACCACCCGATCGCCGGGTGACAGCAGCGTCTGCACTATCAGGTTCATGGCATCAAAGCCGCCATCGGTCGCCAGCCACGCCTCCGCCGGACAGGGCCAGCGCGGCGCAATGGCCGCCTGCAGCTGTGGCGAAATCGCCTCACGCTGATAGCTATTCAGCTGCGGTGAAGCCAGCCCGGCCAGCATCGCCGGGCGCAGGTCCGGCAGCAGTGCCGGATCGGGCGCAGCCATCGCCAGCGCGGCTTTGACGTTTTCACCATAGTTGCCAATTTTCTCAAAGCGGACCGGTCGCGGCATCACACTGTTGCCGCACACCCAGATTCCGCTTCGCCCTTTACCCGCCAGCACTTTCTGCTTTTTCAGCTGCGCCCAGGCCGCGGATACCGTGGCCGGACTCACGCCCAGCCGCTCCGCCAAATCGCGCACCGCCGGCATCTGCATGCCTACGGCAATCTGTCCGTCGCGAATCAATGTTGACGCGGCGAGGGTAATGCCTTTTACCGAGGCGTCGTTAATCTGCTGGCTGAGCCACTCTGCATCCACAATTTGCGTCATAAGAAAAAGCTTTGTTCAGTAACAAAGAAATGATTGTTCAGATTAGTATTCGCGTTTTAGACTCAAATTCAAGCACAATTTGCAGAAAAAATGCACAGCGCCAGCGTGGCGGCTGAACAAACGGAGAAGCACACGATGATCACTATCAGACTGGCGGTGCGCGACTGGGATTACTTCACGCCGCTGGCGCTGGGCGATATTCAGCCACAGGGCTTCAGGCTGGTCATTGACCGCGTAGGCACGCTGGTGGATAACCTGGCCAGCAGTGAACACTACGAAGGCGGTGAGGTGTCGTTTAGCCGCTATGCGCAGGCACGGGCGCGCGGCGACGATTCACTGCTCGGCCTGCCGCACTTTCTGATGCGTGGCTTTCGCCAGCGCTGCATCATCACCACCACAACCAGCCCGCTCACCACCCCAGCCCAGCTGAAAGGCAAAAGAATCGGCGTTACCGGCTGGCAGGACTCCGGTAATACCTGGACGCGCACCGTGCTGCGTGAAGCGGGCGTCGATATCAACGACGCCTTCTGGTTTGCCGGACGCCTGACCGCTGATCATCCGATTGTTGACCGGCTGGCGGGATTTGGTCGCCCGGGCCGCATCGAACCGGCGCCGGACGAGCGTCCGCTGATTGAACTGTTGAAAGCCGGCGAGCTGGATGCGGTGTTCACGCCGTTTATGCCTGAGGGTTTTTTCCTGAAAGATTCCGGTCTGCGCCAGCTGCAGGCGGATTTCGTCAGTGCTGAGCGCGACTACTTCAACCGCGTCGGCTATGTGCCCGGTATTCATCTGCTGGCGCTGAAGCCGGCGCTGGCGGCGGCGCATCCGTGGCTGCCGCAGGCGCTGAGCGAGGTGATCGATCGCGCGTATCAGCTGTGGATGCGCAAACGCGAGAAGTACGCGGATACCACGCCGTGGCTGCTGGATGATTTGCGACGCACCGCGCAGGAATTGCCTGCCGACTGGAATCAAAACGGATTTACCGCTAACAAAAGGATGATTGCCGACTTCGCCCGTGAGCTGTTTCAGCAGGGCTTAACCACAACGTTGCTCTCGCCGGAGGAGATTTTCCCGGCGGCGGCCAGAGGGGAGTGAAGATGAAAGTAGCCATGGGGCAGTTCGCCGTTAGCCGCGAATGGCAGGAGAACACTGCCATTTGTCGCGGTTTGATGCAGGATGCGCTGGCGGCGGGCGCCGATCTGCTGGTGCTGCCGGAAGGCGTGCTGGCGCGCGATATCGCCGATCCCGATCTGGTGTTAAAAGCCGCACAGCCGCTGGACGGGCCGTTTGTCAGTCAGCTGCTGGAAACCAGCAAAGGTAACGCGCTGACCACCATGATGAGCGTGCACGTGCCGACGCAGGATAACAAAGCGCACAACGTGCTGATTGCCGTGCGTAATGGCGAAATCATCGCGCAGTACGTCAAGCTGCATCTGTACGATGCCTTCGCCATGCAGGAGTCGCAGCGGGTTAATCCGGGTGATGCCGTGCCGCCACTGGTTGAGGTGGCTGGCATGAAAGTCGGGCTGATGACCTGCTACGACGTGCGTTTTCCCGAACTGGCGCGCCGGCTGGTGCTGGACGGTGCCGACGTGCTGGTGCTGCCTTCCGCCTGGGTAAAAGGACCGTTAAAGGAGATGCACTGGGAACTGCTGACCAGTGCGCGCGCGCTGGAAAACACCTGCTACATGGTGGCGGTAGGCGAGTGCGGGCCGCGCAACATTGGTAACAGTCTGGTGATCGATCCGCTTGGCGTGGTGATTGCTAAGGCACCGGAGTGCGCTGCACTGGTGTTTGCCGAACTGGATCCGGCCCGCATCGCCTACGCCCGCAGCGTGCTGCCGGTACTGGAAAATCGCCGCTTTGCCCGTCCGGAATTGCAATCACTTTGACCTGCCTGGGGGAAACTGACTGATGAAAATGCTTTTAACCGCCATCGCGCTGGCGACCGGCCTGACGGCGAGCGTCGTCCAGGCAGCGGACGCCATTCCGACGCAAAAAATGGATAAGGCGCTGCACGATCGGCTGCCAGCGCAGATCAAACAGGCTGGCAAAATGATCTCGGTAAACAACGGCTCCTTTCCGCCGTATGAGATCGTTAACGGGCCGCACTCAATGGATGGCGCCTCGGCCGATCTTACCGTGGCGCTCGGCCAGCTGCTGGGCGTGAAAATTGAACATGCGACGGTGAGCGGTCTGTCCGGCGTACTGGCCGGCATTAATTCCGGACGCTATCAGATGGCCATCGGGCCGATAGGTGATTATCCGGATCGCCAGCAGAAGGTGGACTTCATCGACTACGTGCAGGAGTTCGTGGTGTTTGGCGTGCAGAAGGGCAATCCGGCGCACATCAACGGTCTGGCAGATACCTGCGGCAAGCGCATTGCGGTGATGGCGGCCGGTTCGGCGGAGCAGGTGATCCGCAAACAGTCAGCCGCCTGTGAGGCTGCGGGCAAACCTGCAGTCGTAGTGCAGTCCTTTACCGATCAGCCTTCGTCGATACTGGCGGTGCGCTCGAAGCGTTCGGATGCCTTCTTCTCCTCGCAGGCGCCGCTGACCTATTTCATTGAGCAGGCGCAGGGGCAGCTTGAACTGTCTGGTCAGGGGCAGAAAAACGGCTTTGGCGATATCTTTCAGGGCACGGTCGTTCCCAAAGGCTCGCCGCTGGGTGAGGTGGTGCTGGATGCCTACAAAGAACTGTTTGCCAACGGCACCTACGCGGCCATCATGAAAAAGTGGCAGCTGGACGGCAACATGCTGCCGCAGCCGGGACGTAACCTGGCGCAGGAGACGGCAAAATGAGTGCTGTCGGCCCCAACGCGCGCCCCACGGATCAGGCTGACGTGCCGCAGCGCGACGTCGCTTTTGCCCGTAGCGCGCCCGCGTATGGACGCTGGGTTAGCTGGATCGTGGTCCTGACGCTGGCAGCGAATGGTCTGTGGCTGGTGGCGACCAATCCCAATTTTGAGTGGCACGTGGTGCTGCAGTGGTTTACCGAGGGCTCGGTGCTGAAAGGGCTGCAGGTGACGCTCGGGCTGACGGTGGTGTCGATGGTGCTGGGCACCCTGCTGGGGCTGCTGCTGGCGGTCTGGCGGCTGTCAGAGAATAAACTGCTGAGCGGCGTGTCGGCGCTCTACATCTGGTTCTTTCGCGGTACGCCGCTGCTGGTGCAGCTGATATTCTGGTACAACCTGTCGACACTGTTTCCCACGCTTTCGATCACCGTGCCGTGGACGGACATCACCTTTGCCAGCTGGAATACTAACGATCTGATCACGCCGCTGACTGCCGCCATCGCCGGTCTGGCGCTCAACGAGGCCGCCTATATGGCGGAGATTATCCGTGCCGGCCTGCTGTCGGTCGATCACGGTCAGGTTGAAACCACTCAGGCGTTTGGCATGAGCCGCAGCCGCGCGCTGCGGCGTATCATCATTCCACAGGCGATGCGCGCCATTATTCCTCCGACCGGCAACCAGCTGATTAGCATGATCAAAGCCACGTCGCTGGTGAGCGTCATCGCGATGGGCGATCTGCTCTATTCGGTGCAGGCCGTTTATAACCGTACCTTTGAAATCATTCCGATGCTGATGGTGGCGGTGATCTGGTATCTGCTGATTACCTCGATCCTCAACGTCGGCCAGTCAGCCATTGAGCGCTACTACGCGCGCGGCAGCAAACGTACCGTGATGATGAACAAACGACGCGCCAGCAGTGACACGGCGCTGGCCGCGGCCCCGCGTTTAAAGGAGGACGTATGAGCGAGATTCAGCCGCTGGTGCGTGCGCGTAATGTGCAAAAGAGCTTCGGTGATAACGCGGTGCTGAAAGGCATCGATCTCGATGTGTTTCCGGGCGAAGTGGTGGTGATTCTCGGGCCTTCGGGCTCAGGCAAGTCGACCTTTCTGCGCTGCATTAATCATCTGGAAGAGATGAATGCCGGCTCGATTATGGTGGGCGACGAGCAGATTGGTTACGCGCTAAAGCGCGGTCTGCTGCATCGCCTGTCGGCGCGGAAAATTGCCCATCAGCGGCAGAAAATCGGCATGGTGTTTCAGCAGTTCAATCTCTATCCCCATATGACGGTACTGCAAAACATCATGGAAGCGCCGATTGGCGTGCACAAGTTCCCACGTGATGAGGTGCTGCAACACGCGCGTGAGCTGCTGGCAACGGTCGGATTGAGCGATAAAGCCGACGCCTGGCCGCGACATTTGTCGGGGGGACAACAGCAGCGCGTGGCGATCGCCCGTGCGCTGGCGATCAAACCGCTGCTGATGCTGTTCGATGAACCGACCTCAGCGCTGGATCCGGAGCTGGTGGGGGAAGTGCTGGCTACCATGCGTACCTTAGCCAATCGCGGCCTGACCATGATTGTGGTAACGCATGAGATTGGCTTTGCGCGTGAAGCCGCCGATCGCGTGGTGTTCATGGATGGTGGCGTGGTGGTGGAACAGGGACCGCCAGAGCAGGTGATTGGCAATCCGCAGCATCCGCGTACCCAGGCGTTTCTCAGCCGCTTTATCTGACGCTGAGATCTCACTCTGTTACAGATTGCAGTTGAGCGTGGTGAATAACTGCGCGTTAATAGTGCTGTCCGTTTTTCGCGAAGGTTGAAAGGTAAAATATGGAAGGTATCAGTATTGCCAAACTGCTGATCATCGGTGCGCTTATCGTACTGCTTTTTGGCACCAACAAGTTACGTTCACTGGGTGGCGATCTGGGTTCCGCAATCAAGGGCTTTAAAAAAGCCATGAAAGATGATGAATCCACCGCAACCAAAAGCAGTGCCGAAGAAACGCCTGCTGAACGCGTCGGCCACAAAGAGTAATCTCTGCGCTGAACGTCAATAAGTGTAAATATTTATTACGTTAAAAAACCAGACTGCCACAGTCTGGTTTTCGTTTTTTAGTGCCAGACAATGTGATGTTCCAGCGGTTCATCCCAGCCTGGCAGGTTGCCAGCGTGATCGCCGCTGGCGGTTAGCGTGCTGTCAGCGCTGTGCCACTCATCCAGCCATGCTTCGCTGAAGGTCAGCGGCAGAAGAGCGGGCGCAATATCATCCTGCTGCATCGCCAGTTCCATCAGTGCACAATCAATCGCGCTGAGATCGCTGTCATCAATTGGCGTGATAATAGCGGCAGGCTGCGGCAGTACGGTAATCAACTTATTGTAACGGCTGCTGACATGCCCCTGTTCATCGACGAACTCTGCACTGAATACATGCTGTGCCGCGCTTAAATCGGCGGGCTGAGCGAACTGCCAGTGACCCTGTGCGTCGCCCGTTACCACTTCAATCAGCACATTATCGATATAAATAAGCACCTGAGCGCCCGCCGCCAGCGTGCCGCTAAACATTTTCGGCTCACCGCTGTCATCGTAATCCACCGCATAGTCGTGTTGCTGTATGTCGCGCAGCACAGCCACCTCTGGCAGACTCAGCGGCTGCCGGGCTGGGAGCGTGGGGACAGGCGACGGGTGGAGCGTCTGATGTTCAGCGGCATACCATGCCGCAGGCAGCGCGCTGACCAGCGACAGCGCCGGGCTGAGCGCCGGAACCTCAGGCAGGCTGTGCCAGACGCTCTCGCCAGCGGCCTGCAGCGCTGACTCCTGCGGCGGCAGCGCTGGCAGCAACGGCGTTTCATCCGGCGTTACGCTGCGCAGTTCGGTGAACGGCAGTGTGGGCGCGGGCGCAGACGCAGGCTGCGCGCTTTGCGGCAGGTGCAGATGAATTTCGTCGTAGCGGTGGTCGATGCTGATGGCGGTTGCAAGAAACGCCAGTTCGCACGACGCATGGGGCGTTACGAACGGATTGGTGATATCCATGGGCGTGGTGCGCGCTTTTAGCGCATCCAGGCTTTCGCCCGACGCGCCGCTTCGCGGTCTACCAGAGGATGGACCTGACACATCCGCCGCCCGCATAAAATCGAGCTCATCGATATGAAAGGATGATTGCATAATCTGACCTTTATGAAAAAACACTGAGAAAATAAAAAATAATAAACAGGCTCTTATGGCCTCAGCGGTTAAAGCGACAGATTTGCGACAGGAATTAAACGGTTTAAGCAGAATTTTTGCGATTGCGCCGCAGCAGGGCGCAATCGCGGCAGGAGATTACTTCACTTCAAGGCCTTTCGCCTGCATATCAGCGTGATAAGACGAGCGGACAAACGGACCGCAGGCGGCGTGGGTAAAGCCCATCGCCAGCGCTTCTTCTTTCATCTCATCAAATTCAGCCGGGCTGACGTAACGCTGTACCGGCAGGTGGTGACGGCTTGGCTGCAGGTACTGGCCGAGGGTCAGCATGGTGACACCGTGGCGACGCAAATCGCGCATCACCTCGATGATTTCCGCATTGGTTTCCCCGAGACCGACCATCAGACCGGATTTGGTTGGCACGTCCGGATGCGCCTCTTTAAAACGCTCCAGCAGCTTCAGCGACCACTCATAGTTAGCGCCCGGACGCACCTGACGATAGACGCGCGGTACGTTTTCCAGGTTGTGGTTGAACACATCCGGCGGCGTAGCCGTGAGGATCTCCAGCGCGCGATCCATACGCCCGCGGAAGTCCGGCACCAGCGTTTCAATTTTGATGGTCGGGCTTTTCTCGCGGATGGCGCTGATGCAGTCAGCAAAGTGCTGTGCACCGCCGTCGCGCAGATCGTCGCGGTCCACCGAGGTGATTACCACATAGCGCAGCGCCATATCGGCGATGGTTTGTGCCAGCTTCAGCGGCTCGTTGGCGTCCGGCGCGTTTGGCCGACCGTGTGCCACATCGCAGAACGGACAGCGGCGGGTACAGATGGCACCGAGGATCATAAAGGTGGCGGTGCCGTGGTTAAAGCATTCGGCAAGGTTAGGGCAGGAAGCCTCTTCACACACCGAGTGCAGGCCGTTTTTACGCATCGCCGCTTTGATGCCCTGAATGCGGCTGGAATCCGCAGGCAGCTTGATCTTCATCCACTCCGGCTTACGCAGGATTTCCTGGCGTTCGGTGACCACGGTTTTTACCGGAATCAGCGCCATTTTGTCGGCATCGCGATACTTGACGCCACGTTCCATCTGAATTGGTTTACTCATAAATCTGCAGGTTCCGGTCGGGATTGCGATTTGAAAGCTTCCTCACTCAAACTGAGAACCAGGCTTTCAACTTTATTTGAAAAAATTGCAAAAATTATATCATCTCGCCGGGGCAGAAGCAGCCGATAAGCCGTGGCGAAAGTTACAATTTTGTAAATGCGCACGTACGGTCAAGGTCAGCACGCGGCCTCATCATGCCATTCCGTGTCGCTAAAGCCGGTCAGGCGCGCGAAATGCTGCACCAGGCGCGGTTGCACGTCCGCCGGCGTGACGCCGGGCCGGAAGGCGCTGATCTGCGTCATTTCCATCCCGGCATAGCCGCAGGGGTTGATGCGCTGGAAAGGCGCCAGATCCATATTAATATTCAATGCCAGCCCGTGAAAGGAACAGCCTTTACGGATACGCAGCCCCAGCGAGCAGATCTTCATTTCGCCAACGTAGACGCCCGGCGCATCGGCACGCGGATGTGCGCATCAATACCGTATTCCGCCAGCGTGTTGACGACCGTTTGTTCCAGCAAGGTGACCAGCTCACGCACGCCCAGCTTTCTGCGTTTCAGGTTAAGCAGGACGTACATCACCTGCTGGCCCGGGCCGTGGTAGGTCACCTGGCCGCCGCGATCGCTCTGGATCACCGGGATATCGCCCGTCATCAATAAATGTTCCGCTTTTCCCGCCTGGCCCTGCGTAAACACCGGCAGGTGTTCGACCAGCCAGATTTCATCGGGGGTGGCGTCATCGCGTGAATCGGTGAAGTCATGCATAGCCTGGGAGACAGGCTCATAAGGTTGCAGCCCGAGATGACGGACAAGAATTTTATCCTGATACAAAACACGTCTCCGAAGACGAGGAAAAAAGATGAGGGGGAGTATATCACAGCGGGGAAAGGGGTTACCCGGGTAACCCGGGTAACCGCAAAGGGACTACAGCACCATACGAACAATTTCGATATTGCCGAGCTCTTCGTACAGCGTCTCAACCTGCTCGATGTGTGTGGCAGTGATGGTAATGGAAACCGAGTGGTAGTTGCCCTTGCTGCTTGGTTTTACTGACGGAGAGTAGTCACCCGGCGCATGGCGCTGTACCACTTCAACCACCTGATCAACCAGCTCAGGTTTCGCCAGACCCATTACTTTGTAGGTAAATGGGGTAGGGAATTCAAGCAGTTCGTTAAGTTTGGTTTTCATGTCAGCTCCGGCGTAACGTCAAAAAATAACTCCCACGTCAGGTGGGAGTTATCAGGATACTTAGTATATGGGGATCAAAATCACACTTTCAAGTGTTCGATTTTTAGCCAAACCAGTGATGGAACATCAATTTAATGTAATCAATGATTTTGCCGAAGAAATTGCCTTCCGGAATTTCCTGCAGCACCACCAGCGGGCGCTGGTCGATGGTTTTGCCATCCAGCTGGAAGTTGATGGTACCCACAACCTGGTTTTTCTGCAGCGGGGCGTGCAGTTCGGTGGTGTTCAGCACGTAGCTGGCTTTCAGATCTTTCATGCGGCCGCGTGGAATGGTCAGGTACAGGTCTTTATCCACGCCCAGAGGAAGCACGCGATCGTTGTCGCCGAACCAGACGGGCTCAGAAGCAAACTCTTTGCCGGCTTTCAGTGGGTTCACGGTTTCGAAGAAGCGGAAGCCCCAGGTCAGCAGCTTTTTGCTTTCGGTTTCGCGGCCTTTGAAGGTGCGACCGCCCATCACGGCAGAGATCAGACGCATCTGGCCTTCAGTGGCAGAAGCCACCAGGTTGTAGCCGGCTTTGTCGGTGTGGCCGGTTTTGATGCCGTCAACGTTCAGGCTGTTATCCCACAGCAGGCCGTTACGGTTGGTCTGACGGATGCCGTTGAAGGTGAACTCTTTCTCTTTGTAGATGGCGTACTCGTTCGGCACATCGCGGATCAGCGCCTGGCCAATCAGCGCCATATCACGCGCGGAGCTGTACTGACCGTCAGCATCCAGACCGTGTACGGTCTGGAAATGGCTGTTTTTCAGACCCAGCGCGGTCACGTAGCTGTTCATCAGGCCGACGAAAGCATCCTGGCTGCCGGCGGCGAAATCGGCCATCGCCACGCAGGCATCGTTACCGGACTGCAGGTTGATACCACGAATCAGCTGAGAAACCGGAACCTGCATGCCCGGTTTCAGGAACATCAGCGAGGAACCTTTGAAGACCGGGTTCCCGGTCGCCCACGCATCGTTACCGATGGTGACCAGGTCAGTCTCTTTGAATTTACCCGCTTTCATCGCCTGGCCGATGACGTAGCTGGTCATCATTTTGGTCAGGCTGGCCGGGTCGCGGCGGGCATCGGCATTCTGTTCCGCCAGCACTTTGCCAGAGTTGTAATCGATCAGGATGTAGGATTCCGCGTCGATTTGCGGAACGCCAGGGATCATGGTCTTGATATTCAGGTCATCAGCGTGAGCTGCAGAGAGTGCAGCCGCGCAAAGGGCCGTGGTCAGCGCCATGCGCTGCACAAAACGAGCAGAAAAAGTGGTCTTCATGGTCAGAACTACGACATCCGTGATGGAATTAAAAAAAGTGCCTTACTATAGCAAATGCTATTCAGGCAGGCATCCGACTTTAAGCATGAGTTTGTGAATGTGTTTTACACAAACTGACAATTCGGACACGGCCCGTTACATTGACTTGGCGCGCCAGTGGTAAAGATAAAGGACTGCAGCTGTGCTTCATTCTGCAGACGCTGCTGCAGGGACGCCGCCTGCGACTTGCTGGAGAACGGCCCCATCTGAATGCGCCAGACCGCGCCGTTTTGCTCAACGCGTCCTGGTACGCCAAACTGCTGGCTGAGACGCTGCTGATACTGCTGGGCACGGGCGGCGTCATCGCTGACGGCGCCCACCTGAACCACAAAACCGCTGCGCGGCGATGGGCGGCTGCGCGTTGTGGCTGGCGCGGAGCCGGACTTCGCTGCCGCAGCCGAAGGCCGGTTGCGGCAGGGGCGTGGCGGCAACGGGCGGGCGGGGGGTCGGCTCACTGCCTTCCAGCACGCCCGAGGCTAAGGTCGTTCGGTGCGCCAAGGAAGCCGCTGCTCTTTACCGGTGCGCCAGTGCTGTCATCGCTTTGCAGGGTGTCATTGCTGATCGGGCGGACTTCCCTGTCCGGCAGGCGGCTGAGACGCGCTGCTGGCGCTGAGACGCATCACCATGCCGCCGTCAAGATTTGGGCGGTCAGGGAGGGCATAGGTCTGTTTCGCCACCGTGGTACACGCGGTTCCCGGCCCGGAAAGCGAACCATCCTGCGCCACGATAATCGGGTCAATGCGAACTTTGGTGTTGTTCGAGGTGTTCAGGCGATCGGCTGACGCGCGCGACAGGGAGATAACCCGGTCGTTACCGTACGGGCCGCGGTCGTTAATGCGCACCACAATCATTCGGCCGTTCGCCAGGTTGGTGATACGGGCGTAGCTTGGGATCGGCAGCGTCGGGTGCGCCGCAGTCAGCTGCATTGGATCAAATGTTTCACCCGATGCCGTCAGGTTGCTGCCCGGCTCAGCATCATAAATGGCGGCAAAGCCAGCCTGGCTGAAGCGGGACGGATCCTGAACGATTTTGTAGCTTTTGCCGTCGCGCTCGTAATCCTGATTCGCGCTGGCATTCAGCGGTTCATAAACGGGATCGGCGCCGCTGATTTCAACGACTGGGCCATTACACACCGCAGGCTGCGGCGGCGCGACGGTTGCCTGTTGCTGACCATCATCACTTGTGCAGGCCGCAAGTAAACTTGCCGCAATGCAGATCCCCAGCCACTGCTTACGCATTCCGATCCCCTTATTTTTAAACGCTTTTTGACAACATTTTTCTGTGGGTGTGGATCGACATCACGATACCAAACCCGGCCATCAACACGATCAGTGCCGAGCCCCCGTAACTCACCAGCGGCAGCGGTACGCCTACCACCGGCAGAATACCACTCACCATACCAATATTTACGAAGACATAAACGAATAAAATCAGCATCAACCCACCAGCCATGACGCGGCCAAAGGTGGTTTGCGCGCGTGCGGCAATCCACAGCCCGCGCATGATCAGCAGCACATAAAGCGCCAGCAGGATCAGGATGCCAACCAGCCCCAGCTCTTCCGCCAGTACCGCAAAGATAAAGTCGGTGTGGCGTTCCGGTAGAAACTCCAGCTGCGACTGGGTACCGTGCAGCCAGCCTTTGCCGCGCAGGCCGCCGGAGCCAATCGCAATCTTGGACTGAATAATATGATAGCCCGCACCGAGCGGATCGGTTTCCGGATCGAGCAGCATCATCACGCGCTGGCGCTGGTAATCATGCATCAGGAAGAACCACAGAATAGGGATAAACGCCGCCACCAGCACCACCGCGATACCAATCAGACGCCAGCTCAGGCCCGACAGGAACAGGACAAACAGGCCGGAGAGCGGCGATAAGGATTGAGGTACCGAGGTCAGGCTGCGCCGCCACCAGCAGCGTTGGCAGGAAAATCAGCACCAGCGCGATGGCGGTATTTTTCAGCGACGGCGGACAGACGTCGCGGTTGATAAAGCGCGCCACCATCAGCGGCACGGCGATTTTGGCAATCTCCGAGGGCTGGAAGCGGACAACGCCCAGATCCAGCCAGCGCTGTGCCCCTTTTGATATGGCACCGAACGCATCTACCGCCACCAGCAAAATAATGCAGAAGATGTAGAGATAGGGCGCCCAGCCTTCATAGACGCGCGGCGGGATCTGCGCCATCACCACCATGATGACCAGACCCATCGCGATCTGGCCGATCTTGCGCTCCATCATGCCGATGTCCTGGCCGCTGGCGCTCCAGATAACCAGGGCGCTGTAAACCAGCAGAGCCAGCAGGATCAGCAGCATGGCTGGGTCGATGTGGAATTTTGTCCCACAGCGATTTTTTATTTGGATTATCCGTCATGATTATTGGTCCTCCGCCGCAGCGGCGGCCGGGTTTTCAGCCGGCAGTTCGGTGTTGTTATCACCCAGCATAATGTGGTCGAGGATCTGGCGCATGATGGTCCCTACCGCCGGGCCTGCGCCGCCGTTTTCCAGAATCATCGCCACCGCGACCTGCGGGTTATCATAAGGGGCAAATGCCGTCATCAGCTTATGGTCACGCAGACGTTCGGCAATGCGGTGCGCGTTATAGGTTTCATTGGCTTTCAGGCCAAAGACCTGTGCAGTACCGGATTTCGCGGCCACTTTATACGGCGCACCGGCGAAAGTATTTGTGCGCGGTACCGTTCGGGCGGTTTGCCACGCCGTACATCCCGTCTTTCGCGATCTCCCAGAAGCCGGAATGAATGTCGCCCACCGGCGCTTCCGGCGGCTGGCGCCCACGGCACTTTTTTGCCCTCTTCAACGGTGCTTTGCAGCAGGTGCGGCACTTTAACCACGCCGTCGTTGATGAGGATCATCATCGCTTTGTTCATCTGCAGCGGGGTCGCCGTCCAGTAGCCCTGGCCGATACCCACCGGAATGGTATCACCCTGATACCACGGCTTCTTAAAGCGCTTCAGCTTCCACTCGCGCGTCGGCATGTTACCGGAGCGCTCCTCCGCCAGATCCACGCCGGTGTAGTGTCCGTAGCCGAATTTGCTCATCCACTCCGACAGGCGGTCGATGCCCATGTCATACGCCACCTGATAGAAGAAGGTATCCGCAGACTCTTCCAGCGATTTGGTGACGTTCAGATGACCGTGGCCCCATTTTTTCCAGTCGCGATAGCGTTTTTCAGAGCCCGGCAGCTGCCACCAGCCCGGGTCAAACAGGCTGGTATTGCGGTTGATGACGCCGGCACTCAGCGCTGAGACCGCCACGTAAGGTTTCACCGTTGACGCCGGAGGGGTAAACCCCTTGCGGCGCGCGGTTCACCAGCGGCGTGTTGGGGTCATTCAGCAGGCCGGAGTAGTCTTTACTGGAGATGCCATCGACAAAGAGGTTCGGGTCGTAGCTTGGCATGGAGACCATCGCCAGAATGCCGCCGGTGCGCGGATCGGTGACCACCACGGCCGCACGGCTGCCTGCCAGCAGGGTTTCAATATACTGCTGTAGTTTGAGATCGAGCGTCAGGTAGACATCGTGCCCGGCCTGAGGCGGTGGACTTCTTTAAGCTGGCGGATCACGCGGCCACGGTTGTTAACCTCAACCTCTTCATAGCCGGTCTGCCCGTGCAGGACATCTTCGTAATAGCGTTCAATCCCCAGCTTACCGATATCGTGCGTCGCGGCGTAGTTCGGCCAGTTTGCCGTCTTTATCAAGGCGCTCGACGTCTTTATCGTTAATCTTGGAGACGTAGCCAATCACATGCGTCAGCGCGGAGCCGTAGGGATAGTAGCGGCGCTTGTAGCCTTTCACTTCCACGCCGGGGAAGCGGTACTGGTTCACCGCAAAGCGGGCCACCTGGACTTCCGTCAGGTTGGTTTTAACCGGAATGGAGGTGAAGCGGTGCGAGCGGGCGCGCTCTTTTTTAAAGGCTGCGATATCATCATCGTTAAGATCGACAACGCTTCGCAGCGCCTCCAGCGTATCCTGCACGTTATCGACCTTTTCCGGCATCATCTCGACCTGGTAGATGGTGCGGTTTAACGCCAGCGGGGTGCCGTTACGGTCGTAGATAATGCCGCGGCTGGGCGCGATAGGCACCAGCTTGATGCGGTTTTCGTTTGAACGCGTCTGGTAATCGGTAAAGCGGACAATTTGCAGATTATAAAGGTTGGCGATCAGCACGCCGGTAAGCAGCAAAATCCCCGTAAAGGCGACCAGCGCCCGGCGCACAAACAGCGCGGACTCAGCCGTATAGTCGCGAAAAGAATTCTGTAGTTTCATCCGCTGCTTAATCTACCCTGGTCAGTCATTACTCGCGGTGATAGGGGTGGTTGGTGGTAATGCTCCACGCGCGATACAGGCTTTCCGCCACCAGGACCCGAACGAGCGGGTGGGGCAGCGTCAGCGCGGAGAGAGACCAACTTTGTTCTGCTGCCGCTTTGCAGGCGGGGGATAACCCTTCAGGCCCGCCAATCAACAGACTGACGTCGCGGCCATCCTGCTTCCAGCGCTCCAGTTCGTGCGCCAGCTGCGGCGTATCCCAGGGTTTGCCGGGAATATCGAGGGTGACGATGCGGTTCTTGCCTGCGGCAGCCAGCATCAGTTCACCCTCTTTGTCGAGAATACGTTTGATATCCGCGTTCTTGCCGCGCTTCCCGGCGGGGATCTCCACCAGCTCGAACGGCATATCTTTGGGAAAACGACGCAGATATTCAGTAAAACCGGTTTGTACCCAGTCCGGCATTTTGGTGCCGACGGCGACCAGCTGCAACTTCACGCATTAACCCCAGAGTTTTTCCAGCTCATACAGGCGACGGCTCTCTTCCTGCATGACGTGGACAATCACATCGCCGAGATCGACAACCACCCAGTCAGCGGTCGCTTCACCTTCAACGCCAAGCGGTAACAGTCCTGCTGCGCGCGATTCCTGAACCACATGATCGGCAATGGAAACCACATGACGAGTAGAGGTCCCGGTGCAGATAATCATGCAGTCGGTGATACTGGATTTACCCTTAACGTCGATAGCGATGATGTCCTGACCTTTCAGGTCATCAATTTTGTCGATAACAAAATCCTGGAGTGCTTTACCCTGCAAGTTTTCCCCCTGGGTGAATGAGATTGTGCATGACACGGTGAATTGTGGGCAGGCTGAATGCCCCGGAAAACGCAGCCAAAAATGAAGCGGCGCAGTATAGCACGCGGCGATCAATCGCGATATAAGCCCGCGCGATGGATATAGTCCAGCACCGGCGCTGGCAGCAGATCGTCACAGGCTAAACCCTGCTGTAGACGTTCGCGAATGAGGGTGGCAGAAATATCAAACCACGGCGTCTCCGCCAGATAGATCTTCCCGGCAGGCTGCGCGGTGCAGATGCTTCACTTCATGTCGTGCGATGGGCATCCAGCCACTGCTGCATCTCTGGCGTAGCCATCTGCGCGGGTAGCCCGGACGGCGGCAGACGAGCAGGTGGCTCTTCTCCAGAATGGTTTCATACTGATGCCAGGTGGGAAAGTTGAGCAGAGAATCCTGACCGATGATAAAGGCGAGCGGCTGGTTGTGCACCGCGCTCGGCGCGCAGGGTTTCCAGCGTGTCCACCGTCCATGACGGCGTGGTGCGCGTCAGCTCCCGCTTGTCGAGATCAAAGAGCGGTTTATCCGCGATGGCCAGAGCGAGCATCTCTTTTCGCTGCTCGCTGGTTGCTTCAGGCTGTGGCCGGTGCGGCGGGACGTTATTGGGCATGATGGTCACGCGCTGCAGGCCAATCAGATTCGCCAGAATTTCAACCGGCTTCAGATGCCCGTAATGTACCGGGTCGAAGGTGCCGCCATACAGGGCCTGTAAAGAGTGCATACTATCCATCAATAAAAACGTCAGCCACCGCCTTGTGGCAGAGCAGCAGGGAAAGGCTTTCCAGCTCCGCCCAGACACCGACTGGCCGTAATCTTGTTTTAGGGTGAGCTCGGCGCGCATCAGAAGCTGCACCGCCTGGCGCAGCTGTTCATGACTCAGGCGGTTGATGGCCTCGGTGGTCATTGCCCGGCGGTTTTGCCACACCCGGTGTTTATCAAACAGCGAGCGCAACGGCGTATGGGCCGACTGGCGCTTGAGCGGTAATCAGCAGCAGCAGTTCGCGCTGCAGCGTGCGCAGCAGAATCACCGGTTCGCTGCCCTCAAGGCGCAGCTGCTGCAGAATATGCAGGGCGCGTTTGCTCTTTGCCGGCCAGCAGCGCATCCACCCAGTGGAACGGCGTGAAGTGCGCGGCATCGTTCACCGCCTGCTCCACGCGCGGCAGCGTCAGTTTGCCGTCCGGCCAGAGCAGGGAAAGCCGGTCCAGCGCCTGCGCCAGCGCCAGCAGGTTGCCTTCATAGCAGTAGCAGAGCAGCTGATTTGCCGCGTCGTCCAGCTGAAGGTTGTGTCTGTTTCGCTCTCGCGGCTACCCATTTGGGCAGATGCGCCTGCTCAGGCGTCTGGCAGGTCACCAGCACCGCGTGGGTCGCGAGCTGGGTGAACCATGCCGCGTTTTCCTGCGCTTTGGTGAGCTTGTTGCCACGCACAACAGCAGATCGCTGTGCAACAGGCTGACCAGCGTCGCCAGTTGTTCATTGATGGCCGCGTTAGGGCCGTTCTCCGGCAGCAGGATCTGGATTGTCTGGCGCGATGCAAACAGGCTCATCGCCTGACAGAGTGAGAAGAGGGCGTTCCAGTCGGTGGTTGTTATCCACCTGAACGGTATGGTGTTCATCAAAGCCCTGCTGAGCGGCGGCCGCATGCCGCACGGCATCCAGGCTTTCCTGAAGCAGTAACGGATCGTTACCGAGCAGCAGATACGCCGCGCGCAGCCCTTCATTGAGCTGCGCGCGGAGTTGTTCAGGATACAGCCTGATCATTGCAGACTGGTGGCTGACGAGGAGGGCACTTCCGGTGAGTCCGCGCCTGGCGCAATCACTTCAGGTTGCGGCAGCGTCTCTTTGTTGCTCTCCTGCGCGGCGTGTACCGTCGGCAGTTTACGGATCAGCTGTTCCGCCGCCTTGTCGTACATTTCGTTGATGATAATCTGCTGCTCGGCATCTTTCGCCAGCGCGGTTTGCGGGTTATCAAAGAACGAACGGTACACTTTCGTGCTGATCGGATAAATGTCTTTACCCGGGATCAGTACAGCCGCGTTGACCGTCAACACCATCTGATACTCCGCGGTACGACCATCCTGGAAGATAGACGCGGTGTCTTTAGCGAGTCCCTGACCTCTCCGCGCCGACACGCAGCGACGGGTATCCTGCGCATCCTGACGCAGCGTACCTTTCTCGATAAGCTCAACGTCGTTCAGGCGCAGCTGATTACGCACGATGCCCGGCTGAGCGGACCATTCGGATCGCCGGTGGTCGAAAATCATCGTTTTCATTTCAGGTGGCACCGCCGTGGTGTTGCGCAGGTGCCAGCCACAGCCAGCGGTGACCAGCACCGCCAGAGATAAGAGTATTGTTGCCAGTTGTCGCACGTTTCCTCCCGCGCTTAGCCAACGACCAGATTGAGCAGTTTACCCGGTACGTAGATCACTTTACGTACGGTAACGCCCTCAAGATATTTCGCCACCAGATGTTCCTGGCCAGCACGCTCGCGAACCTGTTCTTCGGTTGCATCCACCGCCACGGTAATTTTACCACGGACTTTGCCGTTGACCTGGACCACCACCAGCGTGGTGTTTTCCACCATCGCTGCTTCGTCAGCCACCGGCCACGGCGCGTTGTCGATATCGCCTTCGCCTTTCAGCTCCTGCCACAGGGTGAAGCTGACGTGTGGCGTGAACGGGTTAAGCATGCGAACCACGGCCAGCAGTGCTTCACGCATGATGGCACGATCCTGCTCGCCGTCCTGCGGGGCTTTCGCCAGCTTGTTCATCAGTTCCATAATAGCCGCAATTGCGGTATTGAAGGTCTGACGACGACCGATATCATCGGTCACTTTCGCGATCGTTTTATGAACATCACGACGCAGCGCCTGCTGATCTTCGCTCAGCGCAGCGGCGTTCAGTGCAGGGGCATCACCCTGTGCGGTGTGTTCGTACACCAGTTTCCAGACGCGTTTCAGGAAGCGGTTCGCGCCTTCCACGCCGGATTCCTGCCACTCCAGCGTCATATCAGCCGGAGAGGCAAACATCATGAACAGACGCACGGTATCCGCGCCGTAACGCTCAACCATCACCTGCGGGTCGATACCGTTGTTTTTGGACTTGGACATTTTGCTCATGCCGGTGTAAACCAGTTCATGGCCTTCAGCGTCTTTCGCCTTCACGATACGGCCTTTCTCGTCGCGCTCAACGATCGCATCAACCGGAGAAACCCAGTTGCGCTCGCCGTTCGCGCCGACGTAGTAGAAGGCATCTGCCAGCACCATGCCCTGGCACAGCAGCTGTTTTGCCGGTTCGTCAGAGTTCACCATGCCCGCATCGCGCATCAGCTTGTGGAAGAAGCGGAAGTAGAGCAGGTGCATGATGGCGTGTTCGATACCGCCGATGTAGATGATCTACCGGCAGCCAGTAGTTCGCCGCGTCCGGATCCAGCATGCCTTCGTTGTACTGCGGGCAGGTGTAGCGCGCGTAGTACCATGATGACTCCATAAAGGTGTCAAAGGTGTCGGTTTCACGCAGCGCAGGCTGGCCGTTGACGGTGGTTTTCGCCCACTCAGGATCGGCTTTGATCGGGCTGGTGATGCCGTCCATGACCACGTCTTCCGGCAGGATCACCGGCAGCTGATCTTCCGGCGTTGGCATCACGGTGCCGTCTTCCAGCGTCACCATCGGAATCGGCGCACCCCAGTAACGCTGACGGGAAACGCCCCAGTCGCGCAGACGGAAGTTCACTTTACGCTCGCCCACGCCTTTGGCGGCCAGCTTGTCGGCGATGGCGTTGAAGCCCTCTTCGAAGCTCAGACCGCTGAACTCGCCGGAGTTGAACAGCGTGCCTTTTTCGGTCAGCGCTTGCTCGGGCAGGTCGGGTTCCGAACCATCGGCAGCCAGAATAACGGCTTTGATCGTCAGGTTGTATTTGGTGGCAAATTCGTAGTCGCGCTGGTCGTGACCCGGAACGGCCATCACCGCACCGGTGCCGTACTCCATCAGCACGAAGTTTGCCGCCCAGACCGGGATCGCTTCGCCAGTCAGCGGGTGCTTCGCTTAGAAGCCGGTAGCAACGCCTTTTTTCTCCATCGTCGCCATGTCGGCTTCGGCCACTTTGGTGTTGCGGCATTCGTCGATGAAGCTAGCCAGTTCCGGATTGTTCTCTGCCGCTTTCTGCGCCAGCGGGTGACCTGCGGCTACGGCCAGGTAGGTCGCGCCCATGAAGGTATCCGGACGGGTGGTGTAGACGGTCAGGGTCTGGTCGTAGTTCTCAACGTTGAAGGTAATTTCCACGCCTTCAGAACGGCCGATCCAGTTGCGCTGCATGGTCTTAACGGTGTCAGGCCAGTGGTCCAGCGTATCCAGATCGTTCAGCAGTTCATCAGCGTAAGCGGTGATTTTGATAAACCACTGCGGGATCTCTTTACGCTCAACTTTGGTGTCGCAGCGCCAGCAGCAGCCGTCGATAACCTGTTCGTTCGCCAGAACGGTCTGGTCGTTCGGGCACCAGTTAACCGCAGAGGTTTTCTTGTAAACCAGGCCTTTTTTGTACAGCTCGGTGAAGAACTTCTGTTCCCAGCGGTAGTATTCGGGGTGACAGGTCGCCAGCTCGCGGCTCCAGTCATAGCCGAAGCCCAGCATTTTGAGCTGGTTTTTCATGTACGCGATGTTGTCGTACGTCCACGGTGCCGGCGCGGTATTGTTTTTCACCGCCGCGCCTTCCGCAGGCAGGCCGAACGCATCCCAGCCGATTGGCTGCAGAACGTTTTTGCCCAGCATGCGCTGGTAGCGGGCAATCACATCACCGATGGTGTAGTTACGCACGTGGCCCATGTGTAGTCGACCAGAAGGATAGGGAAGCATCGACAGGCAGTAATACTTCTCTTTGCTCTCGTCTTCGGTTACTTCAAAGGTGCGCTTCTCGTCCCAGTGTTGCTGGACTTTTGATTCTATCTCTTCCGGGCGGTATTGCTCTTGCATGGCAGCCAGTGGTCCTGTTTTTGCTACAGTCAATACAGCTACAAAAATGTAGCCAATGGATGTGGTATTTCAGATCCGCATAGCATAGCCCAAACGCCCGCGTCAAAACACGCCTTTCCGCGTCGCGCGATTCACTGTGCAGGAATGCGCCAGCGCTTTCACCCTTTTGCGATTTCCCCTGCACAAAGCGGCGAGTGAAATATGGTCAATTAGCGTCGCTAAAGTTAACGTCTAGCATCCGGAGTTACGGAAGGGAGGAGAACAAAATGATGAACAAGGTTGCTCAATTTTACCGCGAACTGGTGGCGACACTGACGGAACGGCTGCGTAACGGCGAGCGCGATATTGACGCGCTGGTCGAACAGGCGCGTGCCCGCGTGGTGCACAAACGGGTGAGTTAACGCGAACCGAAGTGGAAGAGGTGACGCGCGCCGTGCGCCGCGATCTGGAAGAGTTTGCGCGCAGCTACCAGGAGAGCCAGGAAGAGGTCGCCGACAGCGTCTTTATGCGGGTGATCAAAGAGAGCCTCTGGCAGGAGCTGGCGGATATCACCGATAAAACCCAGCTGGAGTGGCGCGAAGTATTCCAGGATCTGAATCATCACGGCGTGTACCACAGCGGCGAAGTGGTGGGGCTGGGGAATCTGGTGTGTGAGAAGTGCCCTTCACCACTTGCGGTGTATACGCCGGATGTGTTGTCGCTGTGTCCGAAGTGCGGGCACGATCAGTTCCAGCGTCGGCCGTTTGAGCCATGAATAAAGGGCAGGGCGAGGCGGGGGGGGCCGCCCGGCGGCCCCGCCCCGGCCCGCCGCCGGGCGCCGGCGCGGCCCCGCCGACGGGGCGGAGCGCGCGCCGCGGGGTAGGTGGCACAGCAGCACTATATCGTTATTTTGTGACAAGGTTAACGCTGCAGTAGGAGCAAGATAAGCCCTGACGCTGGCGGTCCGTGGACCGCCAGAATTGTGAGGATTAGTGCAGGATTTTGGCGAGGAAATCTTTGGCGCGTTCGGATTTCGGGTTGGCGAAGAACTCGTCTTTCTCGGAAGTCTTCGACGATTTTCCCTTCATCCATAAAGATCACGCGGTTGGCCACTTTGCGGGCAAAGCCCATTTCGTGCGTCACCACCATCATGGTCATCCCTTCGTGGGCCAGCTCGACCATCACGTCCAGCACTTCGTTGATCATCTCCGGATCGAGCGCCGACGTCGGCTCATCGAACAGCATGGCCACCGGATCCATACACAGCGCGCGGGCGATCGCCACACGCTGCTGCTGGCCGCCGGAAAGCTGTGCCGGGAACTTATCGGCATGCGCCGAAAGCCCCACGCGCTCCAGCAGCTTCAAGGCCCTTCTCGCGCGCCGCTTTTTTGTCACGCTTCAGCACTTTCACCTGCGCCAGCGTCAGGTTCTCGATGATGGAGAGGTGCGGGAACAGTTCAAAATGCTGGAACACCATGCCCACGTGAGAGCGAAGCTGGGCGAGGTTGGTTTTCTTGTCGTTCACTTTGGTGCCGTTCACAACAATTTCGCCCTGCTGCACAGGCTCCAGACCATTCACCGTTTTGATCAGCGTCGATTTACCGGAACCGGACGGCCCGCACACCACCACCACGTCGCCTTTTTTGACTTCGGTGGAGCAGTCGGTCAGCACCTGAAAGTGCCCATACCATTTAGAAACATTTTTCAGGGAAATCATTATACCGTCCTTTTCTTCAGCCAGCTGACCAACAGCGACGCGCTTAAACTAATCACAAAATAGACCGCACCCGCGAAGAGCACCATCTCGACCTGCGTACCATCACGTTCACCGATGGTGGACGCGGTGCGGAAGAAGTCCGCCAGGCTCAGCACATACACCAGAGAGGTATCCTGGAACAGCACGATGCCCTGGGTCAGCAGGAGCGGAACCATGGCGCGAAACGCCTGCGGCAGAATGATGAGCTGCATGGACTGCCAGTGCGTCATCCCCAGCGCCAGCGCGGCGCTGGACTGCCCGCGGGAGATACTCTGGATACCCGCGCGGATAATCTCCGAATAGTAAGCGGCCTCGAACATTGAGAACGCCACCATGGCGGAGATCAGGCGGATATCGGTTTTCGGCGACAGCCCCAGCACGTTTTGCAGGAAGCCGGGCACGATCAGGTAAAACCACAGCAGCACCATCACCAGCGGGATGGAGCGGAACACGTTAACGTAGGCGGTGGCAAACCACGCGAGCGGCTTAAAGCTCGACAGGCGCATGACGGCCAGCAGGGTGCCCCAGACGATACCGACGATGATGGCGATCGCGGTGATTTTTAAGGTAATCACCAGACCATCAAGCAGGTAGGGCATGGATGGAACAATAGAACTCCAGTCAAATTCGTACATTATTTGCCTCCCAGATTGCCCGGCAGGCGAATTTTGCGTTCAACCAGGTTCATCACCAGCATGATGAAAGCGTTAATCAGAACATAGGCGAGCGTGATCGCGGTGAAGGATTCCCACGCGTGCGCGGAGTAATCCAGCAGCTTGCCCGCCTGTGCCGCCATATCGACCAGACCGATGGTGGAGGCGATGGCCGAGTTTTTCACCAGGTTCATCATCTCGGAGGTCATCGGTGGCACAATCACGCGGTAGGCGTTAGGCAGCAGCACGTAGCGGTAGGTTTGCGGCAGCGTCAGGCCCATCGCCAGACCGGCGTTTTTTTGTCCGCGCGGCAGCGACTGAATGGCGGCACGCACCTGCTCGCACACGCGCGCGGCGGTAAACAGCCCCAGACACATCATCGAGGAGACAAAGAACTGCACGTTCGGATCCAGTTCCGACTTGAACCACATGCCAATATTTTCCGGCAGCAGTTCCGGGACCACCAGATACCAGGTAAAGAACTGCACGATCAGCGGAACGTTACGGAACAGTTCCACATAGCAGGTGCCAATGGTGGACAGAAAACGGTTAGGGACGGTGCGCAGAATACCGAACAGCGAACCGACAAGAAACGCGATGATCCACGCCGTTATCGATAATGCCACGGTAACCTGAAAGCCGCTCCACAGCCAGCCAAGATAGGTGGTGTTGCCGAACGGGGCTTGTTGCAGAAATATGCCCCAGTTCCAGTCTATTGACATAATAAACTCCAGAAAAAAAAGGGTAGCAGCGCTACCCTCGAAGATTGGTGAGAAGCTCATTTTTCGCGCTGAGTGGGGAACGACCACTCAACGTATAGTCTGTCCGTGCTTCCCGACAATCGAGAGGGCAGGAGATCCCGCCCCTGTTGTTCTAATTAGTTAAGAGCCTTGTCATTTGGAGATTTGAACAGCGCTTTCATGTCGTCAGACAGTTCAAAATTCATGTTCAGGTTTTTTGGTGGAATTGGGTTCTTGAACCACTTGTCGAACCATTTTTCCGCTTCGCCGGAGGTCTGAACCTGAGCGATGGTGTCATCGATCAGCTTTTTGAACTGCGGATCGTCTTTACGCAGCATACAGCCGTAGGCTTCTTTGGACTGCGCGGTACCCACGATATCCCAGTTGTCCGGTTTCTTCGCTTTCGCACGTTCGCCCGCCAGCAGGGCATCATCCATCATAAACGCGACGGCACGGCCGCTTTCCAGCGTACGGAAGGAGTCGCCATGGTCTTTCGCGCTGATGATGCGCATATCCATTTTCTTCTCGTCGTTCAGCTTGTGCAGCAGCACTTCAGAAGTGGTACCGGAGGTCACAACGACCGCTTTGCCTTTCAGGTCAGCAAAATCTTTGATCGCGCCGCCTTTTTTGGTCAGCAGACGGGTACCCACCACAAAGATGGTGTCGGAGAAGGCCGCCTGCTTCTGACGTTCGAGGTTGTTGGTGGTAGAGCCACACTCGAAGTCGAAGGTGCCGTTTTGCAGCAGTGGAATACGGTTCTGTGAAGTGATTGGGATCAGCTTCACCTGCAGATCAGGTTTGTTCAGCTTTTTCTTCACGGCTTCAACGATAGCGTTGGAGTAATCCTGTGAATAGCCCACGACTTTTTGCGTGTTGTCGTAGTAAGAGAACGGGACGGAAGATTCACGGTGGCCGACCACGATCACGCCGTTTTTGGCAATCTTGTCGAGAGTGCTGGCTGCCGCTGGCGCATCTTCAGCGTGAACCACGCCTGCGGACATTCCCATAACCAGCATTGCTGTGGCCAGTTTACGTAATTGCATACCCAACTCCTTTCTTATCAGCGCCAGTGAGACGCATTGATACCCATTGTGATGTTGTTATATCTCGCGCTATGCGAGTGCAGTGTTATGCAAGCTTGTTAACATTTAGTCTGGCTTAATGTAAAGATTTTGCTGCGTTATTGTTTATTTTTGCGAAGCGCGCCGCACCATTCAGAGGCAAAAATCTCCCGTTGCACCGTTTCGGTGCTACTGATGATCTGCGCTGGTGCGACAAGGTTGCACGTTAAGCTGACAAACCAGCGGATGTTGCGTAAACCCTGAAATAAACAAAGCAATAGAGCGTGCCAGATTACGTCGGAGAGCGGGCAAAAAGGCAGCAGAAAGTGGCGGTGACTAAGGATAAAGGGAGCGGAAAACTGCGCAGAAAAAAGGCGAAGCCTGCGCTTCGCCTGGTGAGAGGGGGCAGGTTATCAGGCGACGGCGGCGCAGGCTCACCAGCACGATGCCCCAAGCCAAAAGGGCGGGTCAGGATCCACAGCGGCCAGTTGCCGGTGCGGGCGTATGGCGTAAGCCCCGTGGTTGGCGTGACTGTTAGTGGTCAGCACCTCGCGGGTAAACTGCGGGATCATGGCCTGGATTTCACCCTGCGGACCAATCACGGCGGTGATGCCGTTGTTGGTGCTGCGCAGCAGCGGACGCGCCAGCTCCAGGGAACGCATGCGCGCCATCTGGAAGTGCTGCCACGGGCCGATAGACTTACCGAACCAGGCATCGTTAGAGATGGTCAGCAGGAAGTCGGTATCCGGACGGAAGTTATCGCGCACCTGCTCGCCGAGGATGATCTCGTAGCAGATGGCCGCCGTCAGGGCAGACCGTGCGCATGCAGCTGCGGCTGCACGTACGGGCCGCGGCTGAAGGAGGACATCGGCAGGTCAAAGAACGGTGCCAGCGGGCGCAGAATCGACTCCAGCGGGACAAACTCGCCAAACGGCACCAGGTGGTTCTTGTTGTACCGGTCGTCGCAGTAGAGTGGTAGCTGTACTCGCTATCTTTCCCAGCGTAATGATGGTGTTGTAGGTGTCGTAGCGGTTCTGCTGATTCAGACGCGCATCGACAATGCCGGTGATCAGCGTGCTGCCGCGCGCGCAGCAGATCGTCATCCAGGCATGTTCAGAAACGGCTGCTGGTTAATTTCCAGATCGGGAATGGCGGACTCCGGCCAGATGATCAGCTGCGATTTACCCATCACCTCTTCGGTGGCGTTGGCGTAGATCTTCAGCGTGTTCAGCAGCTCCTTTTTCGCATCCCACTTCATGGACTGCGGGATATTGCCCTGCACCATGGAAACCTGCATGGTGCGCTCAGGCTCAGGCGTGAACCACTGGATATAGCGCAGCGGGAAGGGCAGGGCGAACAGCACCAGCGCCACAGCCAGCGGTTTCCAGCAGCGCGTGGACCAGCGCCAGCGACCAGCAGGCCGCTGACCACCATCAGCAGGAAGTTAATGGCTTCAACGCCCATTACCGGCGCCAGCCCTTTCAGCGGGCCGTCGATCTGGCTGTAGCCGAACTGCAGCCACGGGAAGCCGGTCAGCACCCAGCCGCGCAGGAACTCGGTAATCTGCCAGACCACCGGGGCGGCAATGGCGACGCGCAGCCAGCGTGGTTTTAGGCCACAGGCGGGAAAGGAGCCCGCCGCGAACAGACCGGTGTACAGCGAGAGATAGGCGGCGAGCAGTACGACCAGGAAGACGTTAACCGGGCCCGGCATACCGCCAAACTGGGCGATGCTGACGTAGACCCAGTTAATGCCGGAGCCAAACAGCCCCAGCCCCCAGAAGTAGCCGATGGCGGCGGCCTGTACCGGACGACGATTCAGGGTCAGACCCTGAAGCCCCATCAGGGAGAGAATGGCCGCAGGCCAGATATCGTAAGGAGAAAAAGCCAGCGTACCGCTGGCTCCGAGTAACAGCGCCAGCAGCAAACGGACGCGCTGGCGTTCAAGCAATGGGGCAAATGCCATTTACATTAATCTTCCAGTTTTGGCACCGGTGAGTCGTCCGGCGTTCTGACATGAACCTGTATAATACGTCGGCTGTCGGCCATTGCTACTTTGAACTGGTAACCGTCGATGTCAACGCTTTCACCGCGCGCCGGAAGATGGCCAAAGGCCTGCATCACCAGCCCGCCAATGGTATCGACCTCTTCATCGCTGAAGTGGGTGCCGAAGGCGTCGTTGAAGTCCTCAATCGGGGCCAGCGCGCGCACGGTCCAGGTGTGGCGGCTGAGCTGACGGAAGTCGATATCCTCTTCTTCGTCATACTCGTCTTCGATTTCGCCCACGATCAGCTCAAGAATATCTTCGATCGTGACCAGACCGGAGACGCCGCCAAATTCATCAATAACAATCGCCATGTGGTAACGCTGGGAGCGAAACTCTTTCAGCATCCGATCCACACGTTTACTTTCCGGCACAACCACGGCCTGGCGTAACACTTTTTCCATGCTGAAGGCTTCGGCATCGCTGCGCATAAACGGCAGCAGATCTTTCGCCATCAAAATCCCTTCGATGTGATCTTTATCTTCGCTGATGACCGGGAAACGCGAGTGGGCGGATTCGATGATCACATCGAGGCACTCGTCCAGGGTCTGGTTACGTTTCAGGGTGATCATCTGCGAGCGGGGGATCATGATGTCGCGGACGCGCTGGTCGGCGATGTCCATAACCCCTTCGAGCATTTCGCGCGTATCTTCGTCGATAAGGTCGTTCTGCCCGGAATCACGAATCAGCTCCAGCAGTTCATCACGGTTTTTGGGCTCACCATGGAAAAGCTGGCTCAGAATGAGGGAGAAAAATCCCTTTTTACTGTTTGTCGTGTCGCTACTGTGTGAATTGTCGTCGCTCATGGCGTTTGTTAAGGGTTCTCTTATTAGTTCAACGTTAACCACCGCGCTATGTCCCTGCGCGGCGGCATGGTAGTCAGTAACTGACTATTCTTTCTCGGCAATGTACGGATCCTCATAGCCCAGAGCAAGCATTATCTCTGTCTCAAGGGACTCCATCTCTTCCGCTTCGTCATCTTCAATATGATCGTAGCCCAACAGGTGCAGGCTGCCGTGTACCACCATATGCGCCCAGTGGGCTTCCAGCGGTTTCTGCTGCTCTTTGGCTTCCTGTTCCACTACCTGACGGCAGATGATCAAATCACCAAGCAGTGGCATCTCGATGCCCGGCGGCGCTTCGAACGGGAAAGAGAGCACGTTGGTCGGCTTATCTTTCCCGCGATAGGTCAGGTTAAGCTCGTGGCTTTCCGCTTCATCCACCAGGCGAATCGTGACTTCTGATTCTTCCTGAAACTGGGGGATAACGGCATCCAGCCATTTCTGAAACTGCGCCTCTTCTGGCATGCCGGAATTATCTTCACAGGCCAGCTGTAAATCGAGGATCACCTGACTCATTTCTGTTCTTGCTCCTGCGCTTCGCGCTTACGTTCCGCGGCCTGTTCGGCCCTGCGTTTTTGATCCGCCTCTTCCCAGGCTTCATAGGCGTTAACGATGCGCGCGACCACCGGGTGGCGTACCACGTCTTCACTGTGGAAGAAGTTAAAGCTGATTTCGTCTACCTCTGACAGCACCTCAATGGCGTGGCGCAGGCCGGACTTGGTGCTGCGAGGCAGGTCGATCTGGGTGACGTCACCGGTAATGACCGCTTTCGAGTTAAAGCCGATACGCGTCAGGAACATCTTCATCTGTTCGATGGTGGTGTTCTGGCTCTCATCGAGAATGATGAACGCATCGTTCAGCGTACGGCCGCGCATGTAGGCCAGCGGCGCGACTTCGATCACGTTGCGCTCGATCAGCTTCTCCACCTTCTCGAAGCCGAGCATTTCGAACAGCGCGTCGTACAGCGGGCGCAGGTAGGGATCGACCTTCTGGCTCAGATCGCCGGGCAGGAAGCCCAGTTTTTCACCGGCTTCGACCGCAGGGCGCGTCAGCAGGATGCGGCGGATCTCCTGACGCTCCAGCGCATCGACCGCCGCGGCAACCGCCAGATAGGTTTTCCCGGTACCGGCCGGGCCCACGCCGAAGGTGATGTCGTGGTCGAGGATATTGGCGATGTACTGCGCCTGGTTTGGCGTACGCGGTTTGATGACGCCACGCTTGGTCTTGATGTTGATCGCCTTGCCGTAGTCCGGCACGCTTTCCGCGCTCTGCTCAAGCACGCGCGCCTCTTTAATGGCGAGGTGAATCTGTTCCGGTTCGATGTCCTGAATCTCGCCGCGCATCGGGGCGGTATCGACATACAGGCTGCGCAGAATATCCGCAGCCGCGTTGACGCAGATAGGGCGTCCGGTGAGTTTGAAATGGTTATCGCGACGATTGATTTCGATACCCAGACGTCGCTCCAGTTGTTTGATGTTGTCATCAAACGGCCCGCACAGGCTCAGCAGGCGAGCGTTGTCTGCGGGCTCAAGGGTAATTTCACGCGTATCTATGTTCAAACTGTTCCTCTTTGATTGGTTAACTCGGGCCCGTTGACAGACGTCGCAGATACCGTACGCCAGGCGTCAGAAAACGGTCATTACCGAAATTATTCACGCCATAGAATAAAGGCGCAAGCGTTGCGGAAGATATTGGGGGCGATGAGAGGAAATACAAGGCCTGCGGGATGAAACAGGCGACAGCGCGTTGTGCGCTGTCGCCAGTAATGCGGCTTAAGGCTGGTAAATCCCAACGCCAGAATCGTTTTCTTTGCGGGTACGCGAGATCACGGATTCCGGTGACTCTGCGATGCGCAGGCCCATTTCGTCTTCGGTGCGGACCACCTTCGCGCGCAGCGAGTTGGTCAGCACCTCGACAATCTCGACGTCCACAAATTTACCGATCATGTCCGGGGTGCCTTCAAAGTTCACCACGCGGTTGTTTTCGGTACGACCGGACAGCTCCATGATGCTCTTGCGGGAGGTGCCTTCCACCAGAATGCGCTGGACGGTGCCGAGCATACGGCGGCTCCAGGCGTTGGCCTGCTGGTTGATGCGCTCCTGCAGAATATACAGACGCTGCTTTTTCTCTTCTTCCGGCACATCGTCAACCATATCGGCCGCGGGTGTTCCAGGACGCGCAGAGAAGATGAAGCTGTAGCTGACGTCAAAATTCACTTCGCCGATGAGCTTCATGGTGCGCTCGAAGTCATCTCGCTGGGTTTCGCCAGGGAAGCCAACGATGAAGTCGGAGCTGATCTGGATATCCGGGCGCGCTTCACGCAGCTTGCGGATGGTGGATTTGTACTCCAGCACCGTATGCGGGCGCCCCATCAGGTTCAGCACGCGGTCGGAGCCGCACTGAATCGGCAGGTGCAGGAAGCTCACCAGCTCTGGCGTATCGCGATAAACGTCAATGATGTCGTCGGTAAACTCCATCGGATGGCTGGTGGTAAAGCGAATACGGTCGATACCGTCAATCGCGGCCACCAGGCGCAGCAGTTCGGCAAAGCTGCCGGTGGTGCCGTCGTAGTTCTCACCGCGCCAGGCGTTAACGTTCTGGCCCAGCAGGTTCACTTCACGCACGCCCTGCGCGGCAAGCTGCGCGATTTCAAACAGAATGTCATCTGCCGGGCGGCTGACCTCTTCACCGCGGGTGTAAGGCACCACGCAGTAGGTGCAGTATTTGTTGCAGCCTTCCATGATGGAGACAAAAGCGGTCGGGCCATCGGCGCGCGGCTCCGGCAGACGGTCAAATTTTTCGATCTCCGGGAAGCTGACGTCAACAACCGGGCTACGGTTGCCGCGCACCTGATTGATCATCTCAGGCAGGCGGTGCAGGGTCTGAGGGCCAAAGACGATATCCACATACGGGGCTCTCTGGCGGATCAGCTTACCTTCCTGCGACGCGACGCAGCCACCCACGCCGATGATCAGGTCCGGATTTTTCCGTTTCAGAAGCTTCCAGCGGCCTAACACATGAAAGACTTTTTCCTGCGCTTTTTCACGAATGGAACAGGTGTTCAGCAGCAGCACATCGGCTTCTTTCGCATTTTCAGTCAGCTGGTATCCGTGGGTGGTATCCAGCAGATCGGCCATCTTGGATGAATCGTATTCGTTCATCTGACAGCCCCAGGTTTTTATATGGAGTTTTTTAGTCATCGACTTGCTCAGCTCAGGATTGCAAGCCGCGTATTGTAATGCTTTGGTGGGGTTGTGACCAGTATGACGGTTATGCGTCGCACGCCGCGGGGGGGGGGGGGGGGGGGGGGCCCGCGGGGTGTGCCGGTTATGTGTCCGCGACGTGCGTTAAACATGCACGGCTGAAGCACAAGATTAGCAGGGCTTTTCTGCTGGTGCGGTAAATTTCCGGTACACTTTGCCACATAGAGTGCTGCCGCAAGGCGTCACGGCAATCAGAAGGAAAATTGACCATGACACTCCAACACACCGAAGTTGCCGTTGTCGGCGGCGGTATGGTCGGCGGCGCGCTGGCGCTGGGGCTGGCGCAGCAGGGATTTGAGGTAACGGTAATTGAGCAGTGCGGCACCGGCGGCGTTTGATCCCGCCAGCAAGCCGGATGTGCGCATTTCCGCCATCAGCGCGTCCTCCGTCGATCTGCTGCGCGGGCTGGGCGTCTGGGAGGCGGTGCTGGCGATGCGCTGCGCATCCCTTACAGCCGCCTTGAAACCTGGGAGTGGGAAAATGCCCACGTCGCGTTTGACGCCGCTGAGCTGAAGCTGCCGCGCCTGGGCTATATGGTGGAAAACAACGTGCTCCAGCGGGCGCTCTGGCAGGCGCTGGAGCATCCGAAGGTGACGCTGCGTGTGCCCTGCGTCACTGAAGGCGCTGCATCCTCACGAGCGGCTATGGCTGTCTGCTGCAGCTGGATGACGGCGAGCAGGCTGGATAGTCAAGCTGGTCGTCGGGGCCGATGGCGCTAACTCGCAGGTCAGACAGATGGCGGGCATCGGCGTTCATGCCTGGCAGTATGCAGCAGTCCTGTATGCTGATCACCGTTCAGTGCGAGAATGCGCCGGGTGAAAGCACCTGGCAGCACTTTACCCCGAACGGTCCGCACGCGTTTTTACCGCTGTTTGATGATAACTGGGCGTCGCTGGTGTGGTACGACAAGCCGGCGCGCATTCGCCAGCTGCAGGGGGCTGTCGATGGAGCAGCTGCAGCGCGAGATCTTGCTTCACTTCCCGAGCCGTTTGGGCAACGTGACGCCGGTCGCCGCAGGGGCATTTCCGCTGGCGCGCCGCCATGCCACGCGTTACAGTATGCCCGTGAAGGGCTGGCGCTGGTGGGCGATGCGGCACACACCATTCATCCGCTGGCGGGGCAGGGGGTCAACCTGGGGTACCGTGACGTCGACGCCTGCTGGCTGTGATATGCTGGGATGGACGCGCGCAGCCAGGCGCAGCGCTGGGCCATCACGCCATCAGGTACTCAAGCGCTACCAGACGCGCCGTATGGCGGATAACTTCATCATGCAGTCGGGGATGGATCTGTTCTACGCCGGGTTCAGCAATGACGTTGGCGCCGGTGCGTATTCTGCGTAACATTGGATTGATGGCGGCAGAGCGTGCCGGTGGGCTGAAGCGTCAGGCGCTGAAATACGCCCTAGGACTCTAATCTTTATTCCGGGCTCTCCCAATCGTGGGAGGCGCCAGTCTGGGGCATAAGGCCGTGACGAATTCAGAGCCATGACA